>NZ_JAPQNV010000006.1:0-464946 GCF_030397595.1 Janthinobacterium sp. SUN033
CTGTGCGATAAAGCTGATCCATTCGGCTGGCTGCATGATCTGCTCCCCGCGTGGTGAATATGCAGAGTCAGACAGCGCAGCCAACGGAAGATTCCGGCATTTCCCCTACTTGCCGATGACAGAACCTTTTTCTTTAGACGACCTTGCGTTCGCGCAAACCGTCGATCTGGCCGCCATCGAGGCCCAGCCATTGCTGCAGCACCTCCTGGGTATGCTGTCCCAGCAATGGCGGTGGCAAGCGGTACTGCACCGGCGAGCCCGACAGGCGCACGGGATTGGCCACCAGCGCCACCGTGCCCGCCGTCGGATGCGGCATCTCCACTTTCAAGCCGCGCGCCACCACTTGCGGGTCGGCAAAGACCTGGTCGATGCGGTTGACGGGGCCGCAGGGCACGGCTTGCGCCTCGAAGGCGCTGATCCACTCGGCCGTCGTGCGCATGACCGTGGCCTGGCGCATCAGCGGAATCAGGATCGCGCGGTGCGCCACGCGCTGCGGATTGGTGGCGAAACGTTCGTCCTGCGCCCATTCCGGGTGGCCGGCGACGGCGCAAAAGCGCGAGAATTGCCCATCGTTGCCGATCGCCAGAATCATGTCGCCATCGGCCGTGGGAAAGTCTTGATATGGAACAATGTTCGGATGCGCATTGCCCATGCGCTGGGGCACCTTGCCACCGCACAGGTAATTGGCGGCCTGGTTGCCTAGCGCCGCCACTTGCACGTCGAGCAAGGCCAGGTCGATATGCTGGCCCAGGCCCGAGCGTTCGCGTTCGGCCAGCGCCGCCTGCACGGCGATGGTGGCGTACAGGCCCGTCAGGATGTCCGTCTGCGCCACGCCCACTTTTTGCGGCCCGGCGCCCGGCTGGCCGTCGGGCACGCCCGTGATGCTCATCAAGCCGCCCATGCCCTGGATCAAAAAGTCATAGCCGGCGCGCGCCGCGTACGGCCCATCCTGGCCGAAACCTGTGATGGAGCAGTAGACGAGGCGCGGGTTGAGTTCCAGCAAGCTGGCCGCATCCAGGCCGTATTGCTTCAAGCCATCCAGCTTGAAATTTTCCAGCAAGACATCCGCCTCGGCCGCCAGCCGGCGCACCAGGGCTTGCCCTTCCGGGGCGGCCAGGTCGATGCACAGGGAGCGCTTGTTGCGGTTGGCGCACTGGAAATAGGCGGCCTCGGCGGTGTCGCGGCCATCCTCGTCTTTCAGATACGGCGGCCCCCAGGAGCGCGTGTCGTCGCCGCGGCCCGGCTGTTCAACCTTGACCACGTCGGCGCCCAGGTCGGCCAGCATTTGCCCGGCCCACGGGCCGGCCAGCACGCGCGACAGGTCGAGCACGCGCAAGCCGCTCAAAGGCGCGGGCCGCAGGGTGGAAGCCAAGGCGTCCATTAGTTGAACGCGGCGATGCCGGTGATGGCGCGGCCGATGATCAGCGCGTGCACATCGTGCGTGCCTTCGTAGGTGTTGACCACTTCCAGGTTGACCAGGTGGCGGATGACGCCGAACTCGTCGGAAATGCCATTGCCACCCATCATGTCGCGCGCCACGCGGGCGATGTCCAGCGCCTTGCCGCAGCTGTTGCGTTTCATGATGGAGGTGATTTCCACGGCGGGCGAGCCTTCATCCTTCATGCGACCGAGGCGCAAACAGCCTTGCAAGCCCATGGTGATTTCCGTCAACATGTCGGCCAGTTTCTTTTGCACCAGTTGATTTGCAGCAAGAGGGCGGCCGAATTGCTGGCGGTCCATCGTGTACTGGCGTGCTTTCAGGTAGCAGTCTTCTGCCGCGCCCAGTGCGCCCCAGGCGATGCCGTAGCGGGCGCTGTTCAGGCAAGTGAACGGGCCTTTCAAGCCGCGCACGTCCGGGAAGGCGTTTTCTTCCGGGCAAAATACTTCATCCATGACGATTTCGCCCGTGATGCTGGTGCGCAAGCCGACCTTGCCGTGGATTTCCGGCGCCGACAGGCCTTTCCAGCCTTTTTCCAGTACGAAGCCGCGGATCGCGCCTTCATCGTCCTTGGCCCAGACGACGAACACGTCGGCAATCGGGCTGTTGGTGATCCACATCTTCGCGCCGGAGAGACTGTAGCCGCCCGGCACCTTGCGCGCGCGCGTGACCATGCTGCCTGGGTCGGAGCCGTGGTTCGGTTCCGTCAGGCCGAAGCAGCCGATGTATTCGCCCGTGGCCAGTTTCGGCAGGTATTTCTGTTTGGTTTCTTCGTTGCCGAAAGCGTTGATCGGCACCATCACCAAGGAGGATTGCACGCTCATCATCGAGCGGTAGCCCGAATCGACGCGCTCGACTTCGCGCGCGGCCAGGCCGTAGCAGACGTAGTTCAGGCCGGCGCCGCCGTATTCTTCGGGAATGGTGGTGCCCAGCAAGCCCAGCTCTCCCATTTCGCGGAAGATGGCGGCGTCCGTGCGGCCATGGCGGAACGATTCGAGCACGCGCGGCACCAGGCTGCCCTGGCAATAGTCGCGGGCCGCTTCCAGCACGGCGCGTTCGTCGCCCGTCAGTTGTTCTTCCAGCAGCAGGGGGGAATTCCAGTCGAATACGGTTTTGCTCATCACAGGCCTCGCAGGTGAGCGCCGGTGATCGGCGCAAGATTGAATATGACTCATGGTAGATTTTTGCCTAGCCTTGCGCAAACGATTTTTTCGCACCCAGACATGCGTATTGCGCATATCTTGCGGCATACTAGGGGTCTTTTACCGGCCGGATATTCCCATGTCACGCAAAATCCCCATGCTGCAAGCGCTGAACTGCTTCGAGGCGGCCGCGCGCCACCAGAGCTACACGCATGCGGCGCGCGAACTGTCGCTGACGCAAAGCGCCGTGTCGCGCCAGATTTCGTCCCTGGAAACTTTTCTTGGGGTGCAACTGTTTCAGCGCACGCGCCATGGCGTGCTGCTGACCAGCGCCGGCGCCGCGTATGCACGGCAGATCGCCGCCCGCCTCGATGGCTTGGAGCGCGACACGCTCGACACCATGGCGCGCCAGGGCGGCGGCGGGGCCTTGCAGCTCGCTTCCGTGCCCACGTTTGCCACGCGCTGGCTGATGCCGCGGCTGTCTTCGCTGGCGGACTTGCATCCGGACATCGTCGTGCATATCGACGCGTATACAAAACCGTTCATGTTTGCCGATACGGAATACGACGGCGCCCTGTACGCGGGCACGCCCGAGCAGCTGGCGCGTTGGCCCGGCACGCGCGCCACCTTGCTCATGCACGAAGAAATCGTGCCCGTCGCCAGCCCCCGCCTGCTGGCGGCGCGCAGCGACTGGCAGCCGCAGGATTTATTGGAATTGACCTTGTTGCAACAGAGTACGCGCCCGGGCGCCTGGCGCCAGTGGTTTGACGCCATGCAGATCGAGGGCGAGGGGCGCGACGGGGCGCACTACGGCGCCCGCTACGAACTGTTTTCCATGCTGGCCATGGCGGCCGTGCAAGGGCAGGGCGTGGTCTTGCTGCCACGCATGCTGGTCGAAGCGGAACTGGCGCGTGGCGAATTGCAGATCGCATGCGAGCGCCCACTGCGCGGTCAGCGCGCGTATTACCTGATCACGCCCGAAACGGCGCATGAAAAGACGGCCTTGCAGCAGTTCCGGCTATGGCTGCAGGGCGAAGCGGCCTAGAGCACCTTGGCCGTATCGAAATGCGGATTGTCGATCAGGCCGATCTGGTTGCCGTACGGGTCGAGCAATTCCACCGTGCGGATGCCGTCGCCCACGTCCGTGATCGGGTGGTGCAGGGTGCCGCCCAGCGCAACGATGCGCTCGACTTCCTGCTCGATGCCGTCCACGCCCCAATACGTCACGCTGCCCTGCGTGCCCGCTTCGCCGCCCGGCAGCAAGCCCAGCTCGAAGCCGCCGATGGCAAAGCCAACATAGAACGGCTGGTCGAAATACGGCGCCGTGCCAAATACCTGGCTGTACCAGGCCTTGGCTTTGTCCAGGTCGGGGACGGGATAGGTGACGGTGCGCAAGCCCTTGATCATGTTCTGCTCCTGTTGGTTGAAATGCATGACGCCATGATGCCACCGGCGCGCGCCGCGCGATTGGAAAAATGGAAGGTGGTCACGCGCGCCGGCCCGTCAGCCACGCCTCGGGTGAGCTGCGGGCGAAATCCTGGAAGTCGTGGATCAGGTGCGACTGGTCGAAATAACCATATTGCAAGGCCACTTGCGCCCAGTCCGGCTGTCCCGCCAGGCTTGTCAGGCCCTGGCTGGCGGCACGGAAGCGGCAGATGCGGGCAAACAGCTTCGGGCTGATGCCGACTTGCTGGCGAAATTGCAGCGCCAGGTGCTGGCGCGACACGCCCAGTTGCTGCGCCAGACCCTCCACGCGCACCTGGCCGGATGCGCGCTCGATGGCCGCGATGGCATGTTCGGCCGCGCCGGCCTGGCGCCGTGGCGGCGCGGTGCGCAGGCGCAGCAGCAGATAATCTTGCAAAATAGAAATTCTTTGCGCATTGGACAAGGGCTCGCTCCACAACGCGTCACCGAGGCGCGCCGCCAGCTCGCGGCCCCACAGTTGCTGCAAGCCCGTGCGGCCATCGCTGAGTTCACACAAGGGAAGCTGGAAAAAGTGTGCCGCCGCGCCCGGCTTGAAGCGGGCAGCCACCGTCTGCACGAGACCCTGGCTGAGGACGGCAATCGGCGCCGTCATCATGCCTACGGCAAAGCTGGCGTCCTGCTGGTCCTGGCACAGGATGTCGATGCAATTGTCTGGCAAGACCTGGTGCGTCAGGGGCGTGGCGCCCGTTTGCACGCGACACGTCCAGACGCAGTCCAGCCATGGCCACAGGGCGGGGATGGGCGGATATTCCTGGTAGACGATCATGGTCGGCGTTGATGCAAAGAACAAGATTGTGGCATATGTATTGTTGCATACGGCATAGCATAATTGTGCGCCGGCCGAAATATGCGAGACCGGGCCGCCGGCGCGCCGCGCTATCGGGCGGCGACAACCAGTATAATGCTCGGTTCATATCCACTATTGGCCGCACATCATGCAAGATAAATATAGTCCCGCCGACGTCGAACAAGCCGCCCAATCGCACTGGAAGGCGATCGACGCCTATAAAGCCGTCGAACACGACCCGCGTTTCCCAAAAGGCAAGTATTTTGCCTGCTCGATGCTGCCTTACCCTTCGGGCAAGCTGCACATGGGTCACGTGCGCAACTATACGATCAATGACGTGATGTACCGCTACCTGCGCATGAATGGCTACAACGTGCTCATGCCGATGGGCTGGGATGCGTTCGGCATGCCGGCGGAAAACGCGGCCATGGCCAACAACGTGCCGCCCGCGCAATGGACGTATTCGAACATCGCCCACATGAAGCAGCAGATGGAATCGATGGGCCTGGCCATCGACTGGTCGCGCGAAATGACCGCCTGCAAGCCTGAATACTACAAATGGAACCAGTGGATGTTCCTGAAGATGCTGGAAAAAGGCATCATCTACAAGAAAACCGGTACCGTGAACTGGGACCCGATCGACCAGACCGTGCTGGCCAACGAACAAGTCGTCGATGGCCGCGGCTGGCGTTCGGGCGCGCTGATCGAAAAGCGCGAAATCCCCATGTACTACGCGCGCATCACCGATTACGCGGAAGAGTTGCTGGCATATGTGGATGACAAGCTGCCGGGCTGGCCCGAGCGCGTGCGCACCATGCAGACCAACTGGATCGGCAAGTCGACGGGCGTGCGCTTCGCCTTCCCGCATGACATCAAGGACGCGAATGGCGCCCTGATCGGCGACGGCAAGCTGTATGTGTTTACCACCCGTCCGGACACCGTCATGGGCGTGACCTTCTGCGCCGTGGCCGCCGAGCACCCGCTGGCCATCCACGCTGCGCAAAGCAATCCTGCGCTGGCCGCCTTCAACGCCGAATGCAAGCTCGGTTCCGTGATCGAAGCGGACATGGCAACGATGGAGAAGAAGGGCATGCCGACCGGCCTGTTCGTCACCCATCCGCTGACGGGCGCGCAAGTGGAAGTCTGGGTCGGCAACTACGTGCTGATCACCTACGGCGATGGCGCCGTGATGGGTGTGCCGGCGCACGACGAACGCGATTTCGGCTTTGCCAAGAAATACGACCTGCCGATCAAGCAAGTCATCGAAGTCAAGGGCCAGGAATTCTCGACGGACGCCTGGCAGGAATCGTATGGCAGCAAGGACGGCGTTTGCGTCGCTTCCGGCAAATACGACGGCCTGCATTTCGCGTCCGCCGTCGATGCGGTGGCCGCCGACCTGGCCGAACTGGGCCTGGGTGAAAAGAAAACCACGTTCCGCCTGCGCGACTGGGGCATTTCGCGTCAGCGCTACTGGGGTACGCCGATCCCGATGATCCATTGCGCCGATTGCGGCGTGGTGCCGGTGCCGGAAAAAGACTTGCCGGTGGTGCTGCCGGAAGACTGCGTGCCGGACGGCACGGGCAATCCGCTGAACAAATACGAAGCCTTCCTGCAGTGCGACTGCCCGCAGTGCGGCAAGCCGGCGCGCCGCGAGACGGACACCATGGATACCTTCGTCGATTCGTCGTGGTATTACATGCGCTATACCTCGCCAGGCTCGAACGACGCGATGGTCGACGCGCGCAACGATTACTGGATGCCGATGGACCAGTACATCGGCGGCATCGAACACGCCGTCATGCACTTGCTGTACGCGCGCTTCTGGACCAAGATCATGCGCGACTTCGGCCTGGTCAAGTTCGACGAGCCATTCGTCAACCTGCTGACGCAAGGCATGGTGCTCAACGAAACATATTATCGCAAGGACGCGGTGGGCAAGACCACCTGGTTCAACCCGGACGACGTGCGCCTGTCGCTCGATGACAAGGGCCGTCCGCAAAGCGCCGTCCTGGTGGCCGACGGCCAGCCGGTAGAAATCGGCGGCACGGAAAAAATGTCGAAGTCGAAGAACAACGGCATCGACCCGCAAGCGCAGATCGAGCAGTACGGCGCCGACACGGCCCGCCTGTTCACCATGTTCGCTTCGCCGCCGGAACAGACGCTGGAATGGTCGGGCAGCGGCGTCGAAGGCGCGAACCGCTTCCTGCGCCGCGTGTGGAACTTCGGCTACGCCCAGTCGGCGACGATTCAAGCCGCGCTGGCCGGCGGCGCCGCACCGGCCACGGGCGACGCGCAGAAAAACCTGCGCCGCGAATTGCACAAGCTGCTGCAGCAAGCCGATTACGACTTGAAGCGCATCCAGTACAACACCGTGGTATCGGCCTGCATGAAGATGCTCAACACGCTGGAATCGGCCAAGCTGGACGATAGCGCGCAGTCGAAGGCGCTGATCGCCGAAGGCTTCTCCATCTTCCTGCGCCTGCTCAACCCCGTCGCGCCGCACATCACCCACGTGCTGTGGCAGGAACTGGGCTACGCGGGCGTGCACGGCGACCTGCTCAACGTCGCCTGGCCGCAAGTCGACCCGGCTGCATTGGAGCAGTCCGAGATCGAGATGATGATCCAGGTGAACGGCAAGCTGCGCGGCTCGATCACCGTGTCCAAGGATGCGGACAAGGCCAGCATCGAAGCGGCTGCGCTGGCGTGCGAAAGTGTGCAGAAGTACGTCGAGACCACGCCGAAGAAGATCATCGTCGTGCCAGGCAAGTTAATCAGCATCGTGGTGTAATCATGACGACTTCCTCTTCCGTATCGCTGTTGGGCCGCCGCGCCGTGCTGGCCTTGGGCCTGACTGTTTTGCTGTCGGCCTGCGGCTTCCATTTGCGCGGTTCGAACGGCAGTTTCATGCTGCCGTTCGCGACGATGTACATCGGCTTGCCCGACACGTCGCCGCTGGCGATCGGCCTGAAGCGCTATATCCGCGCCATTGGCAGCACGGAAGTGGTCAACACCAGGGATGGCGCCGACGCCGTCCTTGAAGTGCTCAGCGACCCGGAGAGGAATCAGACCAAGACCATTTTGTCGCTGAACAAAAATGGCCGGGTACAAGAGTATCAACTCGGCTACTCGATCAATTTCCGCGTGGTGGACAAGGCCGGCAACCAGTTGCTGGCGCCGACGACCATCAGCCTGGTGCGTCCGATCACCTTCGACGACTCGCAGGTACTGGCCAAGGAAACGGAAGAAGCGGCGCTGTACCGCGACATGCGCAACGACCTGGTGCAGCAGATCATGCGCCGCCTGGCCGCCATCAAGCCGGTGCTGCCGGCCATGTCGGTGGCGCCAGTGGCGCCCGTGACGCCTGTCGCGCCGGCAGCCCCGCAGCAGTGACGGGGACGCCATGCAATTGCGGATAGACGCGCTCGATGGGCATGTGGCCAAGCCGCTGGCGCAGCTGTATGTGATCACCAGCGACGAACACCTGCTGGCGCTGGAAGCGGCCGACAAGATCCGCCGCGCGGCGCGTGCGCAGGGATACTCCGAGCGCGACGTGCTGACGGTGGAGCGCAGCTTCAAGTGGGGCGAGCTGCTGGCGGCGAACCAGGAGCTGTCGCTGTTCGGTGACAAGAAAATGATCGAGTTGCGCATCCCCACCGGCAAGCCGGGCAAGGATGGCGGCGCGGCGCTGCAAAGCTACGCGAAAAACCTCAGTCCCGACAACCTGACCCTGATCACCTTGCCCAAGCTGGATTGGGCCACGCAGAAGGCGGCCTGGGTCGCCAGCCTGCAGCAGGCGGCCGTATATATCGAGATTCCGAACGTGGAGCGGGCGCAGTTGCCGGCGTGGATAGGCCAGCGCCTGGCCGCGCAGGGACAAAGCGCCGAACGGGCCAGCATCGACTTCATCGCCGAACGGGTGGAAGGTAACTTGCTGGCGGCGCACCAGGAAATCCAGAAACTGGGCTTGCTGCATGCCGCGGGTAAGCTGACGTATGAACAAGTGCAGGACGCGGTGTTGAACGTGGCCCGCTATGATGTCTTCAAGCTGTCCGAAGCCATGCTGGCCGGCGATCCGGCGCGCCTGGTGCGCATGCTCGAAGGCTTGAAAGGCGAGGGCGAGGCGCTGCCGCTGGTCTTGTGGGCCGTATCCGAAGAAATCCGCACGCTGTTAAAATTGAAGGCGGGCATGGCGCAAGGGCGTCCATTGGGCGCGCTGCTGAAGGAATACCGCATCTGGGGGCCGCGCGAGCGGATGATGGAACCGGCCCTGCGGCGCATTTCGCTACCCGTGCTGGAAGCGGCGCTGCAGCAGGCGGCGCAGGTGGACAAGATGATCAAGGGCTTGCGCGCCAAGGGCTACGCGGGCGATGCCTGGGATGCCATGCTGCAGTTGGGCCTGAAGATCGCCCGAGGCTAGTTTTTTACTATATGGATACGAGCATGGACATCACAGAATATATGCAGGACGTGGGCACGCGCGCGCGCGCCGCCTCGCGCGCCATGGCGCGTGCCGACAGCGCCACGCGTAACCGCGCCTTGAGCCTGATTGCCGCCGCCATCGTGCGCGATGCCGACCTGCTGCGCGCGGCGAACCAGCGCGACCTCGATGCGGCCGCCGCCGCCGGCCTGGCGCCGGCCATGCTCGACCGCCTGACGCTATCCGACGCTGCCATTGCCACCATGGTCGAAGGCTTGACGCAGATCGTGTCGCTGGCCGATCCGATCGGCGAAATCTCGAACATGAAGTTCCGCCCGACGGGCATCCAGGTGGGCCAGATGCGCGTGCCGCTGGGCGTCATCGGCATCATCTATGAAGCGCGTCCGAACGTGACGGTGGATGCGGCCGGCCTGTGCATCAAGAGCGGCAACGCGACGATCTTGCGCGGCGGCTCGGAAGCGATTCACTGCAACCGCGCGCTGGCCAAGCTGGTGGCCGAGGGCTTGCAGGGAGCCGGCTTGCCGGCCGATGCCGTGCAAGTCATCGACACCACCGACCGCGCCGCCGTCGGTGCCCTGATCACCATGCCGCAGTACGTGGACGTCATCGTGCCGCGCGGCGGCAAGAGCCTGATCGCGCGCCTGATGGATGAGGCCACCGTGCCGATGATCAAGCACCTCGATGGCATTTGCCACGTCTATATCGACGCCAAGGCCGATATCCAGAAGGCGGTCGATATCGGCTTCAACGCGAAGTGCCACCGCTACGGCACCTGCAACACCATGGAAACGCTGCTGGTGTCGCGCGCCGTCGCCGCGACCGTGCTGCCCCAGCTGGCCGAACTGTACCTGACCAAGCAGGTGGAACTGCGCGCCGATCCGGAAAGCCATGCGATCCTGGCCGCCGCCGCTTATCCGTACCTGGTGCCCGCCACCGAGGAAGACTGGTCCACCGAATACCTGGCGGCGATCCTGTCGGTGAAAGTGGTCGACGGCATCGACGAAGCGATGGACCACATTAACCAGTATTCGTCCAAGCATACGGAATCGATCATCACGGAAGACTACAGCGATGCGCTGCGCTTCCTGCGCGAAGTCGATTCCGCCTCGGTGATGGTGAACGCGTCGACGCGTTTCGCCGACGGCTTCGAATATGGCCTGGGCGCCGAGATCGGCATCTCGAACGACAAGCTGCATGCACGCGGCCCGGTGGGACTGGAAGGCCTGACCTCGCTCAAGTACGTGGTCTTTGGCCACGGCGAAGTACGTAAATAGTCTCTTTCGCGGGCTGCCCACAAGGTGGCCCGTGCTCTCGTTTCTCTCCACTTCTGACATTGGGAACCCCATGCTCTTTCTCTGGACCAAAGCCTTTCACATCATCTTCGTCATGTCCTGGTTTGCCGGCCTGTTTTATTTGCCGCGCATCTTCGTGAATTTGGCGATGGAGACGGAAACGGTGGCCACCGAGCGCCTGCTGCTGATGGCGCGCAAGCTGTACCGCTTCATGTCCCTGCTGGCACTGCCGGCCATGGTGCTGGGGCTGGCGTTGATGTGGATGCTGTACGGCGGGGGCGAAGGCCGCATGAAGATGCCGGGCTGGATGCACGCCAAGCTGACGTTCGTGGTGCTGCTGCTCGGTTATCACCATGCCTGCGGCGCCATCCTGCGCAAGTTTGAAAAAGGTCTCAACAAGCGCAGCCACACCTGGTTCCGCTGGTTTAATGAAGTGCCGGTGGTGATGCTGCTGGCCGTCGTCGTGCTGGTCGTGGTCAAGCCTTTCTAAGGGAGTCGAGATGAGTGCAAGTCAGAGCAAAGTCGTGCAGTATTTCTTCGCGCCCCACTCTCCATGGACTTACCTGGGGCACGCACGCCTGATGGCCATCGCCGCGAAGACGGGCGCACAGATCGACGTGCGACCCTTCGACCTGGGCAAGGTTTTCAGCGTCTCGGGCGGCCTGCCGCTGGCCAAGCGCGCACCGCAGCGCCAGGCGTATCGCCTGGCCGAACTGGCACGCTGGTCGGCCTTTTTGCAAGTTCCCCTGACCTTGCAGCCCAAGTTTTTTCCCGTGTCGCCGGAAGCGTCGGCCAAGCTGATCATCGCCACGCGCCTGGCGCACGGCGTGGAGGCATCGCTGAACCTGGCGCACGCCATCATGCGCGGCTTGTGGGCGGAAGAGCGCAACATCGGCGACGAGGAAACACTGGTGCAGATCGCGCTCGACGCCGGTTTCGATGGCCGCCAGTTGCTGAAAACGTCGGAAACGGCCAGCGTGCAGGCCGAATACGACGCCAACACGGAGGCAGCGACCGCCGCTTCCGTGTTCGGCTCGCCGTGGTACATCGTCGATGGCGAAGGGTACTGGGGCCAGGACCGCCTCGATTTTGTCGAACGGGCGCTGGCAGGGTAGTCAAGCAAAAGCAGTTTTTTAAACGTAGTAAGCAGCGCCTGTAATTTAGCGGGCGTTCAACACAATGGAATAAGGGTACACCAACCATGGCTTCATATTTTTGCCCATGCCCGCGCGGCATGGAAGCGGCGCTGGCCGAGGAACTGGGCGAGATTGCCCAGGATAGTTCGACCATGAAGGTCCACAATCAGGTGCCGGGCGGCGTACATTGCTCGGGCGACCTGCTGGACTCCTACCGCATCAACCTGCATTCGCGCATCGCTTCGCGCGTGCTGATGCGCATGGCCCATTCCGGCTACAAGACGGAAAACGATATTTATGACCTGACCCTGGCGCAATCCTGGGAAGACTGGTTCGGCGTGCACCACACGATCCGCGTCGACGTCACGGCCGTCAAATCGCCGCTGCGCAGCCTGGAGTTCACGACCCTGAAAATCAAGGATGCGATCTGCGACCGCTTCCGCGACCAGTTCAACGAGCGTCCGTCGGTCAATACCAAGACGCCGGACATGCGCATCGTCGGCTTCCTCGACGCGCATACGTTTACCGTGTACCTCGACACCTCGGGCGAAGCCCTGTTCAAGCGCGGCTGGCGCGAAGAGACGGGCGACGCGCCGCTGCGCGAAAACCTGGCCGCCGGCCTGCTGCGCGTGTCGGGCTGGAAGCCTGGCATGGTGCTGTTCGACCCGATGTGCGGTTCCGGCACCATCCTGGCCGAAGCGGCGCAGATGCTGCAGGGGATTCCGCCGGGCGCCTCGCGCCAGTTCGCGTTTGAAAACTTCCATGACTTCGATCCGGCGCCGTGGAATGCCATGAAAAACGCCATCAAGGTCAATCCGCTGCCCGCCGAACCGACCATTTTCGGCAGCGACATCTCGGGCGACATGGTCGCCATGACACGCCATAACCTGCGTTGCGCCGGTGTGCGCTTCGACGTGCCCTTGAAACAGATCGAGGCGCAGGAAGTCAAGCCGCCAAGCGACGTGCCGGGCATCATGCTGACCAACCCGCCGTACGGCGAGCGTATCGGTGTGCGCGGCGACAGCACCATCCCGGAAGACGAACTGTCGACGTCCTTCTATTCGGCCATGGGCACGACCCTGAAGCAGCGTTTCGCCGGCTGGACCGTGTTCCTGTTCACGGCCGACCTGGGCCTGCCCAAGCTGCTGCGTTTGAAGGAAGCACGTAAGACGCCATTCTTCAACGGCGCGCTGGAATGCCGTCTGTTCCGCTTTGATATGGTCGCCGGCTACAACCGTAGAGAAGAAGCCAAACCGAAAAACATCTGATTAAACCTACTGCGCGTTGCCACTTGCGGCTTGCGATGCTCACCGTACTTTTGTACGGTTGCGCTTCTCGGCCACAATTGGCGGCCGCTCGCTACGGTTTTCTCAGGTGTTTTACGCGCTAAAAAATGCAGTATCACGCGCGCGGACCGTAACCGGTCCGCGCGCCACTTTGGATCCGCCATGTTTCCCACCCCTCCGGCCGATGTGCCGCCCGACCCGGTTACCCCCGTTCCTCCTCCCACGCCGAGCCACATGGCGCCGTTGAGCCGTGGTGCGCTGGCCATGATGCTCGCCGGGCTGTCGATGCTGGGGCCCCTGTCGATCGACACGTACCTGCCCGCGTTTGGCGCGATCCAGGGTTCGCTGCAAGCGTCGCCGCTGGAAGTACAGCAGTCGCTGACGTTCTACATGCTGGCCTTTGCCGGCATGGTGCTGTGGCATGGCGCGATCTCGGATACTTTTGGCCGGCGCAACGTCATTCTTGTGTCACTGCTGATGTTTGCCATCGGCTCGCTCGGCTGCGCTTCCGCGCACACGGTGCACTACCTGTGGTTCTTCCGCATCATGCAGGGCGTCTCGGCCGGCGCCGGCGTGGTGATCAGCCGCGCCATCATCCGCGACCTGTATGCCGATGCGGCGGCGGCGCGGCTGCTGTCGCTGGTGACGATGATCTTTTCCATCGCCCCGGCGGTGGCGCCGATTCTCGGTGGCTGGATCGTCATCTGGTTCGACTGGCGCTCGATCTTCCTGTTCCTCGCCTTTTACACGCTGGTGCTGCTGGCGTTCTGCTACTGGCGCCTGCCCGAGACCCTGCCGATGGAAAAGCGCCAGCCGTTCAATCCCCGCTTCCTCGCCTCGAGCTATGGCCAGATCCTGCGCTCGCCCCTGTTCCACATCAAGGCTGGCATCGTCGCCCTCAATTTCGCGGGCCTGTTCCTGTTCATCACGGCCGCGCCGGAAATGCTGCCCAAGCAGCTGGGCCTGGGGCCATCGCAATTCGGCTGGCTGTTCATTCCCTGCGTGAGCGGCATCTTCATGGGTGCCGCGGCGGCCAACCGCATCGCCGGCAAGGTGACGTTCGCGCGCCAGATCGGCATCGGCTTTGCTTTTCTGCTGTGCGCCGCCAGCGTCAATGTCGTGTATCACCTGTTCCTGCCGCCCTCCTTGCCCTGGTCGGTGCTGCCGCTGTTCTTCTACACCTTCGGCATGTCGCTGGTGGGGCCGGGCGCGACCCTGCTGGCGCTCGATCTGTTCCCGCATATCCGCGGCACGGTGGCTTCGTGTCAGTCGTTTGCCAGCACCTTGCTGGGCGCCGTGGTGGCCGGCGTGATCTCGCCGCTGCTGTCCGGTTCCGTGCTGTGGCTGGCCTCGGGCCAGTTGGCGTTTACGGGCCTGGCGCTGGCGCTGTGGCTGATATCGCGGCGCTTTCGTCACCGTTTGCTGGGTTCCTTCAAGGCATAAGTTTCCACTGCAGAACGCTAGATTTATTTCAACTTAATTTTCTATATTGCAAGTAATATTCGGCGCTTATGATAAGATGACTTCTTTTCCCGGCATCCTCTCAGGCGACATTTTTTGGGTTACAGGAGTAGAGGATTCCTCTGACGTGGCCGCGCTTCGCTGCTAAGCGCTCATCCTTTTCGAACCGGCAATGCCTGATACGATGCATCAATCTGATCAAGATATTCGCAATCGCCTGCTGATTGCCCGCCTGCCGGCCATGCCGCAGATACTCATCAAGCTGATCGCCCACCTGCAGGCCGACGATGCCGGCATGCCGGAGCTGGCCGCCCTGATCGCCAAGGATGCGGGCATGACCAGCAAGATCCTCGGCGTGGCCAACAGCTCGGCCTACCATCGCCAGGGCAAGGTCGTCAGCCTGGAGCAATCGCTCGTGTCGCTGGGTACGGACATGATCAAGACCCTGGTCATCAGCGAATCCGTCTTTCAGACCTTCAACAGCTTTCCCCATTCCGGCAGCACGGATTTGCGCGCCTTCTGGAAAAGTTCGCTGTCGGCCGCCGTCATGGCGCGCGCGCTGGCCAAGGCCATGGCCTATCCGCACGTCGAGGAAGCGTATCTGGCCGGCTTGCTGCACAACGTGGGCCGCCTGGCCTTGCTGGCCACGGCGCCGAAGGAATACGCGTTCAATTTCACGGCGCGCGACGATGCCGCCCTGTGCGCGGTGGAGCAGCGCACCTTGCAGATTACGCATGCTGAAGCGGGCGCCTGGCTGATCGAGCGCTGGCATCTCGATTCCTTCCTGGCCGACAGCGTGCTGTATCACCACGAACCGCTGGCGCGCCTGGAAGCGAGCCATCCCCTGATTCGCATCGTGCGCCTGGCGCACCTGCTGTGCTGCCATGCCGATGATGCGGAATCGATCACGCAGGCGGCAAGCCTGTGCGCGCTGGATGTCGACGTACTGCAAGACCTGGCCGGCAGCGTCGCGCGCCAGGTGGCGCAGGCCGCGCAGCACCTGGGCATCGACCTGGCCGGTGCGGATGATATCGCCACGCCACCCGCGTATGCGCCGCCATCCGTCGATCCGGTGCAGCAGCGCCTGTCCGATGAAGTGCGCAATATGGTGCTGGTGTCCGAAGTGGGCCAGACCTTCGCCCGCCAGCAGGGAGAAAGCAGCCTGCTCGAAGCCATCACGCGCTCGGCGCGCATCCTGTTCGATTTCGACACGGCCGTCATCCTGCTGCAAAACCCCACCGGCCATGCGCTCGTCGGCGTTGCGGCGGGCGAACATCAGCAGCGTCTGGCCGGCTTCTCGATCCCGCTGGCCAAGGGCGGGCTCCTGGCCGCTTCGGCGCTGGAGTGCCAACTGGCGTTCCTGAAGCGCGACATGCCGGCGCTGGGCATCGTCGAAGAGCAGTTGTTCCGCATTCTCGGTACCGACAGCCTGGTTTGCGTGCCGCTCGTGGCGGGCCAGCGCAGCCTGGGTGTGCTGATCGGCGGCGTGGCGGCGTGGCAGATTCCCGCCTGCCAGAAGCGTGAGGGTTTTCTGCGCGCCTATGCCAACCAGGCCGCCACGGCGCTGGAAACGGCCATCAGCGCGCGCGGCCTGGCACGGCGCCAGCTCGATCACGTGGCCGAGGAATACCGCGCCGCGTCGCGTCGCGTCGTGCATGAAGTGAATAACCCGCTGTCCATCATCAAGAACTACCTGAGCGTGCTCGATCACAAGCTGGAGAAGCAGGAGCCGGTCACGGGCGAGATGTCGATCCTGAACGAGGAAATCGACAGGGTCGGCCAGTTGATCAGCGGCCTGGCCGACCTGCAGCCGGTGGCGGCCAGCGGCGTGACCGATTGCGCGCGCGTGGTCGACGATGTGCTGCGGCTGTTCCGCGCCACCGACTTCCTGCCGCCGAAGATCGAGGTGGTCACGCGCATGCAGGATGCACCATGCGAAGTGGAGGCCGATGCCGACATGCTCAAGCAAATCCTGCTCAACCTGCTGAAAAACGCCGTCGAAGCCTTGCCCGATGGCGGGCGCATCGAAGTGGCGAACCGTGGCCACGTCAACCGCGACCGTCGCCTGTACCTGGAATTGTGCGTCAGCGACAATGGCGCCGGCCTGGCGCCGGAAGTGCTGGCCAATCTGTTTTCCCCTGTGCGCAGCAGCAAGGAAGGGGCGCATCACGGCCTGGGCCTGTCCATCGTGCATGACCTGGTCACCCGCCTGCATGGCGTGATCGGCTGCCGCAGCAGCAAGTCCGGCACCTCGTTTGAAATTCTGCTGCCCATTCCCTTGCCGGCGAGTGCTGCAGCCGCGCTGCCCGCGCCCGGCAATACCGCTTTGTCTTCGTAACGTCCATGAACTCCTCCGCCATTCCGTTTGACCTGGAAAACAGCCCGCGCATCCTGCTGGTCGACGACGAGCCCCGTTTGCTCGCCTCCCTTCACGAATTGCTGAAGGACCGCGGCTACCAGCTGTACACGGCCACCTGCGGCAGCGAGGCGCTGGCGCAGTTGTCGAAACTGCGCTTCGACCTGATCCTGCTCGACTTGCGCCTGCCCGACATGAGCGGCCATGAAATCATGGACCACATCAACCGGCGCGGCATCGAGGGCGACGTGATCGTCATGAGCGGCGACGTCGGCATCGAGGCGGCCATCGGCGCCCTGAAACGCGGCGCTTACGATTATCTGCGCAAGCCCTACAGCCGCGAAGAGCTGCTCAAGACGGTGGAGAATGCGCTGCAGAAGCGCAAGCTGGCGCTGGAAAACGAGCGCATCGCGCTGCAGCTGGAAAATTCGGAAAAGATGTACCGCTACCTGGTCGACAGCTCGCCCGACATCATCTACACCCTGAACCACGAAGGCCGCATCACCTTCATCAACGATCGGGTGCACCAGTTGCTGGGCTTTAGCCGCGAAGAGCTGATCGGCAGCCATTATTCGATCCTCGTGCACGATGAAGACCAGGAGCGGGCGCGCTATGCCTTCAATGAGCGCCGCATCGACGAGCGCGCGTCGCGCAATGTGGAACTGCGCCTGAAGTGCCATAGCGGCAGCGGCAGTGACCGTACCTTCAACAACACCCTGATGACGGTTCCGCTCAATTCGATCGGCATGCACAGCCACGATCACGAAGCCCGGAAGCAGGAATACTTCGGCACCTACGGCGTGGCGCGCGACATCACCGACCGCAAGCGCGCCGAAGAAGTCATTTCCTACCAGGCCTATCACGACATCCTGACGGACCTGCCGAATCGCATGCTGTTCAAGGACCGCCTGGGGCTGGCCGTGATCCAGGCGCGGCGCAAGCTGACGGAGCTGGCCGTGATGTTCATCGACCTCGATCGCTTCAAGCTGGTCAACGATACCCTGGGCCACGTGAAGGGCGACGAGCTGCTGCAGCAGGTGGCGCTGCGCCTGAAGGATTGCCTGCGCCGCGGCGATACCCTGGCGCGCCAGGGCGGCGATGAATTCACCATCGTGCTGCCGGAACTGCGCGACCGCCAGGATGCGCGCCTGATTGCCGACAAGTTCCTCGAATGCCTGCACCAACCCTTTGACCTCGATGGCAACCAGGTGCATATTTCGGCTTCCATCGGCATCGCCATCTATCCGGGCGACGGCGAGACCATCGACGAACTGCTGCGCCATGCCGACATCGCCATGTACCAGGTCAAGGCGCTGGGCAAGAACGGCCACAGTTTTTATCACGAGTCCATGCTCGACGTGTCGCACCAGAAGATCGCGCTCGAACAAAGCCTGCGCAAGGCGCTGGAGCTGAACCAGCTGGAGATGTATTACCAGCCGCAAGTCGATGTGATGACGGGCCGCATCGTCGGCGCCGAAGGCCTGATGCGCTGGAACCATCCGCAACGGGGCTTGCTGACGGCCGGAGAATTCCTGCCGTTCGCCGAGGAAAACGGCTTGATGCTGCCGATCTCGGACTGGATGCTGGGCGCCCTGTGCCGTGACCTGGTGCAGTGGAATGCGGCCGGCGGCGAAGCCGTGCGCCTGTCGCTCAATCTGTCGCCGCAGTACCTGGACCGGGGCGACTTTTTCGAGAAGATGCGCGGCGCGCTGACGCGCTATGGCATCGCGCCGGAAAAGATCGAAGTGGAGATCACGGAAAACATCTGCATCCGCAATCCGCAGTATGCGATCGAGCAGTTGAACAAGCTGTGCCAGCTGGGCGTGTCGGTGGCCATCGACGATTTCGGCACCGGTTATTCCTCGCTGTCGTACCTGCACCGCTTCCCCATCCACACCATTAAGATCGACCAGTCGTTTGTGAAGGAAATCCACGACGAGCATGGACACTATCCCGTCATCCTGGCCATCATCTCGATTGCGCGGGGACTGGGCCTGCACCTGATCGCCGAGGGCGTGGAAACGGAAGGCCAGGCGCGCTATCTGCAGGACAAGGGCTGCACCACGATGCAGGGCTATCTGTACCACCGGCCCATCTCGCTGGGCAGCTTCATCGGCGTGCTGCAGGAGCAGAACCGCCTGATCGCCGATGCCGCTCCCGCGCTGTCGCAGACGCTGGCCATCGAAGCTTGACCATGCCGCTTGCCGCCCCCCGCTACACGGCTGCTCATTACACGGCTGACTACCTGCGCCTGAAAGGGCTGGCCGAGAAGGGCAATGCGAACGCCCAGCACAGCCTGGGCTTCATGCATTTCAATGGCCAGGGCACTGAGCAAAGCTATGCGCTGGCGCTGCACTGGTACAGCCTGGCCGCCGCGCAGGGCCTGGAGCATGCGCAGTACAACCTGGGTGTGATGTGCCAGAAGGGACAGGGCGTGGCGCAGGATTTTGCGCAGGCGGCGCACTGGTACCAGCAGGCGGCCGAGCAGGGGTACGCGGCGGCCCAGTACAACCTGGGCTGGCTGTATGCAAAGGGCCAGGGACTCGCGCAAGATAGCGGGCAAGCCATGCTGTGGTTCAGCCGCGCGGCGGAACAGGGCGACGCGGGTGCGCAAAACAATCTGGGCATGATGTATGACAATGGCAAGGGCGTGCCGCAGGACTTCGTGCAAGCCATCGCCTGGTACCGCAAGGCGGCCGAACAGGGCTATGCACGGGCGCAGTTCAACCTGGGTCTGCGCTACGATAATGGCCAAGGCGTGCGCCAGGACCGCCAGCAGGCGACGGCCTGGATGCGCAAGGCGGCCGAACAGGGCTATGCGCCGGCCCAGTTCAACCTGGCGCTGCGCTATGAAAATGGCGACGTGCTGCCGCAGGACAGCGGGCAGGCGATCACCTGGTACCGGCGCGCGGCCGAGCAGGGCCACGCCAGTTCGCAATTCAACCTGGGCTTGATCTACGATAATGGCCAGGGCGTGCCCTGCGATAAGCAGGCGGCACTCGCGTGGTACGTGAAGGCAGCGGGCCAGGGGCACGCGGCGGCCCAGCATAACCTGGGCCTGCACCATGAGCATGGTGCGCAGGACTATACTCAGGCACAAGTGTTCTACCGCCAGGCGGCCGGGCAGGGTTTTCCCGCAGCCCAGTATCAGCTGGGACTCCTGTATGAGCATGGGCAGGGCGTGCCTGCCGATGCGCAGGAAGCCATCTTCTGGTACCGCAAGGCGGCCGACCAGGGACATGTGCGGGCGCAGTTCGACCTGGGCCTGCGCTATGAACATGGCCAGGGCGTGCCGCAGGATCTGTCGCTGGCGCTGGAGTGGTACTGCCGCGCCGCCGAGCAGGATTACGCGCCGGCGCAATACATGCAGGGCGTGCTGCACGACCGCGACGATGGTCCGGCACCCGATAGCCAGCTGGCCTGCGCTTGTTACTGCCGCGCGGCCGCGCAGGGCCACAGCCTGGCCCAGTTTGCACTGGGCCTGAGGCATGACAATGGCCAGGATGTGCCGCAGGATTATGCCGCGGCCTGGGACTGGTATGCGCTGGCCGCGCGTCAGGGCCATGCGCGGGCGCAAATGAATCTGGGCTTGATGGCGGCCAGCGGCCAGGGTGGCCCGCTCGATTTGCAGCAGGCGTATATCTGGCTGTCGATGGCGGCGGCGGCCGGCGTGGCGGGCGCGGAAAAATCCCTGCGCCAGACGGCGGCGCGCATGCGCGAGACGGATCTGGCGCGGGTGCGCGAACAGCTGGCGGCGATAGCAGGCTGAACCTATCCCGGTAGGGAGCGTCTTCTGCTGGCAGCGTATTCGGGAGCGCGGACAAGGCGTGAGGAGGATGCGTGGCGAGCCACGCGACGACGATCAACGCAGTCCCCGCTTCCGAGGCGCGCCAGTAGGAGATGTATTCATCTGCTGGGATAGGTTCTAAACTATGCCGCCGGCGTTAGCGTGCGCGGATACAACAGCCGGTGTTGTATAGTCCTTTCCCTTCGCCATCTGTGGCACCCCTTGTTTCCCCCAACACGCAAAAAATTGCTGCAGTATTTGCAGTTTTGATGTGCTAAGGTTCCAGCAGAAGGTAGTCTGTCTATTCTTTAGAAAAGGAAAACTATGCGCCTGAACCCTTTCCCTGGTCGTTCGGCCGTCCTCCTGTGCGCGTTGGTGTTGCTGTCGTCCGGCGCAGGCGCCGCCGGTCCCCTGGATGCCCTCAGTAACCAGGATGCGAGCAATGGCTTGAAGGCGGCGCTGGAAGCCGGATCGGCCGCCGCCGTTGCCAAGTTGGGCATCGAAAATGGTTTTCTCAATAACGACAAGGTGAAGATCAAGTTGCCCGGCATCCTGGAACAAGCCAAGCCCTTGCTGAAAATGACGGGCCGCGGCCAGCAACTGGACGATCTGGTGGTGTCGATGAACCGTGCCGCCGAATCGGCCGTACCCATGGCCAAGCCATTGTTGCTCGACGCTGTCAAATCGATGAGCGTGAGCGATGCAAAAAATATCCTGTCCGGTGGCGATACCTCCGTCACGGATTTCTTCCGCCAGAAGACATCGGCACCCCTGGCCGTCAAATTCCTGCCCATCGTGAAATCCGTTACCGACCGTTCCGGCCTGGCTAGCAAGTACAACAGCACCATGAGCCAGATCGGCAAGACGGGACTGGTGCCGCAGCAGCAATCGACGGTGGAAGGCTATGTCACGGACCGTGCGCTTGACGGCCTGTACCTGATGATCGGCGAGGAAGAAAAAGCCATCCGAAGCAATCCGCTCGCATATGGCAGCAAGATTATCGGCAAAGTATTTGGCAGTTTGAAGTGACCTTTCCCGCCTGCCGCAGCGCCGCAGGCGGCGTTTGCGGTGCAGGGGCAGGTGTGGCGCTAGGGAAACAAGTTAAGCATTTGCTACAAGAAAACAATGTTAAAATTCTGCGACATATATTCCTGAGGCATGATTAAGCAACGATCTGTTGCCCGGGAGTGCCTAGTTTTAGTGGCGAACTGATACGTGGCATTGCAAGATGCCCGTGGGTTGGCCTTTTTTCGTTTCATTCACTTTTCCCCAAGCTCATTGATTTTCTGAAGACATTGTCAGGAATTCCAGGTGCAGGATCTTTAGGTAGCCGGATTTGTTAAGCGTACTCAGAAAATCAATCAAATATACCTGGTGTGGCTGTCTGGTGCTTGGCGCGCCTTCGGTGATGGCCGCGACCCCGAATCATGGTGGCCAGTCCGGGTATATCAATATGCCCAGCGCCGTGGTGGAAACGGATGGCACCTTCAGCGTCGGCTACAGCTACGACAGCCCGTATGGCCAGTTATGGGCGACGGCCAATATCCTGCCTTTCCTGCAAATGACGGGACGTTATGTGTCGATCACGGGCATACCTGGTTTTACCAATGTGCCCGGTGAATATGGCAGTGGCTATGGCCGCTACAAGGATAAAGTCGTCGACGGCAAATTGCGCCTGTGGACAGAAACGGAGTGGATGCCGTCCGTTGCCGTCGGCATGACGGATTTGTTCGGTACCGAGCTGTTCAAGGGCCAATATGTGGTTGCCACCAAGACATTTGGCGTCAGCAAGAATATCGAAGCGAGCCTCGGCTATGCTCATAAACGCCCGGACGGGGTGTTCGCCGGCGCGCGCTGGACGCCGGCCGCGCTGCCACGCTGGTCGGTGGTGGCCGAATACGATACAACGAATTACTTGCGCGACTTCCGTGCCAGCGAAACGGACGCCGGCAAGCGCCGCAAAGGCGCGTCCGTGGGCTTGGAGTACCGCTGGGGCTGGCTTGCCTTGCAAGCGGCCCGTAACCGCGACCAGTTCAGCGTGAACGCCTATATCAGCATTCCGTTTGGCGAACGCGAGTTTGTCCCCAAGGTGTACGAACCGCCGTATTTCGTGGATGACAAGAATCCGCCACCGCTGCCAAGCAAGGAAGAATGGCACCGCGACGCCGTGTATGGCGCCGACCTGGTCAATGCCCTGGTGAAGCAGGACTACAAGAACATCCGTGTCGACCAGGAAGGCAATGTCCTGAGCCTGAGTCTGACCAACAGCCGGATTTCGAACATGGGTCGCGCCGTTGGCCGTGCCGCGCGCACGGCTGTCGCCTTCGCGCCAAAGGGCGTGACGACCTTGCGCATCACGTACACCAAGCTGGACCAGCCAATCGCCACTTACGAATTCTTTGACCTGCCAAAACTGAACGACTATCTGGCCGGCAAGATCGACCGCAAGGCCTTCCTCGACGTCGTGCTGCTGCGCTACCCTGAAAAAAGCGACGTCATCCGCGATGATCAGCAAAGCTGGCTGCAGGAATTCCTCGACAAGCCAGCGCCCGTCGTGGCCGCCGCACCTGCACCGGCACCGGTACTTGCTGCGGCTCCTGCCAGCGCGCCTGCTGGCGTTGCGCCAGCGGCAGCTACCGCTGCCGTTTCCGCACCGGCTCCCGCCAACGCCGCCAATGTCCTGCAGGACGATGGCAAGCTGGCCGTCGGCGTTGGCGTTGATGGCGACGTGGTGCAAATCAAATCGCTGGACCGGGAAGCGAACCGTTTCAAGGTCGCTCCCAAGGTGGGCTTCTTCTTCAATGACCCGAGCGGTGCCTTCCGTTATTCGATCTCGGCCGTGGCCAACTACGACCGCCGCCTCGGCGACGGCCTGTACCTGAATAGCGCCGCCAGCCTGCAGTTGCTGGAAACCGTATCGGGCGTCAAGCAGCCATCGAACAGCAATTTGCCGCACGTGCGTACCGATATCGCGGAGTATTTGCGCGGCGGGCGGTTCTCGCTGAGCCGCGTCTTGCTGAACAAATACAACAATCCCGCCGAGCGCGTGTATACCCGCATGTCGGCCGGCCTGTATGAAGACATGTTCCGCGGCGTGGGCGGCCAGGTGCTGTACCTGCCGAAGGATAGCCGCTGGGCGGCCGACGTGGCTGTCGATGCCTTGCAGCAGCGTGGCTACAAGGGCTTGCTCGATTCGCGCGACTACAAGACGGTGACGGCGATCGGTTCCCTGCATTACCGCTTGCCGCACGATATTACCGTGACGGCGCGCGCCGGCCGCTTCCTGGCCAAAGACACGGGCGTGCGCGTGGAGTTCAAGCGCCGCTTCCAGTCCGGCATCGAAGTCGGCGCGTGGTACACGCATACGAACGGCAACGACATCACCAGCCCTGGCACGCCGTCGAAGCCGTATCAGGACCGTGGCATCTTCCTGTCCGTGCCGCTGAACAGTATGTTGCCGATGGATACGCAATCAACGGCCGGCTTTGCCATTGCGCCATGGACGCGCGACGTGGGGCAGATGGTGGCCTCGCCTGGCGACCTGTACGACATGTTCGAGCGCCCGCGTGCCGACATGCACAGCTACGATGGCCTGGGCAACTTTGCCGAGCGCCCGGACGAACAGCACCTGCCTGCCGTCAATCCGCCAGACCGGCCGTTTGTCAGTCCATGGCCCGCCATGCGAGCGCGCCTGGAGCAATCGTCTTCCGCCTTGCCGCAACCGGCCGAGTGGGTCAAGGCCACGGCCCTGATCGGCGGCGTGGTGGTGGCCTCCGCCTTGAGCGACAAGCCCGTCGACCGTTTCGTGAAGAAACACGAGGACTCCAAGGTCTACCGCAACTGGGACAAGCTGGGCAAGGCCATGCCGTATGCGGCAGTGGGCGCCGCTGCCGCTGCTTTCGCCCTGGGCGATGACCGCATGCAAAATACGGGACTCATTTCCCTGCAATCGGTTGCCGCGGCAACGGGCCTGGCCGTGGCCGGCAAATATGCGTTTGGCCGCGCCCGTCCCGAGGAAGACCTCGGGACGTGGAGCCGCGTCGGCAGCGGCAGTTCCCGTTCGAACTCGTCGTTCCCTTCCGCGCATGCCGCGATCGGCTTTGCTGCCGTGACGCCATTTGCCAAGGAATACGATGCGCCATGGTTGTACAGCGTGGCCGCCGTGGGTTCCGCCGGCCGCGTGTTCGGCCGCAAGCACTGGGTGTCCGACACGGTCGCCGGCGGCATCGTCGGCTACGCCATGGGCAGCTGGCTGTGGCACGCGCAGCGCGACCAGAGCAAATCGGGTTTGTCGATCAATCCCGGCCCGAAAGAAATCAGCGTGACCTGGCAGGGCAAGTATTAAGCGCACATGGCGCTCCCTTTACTCATACAACATTCATCCAGACAAAGACCAGCATGAAAAAGCAATTTCGTACTCCCCCGCCTTTCGTGAAACACATGATTTTCTCGGCTTTCCTGCTGGGTGCAACTTCGGCCTATGCCGTCGAACAGGAACTTGGCCCAACTGACATGCCCCGCACGGATATTTCTCGTGCACAGGCGAATGAAATGGGCGGCAGCAGTTTGCCCAGTATTCGCAGCGGACGCGGTGAGCAGCGTCAGGCAAAAAAAGTCCCCGTCAACAGTAACGGCAAACGGAGCATTGTGGGTACTGGTACTGATGTTGATGCGCCAGTCGGGGCTTTCGAAGAGTATGTCGATGGCGTGACCGGTAAGAAATTGAGGATCTTTGGCCAGGATCTGTTCGGCGACGTGCCGTCCACCTTTGCGCCGCTCGATGGTGTCCAGGTGAACCAGGAATACGTGATTGGCACGGGTGACGAGTTGCAGGTACGCGGCTGGGGCATGGTTGACATTGACGTCAGCGCCACGGTTGACCGCAGCGGTGCGATTTTCATCCCACGCGTCGGCTCCATCAAGGTCAGCGGCGTGCAGTACAAGGATTTGCAGGGCTATTTGAAAAAGGCCATCGGCAAGATATACACCAATTTCGACTTGACTGCGAGCATTGCGCAAACGCGTGCCGTGCAGGTCTACGTGGTTGGCCATGCCGTTCGTCCCGGTACGTATACCCTCAATTCCATGAGCACCCTGCTCAACGCCCTGTTTACCTCGGGCGGTCCGGACGCTACCGGCAGCATGCGCAGTATTCAGCTCAAGCGCGGCAAGGATACCGTCACCACGTTCGACCTGTATGACATGCTGGTCAACGGTGACAAGAGCCGTGACGTCACCTTGCGCGACGGCGACGTGATCTATATTCCTGAGGTGGGCCCGCTGGTGGCCTTGACGGGCAGCGTGAAGCAACCGGCCATCTTCGAGTTGAAAGGCAACGCGACACTGGCTGATGTACTGAGCTGGGCCGGCGGTTTTGATTCGGCGGCGGAAACCAAGCAGATCGTGGTCGAAAAGAACATCGACAATCAATATAAAACCGTGCTGGAACTGGTAGCCGACAAAGGCGTTTCCAGCAGCCAGTTGGCCGGCATTGCCGTCAAGCCTACCGATATTCTGCGCGTGTTCGCACCAGGCGCTGTACCCGTCCAGGCACAAATCCAGAATGAATACGTGCGCGTGGCTGGCGAAGCAAAGCAGAGCGGTATTTTCTTGCTGAAAAAAGGTGAAACCTTGCGCGAACTGATCGCCCGTGTCGGTGGTGCCAATGAAAACGGCTACCTGTACGCCACCCAATTGAACCGCGAATCCGTACGCCGCGCCCAGCAAATCAAATTGAACCAGGTGGCCGACCGCTTTGAGCGCGACCTGGAATCGAATGCCACCCAGCGCATCTCCTCGAGTGGCGACAAGGAGAATGCGGCAAAAACGGCTGCTGAAGTCGAGCAGCAGCGCCGCATCGTGCAAAAACTGCGCACCGTCAAGGCCGAAGGCCGTATTGTGCTCGATTTGCCTGGCGTCGATACGCAAGTGAAAAACCTGCCCGATTTGCCCTTGCAGGACGGCGACTCGATCCTGATCCCGCGCCGCCCCGGCACCGTGGATGTGCTGGGTTCTGTCTTCCAGCAAAACGCGTTCGTTTATCGCTCACAGCGCACGGTCAACGACTATGTACAGCAAGCTGGTGGCATCACCGCGAATGCGGATAAATCCGAAATGTACGTGATTCGTGCGGATGGCACGGCGAAAAGCGGCCAAGGCACCGGCTGGTTCGGTGGCCTCGGCGGCACGGCGTTGAATCCGGGTGATACCGTCGTGGTGCCTGAAAAAATCGAACGCAGCACGTTCATGCAGAGCTTGAAGGAATGGACAGCTATTTTTTATCAGTTCGGTTTGGGTGCGGCTGGTTTGAAGGTACTGAAAGACTAATGCCAAGTAGATGCCAGGGTATCTTGATAGTTATGCGATATGCGTAAGACAAACGAACCTTGGTGACGCTGAAAATATGACGGGTTATCAACCGAGAGAAAAAGATGTCTGAGCAATTAAAAAATAGAGAGCAGAGCGTACCGATGAATGAAAATAATGATGAAATTCACTTATTGGATATATTGACTGCACTTGCCCGGCAAAAAAAAATATTGTTTATGGTGCCGTTGGTAACGGGAGTATTGGCAATCGCTGTTGCATTCCTGATTAAGCCGACTTTTTTATCGACAGCAGTCATTTTACCTCCTCAGCAGCAAAGCTCGGGAGTCTCTGCCATGTTGGGACAGCTTGGCGGGCTGGCTGGAGCCGCCGGCGGCATTGCAGGGTTGAAAAATCCTAATGATTTGTATGTTGCCATGTTGCAAAGTCGAACCATCGCAGACAAACTGATAAGTCAATTTGATTTGAAAACACGCTTTGATGTGGAAACATTAGACGAGGCGCGCAAGAAATTGGACGGCATGGCGACTGTCGTTAATGATAAAGCCGGAACTATTTCTGTGCTTGTCGAAGATAAAGATCCGAAATTTGCGGCCCAAATAGCCAATGCCTTTGTCATTGAGCTGTCGAATTTGACCAAGGGCCTTGCGATAACCGATGCTGCGCAGCGCCGCCTGTTTTTTGAAAAACAGTTAGTCGCGGTTAAAGACGACTTGGCGAATGCCGAAATTGCTTTGCGCAAGACACAGGAAAGTACTGGCATGCTGCAATTGGATGGACAAGTCGAGGGCATTATCCGTAACGTTGCCCAGTTGGAAGGAACGATTGCAGCCAAAGAAGTGCAACTGAATGCAATGCGGAGCTTTGCAACAAATAACAATCCAGATCTTATGCGTTTGCAGGGGGAAATACAAGGATATCAAGCTCAACTTGGTAGATTGAAAACAGGGAAATCATCCAAGGACGGCGATTTGATGGTGCCAACCGGAAAGATTCCTGAGGTGGGGGTTGAATATATACGAAGCTTGCGTAATGTTAAATATCAGGAAACCATATTTGAATTGCTGTCAAAACAGTATGAGTTGGCAAAAATAGACGAGGCCAAAGAATCGTCGAACATACAAATTCTCGATAGTGCAGTACCGGCAGAAAAAAAATCAAAACCGAAAAAAATGATTATTATTATTTTGGGATTTGTCGGTGGTGGATTCTTGGCATTGTTTTTGGCATTGATGCGTGATGCATATTTGCGGTCTGCTCATGATGAGGGCAGCAAATATCGTTGGAGCGCTCTGAAAAATGCTTGGGCGGGAAAAAATAATTGAATAGCGGGTATGCCTGGGCCTGCCTGCGGGTAGTAAATTGAAGAGTAAGGGAATTAAATGAAAGCTGTTATTCTGGCGGGAGGATTGGGAACCCGTATTAGTGAGGAAACATCAACAAAGCCCAAGCCGATGGTGGAAATTGGTGGCAAACCGATCCTCTGGCATATCATGAAGTCCTATTCTGCACATGGTGTTAATGATTTCATCATCTGTTGCGGCTACAAGGGCTATGTCATCAAGGAATATTTCGCGAATTATTTCCTGCACACGTCGGACGTGACGTTCGATATGCAGAATAATCAGATGGAAGTGCATGCGCGCAATGCCGAGCCGTGGAAAGTGACGCTGGTCGACACGGGCGACGAGACCATGACCGGCGGGCGTCTGAAGCGTGTCCAGCCCTACCTGGAAGGCGAAGAGGCATTCTGTTTCACCTACGGCGATGGCGTGAGCGATGTCAACATTACTGAATCGATCGCCTTCCACAAGGCGCACGGCAAGCTCGCCACCCTGACCGCGACCCAGCCGCCCGGCCGCTTTGGCGCGCTGAATCTGGATGGCAACAAGATCAACAGTTTCCAGGAAAAACCGCAAGGCGATGGCGCCTGGATCAACGGCGGCTATTTCGTGCTGTCGCCGCAAGTCATCGAC
The DNA here is from genome assembly GCF_030397595.1 of Janthinobacterium sp. SUN033. NCBI lineage: Bacteria > Pseudomonadati > Pseudomonadota > Betaproteobacteria > Burkholderiales > Oxalobacteraceae > Janthinobacterium > Janthinobacterium sp. SUN033. The sequence continues at coordinate 28,912 of NZ_JAPQNV010000006.1, forward strand.
TATATCGCCGAAGACAGTACCGTGTGGGAAAAGGCGCCGATGGAGCGCCTGGCGCGGGAAGGCGAAATGCATGCCTTCTTCCATCATGGCTTCTGGCAACCGATGGATACCCTGCGCGACAAGGTACATCTGGAAGAACTGTGGCAATCGGGCAAGGCCCCCTGGAAGGCGGCTTGATGAATCCCGCATTCTGGCAAGGAAAACGTGTTTTCCTCACCGGCCATACCGGCTTCAAGGGTGGCTGGCTGAGCCTGTGGCTGCAGCAGCTTGGCGCCGACGTGACCGGCTATGCGCTGGCGGCACCGACCACCCCCAGCCTGTTTGAGGTCGCCGACGTGGCCAGTGGCATGCAGTCGATCATCGGCGACGTGCGCGATGGCGACGCAGTCAAGCGCGCCATGGCCGCTGCGCGCCCGGACATCGTCATTCACATGGCCGCCCAGCCGCTGGTGCGCTACTCATACGCCAATCCGGTGGAAACGTATTCCACCAACGTCATGGGCGTGGTGCATGTGCTCGAAGCCGTGCGCGCCACGCCTGGCGTGCGTGCGGTGGTGAACGTCACCAGCGACAAGTGCTATGAAAACCGCGAATGGCCGTGGGGCTACCGCGAAAACGAGGCCATGGGCGGCTACGATCCCTACAGCAACAGCAAGGGCTGCGCCGAACTGGTGACAGCCGGCTACCGCAGTTCCTTCTTCCATGCCGACAAATACGCCGAACACGGCGTGGCTCTGGGCAGCGGCCGCGCCGGCAACGTCATCGGCGGCGGCGACTGGGCGCTGGATCGCCTGATCCCGGATATGCTGCGCGCGATCGGCGCCGGCGAGCCGGTAATGATCCGCAATCCCCATGCGATCCGCCCGTGGCAGCATGTGCTCGAGCCGCTCAGCGGCTATCTGACCCTGGCGGAAAAGCTGTATACGGCAGGCCCCGTGCATGCCGAAGGCTGGAACTTCGGTCCGCACGATACCGACGCCAAGCCCGTCGAATGGATCATCGAGCGCATGACGCAAGAATGGGGCGCGGGTGCCTCCTGGTCGCTCGATGGCCAGGACCATCCGCATGAAGCGACCTATCTGAAGCTCGATTGTTCCAAGGCACGCGGCCAGCTGGGCTGGCATCCGCGCTGGGACATCGGCCAGACCATCGCCAAGATCGTCGAATGGCATAAGGCCTGCGACCAGGGCGCGGACATGCGGGCAATGACGCTGGCGCAAATCGCCACCTATCAAAATACCTGATTAATTACCTAATAAATTGAAGGCTGTATCATGAGCGAACAACTGACCCAACAACAAATCCGCGAGCAGATCGCTGCCCTGGTGGCGCAATACGGCGCACTGGCCAGCGTGCCGAAACCCTTCGAGCCGGGCGTGACGGTGATTCCACCGGCCGGCAAAGTCGTCGGCGCCCCCGAGATGGGCCTGATGGTCGAAGCCTCGCTCGACGCCTGGCTGACCACGGGGCGTTTCAATGACGAATTCGAACAGCGTCTGGCCAAGTTCATCGGCGTCGAATTCCTGATCACGGTGAACTCCGGCTCGTCGGCCAACCTGGTGGCCTTCTCGGCGCTGACGTCGCCGAAACTCGGCGCGCGCGCCATCCAGCCCGGTGACGAAGTCATCGGCGTGGCGGCCGGTTTCCCGACCACCGTCAATCCGATTTTGCAATATGGTGCGGTACCCGTCTTCGTCGACGTGGAGCTGGGCACCTACAATATTGACGCCAGCAAAATCGAAGCGGCCATCACGGACAAGACCAAGGCCATCATGCTGGCCCATACCCTGGGCAATCCGTTCAACCTGGAAGTCATCGTCGCGCTGTGCAAAAAGTACAATCTGTGGCTGGTGGAAGATTGCTGCGACGCCCTGGGCGCCACGTACAACGGCCAGATGTGCGGCACCTTCGGCGATATCGGCACCATGAGTTTCTACCCTGCGCACCATATCACCATGGGTGAAGGCGGCGCGGTGTTCACCAACAATCCGGAACTGAAAGCGATTGCCGAATCGTTCCGCGACTGGGGCCGCGACTGCTATTGCGCGCCAGGCAAGGACAACACCTGCGGCCAGCGCTTCTGCTGCAAGCTGGGCACGTTGCCGGACGGCTATGACCACAAGTACACCTACAGCCACCTGGGCTACAACCTGAAGATTACCGACATGCAGGCCGCCTGCGGCCTGGCGCAGATGGACCGCACGGCCGGTTTCGTGCAGGCGCGCAAGGACAATTTCAACTACATGAAAAATGGCCTGCAGAGCTGTGCGGAGTTCCTGATCCTGCCGGAAGCGACGCCGAACTCGGATCCCTCGTGGTTCGGTTTCCCGATCACCCTGCGTCCGGAAGCGAACGTGGACCGTGTCAGCCTGCTGACTTTCCTGGATCAACACAAGATCGGTACGCGTCTGCTGTTTGCCGGCAACCTGACGCGCCAGCCGTACATGATCGGGCGTAACTACCGTGTCTCGGGCGAGCTGACGAATACCGACCGCATCATGCACGACACGCTGTGGATCGGCGTCTTCCCGGGCCTGACCCGCGAAATGATGGACTTCTCGATCAGCAAGATCGAAGAATTCTTTGGCGTGAATTTCTAATACATCTGAGTATGCATATCGTCGCTGAACTTTTGCAGGGCACTCTTTTGTTGCAACCAGATCGCTTCGATGAAATGCGGAGCTTTTTTGTAAAAACCTGCAATGAAAAATTATTGCCCGCGCTCGATATCGATTTTGAGTTGAAAGACGACGTTTAGTATGCTTCTCAAGTACAACATGCTCGCGGTTCTCGGCGCCGGAATTGGCCTGATGAACTCGGTGCTGGTATGGAAATTGTTTGGTACGGATATTAACTCTGATATCTGGTTATTGAATGTTGGAGTTATAGCGATACTAAGCTTGTTGGTACTGATTGGAGTAGAGCAGTTCCAGGTATTTTATACCGAGATATATCTAAGAAATAAAGAGGATGCTGCTGATTTCTTGGGAGGTGCATTTGTATGGGCAATAGTCAGTGGCTTAGTATTTAGCGTAGTTTGCTTTGTAATTGTTGATGCAATAATGGATGGATTTGCAGGAGGATTTGGAAGGCAAGCCAAGGAACTTGCCATCCCCGTATTTTTAATATTACTAATCCAGGTAGCTTTTTCGCCGCTGCTTCATGTAGTGCGCTGCACCTTGAATGTGCATCACTATTATGGTGCATCTTATTGCCTATCCTTGATATTGCCTTTAGGTCAATTATTAAGTTTACTTGTTTTTATTTTTCTTGATGAGCATGATGTTATTGAACTTGCTAAATGGAGCAGCTTTTCGATATTGGTGCAGTTGGTGTTGTATCCATTAATTTTGATCAAGTGGGCAAGTTTCCCCAAAAATATAGATGCAAAATTTTTCATTTCGTTCATAAAAAATAGTTTTACGATGCGTATTGGACATTCCTTTCATAATTTCTTTGTCGGAATGATATTAAACAATGCACTTTCATATCTGGCGCCAGGAATGATATCCATTTTCCAATATGCCAAGAAGTTTTCGGACGGTTTGGCGGGCGTTGCAATAGGACCGCAAGCCAATATATATCATGCCAGGCAGGCCAAAGCATGGGTTGAGCGTGATAAAAAACTATTTTATGTCAATGTAAAAGTTTATTTGAAAAATACCCTCCCGATTTATATGGTGGGAGTATTTTTAGTTTGGTTTATTATGCCATGGCTTCTGGAGATTCTATCTCAAGGACGTGATGCCGACAGCGTTATCGGGATTAAATTTGTATTTCTTGCTTTGGCTGCATGGCAAGGAATTATTTCGATAGAAACAATATTCGCGGGAGTCGTCGTTATCGCAAAGCGCAGCATGATTCTATGGATGGTCAATGGATTATTTATTATCAGCTTTTTTGTTACGGTAAAATTTATTCCAAATAATTTTTCTGTATGGTGGCTTGCCATTGCTGGACTGCTAACCCAGTGCATAAACTTTATTTTTTACGCTGCCTTTGCATGGCGATTAACCAATAAACATTTTCCATAAAGATAAATTATGCATTTGCCAAAAATTAGTGTGGTTATCCCTACTTATAATCGTGCTAAATATCTTGATCAAACAATAGGTAGTGTAATCTGCCAAAAGAATGCCGATTTCGAAATAATAATTTCTGATAATTGCTCAATTGATAATACTTCTGAGGTGGTCGAGAAATATTTAATGAATCCACGTGTTAAGTATTTTAAAAATACAACAAATATTGGGATGGTAAATAATTGGAAAGAGGCAGTGTTTAATCGCTCTAGCGCGGAGTGGTTTATTATTTTATCGGATGATGATTATTTTGTTAATGATGATTACTTGAGAAGCGTACTAAGCTGCATAGAGAAAAACGAAAACATTGTACTTGTGTACGGTGAAGGTACTATTTTTGATGAAACAAAGAAAGAAAGTACATTTCTTTCTTTGCCATTTCCCGATGTTGTCTCAGGTATAGATATTTTTATGTCGCGGGGTACAGTGAAACCCCAAGATGCAACTTTATGTAATATGGCATTCAATCGAAGATTAGCGATGGAGTTGAATGCATTCTCCAATCCGGATAATTTATCCTGCGACTCTGAATTGTATCTAAAATGTGCATTGCTTGGAAATGTTGGTATTGTCAAGGGAAACAATTCTGTCTATCGGTTTCATTCAAGCAACTTAGTTAATACAATTTCATCTTCTCCATCATTAAGATTGGGAAATCTTGATTTTATTTTTAATGTGCATGATTTTGCAAAAGATAAATTAAGTGCAAGTCAGATTAATAAATTTCTTGAGAATGTGAATGCAAAAAATGGAGTCCAATCATGCTTGTTGAAATCTGCAGCTATTGGTTTGGATCAATACATCCTGTGCAAAAAATATTTGCTTGAAAAAAATCATGGTTTGACAAATTTATTTATTGAAGAGCCGGCTTTCAAAATAAAATTATTTTTATGTCGTTATTTTGGAAGGGCATTGCCTTTTTATCTTGGTTTAAAAATGAAATTTTTACGGATGAAAATATCCAATTCCATTGGATGATAAGTGATGATTTTGAAAATTGTTAAATTTCTCCATTTGCCATTCCATGAGAAAGTTAATAGATGCTTTCTAATATTGGCTATTTTAAAAACAAAAATTTATTATAATTTTGTTTTTAAGAAAATTGGCAAGCGATCTTTATTATTTAAGCCACTTTACATCGGAAATCCTCAATGTATAGAAATTGGGAATAATACGATGATACGTTCGGGGGCTCGACTTGAAGTTGTTGGAGAGAATAATGCATGGGAGCCAGAATTGTTAATTGGCGATAATGTAAATATAGAGCAAAATGTACACATTGTTTGTGGTTCGAGAATATCGATAGGGAATAATGTTTCGATAACGGGGCATGTTGCTATTGTTGATGTGAATCATCCTTATAATGATATTTATAATCCAATAAAGGTTGGAGACAGAGTTCAATGTGAAGGTAATTATGTTGAAATCGGCGATGGTGTTTTTATCGGCTATGGTTCGATAATTCTACCAAATACCAGGATCGGAAAAAATTCTATCATTGGTGCTCATACGGTAGTTAATTCTGACGTACCAAGTTACTGCATAGTTGGTGGGAATCCGATGCGGATTATAAAAAAATATAATTTTGAGTTAAACGAGTGGGTAAAGATGCAATGAATATATTGATAACAGGTGGTGCAGGTTTTATCGGATCAAATCTTGCTTTGCAATTAATAAAAGAAGGACATGTAGTTACGATTCTGGATAATTTATCCCCACAAATTCATGGCCCGAATCCAGCCGTAACATCAATGCTGTATCGCAGTATCAAAGACAAAACAAATTTTGTACTTGGGTCTGTTACGGACCGCGCCGCTTGGGAATCTGTTTTACCTGGTCAAGATGCGATTGTGCATCTTGCTGCGGAAACTGGCACTGGGCAATCCATGTATGAAATACGCCGTTACGTAGATGTTAATATTGGTGGTACGGGTTTGATGCTGGATTTATTGGCAAATGGTTCATATCAAATCAAAAAAATTGTAATAGCGTCGTCGCGCTCGATTTATGGCGAAGGGAAGTATCATTCTTCTGCATTGGGTATTATCTATCCCGGTGCACGCAAGGATGAAGATATGCAAGCAGGTCGATTCGAACCTTTATGTCCAAAGACGGGAGAACCGTTGATGCTGCTTGCTACCGATGAAGACTCAAAAATTCATCCATCGTCAGTTTATGGTATTACCAAACAAAATCAGGAACAGATGGTAATGACGGTCTGCGCTTCAATCGGAATTGGCGCCACAGCTTTGCGCTATCAGAATGTCTATGGCCCTGGCCAGTCCCTGAGTAATCCTTATACCGGTATTTTGTCGATTTTTTCAACCCGGATTAAAAATGGAAATGGTCTGAGTATTTTTGAAGATGGCAAGGAGAGCCGTGATTTTGTATTCATTGAAGATGTCGTTGCTGCAACGACCCTCGCATTGACGAGTGACGCGGCGAATGGAGAAGTATTTGGTATCGGAGCTGGCGTTGCGACGGATGTACTCACTGTTGCCAAGTCATTGGTCGGTCTGTTTGGCAAGGAAGTACCCATCGAGGTGACCGGTGCTTATCGTCTCGGTGACATTCGTCACAATTATGCTGATATAGCCAAAGCGAAACGTTTACTTGGATTTCAACCTAAAGTGCCGTTTAGCGAAGGCATTGCTAGTTTCACAGCTTGGGTAAACGAACAGGAAGTACAGACGGATAACTACGAGTCAAGCATCGAAGAAATGAAAAAACGGGGATTGTATAAATGACCCCTCAAGTTGGTTTGGTAACTGTTTTATTCAACAGTGCTGATGTCTTGCCTGGTTTTTTTGAAAGTTTAACACGTCAAAAATTCTTGGATTATTGGCTATTCATCATTGATAATAGTTTAGATGATCTATCTTTTTTAAAGTCGCAAGAGTTGATAAAAAAGACTGGCATGCAGAATGTTACGTTGATAAAAAATGATCAGAATGTCGGTGTAGCAAAAGCGAATAATCAAGGTATTGCACTTTCACTGAAAATGCAGTGTGAACATGTCTTGCTTCTTAACAACGATATTGAGTTTAAAGATGCCGATTTATTGAGTCGCATGCTTGCATTGGCGAAAAAACGTGATGAGAAAATAGTTGTTCCAAAAATCTACTTCCACGACTCTGGATTGATCTGGTGTGCGGGTGGAGAGATTAAGAAGTGGCGCGGCAGCACGATTCATCGAGGCGAAGGTGATGCTGATATTGGGCAATATGATATGGCCGAATATACAGCTTATGCTCCAACATGTTTCATGTTGATCCACGCATCGGTATTTGAAAAGGTAGGAATCATGGATGAGCGGTATTTCGTATACTACGATGATACCGATTTTGTACTGCGTTGTAACCAGAATAATATTCATGTTTATTATTGGCCCGAAGGTCAGGTATGGCACAAAGTAAGTAGCAGTACCGGAGGGGATATGACACCTTTTTCGGTTTATTTCGGATCGAGAAATCGTATATATTTTATAAAGAAAAATTACCCTGCATTCGTAGCGTTAGTTGCTTTGACTTTTTTTATTTTGACAAGGTTTTTGAAATTTAAGCTATATAGGTTGGATTTACGTAAGAAGTTAATCTCAGGTATTTTTGATGGTTTCAAGATGTAATATCTTCCACTGCGTGGTAGAAGCAGTGCCATTTAAAGATATGCTGTATTGCAATATGCCACTACTGAAGAATTCACTGAGAGCATTGTCATGCCAAAATGACTGTGATGTATCTCATGATAGTCGGCGACATTGTCAACAGCACTTCTTTCAGATTTATTTTTAGTTGTATTAGCATTTGGCAAAATAGATGAAAAATTATTTTTTGCTTGAGAAAAATAATCAAATGGGGTTGATGCAGGGTCTGTTTATTGCAGCAGCTTTTACATCCTCATTCGATATTTTTTTAATTATAAATCTTGGTCTAAATTTCAGAATTTCACAAATATTTTTGCTATTTCCTATTTGTATAGTGATGGCGAGCATGCTTGAGAAGAAATTTACTGTGCCATTGGGACTGAAGTGGCTGTGTTTATGGGCAGTATTTATTTTATTGTTTATTCCCAATGGAAGTTTCCCTGAGCGGAGTATTGGATATTTTGCCTGGCTAATTATCAATATTGCCACTATTTTCGCATGCGTCCAGATTTTTTCCAGTAAGGAAAAGGTGAGGCTGCTGATGAGATGGTATATTTATTCTTTTGTTGCCATTGCATTATATGGGGTGCTGCAGTTTATTTCTCCATTGATTGGCCTTGGTAGTTTTTTACTGGTTCAACAATGGTGGATTCCTGGTGTTTTGGCTAGGATCAATGGATTCTCATATGAACCATCTTTCTATGCCACTTATCTGTTAATGGGCTGGGTTGTTTGCGCATATTTTATGGAAGTTAAGAATACATTATTTTCCAGAAGAGTTTTGAAATTTTGCTTCTTAACAATTACCCTTTCAATAGTCCTAAGTTCTTCGCGAATGGGACTGCTGATGATAATTCTTTGGTATTTACAGCACCCTGTACGTTTCTTCGTGAAACTCGCATGCGGAAAAGTGGATCGAAAACTGGCGAAAATCGTATTATTCATGAGCGCCCTATTGATTTGCCTGGTGTCAGCTATCGTATATGTGATTGGCCTCGACAATATTGCTTTTTTGTTTCAAGGTGTTGGGTTATTTGGCGGATCTTCTCACTCGGTCAATGATCGTGAGAATGGATTGCGTGATACTTTAACGCTGTTTCTTAATAATCCGATTATTGGCACAAGTTTGGGAGGGATTGCTCCTGGAATTGCCAAGTTACACGGAGTAACCAGTCTCGATTTTGAAACTGTCAAATTATACGAGGGTAATGCAGTATTTGCAGAAGTTTTAGCTGCCAGCGGATTTTTTGGATTCATTCCCTTCATGATTTATATCTTCATGATCGTTGTCGAACCCATGCGCCTAGCCAGAAAATTGCCGCCTGAGCAGGCACAGATTTTGACAGGTCTGGGTCTGGCACTGCTGTTTGAGTTTTTGATATTACAATTTAATCAAAACATTTTACGTCAATATTTATGGATACATATCTCAGTAATGGCAGCCGTTTATGCAGTATTCAAACGCCAAAACTTGTCTGTAATAATTCTTGATAACCAAAATTCTTTGAAGGTATAGTATTTTGAAATTTTTCTATGACGCCCGCTGGATTGGGGATCATGGCATTGGCCGGGTTGCTCGCGTATTGGACAATGCGCTGAAATTTCCCCATCTGGAGGTGGAGGGCTCGCCCTCAGCACCGTTTGACGCGTTGCGTTTGTGGTTGGCAACATTGAAGCGTATTCCAAAAGGGAGCGGTTTATTCAGTCCAGGTTATAACGCACCGCTGTTTTTTTCGCGCCGCTTTGTGTTCACGATTCATGACCTAAATCATATTGATCGCACAGAAAATAGCAGTTGGCTGAAGACATTGTATTACACCATAATTATGCGTCGCGCTTGCCATAATGCTTCGGCAGTATTAACCGTCTCTGATTTTTCCCGGCAACGAATTATCGATTGGTCAGGCATTAACCCTTCCCGGGTAATTAATGTCGGCAATGGAGTCGATCCATCATACAACGTTAATGTTGCACCGTATAGTCCTGGCTTTTCTTATCTGTTGAGTGTAAGCAATCGAAAACCACATAAGAATGAGCCACGCATATTGCAGGCATTTGCATTGTCCAATATTGATCCAGCAATTCGCCTGGTATTTACGGGGAAGCCGACTGAGGAATTACTGCTTCAGGCGAAGACGCTGGGAATTTCTGAACGACTGGTATTTGCCGGACGGATTGAGGAAAGCGAATTGCCTGGACTTTATCGCGGAGCGCTAGGACTGGTTTTCCCGTCTCTCTACGAAGGATTTGGTTTACCTGTGATTGAGGCCATGTCATGTGGTATTCCGGTTTTGACGTCGAATACCACTTCATTGCCGGAGGTAGCGGGCGATGCCGCATTGCTGGTAGATCCGGATTCGGTCGATTCTATCGCCAAAGGTATTTATACCTTGTGTAATGATACCGACATGCGTGGAGCCCTGTGCACCAAGGGCTTGCTCCAGGCCAGAAAATTTTCTTGGGACGAAACAATCCGCAAGGTACAGGCAGCCTTGGCTAGCGTATGAAAAACTTTGGCTGTTAATGATTGCATGTCAATAATTAGAGCAAGTTAATGGCTTATTTGAAATTTCTTTATTTAAAGGTGTTTAATGAGTATTGCCCTGATCAGAAATTCCTTGCTGGAAGCACAGTCAGCTCTCAGTGACTTGCTCAACAATGAAGTGGTGCTTGCAAATGTAGACCGGGCGGCGAATCTGATCGTTGAATCGTTGCGCAATGACGGTAAGGTGCTTTCCTGTGGTAACGGTGGATCGATGTGCGATGCAATTCATTTTGCTGAAGAACTATCCGGCCGCTACAGGAAAAACCGCAAGGCGCTGGCGGCTATGTCCATCAGTGATCCAGCCCACATTACTTGTGTGGCGAATGATTATGGCTATGACTACGTGTTCTCGCGTTTTATCGAAGGTCATGGTCGTAAAGGAGACGTCGTGTTGGCAATCAGTACCAGCGGTACCAGCCCGAGCATTTTGAACGCGGTCAAAGCCGCCCAAGACAAGGGCATGATCGTGGTTGGCCTGACAGGGCGTGCTGGTAGCGCTCTTGACGTCATGGCAGACGTCAGTATTTGCACGAAGGCCGGCCAGTTTGCAGATCGTGTTCAAGAACTGCATATTAAAATGTTACATATCATTATTGAACTTATTGAGGAAAAGCTGGGTTTGTCCTGATTGTTAGGGAATTTATGTCGAATGATGGGAATGCTTGTTTGCAATTGAATGGTGCGCGGGTGCTGGTAAAGGGGCGATTTAATGCTGGATCGTTACTGGTTTGGCAGTACGGGCCGCATATCATCAGAGGCGCCAGTGCCACTGGTTAATATTGCCAAGGACGACTTGCGTCCGGGCGGTGCAGCCAATGTTGCAGTGAGGGAAGTTCGGTACCGCGACTGTGACGTCACTGGAACTTGAGCGTGTCATGCATCTATCTGGTGGTGAGCCCTCGTTGGTGTTGCGGGAAGGGGACTTATTACAACGGGTACTCGAAGCAAAGGCGGCGGGAAAACGCATTGTATTTACCAATGGCTGCTTCGATATTCTGCATGTTGGGCATGTCCGCTATCTGGCCGCTGCAAAGTTGTTGGGCGACTTGTTAGTAGTGGCTGTCAATGACGATGCATCGGTTAAACGCTGAAGGGTGACGCACGCCCTGTTAATCATTGCTCTGACCGGATGCAAGTCTTGGCGGGGTTGAAAAGCGTCGACTGGGTGGCCCAATTTTCGGAGAGTACACCCGAGCGTTTGATCAATCTGTTGGTGCCCGACATCTTGCTCAAGGGCGGTGATTATGTTCCTGAAAAAATCGTTGGCTATGATACGGTTAAAAATGCAGGTGGCAAAGTTATCGCGCTGGAATTCCATAATGGATATTCGACGACAAAGATACTTGACCGTTCCAAATTGACGTGAGTCTGGTAACTCTCCGCTATTGACGCACCTTCCTTGCATTCTAGGGGCCGGCTGCAGCGCTACTGGCTGCTATTCTTACGGCAGCAAGCCTGACCTATGTGTTCAAGACAGGAAGTGAAGTGTTGCTACCTGTGCTTCACTTCACTTCACTTCACTTCACTTCACTTCACTTCACTTCACTTCACATCACATCACATCGCTGGCATGCACATGGTTGACCTGATCAGTTGCTTGCTGTCCAGCAAAGCAGTTCACGGCTGGCATTTATGACGTCACTGTCGTCGATGCCGCTCATGTAATCGGTTTCAAGAGTGTATTCAAAGCCCAGATTCAAGGTCCCTGCACCTTTGCTTTTGCTGACGACTGAGCGAGTACGTGGTCCGACAGGCCCCCAACGTCTAGGGTCCGTCGGGCCGTGCAGGCCAACAGTTGGCACTCCCATTGCCGCCCCCACATGCATGATGCCTGTATTGACGCTGACCAACAGCGCAGCTTGCTGTAACAACGATAGTGTGTTGCTGAAAGATGTCCCCGCGTGACTGATAAATCGCGGGCGCAGTGACGCCGGCAGGGTTGCTAGAAAAGCTTCGCAGCCGGAAATGTCTTCTCGTCCCCCAGTCAAGACGAACGAGTAATTTCCCAGTAATAGCAATTCGTTCGCAAGAGTGTGCCATTTTTCGGCCGGCCATTCTTTCAGATGACTCTGGGTGCCACTTGGCCACATATGGAAGACGATGGTGTTTCCACCTTCTTTCCAAGAGTGCTGTAATTGCTGCGGCAAATTTGCAGCATTCAGGCCAATCACTCCAAGCAGGTCGCGATAGTTCTCCAGTTCATGCTGGTCATTACGGTGAAGTACGGGGATGTCTTGCATGAAGTGGCGATATTGCTGCGATGTGTTGAAGCCAATCCGTATTTTTGCACGCGACAGTGCTGCGAGTAGAGCACTGATACGTGGCCACGAGTCGAAGTCAATAAAAATGTCGATTTGATGGGAGCGTATGATTTTGACGCAGGCGAAAGGATTGGTCAGCGGTAGCTTGACGATCTGGTCGGCGCCCGATAACAGCTTGGCAAACTCAAAATTTGAGGCGCCGGTGAACAGAACAATTTTCATATCTGGATTGGCGACACGTAGATCGGTGATGGCTGCGGATAGCAACACGGTATCGCCAATGGCTGCTGTTTTCAGCAATGCAACCGAATTGATTAACTTTGGCACTTGCCTGGTGCGAAATAAACGCAAGGGGGTCAGAGCGAGTAATAGGACAGGCCCGAGATATTTGTCAAAAAATTTCAGTTTTGTATTTCCGCGTTCCATGAGAATTCAATATAGTAAACGTAAGATTAAAAGAGTGAGGGGCTGTTGCAATGAATATAGGAAAATGAAGAATTACATTGTTGCGGTGCTGTTTGTGTCGTTTGTTTTTGAATGATGATTAATTACCTGCCGCCAGTAATTGCGGCAGTAAATTTTGGGAATGTTTTTATTAGTATTTTATGTAGAGCTATGGATGTGATGATGGTAATGATTGCCGAGAAAAAATAGATAAAAATAATTGATGAGTTATGTTCTGGCTGGATTAGTTTGTACGATATTTTTTTGAATACAGTAAGTGTCGGTTCATGCATGGCATATAAAAAGAAACTGGTGGATCCAAGAGCAATAAGCATTTTTTTCAGACGGGGAAGGGCCAACGCCGGTTGCGTCAAATACAAGATGATCGGTATCCCGAGAATAATGCCGGTCTTGTGCATGTATTGATAACTTGGTGCTTCCGGGAATAATGCATTGGCGATGATCAGAAGAGTATAAATTATTAGCGTTGGCGTTAGAAATTTTGAGATTGGCTGGTCAAGCAAGAAGATGCTTTGTGAATAGATGCCGAAATAACAGCCAAGTACGAAAAAGAATGCTGATTCAGAACTGTTTTCTCCAATATTCAAAAACCACAGAACAAATAGTGCTCCAAGCACAGTTTTTGGCAGCCATTTGAGGGAGAAATGTATCAATGGTGTCAATAGAGCCAATATCATCAGATCTCGGATGAACCAAAATTGATAGGAAATAGGATATCTGGTAAGCCCGAAGATTGCATTGAGGTAGTCGAAGAAACTATAATTGGCAATTAATATTTTATTGCCGGAGAAGTATGACAGTGTTGCCGGAACTGACTGTGCGAGAAAAAAAATCAGTAACGTCAAAATGTTCCAGAAAAGAAATGGAAACAATAGTGTACGGGTGCGGGAGATGATTTTCTTGACGTAGCTTTCGGTTGACCATTGTGTGTCATGAAAGAATAAATAGCCTGAGACGAGAAAAAAAAGGGGGACGGCGCAACGTGCAATTTCCTGTGAAATAAGAGATTGAATGAAATCGCTAATATGATTCTTCTCACTTGCTCCAGTGGCGATCCCGGAAAACATCAATGTGGCGCCATACACATGAATGAAAACGACGCCGACAATCAAAGGGAAACGCAATAGTTGTAGTCTCAAAGATTGTTCATTGCTTAGGGATTTTTTTATCATGGAAAATGAAGTTAATTATTAATTTTTGAGACGGAAAAATCACGAGAGGGAGATGATAAAAAAATGAATGGGCCAATACGGGGGAGATAGCAACTTCACGGTCCTCTGTATTGGCTGACCTGGCGATTACGCCCATGTATCGCCAGATCGTTGCTGCCGACGCGCGTTCTGGCGCAAACTCATTTGAGTCATGCACTACGCCGTAGTGCTCGTTAGCATTGCTCAATGTGAAAAGATTGCTGTCAGCGTGTGTTAAGACACATCCCGAGCACGTGGCTCCGAGATGTCGTCGCTGCTTGAGCTACCTCCGTGGGCCGCGCGGACTTTGCACTGAGTATGCAAAACGGAGTTGGCTCGAGCTCAATCCTGGCACAGTTTCAGCGCATCTTGCCACTGCGGCAAACTACAGAAGGTATTGATAAGACGCTGCGACGATAGTACTGAATTGTTCGGCCGCTTTGCCGGTACCGGATAGTCGCGCGCCAGAATCGGTTTCACGCGGGGTTTTTTCTGAACCGACGTATGTGCCATGATCGCTTCGGTAAAGCCAAACCAGCTTGTCTTTCCTTGGGCCGTCAAATGGTACAGGCCCGAACGTTCTTCCCACCATCCTTGTCGGTCAGCCGTGGCCAGGCTTTGCGCCACGATATGCGCCGTGGTATCGGCAATGGTGCGGCTCCATGTCGGCGCGCCGAACTGGTCGGAAACGATACTCAGTTCGTCACGTTCCTGGGCCAGACGGAGCATGGTCAGCAGAAAGTTCTTGCCGTGCGTACTGTAAACCCAGCTGGTGCGCAGGATCAGATGCGGGATGCCGGTCGCCTGGATCGCCTTTTCGCCGGCCAGCTTGCTGCTGCCATACACATTCACGGGGCAGGTCGGATCGGTTTCGACGTAGGCACCGTCTTTCGACCCGTCAAAGACGTAATCGGTGCTGTAATGGATCATCGCAGCGCCCAGTTTCTTTGCTTCTTCCGCCATGACACCCGGCGCTTCGCCATTGATTCGCAGCGCCAGTTCCGGTTCACTTTCAGCCTTGTCGACCGCCGTATAGGCTGCCGGGTTGACGATCAGCGTCGGCTTGATGCGGCGGATGACGTCGCGCACCTGGTCCAGGTCAGCCAGGTCCATCTGGCTGCGGTCCACCGCGATGATCTCGCCCAGGCCCTGCAGGCTGCGTTCTAGTTCGTAACCGACCTGGCCGGTTTTTCCTGTGATTAAAATACGGCTCATGAAATAGTTTTGTTCCAGTGTGTCAGATTGGTCGGTAACGGTCAGGCAAAAACGTCGGCATTGGCCAGCAAGGTACCGACTTTATCTTTGCCAGACAGCAGTGGTTCGCCATCGAGCGGCCAGTCGATACCGATGGCTGGATCGTTCCACAGGAGGCTGCGTTCGAACTCCGGTGCCCAGTAGTCGGTCGTCTTGTACAGGAACTCGGCGCTGTCGCTGGTGACCACAAAACCGTGGGCAAAGCCTTCTGGTATCCACAACTGGCGTTTATTGGCCGCTGATAAGGTCACGCCTATCCAGTGGCCAAACGTCGGCGAGCTTTTGCGCAGGTCGACGGCGACGTCGAAGACTTCGCCAGCGGTCACACGCACCAGCTTGCCTTGCGGTTGCTGGATCTGGTAGTGCAGGCCGCGCAACACGCCCTTGGCCGACTTGGAATGATTGTCCTGCACGAAATCGCGCGTGACGCCGGTCAGTTCGGCAAAGCGCTTCTGATTGAAGCTTTCGTAGAAAAAGCCCCGGTCATCGCCGAACACGGTGGGTTCAAGGATCAGGACGTCCGGTATGGCGGTGGTTTGAATTTGCATGGTGTGAAATGAGCCGTTCAGGCTTTAGTATATTTTTTCTTCGAGCAAGCGCAGCAGGTATTGACCGTAAGCGTTCTTTTTCAAGGGTTGTGCCAATGCTTCGAGCGTGGCTGCATCGATGTAGCCACGGCGGTAGGCGATTTCTTCAGGGCAAGCAACTTTCAAGCCCTGACGGTTCTCGATGGTGGCGATGAATTGGCCCGCTTCGAGCAGGGATTCATGCGTGCCGGTGTCGAGCCAGGCCATGCCGCGGCCCATCAGTTCTACGTTCAACTGCCCGCGCTCCAGATAAGTACGGTTGACATCCGTGATTTCCAACTCGCCACGTGGTGACGGGGCGATGCCGGCGGCGATATCGCACACCTGGCTGTCGTAGAAATACAGGCCGGTGACGGCGTAGTTCGATTTTGGCTTGAGCGGCTTTTCTTCAATGCTGATGGCCCGGCGTTGTGCATCGAAATCGACGACGCCATAGCGTTCCGGATCGGTGACATGATAGGCAAACACGGTCGAGCCGCTGGTGCGCGCCGAGGCCTCGCGCAACTGCGATTCAAAGTCGTGACCGTAATAGATGTTGTCACCCAGAATCAGCGCCGATGGTGCATCGCCGACAAACTCTTTGCCGATGATGAACGCCTGTGCCAGGCCATCCGGGCTGGGCTGCACGGCATAGGTCAGGCTGATACCCCACTGGCTGCCATCGCCCAGCAACTCCTGGAAGCGCGGCGTATCTTGTGGCGTGGAAATGATCAGGATATCGCGTATGCCGGCCAGCATCAGGGTGGTCAGCGGATAGTAGATCATCGGCTTGTCGTATACGGGCAGCAGTTGCTTCGAGACGGCCATGGTGACAGGGTACAGGCGCGTGCCGGAACCGCCAGCCAGGATGATGCCCTTGCGTTCGATGGGGGTTGCCATTATTGCTGCTCCTTGGCCGTGTCGCGTGCCGCGTAGTTTTTCTCTACCCACTTGAGGTAGTCACCCGACTGGACATCGCGTACCCAGGCCTGGTTGTCCAGGTACCATTGAACGGTCTTGCGGATGCCGGTGGCGAAGGTTTCGGCTGGCTTCCAGCCCAGTTCGCGCTCGATCTTGCGTGCGTCGATGGCATAGCGACGGTCGTGCCCAGGGCGATCCTGTACATAGGTGATTTGTTCGCGATAGCTGCCGGACGCCTTGGGATCGAGCGTATCGAGGATGTCGCACAAGGTATGCACGACTTCCAGATTGGCCATTTCATTCCAGCCGCCCACGTTGTACACCTCGCCCAGACGACCTGCTTCCAGGACGCGGCGAATCGCCGAGCAGTGGTCGCCCACGTACAGCCAGTCGCGCACTTGCATGCCATCGCCATAGATAGGCAAGGCCTTGCCGGCGCGGGCGTTGCTGATGATGAGCGGAATCAGTTTTTCCGGGAAATGGAAGGAGCCATAGTTGTTCGAACAGTTGGTCGTCAGCACGGGCATGCCATACGTATGGAAATACGCACGCACCAGATGATCGGACGCCGCTTTCGATGCCGAGTAGGGGCTGTTTGGCGCATACGGCGTCGTTTCCGTGAATGGCGGATCATTCGGTCCCAGGGTGCCATACACTTCGTCGGTCGAGACGTGCAGGAAGCGGAATCCGTCCTTGGCTTCGCCCGTCAAGCCGCTCCAATAGGCGCGTGCCGCTTCCAGCAGGCTGAAGGTACCGTTGACGTTGGTCGAAATGAATTCGCCGGGGCTATGGATCGAGCGATCGACATGGCTCTCTGCGGCAAAATGCACGATGGCGCGTGGCTGGTGTTCTGCCAGCAGGCGCGAGATGTGAGCGGTATCGCAAATATCGCCACGCACAAAGATATGCCGCGGGTCTTGCTCCAGGCTGGCCAGATTGCTGAGATTGCCAGCATAGGTCAGTTTGTCAAAATTGATCACGGGCTCATCGTTGAGCGCCAGCCAGTCGCGTACAAAGTTGGAGCCGATGAAGCCGGCGCCGCCAGTCACTAAAATCATGTTGTTATCCTTTTTTACTTGAACATCGTCACGATGCTTCACTCTTCTATTTCCGAAATGAAATTATTTGAAATTTTATTTGATCATGTAGTTAATACGCGCCATCTTTCTTGAAAATGACTTTAACCGTTTTCAGTAGAATAACAATGTCATTGAATAAAGACCAGTTCTTGACATACCATGCATCCAGATAAACGCGCGTATCATAGCTGACGTCGTTCCTGCCGCTGACTTGCCATAGACCCGTGACGCCGGGTTTCGCTTCCAGGTAATAGTCTACTTGGGGGCCATAACGCTCCAGTTCCGCATCAACAACCGGGCGCGGCCCGACCAGGCTCATTTCGCCTTTCAGTACGTTCCATAGCTGCGGCAATTCATCAAGACTGGTCCGGCGCAGGAAGTGGCCGATCGAGGTGATGCGAGGGTCGTTCTTCAGTTTGAAATCACGGTCCCACTCGGCACGGGCTTCAGGGTCGCGCTCCAGCAATTCTTTCAGCAAGACGTCTGCATTGACGGCCATGGTACGGAATTTGTAGCAGAGAAAATGCTTGCCATTCTGCCCCACACGTTTGTGGCCGTAGAAGATGGGGCGGCCAGAGGCCATGACCTTGGCGGCGATCCACAGCAGGATGGGCGCCCCGACGACCATCACGGCGATCGCCGTCGTCAGATCAAAGCAGCGCTTGATCATTTGTAAACCTGGCCGTGCCAGGTTGTTGCGCATGGTCAGCAGCAGCACCTCATGTGTAAAGAAATGGTTGACCTCCATGCCATACAGGGGCAGGCCGCGTACGGCAGGTACCACTTGCATATTGGCAACGCAACGGCTGACTTGCTGGATCATGCCCTGATAGGCATCGATGCCGCCTTGCTCCAGAGCGACAACTGCATGCGGATCACCCAGCAGCTTGAGCGTTTCTTCAGGATTGACACCAAGCGGAATGCACGGCACCGCCTGTTTGCTGCGGTTCACGTAGTGTTGCTCCAGGCGGCCTTGGCCTTCGGGGATCAGGAAGGCAATCAGGCGATAGCCCATTAATGCTTCCTCATCGAAGGCCCGCGCTGTTTGCAAGGCATTGTCACCCCATCCGATGATGACCATGGGGCGTATCCAGCCGCCAGCTTTCATCAGCAGGTATTTGACCATGCCGCGCAGCAGCAGGACACAGCATGGCACCAGCAGCCAGGTGGCCAACAGTGCCTCGCGCGAAGAGTCGCGCTTGTCGAGGAAGACCAGGGCCGCGTCGATCAGGCCCATGACCATGGCGATCTTCAGCAGTTCCTTGATTTCATTCGAGTACGGGCGGCGTTTGGCATGATGGCCCTTCAGCTTGAAGATCGCCACAGTGACCACGGATAGCAGGCTGTAACTGAGCAGGCGTGAGCTATCCAAGCCCCAGTTGTTCAAATCGCCGCCATCGAGGGTCCATGTGCCGGCGAGCCAGAATGCCGTGAACATGGCTAACGCATCGGCAAAGGTGAGGAAATATTTTTCTACCCTGCTGCTGCAATACCATTTTATTTCTTGTACAAAGATGCCTTCGATTGGTTTCATGATGACTTGCTAAACCTTATAAACTTCGGTGTAAATTCTTGTGGTGCCGTATGCATGGTGCTTACGTATCTGCTCGGTCAAGTGCGGCCGTAGCGGTCTTCAAAGCGGACAATGTCGTCTTCCCCAAGGTAGCTACCCGATTGAATTTCAATCAATTCCAGCGGCAGCTTGCCCGGGTTGGCCAGCGAGTGGACGACGCCGAGGGGAATATAGGTAGACTGGTTTTCGGTCAGCAAATATTCCTTGTCGCCATTCGTGATCTGGGCAGTGCCGGAGACCACGATCCAGTGCTCGGCGCGGTGGTGATGCATTTGCAATGACAGCTTGGCGCCAGGCTTGACGGTGATCCGCTTGACCTGGAAGCGCTCGCCATTGCCGATGGAATCATAGGAACCCCACGGACGGAAGACTTCACGGTGCATGGTGGCCTCGGGGCGCTGCCTGTCGACCAATTGCGCGACCATGGTTTTCGTTTGTTGTGCCTGATCCGCATCCATGACCAGCACGGCATCGGCGGTTTCCACGATGACGGTATTGCGCATGCCAATGGCGGTGACCAGGCGGCTAGTGCTGTGTACCAGGCAATCGTTGCAATCCTGGATCAGTACATCGCCCTGGGTGCTATTCTGGCTGGCATCCTTTTCCGCCACGCCGAGTACGGCTTTCCAGGAACCGATATCATTCCAGCCTGCATCGAGGGCGACGGTCGAAGCATGGCTGGTGCGCTCCATGACGGCGTAGTCCACGGCGATATCGGGACTGGCGGCGTAGGCATCCTTGTCCAGGCGAATGAAGTCGAGGTCGCTTTTCGCGGCGCTGATGGCAGCGCGGCAAGCTGCCAGAACAGCGGGTTGGAAGCACGCCAACTCTTCCAGGTAGCGGCTGGCGCGGAACAGGAACATACCGCTGTTCCAGAAGTAGTCGCCGCTGGCGACATATTGTTCCGCGAGCGTCAGGGCCGGCTTTTCCACGAATTCAAGCACGCGTTGGACTTGCCCGCTTGCAGCGCCCTCGACGCGAATATAGCCGTATCCTGTCTCTGGTCCCGTTGGCGTGATGCCGAACGTCAGCAACTGACCTGCCTCTGCTGCAGTACGCGCCAGCGCGACGGCGCGATGGAAGGCCGGGGCGTCCAGAATGACGTGGTCCGAAGGCAGCACCAGCAGGAGCGGATCCTCACCACTGTCCATCGCATGCAAGGCTGCCGAGGCGATTGCTGGAGCCGTATTGCGGCGCATGGGTTCAAGCAGCATGCGGCTATTTTCCAGACCGATCTCACGCACTTGCTCTGCGACAACAAAACGCGAGGATTCGTTGCATACCAGCAGTGCTGGCGACACGGTGTCTATGCCTGCCAGGCGCTGCAGCGTTTGTTGCAGCATGCTGCCCTGAGTGGACAAGCGCAGAAACTGTTTCGGGAATACCTCGCGCGAAAGCGGCCATAAACGTGTGCCGGAACCACCACAAAGAATTACCGGTACGAGGGGAATAGTCATTTATGCTTCAATGTAAATGTAATTATTGCCAATGAGAGCAATATTTTTAATAAATTACAGGAATCTTTGTATTTTCTCCGGACTCCATGGAGCCTGAGAGACACGCACTTTGGCGCGTCCTGTATTGTAGTTTGCTGCCCCGGTATTTCTGCTTAGCACGCAACGTTTTCAAGCAAAAAAGCAACAAACACGCATAGGGCACTGATACTGAGAATGAGCACGGCTCCTGCGGCGCAGTCCTTGACGATCTTGATGCTGGGATGGAGGGCCGGATGAATGTGATCAATCAGATTTTCGAGAGCGGTGTTGAAGAGCTCCGCCGCGAGGACCATGCCACAGTTGAGCAATAACAAAGCCCACCAGATCATCGCTGGCCGGTACCAGGCAAGTACAAGCAATACCAAGAGGGCGGCAAGGCATTGCAGCCGAAAGCTCGATTCCATGCGGAAGGCGGCACCCAAGCCTTGAAGGGCAAATTCCATGCGTTTATGGAGAGGCTGGTTTTTCATTAACTATGCATGATTGGTCAGGGCGTTTCATGTTCCTGACGGCTGCGGCTCTTGGCGCGGGCATTATTGAAGAAAAATAAAAAGCCCGTTTTCAAGAAATGAAAAAGGGCTTTTATCGAGGAAGTGGCGCTGCGTATGACAAAGCCAGCTTCTCGTGAGACCAGGCCAGCGTCTCGCGATTTGACGTCAGGTCGCGGGCTTGGTCTTGTCTGTTTCAGCCAAAGGCGTCGACAGATTATTTGGCGTGGCTTGGGGTCGTGTGCGCGGTGGTCGAGTCCGAGCTAGCTGCACCGGCCACAACGGCAACTGCGGCGCCGATTGCGATCAGGGCGCTCGTGCTCAGGCCGGCAACAGTGGCGCCGGCAGCGGCGCCAGCAGCAGCACCACCAGCTGGTGCCGCTGCGACTGGTACAGGAGCTGGAGCCGATTGAGCCATGGCTTGTGCGGAAGCGAAGCACAGGATTGCCGAAGCGATCAGAATTTTCTTCATGGGATATCCTTTTAGGTTGAACAGCGGGAATGCTAAACTGTCACATGATTGTAGCAACATTTCTCTTGCTAGTCTGCGCCGTACAGGCTACGGCGACAATAATTTGGTGTATTTTAGCCGCATAGCAGATCATTCACCGCGTCTGGCTGTTCGCGTTGTTGTTCTCCATCAACAAAAATGATGCCATGCCGATGCATCTTCACATGTTTTTTTATAAAGCATGGCGAGAATTCCCGGGGAATCCGAAAGCGCCGCACAAGTTTGCCAAGTCCTCGTCATCCCGCGTAAAATGCAGGCTTCGCGGGTGTAGCTCAATGGTAGAGCAGAAGCTTCCCAAGCTTACGACGAGGGTTCGATTCCCTTCACCCGCTCCATTTTTCGCTGGCGCCTGGCTTGATGCGGCGCAGCCACTTATTTCTCCATTCCCATGTCTTCTGATACCCCAGCAAACGGCCCGGCGCGGCCTATGATGTACGATCCGACCGAACACCGCATCCGCAGTTTCGTGACCCGCGCGGGACGGCTTTCCGTGGCGCAGGCGCGCGCGCTCGAGACACTGGGCCCGCAGTTTCTGTTGCCTTTCGCCAAAGAACCGATGGATTTCGAGCAGGTGTTTGGCCGTAAGGCGCCCGTGATCCTGGAAATCGGTTTTGGCATGGGCGCGACGACTGCGCATATCGCCAAAGCCATGCCGGAGAAGGATTTCATTGGTGTTGAAGTGCATACGCCCGGTGTCGGCAGCCTGTTGAAGCTGATCGGCGAAGAATCGCTGACGAATCTGCGCCTGCTGCAGCACGATGCGGTGGAAGTGCTGACGCACATGATTCCGGCCAATTCGCTGGCCGGTATCCACGTCTTTTTCCCTGATCCATGGCACAAGGCGCGCCACAACAAGCGCCGCCTGATCCAGTCTCCATTCGTCAAGCAATTGACCGATCGCCTGGCGCCGGGCGGCTATCTGCATTGCGCCACCGATTGGGAAGATTACGCAGTGCAAATGCTGGAAGTGCTGGGCGCCGAGCCGCAGTTGCACAATAGCGCCGACGGCTATGCGCCGCAACCGGCGTATCGTCCCCTGACCAAGTTTGAAAACCGTGGCTTGAAGCTGGGCCATGGCGTGTGGGATCTGGTGTTCATCAAGAAATAACCTGGCGGTTTGCCCACCTGTGCCGTTTGCACGAGAACAAGCCTGCCGCAGCGACGCCGCAGGCTTTTTTTAATGCGCGCGCTATCGTGCGCTGGCTAGGCAAGGTGGGCGAATTACGGTAGTCTTATCTTTTTTGCATTGATTGATATTATGTCCAAGAAAATACTCGTGACCGGCGCATCCGGTTTCATCGGTTCGCATACCTGTGTCGAATTGCTGGCTGCCGGCTTTGATGTCGTTGCAGTGGATAATTTGTGCAATAGCGCGCGCGAAGCGATGGCGCGCGTGGAGCGCATCTCCGGCAAAAGCGTGCCCTTCTATGCAGCAGACGTGCGCGACCGCGCGGCCATGGCCGCCGTCCTGCGCGAGCACGCCATCGATGCCGTGATCCATTTCGCAGGCTTGAAGGCGGTGGGCGAATCCGTGGCGCAGCCGCTGATGTATATGGACAACAATGTAACGGGCACCGTGGCCTTGCTGGAAGTGCTGGCGGCGGCGAATGTGAAGCGTTTTGTATTCAGCTCGTCGGCCACCGTGTATGGCGACCCGGAAGCCTTGCCGATCCTGGAAGCGTCGCGCCTGTCCGTCACCAACCCCTACGGCCGCTCGAAGCTGATGGTCGAGCAGATCCTGGCCGATCTCGTGCATGCCGATGCACAATGGCAAGTCGGCGTGCTGCGTTACTTTAATCCGGTCGGCGCGCATGCCAGCGGCTTGATCGGCGAAGATCCAGCCGGCATTCCGAACAACCTGATGCCCTTCATCGCCCAGGTGGCCGTGGGCCGCCGGGAGCGCCTGGCCGTGTTCGGTAACGACTACGATACGCCGGATGGCACGGGTGTGCGCGACTATATCCACGTGGTCGACCTGGCGCTGGGCCATGTGGCCGCATTGAACCGCCTGTTTTCCACCGAGGGCGGCTTTACCGTCAACCTGGGCACGGGCCACGGCTACAGCGTGCTCGACACCGTGCGCGCCTTCGAGGCGGCCAGCGGTCGCAAGGTCCCGTACGACATCGTGCCGCGCCGCCCCGGCGACATCGCCAGCTGCTACGCCTCGGCCGACAAGGCGAAAGAATTGCTGGGCTGGCAGGCGCAGAAAAATATCGACGACATGTGCCGCGACCACTGGCGCTGGCAGCACCAGAACCCGCAAGGCTACGCGGCGTAAAAAAATCCGCCAGATACAAAAAATCCCGCTCACACGTCAGTGTGGCGGGATTTTTTTAGAGCGCCATCAACCCAATGGCGCCTGAAAAATGTCTGGGGCTAGGCGCAAAGCCGAAGACAGTACGCAAGTACGGCGAGGCGAAGCAACAACGCCCCAGGCATTTTCTCAGGCAGCCATTATGGATACAGGCCGCGCACTTCGCGAGCTTGCAGGACGCGGGTGCATGCCAGGATGAAGGTCGCGGTACGCATCGACACTTTCTTCTCTTGCGACACTTGCCATACTGCGTCGAACGCTTCGCGCATGATGCGGGTCAGGCGGCTGTTGATTTCTTCTTCCGTCCAGAAGAAGCTCGAGAAGTTCTGCGCCCACTCGAAGTAGCTGACGGTCACGCCGCCGGCGTTGGCCAGCACGTCCGGCACGATCAGCACGCCACGGTCGGTCAGGATGTCGTCCGCTGCCGGCAGGGTCGGGCCATTGGCGCCTTCCAGGATGATCTTGGCGCGGATGACTTGTGCGCGTTCGGCCGTGATTTGCTGTTCCAGCGCGGCCGGGATCAGGATGTCGCAATCGATGCCCCAGAAATCTTCGCGCGGCACGAATGCCTCGGCGCCCGGGAAGCCTTCGACGCTGCCCACTTCGGCCACGTGTGCCAGCAGTTGCGGGATGTTCAAGCCGCCAGCGTGCACGACGGTGGTCTTGTGGTCTTGTACCGCCACCACTTTCGAGCCGGCTTCAGCGAACATGCGTGCAGCGACGCCGCCCACGTTGCCGAAACCTTGCACGATGACTTTCGCGCCTTCGAGCGACATGCCGACCTTGGCGGCCGCATCGCAACCGACGACGAACACGCCGCGGCCCGTCGCATCGCGGCGGCCCAGGCTGCCGCCCAGCGAGATTGGCTTGCCCGTCACCACGCCGGTCGACATATTGCCGCCGATCATGGCGTAGCTGTCCATCATCCACGCCATGACTTGTTCATTCGTGTTGACGTCCGGCGCCGGGATATCCTTGTTCGGTCCGATGATCATGCTGATCTCGCTCGTGTAGCGGCGGGTCAGGCGTTGCAGTTCGTTGCGTGACAGGGTCTTCGGATCGACACGGATACCGCCCTTGGCGCCGCCGTATGGCACGTTGACGGCGGCATTCTTGACCGTCATCCAG
This sequence comes from Janthinobacterium sp. SUN033, assembly GCF_030397595.1. Taxonomy (NCBI): domain Bacteria; kingdom Pseudomonadati; phylum Pseudomonadota; class Betaproteobacteria; order Burkholderiales; family Oxalobacteraceae; genus Janthinobacterium; species Janthinobacterium sp. SUN033. The sequence continues at coordinate 54,428 of NZ_JAPQNV010000006.1, forward strand.
GCCGACAGGGCCATCACTTCCGACAACGTCACGTCCTGGTGGAAGCGCACGCCGCCCTTGCCCGGGCCGCGCGACAGGTTGTGCTGCACGCGGTAGCCTTCGTAGTGGGCAATGGTGCCGTCATCGCGCTCGATAGGCACGTCGACCGTCAGGATGCGCTTTGGACGCTTCAGCGTTTCCACCCAGCGCGACAGGTTGCCCAGGTACGGCGTAACGCGGTCGATCTGCTCGAGGTAGACGCCCCATGGGCCAAGGTCTTCAGGATTCAGGTAGGAAGGAAGTGCGTGCTTGCTGGTCATGCTTGATAAGCTCCTGGACAATACGAATACGTTAGAGGCACAGCCGATATGCAGCTGCGCGCAGCGGAACCGCATCGTAGGCGATAGCCTCATGCCCCGGCCAATGCTTTGTGCGCATCCGGTTATGCATTTATTGCATAGTTGTGTTGCCAGGATTGCCAGTCAGGACTGGGTGGCCTCGGTGGCGCGTTTGCGGCGCTTGCCCATGCGCGCCTTGCCATCCTGCGACTGCACCAGGTATTGCCACAGGCTTTCGACGATCTGCTTGCCGGGACGCAGGCTCGATGGGCGTTCCCGGTACAAACGGATTTCCAGCTCGATTTCCCAGCCTGGCGCGCCGCCGTCGGCGCGCGCCAGGTGTTTGTACTTGACGTCGCGCATGACGGCCGATTCGGGCAGGAAGGCGATGCCGCGGCCTTCCAGCGTCATCATCTTCAAGCCTTCGGCCATGTCCGTTTCGTAGCAGGTTTCCAGGAACAGCGGTGCCTTGGCGTCGGCCACCAGCAATTCCACCATGCGTCCCAGGTAGGCGTTGCTGGTGTAGGAGAGGAAGGGCAGCGGCTCCTTGGCGCTGCCGGGCAGGACGAAGTCCGGCACCTTGTCCTGGCCGCAGCGCGCATAGGCGCGCAGGGTTTCGCGGCCCATCACCAGCATGTCGTAGCGGCCCGGGTCCAGCTGCACCGGCTGGCGCGGATGGTGATAGCACAGCAGCAGGTCACAGCCGCCGTCGACCAGCTGCAGCACGGCGTCGTGCACGTTCAGGGCCATCAGGCGGCTGTTGATCGGCGCAAAACCTTCTTCCAGGGCCGTCAGCCACTTCGGCATGAAGGTCAGTGAGAGGGTGTGGGGCACGGCGAAATCGACGCTCGTCTGCGTGGCGGCCCGCTTGCCGCGCAACAGCGCGCGCACGCCGTTGATCTGCCCCAGCATTTCCAGTGCCTGCTCGTAGAACACGGCGCCGGCCGGCGTCAGGCGCGTGGGGTAGGAGGTGCGGTCGACCAGGTCGATGCCGAGCCAGTTTTCCAGCGACTGGATGCGCCGCGAGAAGGCCGGCTGAGTGACGTGGCGCAGGGCCGCGGAACGGCTGAAGTTATGCGTTTCAGCGAGCGAAATGAAGTCTTCCAGCCATTTGGTTTCCATCGCGGCAGCGTTCTCTTATCAAGGACAAGGGCAAAGTGAAGTGCTCAGGGCGTAGCGGGTGATGCCGCCGGCTGGTACAGCGATGCCGGCAGGCCGAAGAAGGATGGCGGACCCAGGGTCGTGCCGTCGAGCGAGCCGCCCGCATTCAAGCCCTTGTTGATGGCCGACAGCAAGGAGCTGCGGTTGGCCAGGTTTTGTATCAGCGCGCGCGGGCCGTTGTGGAAGGTGTGCTGGGCGATATCCGCGGCGACGACAAAGATCGGCTCGCGGCGCATGGGAAACTCCACCCATTCGCCGTCCTCGTCCTGGGCGCAGAACGTATGGGGCAGGGTCATGTTTTCGGCGCCGGGAAGGTGCGACGCCAGCACCAGGCCGAAGGCTTCCGGCACCACGTCGGCCAGGCGGCGCACGGTGAGATCGTCCTGCACCAGTAACCGTACTTGCGCTTCCACCTCGTCTTCGGCGTCGGGCTGGGCGCCGAGAATTTTCACGGCCTGATAGATCAGGTCGGACGAGAGTGCTTCCATCAAATCTTCCATCAAATCATCTCCAGTATCATGGCGACGATTTCGTCGCCGTACGAGGCCAGTTTTTTCTCGCCGACGCCGCTCACGCCGCGCATCTGCTCGAGCGAGGTGGGTTTGGCCTTGGCGATTTCGCGCAGGGTGGCATCGACAAAAATGACGTAGGCCGGCACGTTGTGCGTGCGCGCCGTCTCCACGCGCCACCAGCGCAGCTTGTCGAAAATCGCCTGCTCGCTGGTGGACAGATCCGTCTCGACATAACCCTTCGCCACACTGGTGCTGCGTTTGCTGGTTTTCACCGGTTTCTGGTACTGGCGCAGCTGCACCTTCTGGCCGCCCTTGAGCACGGGGCGCGAGGCATCCGTCAGTTTCAGCGAGCTGTATTGTTCATGGTCGACCGAGACGAGGCCCAGCGCGATGGCCTGGCGCAGAATCGATTTCCATTCCGCTTCGCCCAGGTCCGAGCCGATGCCGAAGACGGACAGCGAGTCGTGGTGCCAGGTCTTGATGCGCTCCGATTCCACGCCGCGCAGCACGTCGATCACGTGGCCGCCGGCGAAGCGCTGGTCGACGCGGTAGATGGCCGACAGCAGTTTTTGCACGGGCACGGTGCCGTCGAACGAGATTGGCGGCACCAGGCAGGTGTCGCAATTGCCGCACGGCGAAGCCGGTTCGCCGAAGTATTCGAGCAATCGCATGCGGCGGCAGCTGAGCGTTTCGCACAGGCCCAGCATGGCGTCGAGTTTGACGCCCAGCACGCGCTTGAAGGTGTCGTCCGCCTCCGATTCGTCGATCATGCGCCGCTGCAGCACCACGTCCTGCAAGCCGTACGCCATCCACGCGTTGGCGGCCATGCCGTCGCGGCCCGCGCGCCCCGTTTCCTGGTAATAGCCCTCGATGCTTTTCGGTAGATCCAGGTGGGCGACGAAACGCACGTCGGGCTTGTCGATGCCCATGCCGAAGGCGATGGTGGCGACCATGACGATGTTTTCTTCGCGCAGGAAGCGCGCCTGGTTGGCGCTGCGCTTCGCGTACTCCATGCCGGCGTGATAGGGCAGGGCGCGGATGCCGCTCTGGTTCAGAAATTCCGCCGTCTCCTCGACTTTTTTACGCGACAGGCAGTAGACGATGCCGCAGTCGCCCGCGTGTTCCGTGTTGATGAAGTCGAGCAGCTGCTTGCGGCCATTCGCCTTTTCCACGATCTGGTAGCGGATGTTCGGGCGGTCGAAGGACGAGACGAACTGGCGCGCGTCTTCCAGCTGCAAACGCAGCGCGATTTCGGCGCGCGTCTGCGGGTCGGCGGTGGCTGTGAGCGCAATGCGCGGCACGTCCGGAAACTGCTCGTGCAGCACCGACAGCTTGATGTATTCGGGGCGGAAGTCGTGGCCCCACTGGGCCACGCAATGCGCCTCGTCGATGGCGAACAGCGAGATCTTCGACGCCTGGAACAGGTCCAGGCAACGCTGCGTCATCAGGCGTTCTGGCGCCACGTAGACGACGTCGATGCCGCCCGTGCGCACCAGGCGCTCGATGCGGCTCGCTTCCTCGTAGGTTTGCGTGGAATTGAGGAAGGCGGCGCGCACGCCGACTTCCTCCAGCGCGTCCACCTGGTCCTGCATCAGCGCGATCAATGGCGAGACGACGACGCCGACGCCGTCGCGCAGCAGGGCGGGAATCTGGTAGCACAGGGATTTGCCGCCGCCCGTGGGCATCAGCACCAGCGCGTCGCCGCCATGGCTGACGTGGTCGACGATGTCGGCTTGCTGGCCGCGGAAGGCCGGGTAGCCGAAAACGGTTTGCAGCAGGTGCAGCGCGCGCTGGTTAAGATCTTGATTCATAGTGCCTTATTCTGCCCAAACAACCCAGCCGTAGTGGGCGCTGGCCAACACCAGCAAGCCGAACACAATGCGGTACCAGGCAAAAAACGTGAAGTCGTGCGAGCTGATGTAGCGCAGCAGCCAGCGCACGCACAGGAAGGCGGAAATGAAGGCGGCCACGGTGCCCAGGCCGAACAGGGGCACGTCGGTGGCCGACAGGATGTCGCGCGCTTTGTACAGCGAGTAGAAGGTGGCCGCGAACAAGGTCGGGATGGCCAGGAAGAACGAGAATTCGGTGGCTGTCTTGCGCGACAGGCCCAGCAGCATGCCGCCGATGATGGTCGAGCCGGAACGGCTGGTGCCCGGAATCAGCGCGAATGCCTGCGCGCAGCCCACCTTCAGGGCGTCGAACGGCGTCATTTCATCGACCGAGTTGACGCGCACGGTGACGGGGTTGGTGCGCGCGCGGCGCTCCACCAGCAAGATGATGATGCCACCGATGATGAAGGCCATGGCGACCGGTACTGGCTTGAATAGCGCATGCTTGATCATCTTGCCGATGGCCAGGCCGATGACGGCCAGCGGAATGAAGGCGATGGCCACGTTCAGCACGAATTTGCGCGACTTGACTTCGGTGCTGAAGGTGGACAGCACGCTGCCGATGCGCTGGCGGTATTCCCAGCACACGGCCAGGATGGCGCCGGCCTGGATGGCGATCTCGAAGACATCCATGACTTCTTTCGAGACATCCTTGGTAAAGTCGAGCAGGCTGCCGGCCAGGATCAGATGTCCCGTGGAGGAAATCGGCAAGAATTCGGTAAAACCTTCGACCAGCCCCATGATGATGGCTTTTAACGCAAGAATGAGATCCATAGATGTATAAAAGGGTATAAGTACGGGTATAAGTGACAGGATGGGATGACCGCGTGGCGCCAGCAATGTGCGCGGGGTCGAAGCTTACCATGCCGCAGGCCCGCGGACCTTATTTGGGCGCAGTTGGGCGGCGCTTTTTTAGCGCCGTCCGCCAGGCAGGAGGAAGGATCAGGATACTTGTTTTGCCTGCGCCACCAGGCGCGCGCTGGCCGCCACCAGCAGCAGGGCGGCGCCCAGCATGGCAAAGGCGATGTTCAGGCTGGTGGCGTGGGCGACGAAGCCGATCACGGCCGGGCCGGCCAGGATGCCCGCGTAGCCGATGGTGGTGATGGCCGCCACGGCCAGGCTGGCCGGCATGGCATGCTGGTTGCCTGCCGCCGTAAACAGGATGGGCACGATATTTGCCGCGCCCAGGCCGATCAGCACGAAGCCAAGCATGGCCAGGCTGGCGTGCGGCGCCAGCACGGCCAGGAAAAAGCCCGCCGCTGCGCACAAGCCGCCAAAAGTGAGCACACGCTTGCCGCCAAAACGGCTGACCACCTTGTCGCCGGTGAAACGGCCCACCGTCATGGCGATGGCGAAGGCGGCGTAGCCGAGGCCGCCCTTGGCTTCTTCCACGCCGCGCGTGGTGGTGAGGAACAGGGCGCTCCAGTCGAGGATGGCGCCTTCGGCCAGGAAGACGATAAAGCACAACAGGCCAATGAAAATGACGGCGCCATGCGGCATGACGAACAGCGGCGTCTTTTCGCCGGAGGCGGACGCCGTCGGCAGCAGATGGCCTTGCGCCGCGCCCAGCACGCCGCACAGCAGCAACATCACCACCACGCAGGACCAGGCCGGCGTCAGGCCCAGCCACAACAGCAGGGCCATGCAGGCCGCACCGGCGAAGCCGCCCACGCTGAACAGCGCATGAAAGCCCGACATCATGGCGCCGCCGTTGGCTTTTTCGATGATCACGGCCTGGATATTGATGGCCACGTCAAACGTGCCCATGGCCGCGCCGAACACCAGCAGCACCAGGCCCAGTTGCAGCGGCGTGGCAGCCAGCGCCAGGCCGGGCAGGATGGCGGTCAGGAGCAGGCCAGCGCCGACAATGACCTTGCGGCAGCCGAAGCGTGCCGTGAGCATGCCCGTAAACGGCATCGCGCACAGCGAGCCGGCGCCCAGGCACAGCAGCAAAATGCCGAGGGTGGCTTCATCGAGGCCCAGGCGCGACTTGGCGTAGGGAACCAAGGGGGCCCAGGCGGCCATGCCGAGGCCGGCGGCGAAGAAGACCAGGCGGGTGGCGCGTTGTTGCAGGGTGCCGGTGAGATGCATGGGGGAGCTTTTCAAAGTCGGGGTGGATAAAATCAGGCGCGGGCGCGCAACACTTGCACGCCCAGCCGTTCAAAGGCGGCCACGTGGGCAGCGTCGGCATCGGCTTCCAGCACCAGGTGCTGCAGTAAGCCCGTGGCCAGTACGCCAAAGGGTGCGGCGGTGCCCAGCTTGTCGCTGGTGACGGCCACGACCACGGCCTTGCTGGCGCCGGCGATGCTGCGCTTGAACTCGGCCTCGTCGTAGTTGAACGCCGTCACGCCCGCGTCCGCATCGGCGCCGCAGGCGCCCAGGAAGCACAGGTCGGGATGCATGCGCTCGACCGTGCGCAAGGCCTGCGGGCCCAGGCTGGCGCCGGCGCGCCGGTCGACCCTGCCACCGGCCATGATCAGCTCGATTTCCGGGCGCTCCATCAGCGCCATGGCGATCGCGGGGGCATTGGTGATGACAGTGAGCGCTAACTCTGGCAGGGCGCTGGCGATGGCCAGATTGGTCGAACCCGCATCGAGAAACAGCACCTGGCCAGCGCGTACGAGTGACACGGCGGCCTGCGCCAGGCGCGCCTTGCGTTCCGGCGCTTCCTGCTTGCGCTGGCTCAAGGTGCCGCCGTCCGGCGCCAGCGGCAGGGCGCCGCCATACACGCGCTGGCACAGACCGGCCGCCGCCATCTCGCGCAGATCGCGCCGTATCGTATCTTCGGACACGTCGAGCTGGCGCGCCAGGTCCAGCGCCAGCACGCGACCGTCGGCATGCAATTGTTGCTGGATCAGCGCGTGGCGTTGTTTGAGGAGCAAGGTGGCGGACATGGTGAACCTATAAACGTGCAAGAATGTGCATGAATATACGCAAACGTGCAAACAGAGTCAAGCGTACGTAGGTTTTCGTCAAATATTGCTGAAAAGATATAAATTCTGTTGGTGTTGTAAAAAATAGAATGAAATAAGGGACGCCATGTTTTCAAGTGCCTCTTTCAAGGCAAGCTTGCCGGGCCGCGCCCTGCGCCGCAGTGGATGGTTGATCCTGGGCATGATGATCGTGTTGAATGCGCTGCATTGGATGCGTCATGGCACGCTGGGCTGGAGCGATGCACGCGATTCCGTGTGCCTGCTGCTGATCTATCTGGGGATTGCCACCTTGCTGGAATACAAGCCGCAGCGCGACGCCAAGGAAGCGGAAGACGCGCGCTAAGGGCGACGCAAGCAGGGACGCCGTGCGCGTCGCCGCTCAGGGCGCCGTCAGCCGTTCCAGCTCGGCCAGCCAGTGCACCGCGTGTTCGCGGCTGTCGCCGCACATCTCCGCGGATGGCTGCAAGCCGCCGCAAAACGCGGGCCGTTCCGGCTGGCCAAAGATCTTGCAACGGTTGTCATCGGCCAGCTGCACGCAGCGCACGCCCGCCGGTTTTCCCTTCGGCATGCCGGGAATCGGGCTGGTGATGGACGGGGCGGTGCAGCAGGCGCCGCACGAGGGACGGCATGCCAGGGTGGCAGATGGTGACATGGGAGTTCAGACGGGCGGGTGAGGAGCCGACAGTATAGCAAGCCGGCTCCCGCGTGTTGCCCGGGCGCGTTCAGCGCACGATGCTGACGCGCTTGCCCGACAAAGTGCGGCGGGCCGGATCGCCATGCACGGTGATCCGGCCGGAACCGCTGGCGCGGGCGTTGACTTCATTCTGGACGCTGACGTCGATGTCGCCGGAGCCGTTGCTCGCCAGATAGGCAACGTCGCTGCGCAGCGACGCCAGGTTGACATCGCCCGAGCCATTCACGTTGGCGTCCAGGCGCTGCACGGCGCCGTTGGCGCTGATGCTGCCCGAGCCGTTGACGGCTACGTTGATGCGTTCGCCGTGCACGCTGCCCAGCTGGATGCTGCCTGAGCCGTTCTGCACCGCGTCCGTGTTGCCGCTGGCGAGGGCCGCCGCGTTGATGCTGCCCGAGCCATTGTTGGCCACGTCGAAGCGTCCCGTCGTGCCCGACAATTCGCTCTTCATCGACCCGCGCTGTTCCAGGCTGAAATCGTCGCCATTCAGGCCGCTGACCACCAGGCGGCCCGAGCCGGAGATGTTGATCTTCCTCAATTGTGGCGTCGTATAGATGACGTGGATGCCATTGCTGCTGCGAATGTTCGTGTCGCTCCACAGGCGCAGCGTATTGCCGTTCACGTCGCTATGGATCAGCGGTTGCAGATTGCTGTCCGCTTCGATCACCAGCGATGCCGTCGGGCCGACGCGCACGTCGATCTTGATGTCGATGCGCTTCATGTTATCGATGTCGAGCGCGCTGATGTTGCTGACCTGGCGCACGTCGCGGCTCACTTGCCCATTGCCCTGGATGACATTGCTGCTGGAATCGGCATAGCGCACTTCGCCATCGTTGGGGTTGATGACGATGGCGCAACCGCCAAGGGCAACGGCACAGCACAGGGCCAGCAAGGTACGCATGGTGTTTCCTTTATGATTGTTTTAGTTCGGGACAAGAAAAGAGCCGGCTGCCGCGCCGCGGCTGCCGTGCTGTCGATGAGAAGATAGCAAAGCGGTGCGCTGGCTGGCAGGGAAATGCGACGAACTGCGCAAAATGGGGGCTGAAACGCATTCTGCTTCACCCGGCGCCGCAGTCCGGCGCCAGAGGGAGGTGCCGCCAACGCCGGCACGGAGCGTACAATGCCGGTGTTCGGCGTGCCGAACGATGTCCCGCGCTGCGCGCATGGGAAGCGCTTGACCTTGACGGTAGACCGGTCTACCATTAATGACTCAAAAGTAAGTTACTTGGAAAGACACATGCAAGCCCCGATTGATACCAAGCCCCGCTGGGAGCGGCGCAAGGATGCCCGCCCGCAGGAATTGCTCGCCGCCGCCCTCGACCTGTTTGTCGAACGGGGCTTCGCATCGACGCGCCTGGAGGATGTGGCCAAGCGGGCCGGCGTGTCGAAAGGCACCCTGTACCTGTACTTTGAGAACAAGCAAGAGCTGTTCAAGGCCGTGGTGCGCGACAATATCGTGCATTCCATCGGCGAGGCGGAAGACAGCATGGCCGCCTCGGACAGCACCAGTGCCGAGTTGTTGCGCAGCATGATGATGCAATGGTGGGAAGAATTTGGCGCCACCAAGCTGGCCGGTTTGACCAAGCTGATGCTGGCCGAAGCGAACAATTTCCCGGAACTGGCGCAGTTTTACAACGAAGAGGTGGTCACGCGCGGCAATGCGCTGATCGCCACCTTGCTGGAACGGGGCATGCAGCGCGGCGAATTCCGCCAGGTCGATCCCGTGCTGGTCAGCACCATCCTCAGCGCGCCCGTCACCATGCTCATGATGTGGACGCACTCCTTCCTGCCGTGCGAGGTCAAGAACATCGATCCCGCCGCCTACATGGATGCCTTTATCGACATGAGCTTGCGCAGCTTGCAGGTGGAGGCGCCCGGGAAAAGTTGATAAGCGGAGCTAGCCTCTACCGTTCAGTTGCCCCTTTTCCAAGGTTCGCCCCCCCAAATCTGCAGATCGTCGCAAATTTCCTCCATTCCCCGCCTTTATGGTTAACATGTGCTTTCAGCCAGTTCAACGATAAAATGGCGGATTATTACTTCACTTACCGAGTCCAAAGATGAATATCGAACAAGCCCGCTTCAATATGATCGAACAGCAGATCCGTCCATGGGACGTACTGGATATCGACGTATTGGAGCTGTTGAACGTGGTCAAGCGTGAAGATTTCGTGCCGGCCGCCTATAAGAACTTGGCCTTCGTCGATACCGAAATTCCACTGGGCGGTGGCGAATGCATGTTGACGCCGAAGCTGGAAGCGCGCATTTTGCAAGACGTAGCCGTCAAAAAGCATGAAAATGTGCTGGAAATCGGCACCGGCAGCGGCTACATGGCCGCGTTGCTGGCGCACAAGGCACGTCATGTGACGAGCGTGGAAATCGTTCCCCAATTGAAAACCCAGGCCGAGCAGACCCTGGCCGCCAACGGCGTGACGAATGTCACCGTGGAACTGGGCGACGGCGCCCAGGGCTGGAGCAAGGGCGCACCGTATGACGTGATCGTCGTGTCCGGCGCCCTGGCCGTGTTGCCGGAAGCACTGTTGCAACAAGTGAAAGTCGGCGGCCGCATCCTGGCCATCATCGGCGAAGCGCCGATCATGTCGGCGCACCTGATCACGCGCAGCTCGGACAAGGCCTACGACACGCGCAAGCTGTTTGAAACCAATGTCACGCCGCTGCAAGCCGTGGCACCGTCGCATTTCCAGTTCTGAGGCGACCGATTCGATGGAGCATTTGAGTGCACCGCAGCTGGCCGCCTGGCTGGCTGACCCTTCCCGCCCGCACCCCTTGTTGCTGGACGTGCGGGAACAGTGGGAGTTCGACCTGTGCCACCTCGACGGTGCCACCCTGATGCAGATGAATTCGATTCCTGCGCGCATCGATGACCTCGATGAAGACGCCGAGATCGTCTGCATCTGCCATCACGGCATGCGCAGCATGCAAGTGGCAGCCTTCCTGGAGCGCAATGGTTTTGGCAAGATCAGTAATTTGACGGGCGGCGTGCATGCCTGGGCGCTGCAAGTCGACAGCGCGATGCCTAAATACTAAGTTATTTTGCAGTAGATGCACCCAGGCATGTTTTCCTGCATGCCTGCGGAGGCCTGTACCCCGCTCACCCGGCGGGCGCAAGGCAAGCGGTAGCAGATTTTTGATTCCATCAACTTTTGACGACTCCAACGGAGAAATGCAATGCGGAAACCCCTTATCGCCGTGCTGATGACCAGCGCCTTTGTCTCGATGACATACTCGCTGCAGGCGCAGGCGGCCGATCTCATCCAGGTGTACCAGCAGGCGCTGGCCAATGACGCGCAGTACGCCAGCGCGCGCGCGGCCCTGTCGGCCGGGATGGAGCGGGTTCCGCAGGGATTGGCAGGCTTGCTGCCGCAAATCTCCGCGTCGGGCAGCAATACGCGTGGCAACCAGGAACAGATCGCCCAGAACAATGGCGGCAACAAGATCACCTCGCCGTCCGTGAATGTGCGCACGAATGCCTACAATTTGACACTGGCGCAACCGCTGTTCCGCTGGGATCGCTGGGAAACCTATCAGCAAAGCAAGCTGGCGCAGGCGATTGCCGAAGCGCAATTTGCGCAAGTGCAGCAAGACCTGATCACCCGCGTGGCGCAGGCGTATTTCGACGTGCTGAGCGCGCAGGACAACCTGGGCGCCACGCAGGCGCAAAAGGTCGCCACGACGGAACAACTGGCATCGGCCAAGCGCAACTTCGAAGTCGGCACGCAAACGATTACCGACACGCACGAAGCGCAAGCGGCCTACGACCTGGTGGTGGCGCAGGAATTTGCCGCCATCAATGACCTGGCCAACAAGCGCAGCGCCTTGCAAACCATCATCGGCGAAGCGCCGACCACCCTGGCGCCGATGCGCACGGGCGTGGTCATCAGCGCGCCCGAACCGGCTGCCGTCGAGCCGTGGGTGTCGTCCGCGGAAGAGCAGAACTACGGCGTCGTCACGGCCCAGTTCAATGTGGAATCGGCCAAGCGCGACATCGGCCGCAACCGCGCCGGACACTACCCGACCGTGGACCTGATCGCCAACGCTGGCCATACCTATTCCTCGGGCGGCGGCAATGGCAACGGCAATAACAATAATGCCATCGGCGTGCAGTGGAGCATTCCGATCTTCAGCGGCTTTGCCGTCACCAGCAAGGTGCGCGAATCGATCGCGCTGGAAAACAAGGCCCGCAACGACCTGGAAACGGCACGCCGCACGGCCTCGCAAGGCGCGCGCCAGGCTTTCCTGGGCGTCAATAGCGGCCTGGCGCAAGTCAAGGCGCTGGAAGCGGCGGAAGTGTCGAGCAAATCGGCGCTGGAGTCGAACCAGCTCGGCTATCAAGTGGGCGTGCGCATCAATATCGACGTGTTGAATGCGCAGAAACAATTGTTCTCGACGCAAAAAGACCTGTCGAAAGCCCGCTACGACACCATCATGAACGGCTTGCGCCTGAAGGCAGCGGCCGGCACCCTGAAGGAAACGGATTTGATGCCGGTCAATGCCTTGCTGGACAAGTAAGCGCGGTCTTGCTTTGAATGAAAACCAGCCCCGGCGACGGCGCTGGTTTTTTTTCGTCTTGCCGCGTTATCACACGGCGCGGCTGTTGGCCACTTGCGTCAGGATCACGCCCGCCACCACCAGTCCCGCACCGGCCCAGTGCAGCGGAGAAATATGCTTCACGGCAAAGCCCAGCAAGCCGTAGCGGTCGATGGCCAGCGCGGCCAGCATTTGCCCGCCGATGACGGCCGCCATGAAGGGACCGGACCCCATGCGCGGCGCCAGCATCAGCGCGGCGGTAATATAGAACACGCCGGCCGCGCCACCCAGCCAGGACCAGCCCGGCCCGCGCATGGCGAGCTGGACATCCGGCGCCGGCACCCGCCAGAACAGCATCACGAGCGACGCGAGCACGGCGCTGACGGCCAGCGAGGCGAGGGTGGCCCACAGCGGGTGGCCCAGGTTGCGGCCCAGCGCGGCATTCGCGCCCGCCTGGAAGGGGACGACGGCGCCGGCCAGCATGGCCAGCGGGGCAAATACGGTGATCCATCCATACATGTGCGACTCCATCTTTGTTGAGTTGATGCGATCATCGTATTATGCTGTCATGATTAAATCCAATTCGTAGTTTGTCATCCAACTATGCATGAAATGAATAATCTGCGCGCCGTCGATTTGAACTTGCTGGTGATCCTGGATGCGCTGCTCAGCGAGCGCCATTTGTCGCGCGCGGCCGAACGGTTACATATGAGCCAGCCTGCCGTCAGCCATGCGCTGGCCCGCTTGCGCCACCTGCTCGGCGACCCGCTGCTATTGCGCGGCAAGGGCGGCTTCCAGCCGACGGCGCGCGCGCTGGAATTGGCGCGGCCCTTGGCCGAAGCCCTGCAAAGCGTGCGTTCCGTGCTGGGCGGCGCCGTCTTCGAGGCGGCCACGGCGCAGCGCGTGTTTCGCCTGGCCATGTCGGATTACGGCGCGGCCTTGCTCTTGCCTGCTTTGCTGCGGCGTTTGCGCGCGGACGCGCCCGGCATCGACCTGGCTGTCAGCTACGCCAGCCGTCCGGCCGTGATCGCTGGCGTGCAGGATGGCGAGATCGACCTGGCGCTCGGTGTATTCCCGCAACTGCCCGAGCAGCTACACAGAGAAACTTTATTTGAGGAAACGTTCGCGTGCGCGCTCGATCCGGCCAGCCTGGCGGCCGGTGAAATGCTGAGTTTGGACACCTATCTGGCGCGTCCCCATGTGCTGGTGGCGTCCAGCGAGGGCGGCATGGCGGCCGAAGTCGACGCGGCCCTGGCCCAGCTGGGACAGACGCGCCGCATCGCCGTGCGCGTGCCGTACTGGACGGTCGCACCGGATGTCGTGAGGGGGACGGACTTGATCCTGACGGTGGCGCGGCGCGCTTTGCAGGGCAGCGCGGCGCAAGGGCTGGCACAGTACGCTGCGCCGTTTGCCATCGCGCCGTTTGCGTTTGAAGTGATACGGCACCGCCGCACGGACGGTGATGCGGGCATCGCCTGGCTGCGCGCGGCCATTGCACAGGCCGCCGAGCCAGGCTGAGGTACTACAGGCCGCCGCCCTGGCCGTCGAACTTGCGCTCGATCAATTCGATCTTGTAGCCGTCCGGGTCGGTGATGAAGGCGATGACCGTGTTGCCGCCTTTCACGGGGCCCGGTTCGCGCGTGACGTTGCCGCCATTCGCGCGTGCCGCGTCGCAAGCGGCGACGATGTCGTCGGCCGAGATGGCGATGTGGCCATACGCCGTGCCCAGCTCGTAGCTGGTGGTGCCATAGTTATACGTCAGTTCCAGTTCCGCATGGTCGGGATTCGATCCATAGCCGACGAAGGCCAGCGTGTACTGGTATTCCGGGTTGTCGCTGGTGCGCAGCAATTTCATGCCCAGGACCTTGGTGTAAAAATCGATGGAGCGCTGCAGGTCGCCGACCCGTAACATGGTGTGCAAAATACGCATCGTAAATCCTTGAGGGTGATAGGGGAATGGCAGGATTTTATGCGTTTTACGGCTTTCTTGCCGAGGCCGCCCCTGCCGTCCGGTGAGGGGACGGCAGCGGACGGCATGCCGGCATTACTCCAGATGGGCGTCCAGGGTGATTTCCGTGGCCAGCAATTTGGATACGGGGCAGCCGAGCTTGGCGCGCAGGGCCGCGTCCTGGAACGCTTCGTCGGTGGCGCCGGGGATGGTGGCCACGAGGGTCAGGTGCACGGCCGTGATGGCATAGCTGCCATCGATTTTTTCCAGGCTGACATCGGCCGTGGTTTTCAGGGCCGTGGCGCGCAAGCCCGCCTCGCCCAGCTGGCCGGACAGGGCCATGGTGAAGCAGGCCGCATGGGCGGCGCCGATGAGTTCTTCCGGATTGCTGCCGGGACCGTCTTCGAAGCGTGTGTTGAAGCCATAGGCTACGTTGTCGAGCGCGCCGCTTTGGGTGGAAATAAACCCTTTGCCATCTTTAAGGCCGCCACTCCAGACGGCTGATCCTGTTTTTTTCATGATGTACTCCTTGCGTGGTTCGAGCGTCCATCATGCGCGCCGGGGCTTGCCGCTTCCGTTCGTTGCGTCACACTGTGGGAGCATGCGCGGCCCATGACGGTTCGACTCAGCGCGCCTTCTTTGGTTCCAGTTCTGCGTCGGGACGCGCCTGTTTCGGTTCGGCCGGCTTGACCTTTTCCACGCCGGGCTGGGCACGCCGGTCCGTATCGACCAGGCCTTGCTCCAGGTCGCTGGCTGCCTGCTGCATGATCTTGCGCGGGCGCACGTTTTGCGCATCGGGCGACTCGTCGCGCTCGTGCGGCAGGCGGTCGACGCCGTCATTGCTGACTTTTTCATCGGTATTGATCTTGCGCTCGCTTGGCTGGGTAGCCATATGGCCTCCTGACAGTAAAAATGATGTGCCATCAGTGTCCTGCCGCGCCGTGCTGCCCGCAAGCGGATTTGTCAGGGCAGGGAGCGCTGGCGCACGCATGGACGATTCTTTTTCTGCGCTACACTGCGTGCAACATCAAGAACGCCCCTTGCAGGCACGCGGCAGCCGCACTATACTGTGCATATATACAGTATTATGCGATGCCGGCGTGCGATGCGACAGCCTGGGGCGGTTTGCCACCGAATTCACTACCGAGACTCTTATGCCCGTCGATACACACGCCGAACAGCCAGCCGCGACCTTGCCAGCCCCGGGCGAGCGCTTCAACCTGGGCGCCAAGACCATCGCCCTGGTCGTGCGCCAGAATACGGATGGCATTGCCGAGCCCGTGAAAAGCATCGTCGATTTCCTGCAAGTGCTGGGCCACACGGTGGTCTTCGAGGCGGAGACGGCCGCGCACCTGAACCTGGCGTTTCCCGGCGTGCGCGCCATGTCGCCGGCCGAGATCGGCGCCGCCGCCGATTGCGCCATTGTCATGGGCGGCGACGGCACCATGCTGGGCATTGCGCGCCAGCTGGCGCCATTCGACGTACCTTTGATCGGTATCAATCAGGGGCGTTTGGGTTTCATGACGGATATTCCGCTCGAGCGCATGCTGCCCGTGCTGGCGCAAATTCTCGGCGGCCGCTTCAAGGCCGAACGCCGTACCTTGCTCGAAGGCAGCGTGCTGCGTGACGGCGAGTCGATACACGTGGGCATGGCCGTCAACGATGTCGTCGTCTCGCGCGGCGGCGGCGCCGGCATGGCCGAATTGCGCGTCGAGGTCGATGGCCACTTTATGTACAACCAGCGCTCGGATGGCTTGATCATTTCCACGCCCACGGGCTCGACCGCATACTCGCTGTCGGCCGGCGGCCCCCTGCTGCATCCGACCCTGGGCGGCATCGTGCTCGTGCCCATCGCCCCGCATGCGTTGTCGAACCGCCCCATCGTCCTGCCCGACTCCAGCCAGATCGTTGTGGAAATCGTGCGCGGGCGCGATATCAGCGTCAATTTCGACATGCAGACCTTTGCCAGCCTGGTGCAGCAAGACCGCATCCTCATCCGCCGTTCGCCGCATGCGATTACCTTCCTGCATCCGGAAGGGTGGAGTTACTACAACACTCTGCGTGAAAAATTGCACTGGAATGAGTACCCGTCGGGCGAGGGCAAGCTCAGCTAACATTTTCTCCACGTCAACCCGCGGTGCGCCGCCCAACCACAGAAGCCATGCTCCATACACTGTCCATTCGCGATTTTGTCATTGTCGATACCATTGAACTGGAATTTTCCGCCGGCTTCAGCGTGCTGACGGGGGAGACGGGC
Source organism: Janthinobacterium sp. SUN033 (assembly GCF_030397595.1). Taxonomy (NCBI): domain Bacteria; kingdom Pseudomonadati; phylum Pseudomonadota; class Betaproteobacteria; order Burkholderiales; family Oxalobacteraceae; genus Janthinobacterium; species Janthinobacterium sp. SUN033. The sequence goes on from NZ_JAPQNV010000006.1 coordinate 70,681, forward strand.
GCCGGCAAGTCCATCCTCATCGATGCGCTGACGCTGGCGCTGGGCGGGCGCGGCGACGCCAGCGTAGTGCGCGAAGGCGCGGCCAAGGCCGACATCACGGCCGATTTTTCCGTCAGCGAGGTGGCGCAAGCGTGGCTGGCCGCCAATGAGTTCGCCAACGACGAGGGCGGCGCCCTGTTGCGCCGCGTAATCGACAACGCGGGCCGCTCGAAGGCGTATATCAACGGTATTCCCGCCACGGCCGCGCAGCTGCGCGAGCTGGGCGACATGCTGGTCGACATCCACGGCCAGCATGCGCACCAGTCCTTGCTGAAAAGCGAAGCGCAGCGCGCCTTGCTCGACGGCCAGGCGACGGCGCGCGAAGCGGGCGCGGAGCAGGATGCGCGGCAAGTTGCCGCCCTGCACAAGCGCTGGCGCGCCCTCGTGCGCCAGCGCGAGGAATTCGAAACCAACGCCGCCAACGTGCTGTACGAGCGCGAACGCCTGGAATGGCAAGTGGGAGAACTGGAAAAACTGGCTGCCAAGCCCGGCGAATGGACGGAGATCACGAACGAGCACAGCCGCCTGTCGCACGCGGCCAGCCTGCTGGAAGGGGCGCAGGAAGCCTTGTCCATCATTTCTGAGCAGGAAGATCATCCGATCGTGTCGCAACTGTCGGCCCTGAACCAGAAGCTGGGCAAGCTGGTGTCCGTCGATGCGGAATTGCAACCGATTGTCGACCTGATCGAATCGTCGCGCATTCAATTGCAGGAATCCGTGTACGCGCTGAACAATTACCTGGACCGGGTCGAGCTGGACCCGGAGCGCCTGCACCAGCTCGACGCACGCATGGAAGCCATGCACAGCACGGCCCGCAAATTCCGCGTCACGCCGGAAGAGTTGCCTGAGGAACACGCGAAGCTGTCGGAAAAGCTGCAGCACCTTGCCGACGCATCCGATATCGAGGGCTTGCTGCGCCAGGAAGCGAAGATCGAGGCGGAATACCGCGCCGTGGCCGAACGGTTATCAAACACGCGGCGCGCCGCCGCCCTGGAACTGGGCCATGCCGTCACGCGCGCCATGCAGGAACTGAGCATGACGGGCGGCAGCTTTGAAATCGCCCTGCACCCGTGCGAACCGGCCGCGCATGGCCTGGAGCAGGTGGAATTCCTCGTCGCCGGCCATGCGGGCACGGCGCCCCGCTCGCTGGCGAAAGTCGCGTCCGGCGGCGAACTGGCGCGCATCGCGCTGGCCATCTCCGTCATCACCTCGCACGCCACCACCACGCCGACCCTGATCTTCGACGAGGTCGACAGCGGCATCGGCGGCGCCGTCGCCGAAGTGGTGGGGCGTTTGTTGAAACGCCTGGGGCAGGGACGGCAAGTGCTGTGCGTAACCCACTTGCCGCAAGTGGCCAGCCAGGCGAATCAGCATTTCCAGGTGGCAAAAAGCACCCTGGACAATGGCAAGACGGCGTCGCGCATCGACATGCTCGACGCCAAAGCCCGGGTGGAAGAAGTGGCGCGCATGCTGGGCGGCCTGGAAATCACGGCCACCACGCGCAAGCATGCACGCGAATTGCTGGCGATTTGACCTTGGACTGCGGGGAGCGCTGCCTTCGCCTGGCAGCACTCCCCGATGTTGACGCAATGTAACTATAATGGTCGGCTAATCCATCCAACGCCTTCGAAGAGCTTTCATGTCATTTCAAACAGAACCGCCGTACACGCATGGCAGTATCGACCGCAGCGCCGTGGTGCTGGTCAACCTGGGCACGCCCGATGCGCCGACCTCGTCGGCCGTGCGGCGCTACCTGAAGCAATTTTTGTCGGACCCGCGCGTGGTGGAGATTCCTCGTCTCGTCTGGTGGTTCATTTTGAACCTGATCATTTTGCCTTTCCGCTCCGGCCAGTCGGCCAAGAAATACGCGTCGATCTGGACGCGCGACGGTTCGCCCCTGAAAGTGCACACGCAAAAGCAGGCGAAGTTGCTGGCCGGCGCCCTGGCCGAGCGGGGTCACGACGGCGTCACCGTCGCCATGGCCATGCGCTACGGTTCGCCTTCGCTGCCCGAAGTGCTGGCCAGGTTGAAAAGCGAAGGCTGTGAGCGCATCGCCATCCTGCCGGCCTATCCGCAATACTCGGGCACGACGACGGGTTCCATCTACGACGCCGTGTTTGCCCATTACGCCACGGTGCGCAATGTGCCGGAATTGCGCTTTATCAAGCAGTATCACGAGCACGACACGTATATCGACGCCTTGCGCGATTCCGTGCTGAACCATTGGGAAGCGCATGGCCGTCCGGAAAAACTGGTGATGAGCTTTCATGGCGTGCCCAAGCGTACCTTGCTGCTCGGCGATCCCTACCACTGCCAATGTCTGAAAACGGCGCGCTTGCTGGCGGAAAAGTTGAAATTAAGCAAAGATCAATACGTGGTGACCTTCCAGTCGCGCTTTGGCAAGGCCGAATGGCTGCAGCCGTACACGGCGCCCACCCTCGTGGCGCTGGCGCAACAGGGTGTCAAGCGCGTCGACCTGCTGTGTCCGGGCTTTACCAGCGATTGCCTGGAAACCCTGGAAGAGATTGCCATGGAAGCCAAGCATGACTTCGAAGCGGCCGGCGGCCAGCAGTTTCATTACATCGCTTGCCTGAACGAAACGCCAGCCTGGATCGCGGGCCTGGCGGAAATTGCCGAACAGCACATGATTGGCTGGCCGACGATGAAGACGGCGGCGCAGCGCGAAGCGGACAAGAAGGCGGGCGAGCAGGCGCGCACGGCGGCCCTGGCCCTGGGCGCGTCGAATTAAAGGAAATTATTTTTTGACAATAAAAAGCCGCGCTTGCGCGGCTTTGTCATGTCTGGCGCAGCCAAGGGGTTTTCCGAATAGCAACATCGCCAGTGGCGATGGCCGCGGCGGGGCTGGTAGAATGCCCGCTTTGCCGTGGGAAGCCTGGAAAATCAAGGGGGCGCGCACGGATCGCTGCCTGAAATGGGAAGTGCTTTGTAATAAGCTGTAACATGGATCGCTGTAATTCCGGTTTTGCCATGCATACCCCTTGAAACAATAGGATATAGCCCCATCTGCCCGTTAGTGTTGTAAAGATAGTTAGACTAACTCATTTAAGTCATTGATTGTAGGAGCTTTTCAGATGCAAGATCAGGAAAACCAAGCTGTACCTAATCCGCAAGCGGACGCCGCGGCGACTGCCCCATCGACTCCCGCAGAGCCTACTTTGGAAGAGCAGCTGGCGAGTACCGAAGCGCGTCTTGCAGAGATGCACGATGCCTTCATGCGCGCCAAGGCCGATGGCGAAAATATCCGCCGCCGCGCGCAGGAAGATGTTGCTAAAGCGCATAAATTCGCAGTGGAAAGCTTTGCCGAAGCCATGGTGCCGGTGAAAGACAGCCTGGAAACGGCGCTGACGGTGGAAACACCGACCATCGATTCGCTGAAAGAAGGCGTCGAGATGACCCTGAAGCAACTGAACGCCGCGTTCGAGCGCAACCGCCTGGTGGAAGTGTTGCCGGTGCAGGGCGAGAAGCTCGATCCGATGAAACACCAGGCTGTTGCCGTGGTGCCAGCGGACCAGGAAGCCAATACCATCGTGTCAGTCCTGCAAAAGGGCTATATGATTGCGGACCGCCTGCTGCGTCCAGCCATTGTAACGACCGCGCAAGCAAAATAATCAGAGTGCGGCATCAAGCAAGCCTTGAAACCATGCCGCTTTGCCACATATAAGAACCATCTGAAATCTAGCAAATAAAAGGAAAAAAATCATGGGTAGAATTATCGGTATCGATCTGGGAACCACGAATTCCTGCGTTTCCATCATGGAAAACGGTCAACCAAAGGTAATCGAAAACGCTGAAGGCGCACGCACGACGCCGTCGATTATTGCTTATCAAGAAGATGGCGAAATTCTCGTCGGCGCGCCAGCGAAACGCCAGGCCGTGACCAATCCGAAAAACACGCTGTACGCAGTCAAGCGTTTGATCGGTCGCAAGTTCGACGAAAAAGAAGTACAAAAAGACATCGCGCTGATGCCGTACCAAATCATGAAAGCCGACAACGGCGATGCATGGATCGGCGTACGCGACAAAAAACTGGCGCCGCCGCAAATTTCGGCTGAAGTCCTGCGCAAGATGAAGAAAACGGCAGAAGACTACCTCGGTGAAGAAGTCACCGAAGCCGTCATCACCGTGCCTGCGTACTTCAACGACTCGCAGCGTCAAGCCACCAAGGATGCCGGCCGTATCGCTGGCCTGGACGTCAAGCGCATCATCAACGAGCCAACCGCGGCAGCGCTGGCGTTCGGCCTGGACAAGACCGAAAAAGGCGACCGTAAAATCGCCGTGTATGACTTGGGTGGCGGTACGTTCGACGTGTCGATCATCGAAATCGCAGATGTTGATGGTGAGAAACAATTTGAAGTGTTGTCGACCAACGGCGACACCTTCCTGGGCGGCGAAGACTTCGACCAGCGCGTCATCGATTACATCATCGACGAGTTCAAGAAGATCAACGGCATCGACCTGAAAAAAGATCCGATCGCCCTGCAGCGCATCAAGGCTTCGGCCGAGCGCGCGAAGATCGAATTGTCGTCGTCGCAACAAACCGAGATCAACGAGCCGTACATCGCCATGGCGAACGGCGCACCGGTCCACTTGAACCTGAAGATGACCCGCGCCAAGCTGGAGTCCTTGGTGGAAGAGCTGATCACGGCCACGATGGAACCATGCCGTACCGCCATCAAAGATGCAGGCGTGAAAGTGTCGGACATCGATGACATCATCCTGGTCGGCGGTATGACGCGTATGCCGAAGGTACAGGAAAAAGTGAAGGAATTCTTCGGCAAGGATCCACGCAAGGACGTGAACCCGGACGAAGCCGTCGCCGTGGGCGCAGCGATTCAAGGTTCGGTCCTGTCGGGCGAACGCAAGGACTTGCTGTTGCTGGACGTCACCCCTCTGTCCCTGGGTATCGAAACCCTGGGCGGCGTGATGACCAAGATGATCCACAAAAACACGACGATTCCGACCAAGTTCAGCCAGGTCTTCTCGACGGCCGACGACAATCAGCCTGCGGTGACCATCAAGGTCTTCCAGGGTGAGCGCGAAATCGCCGCCGGCAACAAGGGTCTGGGCGAATTCAATCTGGAAGGCATCCCGCCAGCATCGCGTGGCACGCCGCAGATCGAAGTGACCTTCGACATCGACGCCAACGGCATCTTGCATGTCGGCGCGAAAGACAAGGCCACCGGCAAGGAAAACAAGATCACGATCAAGGCCAATTCCGGCTTGACTGAGGCGGAAATCCAGAAGATGGTGAAAGACGCCGAGTTGAACGCGGAAGAAGACAAGAAGGTCAAAGAATTGGCCGAGTCGCGCAACCAGGCCGATGCTCTGGTACACTCGACCCGGAAATCCTTGACCGAATACGGCGACAAGCTGGATGCGGGCGAGAAAGAGAAGATCGAAGCGGCGATCACCGACCTGGAAGCAAGCATCAAGGCGGGCGACAAGGCTGAGATCGACGCCAAGGTGGAAGCACTGTCGAGCGCATCGCAGAAACTGGGCGAAAAAATGTATGCCGACATGCAAGCGCAGCAAGCTGCCGGCGGCGCGGAAGGTGCACAGCAAGCTGCTGGCGCATCGGACGCAGGCGCCAAGCAAGACGACGTTGTTGACGCTGACTTCAAAGAAGTCAAAGACAGCAAGTAATTGTCTTGCGCTCCCATGAACTGGGGGTAGCCGGGCTGAACGCTACATCGCGGGATTAGCCGCGAAGACCGGCCGAGCCGAGTCGCTGCGCCTAGCGCAGCACTCGACTCGGCTTTTTCGTGTAATTTTTACATCAGTAGATAGACTGCAAGGTGCCGACAACATGGCAAAGCGTGATTTTTACGAGACACTCGGTGTCGCAAAAAATGCTTCGGAAGAAGAGATCAAAAAGTCTTACCGTAAACTGGCGATGAAATACCATCCGGACCGCAATCCGGATAGCAAGGAATCGGAAGAAAAGTTTAAGGAAGTCAAAGAAGCCTACGAGATGCTGACCAATCCGGAAAAGCGCGATGCGTATGACCGTTACGGTCACGCTGGCGTGGACCCGAACATGGGCGGCGGTGGCGGCTTCGGCGGCGGTGCTGGCGGCTTTGCCGACAGCTTCGGCGATATCTTCGGCGACATCTTTGGCGGTGGCGGTGGACGCAGCCGCAATGCGGGTCCACAGGTGTACCGTGGCGCCGACTTGCGCTACAACCTGGAAATTACACTGGAGCAAGCTGCTCACGGCTTCGACACGACCATCCGCGTGCCGAGCTGGGATAAGTGCGACACGTGCCACGGCAGCGGCGCCAAGCCGGGCACTTCGCCCACCACTTGCGGTACGTGCGGTGGCCACGGTCAGGTACGCATGCAGCAAGGTTTCTTCAGCATCCAGCAAACCTGCCCGAAATGCCATGGCAGCGGCAAGGTTATCACCGACCCGTGCACGCCATGCGGCGGCGCCGGTCGCATCAAGCGCAACAAGACCCTGGAAGTGAAAATTCCAGTCGGTATCGACAACGGCATGCGTATCCGTTCGTCCGGCAACGGCGAACCGGGCACGAATGGCGGTCCGTCGGGCGACCTGTATGTGGAAATCCACATCAAGCCGCACGCCGTGTTCCAGCGCGAAGGCGACGACTTGCATTGCGAAATGCCGATTTCGTTCACCAAGGCGGCCCTGGGCGGCGAAATCGAAGTGCCGACCCTGAACGGCAAAGTGTCGTTCACGATTCCCGAAGGTACCCAGTCGGGTAAAACCTTCCGCCTGAAAGGCAAGGGCATCAAGGGCGTGCGCTCCGGTTACGCGGGCGACCTGTTCTGCCACGTGGCCATCGAAACGCCGGTGAAACTGACGGAAAAACAGAAAGACCTGCTGCGCGACTTTGAAAAGTCGACGACCGAGGGCGGTGCCAAGCACAGTCCGCAAAGCAAGACCTGGAAAGACAAGGTCAAGGATTTTTTTGAGTAAGCACACGTAATACCATGCGCCGGGATGCTGAAACATCCCGGCGTTTTTTTCACCACGACTGAGAAATGTGCGCGCATCGCCGGCCTATGGGCGCGATCTGCCGCCAACTCAGTCGTACGCACACAATGGGAGCGATATGACCGAACCGAAAAATGGCCTGGCCCTGGCGGAACTGCTGCAGCGTAACCGCCGCTGGGCCGACTCGATGGTGGCGAAAGACCCGAACTTCTTCAAGAATCTGGAAGCGCAAACGTCGCCCGAATACCTGTGGATCGGCTGCTCCGACAGCCGCGTGCCCGCCAACGAACTGCTGGGCATGGCGCCTGGCGACGTGTTTGTACACCGTAATATTGCCAATGTGGTCGTGCATTCCGACCTCAATTGCCTGTCCGTCCTGCAATTTGCCGTGGACGTGCTGAAAGTCAAACATGTCATCATCGTCGGCCATTACGGCTGCAAGGGCGTGCATGCGGCCATGACGGGCACGCGCATCGGCCTGGTCGACAACTGGCTGCGCCACGTCCAGGACGTGGGCCAGAAGCACGAGCGCTACCTGGGCGACGTGCTGACCAGCCGCCAGCGCGGCGACCGCCTGTGCGAACTGAACGTGGTGGAACAAGTCTTGAACGTGTGCCAGACCACCATCGTGCAAGATGCGTGGGAACGCGGCCAGGAACTCAGCGTCCATGGCTGGGTCTATGGCTTGAAGGATGGCTTGCTGAACGACCTGGAAGTGACCGTCAAGGCCGGCCACGAGCTGGCGCCGCGCATGGCGGCCCGCCTGGCCCGCTACGAAGCGACGGCGTAAGCCAGCGATGCTGGCGCGGCGCTAAGGTGCCGCGCCTTCCAGGCGGCCCAGGTAGTCGGCCGCCTCCCGCACGCCCTCTTGCGCCGCCCGGCGCAGCCAGGTCTTGGCCTGGGGAATGTCCTGCGGCGTGCCCCGGCCTTCGGCCAGCGCCACGCCATAGTGATAGCGCGCCAGCCGCGCGTAGGCGGCGTCATCATTCGTATGCGCGCCGCGCCGCATCAGCGCCGTCGCCTGCGCCAGGTCCTTGGTCACGCCGATGCCCGTTTCATACAGCTGGGCCAGCCAAATCATCGAATACACATCGTTCCAGCGCCGGATGCAATCTTCAAAGATGGCGACGGCGGCCGCATGGTCGCCCGTCTTGTCGGCCGCATAGCCGTACAAGCACTTGATGCGCTTGTCGCTGTGCACATAGGCTTTGTAGCTGAGATCACTTTCACCCTGGCTATCCTGGGCATGGACGGGAACGGTAAACAGCAAGGCGAGCAGCAGGGCGTAGGGGGACATGGCTTTCCCGGGGCTAGGGTTAAAGCTTGATGGATAAGCAAGTTTCGTGCTAGCGCCATGCCCAGGCAAGGCCGGTGCTGCTGTGCCAATTCGTGACAGCCGCTGTGGCAGCGTGGCGCAACGCGCCGCGCATATCCATATAGTAAATGCTTCGTTTGCAAGCATGGCTGGCCAGCATACAGTGGACTTCCCCTGACTCTAGTCGAGTTCCCATGTCGGCCGTCCTGAAACCCGCGTTTTCTTCCAGCCCGTTCCGTATCGAGACTTTCGATGCGCCGCTCGGCGCGCAAGTGCTGGGGCTGGACCTGGCGCAGCCGCTGTCGCTGGGCGACTTCCAGCGCCTGCACCACGCCCACCTCGACCATCACGTGCTGGTGTTCCGCGACCAGCGCATCACGCCGCAGCAGCAAGTCGATTTCAGCCGCCGCTTCGGCCCCCTGCAAATCCACGTGCTGCGCCAGTTCCAGCTGCCCACGCAGCCGGAAGTGCTGATCATCTCGAACATCGTCGAGGATGGCCAGCCCATCGGCCTGGGCGACGCGGGCCATTTCTGGCATTCCGACCTGTCGTACAAGGAAGTGCCCAGCCTCGGTTCCATGTTGCACGCGCAAGAGTTGCCGCAGGACGGAGGCGATACCGTGTTTGCGAATATGCACCTGGCCTGGGAAAGCTTGCCTGCCGCGCTGCGCCACGCCGTGCGCGGCGCCCATGCCGAGCACAGCTACCTGAGCCAGTACGAGGAATTGCGCCGCCGCAACCCATGGCGGCCCGCCCTGACGCAAGCGCAGGTCGATGAAGTCAAACCCGTGACGCACCCCGTCGTGCGCGTGCACCCGGAAACGGGGCGCCGCGCCCTGTTTGTCAGCGAACACTTCACCACGCGTATCGTCGGCTTGCCCGACGATGAAAGCCGCGCCCTGCTCGATGAACTGTTTGCCCACAGCGTGCGCCCCGAGCATTTATATGTGCACCGCTGGCAGCCGCACGACCTGGTGTTCTGGGACAACCGCTCGCTGATGCACCTGGCGACGGGCTGTCCGCCCGACCAGCGCCGCAAGCTCTACCGAACCACCATCGAAGGCGATGCGCCGTACTGACTTTGACCGTTGATTTAACCCAAGGAGTGTCCATGTTGCCGATCTTTAGCTTTGCCCGCCGCCTGCTCGCCGCCATCGCCCTACTGTGCATGGCCATGCCCATGGCCCGGGCCGAAGGGCAGATTCGCATCGCGGGCCAGCATGGCATCACCTTCTTGCTGCTCAATATTGCGCAGGAACAAAAGCTGATCGAAAAGCATGGCAAGCAGCAGGGCGTCGACGTCAAAGTCGAGTGGATCACCCTGTCCGGCGGGCCGGCCATCAATGACGCTTTGTTGTCCGGCAATATCGATATCGCGGGGGCTGGGCTGGGGCCGCTGCTGACCATCTGGGACCGCACCAAGGGAAGGCAGAACGTGCGCGGCGTGGCTTCGCTCGGTAATTTTCCCTACTATTTGATCAGCAACAACCCCAAGGTGAAAACCCTGGCGGACTTGACGGACAAGGACCGCATCGCCTTGCCCGCCGTCTCCGTGTCCGTCCAGGCGAGGATATTGCAGATGGCCGTGGCGAAGCAGTGGGGCGACAAGGAATTCGCCCGCCTGGATAAAATCACGCAAACCCTGCCGCACCCGGACGCGGCGGCCGCCATCATCGCCGGCGGCACGGAGCTGACGGGCCACTTCGGCAATTCGCCGTTCCAGGAACAGGAACTGGCGCAAAACCCGAACGCTCACATCATCCTGAACTCGTACGACGTGCAAGGCGGACCCAGCTCGTCGACCCTGCTGTATGCGACGGAAAAGTACCGCAAGGACAATCCGAAGACTTACCGCGCCTTCATCGCCGCCTTGGCGGAAGCGGCGCAGTACGCGAGCAGCAATCCGCAAGGCGCGGCCGACATCTATATCAAGGTCAACAAGAGCAAGGTGGACCGCAACCTGTTGCTGAAAATCTTTGCGAATCCGCAAGTGCAATTCAAGATCGCGCCGCAAAACACCCATGGCCTGGCGCAATTTTTGCACCGCGTGAACGCCATCCGCAACCTGCCTGACAGCTGGCGCGACTACTTCTTTGACGACCCTGCCATTACGCAAGGAGGCTGACATGAACGCACCCGCTTTTCACCTGGTACGTCCGCCAGTCGCCTTACAGCCTTTGCTCAGCGTCAAGAATGTCAGCCTGGAATACCGCACGGAACAGCGCACCGTGCGCGCCACGCATGACGTCAGTTTCGACGTGTTCCGCGGCGACCGTTTTGTGCTGCTGGGGCCATCCGGCTGCGGCAAATCGTCCTTGCTGAAAGCCGTGGCCGGCTTCATCGCGCCGCGCGCGGGCAGCATCGCCATGCAGGGCCAGCCCATCCAGAAACCGGGGCCGGACCGTGTCGTCGTGTTCCAGGAATTCGACCAGTTGCCGCCATGGAAAACGGTGCTGGAAAACGTCATGTTCCCCTTGCTTGCCAGCAAGCGGCTGGACAAGATGGCGGCCCGCGAGCGTGCCCATCACTGGATCGCCAAGGTGGGCCTGGCCGGTTTCGAGGATGCCCATCCGCATACCTTGTCGGGCGGCATGAAGCAGCGGGTGGCCATCGCCCGCGCCCTGGCCATGCAGCCGGAAGTGCTGCTGATGGACGAGCCGTTTGCCGCCCTCGACGCCTTGACGCGGCGCAAGATGCAGGAAGAGCTGAGCCGCTTGTGGGAAGAGCTGCGTTTTACGCTCGTGTTCGTCACGCATTCGATCGAGGAAGCCTTGGTCGTGGGCAACCGTATCCTGCTGCTGTCGCCCCATCCGGGCCGGGTGCGCGCCGAACTCAATAGTCACCAGTTCGGCCTGCACAGCGCCGGCAGCGCGGAATTCCAGGCCGCCAGCAGCCGCATCCATGGTTTGCTGTTCGATGAGGAAACCGTTGCCGTCCCGCCAGCACAGACTGCGCACAGGGAGGCCGTATGAGCGCGCTGCTGGAACCGCCGATCCGCCAGGAATTCGTCTATGCGGCGCCGCCGCCGGCCGGCGGCACCGTCGAGCGGCCGCTGTCGCGCTGGCAGCGCCTGGGCCAGCATGCGCTATGGCGCAAGGCCTTGATTTTGCTCAGCCTGGCCCTGCTGTGGGAAGGCGCGGCGCGCTGGACGCACAATGATTTATTGTTGCCCAGTTTTTTGCAGACGGCGCAGGCATTCATCGGCGGCATCGCCAGCGGTGAGTTGCTCACGCGTACGGCCGCATCCCTCGTCGTCTTGCTGCAGGGCTATGCCGTGGGCGTGCTGGCCGCCTTCGTGCTGACTTTGCTGGCCGTGTCGAGCCGCATCGGGCGCGACGTGCTGGAAACCCTGACGGCCATGTTGAATCCCTTGCCGGCCATCGCCCTGTTGCCGCTGGCCTTGCTGTGGTTTGGCCTGGGGCGCGCCAGTTTGATCTTTGTCATCGTTCATTCCGTGATGTGGCCGCTGGCCCTGAACACGTATGCGGGCTTCCAGGGCGTGCCCGACACCCTGCGCATGGCGGGCCGCAATTACGGCTTGAACGGCTTGCGCCTGGTGCTGCACATCCTCGTGCCGGGCGCCTTGCCCTCCATCGTCTCGGGCCTCAAGATCGGCTGGGCGTTTGCCTGGCGTACCCTGATCGCGGCCGAGCTGGTATTCGGCACCACGTCTGGACAGGGCGGCCTGGGCTGGTACATCTTCCAGAACCGCAACGAGCTGTACACGGACAAGGTGTTCGCCGGCCTGGCCGCCGTCATCGTCATCGGCCTGCTGGTGGAAAACATCGGCTTTCGCAGCCTGGAACGCGTGACTCTCAAGCGCTGGGGCATGCAGCGGTAGTTACTTCAGCATGCTGCGCGCCGCCGCGACGATTTGCCGCGACAGCTGCTCCAGGCGCGGCGATTGCACTTTCCACGTGTGCCAGTACAGGGCCACGTCGGCCGGGGTCTTGGGCGTGAGCATTTCCACCAGCTCGCCATCCGTATTTGCCTTCAGTAACAGCTCCGGCACCATGCCGTAGCCGAGGCCGTAGCGGATGGCGTTGAAGTGCGAGGTGGCGCCCGGCACGTAATGGCAGGGGTAGGCCCCTTCGGGCAAGCCCAGCGCCTCTTGCAGGAACGACGATTGCAGGGTGTCCTTGCGCGTGTAGGCGACGACGGGCGCCGTGCGCGCCGCCTTGCGCGTCAGCCCGTGCGCGAACCACTGCTGGCGGAACGCGGGCGTGGCCACCAGCCAGTAGCGCATCACGCCCAGCGGCTCGGCCGTGCAGCCGCGCATGGGCTTGGGCTCCGTGCTGATGCAGCCGATCGCCATGCCCGTTTCCAGCAAGGTGTAGGTGTGGTCCTGGTCTTCCACGGTCAGGTCCAGCAGCACGCGCTCGCGTATCAGCACCTCGGACAGGGCAGGGAAGAACCAGGTGCCCATCGAGTCCGCGTTCAGCGCCAGCACCAGGGTCAGCGGGGCATCCTGCTGCACCGCCAGTTCCGCCTGCAAGTCCGCCTCCAGCAGCTTGGCCCGCTTCAGATACTGCATCAGCCGCTGGCCCATGCGCGTGGCGCGTGCGGGACGGCTGCGCACGATCAGCGCATTGCCCAGCTGGCTTTCCAGCGCCCGCACCCGCTGCGAAATGGCGGGCGACGTCAGGTGCAGCCGCAGCGCCGCCTGTTCGAAGCTGCCCGTTTCGACGACGGCGCGGAACGCTTCCGTGTGCTTGGGATTGAGGTCCATGGTGCGCGCCTAACATAAGAAAAATTTATCAATACTAAATAATACTTACTTTTCATAAGGATAGGTGTGTTGCAGTGCACAATACCTCTTTGATGGAGTGCCGCGCGCCTGCGCGGGGCCTCCTGGCAGCAAAGGAATGACAATATGGAAACGCAAGATACGGCGCAAGACAGCTCGCAAGACAACGGCAAAGACGGCACCACGGCGCGCAAGCCGCCATCCAAGCTGGCGCGCAATCTGAAATTCGGCCTGGGACTGACCCTGGGCCTGGGCTTGTCCGCAGCCCTGGCGGGCGGTTGGTGGCTGCGCCAGGCGTGGCAGGATTTGCCCGCCGTCGAGCACCTGGCCCAGTACAAGCCCGCGCTGCCGCTGCGCATTTTCTCCAGCGAAGGCGAGCTGCTGGCCGAATACGGCGAAGAGCGCCGCGAATTCCTGCCTTTGAAGGAGATCCCCCTGCGCATGCGCCAAGCCTTGCTGGCCATCGAGGATGCGCGCTTCTACGAACACGGCGCCGTCGATTTCTATGGCCTCACGCGCGCCACGCTCGCTAATGTCGTCACGGGCCACCACGCGCAGGGCGCCAGCACCATCACCATGCAGGTGGCGCGCGACTTTTTCCTGTCGCGCGACAAGACCGTGCAGCGCAAGCTGACGGAGATGCTGCTGGCCTACAAGCTGGAACAGCACTATGGCAAGGACAAGCTGCTGGAACTGTATATGAACCAGATTTACCTGGGCGAACGCTCCTACGGCTTTTCCGCCGCCTCGAACATTTACTTTGACAAGCCCCTGGCCGAGGTCAGCATCGCCGAAGCAGCCATGCTGGCCGGCTTGCCGAAGGCTCCATCGGCCTACAACCCTGTCGCCAATCCGCAGCGCGCGACCGTGCGCCAGCACTATATCCTGCAGCGCATGCGCGAACTCGGTTACATCACGCCGGCCGAATACACGGCCGCCGTGGCGGAAAAACTGGCGCTGAACAAGGACCGCAACAGCTCCGTGCATGCGGCCGCGTATGCGGTCGAAGAAGCGCGCCAATTGATCCTGCAAAGCTATCCCGAGGGCGCCTACAGCATGGGCCTGGACGTGACGACGACCATCCGCATGGCGCCGCAGCGGGCGGCCGACAAGTCGCTGCGCGACGGGCTATTGAATGCGCAGGCGCGGCGCGGCTACCGTGGCCCGGAAGCGCGCCTGGCCGCTTCCGAAGACAGCGTGGCGCGCCAGCTGGCCGCCTACCCGGACAGCGGAGAATTGCGCGCCGCCCTCGTGCGCAAAGTGGAAACCGCCGGCAAGCGCCAGGTGACGGCGCAGCTGCGCAATGGCGACGAGATCGTGCTGGCGGCATCGGATGCGCGCCTGGGCGGCAAGCTGCAATGGGATGGCAAGCGCGCCATCGTCGAGGGCAGCGTGATCCGCGTGATGCACGACGCGGCAAAGAAGCGCTGGCTGGTGAGCCAGTTGCCCGAAATGGAAGGCGCGCTCATTTCCGTCGAGGCGCACAGCGGCGAAATCGTCGCCATGGCGGGCGGCTTCGATTTCTACCGCAACCACTACAACCACGCCATGCAGGCCTACCGCCAGCCCGGTTCCAGCTTCAAGCCCTTCGTGTATTCGGCGGCGCTGGAAAAGGGATATTTCCCCGGCACGGCCGTGGACGATACGCAGCGCCTGCTGCTGCCGCAGGAAACGGGCGCGCAGCCTTGGCGTCCGCGCAATTACGGCAATAACTATGAAGGCTTCATCAGCGTGCGGCGGGGCCTCGTGCGCTCGAAAAACCTGGTGGCCGTCAGCCTGATGCAGGCGGCCGGTCCCGGCTACGTGCAGCACTACGCCACGCGCTTCGGCTTCGAGGGCGCGCGCAATCCCGTTTCCTTGCCGCTGGCGCTGGGCGCGGGCGCCGTCACGCCGCTGCAGCTGGCGCAATCGTATGCCGTGTTTGCCAATGGCGGCATGCAGATGCCGCCGAAATTGATCAAGGAAGTGCGCAGCCGCAGCGGCGAAGTGCTGTTCAGCGATGCGGCGCCACGCGCCAAGGGAGAACCGGCGCCGGGCACGCAAGTGATCTCCACGCGCAACGCCTACGTCATGGACAGCATGCTGCGCGACGTCGTCAAGAGCGGCACGGGACGCGGCGCGCTGGCGCTGGGACGCGGCGACGCGGCCGGCAAGACGGGCACCTCGAACAACGCCTACGACGCCTGGTTCGCCGGCTATTCCTCGGGCCTCGTCTCCGTCGTCTGGCTCGGCTACGACCAGCCCAAGAGCCTGGGCAATGCCACCGGCGGCACCCTGGCGCTGCCCGTCTGGCGCGACTACATGCAGGTGGCCGTACAGGGCCGCCGCGAGCAGGTGCTGGCCGAACCGGCAGGCCTGGCCCTGCTCGACGGCGATTACGTGTATGCCGAATACCTGGCCGGCGACTGCCTGAAGGATAACTTTGCCTTTATCCACAGCAGCGTCAGCTGCGGCAGCCTGGGGGCGGATACACGCATGGCGCACGACGATGCTGGCAACGGCGGCTCCAGCACTGGCACGAACGAGGCGCGCACTCTGAGCGAAGCGCGCGAACGCGAACAAATTCTCAAATCATTTTCGGAAGAGTAATAGCATGCTGTTATATACGATTTACCTGGTGGCGATTGTCGCCGAAGCGATGTCCGGCGCCATCATGGGCATGCGGCGCGGTATGGATTTGTTCGGCATCTGCATGATCGGCACCGTCACGGCGCTCGGCGGCGGCACGGTGCGCGACGTGCTGCTGGGGCACTATCCGCTGGGCTGGATCGCGCATCCCGAGTACCTGCTGTTTACCATCGGCGCGGCCGTCGTTACGGCCTTTGTCGCGCGCTACCTGCACCATCTGCGCGCCGTCTTCCTGCTGGTCGATGGACTGGGCCTGGTGGCGTTTTGCGTGATCGGTTGCGACATCGCCATGTCGGCCAAGATGCATCCGGCCATCGTCGTGCTGGCGGGGATGATCACGGGCGTTTTCGGCGGCCTGCTGCGCGATATCCTGTGCAACCAGATTCCCCTCGTGCTGCAGCGCGAAGTGTATGCCACCGTGGCCCTGTTTACGGGCAGCCTGTATGTCGGCCTGCTGTACTTCAAGGTCGACAGCTCCGTGGCGCAACTGGCGTCCATCGGCGCTGGTTTCCTGTTCCGCTTCCTGGCTTTGCACTTCGAGTGGCGCCTGCCGAATTTCAATGGCGACCGGATTCGCGGATTTGAATAGGGCGCTGGCTTCCTGAATATTTTTACGCGCATTTAACCCCTTTTTCTCCGCCGCTGCGTTTCATGTTGGACACCCCAGCCAACCGGAGAAGAAGCGATGTCCAGCGCCCTCAAGATCACATTGATACTGTCCCTGCTGCTGTCGGCGGGCTGCCACGCCGCCGGCACGGCGCCGCGCAAGACCCTGGCGCCGTTTACCAGCGAGCAGGCCTTGAGCAGCTACCTGCAGCAGTTGCAGGCGCGCCAGGCGGCGCTGCAAAGGGAGCAGCAGAAACTGCAGCGCGCCACGGCGCAGTACATGGCAGTACCAGCGCCGGCCCCTCCCGCGCCGATGGCGGCGAAAGCCGCGCCGGCAGCGTCGGCAGAAGCGGCGGAATCCGTCACCAATGTGCAGACGGCGGGCGTGGACGAAGGCGGCATCGTCAAGCTGCATGGCAAGCACCTGGTGATGCTGCGGCGCGGCAAGTTGTTCACCGTGCAGGTGGGGGGCAAGGCCCTGCAGCCCGTCGCCTCGCTCGACGCGTTCGCGCCGGGCAGCGACCCTTCCGGGAGCTGGTATGACGAAATGCTGATCGATCGCGACACGGTGGTGGTGATCGGCTACAGCTACAGCCGGGGCGGCACGGAGATCGGCCTGTTCGACATCGATGCGGACGGCAAGCTGGCCTACCGTGCCACCTACCACTTGCGCTCCAACGACTATTACTCGTCGCGCAACTACGCGAGCCGTTTGATCGGCAGCAAGCTGGTGTTTTACTCGCCCTTGTCGCTGAACTTGCGCCGTGGCGACCCGTTTGGCGGCTTTCCCGCGCTGCGCCGCTGGCGTCCCGACGCCGTACCATCGGACTTCAAACGCATCGCCCCAGCCACGCGCATCTACCGCACCGACGAAGAACCCGAGATGGGCGCCGGCCTGACCCTGCATACGGTCACCGTGTGCGACCTGGCGCAGCGCGACATGCGCTGTGAAGCGACCGCCGTGATGGGACCGCAGGGGCGCGTGTTCTATGTGTCGGGCGAATCCGTCTTTGTCTGGATCACGCGGCGCGGCAGCGACTCGGGCGTGTTCCGCATCCCCCTCGACGGCACGGCGCCCAGCGTCCTGAAGGTGGCCGGCGCACCCGTTGATCAGTTCTCGTTCCTGGGAAGCGCGGATGGCCACCTGAACGTCCTGTTGCGCGCAGAAGGCCAGGGCGACGCCATGTGGGATGGCACGCGTGGCCGAGGCGACATGGCGCTGCTGCGCGTGCCATTGGCGTCGTTTTCCGATGGCCGCGACAGTGCGCCAGCCAGCAGCTACAAGGCGCTGCCCGGTGGCGGCTACGGGCTGCAGAACCGCTATGTGGGACCTTATCTGTTGTACGGTAATCCGGGCAATCCCGGACGCCGCAAGGCCGACCAGGCCTGGCCGCGCCAGCCCCTGTATGCCTTACGCTGGGCCGATGGGGGCAGCGTGCAAGCCTTGTCCCTGCCGCACGGCGTGGAACGCATCGAAGCGCTGGGCGATGACGCCGTGGTGATCGGCGCGCAGGGCAAGGATCTGCATTTCAGCAGCATCCGCCTGGGGGCGCAGGCGGCGATTGCCGCGCGCTACATCCGCGCCGATGCGGCGCAGGGCGAATCGCGCAGCCACGGTTTTTTCTACAAGCCGCAAGCGGCGGGGGAGGGCATGATCGGCCTGCCCATCCTGGGCGGGGACGAGCGGCCAGGCTTGAACAAGTCATCGGCTTCCGTGCTATACCTGCGCAACAGCGGCTTGCAATTGACGGAACTGGGCGCGCTGGCGGCCCGGCCCGGCCAGCCCCCGGACGACGGCTGCCGCGCGTCCTGCGTGGACTGGTATGGCAATGCGCGTCCCCTGTTCCTGCAGGGGCGGGTCTTCGCCCTGCTCGGCTATGAATTGGTGGAAGGAGCGCTCAAGGAAGGACAGATCCGCGAAGTGCGCCGCATCAGCTATGCGCCCATTGCGTCCACTTTACGCTGAAGGAGCAGGGAAATTGCCGCTGCCGCGCAGTTCGGCTACACTGTTTCGCATGCCCGACACCCTCATTACCGCGACGGATGAAGACCTGATGCTGCGCTATAGCGCCGGTGACCTGCCGTCGTTTCGCGAATTGTATCGGCGTCATAGCCAGGGACTGTACCGCTTCGTGGCCTGGCGCGCGCCGCGCCGCGCGTGGGTGGACGAGATCGTGCAGGATGCATGGGCCAGCCTGCATGCGGCGCGCGCCGGCTACCAGCCGCAGGCGGCGTTTCGCACCTATCTGTACCAGATCGCGCGCAACCGCCTGATCGACCTGCTGCGCCAGCGGGAAGGACAGGAACACGATGACGTGGGCGAACTGGCGGACGAGGGGGCATCGCCGCCGCAGTCGCTGGAGCAGAAACAGCAGCACGCGCTGCTGCATGCGGCCATCGCCGCGCTGCCGGCCGAGCAGAAGGAAGCGCTGGTGCTGCAGCAGTTCAGCGGCATGAGTATCCTCGAGATCGCCGTGGTGACGGGGGCGGAAGCGGAAACCGTCAAGAGCCGGCTGCGCTACGCCATGCAGAAATTGCGCACGGGCTTGGACAGCGCCGCTGGCGCGGGAGGACAGGCATGAATACGCACGGTACAGATCATCAAGATCATCACGACGAAGAATTGAACGCGCTGCTGGCCAGTTTGCCGCAGCCCGCGCCTTCCAGCGCGCTCGATGCGGCCATTCTGGCGGACGCTGAAAAAGCCCTGCAGCAGCCGGCGGCCGCGAACGACAGCGCCGATGGTGTGCTGCGCACCTTGCCCGCCAAGAAAGCACCGGACTACCTGCAGCGCTGGCGCGTTCCGCTGGGACTGGCGGCGGCCGTGCTGTTGACGGTCAACCTGATCGGCGTGGACTGGTTCGGCTCGAAGCCGGCGCAATTTCCCGTGGTCGGGGAACCGGTCACGCAGGAGGTGATGTCCGAACCGGCCGCTGCGCCCGCGACGGAGTCTGCGCCACCGCCCCCGGCACCGCGCGCCATGGCCAAGGCGGTACCGAGGCCGCCGGTGCAGGTCGAGCCAGTGCCGGCACACATGCCAGCACCCGTGCCTCCGCCAGCGCCACCGGCCCCACCGCCTCCTGCCACGACAATGCCTCAGGCCATGGGGCAGCAAGCGGCCATGCAGGCCGAGTCCAGCATGCAGCGCCAGGCGCCCGTGCAGCGCGCGCTGGCCATGCCCGCGCCCGTCGCGGCCCGTTCCGCCCCGCTGCCGCCTTCCGCAAAGCTCGACGCTTCCGTGTGGCTGGTGAAGATCGACGCCTTGCTCAAGGCTGGCGAAGGCGCATTGGCGCACGAGGAGTGGACGGCGTTCCGGCAGGCGTATCCCGATTATCCCGTGGCCGAGGAATTGCAGCGGCGCCTGGAAAAGAAGTAGCGGAAGTTAAACGATCCCCTTCCGGCGTTCCCACACGGCGCTGCCCACGAAAATGGCGGCGCACACCCACATCACGGCCGGCAGCGCGTTGACGCCCACCGATTGCATCAGGACGCCCGTCAGCAGGGGGCCGCCACCGCTGGTCACGCCCCAGGTGGCGTTGACGATGGCGCTGGCGCTGGTCAGCGACAGTCCCGTGAAACGTTCGCCGCAGGCCACCAGCGCCAGCATGTAGATGCCGCCCGCCGCCGCGCCCAGCAAGAGCAGCAAGGTCCACCACAGCCACGGCGTGCCGACGGCGAACGGCAGCAGCGGCAGCAGCAGGCAGACGGCCACGCCGCAGCCCGCGTGCACTTTGGCGCGGCCGAAGCGGTCGGCCATCCATCCGAGTACGAATTGCAGGCCCGTGTCGCCCACCAGCACCACGGTGGCCGACAGCAGGGCCAGGTCCGTGCCGATGCCGTGCTCCATCGCGTACAGGGGCAGCAGGCTCAATGCTAGCGTGTCGAACAGGGCGAAGAAGGCGGCGCCCAGCACGATCATCGGCATGCGCGGCAGGATCAGGGTCCACTTCACGCCGTGTTCTTCCGGTTCGCGTTCCGGGCCGCTGTTCGAGATCAGCATCAATCCCGGCACGGCCAGCAAAAACAGCAGGCCGCAGGCGGCGAAGCTCCAGCTGATCTTGTCGTTGAAGAGCGCCACCAGGGCAGGGCCGATCAGCTGAAAGAAAGTAAAACTGGTGGTGTACATGGCCACCACGCGGCCGCGCGAATTATCGGGCGCCAGGCGGTTCACCCACGCCTCGCCGATGGTAAACAGCACGCCCATGGCGCCGCCGAACAGGAAACGCAGCACGCTCCACGCCAGCAGATGGTCGGTGAACTGCATGGCGACCGTCGCCAGCGACGCCACCCAGACGGCGCCCAGCATGGTGGCGCGCGCGCCGAAGCGTCCCACCCAGCGCGAGACGAATGGCGAGGCGGCCAGGATGCCGAGGGCGCTGACGGCCGTGATCATGCCGATGATGTCCGTGCCCACGCCGCGCTGGTGCAGGGTCAGCGCGGTGAGCGGCATGGTGGCGCCCAGGCCCAGGCCCACCACGCCGATGCTCACCACGAGGGCGAAGAAGTCGCGCCATGGCATGTGCTTCATGGCTGCTCCCGCAGGGTGGAACAGGGACTTGGAAAGGCTGGAAAACGGTGTGGATGCATGGGAAAGTAAGAAGACTTTGCCGGTGGCGCTGGTATTTGGCGCCGGACGGGCATATGATGATTTTAACAAAGGCAATATTGCAAAGCCGTAGTGTAGGCGATGTGTGCCGCCGCTGGCCACGGTCATCGGTGTGGCCGCCCCTGCCGGCTCTGCTGTACAGTGAAGCGAGCGGCAGCGCCGTCATGCGCTGTCATTGGATCGTCACGCCAGCGAGGTAGCACTCTATGCGCCGTCCCATCGTTCTCGTCCCCGCCTGCCAGCGCCAGCTTGGCAGCCACGCCTGGCACATGGCGCAGGAAAAATACCTGCACGCCGTGTTGCACGGCGCCGGCTGCATGCCGCTGCTGCTGCCCGCCTTGGGCGCAGCTGCGGACCTGGAAGCGGCGCTGCACATCGCCGACGGCGTCATGCTGACCGGTTCCGCCTCGAACGTCGACGCGCGCCTGTATGGCGAAGACATCCTGCATCCCGACCTGCCGCAAGACCCCGCGCGCGACGCCACCACCTTGCCCCTGATCCGCGCCGCGCTGGCGCGCCAGCTGCCCTTGCTCGCAATCTGCCGCGGCTTCGAGGAAGTCAATGTGGCCCTTGGCGGCAGCCTGCACCAGGCCGTGCACGCCGTGCCGGGCATGCAAGACCACCGGGAGAACGTGCTCGATCCCCTGGGGCGCCAGTATGCGCCCGCGCACCGCATCAAGCTGATGCCCGACGGCCTGCTGTCGCGCCTGCTGGGCGGCGAGAGCGAGATGATGGTCAATTCCCTGCATGGCCAGGGCGTCGCCCGGCTGGCCGACGGCTTGCTGGTGGAAGCCCTGGCCGATGACGGCCTGGTGGAAGCGTATAGCGTGGCCAGTGCCGCCGGTTTTACCCTGGCCGTGCAATGGCACCCGGAATGGCAGGTGGAAGACAATCCGCAGTCCATGCGCCTGTTCGATGCCTTCGGCCAGGCTTGCCGCGATTACCAGGAACAGCAGCACAGAAAGGAAAGATAACAGGCAAGGATGACAGGTGCGCCGCACCGGCACCATGCGGCGCTTAATCAGGAAAAGCGCAAGACCAACGAGAGGGAAACATGGCAATACGCGAAAATTTCACCTATACGGATATGGATTTGTGGCTCAATGAAAAGCGCGTCACGGAAATCGAATGCCTGGTGCCCGATTTGACGGGCGTGGCGCGGGGGAAGATCCTGCCGCGCGGAAAATTCACCCAGGAGCGCGGCATGCGCATCCCGGAAGCGGTGCTGGGCATGACGGTGACGGGCAATTACCCGGTCGACGACGGCGGCTACGACCGCGCTATTTCCAGCACCGACCGCGACATGATTTTGAAGGCCGATCCCACCACCATCACCATGGTGCCGTGGGCTACCGATCCTACTGCGCAAGTCATCCACGATTGCTATTTCGCCGACGGCATGCTGGTTGATTTCGCCCCGCGCTCCGTGCTGCGCCGTGTACTGAAGCTGTATGCGGACAAGGGCTGGAAACCCGTGGTGGCGCCGGAGCTGGAGTTCTACCTGACGGCGAAAAACACGGACCCGGACCTGCCCTTGAAGCCGCCGATTGGCCGCAGCGGCAGGGCCGAGACGAGCCGCCAGGTGTACAGCATCGACGCCGTCAACGAGTTCGACCCGCTGTTCGAGGATATCTACGATTACTGCGAACTGATGAACCTCGACGTCGACACCTTAATCCACGAGATCGGCGCAGGGCAGATGGAAATCAACTTCCTGCACGGCGATCCGCTGGGCCTGGCCGACAAGGTGTTTTTCTTCAAGCGCACCCTGCGCGAAGCGGCCCTGAAACACGATATGTACGCCACCTTCATGGCCAAGCCCATGGCGGGCGAACCGGGTTCCGCCATGCACGTGCACCAGAGTGTCGTCGATGCGAAGACGGGCCTGAACATCTTCAGCAACGAGGACGGTTCGGCTGCGCCTATCTTCAAGCATTACATCGCGGGCCTGCAGCGCTACATGCCGTCGGCCATGGCCATCGTCGCGCCCTACGTGAATTCATATCGCCGCATCGTGCGCCACACGGCCGCGCCCATCAACATCCAGTGGGGCCTGGATAACCGCACGGTGGGCTTCCGCGTGCCCGAGTCGGGCGTGCAGGACCGGCGCGTGGAAAACCGCATCATCGGTGCCGACGCGAATCCATACCTGGCGCTGGCCGTGACCCTGGCCTGCGGATATCTCGGCATGACGGAACAGCTGGAAGCGACGCCGATGATGGTGGGCAGCGCGTATGACCTGAAATTCGAACTGCCGCAAGGCTTGCCCGAGGCGTTGCAGCTGCTGCGCGCGGAAGACAAGCTGCGCACGGTGCTGGGCGAGCGCTTCATCGACGTGTATGCGGCCATCAAGGATCTCGAGCACCAGGAATTCATGACCGTCATCAGTCCGTGGGAGCGCGAACATCTGCTGCTGCATGTATAGGAAAGGATCGCAATGAGCACAACACACAATCCGCTGGCGCCCAGCGCCGCCCTGGTCGCCTCCGTGGCGCAGAAAAACGCGGCGCCGCAGGTGTACGACACGGCCGCCATCCAGCAGATGGACTCGGCCCACTACCTGCACCCGTTCACCGATTTCCAGGACCTCGCCAGCAAGGGGGCGCGCGTGATGGTGCGCGGCGATGGTGTTTACCTGTGGGATAGCCAGGGCAAAAAAATCGTCGATGGCATGTCGGGCCTGTGGTGCGTGAACGTGGGTTATGGCCGCACGTCGATCTCGCAGGCCGTGTACCGGCAAATGGAGACGCTGCCGTTCTATAACAGCTTCTTTGGCACGACCAACGTGCCGGCCGCGCAGCTGGCGGCCAAGCTGGCGCAAATATCGCCGCCGCAGTTCCAGCACGTGTTCTTCACCAGCTCCGGCTCCGAGGGCAACGACACGAATTTGCGCATGGTGCGCCGCTACTGGGACATTCTTGGCCACAAGGAACGCCACACCATCATCAGCCGCCACAATGCGTATCACGGCAGCACGGTGGCTGGAGCGTCGCTGGGCGGCATGGATGGCATGCATGCGCAGGGCGGTATGCCGATACCTGGCATCGCGCACATCGGCCAGCCGAATTACCTGGAATCGGGTCACGGCTTGAGTCCCGAGGAATTCGGTATCAAGGCGGCCGGCTGGCTGGAGGAAAAAATCCTGGAAATCGGCGCGGACAAGGTGGCCGCCTTCATCGGCGAACCGGTACAGGGCGCCGGCGGCGTCATCATCCCGCCATCGACCTACTGGCCCGAGATCCAGCGCATCTGCGACAAGTACGGCATTTTGCTCATCGCCGATGAAGTCATCTGCGGATTCGGCCGCCTGGGGCGCTGGTTCGGCTCCGAACTGTTCGGCATCAAGCCCGACCTGATCACCTTTGCCAAGGGTGTCACCTCGGGCTATGTGCCGCTGGGCGGCGTGCTGGTGGGGGACAGGGTGGCCAAGGTGCTGATCGAGCAGGGCGGCGAATTCACGCACGGTTTCACGTATTCAGGCCACCCCGTGGCCTGCGCGGCCGCGCTGGAAAATATCCGCATCATCGAGGACGAGCAACTGGTGGCCAAGGTGGCCGAGGATACGGGACCGTACCTGAAACAGTGCTTTGCCAGCCTGGGCGAACATCCGCTGGTCGGTTATGCGGACAGCTGCGGCCTGGTCGCGGGCCTGAACCTGGTGCGTCGGAAGGGCGCCACCGTGCATGACAACGAACTGTTCGACGAGGACCAGGGCGTGGGCATGATCTGCCGCGGCCACATGTTCGACAATGGCGTCATCATGCGCGCCGTGGGCGAGCGCATGATCGTCGCCCCGCCGCTGGTCATGACGC
Organism: Janthinobacterium sp. SUN033; assembly: GCF_030397595.1. Lineage (NCBI taxonomy): Bacteria > Pseudomonadati > Pseudomonadota > Betaproteobacteria > Burkholderiales > Oxalobacteraceae > Janthinobacterium > Janthinobacterium sp. SUN033. The sequence continues at coordinate 95,413 of NZ_JAPQNV010000006.1, forward strand.
GCGCGCAGATCGACGAAATGGTGGGCTTGATACGGGTATGCCTGGACAAGACCCATGTGGACGTGCAGGCGAAGGGCTGGGTGTAGGTTTTTGCCCCATTTTGCCGCCATCTGCGCATTTTTTGGACCGCAATGGCGGCAGTTCCGCTAAACTTCCATCTTGGCCGCTACTATAGCGGCCAGTTTTTCATTTTGACACCCTCTTACCCAGAAGCCACCCACACATGACGATAGCAACACCCTTTGCTTCGGCCAGCGACGCCCCTGCGCCTTTTTTGCTGATTGATCAACTGGTCAAGGAATTCGATGGCGTGCGCGCCGTCAATGATATTTCCGTGACGATCAACAAGGGCGAGATATTCGCCTTGCTGGGCAGTTCAGGTTGCGGCAAGTCGACCCTGCTGCGCATGCTGGCCGGTTTCGAGACGCCGACGTCGGGCCGCATCGCCCTGGCGGGCAACAGCATCGTCGATGTGCCGCCGCACCAGCGCCCCATCAACATGATGTTCCAGTCGTACGCGCTGTTCCCCCATTTGTCCGTGTGGGACAACATCGCCTTCGGCCTGCGCCGCGACGGCTTGCCGAAAGCGGAAGTGGCGGCGCGCGTCGAACAGATGCTGGCGCTGGTGCAGTTGGACCAATACGCGAAGCGCAAGCCGCACCAGCTGTCGGGCGGCCAGCAGCAGCGTGTGGCGCTGGCGCGCAGCCTGGCCAAGCGGCCGCAATTGCTGCTGCTCGACGAGCCGTTGGGCGCGCTGGATAAAAAACTGCGCGAACGCACGCAGATGGAACTGGTGAACATCATCGAGCAGGTGGGCGTCACCTGCGTGATGGTCACGCACGACCAGGACGAGGCCATGAGCATGGCGACGCGCATCGCCGTCATGAGCGAAGGGCGCATCCTGCAGGTGGGCGCGCCCGGCGAAATCTACGAAACGCCGAACTGCCGTTTCGTGGCCGACTTCATCGGCAGCGTGAACCTGTTCGATGGCCGCATCACGGAAGACGAACCGGATCACGTGATCATCGATACGCCCGACGGCCGCCAGTATGTCGCGCATGGCATCACGGGCAACCTGGGCATGGATGTCTCGGTGGCCGTGCGCCCCGAAAAAATCGGCATCCAGATCGAGCCTCCCGCCCTGGAGGAGCGCGCGTCGCCGGCGGAACATGGCTACAACTGTGCCCAGGGCGTGATCGTCGCCATGGCGTATTTTGGCAATGAAACCAGTTACCACGTGCGCCTCGACAGCGGCACGGTGGTGAAAGTCTCGCGCACCAACGCGGCCCGCCACGATGTCTCGCGCCTCGAGCGCGAGCAGCGCGTGTGGGTATGGTGGGATGGCGCCGACATCGTCGTGCTGACCAGCTGAGGCCATCATGACGCCTATTCTGCAATTGCTGCGCAATCTCGTCACCCTGCGCTGGATAACGGGGAAAAATGCGGGCCGCAACGTTGTCATCGCCGTGCCGTCGCTGTTCCTGGCCGCCGCCTTTCTGGTGCCCTTCCTGATCGTGCTGCGCATCAGCCTGTCCGACATGGACACGGCGGGCAGCCCGTTCGGCGGCTTGCTGTCGTATGTCGACGGCATCGTCGTGCTGAAGGTGAAAATCGCCAATTACCTGTTCATCGCCGCCGATGAACTGTATCTGCTTACCTACCTCAGTTCCATCAAGTACGCGGCCATTACCACGGCCATCTGCCTGTTTATCGGCTACCCGTTCGCCTACTTCATGGCGCGCGCCAAACCGTCGATCCGCCCCGTGCTGATGATGCTGGTGATGTTGCCGTTCTGGACCTCGTTCCTGCTGCGCGTGTATGCGTGGAAGGGCATCCTGGCCAATCACGGCTTGCTCAACGACTTGCTGATCGCGCTGGGCGTGGTGAGCGAACCGCTGCACATGATGAATACCTCGTTTTCCCTGGTGGTCGGCATGGTGTACGCCTACCTGCCCTTCATGATCCTGCCCCTGTACGCCAACCTGGTCAAAATGGACATGCGCTACCTGGAAGCAGCGGCCGACCTGGGCGCCACGCCATTGCAGGCGTTCTGGCGCATCACGGTGCCTCTGTCGAAGTCGGGCATCATCGCCGGCGCCATGCTGGTGTTCATCCCGTCCGTGGGCGAATACGTGATTCCCGAGCTGCTGGGCGGCCCGGAAACCCTGATGATCGGCAGGGTGCTGTGGGATGAGTACTTCACCAATAACGACTGGGCCATGGCTTCGTCGGTAACGGTGCTGGTGATCCTGCTGATCCTCGTGCCGATGGCCATTTTTAACAAATACAAGACGGACCAGGACGCGGAGGAGCGCACATGAACGGACGTAATTTCCTGCAGCGCTGGTTCGGGCGCGGCTGGCTCTCGCTTGGCTATCTGTTCCTGTACTTGCCCATCATCGTGCTGATCGTCTTTTCGTTCAACAGCTCGCGCCAGGACATGGTGTGGAGCGGCTTCTCGCTGCGCTGGTACCAGGAGCTGATGAGCGACACGGAAATCATCGCGGGTTTCGGTTTGTCCTTGAAGATCGCCTTCATGTCGGCGACATCTTCCGTCATCCTCGGCACGTTCGCCGCCTTCGCCTTGACCAGCTACCAGCGCTTCCGTGGCCGCACCTTGTTCTCGTCCATGGTCAGCGCGCCTTTGGTGATGCCGGAAGTGATCATCGGCCTGTCCCTGCTGCTGATGCTGGTGTCCATGCAAAAGGTCTTCGGTTTCCCCGAACGTGGCGTGCTGACCATCTGGCTCGGCCACACCCTGCTGGGCATGGCGTATGCGGCCGTGGTGGTGCAGTCGCGCCTGCAGGAGATGAGTAAATCCCTGGCCGAAGCGGCCATGGACCTGGGCTGCCGCGCGCACCAGGTGTTCTTCCTCGTGACCCTGCCGAACATCACGCAGGCCCTGGCATCGGCCTGGCTGCTGACGTTTACCCTGTCGCTCGATGACGTGGTGCTGTCAGCTTTCCTGTCCGGCCCCGGTTCGACGACCATGCCGCTGGTGATCTTCTCGCGCGCGCGCCTCGGGCTCGATCCGCGCGTGAACGCCATCGCCGCGCTGACCATCCTCGTCGTGACACTTGCCGTGATCGCGTATGCCGTGATGCTGGCGCGCGCCGACCGACGCCGCCGCAAGCAACTGTCTGCGGCGTATTTGGCGGACTAGGAGTAAGCTGGCGTTTTCATCTTGCAGGAGACGACCATGACGGAAAACACCAGCTGGCACGCACGTGCCGCAGAGATCAAGATCGATGGGCGTGCCTTCATCAATGGCGAGCGGGTCGTGGCCAGGTCCGGCCAGACCTTCGACAATCTGTCGCCCATCGATGGGCGTTTGCTGGGGCAGGTGGCGCGCTGCGATGGCGCGGACGTGGATGCGGCCGTGCAGGCCGCCCGTGCCGCCTTTGACGACCGCCGCTGGGCAGGAAAATCGCCCGCGCAGCGCAAGCGCGTGCTGATCAAGTTCGCCGACCTGGTGCAAAAATACGGTCCCGAGCTGGCCCTGCTGGAAACCCTGGACATGGGTAAACCGATCAAATACAGCCAGAGCGTGGACGTGGGCGCCACGGCCAACTGCCTGCGCTGGTATGGCGAGGCGATCGACAAGGTCTACGATGAAATCGCCCCCACCCCTGCCAACAGTCTGGCCCTGATCACGCGCGAACCGGTGGGTGTCGTCGCCGCCATCGTGCCGTGGAATTACCCGATGATCATGGCGGCCTGGAAGATCGCGCCAGCCCTCGCCGCCGGCAACAGCGTGATCTTGAAACCATCCGAAAAATCGCCGCTGACGGCGCTGCGCCTGGCCGACATCGCGCTCGAAGCCGGCGTGCCGGCAGGCGTCTTCAATGTGCTGCCCGGCTATGGCCACGAGGCGGGCGCCGCGCTGGCACTGCACATGGATGTCGATTGCATCGGTTTTACGGGTTCCACGCGCACGGGAAAATTAATCGTGCAGATGGCGGGCCAGTCGAATCTGAAACGGGCGTGGACGGAACTGGGCGGCAAGTCCGCCAACATCGTTTGCGCCGATTGTCCTGACCTGGACAAGGCCGTGGCGGCCGCCGTCGGCTCCATCTTTTTCAACCAGGGCGAAAGCTGCAATGCGCCTTCGCGCCTGTTCATGGAAGAATCGATCAAGGACGAATTCATGGCCAAGGCATTAGCTATGCTGCCCCGCTTTCAGCCGGGCGACCCGCTCGATGAAGCCACCGTCATGGGGGCCATCGTCGACGCCACGCAGATGAAGACCGTGATGGACTATATCGCTTCCGGCAAGCAGGAAGGCGCACAGCTGCTGGGCGGCGGCGAGGCCGTGCGCCTTGATACGGGGGGCTACTATGTGCAGCCCACCGTCTTCGGCGTGGACGCCGGCATGACGATCGCGCGCGAAGAGATATTCGGGCCCGTCTTGTCCGTGCTGGGCTTTACGGATATTGCCGAGGCGGTGAAACAGGCCAACGCCACGCCGTACGGCTTGCAGGCGGCCGTGTGGACCTCTGACATCACCAAGGCCATCCAGACGGCGCGCGCCCTGCGCGCGGGCACCGTGCACGTCAACCAGTACGACGGCGACGATATCACCGTGCCGTTCGGCGGTTACAAGCAGTCGGGCAACGGGCGCGACAAGTCGCTGCACGCGCTGGACAAGTACACGGAGTTGAAGACGACGTGGATACAGGTGGGGTAAAGCGAAGCGCTGTCGGCCTGGCGCGCAGCGCGCAGGCCGACAGGCGGAATGACATCAGAAGCAGTGTTCCAGCGCCGGGAAGCTGCCATCCTTGACGGCTTTGACATAGCCGATGACGGCGTCGTCGATGCTGGCCGCGCCTTCCATGAAGTTGCGCACGAAGCGTGCCTTGCGGCCTGGGAAGACGCCCAGCATGTCGTGCATGACGAGGACCTGGCCCGAGCAATCGGGACCGGCGCCGATGCCGATCGTGGGGATCGTCAGCATCTCGGTCACTTCCTTGCCCAGTTGCGACGGCATCGCTTCCATCAGCACGATGGCGGCGCCCGCGTTTTGCAGCGTCAGCGCGTCGTTCTTCAGCTCCGTGGCGCTTTCCGTGCTCTTGCCCTGCACTTTATAGCCGCCCAGCTGGTGCACGAATTGCGGCGTCAGGCCGATGTGGGCGCAGATGGGGATGCCGCGCTCGGTGAGGAAACGGACGATCTCGGCCAGCCAGGCGCCGCCCTCGATCTTGATCATGTGCGCGCCAGCCTGCATCAGGATGACGGCGTTGGCATAGGCTGTCTCGGGCGTGCCATAGGCGCCGAACGGCAGGTCGGCGAGGATCATGGCCGACTTGCTGCCGCGCGCCACGGATGCCGTGTGGTAGGCCAGTTCGGCCACGGTGACGGGCAGGGTGGAGCTGTGGCCATTGCAGACCATGCCGAGCGAATCGCCGATCAGCAGGATTTCCACGCCGCAGCGGTCCATCAGGGACGCGAAGCTGGCGTCATAGCAGGTCAGCATGGTGATCTTCTCGCCGGCGGCGCGCAGCGTGGCCAGCGTATGGATGGTCACGGCCTTGTTGGCGACAGGCTTGGATGGCGCCGGCGCCGGTGCGGCGGCCTTGTCTTTGGCTGCCAGATCTGTTCCTTGCAAATAAGCGGACATAGGTATTCTCTAGAGTGAAAGGGGGTGATGCGATTGCGACGCCGCTAGTGTAGTACTTTATGCGGCGCGCTGCAGGAGCGGCATTGTAGAGGATGGGAGCGAGATGGCGCAGAGGCGGGGTCAGAGCTGGCTGATGGCCTGGTCGGCCACGCTTGCCAGGTAGTCCTGCGCCGGCCCCAGGCCGGGCACGGCGATGGCTGGCGCCAGGGCCAGCAGCGGCACCAGCACGAAGGCGCGCTCGGTGAGGCGCGGATGCGGCACCGTCAGGGTGGCGCTGGCGATCTGCTCGTCGCCGTACAGCAGCAAGTCCAGGTCCAGCGTGCGCGGGGCGTTGCGGTAGGGCCGTTCGCGCCCGTGCGCCGCTTCGATGGCGTGCAGGGCCAGCAGCAGTTCCTCTGCCGGCACGGTGGTGCTGATGCGCGCCACGGCGTTGATGTAGTCGTCGCCGCTCGAATCGATGGGCGCCGTGCGGTAGCTGGCCGAGGCGTCCAGCAAGCTGGCGCCGGGCAGGCGCGCCAGGCGCGCAAGCGCATCCTGCACGTTGGCGCGCGCGTCGCCCAGGTTCGCCCCGATGCCGATATAAGCGATAACTGCCGTTGCTGTCTGCATGGCTGCGTTTACTCGCCGCTGGTGCTGCCGCTGGTCGAGCCGCCGGTGCCCGTCTTGCTGCGCGTGCTGCGGCGTGGCGGACGCTTCTTCTTGACGGCGCCCGGCGCGGCATTGGCGCTGACGAGCAGCGCTTCGCGCGTTTCCTCGTCGCCTTCGTAGAAGGCCGTCCACCATTCGCCGATGTCCATGTCGATCTCGCCCGAGGCGCAGCGCAGCAGCAGGAAGTCGTAGCCGGCGCGGAAGCGCAGGTGCTCCAGCAATTTATACGGCGCCTTGCCGACGCGGCGCTCGAAGCGCGGCTGCATCGACCAGATGTCGCGCATGTCGGAGCCGATCTTGCGCTGCAAGGCCAGTTTTTCCGTTTGCGAATCGAGCACGTCGTCGGCCGCCAGGTGCAGCGCGGGGATCGTCGATTCGCCGGCGGCGCGGTAGGCCGTCCATTTTTCCAGCACCTGGTGCCACAGCAGCGAGGCAAACAGGAAGCCTGGCGAGACGGTCTTGCCGGCGGCGATGCGGGCATCGGTGGCGTCCAGCGCCAGGGTGACGAATTTCGCGCCCAGCGGCTGCTCCAGCACCACGTCGAGCAGCGGCAGCAAGCCGTGATGCAAGCCTTCCTTGCGCAGCTGCTGCAGGCAGGCCAGCGCATGGCCGCTCATCAGCAGTTTCAGCATCTCGTCGAACACGCGCGGCGCGGGCACATTGTTGATCAGCGGCGCCATGACGGGGATCGGCGCGGCCGTATGCGGCTCGATGGTGAATTTCAGCTTGGCGGCGAAGCGCACCACGCGCAGCATGCGCACGGGGTCTTCGCGGTAGCGCTCTTCCGGCTTGCCGATCATGCGCAAGGTCTTGGCGCGGATGTCTTCCACGCCGCCGTGGTAGTCCAGCACTTCCTGCGTGGCCGGGTTGTAGTACATGGCGTTGATGGTGAAGTCGCGGCGCAGCGCGTCTTCGTGCTGCAGGCCGAAGGTATTGTCGCGCAGGACGCGGCCATGTTCATCCTTGGGCGCGGAATCGGCGCCCGCGCCGCGGAAGGTCGTCACTTCCAGCAAATCCTGGCCGAACATCACGTGTACGATCTGGAAGCGCTTGCCGATGATGAAGGCGCGGCGGAACAATCGCTTGACCTGTTCCGGCGTGGCGTTGGTGGCGATGTCGAAGTCTTTCGGTTTGACGCCCAGCAGCAGGTCGCGCACGGCGCCGCCGACGACAAAGGCCTCAAAACCCGCTTCCTGCAGGCTGCTGGTGACGCGAATGGCATTCGACGACACCAGTTTCGGGTCGATTCCGTGTTGCGCAGGACCGAGCACGATGGGTGCCGTGGTGTCGCGCGCTGCCTCTTTTTTAACGCCGAGGATCTTGCGGATGAATTTTTTAATCATTGAATAAGTGGAGTGATGGCCAGCCGTGGAGGGATGCGTGTGCGCTCAAAGCGGTATTGGGATTGGTCGCGACAGGGTGAGTCACGACCGACAGCAAGGGAATGTCGTTGTGCGAATCGCTGTAAAAATAGCTGCGCTCGAACTGCCCCAGTTCCTTGCCCATTTTTTCTAGCCAGGCATGGGTGTGGGTCAGCTTGCCCGCGCCCAGGGTCGGTGTGCCCACCAGCTTGCCCGTGACATTGCCTTTGTCGTCATACTCGGGCATGGCGGCCAGCAGGTGTTCGACGCCCAGCGCATCGGCGATGGGTTTGGTGATGAAATGGTTGGTGGCCGTGACGATGGCCAGCAGGTCGCCCGCGTCCTGGTGCTGTTTCAGCAAGGCCACGACTTCGGGGCGGATGGCCGGCATGACCACTTCGGCCATGAATTGCTTGTGCAGCGCTTCCAGGCGTTCGCGCGGAAACTGCGCCAGGGTGCCCAGCGAAAATTCCAGGTATTCCACCGGATCGAGCGTACCGGCCTGGTATTGCGCGAAAAATTCGTCGTTGCGGCGGGTGAATTCGGCGGCGTCCACGGCACCGATGCGTACCAGGAATTCGCCCCACTCGTGATCCGAGTCGATGGGCAGCAGGGTGTGGTCGAGGTCAAACAGGGCCAGATTCATCATTCTTTCGCTTCCGCCTGCAGCAACTCGCGCAATAATGGCAAGGTGATCGGGCGTTGGGTTTCAAGGGAGTAGAGGTCGAGAGAGTCCAGCATCGTCGACAGCGAACGCATGTCGCGCCGGAAATGGGACAGCAGATAGGGTAACACGCCGGGCGACAAGGTCAAGCCGCGGGTGGTGGCCGCCTGGGTCAGGGCGGCGATTTTTTCATCGTCGGTCAAGCCGTGGATTTGATAGATCAGGCCCCAGCCCATGCGTGTGCGCAAGTCTTCGCGCACGGGCAGCACGGCCGGCGGCACGGCGCCGCTGCACACCATGAAGGCCTTGTTGGCGCGGATTTCATTGAACAGGGCAAAGGCATCGATCTGCGCCAGCGGCGACAGCTTTTCGCAGTCGTCGAGCAGGTACAGGTCGACGTCGGGCGAATACACGAATTCGGACTCGATCGAGAATGGCGAAATGTAGCGCGCGCGCTCGGTGCTGGCCAGGGCCTTGAGCAGATGGCTCTTGCCGGCGGCCAGTTCGCCCCACAGGTAGGCAAAATGTTCGCGCGAAGTGCGCGCGGCGAACTGGCGCATCAGCTGCGCCACTTCGGCATTCTGTCCCACCTCGAAGGTATCGAGGCTGTGCGCCTGGTCTGTGCCTAAATCGAGCACCAGTTGTTTCATGGCGTACGCCTTGTCCTGTTTTTCATTACTGCTTGTGCATCATTGGTATTGCCAGGTTGATATGATATCCGCTTTTATTATGCATTATAGAAGGTGCTGGACAGGTAGTGGCGTCTTAGATGCTTAAAAGCGACCATCAACACGGCAGAAGCGGGTAAAGCGAGCAGTACGCCGACGAAACCAAACAGTTGCCCGAAAGCCAATAAGGCGAAGATCACGGCCAACGGGTTCAGGCCGATGCGTTCGCCTACCAGGCGCGGCGTGAGGAAAAAGCCCTCGATGACCTGGCCGCAGCCGTAGATGACGGCCACGGCGATCACGCCGCTCCAGTCGGCGAACTGCAGCAGGGCGGCGATCAGCGCCAGCATCAGCCCCAGGCCGAAGCCCAGGTAGGGGATGAACACCAGCAAGCCTGTGATGATGCCCACAGGCAATGCCACCTCAAAACCGGCGATGGCCAGCGCGGCCGAGTAATACGTGGCCAGCACCAGCATGACGAGCAGCTGGCCGCGCAGGTATTGCGCCAGCAGGGTATCGACTTCCTGCGCCATGCCCACCGTGCGGCCGACCCAGCGGCGCGGCACGGCGGCGGCGATGCGCGCCAGCATGGGATGCCAGTCCAGCAATAGGTAGAACAGCACGACGGGAATCAGCACCACGGTGGCCAGCCAGCCCAGCACGGCCGTGCCGCCGATACGGGCCGAGGCCAGCACTGTGCTCCAGATTTCGTCGCCGCTGGTGGCCATCTGCTGGCTCAGCATGCGTTTGATGCCCGTGCCATCCAGGCGCACGCGGATGCCCAGGTCGCGCAGTTTCGGCGCCAGGAACTCGTTCGCCTTGCTGAGAAACTGGGGAATCTGCGCCTGCAGCAAGGGAATTTCCTTCTGCAGCACGGGCACGACGATCAGCACCAGCGCCGTAATGGCGAGGAAAAACAACACTACGACGACCAGCACGGCCAGCGGACGGGGCAGGTAAAAGCGCTTGTAGTGCAGGCGTTGCAATCGGTCCACGCCGGGATTGAGCACGTAGGCGAGGATGGCGGCGGCCAGGAAGGGCGTCAGGATGGGGCCCAGGCTGACGAGCAGCAGCAGGAATGCCAGCCAGACCGCGATCCAAAATGCTGTTTGCTTCTGTTCGGCGGTGATGGCGAATGGCATGGAGTTTGTGCTGTTGCGTTAAAAAAAGGCAGTTAATTACGAAATGGCGGGGCAGTTTGATAAAATAGCGACTTGATCGACCGAATTCACCCGCTGGCGCCCTGCCGCACGATGTTGAAAAACATGCTTGCGCGCGCGTGCCGGCGGGTATCCGCCTTCTATTTTACCGCCTCCGCTGCCACCACACCATGAACCAGACTTCTAATGTTTCCCTTTCCTACCGTGACGCTGGCGTCGATATCGACGCAGGCGACGCTTTAGTCGAAGCAATCAAGCCGTTTGCCAAGCGCACCCTGCGCGAAGGCGTGATGGGCGGCCTGGGCGGTTTTGGCGCCATGTTTGAAATCAGCAAGAAGTACAAGGAACCGGTGCTCGTCTCGGGTACCGACGGCGTGGGTACCAAATTGCGCCTGGCATTCGAACTGAACCGTCATGACACGGTCGGCATCGACCTGGTCGCCATGAGCGTCAACGACATCCTGGTGCAAGGTGCCGAACCACTGTTCTTCCTCGACTACTTCGCATGCGGCAAGCTGGACGTGGCGATCGCCACCGATGTCATCAAGGGCATCGCCCAGGGTTGCGAACAAGCGGGCTGCGCACTGATCGGCGGCGAAACGGCGGAAATGCCGAGCATGTACCCGGCCGGCGAATACGACCTTGCAGGTTTTGCCGTCGGCGCCGTGGAAAAATCGAAAATCATCGACGGCACCAAGATCGCCCCGGGCGACGTGGTGCTGGGCCTGGCCTCGTCCGGCGTGCACTCGAATGGTTACTCGCTGGTGCGCAAGATCATCGAAGTGGCAAAACCGGACCTGGAAGGCGACTTCCACGGCCGCAAGCTGGCCGACGTGCTGATGCAGCCGACGCGCATCTACGTCAAGCCGCTGCTGGCGCTGATGGATGCCATGGAAGTCAAGGGCATGGTGCACATCACCGGTGGCGGCCTGGTGGAAAACATCCCGCGCGTGCTGCAGCCTGGCCTGGTGGCCGAGCTGGACTCGAAGGCATGGACCATGCCACCGCTGTTCATGTGGCTGCAACAGCACGGCGGCGTGGCTGACGCCGAAATGCACCGCGTCTTCAACTGCGGCATCGGCATGACCGTCATCGTCTCGCAGGAAAACGCGGACGCCGCCATCGCCCAGCTGCAAGCGGCCGGCGAAACCGTCTCGCGCATCGGCACCATCCGTGCCCGCGTGGGCGACGAGCATCAGACGATCGTGATCTGATCACCTGACCAACCCTGCCGCGCTACGCCTTTGTCAGGCGCTGTGGCGTTCGTAAGAAAAAAGCAGGCCTCTTTGAGAGCCTGCTTTTTTTATGCCAGTTGCCAGCTTACCTTGCGTGCGCCGGCTTCATGCGCCCATCCGGCTGCGAGCCGCCCCTGCCGATCATGGCCACGCTGACGGCCGAGACGAGGGACGCGAACAGGATGTAGCCGACGATGTGCCACGGTTCGCCATTGCCCGTTTTCAGCAGGTAGGTGGCGATGATGGGAGTCAGGCCGCTGGCGAAGATGCCGGAGAACTGGTAGACGAAGGAGATGCCCGTGTAGCGCACCTTGGCGTCGAACAGGTCGCAGAACAGGGCCGCTTCCGGGCCGTACACGGCCGAATACAGCACGCCCAGCGGGATGATCACGGAACACCACAGCAGCAGCGGATTGTCGGCGTGGTTGAGCATGATCCAGAAGGCAGGAATGGACGACACGCCCGTGATCAGCGAACCCCAGAAAAACACCTTGGTGCGGCCGATGCGGTCCGACAGGCGGCCGAAGAACGGGATGCAAAAGCACATCACGACGGCCGACGCCATCACGCCCATCAGCGCTTCCGTGCGGGCGATCTTGATGGTATTGGTCAGATAGGTGATGGAAAACACGCCGAAGATATTGAAGAACACGCCATCGATATAGCGCGCGCCCATGCCCTTCAAGACGTTGCCCGGGTAGCGTTTCAGCAGGTCGAAAAACGGAATCTGCGTCTCCGCGTTCTTTTCCTTGACGGCCTGGAATTCCGGCGTTTCCATCACGTTCAGGCGTATCCACATGCCGATGAAGACAAGGGCGGCCGACAGGATGAAGGCCACGCGCCAGCCCCAGGACAGGAATTGCGCATCCGTCAGGCTGTACGACAGGATCGCCACCACGCCGGAAGCGAGGCACAGGCCGATGGCCAGGCCGATCTGCGGCAGGCTGGCATAGAAGCCGCGCTCCTTGGGTGGCGCATATTCATACGCCATCAGCACGGCGCCGCCCCATTCTCCACCGAGGCCGATGCCTTGCAGCACGCGCAGGAACAGCAGCAGGCCGGGCGCCCAGTAGCCGATGTGGTCATACGTGGGCAGCACGCCGATCAGGAAGGTGGATATGCCCATGATCATCAGGGTCATCACCAGCATGCTCTTGCGGCCGATCTTGTCGCCGAAGTGGCCGAAGATCACGCCGCCGATGGGGCGCGACAAAAAGCCTACGGCGAAGGTGCCGTAGGCCAGCATGGTCGAAACAAGCGGATCGTCGCCCGGGAAATACAGCTTGCTGAACACGATGCCGGCGACGACGCCGTATAAAAAGAAGTCGTACCACTCGATGGTGGCGCCGATCACGCTGGCCATCACGACTTTCCGTAGCTCTTTGGCTTTTTTCGGATTGTTGGGATTGTTGTCCATATCTAGTCTCCAATCGATATCGATTATGTATTTTTTGATGCTGGGCTGCTTGCCGAGTCATTGGGGGCGGGCCGGTCTGTCCGCCGTTGGCATCCTCCTTGCTGGGAATGGAGCGGGTGGGTCAGGCCGCCTGCGGCAGCCGCACGGCGTCCGCCAGGATCATGTCGGCCGCTTTTTCGGCGATCATGATGGTGGGCGCGTTCGTGTTGCCCGAGACGATTTCCGGCATGATCGACGCGTCGACCACGCGCAAGCCCTGCAAGCCGTGCACGCGCAGGCGCGCATCGACGACGGCCAGCGCGTCATGGCCCATCTTGCAGGTGCCGCTGGGGTGATAGATCGATTGGCTGAAGCGCCGCGCCGCGTCCAGCAGTTCTTCATCCGTCTCGAATTGCGGGCCGGGCACGAATTCGGCAATGATGTGCGGCGCCAGCGACGGTGCGGCGGCGATTTTGCGCGCCACGCGCAGGGCGGCGATCGCCGTGCGCTGGTCGCGCGGGTCGGACAGGTAGTTCGGGTAGATGCCCGGATAAGCGAGGGGATCGGCGGACTTGATCGACACGTGGCCGCGGCTGTGCGGGCGCAGCTGGCACACGGACGACGTAAAGGCGGAAAACGGATGCGCGCCTTCGCCCGGCTTGTCGGCGCTCAGCGGCTGCATGTGGAACTGTATGTCGGGCCGCTCCACCTCGGGCGAGGATTTGGTAAATACCGTCACCTGGCTGGCCGCCAGGGTCAATGGCCCGGAGCGGGAAAACACATATTGCATGCCCACCCACAGCTTGCCCCACAGGCTGTTGACTTCATCGTTCAGGGTTTTCAAGCGCGTCTTGAAGACGAGGCGGATTTGCAGGTGGTCTTGCAGGTTCTGTCCCACGCCGGGCAAGTCGTGCACCAGCGGCACGCCGACTTCCTCGAGCAGGGCGCGCGGACCCACGCCCGAGCATTGCAGGATCTGCGGCGAGCCGATGGCGCCCGCGCATAAAATCACTTCGCCGCTGGCGCGCGCCTGGCGCAGCTGGCCATCTTGCCGAAACTCGATGCCGACGGCGCGCTTGCCCTCGAACAGCACGCGCGTGATCTGTGCGCGCACTTCCACGCGCAGGTTGGCGCGCTTGCGGGCCGGCCGCAAAAAGGCTTTCGCCGTGCTCCAGCGCAAACCCTTGCTGGCCGTCTGCTGGAAGTAGCCGACGCCTTCCTGCGTGGCGCCGTTGTAATCGGCATTGAAAGGGATGCCGCTTTCCGTGGCGCCCGCAATAAAGTGTTCCGCGATGGGACGGCGCAGGCGCAAGTCCGACACTTTCAATGGGCCACCGACGCCGTGGTAATCGCTGGCGCCCCGTTCCTGGTCTTCCGATTTTTTAAAGTAGGGCAGCACCTCGGCATAGCTCCAGCCAGCATTGCCCAGCTCGGCCCAGCGGTCGTAATCTTCCTTCTGCCCCCGCACGTACAGCAAGCCGTTGAGCGAGCTGGAACCGCCCAAGACCTTGCCGCGCGGCCATTGCAGCTGGCGCCCGGCGATGCCGGCGTCCGCTTCCGTGCGGTAGCACCAGTCCAGATTCGGGTCGTGCATGGTCTTGAAATAGCCGACCGGCACGTGTATCCAGGGATTGTTGTCCTTGCCGCCCGCTTCCAGCAGCAATACCTGATTGTTGCTGTCGTGCGACAGGCGGTTGGCCAGCACGCAGCCGGCGGAACCGGCGCCGACGACGATGTAATCATAGTGTGTTTGCAACATGGTGCTTGTCTCCTGCGTTGCGGTATCGCGCCGCCTCGGCGGGCGTTTTTTGCGATACACTGGTCTTTATTGATTATTTTTGGAACGTCTTGTTCCATTTATAAAAGACGTGCAGCACCGGGACAAGCGGAAACAGCCGCATAAGCGAGAGGTGAAACAGAACATGCATGATGCGTTTCAAAAACGGCCGGCCGAGGCCGAAGAGGGTAGCCAGGCGGCGCCCAGCACGGCGGCCAGCCATGGCGACGAGGCGCGGGGCTTGCGCGTGCTGCGTTTGATCGAGCACCTGGCCAGCGCCAGCCAGCCCTTGACCCTGTCGCAACTGGCCGCACGCATGCAGGTGCCCAAGGCCAGCATGATGCGCCTGCTCGATACCCTGGAGCAACATGGCTATGTGCTGCGCACGCCCGTGGGACGCGGCTATGTGCCCGGTGCCGCGTCCACCAACCTGGCGCTGGCGACCCTGCGCAACAATGCCCTGATCCGTGTGAGCCGCAGCATCCTGGGCAGCCTGGTGGCGGCCACGGGCGAGACGTGCAATCTCGCCATTCCCGAGGGCAATGCGATCGTGTATGTGGATCGCGTGGAAACGCAGGAACCGCTGCGCCTGCACCTGGTGCTGGGCACGCGCGCGCCCATGCATTGCACGGCGAGCGGAAAATTATTCCTGGCGCATATGACTTTGCTGGAGCGGCGCGAATTGCTGGCCATGCTGACCCTGCAGGCGCGCACGCCGAAAAGCATCACGGATCCTGTCCTGCTGGAACGCGAGATCGTGCGCATCGCCCGCCTGGGCATCGGCATCGACGACGAGGAATTCGTGCATGGCATGGTGGCCGTGGCCGTGCCCATCTGCGCGGCCGACGGACGCATCGTGGCGGCCGTGGCCTGCCACGCGCCTGTGGCGCGCAAGTCCGTGGAGCAGTTGCTGCAGCACGTACCGCAGCTCAAGGAGGCGGCCGTCAAGCTGCGGCCGCTGCTGCTGGCAGAAAACAGCTAGGGTTTCAAGACCTTCGCCACCTTGGCCGCGCGCAGGCGGAAGGCGTCCGGCATGCCCGAGCCTAGCAGCGGGCGCAGGTACAGCCGGAAAGCATCCGTCACGTCCGTGCCGCTGGCGCTGATGAATTCGTCTTCCATGGTGCGCGTCTTGCCCGCCACATCGGAAAGTGGCAGCAACTCGTAATCGACGGAATAAAAGCCCGTGCGCTTGATGGCGACGGAACCGTCGCGCTCGCCCCACATGGCGAATTGCACGGCCTTTTCGCCCACTTCGCGGGCTTCGCGTTGATCTACATCAGAGACGCAGCCGATGAAGGAGCGCTGCAGATAGCCGAAGGTATCGCCGCGCACGCGCTTGATGCCCAGTTTCGCCTTGATCTCGTCGCACAGCAGGTCGGCCAGCGCGCCCGTGCCGGACAATTGCACGTTGCCGTGCGCATCGCGCTCGACCGCATTGCCCGCCTGTGTGGCCAGCAGGCTGGCGATCGGCTCGCCCGAGGCGTCGTGGATGCCTTCCGACACGGCGATCACGCAGCGGCCATGTTTTTCATACGTGGCCTTCACGTCGGCGAGGAATTGATCCAGCGCAAAGACGCGCTCGGGCAGGTAGATCAGGTGCGGGCCATCGTCGGGGAACTTCTTGCCCAGCGCCGAGGCGGCCGTCAAAAAGCCCGCGTGGCGGCCCATCACCACGCCCACGTACACGCCGGGCAAGGCCGCGTTATCGAGGTTGGCGCCGGCGAACGCTTGCGCGACGAAGCGCGCGGCCGAGGGAAAGCCGGGCGTGTGGTCGCTGCCCACCAGGTCGTTGTCGATGGTTTTCGGGATGTGGATGCAGCGCAGCGGATAGCCGGCCTTATGCGCTTCCTCGCTGACGATGCGCACCGTGTCGGACGAGTCATTGCCGCCGATGTAAAAGAAGTGTTCGATCTCGTGCGCGCGCAGCACTTCGAAGATCTGCTGGCAGTAGGCAATATCGGGCTTGTCGCGCGTGGAGCCGAGCGCCGACGAGGGCGTGGCGGCCACCAGTTCCAGGTTATGGCTGGTCTCCTGCGTCAGATCGACGAATTCTTCATTAATGATGCCGCGCACGCCGTGCAGCGCGCCATACACGCGCGTGACATGTTGGAAGCGCCGTGATTCGAGCACCACGCCCACCAGCGACTGGTTGATGACGGCGGTGGGGCCGCCCCCTTGGGCGACAAGAATTTTTCCAGACGGCATGGGATTTCCTCGTAAATGGAACGGCCCTCCAGCCTACTCCCTTTTTGCCGGGGCGCAGTTTTTCCGATAGTTCTGTCGTGGAATTTCTCCATTTCATCCCTTGGCCGGGATGCGCTGCTATTCCGGCGCCCGGATATGCTCGACCAGCCCCGTGCTACGGCGCCCAGGCGCCGGCGTCAGCCAGCTGACCAGCACGGCGGCGGCCAAGCCAGCCGGCACGCCGAAGATGCCGGCGGAAATGGGAGCGATATGAAACCATTGACCGCTGGCATTACCTCCCAGCATGGTGCTCGTGTGCAGCATGTAATACAGGCACACGCCAAAGCCCGCCAGCATGCCGGCCAGCGCGCCCTGGTGGTTGGCGCGTTTCCAGAACACGCCCAGCACCAACGGCGGAAACAGGGTCGAGGCGGCCAGGGAAAAGGCCACGCCCACGAGCGACAAAATGTCCGCCGGCTTTTGCGAGGCCGCATAGGCGGCGATGAAGGCCACGGCCAGCAGCAGCAATTTTGAAATCGTCACGCGCTTTTGCGTCGAGGCCGTGGGATCGACGACCTTGTAATAAATGTCGTGCGACAGGGCGTTGGAGATGGCCAGCAGCAAGCCGTCGGCCGTCGACAGGGCGGCAGCCAGGCCGCCGGCCGCCACCAGGCCGGAAATCACATAGGGCAGGCCGGCGATCTCGGGCGTGGCCAGCACCAGCACGTCGGCGTCGATGGAAATTTCCGCCAGCTGCACGATGCCGTCGCGGTTGACGTCGACGATGCTGATCAGGGGACTGAGCTTGTCCACGTTGGCCCAGTAGGACACCCAGGTGGGCAGGTTCGCGTATTGCGTGCCCACCAGCGCCGAGTAAATATCGTATTTGACCAGCACGGCCAGTGCGGGAATCGTGAGGTAGATCAACAAGATGAAGAACAGTGTCCAGAAGACGGATACGCGCGTTTCGTGCACGGACGGCGTGGTGTACGATCGCATCAGGATGTGGGGCAGGGCGGCCGTGCCCAGCATCATGCAGAACACGAGGGCCAGGAAATTGTTGCGCTTGATGTCGGATTGTTCCCGGTCGGCGGCGGGAAACGGCTGCGCGTGCGGAATGATCGGCTCGGCGCGTTTCTGGTTTTGCGCCTGTGCCGCCTGCCACAGCACGCGTGCCTCGTCCGGACTTTTCGGATAGGCGATCAGGTAGCGCTCCGCGTTGCGGATGTCGAACAGCGAAGCATTGCGCTGGCGCAAACTATCGAGCTGGCGCTGGGCCGTCAGATGGCCTTGTTCCCAGGAAGCGGGCAAGCCATCAATGCGCGCCTGGTAGCTTTGCGCGCGCTGGCGGAAGATGGCGCGCACTTCGTTTTCTTTCGGGTCCGTTTCCAGCACGTGTTCGCGCGCGCTCAGTTGCGGCAGCACCTTGCCGTAGGCGATCTGCGGCACGGGATTGTCCGCATGCTTGACCGACAGCCACATGGCGGGAATCAGAAAGGCGACGAGGATGATGATGTACTGCGCCACCTGCGTCCAGGTGATGGCGCGCATGCCGCCCAGAAAGGAGCAGACGAGGATGCTGGCCAGGCCCAGGAAGATGCCGACGGAAAAATCCACGCCCGTGAAGCGCGAGGCGATCAGTCCGACGGCATAGATCTGCGCCACCACATACGTAAACGAGACGATGATGGTGGCGGCCACGGCCACCACGCGCACGCTGGCGCCCCGTTTGTCGGTGCCGCTGCCGTAGCGGGCGGCGAGGAAATCGGGAATCGTGTACTGGCTGAACTTGCGCAGATAGGGCGCGATCAGCAGGGCCACCAGGCAATAGCCGCCCGTCCAGCCCATGATGAAGGCCAGGCCGTCGAAGCCGTTCAGGTACAGGCCGCCGGCCAGGCTGATGAAGCTGGCCGCCGAAATCCAGTCGGCGGCCGTGGCCATGCCGTTGAACATGGCCGGCACCCGGCGCCCCGCCACATAGTATTCGGTGACGTTCGAGGTGCGGCTGATGACGCCGATGGTGGCGTACAGGGTGATGGTGACGAGCATGAACAGGTAGCCGATCCACGCGCGCGGCATGCCTTCCTGTTCCAGTACCGACAGGGCCAGCAGGAAG
Source organism: Janthinobacterium sp. SUN033 (assembly GCF_030397595.1). Classification (NCBI taxonomy): domain Bacteria; kingdom Pseudomonadati; phylum Pseudomonadota; class Betaproteobacteria; order Burkholderiales; family Oxalobacteraceae; genus Janthinobacterium; species Janthinobacterium sp. SUN033. The sequence goes on from NZ_JAPQNV010000006.1 coordinate 114,239, forward strand.
GCGGCGAAACCGGCGGTAAACAGCAGGTAGTAGCGGCACAGGCGCGCAAAGAAGCTGCGTTGGCCGCTCATGCTTGCTCCTCGGCATGAAACGCCCGGTCGAGGCGCCGCATGCGCCAGGCATACAAGGCGATGATGGCCAGGTACACGAGCGAGGCGCCCTGGGCCGCCATATAAAAGGGCAGCGGCCAGCCGAACAGATTCAAATGTAACAGTTCGCGCGCATAGAACACGGTCAGGAAGCCCGTCAGCAGCCAGACCAGCAGCAGGATGGCCGTCAGGCGCCGCGTCTTGCGCCAGTGCACATCGAGGCGCGCCTGCAGCTCGGGGCTGGGCGTGCGCGCCGGCCGCGCGGGGGGAGCGGGTGGGCTCGGCTTATCCATACGTGATGTCATCCTCTTCTGGCGCGTCCGGCAACAGCAGGGCGATGCTCAGGCGCAGCAGGGTGCCCGGCAGCTTCGGCGACTGCGCGCGCGGATTGTTAAAAATATCGACTTCGGCGCCATGCTGCTGGGCAATTTCGCGCACGATGGCCAGGCCCAGGCCGCTACCGTCGACGTTGCTGCCGAGAATGCGGTAAAAGCGTTCGAACACGTGCGCCCGCTCCGCCTGCGGTATGCCGGGGCCCGTATCTTCCACTTCCAGGATGGCCAGTTCCAGGGTGCTGCGCACGCGCACCGTGACGCTGCCGCCAGCCGGCGTGTAGCGCAAGGCATTGTCGATCAGGTTGCTCAGCAGTTCGCGCAGCATCATGGCATTGCCGGAGATCAAGATCGAATACGCGGGCTGCTCGAAGCCCAGGTCGATATGCTGGGCAAACGAGGCTTGCACCCAATCCTGCACCACGCCGCGCGCCAGTTCGCTCAGCTCGATCGGCTCGAACGCTGTGCCTGCCTGCGGCTGGTTTTCCGCGCGCGCCAGGGCCAGCAACTGGTTGACCAGGCGCGTGGCCGCTTCCGAACTTTTCGCCAGTTGCAGCAGCGAGCGGTGGATTTCGTCGTGGTCGGTCTGGCGCAGGGCCAGCTCCGATTGCATGCGCATGCCGGCCAGCGGCGTTTTCATCTGGTGCGCGGCATCGGCGATGAAGCGTTTCTGCATGTCGATCGACAGCGACAGCCGCGCCAGCATCTCGTTGAGCGAACCGACCAGCGGCGTGATTTCCTCGGGCACCTGGCCCGATTCGATGGGCGATAAATCGTCGGGCGGGCGGGCGCGTATGCGTTCCTGCAATTGCGCCAGCGGCGACAGGCCGCGCGCCAGGGCAAACCAGACCAGGGCCAGGATCACGGGCAGGATGATGAACTGCGGCAAAATCACGCCCTTGATGATTTCATTGGCCAGCTGGGCGCGCTTTTCCAGGGTTTCCGCCACTTGCACCAGCGCGCGGCTGGGTTCATCGTCGTTGCCGGAAGGAATGTCGAGATAGCTGAACGCCACGCGCACGGGCGTGCCGTGGATGGTGTCGTTGCGAAACAGCACCATGCCGCTGCGGTATTTGTCGGGGTCTTGCGGCGGCGGCAGATCGCGGTCGCCGTTCAGGTATTCGCCGCGCGAGCCCACCACCAGGTAATACAGGGTGTCGACATCGTCGCCGCGCAGGAAGTCGCGGCCCTTGCCGTTTTTGTCCGGCACGTGGCGCAGCATCGCGCCATCGGCTTGCTTGACCTGTTGCGTCAGCACCGTCACGCTGTCTTCCAGCGCATGGTCGAACGGTTGATTGGCGATGCTCTTGGCCACCAGATAGGTGATGGCGATGCTCATCGGCCACAGCAGCAGCAAGGGCGCCAGCATCCAGTCGAGGATTTCGCCGAACAGCGAATGCTCGATGGTGTCATCCTGCTCCGTGGTGGGCGGCTCGAACCAGTCGTCGTCGTCCGCCTCGTCCGCTGGCGCCTCGCGCACCTTCACTTGCTGGCGGGTCCGCTGGCCGGGCTTGCCGATTCGCCCGCTTCGGCGTTCAGGCGCGCCGCTTCCGAGTATTTTTCCAGGCAGTATCCGAGGCCGCGCACGGTGGCGATGCGCACGCCGCCCACTTCGATCTTCTTGCGCAAGCGGTGGACATACACTTCGATGGCGTTGTTCGACACTTCCTCGCCCCATTCGCACAGGTGGTCGACCAGTTGCTCTTTTGAAACGAGGCGGCCCGTGCGGCCCAGCAGGATTTCCAGCAAGCCCAGTTCGCGCGCCGACAGGTCGAGCATCTGGTCGTTGATGTAGGCGCTGCGCCCCACCTGGTCGTAGCTGAGGGGGCCGTGCTTGATGATGGTGGCGCCGCCGCCGGCGCCGCGGCGGGTCAGGGCGCGCACTCTTGCCTCCAGTTCCGACAAGGCGAACGGCTTGGCCATATAATCGTCGGCACCGAGGTCGAGGCCATTCACGCGTTGCTCGATGGAATCGGCGGCCGTCAGGATCAGCACGGGCAGCAGCGAGGCGCGCGCGCGCAGGCGGCGCAGCACTTCCAGCCCGGACATCTTGGGCAAGCCCAGGTCGAGGATCAGCAAGTCGAATTCCTGGGTGGACAGGGCCGTATCGGCCTCTTGCCCGGTCTTGACGTAATCGATCGCATAACCGGACTGGCGCAGCGAGCGGGTCAGGCCATCGGCCAGCACGCTGTCATCTTCGGCAAGTAAAATACGCATGGTGCACTTCCTATGCTTGCGACGGTAGAAGCTTGTATTGTGTTTCATTTTCCGCAAGGTGGCGAATTTTTGTGAAAAACAGGGTTGTATTGATCTGTTTCAAAACAAATCCACGTTCCGCTTGCATTGATCACTGTTTTTTTATACAGTACTGTCTGTGTAAAGAATTTAACCCACTGGCGCTATCGCAGGCCGACCGATTCACGTGAATCGTCGACTGTAGAACGGCTGAAAGAACATATGGACGATAAAAAAGCTGTAGTACCCGCATCGGAAAAAGCCAAGGCGCTCGCCGCCGCACTGGCGCAGATCGAGAAGCAGTTTGGCAAAGGTTCGGTCATGCGCATGGATGCCAGCGCACCGATCGAAGAAGTGCAAGTCGTGTCGACCGGTTCGCTCGGCCTCGATATCGCGCTGGGCGTGGGCGGCTTGCCGCGCGGCCGCGTGGTGGAGATCTACGGTCCGGAATCGTCGGGTAAAACCACCCTGACCCTGCAAACCATTGCTGAAATGCAAAAACTGGGCGGCACCTGCGCCTTTATCGATGCCGAGCACGCGCTCGACGTCGGTTACGCGCAAAAGCTGGGCGTGAACCTGCATGAACTGCTGATCTCGCAACCGGATACGGGCGAGCAGGCGCTGGAAATCTGCGACGCCCTCGTGCGTTCGGGCAGCGTCGACCTCGTCGTCATCGACTCCGTGGCCGCACTGACGCCACGCGCCGAGATCGAAGGCGACATGGGCGATTCCCTGCCGGGCTTGCAAGCCCGTTTGATGTCGCAAGCCCTGCGCAAGCTGACCGGCTCCATCAACCGCACGAATACCCTGGTCATCTTCATCAACCAGATCCGCATGAAGATCGGCGTGATGTTCGGCAGCCCGGAAACGACCACCGGCGGCAATGCGCTGAAATTCTACGCCTCCGTGCGCCTGGATATCCGCCGCACCGGCTCGATCAAGTCCGGCGATGAAGTGATCGGCAACGAAACCAAGGTCAAGGTCGTCAAGAACAAGATCGCGCCGCCGTTCAAGGAAGCGCACTTCGACATCCTGTACGGCGCCGGCACCTCGCGCGAAGGCGAAATCCTGGACCTGGGTTCGGATGCCAAGATCGTGGAAAAATCCGGTTCGTGGTACAGCTACAACGGCGAACGCATCGGCCAGGGCAAGGACAACGCCCGCGCCTTCCTGCAAGAGCGTCCGGCGCTGGCCCGCGAGATCGAAAACAAGGTCCGCGCTTCTCTGGGCGTGCGCGAACTGCCGCCGCTGGCTGCTGAAAAGCCGGAAAAAGCGGATAAAGCTGCCGACAAGGCTGCCAAGGCTGCGGAAGCCAAGGCCGCCGAGTAAGCGACAGTGGCGGGGCCCGCCTGGCCCGCCGGCGGCAGCTTGCCGCACAAAAAAGTTCTACAATGATTGCCGCCCTGCGCCTGTGCGCCTGGCGGCAATTGTGTTTTCAGTCCGGTGTGGTAAAGATGGGATATGGGTATGGCAGCGGTACAACTGAGCCTGAAGGGCAGGGCGCTACGCTTTCTGTCGATGCGCGAACACAGCCGCATGGAATTGCGGCGCAAGCTGCAGCGCCATGCGCAGGAGGGCGACGATGTGGAAGCCTTGCTCGACAGCCTGGAGCAAGCCAACTGGCTGTCGCAGGAGCGTTTTTCCGAGTCGCTGATCCACCGCCGCTCGGCCCGCTTCGGCAATAGCCGCATCATGGCGGAATTGCAAAGCCATGGCATTGGGGGCGAGGCGTTGCAGGAACTCAAGGCGGGCCTGGCCGAAGGGGAAGTGGCGCGCGCCTGCGAAGTGTGGCGCCGCAAATTTGGTGCAGTGGCGCAGGATGCCGAGCAGCGCAACAAGCAGATGCGCTTCCTGATGCAGCGCGGCTTTTCCCAGCGCGCCGTGCAAGCGGCCTTGAAGGGGCGGGAGCCCGAGGACGACTAGGCGGCTGGCGCGCTTCTGCGTGCTTCCGCGCCGTGCCGGCCGGCCCGCCCTGGCCGCGCTGTGTTCCATCTACAACAGTCCGTACGATGCCCTGCTTGCGTGCGCGGGCCAGTCGGCCTTGCTGTTTGTCCATGTTTTCTTTGCAGGATTCTGCTTCTGTCATCGTCCTGTCAAGCCAGCGGCGTATTGTTGCGCTGCACGTCGTGAGCGCTGCCTGCGCCGTGCGATCTCGGCGCGGTGGCGGCAACTGGATGCGGTTCGCGGCCCCAGGTGCGCATATCTATCATCACTGAATGTGATAACAGCGTAAATTTCCATGTGCTTTCTTTATACTTTGAAATGTTTTTATCGAAGCAATGAAAAATTATGTTGCGGCGCAACCAGCGCCCAGTGTGCTACACTTTTAGGGTTTTTGCGGCGCCGCAGGTGCGGTTGCTGTTCGTAGAAGCTGCGAACAGAGTGCTTTAAGCACATGGCTGCTTACTAAATTATGGCCGCGCAAGCGGCATCGGTCTTATGCCCCTGTCAACTCCCGTATCCCGGCGCGCCCTCCGGCACTCCCGCGTTATCGACGTCCAAGCGTATGTGCGCGACGACGGCCTGTGGGATATTGACGCCCGTATCACCGATATCAAAAGCTATGACGCGACCCTGGCCTCCGGCCCCCGTCCCGCCGGCTCCCCCCTGCATGACCTCCACTTACGCATTACCGTCGATCGCGAACTGACCATCGTCGAGGCCGAAGCCGCCTCCGATGCCGTGCCCTATCCCGGTTTTTGCGATACCATCGGCCCCGCTTACAGAGCGCTGATCGGTCTGAATTTATTGAAGAATTTCCGCCGCGACTTGAAACAGCGCCTGGCGGGAATCGCCGGCTGTACCCATTTGACCGAACTGGCGCAAGTCTTGCCGACTGCGACGGTTCAGGCATTTGCCGGCGATGTCTGGTCGACCCGTGACGGTGCGAATGCTGACTTGTCGCATGAAAAGCCGTTTCAACTCGACAAATGCCACGCCCTGCGCACCGATGGCGGGGCAGTTGCACAGTATTACCCGCGCTGGGTAGCCAAAGCGTGACCCCGGCGCTCTGTTTTTCCTGTTTTTTTTGCACCACTAACCGTATTTTTACACATCAGTATCAGAAGGGAAGCCAGCATGAAAATCCATGAGTATCAAGCCAAAGAAATCCTCCGGCAATTCGGAGTGACGGTACCACGCGGTATTCCGTGCATGTCCGTCGAAGAAGCCGTCAAGGCTGCGGAAACCCTGGGCGGCCCGGTGTGGGTTGTCAAGGCGCAGATCCACGCAGGTGGCCGCGGCAAGGGCGGCGGCGTGAAAGTGGCAAAATCGATGGAACAGGTCAAGGAATACGCTGACCAGATCATGGGCATGCAGCTGATCACGCATCAGACCAGCGCCGAAGGCCAGAAAGTCAACCGCCTGCTGGTGGAAGAAGGCGCCGACATCAAGCAAGAACTGTACGTTTCGCTGGTCACCGACCGCGTCACCCAGAAAATCGTCCTGATGGCTTCGTCCGAAGGCGGCATGGACATCGAAGAAGTGGCCGAGAGCCACCCAGAGAAGATCCACCACGTCACCATCGAGCCAAGCGTTGGCCTGACCGATGCCCAGGCAGACGACATCGCGACCAAAATCGGCGTGCCTGCCGGTTCCATCGTCGACGCCCGCGTCAACCTGCAAGGCCTGTACAAAGCATACTGGGAAACCGATTGCTCGCTGGCCGAAATCAATCCGCTGATCGTCACCGGCAGCGGCAAAGTCATCGCCCTGGACGCCAAGTTCAACTTTGACCCGAACGCCCTGTTCCGTCATCCGGAAATCATCGCCCTGCGCGACCTGGACGAAGAAGATCCAGCTGAAATCGAAGCGTCGAAATTCGACCTGGCCTACATCTCGCTCGACGGCAACATCGGTTGCCTGGTGAACGGCGCCGGCCTGGCCATGGCCACCATGGACACGATCAAACTGTTCGGCGGCGAGCCAGCCAACTTCCTGGACGTCGGCGGCGGCGCCACGGCAGAAAAAGTGACCGAAGCGTTCAAGATCATGCTGAAAAACCCAGGCCTGAAAGCCATCCTGGTGAACATTTTCGGCGGCATCATGCGTTGCGACGTGATCGCCGAAGGCGTTATCGCCGCGGTGAAAGCCGTTTCGCTGAACGTACCGCTGGTGGTGCGCATGAAGGGCACCAACGAAGACCTGGGCAAAAAGATGCTGGCCGATTCCGGTCTGCCTATCATCGCAGCCGACACCATGGAAGATGCAGCCAAGAGCGTCGTTGCCGCCGCTGCCGGTCAAGCTTAATTAAGGAATCAACATGTCCATTCTGATCAATAAAGATACCAAAGTTGTTACCCAAGGGATCACCGGCAAGACCGGCCAGTTCCACACCCGCGGTTGCCGCGACTACGCGAACGGCAAAGCTGCCTTCGTGGCAGGCGTGAACCCGAAGAAAGCCGGCGAAGATTTCGAAGGCATTCCTATTTTCGCTAACGTCACCGAAGCGAAAAAAGAAACCGGCGCCAACGTTTCCGTCATCTACGTGCCGCCAGCAGGCGCGGCAGCGGCGATCTGGGAAGCTGTCGAAGCTGAAATGGATCTGGCCATTTGCATCACCGAAGGCATTCCTGTCCGCGACATGATGGCCCTGAAAGACCGCATGGCCAAAGCCAACAGCAAAACCTTGCTGCTGGGCCCTAACTGCCCAGGCTTGATCACGCCAGACGAAATCAAGATCGGCATCATGCCAGGTCACATCCACAAGAAGGGCCGTATCGGCGTGGTTTCGCGTTCGGGCACCCTGACCTATGAAGCAGTGGGTCAGCTGACCGCACTGGGCCTGGGCCAATCGTCGGCAGTCGGCATCGGCGGCGACCCGATCAACGGTCTGAAGCACATCGACATCATGAAGATGTTCAATGACGATCCAGATACCGACGCGGTCATCATGATCGGCGAAATCGGTGGTCCGGACGAAGCCAACGCGGCTTATTGGATCAAAGACAACATGAAAAAACCGGTCGTCGGCTTCATCGCTGGCGTAACGGCTCCTCCAGGCAAGCGCATGGGCCACGCCGGCGCGCTGATCTCGGGCGGTGCCGATACGGCACAAGCCAAGCTGGAAATCATGGAAGCTTGCGGCATCACCGTGACCAAAAACCCGTCGGAAATGGCGCGTCTGCTGAAAGCCATGCTGTAATTCCAGCCGGCTTACCGCAGTACAAAAAAGGAGCTTCGGCTCCTTTTTTTTTGTCCGCAAGACGGGCCGCATCCCGGCCCGGGACGACGGCGCTGGTCCGAACCGGCCCAAATGTGTCGCTTTTCTTTCCACTTGCACCGCCGCTGCCCGGGCGCGCCGCTGGCATGGCGCTTGCACCATGCACGGTGTGAGCAATGCACAATGGGAGGATACGATGCGCGCGCAAAGCGGATTTACCCTGATAGAACTGATGATCGTGGTGGCCATCGCCGGCATCCTGGCGGCCGTGGCCATTCCCCAGTATGGCGACTACACGATGCGGGCCAAGGTCAGCAATGTACTGGCGGCCGCCGCCCCGTTGAAAACGGCCGTGGCCCTGTGCGTGCAGGAAAACGGCGGGCTGGCTACCGCCTGCAGCACCCCTACCCAGGCCGTGCCCAGCGCCATCCCCGTGTTCAGTGCCACGCGCGAAGTGGCCAGCGCCACAGTGGACAAGGGCGATATCGTGCTGACCCTGGCGGCCGACCTGGGCACGGGTATCGGTGGACAAACCGTGACGATGACCATGAAGCCGGGGACGAGCAGCCTGACCTGGTTCAATAGCACCACCGTGACGAATGCGGCAGCGAAGGAAGCGATTACCAAAAACAACATTCCCGACGTGACGCCGACGCTGTAAGTGGCCCTGCCGCGCCAGCGTCAGACGATTTTTTGCCGGTCCGCGATCAGCGCTTCATAGGTGAGGTTTTGCAGCAGCGTGTAGTGAGTCGGTTCCAGGTCGATGAATTGCACGCCATACGTATAGATTTCCGCCACCTCGGCGGCGTGGCCATTCGACGGCTTGCCCACGCTGACGTTCTGGATGCGCGCGCGCGTATTGACGCGCATCTGATGCTTGTTCGGCTGCACCAGCAGGGTAAAGCTGAGGGCCACGCCGTCGTCGTCCGGCGTGAGCATGCTGGGCGCCTCGATCAGCGCGCCCGAGACGCTGAGGTTGACGATGAACACGGGCACGGCCGCCACGTCGCGGTAGCTGAGCTGCGCCGGAATATCCACTTTGACGCGCATCGCCGTGCGCAAGCTGGTGCCCTGGATGGCGTCGGGAAAACTCAGGTGGACATAATTGAGCGGACGGCCAAAGATGCGCAGCACGCTGCAGGAAAACGAACACACGGTGACGCCGGAAAACACGCGGATGGTCAGCTTGTCGCCCTCGTTGAGCATGATGGCGGCGCCGTTTTCCATGGGAATCTTGACGATCAGGTACTCGTCTTTCACATAGCCGATCAGGGTCGAGAAATGCTGGATGGGTTTGATGGTGCGGTGCGTGATGAACTGGATGCGTCCACCCACCTGCAGATTCATGGCCTCGAATTCGAAGTCCTGGAGCTTGCTTTCCGCGGCGGGCTTGTTGCTAGTCATGCGATGCTCATCTGGATATGGTCGACTCGCAGTATGCATGATTTCTTGATGAAAAAGCATTTATATCAATGAATTTCATATTGACATCGAAAAATGCCATGCGCGCGTGCCGGTGCAGGATTCAGGCTTTACAATTGCGTCAATATTGACGAATGTAAATTTTATGCCGCGCAGCTACTTCTGGACCATGTTGTTTCTGATCCTGCATCAAATTGACGCTGCCTACTGGAAAGAGTGGGAGATGTTTCATGTGCCGGGCGGCGTGCAGGGTTTTCTGGTGTTTAACCTGGCGGTGATTGCCCTGGTGCTGGCCGGTTACCGGCACGTGCTGCTGGCCACCCCGCAGGCGACCCTGTATGCGGGCATCTGCGCCGCGCTGGGCGTGGGAACGTGTTTGATCCACGCCGGCTTCGCGCTGGCAGGGCAGGAACAGTTCCACTTGCCCCTATCCGTGGCCATTATCGTGCTGTGCCTGGCATGCGCCGTGTGGCTGTTGCGCGATTTGCGCCGCGTCAAGGTGACGCGGCCAGTGCCCGCCTGAAACGGTGGCGTCTTACACCTCGGCGTGCCAGTCGCCTGACTTGCCTCCATGTTTTTCCAGCACGCGCACGTTCGTCATGACCATGCCCCGGTCGACGGCCTTGCACATGTCGTAGATCGTCAGCAAGCCGATCTGCACGGAAGTGAGCGCTTCCATTTCCACGCCCGTCTTGCCCGTCGTGTCGACCTGGGCGCGGCAGTGCACGCTGTTGGCCGCCTCGTCCACTTCAAAATCGACGGTGACGCGCGTGAGGGCCAGCGGGTGGCACAGGGGAATCAGGTCGCTGGTGCGCTTGGCGCCCATGATGGCGGCGATGCGGGCGATGCCCAGCACGTCGCCCTTCTTGGCGGTGCCGGAAATAATCAAGGCCAAGGTGGCGGGCTGCATGCGGATGGTGCCGGCGGCCACGGCGCTGCGGCGCGTGTCTTCCTTGCTGCCCACGTCGACCATATGGGCCTGGCCCGTGGCGTCGAAATGGGTCAGTTCCCCGGCGGGGGCTTGCTTGTCTGCTGTTGTCATGGCGTCAAAATAGGTGAGGAGTGGGGGCGCGGCACGCCTGGCCACGACGTCATGCCACTGGCATGGCGCATGCTTGTTGCGTGGGAATGGGCGCCGCGAACAAGGTATGATAGCACCCGTGAATTCAAAAACTCTTCTTCCGATCGTCCTTGAAAACGCCGGCGCGGCATGGCTGCGCAGCTCCCGGTGCGCGTCGGTGCTGGCTGCATTGTGGCTGGCGGCACCCTGTGCGCTGGCGCAAACCTATACCTCCGCGCCTGCGGCGCCGGTTGCCAGCGTGGCGGCCAAGCCGGCCGGCAGCTGGACGCCGCTGGCCGTGCCGCCGGCGCCGAATCTGCCGAACCTGGGCGACACCTCGCGCGAAGACCTGTCGCCGGCGATGGAGCGCAAGATTGGTGAGGAAATCATGCGCGGCATCCGCGGCGACCGCGACTACCTCGACGACGCGCCCTTGCTGGAATACCTGAACACCTTCGGCAACGCCCTCGTGGCGGCGCGCCCCAGCGTGCGCGGCGAAACGAATTACGACTATTTTTTCTTTGCCGTGCGCGATCCCCAGTTGAACGCGTTTGCCTTGCCGGGCGGCTTCATCGGCGTGCACTCGGCCCTGGTGCTGGCGGCGCAAACGGAGGCGGAACTGGCTTCCGTGCTGTCGCACGAGATCGGCCATGTGGCGCAGCGCCATATCGCGCGCATGCTGGGCCAGCAGCGCCAGGATGCCCTGATGCCGCTGGCCGCCATGTTGCTGGCGGCGCTCGCTTCGCGCGCGGGCGGCGACGTGGCCATGGGCGTGTTTGCAGCCGGCCAGGGCCTGGCCATCCAGCGCCAGCTCAATTTCGGCCGCGACGCCGAACGCGAGGCGGATCGCATCGGTTTCCAGATCATGGGCGAAGCCGGTTTCGACACCACCGGCATGGTGGCCTTCTTCGGCCGCATGCAGGCGGCCAGCCGTTCGTACAGCGACCTGATGCCCGCCTATCTGCAGACGCACCCGCTGACGACGGAACGCATCGCCGACATCCAGGCGCGCATTCGTGAGCAGCCGTACAAGCAGCGTGCCGACAGCCTGAGTTTCCACCTGGCCCGGGCCCGCGCCCGCGTGCTGCAGGATGAAAGCGTGCAAGGCTTGTTGAATGCCAAGGCCGTCTTCAAGACGCAGCTGGAACAGCAAAGCCGTTTCCAGGTGACGGCCGCCCATTACGGCCTGTCTTTCGTTGCCGTCAAGCAGGGCAAGCCTGCGGAAGCGCAAAAGGAACTCGATGCGGCCAATGCGGCCCTGCACCAGCCGGCCGCGCCGAATGTGCTGACGTCGGGCGGCACGCAGGGCCCCAATTCGCTGCTGGCGGCAATGGGGCTGGAAGTGCTGTTGATGCCGGCGCAAAAGAAGGAAGTGGCGCAGCAGGCCCTGAAGGCGGCGGACGCTGCGCGCCAGCAGTTTCCCCTGTCGCGCGGCATTGCCCACCAGTATGCGGAAGCGCTGATGGCTGCCGGCAAGCTGGAGCAATCCACCCTGTATCTGCGCGAGCAGGTGCAGCTCTACAAGGAAGAGCCGGAACTGTATGATTTACTGGCGAAAGCCTATGCGGACCAGGGCAAGATGACCTTGCAGCACATGGCGCTGGCCGAATCCTACGTGCTGCAGGGCGCCACCATGGCCGCGCTGGACCAGCTGACGATCGCCCGCAAATCGACGGACGCGACTTTTTATGACCAGGCCGTGATCGATGCGCGCGAGCGCGAGTTGCAGGAAAAACGCCGCGAACAGATCAAGGACCAGAAGGGTTAGCGCTTACTCGGCTTGCGGCGCCTGCTGGAAGCCGAAGGTCTGCGCTACGCTGGCATAGGCCAGCGGCTGCACGGCAATCTCCTTGCCTGCATGCAATATGGTCAGCTTGCCCCGCTGTTCTTCCAGCCACGCCAGCAAGGCGTCGTCGCTGGCTTGCCGGCCGTCGATGCGCAGCGCGGGCAGCACCTGGGCCATGTCGCGGTCATCCACCTGCGCGACGATGTCGCCGTGGCGCAAGATCAGCGCACCGTTATCGCACCAATACGCTTGCTCGATCTGTTCCAGCGGGGCACCCGTCTGCAAGACAAAACCGTGCTGCGGGTCGCTGCGGGCGATGTAGGGCGTCGCTTCCAGATTCACATACACGCGCTGCGGGCCATTCTGGAAAAACCAGCAACCGCGTTCGTCCTGGGCGTAATTGCGGTTGATAAAGCTCAACAGGGCGGCATGGGCGATCTTGTCGCCCGGCAGTTGTTGCTGTTGCGCCTGCTGGTCGCGCATGCGCCAGTGGCCGCGCGCGTCCAGGCCCAGCCAGCCGTAGCAGTGGGGCACGTTCGGCCATTTGGCCAGGGCCTGTTTGACGAGTTCATCCATGTGTAGCGTTTTCCGTGTGAGTGCGCGCATCGCCAGCGTGACAGGTTTGCGGCGCCGATGGCGCCGTGTTGCCGCCTTCAAAAAAGTGGATCAGGCGCTGCGGCAACCAGCGTGTGCTTCCCGGCAATTTGCCCGCGGCAAAGCCGACGTGGCCGCCGTGGCGCGGATACTCGAGCGTGACCGTCGGCGCGGCGCTGCGCGGCAAGAAGCGTCCGGGCAGGAAAGGATCATTTTGCGCATTCAGTACCAGGGTCGGCACGGTGATGTCCGGCAAGACGTGCTTGGCGCTGGCGCGGTGCCAGTAATCGTCGGCGTCGCGGTAGCCGTGCAGGGGTGCCGTGACGACGTCGTCGAAGGCGTGCAGGTCGCGCGCGGCCAGCATGGCGTCGCGCGCAAACAGGCCGGGAAACTGTTCCAGCTTGGCCAGGCATTTCGGTTTCAAGGTGTTCAGGAACATGCGCGTGTAGAGCCGGTTGGCGCCGGAAGACAGGGCCTTGCCCCCTTGCGCCAGATCAAGGGGGGCGGACACGGCCGCTGCCGCATCGACGAAATCGGCCTGGTGCTGCGACTGGCCCAGCCAGCACAGCAGGGCATTGCCGCCCAGCGAGACGCCGGCCGCGTAAAACTTGCCCGTGGCGCGCGGGCGCAATGTGCGCACGACCCAGTCCACTTCCTGCGCATCGCCCGAATGGTAGAAGCGCGGCGCCAGGTTGGCTTCGCCCGAGCAGCCGCGAAAATGCGGCACGGCGCCCGACCAGCCGCGCGCGGCCACTTCGGCCATCAGGGCGCGCGCGTAATGGCTGTTCGACGAGCCTTCCAGGCCGTGGAACAGCACCACGAAGGGCTGGCCTGGCTGACCGTCGACCAGGTCGACGTCGACGAAGTCGCCATCGGGCGCTTGCCAGCGTTCGCGGCGGAAAGCCACTGCCGGTTTGGCGAGGCACACGGCCGGATAAATCGTCTGCGCGTGGCCGCCAGGCAGCCAGAGCGGGGCAGTATAGGAAAGAGACAAAGACATCAGTGCAGGATCTGCGCCCCTGTGGCGTCGGCCGGCGCGCCGCCCGGCGCGATGGAGGCATGGTGCAGCACGATGCGCCAGCCGCGCGGCGTTTTCACGTACACATTCGTTGCCAGCAGATGCGCCGGACCGCCTTCTTCCTGGGTGACGCCTTCGATCACCGTGTGCACCGAACTCATCAGATTGTGCGTTTCATGCAGCTGCGCCGGCACGATGTGCAGGCCGCCGCCCGCCAGGATGGTTTCCCACGAGGCGCGGATGGCGGCATGGCCGATCAGGCGCGCGCCGCCCGGATGGATGCAGACGATCTCTTCATCGTCGGCCCACAGCGCCATCAGCGCTTCGAGGTCGGCGCGGTGCAAGGCATCGTAGAACGCCGCTTCGACTTCCGCGGCGCTGCCATTGAGTTCTTTCAGACGTTTCATGACGACTCCGGGCTGGTCGGTATAACTTGATACAAATAAAAACGGCGCGCTGGTGGCGCGCCGCTGGGCAGTTTTTTTAATGGTGGCCGGCGCTGGCGCCTTCCTTCAGGGTATAGGCCGTGCCGCAGTACGGGCACTTGGCGATACCGTCCTTGTTGAATTCCAGGAACACACGCGGATGCGACGACCACAGCGGCATGGCCGGGTTAGGGCAGTGGGCTGGCAGGTCTTTACTGTCGAGTTCGACCGCTGGCTGGGTGGTTTTTGTCATCTTGTCATGCTCCGTGAGGCTGTATGGAAGGAAGTCGGCTGCTGCCAAAACCACGATTTTAACGGATTCAGGCAGACAGCAAAAATCATGGCTAAAATGGCGGCTCGATCATCTTCGGCTGCGGCGCGGGTTTTTACGGAAATATGGCAGCTGCAGCGCCACACTGACTGGATTTGCCTTGCCGGTATCGCCGTTGTCACCCTTGTCGCCACGCACCATTGTTGTGCAGTTACCACAGTACGCCTGCCGGAGCGCCGCGTGAACGCCGTCCTGGCCGCCAAGGACGACGCCCTGCTGAAAGATGCCTGGCGTGCCGGCCTGAACCTGGGGGCGCCCACCCTGCTGGGCATCGCCGCCTGGGGCATGGTGGTGGGCGTGGCCATGGTGAAAAGCGGCCTGACGGTGGCGCAGGCGGGGGCCATGACCCTGTTTGTCTTTGCCGGCTCGGCCCAGCTCGCGTCCTTGCCGCTGCTGGCCGCGCATGCGCCCGTGTGGGTGATCTTCGCCACGGCCCTCGTCGTCAATTTGCGTTTTGTCATCTTTTCCGTGCTGCTGGCCCCCCATTTTTCCCATCTGCCGTGGCGCCAGCGCTTTGGGCTCGGCTATGTGGCGGGCGACATCACGGTGGGCCTGTTCCTGCAGCGCTATCCGCACGAAACGCCGGACCCGGCCAAGCTGCCTTTTCTGAAAGGCTTGATCTACCCCAACTGGCTGGCCTGGCAAATCGGTTCCTTCATCGGTATCGTGCTGGGCGCCGTCGTGCCGGCCGAATGGGGGCTGGGTTTTGCCGGCACCCTGGCGATCCTGTGCGTGACGGTGCCGCTGATCCTCAGCCGCGCCGCCCTGTGCGGCGTGCTGGTGGCGGGTGCGGTGGCCGTGCTGGCCTACGGCCTGCCGTATAAATTGGGCTTGCTGGTGGCCGTCTTGGTGGGCATGGTCAGCGCCATGGCCGTGGAAGAATTGACAGAAAAATGGACAAAACGCCATGTTTGACGGCATAGACTGGGGCAGGGCGGATGTGTGGATCGCCATCGCCGTGCTGGTGGTGGCGACGGCCGCCACCCGCAGCACTTTCTGGCTGATCGGCCATCACATCACCATTCCGCGCCGCGTGGGCGAGATGCTGCGCTATGCGCCGGCCTGCGCGCTGGCCGCCATCATCGCACCCGACATGCTGATGGAGGGGCAGCAAGTGCACTTCGAATTGTCGAATTTGAAACTCTTGTCCGGTATTGCCGCCACGCTCTTTTTTGTGATCCGCCGCAATATGCTGCAAACCATCGTGTTTGGCATGCTGGTTTTCACGGGCTTGCGACTGTTGCACGTTTTTCAGTAAAGCAGGACAAATCGGGGATTTGCTCTGGTCATTGCGGTAAAATAGCGCACTTCCTTCCACTCGTCATCTGGATCGCCATGTCAGCTGTTCTCAACTTCATCCGTCTGCAAGATTTGATCGCCCAAAATGCACTGCAAGGCAAGCGCGTGTTTATCCGCGCCGACCTGAATGTCCCGCAAGATGACAGTGGCAAGATCACCGAAGATACGCGCATCCGCGCCTCGGTGCCGGCCATCCGCGCCGCGCTGGACGCTGGCGCCGCCGTCATGGTGACGTCGCACCTGGGCCGTCCGACGGAAGGCGAGTTCAAGCCTGCCGACAGCCTGGCGCCCGTGGCGGCCCGCCTGTCCGAGCTGCTGGGCCAGGAAGTTGCATTGAAACAAAACTGGGTCGATGGCGCTGGCCTGGAAAACCTGGCTGCCGGCCAGGTCGTCCTGCTGGAAAACGTGCGCGTGAACAAGGGCGAAAAGAAAAACAGCGATGAGCTGGCGCAAAAAATGGCCAAATTGTGCGATATCTACGTCAATGACGCGTTCGGCACGGCCCATCGCGCCGAAGCGTCCACGCACGGCATCGCCAAGTTCGCGCCCGTCGCCTGCGCCGGCCCGCTGCTGGCCGCCGAACTCGATGCGTTGGGCAAGGCGCTGCACGCGCCAGCCCGTCCGCTGCTGGCCATTGTTGCTGGTTCGAAAGTATCGAGCAAGCTGACCATCTTGAAAGCCCTGTCCGACAAGGTCGATAACCTGATCGTCGGCGGCGGCATCGCCAACACCTTCATGAAGGCTGTCGGCTTGAATGTCGGCAAGTCGCTGGTGGAAGCGGAACTCGTCGAGGAAGCGAAAGCCATCATCGACATCATGGCCAAGCGCGGCGCGCAAGTGCCGATTCCCGTCGATGTCGTGTGCGCCAAGGAATTCTCGCCCACGGCCGTTGCCACCGTCAAAGACGTGGCCGACGTGGCGGACGACGACATGATCCTCGATATCGGCCCGAAAACGGCCGCCTTGCTGGCGCAGCAAATCGGCGCCGCCGGCACCATCGTGTGGAACGGCCCCGTCGGCGTGTTCGAATTCGACCAGTTCGGCAACGGCACCAAGACCCTGGCCTTGGCCATTGCCGATTCGAAAGCTTTCTCGATCGCTGGCGGTGGCGACACCCTGGCGGCGATTGCCAAATACGACATTACCGATAAAATCAGCTATATCTCGACGGGCGGCGGCGCTTTCCTGGAGTTCCTGGAAGGCAAGACTTTGCCCGCCGTTGAAATCCTGATGCAGCGCGCCGCTTAAGGCGCTGCCGTCAGCAATTCAGTACCAAGCGCAGCCTGACCGCTGCGCTTTTACCTTGCCGGGCGGTTCAGCCGCCAGGTCTTGCTCACCTTCGCTCGCGCACAAGGACTCCTATGCCACGCGGTACAAAAATCGTAGCAACAATCGGCCCCGCTTCCACCGACTTCGATATCCTGGTGAAGATGATACGTGCGGGCGTCGACGTGGTGCGCTTGAATTTTTCCCACGGCAAGGCGCAAGACCATATCGACCGCGCGGCGCTGGTGCGCCTGGCGGCGGCCGAGTGCGGGCGCGAAGTGGCCATCATGGCCGACATGCAAGGGCCGAAGATTCGCGTCGGCAAGTTTGAAAATTCCCGCATCCAGCTGGAAGCGGGCGACAAGTTCATCCTTGACGCCAAGTGGGGCGAAAATGGCGAACTGGGCAACCAGGAACGGGTCGGCCTCGACTACAAGGCCCTGCCGCGCGACTTGCACAAGGGCGACGTGCTGCTGCTGAACGACGGGCTCATCGTGCTGATCGTCGAGCGCATCCACGGCAGCGAAATCCACACCACCGTCAAGATTGGCGGCGAGTTGTCGAACAACAAGGGTATCAACCGCCAGGGTGGCGGCCTGTCCGCGCCCGCGCTGACGGCCAAGGATATGGAAGATATCAAGACGGCCATGAGTTTCCAGGCCGACTATCTTGCTATTTCCTTCCCGAAATGTGCGACCGACATGGAAATGGCGCGCCAGCTGGCCAATATCGCCGGCGAACCGTACCACCACAAGCCGATGATGATCGCCAAGATCGAGCGCGCGGAAGCCATTCCTGCTCTGCAAGAGATTCTCGACGCGTCCGACGGCATCATGGTGGCGCGCGGCGACCTGGCGGTCGAGGTGGGCAACGCGGCCGTGCCGGCCCTGCAGAAACGCATGATCAAGATGGCGCGCGCGTCGAACAAGATTGCTATTACGGCAACACAGATGATGGAATCGATGATCGTCAACGCCGTGCCGACCCGCGCGGAAGTGTCCGACGTGGCCAATGCCGTGCTCGATGGCACGGACGCCGTCATGACGTCGGCCGAAACGGCCTCGGGCAAGTACCCGATCGAGACGGTGGAAATGATGGCCGCCATCTGCGTGGAAGCGGAACAATCCGAATACAACAAGCTCGATGCCGATTTCCTCAACGTCACATTTACCCGCATCGACCAGTCGATCGCGTATGGCGCGCTGTTCACCGCCCATCACCTGCGCGTCAAAGCCATCGTGGCGCTGACGGAATCCGGTTCCACCGCCTTGTGGATGAGCCGCCACAGTATCGACACGCCGATCTACGCGCTCACGCCCAGTGTCACCACTTTGCGCAAAGCCGCGCTGTACCGCAATGTTCGGGCGTATCATCTGATGCAGAACGCCCCCAGCGCGCAAGTGCTGAAGCAGGCGGAAGAGCTGCTGGTGGCGCAGGGCATCGTCCGCAAGGGCGACATGATCGTCGTCACCTGGGGCGAGCCGATGGGGCAGGTGGGCGGCACGAATGCCTTGAAGATTGTGAAGGTAGGCGAATTCGAGTAAAAACTGCCCAGGGCGTTGTTGCATTGCCTAGTCGTACTAGTTGTACTGCCTTCGGCAACGCGCCTAGCCCTGAGCAGTTTGTTGGACGTTCTAATTTAGTTGAAAGAATTCAGGCGCCGCCGCGGTTATTGACCACCGCGAAGCGCCGCAACGGTTTCTATTGTTATCTGGAGTATTACCATGTCTCTCGTATCCATGCGTCAACTGCTGGACCATGCTGCCGAAAACGGTTATGGCATTCCTGCTTTCAACGTCAACAACCTGGAGCAAGTGCAAGCCATCATGGCTGCCGCCGATGCGCTGAACAGCCCGGTGATCATGCAAGCGTCCGCTGGCGCGCGCAAGTACGCCGGTGAAGCGTTCCTGCGCCACCTGATCGACGCGGCTGTCGAAGCGTATCCGCACATTCCTGTCGTCATGCACCAGGATCACGGCCAGTCGCCGGCCGTCTGCATGGCCGCCATCCGCTCGGGTTTTACTTCCGTGATGATGGACGGTTCGCTGGAGGCGGACGGCAAGTCGGTTGCTTCCTACGAATACAACGTGGAAGTGTCGCGTGAAGTGGTGAAATTCTCGCACGCCATCGGCGTGACGGTGGAAGCGGAACTGGGCGTGCTCGGTTCGCTGGAAACCATGAAGGGCGACAAGGAAGACGGCCACGGCGCCGACGGCACCATGACCCGCGAGCAACTGCTGACGGACGTGGCGCAAGCGGCCGATTTCGTGCAGCGCACCCAGTGCGACGCCCTGGCGATCGCCATCGGCACCTCGCACGGCGCGTACAAGTTTACCCGCAAGCCGACGGGCGACATCCTGGCCATCGACCGCATCAAGGAAATCCACGCGCGCATCCCGAACACCCACCTGGTGATGCACGGTTCGTCGTCGGTGCCGCAGGAATTGCTGGCCATCATCCGCGAATTCGGCGGCGACATGAAGGAAACCTACGGCGTGCCAGTCGAGGAAATTCAGGAAGGCATCCGTCACGGCGTGCGCAAGATCAACATCGATACCGACATCCGCCTGGCGATGACGGCCGCGATCCGCAAGTACCTGTTCGAGAACCCGTCGAAATTCGACCCGCGCGACTTCCTGAAGCCAGCCCGCACCGCCGCCGAGCAAATCGTGCGCGCGCGCATGCAGGCGTTCGGCTGCGAAGGCCAGGCGTCGAAAATCAAGGTCATCACGATGGAAAAAATGGCCGAGCGCTACAAGGCCGGCGAGCTGTCGCAAATTGTGAAGTAAAATTCTGTCTGGAACGGGCCGGAAGCAATGCTCCGTGCCCGATTTTCTCGACCGGCGGGCACCCCCTGCCTGCCGGTTTCGTTTCATCCAACTATTCCCCCGCTATGAACAGCCTCTATCAGACTTCCATCCACTCCCTGCCATTGCTGGGCCACGGCAAGGTCCGCGACAACTACGCCGTTGGCGACGACAAGATCTTGATCGTCACCACGGACCGCCTGTCGGCCTTCGATGTCGTCATGAACGAGCCTATCCCCGGCAAGGGCAAGGTCCTCAACCAGATGAGCGATTTCTGGTTCGAGAAACTGGGCCACATCGTGCCGAACCACCTGACCGGCGTGGCGCCGGAATCCGTGGTGGCGCCAGAGGAAGTGGAGCAAGTGCAAGGCCGCGCCGTGGTGGCCAAGCGTTTGAAACCGATCATGGTCGAGGCAGTCGTGCGCGGCTATATCATCGGTTCGGGCTGGAAAGACTATCAGGACACGGGCAGCATCTGCGGCATCGCGCTGCCAGCGGGCTTGCAACAGGCGGAAAAACTGCCGGAGCCGATCTTCACCCCGGCAGCCAAGGCCGAACTGGGCGAGCATGATGAAAACATCAGCTTTGCTGAAATGGAAGAGCGCATCGGTGCCGACCTGGCCGCCAAGATGCGCGACGTCGCCATTGCCCTGTACAAGACGGCCGCCGAATATGCGGCCACGCGCGGCATCATCATCGCCGACACCAAGTTCGAATTCGGCCTGGACGACAATGGCGTCATGCATCTGATGGATGAAGTGCTGACGGCCGACTCGTCGCGCTTCTGGCCTGCCGATTCCTACCAGCCAGGCATTTCGCCGCCGTCGTTCGACAAGCAATTCGTGCGCGACTACCTGGAAACGTTGACCTGGGGCAAGACCGCGCCGGCGCCGGCGCTGCCGGCCGACGTCATCGAAAAAACCCAGGCCAAGTACTTCGAAGCCATCGAACGCCTGACGGGCGAGAAGCTGAAGGCCTGAGATGAGCGAGCACAATAAGCCGCTGGTCGGCGTCATCATGGGGTCGTCCTCGGACTGGGACGTGATGCAGAATGCGGTTGCCATCCTGAAACAGTTTGGCGTGCCGTACGAAGCGCAAGTCATTTCCGCACACCGCATGCCCGACGAGATGTATGCGTACGCGAAAAGCGCGCGCGCGCGCGGCTTGCGCGCCATCATCGCCGGCGCCGGCGGCGCGGCCCACCTGCCTGGCATGGTGGCGGCGATGACCATCGTGCCCGTGCTGGGCGTACCCGTGCCATCGAAATACTTGCGTGGCGAAGACTCCATGTTGTCCATCCTGCAAATGCCCAAGGGCGTGCCGGTCGCCACTTTCGCCATCGGCGAAGCGGGCGCGGCGAATGCGGCGCTGACGGCCGTGGCGATGCTGGCCGCCAACGACGATGTCCTGGCCGAAAAGCTGGAAGCGTTCCGTACCACGCAAACGGCCGCCGCCAAGGCCATGGTCTTGCCTGATTAATATGTTTGAAAAATAATGAATAGTAAATCGACTTCCCCATTGCTGCCTGCCGCCCATCCACCGGCATGGCTGGGCGTGATGGGCGGCGGCCAGCTCGGCCGCATGTTTGCCCAGGCCGCACAAGGCATGGGTTACCAGGTGGCCGTACTGGAGCCATCCGACGCCTGCCCTGCGGGGCAGGTGGCGCAGCGCCTGATCCATGCCGCATATGATGATGTGGCCGGCCTCGACGCCCTAGCGGCGCAATGCCTGGCCGTCACCACCGAGTTCGAGAACGTGCCGGCCGACAGCCTGTCGCGCCTGGCCGAACGCGTGTTTGTTGCCCCCAACGCCCACGGCGTGTCGGTGGCGCAAGATCGCATCGCGGAAAAACGTTTCTTTGTCGACTGCGCCGCCAAGTCCGGCGTGCTGCCGGCGCCGCATAGGGTCATCGCCACGCAGGACGATATCGACGCCATCGGCGACGACTTGCTGCCGGGCATCTTGAAAACCGTGCGCATGGGCTATGACGGCAAGGGCCAGTTCCGCGTGCGCACGCGCGACGACGTGCGCGCCGCCTTTGCGGAAATGGGCGAGGTAACTTGCCTGTTGGAAAAAATGCTGCCGCTGGCGTATGAAGTGTCCGTGCTGACGGCGCGCGGCGTGGATGGCGAATCGGTCGTGTATCCGATCGCCGAAAACGTGCACCGCGACGGCGTCCTGTTTACCACTACCGTGCCGGGCCCGAACGTGTCGGACGACTGCGCCGCCAGGGCGCAGCGGGCGGCGCAAGCCATGGTCGCCGAACTCGGTTATGTCGGCGTGCTGTGCATCGAATTTTTCGTGCTGGACGACGGCAGCCTGGTGGTCAATGAAATGGCGCCCCGTCCCCACAACAGCGGCCACTACACGATGGATGCCTGCGTCACCAGCCAGTTCGCGCAGCAGGTGCGGGCCATGGCGCGTCTGCCGCTGGGCGACGTGCGCCAGCATTCGCCAGCCGTGATGCTCAACATCCTGGGCGACGCCTGGTTTGCCGGCGACAGCGATGTTGCCAGCGAACCGGCGTGGGACCAGGTGCTGGCGCTGCCGGGCGCGTGCCTGCACCTGTATGGCAAGGACGACCCGCGCCGTGGCCGCAAGATGGGCCACCTGACCTTCATCGCGGCCACCTTGCAAGAGGCGCAGCAGCGCCTGCGCGACGCTTGCCTGATCCTGGGAATCGCGCCGTGAGCGTACTTGCACACGATCTGGCGGCGGCCGCTGCCGTGCTGGAAGCGGGCGGCCTCGTCGCTTTCCCGACGGAAACGGTGTATGGCCTGGGCGCCGATGCGGAAAACCCGGCCGCCGTGGCGCGCATCTACGAAGCCAAGGGCCGGCCTTCGGACCATCCCGTGATCGTGCACGTGGCGCCTGGTGCCGACTTGGCGCACTGGTCCGACGATATTCCGCCCGAAGCGCAGCAACTGGTGGCTGCCTTCTGGCCCGGTCCGCTGACCCTGATCGTCAAGCGCGCCACGCATATTCCCGATGCCGTCTCCGGCGGCCAGGATACGGTGGGCTTGCGCTGCCCGTCGCATCCGGTGGCTATCGCATTGCTACGCACGTTCAAGGGCGGCAAGGGCGGCCTGGCGGCGCCGTCGGCGAACAAATTCGGCAATGTCAGCCCCACCACGGCGCAGCATGTGCGCGATGAATTCGCGGCGGAACTCGCCAGCGGCTTGCTGGGCCAGGTCCTCGACGGCGGACAGAGCGATGTCGGCATCGAGTCGACCATCGTCGACCTGTCGCGCCTGGCCACGCATGGTCCCGTGTTGTTGCGTCCCGGCCATATCAGCAGCGAGCAGATCGCCGCCGTCATCGGTCGCGCACCGGCCGTGGCGGACGCGGCCGCGCCGCGCGCCTCGGGCACCCTGGAATCGCATTACGCACCGCACACGCCTGTTGCGATGCAGCACAGCGACGATGTGCGCGCCACCTTGAACCGCCTGCTCAATGACGGGCGCCGCGTGGCCCTGATCCACTACTCGGATCTGCCGCCGGCCAGCGCCAGCGTGCGCCTGGCAGCGACCCCGGAAAATTATGCACATGCGCTGTATGCCTCGCTGCGCACGATGGAC
Organism: Janthinobacterium sp. SUN033; assembly: GCF_030397595.1. NCBI lineage: Bacteria > Pseudomonadati > Pseudomonadota > Betaproteobacteria > Burkholderiales > Oxalobacteraceae > Janthinobacterium > Janthinobacterium sp. SUN033. Next base: position 137,642 of record NZ_JAPQNV010000006.1, read on the forward strand.
CAGGTCGGCGCCGAGCTGATACTCGTCGAAGCACCGCCCACCGGCCCCGCGTGGCTGGGCGTGAATGACCGTCTGCGGCGTGCCGCCTTCGGTTCAAGTGGTATCTTGCAGCAATTTCTGTCCGCATAATAAAAGCCCCGCAAGGGGCTTTTTCTTGATGCAGCGCAATAGAGATGCTTGCCACGAAACATCTTAAATCCTCCATAATTCAGCGGATCGCCCGGTCGTGACGGGGCGCTGGCGGTGTTGTTATTTCGTTGATTTTTAAAACATATTTTCTATACAAGCCTGAGGAACGATGGCATATTAGTTGGGTAGCGAATAGCACGCCCGTTCGTTTAGAAACCAGAAAAAAGACCGAGGAGACAAAATGCATCAAACAAAATTCGCGCTGGCCGTGCTGGCTGCGGCTGTCCTGGCAGGTTGCGGCGGCGCCAGTGGCGGTGATCAAGCCTTGAAAGTCAAATACACGGCGCAGGTGTCGTTCGGCGACAGCCTGTCCGATGTCGGTTCGTATGCCGTCGCCGGCGTGGCGGCGAGCGGTGGCGGCAAATTCACCATCAATGGCGACAATACCAAGATCAATCCTGAACTGACGGGCAAGAACTGGACCGAGCACCTGGCCGCGCAATTCGGCTTGCCGGCGCCATGCGCCGCCGAAACGGGCCTGGAAGGCAGCATTCCCTCCCTGCAGGCTCCGCGCGTCAAGCATGCGGGCTGCTTCGGCTACGCCATGGGCGGTTCGCGCGTCACCAACCCGGTCGGCCCGAACAACAAGTTGGCGGGCGGTGCGCTGGGCGCCCTGACCGTGCCCGTGGTGACGCAGATTGCGAACCACCTGGCCGTTTCCGGCGGCAAGTTCAGCGGTACGGAAGCCGTCTTCGTGATGGCGGGCGGTAACGACGTGCTGTTCCTGCTGGGCGACTTGCAAGCGAAGGCCACTGCTGCTGGCCAGACGGCTGGCGCGGCTGCCGGTGCCGCTGCTGGCGCGAAAGCCTTTGCCTCCAATCTGGTTGCTGCCCTGGCAGCGCGCGCCGCCAACCCTGCCACGGCAGCGCAAGCCATCGGCGCGGCCGTGGCGGCCGCCGCTGCGGCGCCTGGCGCCACGTCAGCATCGATCGTGGGCGCTGCCGTGACCGCTGCCGCCACCGCCGGCGATACGGCGGTCGCTTCGCCAGCCGTGTATAGCCCGCTGGTGACCAAGGCGCAAGCCGATGCGACGGTCACCGGCAACGCCGCCGGTGCCGCTGCCGGCGCCAAGGCTGGTGCCGATTACGCCGCGGCGAATGGTCCTGCACTGGTTGGTGCCATGAAACAGGCTGGCACCGAGCTGGTGGCGCTGGTCAAGGATCAGATCATTGCCAAGGGCGCCAACTATGTGGTGGTCAACAACCTGCCTGACGTGGCCGGTACACCATCGGGCCTGAGCAAGGATGCCAATACCAAGGCGCTCATCAATGCCATGGTCAGCGCCTTCAACGGAGAGCTGAGCGGGGGCTTGAACGGCAACGCGAAAGTCTTGCTGGTCGACGTGTTTGCCGTCAGCCATGACCAGGGCGTCAATCCTGGCCCGTATGGCTTGACCAATGTCAGCGAGACGGCGTGCGACCTGACGCCAGCGAAGAATTTCTTGGGCAGCTCGCTCGTGTGCAATGGCACGAACCTGAAAGCGGGCGACGTCAGCCACTACTCGTATGCCGACGATGTGCACCCTACGCCGTTCAACAACCTGTTGCTGGCCCGTTATGTGGCCAAGGACATGGTCGTGCGGGGCTGGCTGTAAGGGATGGCCGCACCGGCTGTGCCTGCGAGGCGCGGCCGGTGCCGGCAGCGACAAGACTCGAAAGCGGAACACTCCGCACATACTGAATCAGGAGACAAGATGAAGAATCGTTTGAATACCGCCGTACGCGTGCTGGCCGCGGCTGCCGCGATGGCCATGGCGACGGGCGCTTCGGCGCAAAGCGCAGGCACCTGGATGGCCAAGGCTGGCCTCAACAAGATCACGCCGCACGTGGAAAGTGGCGACATTTCCGCGCCGGCATTGCCGGGCACGAAAGCCGACGTCAAGTCGGATACCAAGCCCATCCTGACCTTTGCCTACATGATCACGGACAATGTTTCCGCTGAAATGATTTTGGGCGTGCCGTACAAGCATGACCTGATCGGCGCCGGTTCCATCAAGGGCACGGGCAAACTGGGGACGGCGGAAGCCTTGCCCCCGACAGCCTTCATCCAGTACCGTTTCTTCCAGCCCAATGCGATGATCCGCCCTTACGTGGGCGCGGGCTTGACGTATGCCTATTTCCAGAAGGAAAAAGGCTCGGGCCAGATGACGGCCTTGCTGGATCCGGGTGGAAAACCCGTGACGTACCGCATGGACAACAAGCTGACAGGCAGCCTGGTGGTCGGCAGCACCCTGGCCTTCAACGAGCGCTGGTTTGCCGATGTGGCCGTGGTCAAGACTTACCTGAAAACCAAGGCGAAATTCTCCACGGGGCAGACGCAGGACATCAAGCTCGACCCGGTCGCCGTGAGTATCAGCATCGGGTATAACTTTACCCTGTAAAACAAAAAATCCGCCTCGGCGGATTTTTTTTGTCCCGCTCAGGCTGGCGGTGTATTGAACTTACCATTGTGGAAGATCAAGGGCGGCTGCGCGGCAAACGCGCATTGTTCCACTTCGCCCACGAAAATGACATGGTCGCCTTCCGGATAGCGGCTGCGGTTATGGCATTCGAACCAGGCCGATGCACCTTTCAGGATGGGCTGGCCCGTGCGCGACAGTTCGTACTCCACGTCGTCGAAGGGATTCGGCGTGCGGCGTGAAAAGCGCGTGGCCAGTTCCGCCTGGTCGGCGCCCAGCACATTGATGACGTAATGCGAGTTGCCACTGAAAATGGGCATGCTGTTCGCCACGGAACCGAGGCTCCACAGCACCAGGGGCGGCGACAGCGAGACGGAATTGAAGGAACTGGCCGTCAAGCCGCGGAAACTGCCGTCGGCCAGGCGCGTCGTAATGACCGTCACGCCGGTGGCAAACTGCGACAGTGCCTGGCGGAAATGTGTCGTATCGAATTCTTGCGCGGGCGCGCGGGGAGAGCGTGTGTTCATGGGTGACCTGTCTATTTGCTGACATTATGCCAAAAATCGGCCATGCCAGCGCAATCGTGGCCGGCATGCCCGTATGTGCGGTGTCCCACGCGCCGTTTCAAGCGACGCTGCAAGCCATGGCGCTTTGCGTTACAGTGGTGAAATGATAAGTCGCAGCAGCGTTGCGGGAGGACATCATGAATCAACAGACGGAAGTGGCGGTATTCGGCGGTGGCTGTTTCTGGTGCCTCGCCGCCGTGTATGGGGAAGTGCGCGGCGTGACGCGCGTCGAGTCCGGTTACACGGGCGGCAGCGTGCCCCATCCCAGCTACGAACAGGTGTGCACGGGCGAGACGGGCCACGCGGAAGTGGTGCGCCTGGAATTCGATCCTGCCATCATCGCTTACCACGACTTGCTGGAAATCTTTTTTACGCTGCACGACCCCACCACCCTGAATCGCCAGGGAAATGATGTCGGCACGCAATTTCGCTCCGTCATCTGTTACCAGTCGGCCGCGCAGGAAAGCGTGGCGCGCAAGGTAGTGGCCGAAATGGCCGGCGTGTGGGATGCGCCCATCGTCACGCAGCTGGCGCCGGCCGCCACTTTTTATCCGGCCGAGGATTACCACCAGAATTATGTCGAGCAGCATCCCTTGCAGGGCTATTGCGCCCTCGTCGTCGCGCCCAAGGTGGAGAAATTCCGCGCCATGTATGCGGGCCGCCTGAAGTAAGACGGCCCCGCGCGCCTGTCAGGGCGCGAGCACGGGCGCCGGCCTTGTTTCCTGCGTATTCTCTTGCGCATACATGTAGTTGCGTGACCAGGGCAGGGTGGACGAGCGCCGGCCTGCCTTCACGCAGACGATCTGGTACAAGCTGATCAGGTCTTGCTCGAAGGCATAGGCGCAGCCGGCCAGGTAGACGTGCCAGATGCGGAAGCGCCGTTCGCCCGCCAGCGGACGGATCTGCTCCGCGTGGGCTTCGAAATTCTCCGTCCACAGGGCGCAGGTGCGCGCATAGTGGCGGCGCAGGTTTTCCACGTCCAGCACTTCCAGTCCCCCCTGCTGCATGGTTTTCAAGACATTGCCGATGTGCGCCAGCTCGCCGTGCGGAAATACATATTTTTCGATGAATTCCCCGCCGCCATACGGCGTTTCGCCATTCTCCGGGTCGGTCGAGGTGATGCCGTGGTTCATCGCCATGCCATCGGGCGCGAGCAGCTTGTGGATGATGGAAAAGTAGTCGGGCAAGTGTTTCAGGCCCACGTGCTCGAACATGCCCACGCTGGTGATGCGGTCGAACTGGCCCGTGACGTCGCGGTAGTCTTGCAGGCGGATATCGATCAAATGGGCCAGGCCGGCCGCCGCCACGCGCTCGCGCGCCAGCGCGTACTGGTTCTCCGACAGGGTCACGCCCACGCAGCGGGCGCCATATTGCTGCGCGGCACGAATCACAAGCGCGCCCCAGCCGCAGCCGATGTCGAGCAGGGTCTGGCCCGGCTGCAGCTGGATTTTCTTCAGGATATGGTCGATCTTCTTGACTTGCGCCTGCGCCAGGGTTTCATCGCCATGCTCGAAATAGGCGCAGGAATACACGAGGGCGGGGTCGAGAAATTGTTCATAGAACGCATTCGACACGTCGTAGTGGTAGCGGATGGCTTCGGCATCCTTGCTCTTGTCATGCGTAAAGCTGCGCACGATGCGGGCCAGCTTGCCTTCCGGCTTCAAGGTCGTGCGCGCCAGGGCATTGCAGATGGAAATCATGTCCATCGCCGTGCCCTTGACCTCGATATTGCCTTCCACATAGGCCGAGCCCAGGTTGGCCAGCGACGGGTTCAGCAGGTAGCGGGCCGAGGCGACGGTCGGCAGGCGGATGGTGACTCTGGGCGCTTCGCTGGACAGGTCGACATGCTGGCCATTCCACAATTCTATGCGCAGCGGCAAGGCGGTCTTGCTGCGGATGCTGGCGATCCAGGACTTGAGTTGGTTTTGTACAAACAAAATGGCCTCCAATGAAGCGGCCGCCATGGCAGCCGCAAATTGAGAAACAATGTCATTTAGTAACTTCTACCCTCATAGCCTACACCTATATTGACCAGCTTGCTTTGCGCCGCCTTGCCTATCCTGCTCAGGGTTGCAGGCGCTGCATGCTCCATTGCCCGTCAGCATCGCGGGTGAACACGATGCGGTCGTGGAAGCGCGAGCGGCGTCCCTGCCAGAATTCGATGCGTTCCGGCTGCAAACGGTAGCCGCCCCAGTGGGCGGGGCGCGGCGGCTGCGCATCGCCGATGGCGGCGGCCACGGCCTCGTAATGGCTTTCCAGCTCGGCGCGGCTGGCGATCGGTGTACTTTGCTGCGAGGCAATCGCTGACAGCCGGCTTTGCAGGGGGCGCACATTGAAATACTCGTCGCTCTCGGCCGCCGTGGTCTTCACCACCGTGCCCTCGATGCGCACTTGCCGCTCCAGCTCGCGCCAGAAGAACAGCAGGGCCGCGTGCGGGTTGTGTTCCAGCTGCTGGCCCTTGTCGCTGTTGTAATTCGTGTACCAGGTGAAACCCCGTTCATCGAACTGCTTGATCAGCACGATGCGCGAGCTGGGCTTGCCGTCGGGACTGACGGTGGACAAGCTCATGGCGTTCGGCTCGCTGACCTGGGACTTGAGCGCTTCGTCGAACCACTTTTCAAATTGCGCAATCGGGTCGCGCTGCACGTCTTCCTCGGATAACAGTCTTTGCACATAATCGATGCGCATGGCGGCCAGGGTGGCTGCATCGTGCACGGGCACGGTGGCCGCTGCCGGGGCGGCGGTCTCTTCCGGCGCGATGCCGCGGCGGCGCTGCATGGCCGTGCCCAGCTGCTCCATCTGCTGCGCGCTGAACAGGCGCTTGGCCATGGGCGCCAGCTGGCCTTCTTCCTTGGCCATGTGGGCCTGGTAAGCGGCAACATAATCGCGCACGCCGTCGGCGGACAGCTGCGTGCCCGTGCCGGCAGCGATGGCGTCCAGTTCCGGGCGCAGGGTCAGCCAGGCCTGATCCATGCGCTGGTGGTCGGCGAGGATTTCCGGCACCAGCGTGGCCAGCAGGACGGCATCGTCGCCCGTGGCCGTCGCCTGCAGCATGGGCATCAAGTCCTGCTCTTCATCGTCATGGTGCAGATGGGCCGCTTTATTGAAATACTGCAACACCGCCTTGGCCGCCTGCTGCGCGTCCGCCGTGTTGCCGTGCTGCGCCAGATGGCCCAGCAGGTTTTGCAGGGTCGTCAGCTGCTTGCGGATCTTGTCGTGGCAATGCTTGAGCACGGCGATGGGCTGGTCAAAGCCGGGAACGGAGTCGAACAGGGGAGAGGTCATGGCGAGTTCTCGTGGTGAGCGGTGTGGGGGCGCGGCGACAATTGCTCTTGTCGCTGTGTCAATTCGGCTATTTTAGAATATCCGCCAGCGCAGTGTCCGTTAAAATGGCGCCATGCATACCTCCACCAATGAACTAATTTCCATGGACTTGACCGAGATCGATTTTGAGCGGCGTTTCGGCGGCATTGCCCGCCTGTACGGCGCGCCCGCTTTGGGGCGCTTTCGCGCCGCGCATGTGTGTGTGATCGGCGTGGGCGGCGTCGGTTCCTGGATCGTCGAAGCGCTGGCGCGCAGCGCCGTCGGCCGCCTGACCCTGATCGACCTGGATAATGTGGCCGAATCGAACATCAACCGCCAGATCCAGGCCATGAGCGACACCATCGGCAAGGCCAAGATCACGGCCCTGGCCGAACGCATCGAATTGATCAACCCGTTTTGCCAGGTCACGCAGATCGAGGATTTCATTACCCCCGATAATCTGGAGCAATTGCTGGGCGGGCGCGATTTCGACTACCTGGTCGACGCCATCGACAATGCCAAGGCGAAAGCGGCCGTGATTGCGTATTGCCGCGCGCACAACATTCCCATGCTGACCATCGGCAGCGCTGGCGGGCAGACGGACCCGACGCTGATCGCCGTGCGCGACTTGTCGAAGACGGAACAGGAACCGCTGCTCAAGCGCGTGCGCAAATTGTTGCGCACGGAATATGGTTTCCCCCGTGGCGTGAAAAACAAATTCAATGTCGACGCCGTGTTTTCCATGGAGCCGCTGAGCACGCCCGAGAGTGCGGAAGCGTGCGCCATCGATGGCAGCGCGCCCGCCGGCGTGACGGGACTCAATTGCGCGGGCTTCGGTTCCAGCGTGGTGGTGACGGCCAGCTTCGGCATGGTGGCGGCCGCCCATGCGCTGAAAAGCTTGCGCCAGGACAAAGTTGCCGCAGTGCCAGCGCCAATGCCAGTGCCGGACGCCGCCTGAGTCTCGCTGCTTAAATCAGCTTCCTGCTGGCCAGGATGCGGTAATCGCCGCTGCTTTTCAGCGATTCCACCAGCACCAGTTCGTTCGCCTGCCAGGCGATGGGCGCGAAGTCCGCGATGGCCGGCGGCGGCGCCTGGCGCGCCAGGGTCACGTGCGGCGTGAAGCGGTCGTGCTCGAAGCGCGGCGCCAGCCCTTGTTCCGCCAGACGCTGCATGCAGGCCGCGCGCAAGTCGAGCAAGGCGGGCGAGGGCCGCGCCAGGGCGGCCCAGGCCAGCGCCAGCTGCGTAAAATGGCTGGCGTGATCGAACAGCAGGGGCATGGCACGCGCCGGCATGTGTTCCAGAATATCCAGCAGGGCTGGCAGCTCGCTGGCCGGGCGCTGTCCCAGGAAGGCCAAGGTCAGGTGCAGCTTGTCCGCGCGCACGGGCTTGCCTTCCAGGCGCGCCTGCCAGGCGGCCAGGGCCGCGCGCGTGGCCGCATCGGGCCATAGCGCGTAAAACAGGCGGGGGCAATGGGCATCGGGCGACAAGTTTTTCCTATCGTTGCGGCGGTTTGCTATTATTGGCGTTCCCTGCCGGTTCGCTGGCGCAGGGATCTCACCGAAACTCACTGAAAGAATACATCATGACGCGTAGCTCCGTTTTGTTTGCCCTGATCTGCTCCGTCGCCGCGTCGCTGGCGCAGGCACAGGCGCCAGCGCCTGTTCCCGCCTCCGCCGTCTCGCTGAGCCCCGGCCCTGTCGCCGATAAATTGATCTTGATCGACAACAAGGTCGGCACAGGCAAGGAAGCGTCCGCAGGCAACAACGTCACCGTGCACTACACGGGGTGGCTGTACCGTCCGCTGGCGAAAGATTCGCGCGGCAAGAAGTTCGACAGCTCCGTGGGCCGTGGCCCGTTTGACTTCCCGCTCGGCAAGGGCATGGTCATCAAGGGCTGGGACCAGGGCGTGGCCGGCATGAAAGTGGGCGGCAAGCGCACCCTGATCATTCCAGGCGAACTGGCCTACGGCCCGCGCGGCGCCGGCAATGGCGACATTCCGCCGAACTCGGCACTGATCTTCGACGTGGAATTGCTGGACGTGAAGTAATTGTTCAGTTTGGCGGCGGCGCATGCTCGCGCCGCCGCCATCGGCACGTAACAAAATGTTCAGGGCTAGGCGCATTGCCGAAGACAGTACGAAAGTACGGCAAGGCATTGCAACAACGCCATGAACTTTTTGTTCAGTGTCTTGAAACGCGGTAGACTGGGGTTTCTTGAAATAGCGGAGCTTCCTTCCATGAACATCGCCAACGACGTCACTGAACTGATCGGCAACACCCCCCTGGTGCGCATCAACCGCATCGCCGCCGGCAGTGTGGCCACCATCCTGGCCAAACTCGAATTCTACAATCCCGCGCACAGCGTCAAGGACCGCATCGGCCTGTCCATGATCGTTGCGGCCGAAGCCGCCGGCAAGATCCATCCCGATACCGTCATCGTCGAGCCCACCAGCGGCAACACGGGCATCGCGTTGGCCATGGTGTGCGCCGCGCGCGGCTACCGCTGCACCCTCGTCATGCCCGACACCATGAGCCGCGAACGGCGCATCCTGCTGCGCGCCTATGGCGCCGAGCTGGTGCTCACGCCCGGCAGCGAAGGCATGCTGGGCGCCATCCGCAAGGCCGAGGAACTGGTGGCGGCCGACCCGCGCTACCTGATGCTGCAGCAATTCAATAATCCCGCCAATCCCGCCATCCACCGCGCCACGACGGCCGAGGAAATCTGGCGCGATACGGATGGGCAAGTGGACATCGTCGTCGCCGGCGTGGGCACGGGCGGCACGATCACGGGCATCGGCGAAGTGTTGAAGGAACGCAAGCCTGGCCTGCAAATGATCGCCGTGGAACCGGAAGCGTCGCCGATGCTGTCGAAGGGGACGAAGGGACCGCACCCGATCCAGGGCATCGGCGCCGGCTTCGTGCCGCAAATTTTGAATACGGCCATTTACGACGAAATCATTTGCGTCAAGAACGACGACGCGTTCGCCACGGCACGCCTGGCCGCCAGCGATGAAGGCTTGCTGGTCGGCATCTCGTCGGGCGCCGCCCTGTGGGCCGCTCTGCAAGTGGCGCGCCGTCCGGAAAACGCGGGCAAGACCATCGTCACCATCATTCCGTCGTTTGGCGAGCGCTACCTGAGCACGGCCTTGTACGCAGGCCTGGGCGACTGATTCAATAGCAGCGGCAGGTCTATCCCTTCCGCCAGCGCCCGGTTGCCCGCGTCGCCCGGGTGCAGGTGGTCGCCCGAGTCGTAGGCGGGCAGCAGGCGCAGCGGGTGCGCGGGGTCGCGCGCCCACGCGTCGAAGTCGAGCACGGCGTCGAACGTGCCGCTGGCGCGTATCCACGCATTGAGTTGTTGCCGCAGCGTATCTTTATCAGGCTGATAATAGTCGCTCAGCGGCGTGCCGGGCAGGGCGCCTGCGAATGGCGTCAGGGTGGCGCCGACCACGCGCACGCCGCGGCTGCGGGCCTGGGCCACCAGCCGGGCGTAGCCGCTGCTCAGTTCCTCCAATGTCGGCCGTTGCTCCCGTGGCGCAAACGCCGTGCCGGGCCAGCTGATGTCATTGATCCCCAGCAAGACGACGACCGTGCGCACGCCCGGCTGCGCCAGCACGTCGCGCTCGAAGCGGGCCAGGGCATTGCTTCCCATGCCGTCGGACAATAGCCTCGCACCGGAAATACCCGCATTGATCACGGCCACGCCCTGCGGCGCCAGGCGTTCGGCCAGGAAATCGGGCCAGCGCGCATCCATCCCCAGGCTGGCGCTGGCGCCATCGGTGATCGAATCTCCCAGGATGGCCACGGCTTGCGCGGCTGGCGCCGCTTCCACCTGAATGGCGCTGAGTAAAAGGCGCGCCGTGGTGGTGTGCACGCCGGGAGAGTCATCGATGCGCGCGGCGCGCGTCTGGTCATGCGGGGCGATCCAGGCCGTCTCGCGGCCATCCCAGTGAAACGTGGAAGTCGGGCTGGCTTGCGGCAGGTGGACGCTCACCGTCAGCCGGGCCAGGTCCGGCACGGGCAGGTCGACGGGGTCGCTGACGAGCGGCGCGCCCGGCGCCACGCTGGCCGAGGGTTGGCCGGAAAACGTGAGCGTGCGCAGGCTGCCCGCTTCGATGGCCGAACCGGAAGCGGCCAGGGCCACGGTGGCCGCGCCGATGCGCAGCGGCACCTTGCCATACGCATTCGACAGCACGATGCGCACGCGGGGGCCGCCCACGCTGAGGCGCGCTACCTGGCGCACGGTGTGCCCGTGCAGCACGGCGGGCACGTTGCTGGGGAACAGAAAGTCGCTGCTCCACACGGCTTGCGGGCTGGCCGTCCAGCTGGCCAGCCAGGTGGTATCGGCGTTGGCGGCCTGGGCAGGGCCTGTGCCGAGTGCCAGGCTCAGCAGGGCGGCGGGGAGGATGGAAAATCGTTGCATGGCGGCTCGCTTCATCAAGGGGAATGTGCGCATGATGCAAGCAACGCCATTTATGCACTAGACTATCTTATCGAAGAACATTTATGAGTTGAATTCACAATGGCCAGACTGGAAGTGAATCGTTCCGGCGAGCTGGAAGTGTTTGTGCGCGTGGTCGAACTGGGCGGCTTTTCCGCCGCCGCGCGCGTTTGCGGCATGACGCCATCGGCCGTCAGCAAGCTCGTCTCGCGGCTGGAAGAGCGCCTGGGCGCGCGCCTGCTGAACCGCTCCACGCGCCAGCTGCAGCTGACGGCCGAGGGCTGCGGCCTGTACGAACGGGGGCGGCACGTGCTGGCGGTCCTGGACGAGGCCGAGCGCTGCGCCGGCGTGCAGGATGTGCCGCGCGGAAAGATCAGGGTCAATGCGAACGTGCCGTTCGGCCAGCATTTTTTGCTGCCGCTGGCGCCGCTGTTCCTCGAACGCTATCCGCAGGTGACGCTCGACATCGTGCTCACGGATGCCGTGGTCGATATCCTCGAGCAGCGCACGGACGTGGCCGTGCGGGCCGGTCCCCTGAAAAGTTCCAGCCTGCTGGCGCGCAAGCTGGGCCAGACGCGCATGGTGATCGTCGCGGCGCCATCCTACCTGGCGCGGCGCGGCACGCCGCTGCTGGCGGCCGAGCTGGCGTCGCATAATTTGCTCGACGCCAATTACGCGCGCGCCCGCTCGGGCTGGCCGCTGCGCTTGCCCGAGGGGGACATCGTCGTGCCGGTCACGGGCAATGCGCAGGCCAGCGATGGCGAAGCCTTGCGGCAACTGGCGCTGGCGGGACTGGGATTGGCGCGCCTGGCCGCCTTCCAGGTGCGCGGCGATATCGCGGCGGGCCGTTTGCAGGCCGTGCTGGAAGCGTTCAACCCGGGCGACAGCGAGGACGTGCATGCCGTCTTCGTGGGGCAGGGCGGGCATGTGCCGCTGCGCGTGCGCGCTTTGCTCGATTTCCTGGCGGAGAACGTCGACCTGGACTGAGGGGAGCCAGGCGCATTAGGCTACAGGCGGACACGGCCGCGCAGTACAATATCGGACGGGCCGCAATGGTTCGGCCCGTATCGTGCCTTTGAATGGAAATATGTTCCTGGTAAAACCTGAACGCCGCCGCCTGCTGCAGGTGGGCGCAACCGTGGCTGTCATCGCGCTGGGCCTGGCCTCGCGCGCCTATCCCCAATTCCTTCCCGCTGCATTGGGAAAATATCCGGGCGACGCCCTGTGGGCCATGATGATCGTCTTTGCGCTGGGCGGCCTCGCCACGCGCATGCGTACGTGGCAACTGGCCTTGTGGTCTTTACTGATCTGCTTTGCCGTGGAATTCGGCCAGCTGTACCAGGCGCCGTGGATCGTCGCGCTGCGCGCGCATCCCCTAGGACACCTGGCGCTGGGCTCCACCTTCGGCTGGGGTGATTTGATCGCCTACACGGCCGGCGTGGCCGTGGCGGCGATCATCGACAAGCTGGCGCTGTTCAAGCGCCGCTAGTCTTATTTCACGTTACCCTCAGCATCGCGCAGTTCCACGGGCGCCAGTTTGAGCTTGCTCAATTGCGGGGCGATCTTCGCCTTGTCGCCCACGCCGATGACGATCAGCTTTTCCGGCTGCAGGTATTTTTTCGCCACCTGCTGCACCTGCTTGTCCGTCACGCTGGCAAAGCGCTGCGGCAAGGTCGTGTAATAGTCGAGGCCCAGGCCGTAGATATACGCGTTCGCCATGCTGGCGCTGATGCTGGCATTCGTGTCGAACTGGCCCGGCAGCGACAGCACCTGCGAATTGCGCGCATTCGCCAGTTCCTTGCTGCTCAGGGGCTTGGCGATCATGGCACGCAATTCCTTGACGGTTTCCGACACGGCCGGGCCCGTCACATCGGTGCGCACGCTGGCGGCAATCGAGAACGGTCCAGGCTGATTGCGGTACTGGAATTGCGAGCGCACGCCATACGTGTAGCCCTTTTCTTCGCGCAAGTTGGTGTTCAGGCGGCTGGTAAACAAGCCGCCCAGCGCCGCGTTCATCACTTGCAGCGGCGCGTAATCGGGCGTGGCGCGCGGCACGGCGATGGCGGACAGGCGTACGGCCGTTTGCGGTGCGCCCGGCTTGTCGACCAAAATCAGCTTTGCCTGCGTCGTCTGCGGCGTGGCGGCCACGGACTGCGCCACCGTGCCTGCCTTCCAGCTGCCGAACTTCGCTTCGGCCAGCGCCTTCAATTCCGCTTCGCCGATATCGCCCGAAACGATCAGCGCCGCATTGTTCGGCAGGTAATGCTGCTGCCAGAACGCTTGCAGGTCGGCGCGGCTGGCCGCCTTCAGCGCCGCTTCCGTGCCCAGCTGGATGTAGCCGTACGGATGTTGCGGGCCATACAGGGCCGCCGCTTCCACGCGGGCCGCCACGGCACCCGCGTTTTCGCGCTGCTGCGCCAGCTGTCCGATGCGGCTGGCGCGCTGGCGCTCCACCTCTTCTTGCGGGAATTGCGGGTGCAGCACCACGTCGGCCAGCACGTCGAGCGCTTGCGGGAACGTGGCTTTGAGCGATGTCAACTGGGCAAACGAGGCATCCGTGCCGGAACCGGTGCTCAGCAGGGCGCCCAGTTGCGCCACATCGTCGGCGATCTGCGGCGCGCTGCGCGTGGCAGTGCCTTCCTGCAGCAATTGCGCCGTAAAGCTCGACAAGCCCGGCTGCGCCGGCGGATTGGCGCCCGAGCCGCTCTTGATCACCAGCTGGCTGGAAACGAGCGGCACGGCCGGATTGTAGTGGTGGATCACGGTCAGGCCGTTCGCCAGGGTGAACGACTTGCCTTGCGGTAGCACAATCTTCGGCGCGGGACCGGCCTTCGGCACGGCATTGCGCCATGGCTCGTCCGCATTGATGGCCGTGCCTGGCGCAGGCTTGACCTTGCCAGGCGCCGGCGTCGGCACTTCCGCGCCCAGGTCCGGCTTGCCCGGCACGCCGTAGACGACGACGCGCGACTGGTTCTTCAGGTAGGTATCCACGGCGCGCTGCACGCCGGCCGCCGTCACCTGGCGGTAGCGCTCGATATCCTTGGCCAGGTAGCCGGGGTCGCCCAGGTACTGATTGTATTCGTTGAGCAAGTTGGCCACGCCGCGCCCGCCCATTTTTTCCACCTGGCTCAGCATGGTGGTCTCGATGCTGTTGCGCGCCCGTTCCAGCTCCTTCCCGGTGGGGCCCTTGGCGCGCAATTGCTCCAGCTCCACTTGCAGCGCTTGCTCGATTTCCTCGGGCTGGTGGCCGGGGCGCGCCGTCGCGTCGATGGTGAAGATGGACGTCAGGGCGTTCGAGCCCTGGCTGGCGCCCACGTCCTGGGCGATCTGCTTGTCGTACACGAGCGATTTATACAAACGGCTGGACTTGCCGCCGGCCAGGATGTGCGCGGCCATCGACAGTTCCGCGTCATCCTTGGTGTAGGCGGAAGGCGTCAGCCAGGCCATGAAGACGCGCGGCAATTCGACCCGGTCCTGCACCACGATGCGGCGTTCCTGCGTGATGGGCGGCGTCATGACAGCGGGTTTCGGCACGGCCGGGCCGCTCTTGAAGCTGCCGAAGTATTTGTTGACCAGTTCCTTGGTCTTCGCCTTGTCGATATCGCCGGCGATCACCAGGCTGGCATTGTTGGGGCCATAGTATTTGGTGAAGAAATCCTTGATGTCGGCCAGTTTCGCGTTCTGGATGTCCGCGTGCGAACCGATGACGCTGGCGTAATACGGATGGGTCTTGGGAAACAGCTGGTGGTACAGGGCTTCCTGCACGATGCCGTACGGCGCATTTTCCACGCTCTGGCGGCGCTCGTTGCGCACCACATCCTGCTGGTTCGTCAGCGCCGTCTGGTCGAGCACGTCCAGCAGGTAGCCCATGCGGTCGGAATGCGTCCACAGGGCCAGTTCCAGCTGGTTCGACGGCACCGTGTCGAAATAATTGGTGCGGTCAAAATCCGTGCTGCCGTTCGAATCCGTGGCGCCCGCGCCTTCGAGCAACTGGTCGGCCATGCCGCGCGGCACGTGCTTGGTGGCGGCAAACATCATGTGCTCGAACAAATGCGCAAAGCCCGTCAAGCCCGGCGCTTCATTGGCCGGTCCCACGTGGTACCAGATATTGACGGCCGTGACGGGCAATTTATGGTCTTCCACGAGAATGACGTCCAGGCCGTTCGGCAAGGTGTATTTTTCGTAGGCGATGTGCGGCACGGCCGTCGCGCCCATGGGGGCCGCCGCAGCCGCATCGGCGGCGTGGGTCAGGCTCAGGGGAGCGCCGTACAGCGACAGCAGCAGGGCGGGGAGGGCCAGCAATTTGATCGGTTTCATGCATGCTTCCAGGGATAGGTGGAGGAGACGCTGCGGCTCGCTCGTGGCTGGCGCAGCGCGACGGTGCTACGGTCGGTGCTACAGTTTATACAACAGGGCCGCGCCGCCCAGCACCAGCAGCGCGCTGGCGATGGAGACGATGGCCGCGGCGCCCAGCAAGCGCCATTCGCGCGGCGTGAAGCCGGTCGGCGCTGGCGCGGGTACGGGTGCTGCCGGCACGGGCTGGGGCATGGCTGCCGCCGGCAAGGGCGGCAAGCCGCCCGCCGCGCGCGCCTGGGCCGCCAGCGCCTGCGTGGCGGCGTCCAGCAGGGTCAGCTGGCGCTCGACGGTTTCCGCCAGCACGGCTTCGTTCAGCGCCACGAGGGCGAATATCGGGTCATCGACGTCGATCTTGATGCCCGTCTTGTCGAATACGTGGCTGCGCAGTTTTTGCTGGTCCATCTACCACTGCACCTTGTCGAGCTGTTCGAAGATGTCGCGGTAGACGACCTTGATGCGCTGCTTTTCCATGATGTTGAACTTGTCGTTCTGCAACACTTCCTGCATCGTCAGGCGCGCCGTGTTCATTTTCTTGACGTCCGCGCCAAAGGTGTCGGGATTGCGCTGGCTCAAGGTGATGCTGCCTTTGACGCGCGCGCGGTTGTCGCTGTACGACTGCGATTCGACGAATTGCTTGCCGGACGCCGATTGCAGCAGGCCGAAGTGTTCGTTTTGCCACAGCACCAGCGGCACGGTCGTCGCTTGGGCTGTGGCGACAAAACCCGTGGCCGTGTCGTGCAGGGTGTCGCCGCCGCCGACGATGGTGTGGATGTACACCTTGCGGCCCGATTCCTGCAGCAGCGAAAAACAGTCGTTTTCCAGCAGGTAGCCCATCAGCGGCGAAAACGTGTTCGCGCCATTGTCGACCACGCAGTTGCCGTCTTCTTCGAGGATGTCGATCATCAGCGCGTCGAAGCGTTTCGGGTCGATGTTGCGCGCATCCGTCATCACGGGCACATGCTTGACGTTCATCGCCTTGTAGCGCGAGAACGTGGCGTTTTCCTGATCGGTGTCATAGCAGCGCAAAGGCATGCCGTCCTTGCCGCCTATCCACTGGGCCAGCAGGGTCGAGACGAGGGTCTTGCCGATGCCGCCCTTGCCCTGCAGGATGAAATGTACCGTGTTTTGCATTGCGACTACTCCAAGTTGTTGCGTCAGTGACAATCAAAGATCCGTGACAGCGGCGCAGGCGCCCGGCCAGGCCACGACTGGCATTTTTACCACAATCCTTTGCAAATATGCCATGCGGAACAGCGAATCTGGTTATGATGTTAATCAGGATACCATTGATACAGAGCAAGTTTTGTGTGAAAAATCCACCCCAGAGTGTGAACGAGGACGCAGTGCCGATCTCCAGTCTCGATAAAGCCGACATTGACCGTCTGAATCAGCAAGCCCTGTCTTGCCTGGTCGGCAACCGCCGCCAGGCGCGCCGGCTGGCGCAGATGGCGCTGGCGGCGGCGCAACGGCAACAGTATGCGCGCGGCGGCGCGTATGCGGAACTCAATCATTGCTGGCTGGCGTATTACGCGGGCGAGGCCGAACCGTCGTGCGAACGCCTGGACGCGTATTTCCAGCACAGCGGCGACCTGGAAGGGGGTATGGAAGTGGCCGCCCTGCAGGGCGCGTATGCGAGCCGGCGCGGCGATTTTGCCGATGCCGAGCAGCATTTCCTGCAGGCGCGCAGCCAGGCCGCGCAGATACCCGACTCGCTGCACAAGTTCATGCTGTACGCGCGCCTGGGCGTCGATGCCCTGAACCGCGGCGATACGCAGGACGGTCCGCGCAATTTCCTGCTGGCGCTGGACATCGCCGAGCGTTTCGGCAGCCCCGCGCACCGGGTCAACAGCCTGTCGAACCTGGCGTCGTCGCAGCATGACCTGGGCAACGATGAAGACGCCATTCCCCTGCTGGTCGAGGCGCTCGACATCATCGGCGCGCAAAAGCTCAAATACCAGCAAACCATCGTTTCGGCCAACCTGGCCATGTGTTTATTAGCCACGGGCAAGCCGGCCGAGGCGCTGGCGCTGGTGGAACCGTTTTACGAGTGGCCGGAAGAAGACCTGGCCGTGCGCGCCTTTTTGTTTTGCATCGCCGCCCACGCCGCCATCCTGCTGCAACAGCCGGCCAGCGCCCTGCAATTGCTGTTGCGGGCAGAAGAATATGCGCGCCGCGGCCAGGACCTGGAAGAGCAGATGCATGCGTGGCTGGTGCGCGGCAAGCTGGACTTGCACGCGGGCCAGACGGCGCAGGCGCTGGCGTCGCTGACGCAGGCGCACAGCCTGCTGAGCTGGACGCGCAACCCGTTTCACCAGCAGCAGATCTTGCGCGGTTTGTCCGATATCAATGCCCAGTTGGGCGAATGGCAAGCCGCGTATGGTTTCCTGCAGCAATACCAGGCCGCGTACGAGGCCAGCAGCAAATCGGCGCGCGCCTCGCGCAGCTTGATGCGCAACCTGGAAAAGGAAATGCACAGCCTGAAAGCCGAGCGCGACAAGGCGCTGGAGCTGCAGGCGGCGCGCGAGACGGAAAACGCCAAGCTCGAGCACCTGAACCGCGAACTGGCGCACCAGATCCTGCACGTCAATTCCCTGCAGGACAGCCTGAAGGAGCAGGCCATGCGCGACCACCTGACGGGCCTGTACAACCGCCGCCATTTTGAAACTTGCCTCAATGCCATCCTGCACGAAGCCGATGCGGATGCGCCCGTGGCCATCGCCATCATCGACCTGGATTTTTTCAAGCGCGTCAACGATACCTACGGGCATAACTTTGGCGATGAAGTGCTGATCCAGTTCGCGCGCCTGGTGGAAGGCCAGTTGCGCGGCAGCGACATGCTGTGCCGCTATGGCGGCGAGGAATTCTGCCTGCTGTTGCGCGAAGCCGACAGCCTCATCGCGGCGCACAAGATCGACGATATCGCCGCGCGCTACCGCCAGCTGTTGATCCAGCAAGCGCCGCACAGCTTGTCCGGCTGCACTTTTTCGGCCGGCATCGCCGAATATCCGCGCCACGGCGCCGGCCGCCACGAATTGCTGATGCGCGCCGACAGCGCCCTGTACGCGGCCAAGCAGGCGGGCCGCGACCGCGCCTGCATCGCCGATGCTACTGGATAAAGCGCAGCAGTTCCCGCAGCGCGTGCGCCACGGCCTGCTCGCGCACGGCCTGGCGGTCGCCGGCGAAGACCCGGCGCTCTGTCTGCACGCGCCCGGCCATGGCCCAGCCGAAGCAGACGGTACCGACGGGCTTGCCCGGTACGCCGCCCGTGGGGCCGGCGATGCCCGTGGTCGAGATGGCCACCTGGGCGTCGCTGTGGCGCAGGGTGCCTTGCGCCATGGCGGCGGCCACTTCCTCGCTGACGGCGCCGTGTGCGGCGATCAGCGCTGCGGGCACGCCCAGCATGCCGGTCTTGGCCCCGTTGGAATAGGTGACGAAACCCCGTTCGAACCAGGCGCTCGAGCCGGAGATATCGGTGACGGCTTGCGCCACGCCGCCGCCCGTGCACGATTCGGCCGTGGCCAGCAGCAAGCCCTTCGCTTGCAAGGCCAGGCCGAGCGCGGTGGAGAGGGGGACGAGTTCGTTGCTCATGGATGACTCCTGCAGGCGGTGAAAATGGTGGCAAGACTGTAGCATGGCCAACGGTAAAAGAAACTTTCCCCGGTCACAGCGAAAATGCGTACACTCTTTTATACATTTGCTACCACTTCGGGCCGGCAGGCGCTCTGTCGCTGCGCCACCCTGGTGCGCATCGCTCGAACAGGCCAGCGGCATGGTGCCGCGCCTTCGTATGCATTATCTTTACTCGGTTGTCATGGCAATTCTGAACTGGACCTGGTGGCGTCATTCTGGCCCCCTGCGCCACCCCGCGCGCGGCGCCGGCCGCCGCGCTCACCGCTGGGGCTGGCTATTGCTGCTGTTGGGCGTGCTGTGCGCGGAGACGCGGGCACAGGTGCCGGGGGAGCTGGAGCGCCAGGTCAAGGCCGCGTATCTGTACAAGTTTGCCGGCTTTGTCGAATGGCCCGACGGCAGCTTTGCCCGGCCCGACGCGCCGCTGGTGATCGGCGTGGCGGGCGCCGATGCGCTGGCCGAGCAGCTCGAACAGAGCGTGGCCGGGCATAGCGTCAACGGCCGCGCCGTGCAGGTGAAAAAAGTGCGCCGCGGCGAAACGCTGGCCGGGCTGCACGTGCTGTACCTGGGCGCGCTGGAGAAGGCGGCGCTGCAGGAGATGCTGGCCGCCAGCCGTGGCCTGGCGTTGTTGACGGTGTCCGATTCGGATGAGGTCTACGCGATGGGCAGCATGATCAATTTTGTGATGGCCGAGGACAAGGTGCGCTTCGACGTGGCCCTGAAACCCGTGGCGCAGGCGCATATCCGCATCAGCGCGCGCATGCTGCTGGCCGCTTACCGCGTGCAGACGGGAGGCGCCTAGATGATACGACTGCGCTCCATCCGCCACAAGCTGATGTCGGTGGTCTTGCTGACCACCCTGGTGGCCCTCGTCATTTCGCTGGGCACCATCGTCGTCTACGACTTGCGCGCCTACCACCGCAACCTGGTGGCCGATATCAGTACCCAGGCCGAGCTGCTGGGGCACATGAGCTCGGCTGCGCTGGCCTTCGACGACGAACGCCTGGCGCTGGAAAACCTCAACCTGATGCGCATCCGCCCGCGCGTGACGGCCGGCGCCCTGTACAAGGCCGACGGCAGCCTGTTCGCCAGCTACCGCGCGAACCAGAATGTGGGCGAGCTGCCGGCGAAGGTGGGCAAGGAAGGCGAAAGCATCCAGGGCACCTCGGTGGAGCTGTTCAAGCCCATCGTCGACAATGGCGAACTGCTGGGCACCGTGTATTTGCGCGCCGATTACGAGCTGGCCGGCCGCACGGCCGATTACCTGGCCATCGCGCTGGGCGTGACGGTGCTGGCGCTGCTGGTGGCCTTGCTGCTGCTGCGCCGCCTCGATTTCGTCATCACGCAACCGATCCTCGATATCGCCGACGTGGCGCGCGAAGTGATCGAGACGGGCGACTATTCGCGCCGCGCGCGCAAGCTCAGCGTCGACGAAGTGGCGCAGCTGGTCGATTCCTTCAACAAGATGCTGGCCGAGATCGAGCTGCGCACGCAGGCGCTGGAGCGCTCGAACGGCGAGCTGGCGCGCGAAGGCGAGCAGCGCACCCAGGCGCAGCAGGAAGTCATGCGCCTGAACCAGGAACTCGAAGTGCGCGTGCACGAACGCACGGTGCAGCTGGAAATGACGAATGGCGAACTGGCCATGGCGATGGAAGAGGCGCGCAGCGCCAACTATGCCAAATCGGCGTTTTTGTCGTCGATGAGCCATGAATTGCGCACGCCCCTCAACGCCATCCTGGGCTTCGCGCAAATCCTCAGTTCCGACCGCCTGCCGTCGACCCTGGAGCAAAAGAAGGAGTTCGCCGGCCATATCCTGAAATCGGGGCGCCACCTGTTGACATTGATCAATGAAATCCTCGACCTGGCGAAGGTGGAATCGGGCACGGTCAGCCTGTCGCTCGAACCGGTGGGCCTGGACGCCATCTTGCAGGAATGCCGCGACATGATCGCGCCGCTGGCCAGCCAGCGCGGCATCGGCATGGCCTTCCCCGACGCCTGCCCCCTGAACGTGCTGGCCGACCGCACGCGCCTCAAGCAGATCTTGTTGAACCTGCTGTCGAATGCGCTCAAGTACAACCGCGAGCATGGCGAAGTGAGCATCGCTTGCGCGCCGCAGGCGGGCGGGCGGGTGCGCATCAGCGTGCGCGACACGGGCGTGGGCCTCGACGGCGAACAGGTGGCGCTGCTGTTCCAGCCCTTCAACCGGCTGGGACAGGAGGGCGGCACGGAAGAAGGCAGCGGCATCGGCCTGGTGGTCACCAAGCGCCTGGTGGAACTGATGGATGGCAGCATCGGCGTGACCAGCGCGCCCGGCGAGGGCAGCACGTTCTGGATCGAGCTGCGCGTGGTCGATGCCTTGCCTGCGCCTGCCACCCTGGCCTTGCCGCGGCCGGACCTGGCCGGCGCGCTGCTCGAGCACAGCGCCCCCGTGACCTTGCTGTACGTGGAAGACAATCCCGCCAACCTGACCCTGGTCGAGGAAATCGTGCGCTATTGCCCGCAATTGCAGCTGCTGACGGCCACGGATGGCCGCCTGGGCGTGGAAATGGCGCGCACGCACCTGCCGCAGCTGATTTTGATGGATATCAACCTGCCGCACGTGAACGGCACGGACGCGCTGAAACTGCTGCGCGCCGATCCCCGCACGGCGCACATTCCCGTCATCGCCCTGACGGCCAACGCTATGCCGGGCGATGTGGAGCGCAGCCTGGCGTTGGGCTTTTACCGCTATCTGACCAAGCCGATCAACCTCGATGAATTTACCGAGGCGATCAACAGCACCCTGGCTTACGTGGCGCAGCAGCGCCGGCAGAAGGGAACAGGCGCGCCATGATCAGCCAGGCCGATATCTACGCGGCGAAAATTCTCATCGTCGACGACCAGGAAGTCAATCTGCGCCTGCTCGAGCATTTGCTGCAAAGCGGCGGCTACACGGCCGTCAGCAGCACCCTCGACGCGCGCGCCGTGGCCGGCCTGCACCAGCGCCACCAGTTCGACCTGATCATCCTCGACCTGGCGATGCCCGGCATGAGCGGCTACGAGGTGATGGATGCCTTGCGCCCGCTGGAACTGGAAGGCTATCTGCCCGTGCTGGTGATCGCCGCCGACCCGGACGCCAAGCTGGCGGCGCTGGAAGCGGGGGCGCGCGACTTCATCAGCAAGCCGTTCGACGCGCTCGAGGTGCTCACGCGCATCCGCAACATGCTCGAAGTGCGGCTGTTGCACCGCGCCGCGCGCCACTACAACACCTTGCTCGAACGCACGGTGGGCCAGCGCACGGCCGAACTGCAGCGCTTTCGCGGCGCCATGGACGCCACCACCGACGCCATCTTCCTCGTCGACGTGCTGGGCATGACCCTGGTCGACGTCAACGATGGCGCGTGCCGCCTGCTCGGCTATGCGCGCGCCGAACTGCTGGCGCTGGCGCCCGGCACCTTGCTGCCGTCGCCGCCGGCCCCGCCGCTGGCCGGGCTGCCGGGCGGCCCGGCGCACCTGGCCACGGAAGTGACGGAGTGCGAACTGGTGCGGCGCGATCTGAGCCTGATACCCGTGGAACTGGGCTGGCACTGGTATGCGCAGGCGCCCGTGGCGGGCGGGCAGGGCGCGGGCGGCCTGCTGCTGATCGCCGTGGCGCGCGATATCAGCGAACGGCGCCAGGCGCAGGAGCGCCTGAAGCACCTGGCCCATTACGATGGCTTGACGGGGCTGCCGAACCGCAGCCTGTTTTATCAGACCCTGGCCCAGGCCGTCGAACTGGCGCAGGAAAAAAGCTGGCGCATCGTGGTGCTGTTCATCGCACTCGACCGCTTCAAAAGCATCAACGACACCCTGGGCGCGGCGCTGGGCGACGAACTGCTGCGCCAGTTCAGCAACCGCTTGGTCGAATGCGTGCGCCTGCGCGACACGGTGGGCCGCCTGGGCAATGACGAATTCGCGCTCATATTGACCATGAGCCGCAACCAGCAGGAAGCCGTGGCCGTGGCGAACCAGGTGCGCGAAGCTTTGCGCGCGCCATTCGACTTGCGCGGCCATGCGGCCACCCTGACGGCCAGCATCGGCATCGCCATGTATCCGGACGACGCCACCGACCCCGAAACCCTGATCAAATACGCGAATACGGCCATGGGCGGCGCCAAGCAGGCGGGCCGCGACGGCTACCGCTTTTTCACGGCCGGCATGAACGTGCAGGTGCTGGCGCGCCTGGACCTGGAACTGGCGCTGCGCCATGCGCTCGAACACGAGCAGTTCATCCTGTACTACCAGCCCAAGGTGGATTTGCGCACGGGCCGCATCAGCGGCGTGGAAGCGCTGCTGCGCTGGCGCCGTCCCGGCTATGGCCTGGTGGCGCCGGCCGAATTCGTGCCGGTGCTGGAAGACACGGGCCTGATCGTGCGCGTGGGCGCCTGGGTGATCCAGGCCGCCTGCCGCCAGATCGCCGAGTGGCGCGACAGCGAGGTGGGGCCCGTGCATGTGGCCGTGAACGTGTCGAGCCGCCAGTTTGCCGAAGGCGACCTGGAAGGCGAGGTGACGCGCGCGCTGGCGCTGCACGGCGTGGCGCCGGAATTGCTGGAGCTGGAATTGACGGAAACGGCGCTGATGTCGAACGCCGAGCGCACCATCGTCGTGCTGGGAAAATTGAAGAAAATCGGCGTGAAGGTGGCCATCGACGATTTCGGCACCGGCTATTCGAGCCTGGCCTACCTGCAGCGCTTCCCCATCGACAAGCTGAAGATCGACATCGCCTTCGTGCGCAACATCACCAGCAACCCGAACGACGCGGCCATCGCGCTGGCCATCGTCAGCATGGCGCATAGCCTGAAACTGAGCGTGGTGGCCGAGGGCGTGGAATCGCGCCCGCAGCTGGAATACCTGCGGCGCAACCGCTGCGACGAAATCCAGGGTTTTTATTTCAGCCGCGCCCTGCCGGCGCTGGAACTGGGGCAGATGATCGTCGCCGGCGCCGGCCTGCCGCCCGGCCACGACCCGGCCGCGCAGCCGGCGCAAACCCTGCTCATCGTCGACGACGACGTCAACGTGCTGTCATCGCTGCACCGCCTGTTCCGTCCCGAGGGCTACCACATCCTCACGGCCAGCACGCCGGCCGAAGGTTTCGAGATGCTGGCCCTGCACCGCGTGCACGTCATCGTCTGCGACCAGCGCATGCCCAGCATGAGCGGCACGGAATTCCTCAGTAAGGTCAAGGAGCTGTACCCGGAAACCATCCGCATCATCCTCTCCGGTTACACGGGCCTGGAAGCCGTGCTCGATTCGATCAACCGCGGCGCCATCTATCGTTTTTATACGAAGCCGTGGGACGACACCCAGCTGCGCGACAACATCCGCCTGGCCTTCCAGCACTACTGGATGGTGAACCAGCCGGGGCTGGCGCGGGTGGCGGTGCGGTAGAACTTAGTCGCTGAAGTGGTCGAAAGACGATAAGCGCAGGTCGAGCGGCTGCCCCGTTGCATCCACCAGCCGCAAGCCCGCCTGCGCCTCGACGCTGCCCACGCGCGTGACGGGCGTGCCGCAGCTTGCCGCCAGGGCGGCGATGGCCTCGCGCGACGATGTCGGCGCCGTGAAGCACAGTTCATAGTCGTCGCCGCCGGCGGCAGTGTAGCGGCGGCGCACGCTGGCCGCTTGCCGCGCCAGCACGGGGCCGGCCGGCAGGGCGTCGACGTCGAGAGTGGCGCCCACTTGCGACGCTTTCAAGATATGGCCCAGGTCTCCCGCCAGGCCGTCCGAGATGTCGATGGCCGCATGCGCCAGGCCCGCCTCGGCCAGGGCGCAGCCCAGCGCCACGCGGGGCGTGGGCGTGTGCATGCGCGCGGCCGCTGTCAGCAGGTCGGCGGGCGCCAGTTCCTGTTCCATGCGGTAGCCGGCCAGCGCCAGACGCGCGTCGCCCACGGTGCCGCTGACCCAGATATCGTCGCCCGCCACGGCCGCGCCGCGGCGCAGGGCCTGCCCCGGCGCCAGTTCGCCAAACACGGTGATGCAGATATTGAGCGGACCCTTGGTGGTGTCGCCGCCGATCAATTCGCAATCAAAGGCGTCGGCCAGCGCGAACAGGCCTTCGGCAAAGCCGGCCAGCCAGGCGCGTTCCGCCTGCGGCAGCGCCAGCGCCAAAGTAAATGCGACGGGACGCGCGCCCATGGCGGCCAGGTCGGACAAATTCACGGCCAGGCTTTTGTGGCCCAGCATGCGCGCGTCGGCGCCGGCAAAGAAGTGCCGGTCCTCGACCAGCATGTCCGAGGAGATGGCGATCTGCTTGCCCGCGCCGGGCGTGAGCAGCGCGCAATCGTCGCCGATGCCCAGGGTGGCGCGGCCGGGGCGCTGGCGCACGAAATATTGTTTGATCAGGTCGAATTCGGAAAGCGCGTCGTGTGGGGCCATGGTTCGTCTGCAGGTTGAGTAAGGGTGTGGCGCCACTATTATAGGCTGGCCTACAATGCCCGTCTTTGCTAGCCTTGTTCATTTTTCTATGCCCCTACACGATATCCACACCGTGCTGCAGTCGTATCTTGACGACGGCTGGCTGCGCGAGCCGCAGGCCGTCGGCCTGGACACGTTTACGGCGCCGGAACTGCTGGCGCGCGGCTTTGATGAACTGTGCGACGGCGGCCAGCTGTGCCTGTATGAGGATGAGCGTTGGTTCCGTCGCGCCGGCCGGGCCGTGCAGGCCTCGTTCAAGGTGTATCTGCAGCAGGGCCGCTTGCACGCGAACGGGCTGGAGCTCGGCTATCAAGTGCGCCTGGCCAGCGTGCTGCGCGCGGCGCGGCGCCCCCTGCCGCCGTTCCGGCTGCTGCTGGAAAGTGGCGCCCACAGCGGGGCGCTGCTCTTCGACAGCGGCCTGGTGCTGCAGTTCGCGACCAACCTGCATGGCGCGCCCCGCCATTATTTCCTGACCCTGGTCGAGGGGCAGTTGCCCGATCCCGGCGCAGGCGACCTCGACCTGCGCGCCGCCAGCGAGGGCCACGTCCAGGCCCTGTATGGACACTGCGCGCCGGAAGAATTGCAGCGCCAAGCCCGGCGCGGCCATGCGGCCCTGCGCGAGCTGGCGCGCCTGCTTTCCTAAACTTAGACTTTCTTCGCCTGCGCCATGCCGTGCAGCAGCTTGGCCAGCAACTGGTCGAGCTGGCGCTGCTCGTCCGAGTTCAAAGCCGAGAGCATCGCGCGCTCGTTGTCCACGTGCAACAGCACCAGCCTTTCAATCAATTCCAATCCCCTTTGCGTCAGGGCCACCAGCACGCCGCGCCGGTCCGTCGGATGCTTCCGGCGTTCGATCAGGCCGGCCGCTTCCAGGCGGTCGATGCGGTTGGTCATGCCGCCCGAGGACAGCATGGCCGCCTCGTACAGGGCCGTCGGCGTCAGCGCATATGGCGCGCCCGAGCGGCGCAGGGTGGCCAGCACGTCGAATTCGCCCGGCTGCAAGCCGTGTTCCGCAAACAGGGGGTTGAGCCAGTCGCGCGCCATCAGCTGCGCCACCGTGCCCAGCTGGCCCACCAGCTGCATGGCGCGGGTATCCATCTGCGGCAGTTCGCGCTGCCATTGTGCGGCGGCAAATTGCGCGCGCGTGTGTTCTTGCGGGGTATCTGTCATGGCGTCATCCATTTATCTCGACATCAAGATACATTTCTATCTTTATGTTAAGATACTTTTCATCGAGTTATTTTATATGACGCATTAAACCATGTGCCTCCCAGCGAGGCAAGGACTACTCTCCCATGCCATCCGCACGCCCCGTCTCTTCCCCGCTTCCCTCGTCCGCCCTGGTGGTGGCCGCCATCATCCTGCTGGGCCTGAACCTGCGGCCCATCCTGGCCGCCATCGGCCCCTTGCTGGACAGCATCCAGGCCGGCACGGGCCTCAGCAATGCTGACGCGGGCTTGCTCACCACCGTGCCCGTGTTCGCCATGGGCGTGTGCGCCTTGCTGGGCGCGCAGCTGCAGCGGCGCCTGGGCGTGGCGCGCGGCATCGGCATCGGCATCGCCATCATCGCCTGCGCCTGCGCGCTGCGCTGGCCCCTGCACGGCAGCGGCGGCCTGATCGCCACGGCGGCCCTGGGCGGCCTGGGCATCGCGCTGGTGCAGGCGCTGCTGCCCGCCTTCATCAAGCGCCATTTCCCCGCGCGGGCAGGGCAGCTGATGGGCTTTTATACGACGGGCATCATGGGCGGCGCGGCCATTGCCGCCGCCTCCGCTTCGCCCCTGGCGCAGTCGCTGGGGTGGCAGGCGCTGCTGGCCCTGTGGGCGCTGCCCGCCGTGGCGGCCGCGCTGCTGTGGCGCCGCGCATCGGCTTCGCGCGTGGACGTGGCCGGCGGCGGCGGCGCCAGCCTGCCCGTGGGCAGTGGCCGCGCCTGGCTGCTGATGGTGTTTTTCGGCATCGGCACGGGCGCCTACACGCTGGTGCTGGCCTGGCTGCCGCCGTTTTATACGGAACTGGGCTGGAGCGCGGCCGACAGCGGCTTGCTGCTGGGCGGCCTGACCCTGGTGGAAGTGCTGGCGGGACTGGTGCTTTCCAGCGTTATCCACCGCTTTCCCGACCGCCGCATCCTGCTGCTGTCTGTCCTGCTGGCCGTGCTGGCCGGCCTGGCTTGCCTGATCGTGGCGCCCGCGCAACTGGCGCTGCCCGCCGTGATATTCCTGGGCTGCGGCATCGGCTCTTTGTTTCCCCTGTCGCTGATCGTCAGCATGGACCATGTGACGGACCCGGCCGGCGCCGGCGCGCTGCTGGGCTTTGTGCAGGGCGGCGGCTACATCATCGCCAGCAGCATGCCCTTCATCGCCGGCCTGATCCGCCAGCATTCGTCCAGCCTGGCCCAGGCATGGATGGTGATGGCCGCCGGCGTCGTGGTCTTGTTGCTGATCGCCGTGCGCTTCGCGCCCGGCGCTCATCTGGCACCGTCGCGTTAGCGTGCGCTTGCCGGGTGCCGGCAGCTGCTATATTTCGCCCATGAACATCGTCGACCATTATTTGGCAGGCTTGCGCCAGGCCATGCCGCCCGAGCCGCTGGCGGAGCTGGCGCTGGCCAGCGGCGCCAGCGCGGCGCAACTGGCCAGCCTGCGCGAAACGTATCCGCTGTGCCCGGACAGCCTGCTGCGCTTGCTGGGCCAGTACAACGGCACCTATTATCAGAAGTATGCGGGCGGCACGGTGCTGGTATACATGCTGGGCTCGGACGTGTTCGAGTATCCGTATTACCTGAGCTCCGTCGAGCAGATCCTCAAGGACGGGCAGGCGAACCAGCGCAGCATCGCCGACATCTACGGCCATTACCTGGAAGACGATCCCGGCATCGTCGACGCCCGCATCGACGCCGGCATCAAGCAGGGCCAGCGCCTGTGTTTTTCGCATTGCATGAACAATGGCGGTTCGTCGCGGCTGTATATCGATTTCACGCCCACGGCGTCCGGCAAGGTGGGGCAGGTGGTGCGCTTCCTGCACGATCCCGACAGCTACCTGGTCATCGCCGACAGCTTCGACGCTTATCTGCAGATGCTGATCGATGACGAGTATGCCTTCTTGACCGATGAAAATTTCGACTAGATGCACCGTCGCCGCGCGCTGGCGGATGGTCATTATGAAAACTAATTGAAATCTAAAATTCGATAGTTTTTCCTGCTCAGGACGTTTGTGCCGCCGCACGGCCTTACAATGCTAGGTTATGCGTTTTCGTGATATCAGACTGTGGCTAGCGGAAAATACCTAGCTAATTGAAAGAATCGGTCTGATAAAATCCGGAACACCCGATCGACCAAACAGGAAGGCAGCACAGCATGGATTCGTCATCTGATAAAAAAGAAGAATTGCGTCAACAATTGCGCTTGGCCGCACTCGAGTATCACGAGTGCCCGCGCCCCGGCAAAATCAGCGTGACGCCGACCAAACAACTGACCAACCAGCGCGACCTGGCGCTGGCCTACTCGCCAGGCGTGGCCGCTCCCTGCGAAGAAATCGTCATCGATCCGGCGAATGCCTATAAATATACGGCGCGCGGCAACCTGGTGGCCGTCATCACCAACGGCACGGCCGTGCTGGGACTGGGCAATATCGGCCCGCTGGCCGCCAAGCCGGTGATGGAAGGCAAGGGCGTGCTGTTCAAGAAGTTCGCCGGCATCGACGTCTTCGACATCGAAATCAACGAGATGGACCCGGACAAGCTGGTCGACATCATCGCTTCGCTGGAACCGACCTTCGGCGGCGTGAACCTGGAAGACATCAAGGCGCCCGAGTGCTTCTACATCGAGCGCCAGCTGCGCGACCGCATGAAGATTCCCGTCTTCCATGACGACCAGCACGGCACCGCCATCATCGTCGGCGCGGCCATCCTGAACGGCTTGAAAGCCGTCGGCAAGAAAATCGAGGATTGCAAGCTGGTCGTGTCGGGCGCGGGCGCCGCGGCGCTGGCCTGCCTGGACCTGATCGTCGACCTGGGCTTCCCCCTGAAAAACATCTACGTCACCGACCTGGCCGGCGTCGTCTACAAGGGCCGCACGGAACTGATGGACCCGGACAAGGAACGCTTCGCGCAAGACACGCCGCTGCGCACCCTGGCCGAGATCATCCCGGACGCCGACATCTTCCTCGGCGTCTCCGCCGGCGGCGTGCTGAAGCAAGACATGGTGCGCAAGATGGCGCCGAACCCGCTGATCCTGGCGCTGGCCAACCCGAATCCGGAAATCCTGCCGGAAGAAGTCAAGGCCGTGCGCAGCGACGCCATCATCGCCACGGGCCGTTCGGACTATCCGAACCAGGTCAACAACGTGCTGTGCTTCCCGTACATCTTCCGCGGCGCCCTCGATTGCGGCGCTACCACCATCACGCGCGAGATGGAAATCGCCGTCGTGCACGCGATCGCCGACCTGGCGCATGCCGAGCAGTCCGACATCGTGGCCACCACCTACGGCATCAGCAACCTGTCGTTCGGTCCTGAATACCTGATCCCGATGCCGTTCGATCCCCGTTTGCTGATCAAGATCGCGCCGGCGGTCGCCAAGGCGGCCGAGGATTCGGGCGTCGCCACGCGTCCGATCAAGGACTTGCAAGCGTACGCGGACAGCCTGCAGCAATTCGTCTACCGCAGCGGCACCTTCATGAAGCCGCTGTTCCTGATGGCCAAATCCACGCCGGCCGAACTCAAACGCATCGTCTACGCCGAAGGCGAAGAAGAGCGCGTGCTGCGCGCCGTGCAAGTGGTGGTCGATGAAAAACTGGCGCGTCCCATCCTGGTCGGCCGCCCACCGGTACTCGAAGCGCGCATCCAGAAGTTCGGCCTGCGCCTCAAGCAAGGCGTCGACTTCGACGTCATCAACCCGGACTTCGACGAGCGCTATCGCGATTACTGGAATACGTACTACGCCATGACGAGCCGCAAAGGCGTCACCGAGGAATACGCTAAACTGGAAATGCGCCGCCGTCACACCCTGATCGGTTCGATGATGATCCACAAGGGCGACGCCGACGGCATGATCTGCGGCACCTTCGGCACCACCCAGCTGCACCTGAAATACATCGACCAGGTGCTGGGCAAGCGCGCCGGCAGCAATGTCTACGCCGCCATGAACGTGCTGATCATGCCGGAACGCCAGCTGGTGATGGTCGACACGCACGTCAATGAAAACCCGGACGCCGAGCAATTGGCCGAGATCACCATCATGGCCGCCGAAGAGATGACCCGTTTCGGCCTGTCGCCGCGCGCGGCCCTGCTGTCGCACTCGAACTTCGGTTCCAGCGACAGCGCCTCGGCGCAAAAGATGCGCGCCGCGCTGGCCATCATCAAGGAACGCGCGCCGGACCTGGAAATCGACGGCGAAATGCACGGCGATACGGCCCTCGACAGCAAGCTGCGCCAGAAAATCATGCCGAATTCGGCACTGAAGAACGACGCCAACCTGCTCGTCATGCCGAACATCGAATCGGCCAACATCGCCTACAACCTGGTGAAGACGGCGGCCGGCAACGGCATCGCCGTCGGTCCGATCCTGCTCGGTTGCGCCAAGCCCGTGCACATCCTGACGCCATCGGCCACCGTGCGCCGCATCGTCAACATGACGGCCCTGTGCGTCGTCGACGCCGTGGCGCAGCGCAAAGCCTAAGGTTTTAGCTGCCGCCTGAAAGCCGCGCCATCCGCAAGGAGGCGCGGCTTTTTTTACATGGGCGGCACGGGCAGGGCCGCGGCGGGCGGATGGCGGCGCAGGTAGTAATGGCGGTACAGCATGATCTCGCCCCATACCAGCAGCAGCGCCGCCAGCGCGAACAGGCCCAGCGTGATCTTGAGCGAATTGAAATAGGCGCCGGCTTGCCGTTTGATGGCGTCGATGAAAATCATCGGCACTGACTTGTCGAGTTTGCTGAAGTCGGCATGGCGCGCCACGTCGGTGGTCAGGCGCACGGCCAGGTCGGTGCCCAGCGCGGCCAGCTCGCCCGTCGCCTGGCCACGGAAGTTGGCGCCCTTGAGCGCTTCGCCGAGCAGGCCGACCCTGGCGATCAGCTGTTCCTGCAGCACCTGCGTCAGCAGCACGCTGCCGCGGCGCAGAATGAATTCATTGATCCAGCGCGCCTTGCTGCGTTCCCAGTAGCTGCTGGACGTGGGCTGGTAATACATGCCTTGCACGAACGGTTCCAGCAGGCTGCGCACGCTGATGGGCTGGCCCGGGGCGATCAGCTTGACCTGCTGTTCCAGGTAGACGCGCAGCGCCGGCATCTGCGCCTCGACCACGGGCTGCAAGTCGCGCTCGAGGGCCTGGTTGACCACGCGGTGCACGCTGTGCACGGCGCCAAACCCGGCACCGAGGAGCGGCAGCGCGAGCAGGATCAGTACATAGCTGAGCTTGGCGGCCACATGCCAGGCGCGGGGACGGCGCACCAGCAGGCATTTTCTGGCCAGCTGGTAGCAGATGCCGAGCGCCAGCACGAAGCCGGCCGCGCTGCACAGCAGCATCCACGGCAGGGCGGTCCACAGCAGTTCGCCGCCGAACGGCGCCAGGCTATTGCCCCAATTGAGGAGTTGTTGGTTCATGTACATTGCTTTGATATGGATAAACAGGCAAGTATACCCATTGTGCAACGACATGGAGCGCGCTTGGTGTCAGTGCGCCATCAGCACCGGCAAGGTCATCTGGCGCAGCACGGTTTCCGTCACGCCGCCCAGCAGGATTTCGCGGAAGCGCGCGTGGCCGTAGCCGCCCATCACCAGCAAGTCCGCATGCACTTCGGCGGCCATGGCCAGCAGCGCCGCGCCGATGTCGCCCGTGGCGACGGCCGGGCGCACTTCGACGGGCACGCCATGGCGGCTCAGGTAGGCGGCGATGTCGGCGCCCGGATGGCGCGCCGGCTGCGCGTGGCCGACCGGCGGGTGCAGCAGGGCCAGCACCACCAGGCGCGCCGCGCGCAAGAGGGGCAAGGCGTGGCCGATGGCGCGCGTCGCTTCCATGCTGCCATCCCAGGCCACCACGACCGTGTTGTCCACCTGTGCGAACTGGCCGCTGCGCGGCACGATCAGCACGGGACGGGCCGCGTTCAGCATCACGTAGGGCACCAGGTCGCTCATGGCGCCGGGCAAGGCTTCGCTGTCGTCGTGCTGGCTCAGCACGGTCAGATCGCTGTAGCGGGCGCTGACGGCCATGCCGCCATCCTCGTCGTCTTCGATCAGGCGCCGCTCGAGCGAGGCGGCGCCGGCCTGGCGCGCCAGCGTCTCGAACTGGTCCAGCGCCTGTTCCGCTTGCCCGTGCAAGGCCGAAATCTGCGCCGCCACGGCGCCGCCGCGCATGCCGCGGTTGTTTTCCAGGGTAAAGCGCGACATGCCCGTCATGGCGGCGCCGATCAGGTGCGCCTGGTGCGCGTGCGCCAGCCGCGCCGCGATGGCGATGCGTTGCGGCGCATGGCGCGACAGGTCGGCGTGGACGAGGATGGATTTGTAAGCCATGTTGTCACTCGGTAGTCAGGATGGCAACAAGGCTAGAACGGCAACACGGGCAAGTCCAGCATTGCCGTGCTGGCCGGGGCTTTTCTTATGCTGGGCTTGATGTAAGTCAAAAAAAGAGAGGCCAGGGCCATCTGCAAGTGCGCAGCCAGGAAAGTGCAAGCTGTTTGATGTGCATCAAAATGCCCGCCCCAGCGCCAGCCATAATGGCATTGAACTCCTGGCCCCTCCAGTGGTCTGCATCGGCGCCGGCGCCATCTGTCCGGCACTTGCTTGTGTGACGCAACAACGCTGGCCGTGGCGGGAGTTCACTCTTCAAGCGGGCGCGAGGTGTTCCGCTTTCTCTGCCCAGCGCAGCCGGATGGCGTCGATGGCGGGCAGTTCCCCGACAAACAGGTCGACCAGCCGCGCATCGAAATGGCTGCCTTGTTGCGCTTGCAGATAGCCCACGGCGTCCGTCACCGACCACGCGCGCTTGTACGGGCGCACCGAGGTCAGCGCGTCGAACACGTCCGCCACGGCGACGATGCGCCCCGCCAGCGGGATCGCTTCGCCTGCCAAGCCGTTCGGGTAACCGCTGCCATCCCATTTTTCATGGTGCGACACGGCGATGGCGCGCGCCAGCGCCAGCATGCCGCCTTCCGCATGTTCGCCGATGATGTCGCCGCCGATGCGCGCATGCGTCTGCATGATGGTCCATTCGTCCGCGTCGAGCTTGCCCGGCTTTTGCAGGATGCGGTCGGGGATGCCGATCTTGCCCACGTCGTGCATGGGCGCCGCGTGCAGCAGGTCGTCTGCGGCGGCCTCGTCCATGCCGACGGCCACGCCCAGCAGGCGCGCGTAATGGCTCATGCGGATCACGTGCAAGCCTGTTTCATTGTCCTTGTATTCGGCCGCCAGGCCCAGGCGCTGGACGATCTGCAGCCGCGTTTCCTTCAATTCATCGATGCGCACCAGCGACAGGTGCGTGCGCACGCGGGCGCGCACGATGGCGGGGCTGAGCGGCTTGGTGATGTAATCGACGGCGCCCGCCTCAAAACCGCTCAGTTCGTCGCGCATGTCGTTCAGGGCCGTGACGAAAATGACGGGGATGGCGGCCGTCAGCGGCGCGGCCTTCAGCTGGCGGCAGGCGTCGTGGCCGCTCATGCCGGGCATCATCACGTCGAGCAGGATCAGGGCCGGGCGCTCCTGCTGCGCCAGTGCCAGCGCCCGCGCGCCATCCTTGGCGAACAGCAGCGCATAGTCGTTCTGCAAGATCTGGCGCAGCAATTGCAAATTGGCCGCCTCATCGTCGACGATGAGAATCACGGGCCTGGCTGGTGCATTCATGGGGACTCCGGGGCGTAGGTGTGCAGCAAGTCGTGCAGCAGCGACTGTGCTTGGGGGAAATCAAAGTCGTCGATGGCATGCAGCAGCGGCGCCAGCGCGTCCGCTTGCGCGCCCATGGCGTGCTGCAACTGTGCTTGCGCCGCGTCATCGAGTTCGCCGCGCCGCAAGGCGCTTAACAGGGCAGTGGCCGCTTGCCGGACGGCGGGCGCGTCGATGGCCGCCGCCGTTGCCGCCGGCAAGACAGGCGGCGCCAGCCGGGCGATGGCAGCCAAGGCCGCCGGCCATTGCGTCAGCAGGGCGCCCAGGATTTCGTCGAGCTGCTGCGCCGTGGCGGGACCGGGACCGGCGCAGCATTGCTCCAGCGCCGCCAGGCTGGCGGCCAGTTGCTCCAGTCCCAGGTTGGCGGCCACGCCGCGCAGTTGGTGGCTGTGCGACAAGAGCGCCGCGTGGTCGCGCGCCTCGATGGCGGCCAGCAGGACGGGCGGCAGGCGCGGATGCTCGCGTCCGAAACGGGCCAGCGCCGCGCGGTAGGCGCTGTCGTTGCCGGCCCAGCGCTGCAGGGCGCCCGCATGGTGCAGCACCCGTCCGCCAGCGGGGGGCGGCGCGAGGCTATCGTCGGCCGGGTCCGCCGCCAGGCCCAGCACGCGCGCGATTTCCAGCGCCAGCGCCTGCCATTCGACGGGTTTGGTGGCGAAACCGTCCATGCCGGCCGCCCGCGCCGCCTTGCGGTGCGCCTCGAGCACGCTGGCCGTCATGGCGATCACGGGCACGCGCGGGCGTCCGTCGCGCAGGGCGGCGGCACGGATGGCTTGCGTGGCGGCCAGGCCATCCATGTGCGGCATTTGCAAGTCCAGCAGCAGCACGTCGAAGTCATCCTGCTGCGCCAGCTGCAAGGCTTGCGCGCCATCGCCGGCCGTGACCACCGTGTGGCCACGCTTGCCCAGCAGTAAGCTCAGCAGTTCCAGGTTTTGCGGCACGTCGTCGGCGGCCAGCACGCGCAGGGGCGGCAGGCGCACGCTGCGTCGTTCGCTGGCGGGCAGCGCCGCCTGGCGCGCCGGCAGCAAGGGCAGCATGACGTGGAACACGCTGCCGTGCGGCAAGGCGGCATCGGCCCAGATGCGCCCCTGCATCAGGGTCACCAGCTGCCGGCTGATGGTGGTGCCCAGGCCCGTGCCGCCGAAGCGCCGCGTGGTCGAGGCGTCCGCTTGCACGAACGGGTCAAAAATGGCGTCGCGCCGTTCCGCGGGGATGCCGATGCCGCTGTCCTGCACCAGCAGGTGCAGCTGGCCATCGTCGCGGCGCGCCGCCAGGCTGACGACGCCGCCGGGCGTGAACTTGATGGCGTTGTCGAGCAGGTTGCCCAGCACTTGCCGCATGCGCAATTCGTCGCCATGCAGCATGGCCGGCAGTTGCGGGTCGTACTGCACCTCCATGCGCAAGCCCTTGGCGCGCGCATGGATGCCATACGTGGACGCCAGCTCGTCGACCAGCGCCAGCAGGCTGTAGTCGCGCAATTCCAGCGCCACGGCGCCCTTGTCCAGCTTGGCAGTATCGAGCACTTCGTTGAGCAGGCGCAACAGCGAGCGGCCGGACTGGCGTACGGTATCGAGGTGGCGCCGCTGCTCGGGCGCCAGCGGCGAGTCGAGCAGCACATCGGTAAAACCGAGGATGGAATTCATCGGCGTGCGGATTTCATGGCTCATGTTGGCGACAAAGCTGGCCCGCGTGGCGGCCGCCAGCTCCGCTTTTTCCTTGGCCATGCGCAAGTCTTCCTCCATTTGCCGCCGTTCGCTGATGTCGAGGATGACGCCGTCGACCCAGCGCACGGCGCCTGCCGCGTCATGCACGACGGTGCCCCGCTCCCACAGCCAGCGCGCCGTGCCGTCCGCATGCAGCAGCCGGTATTCGAGCAGGTAGGGCTCGCCGCTGGCGACGCTGCGGTTGAAGACGTCGATGACGTAGGCGCGCTCTTCGCTGGCGATCAGGCCCGTGATGGTGCGGCGCGGCGCGGCGCCGAGAAAGTCGGCGGGCGGATAGCCGGTGATGGCTTCCACGCCGTCGCTGATGAACAGCATGGGCTGGTTTTCCGCCGTGGTGCAGCGAAAGGCGATGCCGGGCAGATTGCCGATCAGCGAGCGCAACTGCTGCTCGCTTTCGCGCAGGGCGGCCAGCATGGCGCGCCGTTCGCTGATGTCCGTAATGAACAGCACATATAAATCCTGGTCGGCCAGGCGCGCGCTGGCCATCGAGCGCTGCACGGCGACCGGTACTCCATCCTTGCGCAGGTAGACGATTTCTTCGCTGGTGTGGACCGCCTCGCCTTCGCCCGTGCGCAGGTAGTGCAGCAGGCCCTGCTGTTCCGACTGGCGCACGTCGCTGACCAGCAGGCTGACGTGGCGTCCGACAATTTCCGCCGACCGCCAGCCGAGGATGCGCTCGGCGGCGCCGTTGAAGTCGACGATGCTGCCATGCCGGTCGATGGTGATGACGCCGTCGACCGTGCTCGTCAACAGCGACCGCGTCCAGTGTTCGCTCTGATTCAGGTGGCGAAACAGTTCGCGGTAGCGCAAGATGCCCACGGCCGAGGCGACGAGGATCGTCAGGGCGATGGTCAGCAGGGTCACGCTGATCACCAGCATGGGCCGGTTGGCATCGGCATCATTACCTGGGGGAATCGTCCCCACGAAGCGGGCGGCTTGCATGCCCATGTAATGCATCCCGGCAATCGCGCAACCCATGACGCCGGCGCTGATCAAGGTGCGCCGCGAGGCAGACACGCGGCCGCTCCAGCCGCGCAGGCCGAAGCGTATCCACAGGGCCACGGTGGCCAGCGCCACGGCAACGACGAGCGACAGCGCGAACAGCAGCGGCTCGTAGCGCAGCGACAGGCCCATGCGCATGGCGTGCATGCCCGTGTAATGCATGGCGCCGATGCCCAGGCCCACCAGCAAGCCGCTCCTGAGCAGCAGCGGCGCCGTGACGGCGCGCCGGCTGATGGTGGCCAGGGCCACGAACGAGGCCGCCACGCTGGGCACGATGGACAGCAAGGTCAGGCCCGGATCGTAGGCGACGCTGGTGCCCAGCTCGAAGGCCAGCATGCCGATGAAATGCATGGCCCACACGCCGCAGCCCAGCGCCAGGCTGCCGGCCAGCAGGCACAGCAAGTGCAAGCGGCGGCTGATGCTCGCCTGCGCGCGGCTGTACGCCGTCATCTGGAAGGCCATCCACGAAGTGAAAATGGCGATCACTAGCGACAGCAGCACCAGGCCCGGCGCATGCTGGCCGTGGTGCAGCTGGGCCGGATCGGCGGGAAGGTGGAACAGGTGCTGGACGCTGGCAGGTATCATCGTGGGCAGGCAAAGAGAGCGTCGTGGCGCTGAAAACAGGATCGGGGCCGGCCATCGCTGCGGGTGGCCGATGCAAATGACCTTACCAGATTTCTGGAAACAAATATCTTATTTGTAATTATTTTCTCTGTCGTGCAAGCCGTGCGCAGGCGGAAAAGTGGCGCGTATGCCTCGCCGCACCAAGGGAATGGCGGTGCGGGCGAAGAAGTTTCCATCAGGAATTGTGTGGTTTTTTTGCAAAGTGCGACGTCTTGCCGGGCGTCATGCTACATTCGCGTCCTGCTTTTTTCTGAAAGGATGACGATGCCTTTAGGTAACAACTTCTTGCGGCATAATCAGCAAGCCTGGGATGCCCAGGCGACCCGGAACAGTCCCTGGTCGCAGCCCGTCGACAGCGCCACCATCGCCGCAGCGCGCGCCGGACAGTGGCTCATCCACCTGACGCCCGGTCCCTTGCCGGCAGGCTGGCTGGATGACGTGCGTGGCAAGCGCATCCTGTGCCTGGCCGGTGCCGGCGGGCAACAGGCGCCCGTGCTGGCGGCCGCCGGCGCGCACGTGACCGTTTTTGATCTGTCTGAGCAGCAATTGGCGCAAGACCGCATGGTGGCCGAGCGCGACGGCTTGCAACTGGCCACCGTGCAGGGCGACATGCGCGACCTGGCCTGCTTCGCCGACGCCAGCTTCGATGTCATCGTCCATCCCGTGTCGAACCAGTACGTGCCCGATATCGCCCCCGTGTGGCGCGAATGCGCGCGCGTGCTGGCGGACGGTGGCGTGCTGTTGAGCAGTTTCTTCAACCCGGCCGTGTTCATCGGCGACCGCGACCCGCAATGGGCAAAACAGGGCTTGATACGGCCCCGTTTCGTGCTGCCGTACTCGGATGTGGAGGATATGGATGCCGATGCGCTGGCGGCGCGCATGGAAAGGGGCGAGCCACTGATCTTCGGCCACGGCCTGGACAGCCAGATCGGCGGCCAGCTGGCGGCCGGCTTCATGCTGGCGGGATACCACGAGGAAATGCATCCCCACCCGCGCTTTGAAATTGAAAAATACCTGCCCAGCTTTATCGCCACGCGCGCCGTCAGGCTGGCGCGCGCGGGATAGCGTTTAGTTGTAGGGCTGCAAGTCCAGCCAGACGGCATACGACAGGCGCTTGCCATTCCACAGTCCACCGCCGCGGATGACGGCGTCGCACGAGGTCAGCTGGCCCACCAGGTCCATGCGGCCCAGGTTGCGGCGCAGGCGCAGCGCGTCGTTGTGCGACAGGTAGCCGACCAGCTGGCCATCGATGAAGACGGCGATGGCCTTGTCCTGGAACGGGTTGGCGTCGTCGCAGACGAGCAGGGCCAGGCATTTCTCTTCCGCATTGCCGGGACCGTGCTCGCCGGCCAGTTTGGCGATGGCGGGCTGGTACATCGATTCGTTTTCCACTTCCGACGCAAAGCGCCCCTCATCGGTCCAGTGATGCGCGGGGGCGCCCGCAGGAATCGCCGGCACGTACTCGCGCACCGACATGAGCGGCTTGTGCAGCGGTTTGGCGGGCGTGCGGCCGCTGAAGACGTAGTACAGCAGGGCGATGACGATCACGATGGCAAGCAGGTAAAGCATGGTATCTCTCTGATTTCTGAAGGGGAAGCCGGTGGCGCGGGCGCATTGCGCGGCGTTGCCGCTACTATAGCAAGTTCGCCGCCCGGTTCCGGGTAAATCTGGCCATCAGGCGGCGCCGCCGGCGCAGTGCGCGCGGGTCGTTCAGCACGATGGGCGAGGCGCCCGTCAGCCCCGAATAATACTGGCCGTGCTGGCGCAGGACGATGGCGTAGTCGCGCAGCGCGTGGCTCTGCGCCAGCATGCGCGCGTCGCAATCGACTTCGATGGCAAAGCGCAGCCGGTGCAACTGCCACCACAGGGACACATTCCACGGCATGAGAATAATCAAGGCGTACGCCACGGCCAGCAGCTGCGGGTCGCGCGCGGCCAGCCGGCATTGGGCGTGCGCCAGCAGCAGTGCCTGTTGCTGGGACGAAATCAATCGCAGCCAGACGGGCATCACGATGCGCGGCCGCAGCAGTCCCGCCACGCAGGGGCCGATGCCGCCGCTCAAGTACACGGGCGTGCCCAGCAACGATGTTTTCTGCCAGCGGCGCTGGTGCGACAGCAGCCAGACGCTGCGCAGCGCCAGCAGCAGCAACATGCCGCTCGATAGCATGAACCAGCCCAGTTTCAGCTGCGCCTGTTCCGCCGGCATGGCCGCCAGCACGCCGGGCAGCCATGCCAGGGGCACGATGGCGGACGCGGCGATGGCCGCCAGCCACAGCCAGCGCGTCGTGCGCCCGCGCCTTTGCTGCGTGCGCTCGGCGCGCCAGGCGGCGGCGCTCAACAGCAGCGCCAGCGCCATGGTGCACAGCAGCCAGGCCGGCATCGGGCGCCTAGCGCTTCAGCGCCATGCCGACGGAGGCGGGCGCCGTGTGCTTGAAACCGAACTGCGCGTACAGGTCTTGCGCCTGGCCATCGGCGATCAGGCTGACATACGCGCTTTCCGGCACGTCGCGATCGATGAACTGGCGGATTTCGCGCATGATCAGCTTGCCCAATCCCTTGCCCTGGTGGGCCGGCAGCACGGCGATATCGACGACCTGGAAGAAGCAGCCGCCATCGCCGATGATGCGGCCCATGCCCACCACCTCGTCGCCATGCAGCACTTGCACGGCAAACAGGGAATTCGGCAAGCCCCTGGCCGCGGCATCCGTGGTTTTCGCGCTCAGGCCGGCGGTGACGCGCAGGTGCTGGTAGGTGGCGATGGATGGGATGGCCAGGCGGGTGGTGTAGGGCGATGCTGCGGTCAAGGCGGTCTCCTGTAGAAATAGTTTGGAGCGGCAATTATAGGCGGCGATGGATTTTCGTGACGGCAGGCTTTATTCATCGCGCCCTATGTCGTCCGTGCCGCTTTTGCGCTATGGTGGCGCCATCCCCATATTTGTTGAAAGCACGCCATGTCCGCAGGATTTACCGCCACCGAATTGTCCGTCATCAATGAAGACGACGCCCTGATCACCACCCTGGCCGCGCCAGCCGGCAAAGGCGAGCCCGTCTACCTGATGCTGCAGCGCGCCGACGAGTATGACGAGCAGGACGTGGCCATGGGCATGGACGAGCCCTACATCGAATATGGCGGCCAGGAATTTGCCTGGTACGGCCACATGCACGCCGTCATCCTGCATCCGAACCGTTTGTCCGTGCAGATGGATGCCGAGGCCGCCATGCAGATGGACGACGACGGCCAGATCGACGTGCGTTTCAACTTGACGCCGGAGCGCTACGTCCAGCTGCAGCAGGCGTTGCGCACCACGTTCGAGGGCTGCGACTACTATCGCGAAGAACGTTGATCTGCGCGGACGCCGCCGGCCATGATGTCGGGTATGCTGGATAGAGGATATGGACTGGGGAGTGGACGATGACGGTGCTGATACTCGGTTTGCTGCTGTTCCTGGGCTTGCACTCGGTGCGCATCGTCGCTGACGGCTGGCGCAGCGCC
Organism: Janthinobacterium sp. SUN033; assembly: GCF_030397595.1. Classification (NCBI taxonomy): domain Bacteria; kingdom Pseudomonadati; phylum Pseudomonadota; class Betaproteobacteria; order Burkholderiales; family Oxalobacteraceae; genus Janthinobacterium; species Janthinobacterium sp. SUN033. Next base: position 178,644 of record NZ_JAPQNV010000006.1, read on the forward strand.
CAGCTGGCGCGCCTCGGCGAAAAGCGCTGGAAGGGCCTGTATTCGCTCGTGGCGTTCGTCGGGCTGGGCCTGATCATCTGGGGTTACGCCCTGGCGCGCCAGCAGCCGCAAGTGCTGTGGTCGCCGCCCATGGGCTTGCGCCACGCCAGCGCCCTGCTGATGCTGTTCTCGCTGATTTTATTGGCGGCGGCCAATGTGCCGCGCAACCATATCAAGACCCTGGTGCACCACCCCATGTTGCTGGGCACGCAATTCTGGGCCGTAGCGCATCTGCTGGCCAACGGCAACGTGGCCGACGTGCTGCTGTTCGGCGGCTTTCTCGTCTGGTCGTCAGTCGATCTGTATGCCGCCGTGCAACGCGACCGCGCGGCCGGCGTGGCGTACGAGGGCGGCACCATGGCAGGCACCCTGATCGCGGTCGGCGCGGGCTGTGCGCTGTGGCTGCTGCTGGCGTTCTGGCTGCACGGCGTGCTGTTTGGCGTGCGGCCGTTTGGATAGCCGGACGGGCGCAAATGCAATTCCGTGCGTTTCAGCATTATCGATACGGAGTGGGCGGCGGTGAAGGCGGGCCTGGAGGGCAGGCTGCGGTGTCAGGGGATTTTTGGCCGGATGGAAGAGCGGCCGCTGGCGTCCAGCATAGCGCGTAACAGCTGGTCGCCCAGGCGGTTTGAGAAGTGCGTCTCATCCCAAAACATGGGCATGGAAGGAGAAGCATTGTCAGAGTGATCACTTTCACCGTTGCGCAGCTCATAGTCAAGCAAAGGCACATGGAATTGCGATGCGAGCAAGGTGATCTCCCTTTTCCACTGCGCGGCTTGAGGCACGAGTCCGGCCTGGTGGATACGTGTTTGCCATTTTTCGCTAACAGGCAAAATCAGCAAAATAACTTCTATCTGCCTGGTTTGCGCGAGATGGAAGATGGCCGTCAAATCCCTGATATCGGCGGCATTGTTTGCATGATTTTGACAAGCGCTTGCAATCGTCTTGAAGAGCTGCTTAAAGCGCGACTCATGTGCTTGCGCTCCCCCTGCACGTGTCGCCCCTTTAGCCTGATCGTCATAGTAACGTCCTTGTTTGTCAAAATAGCTGTCGAAGGAGCGCGGAGGGAACAGATTTATTTTCAGCGTTCTTAGGCTGTATATGACGGCATTCTCGGGCGACAGATAATGAAACGGCAAGTCGAGCTCATTTTTTGTCACCGCATTTTCATTTTTCGTTTCGCAGGCATTGGATGTGAGGTAATTGACTTCCAAATACAGCCTTCGAATGCGTGCCTCTTGGCTCAGGGTGAAAAACAGATCCCTGGCTGTTGATAGCGGCAGGGCATCGATGCCAGCCACTTGAACGTTGCCGCCGTATAAGCTGGAGGCGAGTGTTTCGTTGAAACCACGCCGTACCCGGGAAGAACCAAGAATCAGCACGTCAGGCGGGTTCAGCGTGCTGCGCAATACAGCCGCGCTTGTCTGGCTACTGTTAGGAATCTCCAGTCTGATGGTATTGATCTTATGGCTTGACTGGTGCCGCCAGATGGCATAGGGATCGACGATAAAAACGAGTCCGGCAACAAGGAGCGCGAATCCGAGCGCAATGAAAAAAACGCAGGCGAAAAAGCGCGCGATGGGAATGTCTTGATTAAAACCCTGCATATTTGAACTCTTTGACAGCGGACAAATTGATGAGTGCCAGGCACAGCGCGACGGCGACTGCTACCGCCCACGCCAGGCTGGGTTTCCAGGCCAGCGAGCTGGTCGTGGACTTTTTCAGCTGCACGCTCCAGGCGGGGAGTTCTTTCGCCATCAGGTCGATCAGGGAAGGGGCGGACCAGTTAAATGCCACGGCGGCGAGGATGGCGGTGATGCCGAAAAAACCTCCAGGCCAGGCGCTTGCCTGCCCGGCACCCAGCAAGCCGAGCATGACGTGCCTGGCCTCCTGCCAGTCAGGCGTGGCCCACAGGCTGACGGAAAAGCCGATGGCCGCCAGCGTGAAGGTCCTGCCGGCCCAGTGCTGCAGCTTGCCGCCTTTGCGCGACACCAGATTCCAGCGCCGCAAGGCGTGGTTGCCCGTGACGAGCAGCCCTTGATAAATGCCAAAGATCAGCAGCGGAATGGTGGCGCCATGCCAGATGGCGACAGCCATCATCACCACGAACAGGGCTGCGTAATGCCGCCATACCTGGCGTTTTTTTGTCAGGGGCCGATACAGGTAGTCGCGCATGAAGGCACCCAGGGTCACATGCCAGCGGGTCCAGAATTCGACCGGGCTGGACGACTTGAACGGTGCATGGAAATTGACGGGCAAGTGGATGCCGAACATGCGGCTGATGCCCATGGCCATTTCCGAATAGCCGCAAAAATCATAGTACGTTTCAAACAGGAAACCCAGGCAGGCGATCCAGGTCTCGACGAGGCCGATGGGGTCGCCTTGTCCCGCGCGCAGGAAAACGTCGCCTTGCGCGTACAGGAAAATGGGGGAAATGCAGGATTTCTTGAACAGGCCCATGGCAAACAGGGTGAGGCCGACGGCATAGTCGCGCGGCGCTGGATGCAAGGCCGACGACGTGCCCGGCGCGCCCAGGAATTGCGGCAGCATGTCCTTGTGCGACAGCAGGGGGCCGGCAGGCAAGTGGGGAAACCAGGCCACGAAGAGCGCGTATTCGAGCGGATTGGTGCTGCGGGCCTGTCCCCGCGCCGTATCGACCAGGAAGGCGATTTGCGTAAACGTGAAATACGAGATGCCCAGCGGTAAGGCTGGGATCGCCATCCCGGGCACGACAAAGAATTTCGCATACTTGTACGCGGCAAGAAAACATAAATTGCCCGCAATGGCCAGCGCCAGGTAGCGGGTTTTCCCGCGGTTCCTGCCTATCAGGCCGGCGAGCAGCCAATTGGCGCCCATCGACGCACAAAACAGCAGCAGGTTGTGCGCATCGTTGAGGTAATAAAAAGCCAGCGAAATCAGCAGCGGCAGCAGCAGCTTGACATGGCTTGTCGACAGCAAGTGGCGATAGCCATACGCGGACAGGGGCAGGAAGGCGAGGGCAAACCAGTACGAGGTAAAACTCATCGTATTACAGGCGTGCCTTGGCCGAGTTGGTGGCGTTCAAAAACAGCTTGGCCCAGATTTCCCGCACTTCCAGCCATTTGGCGAGCTCTTCCGGTTTTCTGACGGCTTCACGGATACGTGACAGATAGGTCGATTGTCCCATCGCATATGCGCGGCAGTTGCTGCAATCGATATTCGAACTGCAGCACTTGCCCTTGCCCGGTTGATGATCGACATGCACATGCACTTGCTTGGTGACGCGGAAACCGCAGTTCCTGGCGATCTTGGTGACGGGATCGATGTCATAGAGCTTGTCGCCCGTGACCCAGTCGTCATAGTGCAGGGAGTATTGCACCGTTTCCGGATAGGCCAGCATGGCGCGCACAATTTCCTCGCGTGCATGGGCAAAATCGGCTTGCGTCAGGGCCAGGCTTTGCGTGGCACTGCTGATGCGGAAATACGCCTTGTCGTTATCGGCCTTGTTTTCCAGCTTGTCCAGATAGCGGGTGGTGGGGCTGAAATAGCTGAAGGTGAGCGGCAAGCCGTGACTGTTGGCAAGCTCTGCCATGATCATGATCTGATTGATATTCAGGGAGGTAATGGTAAACACGCAAACGGCACGCGGGTCGTCGCGGTAGTTGTTCATCGCCTTGGTCAGCACGTCGCCGGCACGCAATGAACTGCCGATTTCATCGACCCCCCAGGAAGAGATATGGATGCGATAAAAGATATCGTCCGGCAAGCGTATCGTGCCATTGGTAAACACAATGCCATGCGGGATGTATTTTTGGGCCGCACGCAGCCTGTCGGGCACCAGGCTCGGTTCCGCGCCCGCCATGTAGGCCAGCGTGACGCCACGCGCCGCATCGGCGGCAAACAGGGCATCCCATTCGGCAAGCGAACGGCTGTCTTCGTGTCCTTCGTTCTCCTCGCCTTCGAAGAACAGGCAGCCCTCGCAACGCAAATTGCATTTTGACGCCACATCATAGTTGGCCGCCTTGAGGGTTCCCAGCCGCGCATTGAGTTCACGAAAATAGGCGAAGTCATTTTGCTTCGTGGCGGACGCAAGTTCAGAGAGGGAGTTCATAGGCACCGGAAGGTAGGATCGAAAAATTTATGGACATTGAGCATCCCGTACGGCGAGGCATGACGGCAGCTTGCATGCCCAGACGTGAGCCGTAAAGTGGGCGAGGGCCTGAGGCTTTAGTATGCCGCTTGCTCCGGCAAAATGAAATATTGGCTATAAATTAATTTACTTTTGAGCCACATCTTTTTATTGCAATGCAAGATTTTCTTGACAGTATGAAATACTCCATTTTTACCGTTTGCAGGGCCTGCGCGGCCGGTGCTGCGGCGCGTGACTAGCAAGTTGGGTGCACAGGGTGCGCATTTGACACGGAGGGGGCGGTGAAAGTGTGGAAAATCAGGCGAAAAAAAACCACCCGATCCTGAGAATGAGTGGTTGTTTTCTGGTGTTGCGATGTCTGGTGGTGCGGGTGGCAGGAACCGTTCTCCGCATATGCATGCAGGTTTCCGGCGCTTTGGCGTAAATTTGGTGTAATCGAAATTAATTTTTCTCGCGATACGATTGTGCCCACGCGATTACCTCTTTGGCATTGTACAGGGGCTGCGCACGGCCCTTTGATGTCGGCAGGCGGATGGCCTTCGGGAATGAAGGCAGGCAGCATCATGCGGGCACATTTCGGTGCCGTGCTCGAGCGCACGTGCAATGAGCTGCGTGGAATTTCCTGCCTGGAGTTGGAAGAGGTGGCGCCGCCGCGCGAGGAGATTGTGTCGTCGCGCTCCTTCGGCTCCATGGTCATGACGGCGGCCGAGCTGGGCGAATCGATATCCACCTATGCGGCACGCACCGGCGAGAAGCTGCGCGGCCAGCGCTTCCTGTGCGGCGCCGTTCATGTTTTCGTGCAAACGAACCGGTTTCGTGAAAAAGACGAGCAATACAGCAATGGCATTACCATCCCCCTGGAGGAGCCCAGTGCCGATAATCGAATCCTGGCCTGCGCCGCGCTGCACGGCCTGGCCATAATCTTCCGCGATGGGTTCAAGTACAAGAAAGCCGGGATTATGCTGATGGATCTGCAGCGGAATACCCAGCGCCAGGGAGTCTTGTTTGATGCGGCCCTGGATCGTGCACGCTCGGTACGTGCCATGGCCGCGTTAGATGCGCTGAATGAACGGTTCGGACGAGATACTGTGCACCTTGGCTCTGCTGGCCTGGTCAGGCGCTGGGCAATGTTGTTGGAAAACCGCATACCGCGATACACCACCTGCTGGACAGAATTACCGACGGCGCTGGCAAAATAATCGGTTAAGAAGACCTTATGTGATATCGAATAACTTTTATTGGGAAGCTGAAGTGTTGCGGTTAGCAATAAAATTTGAAAGGTGAAATTAAAAAACTATTTTACTTCGCTTGTTGGATTGCTATTGCGGTGTTGTTCGAATAGCGGAAATTCCGTTAAATCGAGGATTTTTATGTGGTGAAAATTGAGAAATGGAAGATAATAAACCATGTGAATCTTTTATGTTGAGTGGAGTGTGAACAACGCCAGCTATCGCCTCAATCCGGCTTGATATCTTATTTCTATTCAAGACATTAATAATTGCCTGTTCAAACAATTCTTTAAACCCTGATTCTAAGCTGGTTGCTCCTATTACTAGCATCCCGGATGTACCTGTTATTTGATTTTTCGCCGATTTTGCTGCCGCTACAATTGAATTCTCCAAGTCCGCCAAGCTAAAATTTTCGTTGGGCCAATATAATGTCTGTGGTGATTTTACTTCAATTGATAATCGACTGTCATGTCCAATGTTTAAATATAGATCAGGCGACTTTCCTTCTGCAGCTTTGGTGTCAGTGAATCCCACTTGGTTTCCGACATCCTCTAAATAGCTGGCGGAAATTAGCATTGTAATGAGGTGATGAAATTCCGAACTTATTGCTATAACTATTGATTCGAATAAAGGATGATGCTTCCAGCGACTTATTGCATGGCGATATTGTTGGATATATAGGAGTGCCACATAATCTGCATTGTGTGATGGAAAATCTTGCTCCTCAAAACATGAGCGACAATGCACAATTGCCCATGCAAGTGGAGAATTTAAGTAGCGGATGTTTCCGCTTTTGCGTGCCCTTAGAGTTCGGACATATTTTGTTTCAAACTCATTGTTTGTATAGACATTTAATTCAGTAACTAGACTATCAAAAAAAACAGTTGACAGTATAATTTTTTCGTCATCTGCCTTTTTTGAGTTTGTTATTGCATGAATTCTTGCAATCTCTTGATCGCAAGTCATTGTTACCCCGCCAGTTATCTTAACAGTACTTTTGATGAGGTATTTCCCATCCGAACCTACGGTGATCAAATTTAACGGCATTACTTCGTTATCTGGCCAACTTGGTGTTCTAGTGATAAATTTGCATGAATAACATTCAAGGTCTACTGCAACGATAGACCTGGGAGAAAATTTTTTCCCAAGTACATTCTCACAGTTGGCACACTTAAAATCTTCGTCCCCACTACCTTCAAAAATCGGCTGCTGGCTTCCTTGAACAAAACATGGATAGGCTTCGAGATCTTGGCTGTTCATTAGTTGAGAATATTAAGTATGGAAAAATAAATAAAAAGCCAAGAGTGTTTTAATGGCTCTAGCTGACGTTAAAGGATTTTATTCCATTTTTTTTAGAGATGCTAGAAGTATAGACCTTTATGTTGTAAATTTATTACTGTACGTAATAAGTGAATTTATAGCTTCTCTGCTATTTCGGCTGCCGTTTCGTTGTAGTACACCTGGAGTTGGCGAATGTTCTTATGTCCTACCATCCTAGCCAGTTCAAGAATATTCAATTTTTTGGAAAGCCTTGTAATAGCTTCGTGCCTAGAGTCGTGAAAGGTAAGGCCTTTGATGCCGGCTCGAGTAACTGCTTTCCGAAAAAGGACATCTCGGCTCTCATTGGAGACGTTGAAGTAGGGGGTATTGCCTGCTGGAGAAGGAAGTTCACCGATGATTTCGAGGGTGCGTTTTGAAAGTGGTACGTCGCGCTTGCTATCGTTTTTCGTGCGTGGCAAATGCGCCACTGAGCCAGTGATACGCTCGGGAGTGAGGCTGAGAATTTCTCCCGACCGCATGCCAGTTTCAATCGCGAACAAAAAAGCTGCTGCAACGACCCCAGATAGATTTGTGATCTGGCCATCATAGGCAAGGGCTAAACATATCCTGTCAATTTCATCTTGACTGATGAGACGATCCCGCGGTGGTGGGTCCTTCGGTCGGCGAATATCCGCAGTGGGACTCTTTGCAGCCCAATTCCATTCGCGGCGCGCGGTCGTGCAAACATGTGAGATCAAGTTGAGGTCGCGATTGACCGTTGAGCCCAATACTGTTTGAAGCCGCATTTCGCGCCATTGCCCCAGGATGTCCGGGGTAATTTCCGCAACCAAATAGTCGCCCAGTTTCTTGTCGGCGACAATGTGCTTTGCGATTGCGAAAAGCCGGATGGTTTCCCATCGCGCCCCTTTCTTGTGGGCCGAGACCTCATCGCGGTACTGTTCAAATGCCTGTAGGCAGGTTTTGCCTGCGACGATGCCGGCAGCATCGCCGCAGCGCAGTTGTGCTTCCCGTTCGGCCGCTCATGCAACGGCTTCTGCCTTAGTACTGAATGTCTCTGATTTCCGGGTACCGAGCGCGGCGATTTCTGCGCGCCAGCCACCTGATTTTTTCTGAATGATGCAATGATCTCGCCACTTTGGCGTAATCAAGGCGTAAATTTGGCGTAACGCCTATCAGTTTTTATTGGGGGTAATCGGAATGATCAGGTAAGAAAAAAGCCACTAAATCCTTGATTGTATTGGATTTAATGGCTTTATCGGTACTACTTTGATGTGTTCTGTGGTGCCGGGAGCCGGAATCGAACCGGCACGCTGTTTCCAGCGCGGGATTTTGAGTCCCGTGCGTCTACCTATTCCGCCATCCCGGCAACGCGAGACGCATTATCACTGATTTGTCACAATCTGGCAAGTTTTATGCTTGGCGGGTGTTTTGCACAAGTATGGAGAGTCCTTGGAGGCGCCGATTCCAGCGCAAGAAGCGGCGTGCCGCGCCTGGCTTGCCGGCCTATCTTTCCCTTTTAAGCACTTGAAGGGGAATCAAATGTTGCAACTGGAAAACAAGGTCGCCATCATCACGTGAGCCAGCTCGGATATCGGGCATGCGGCGGCGCGTGGCGGCGGCTCGCTGATCTTTACCTCGACCTTCGTCGGCCAAACGCTGGGTATGTCCGGCATGGCGCGTATGCGGCCAGCAAGGCGGGCGTGATCGGCTTGACGAAGGCCCTGGCATCCGATGCATCGAGCTTTACCACCGGCACGGCCCTGCTGGCCGATGGCGGCGTGTCCATCGTGCGCGCATAACGATCCTGTAGCGCATGGCGGCCGTAGAAACGCCGACGGCCCGGGGATGAGCCGGGCCGTCGGTGTCTGGCAGCTTGCGCTACATCAAGCTCAGTTGTGAACCGAGTTCAGCTGGCGCGCGATGATGTCGTGGTTCAGCCAGACGACGGGCGCTTGCGGCTCCGACATGGCGTGGAACATCAGCGGGCCCGTGCCTTCCAGGACCAGCGAGCTCAGGTGGTCGGTGATCAGTTCCTTGCGGTCCTTGTGCAGCTTGGTGATGTCGTCCGAGGTACCGATCATGACGTCGGCCAGCTCTGGCGTGTTGTCCATCGGCCAGGCGGCGAAGTTGCGGAATTGCACGCTGGTGGCGTCGCCATTGTAGGCGGCGATACGGTCGAGCAAGTCTTGCAGCGAAACGCCGTCTTCCAGCAAGCCCTGGCAGATTTTCCATTGCTCTTCGGCCCAGGCTGCGCCGCCTTCTTTTTTCAGCGCGTCGAGCAGGGGGAACAGCGACAGTTCCACGCCGACGAAAATGTCGGACGAATTCGTGCGGATTTCCGGGCAATTGAAGACGGTCGCCTTGATGCCTTTTTCCCACGCGGCCTTGGCCACGTTTTCCAGGCGCATCTTGGCCAGGCCTTGCGTGTAGTTGCTGTACGTTTGCCACTGGTACTTGCCGTCGATCAAGATCTCCGTGCCGTGGTAGCCGTAGGCGCTGTAGCGCACCTGGCCGCCCGTTTGCTCGATGCGGGCGCGGATGGCGGCGCTGCCGTCGATCAGGTGTTGCAGGGTGTTGGCCGTGACTTCGTCGAAGTTCATCAGGATCAGCTTGCCCAGGTCGCTGTCGAGCAGGGCGCGCGAGGACATGAAGCGCTCGCCGCGGCCTTTGTAGATGCGGTTGGCGATGGCCAGGAAGACTTTGACTTTCGGAATGCCGCCGGCCATGGTGTGGGCGAAATACACATTGCTGCCGTCAGGAATCAGGCTGTCCAGCTCGGCCATGGCTTTCGCCACGGAAGCGCTGAAGCGGGCGATGCCGGCTTCGCGGCAGCGTTCGATCTGTGCCCAGTCCAGCTTGTCTTCTTGCCAGCTTTTCAGGGTCATGTCGGCCAGCAGGGCCGTCGGGGTCGGTTCGCCGGCAGGCGCGTCCAGGTCGAAACCGGCCATCAGCGGCACATTGATGATGCGGCCGCCCAGGTTGGCTTCCGCTTCGGCCAGCTCTTCCGCGTTCAGCGGGCGCAGCGCCATGTTTTCATCGCGGCGGCCGACCGTCATGCCGACGATATTCATGCCCGCCTTGCGCGCTTCGTCCAGCAAGCCATTCACATAGCCGCGGCCGAACAGCTCGCCGAACAGCACAAAGGTGTCGCCCTTGCGGAAGATATTTTTTTGCGGGATGTCTCTTAAGGACGTGATCTCGGTCATGGTATCAATTCATTCAAAAATTAGCGGGGCAGACGGCTAAACGCGCTGCCCGCTGGTTCAACATAGTGTGAAATTATGCGCCATTTCAGCGTGGAAAATCCTGTTGCGAACGATTCTCGTCTGGAATGGCATCTTCTTCTTCGTGCAGTTCTTATTCTTTCGCCATGGCGTATTTTACGCTGCCGCGGCGCACAGCGCCTGTTGGGCAGGGGCAGATAAGCCCGGCAGGCGCCGATATTACCTCAGCTTTGTCATGCTGGTCAGTAAAATTGATCTAAAACAAATCCTGCTGGCCGGACACGAGGCGCGAAAAATCATCGCCCAGGAAGGGCAATATCGCGTCGGCTACCGGCTGCAGCTGGCGCGTCAGGTAATGGTGGTAGTCGATGGGCGAGCGTTGCGTTTCCAGCGGTTCCGGCCCCGCCACCGTGATCACATAGCTGATCCAGCCGCCGTTCTGGTACTGCAGCGGCCGGCCCTGCGCCAGGTTGTAGGCGTCGGCCGTGCGCGCCGCGCGCACGTGGGGCGGCACGTTGCGCTGGTAATCGTCGAGCGGGCGGCGCAGGCGCTTACGGTAGACCAATAAAGCATCGAATTCGCCGCGCACCGTGCGCGCCACGTAGTCGCGCACATAGTCCTGGTAGGCGTCGCGCTGGAAGATGCGCAGGTACAAGGCTTGCTGGAATTGCTGCGCCAGCGGCGTCCAGTCGCTGCGCACGGTTTCCAGGCCCTTGTAGACCATCTGCTCGCTGCCGTCGGGCTTGCCCACCAGGCCTGCGTAGCGCTTCTTGCTGCCTTCCTCCGAGCCGCGGATGGTGGGCATCAGGAAACGCCGGTAATGCGTCTCGAATTCCAGTTCCAGCGCATTTTCCAGGCCGAATTCCTCGCGCAGATGCTGGTCCCACCAGGCGTTCACATGCGTCACCAGGGCGCGGCCGATCTTGCCCGCCTCTTCATCCGTATGTGCCGTTTTCAGCCACACGAAGGTGGAATCCGTGTCGCCGTAGATCACCTGATAACCCTGTTCCGTGATCAGTTCCCGCGTGCGGTGCATGATGTCGTGGCCGCGCAGGGTGATCGACGAAGCGAGGCGCGGGTCGAAGAAGCGGCAGCCGCTGGAGCCCAGCACGCCGTAAAACGCGTTCATGATGATTTTCAAGGCTTGCGACAGCGGCGCGTTGCGCTCGCGCTTGGCTATCTCGCGGCCCTGCCACACCTGTTTCACGATGGCGGGCAGGCAATGTTTCACACGCGAAAATTGCGCGCCCCGGTAGCCGGGCACGGTGTCGGCCTCATCGCCGCTGGTGCCCACCACCAGGCCGACGGGATCGATGAGGAAAGTGCGGATGATGGACGGGTACAGGCTTTTGTAGTCGAGCACGAGCACGGAATCGTACAGGCCCGACTGCGAATCCATGACGAAGCCGCCGGGGCTGTTTTCGCCGGAAATATCGCCCAGGTTGGGCGCCACGTAACCCTGCCGGTGCATCAGCGGCAAGTACAAATGTTCGAAGGCGGCCACGGAGCCGCCGCTGCGGTCGGCCGCCAGGCCCGTCACGCTGGCCCGTTCCAGCAAGAAGGTCAGCAGCTCGGTCTTGGCGAAGATGCGCGTGACCAGCTCGCAATCCTTGAGGTTGTAGCGCGCCAGCGCCGGCTTGTCTTCGCGGAAACGCCGGTCGATCTCGGCCATGCGCTGGTAGGGATTGTCGATGGACTTGCCTTCGCCCAACAAGGTCTGCGCCACGTTTTCCAGGCTGAACGAGGAAAAGTTCCACGTCGCCGATTTTAACGCTTCGATGCCGTCGATGATCAGCCGGCCCGCGGCGGCCGCAAAGTAATGCTCCTGCTTGCCGCCATGTTCGCGCCATTCCATCACGGCGCCGCCCCGTCCCAGCTTCAACGGGACTTGATAACGCTCAGCATGTTGCCTGAGCACGCGCAAGTCGAACTGCACCAGGTTCCAGCCGATGATGGCGTCCGGATCGTGGCGCTCCATCCACGTGTTCAGGCGTTCGAGGATCTGTGCGCGTGAGTCGCAGTATTCGAGGTCGAAGTCGCGTTCCCCGTCGACGCCATTTGGCGGCCCCAGCATGTAGACCTGGCGCTGGCCGCAGCCTTCCAGGGCCAGCGAATACAGCTCGCCGTGGGCCGTCGTCTCGATGTCGAGCGACACCAGTTTTAATGCGGGACGGTAGCCGGGCGCCGGTTTCAGCTGCACTTCCTGCAGTGTTTCTCCGCTGAATGTCACCGGCGCCGTAATAAAGCGCTCCATCAGATAGCGCTCGGGCGGGCGGATGTCCGCTTCATACACATCGATGCCGTGTGCGCGCAGTTGCTTTTCCAGCTTCAGCAAATGCCGGTATTGCTTGCAGTACAGTCCCAGCACGGGGCGATGGTGGAAATCGCACAGCGACAGGGGACGCAGCTCCGCGTGGCGCTCGCCGCGCAGCAGCTGTTGCGCCTGTTCCTGTTGCTCCATGGGAAGGAAGGCGACGGCCGTCTGCACGGGCAGGCGCACGTGGCGGGGCCCGGCATCCGTTGCCAGCCAGAAATCGACCTCCGTGCCGGCGGGCGTGTCGCGCCAGTGGCGGGTCAGGATGAAGCCCTGTTCGGGCGGGTGCTGCGTGTTGCCTGTCATGGTGCCGTGAATGTCGGGTGTGCTGGCCTGCACATTACAGCAAGCCGGTGCAGGACGGGGGCGGTTGCGGCTATAATTTTTGTAGTCGATGACCATAAGAAGAGCGCGTCGCGCCATTACCCTGGAGACAGCATGCAAGCAATGAGTTATGTACACGGCGCCCACGAGACGCCGTTGATCGGCGAAACGATAGGCGCTTACCTGGACGGCATCGCCGCCCGCTACGGCCAGCACGACGCCCTGATCGTGGCGCACCAGAACGTGCGCTGGACGTATCTGGAATTCCAGCAGCGCGTGCACCGCCTGGCCGCCGGCTTGCTGAAGCTGGGCTTGCAGCCGGGCGACCGGGTCGGCATCTGGTCGCAGAACTGCGCCGAATGGGTGCTGACGCAGTTTGCCACGGCGAAAGCCGGCTTGATCATGGTCAACATCAATCCCGCCTACCGGCGTTCGGAACTCGAATACGTGCTCGACAAGGTGCAATGCAGCGCGCTGATCCTGTCGCCCAGCTTCAAGTCCAGCGATTACCTGGCCATCGTGCAAGACGTGGTGCCGGAAATCGCCCGTTCCCGCGCGGGCGCCCTGCAGTCGCCGCGCTTGCCGCAATTGCGCCACGTCATCCGCCTGGGCGCGGCCGCCACCCCCGGCATGCACAACTTCGATGCCTTGATGGACGGCATTACCGACGCCGACCTGGCGCACCTGGAAGAAGTGAGCGCTACCTTGCAGTTTGACGACGCCGTCAACATTCAGTTCACGTCCGGCACCACGGGCGCGCCGAAGGGCGCCACCTTGACGCACCACAATATCCTGAACAACGGTTTCTTCATCGGCGAAGCCATGCGCCTGACGCAACAGGATCGCTTGTGCATTCCCGTGCCCCTGTACCACTGCTTCGGCATGGTGCTGGGCAACCTGGCCTGCGTCACGCATGGCGCAGCCATGGTGTTTCCCGGCGAAGGTTTCGACCCGAAAGCCGTGCTGGACACCGTGCAGGCCGAGCGCTGCACGGGCTTGCACGGCGTGCCGACCATGTTCATCGCCATCCTCGACCATCCTGATTTCAAGCAATACGACCTGTCGAATTTGCGCACTGGCATCATGGCCGGTTCGCCGTGCCCGATGGAAGTCATGACGCGGGTCATCGAATTGATGCACATGGCGGAAATCACGATTGCGTATGGCATGACGGAAACGTCGCCCGTCAGTTTCCAGACGGCGATCGAGGATCCGCGCGAAATGCGCGTGTCGTCCATCGGCAGGGTCCATCCGCACCTGGAAGTGAAAATCGTCGATGCGGAAGGGCGCATCGTGCCGCGCGGCGAAAAGGGCGAATTGCTCACGCGCGGCTATTCCGTGATGCAGGGCTACTGGGGCGATCCTGAAAAAACCAGTGAGGCCATCGATGCGGCGCGCTGGATGCACACGGGCGACCTGGCCGTGATCGACGCCAACGGCTTTTGCAGCATCGTCGGCCGCTCGAAAGATATGGTGATACGCGGCGGCGAAAACATCTATCCGCGCGAAGTCGAGGAATTCCTGTACCGCCACCCGAGCGTGCTCGACGTGCAATGCGTGGGCGTGCCGGATGCCAAGTACGGTGAAGAGTTATGCGCCTGCATCATCTTGCGTCCGGGCACGCAGGCCACCAGCGACGACATCCGCGCCTTTTGCGACGGGCAGATCGCCTATTACAAGATTCCCCGCTATGTACGCTTCGTCGAGGAATTCCCCATGACGGTGACAGGCAAGATCCAGAAATACCTGTTGCGCAAGCAGGTGGCGACGGACCTGGGGCTGAGCGGGGACTAAGTCTTTCGCCAGCGCATAAAAAAACACCGGGACGCTCGCGCGGCCCGGTGTTTTTTTATGGATTCAGCGTAAAGCTCAGGCCATCGCGGCTTGCGGTGCGCGCGCTGGCGTGCGGCGGCGCACGAAGGCCAGCAAGCCCAGGCCGGCCAGCAGCATGGCGTAGGTGCCTGGTTCCGGCACGGCCGAGACGTTCACCGTGTTGAAGCCGGCGCCGTTCATCGAGACGTGGCCATAATTGATCGAGCTGACCGAATTGGCGACCAGGGTGCCGTTCATGCTGCCCGAACCGGAAAACGCGGCGTTCGGCGCCAGGATGCTGCCGTTGATGCCGACGTTGTTCAGGCTGGTGGTGGTGGCATTGGCGAAGTTCAGCAGCGTACGGTCGGCGAAGCTGCCGAAATTGTCGAAGCCGCCGCTCATGGTGATGTTGGTGGCGGTGCCGTTGATGATGATGCTGGCCGTGCTTTTCAGCGACGAGACGTCCAGGCTCAGGTTATGCAGGTCGTTTGCATTGATCGTGAAGACGTTGACGTCGGCGTTGATGTCGCCTACCAGCTTGAAGCCGCCGTATTGCGAAATCACGGTGCCGTTCGATTGCAGCTTGGCCACATCGCCCGACAGGGTCGTCAGTTGCTGCTGGGCAGCTGCGAAGTCCAGGGTGGAAGCATTGCCCTTGCTGAAGGTGCCCGTTGGGTACCACGATGGCGCCGTCACGGTGCCGTTGGCATTGCTCACGCCATATACGCCCGTACCGTTGATGCTGCCGCCGCCGATGTTCAGGTTGTTACCGGCGACCAGCGTGTTGGCGGCGCTGCCCGGCTTCTTGTTCGTGCCGACGCTGTAGCCTTCCAGATAGATATTGCCGCCGGCGGCCAGGCTGCCGCTGACGCTGGTAAAGCCGCTGGCGTTGCTGCTGCCGATGTTGCCGAAAATGAAGGCCGAGTAGCCGTTGGCGACGCCGAGGTCAATCACGGTGGCCTGGGCCGAGGTGCTGAAGGAGAAGGCAAACAGGGCGGCGCTGATGAGCGGCAAGGTACGTGTGGCAAATTTTTTCATGGACAGCCTTATGGTGAATTGGGGGACGAATAGGGCGGGAAAGCAAGACACCGCCATCGCGCAAGCCATCATTATAATATAAAAAGCAATTCTAGTTCAATTTAGGTAATTAAGTATATTTAAAAGCAACACTTTTGCTGTCGGCAGTGATTGGCTTGCGGACATAAAAAAACCGGGCCTGGCCCGGTTTTTTCTGCTTACCTGACGCGCTGGTACAGGCGGAAGCGTTCCACGTCATCCGTGGGGCGGCGCCCTTCCCACAGCTTGATCCAGTCCGCGCCATGGTGTTCGGGCAATTGTTCCTTGCTGTCAGGAACCTTGATGCTGTCTTGCAACAGGAACACATCGCATTCCTGCTGCCCCACGCTGGCAAACGGCAAGTGGCCGAAGTAGGCGAACGAGGCGCGCTGGGCAGCGCCGACGTTGCTGTTGATGCACTTGCTGCCCGGCGGCAGGTGGATGGAAATCTGGTGCGCCACGCTGGCGTAGCTCTTGCTGTAGTTCAGCGGCGGCAGGAACAGGGTCATGATCAGCACCCAGATCAGGATCAGGCCGCCGGACGACAGCACCACGGCGCGCCACAGCACGGCCGGCTGGCGCGAGATGCGCCAGTGCACCAGCGCCACCCAGCCCGCGCTGACGCAGGCGGCCACGAAAAAGGCCAGCAAGTCCAGTTCGGGCTTGAAGCCTGGCATGAGTTTCAGGGCGTTATGCGCCAGTTTTGGCGGCCAGCCGGTCAGGATGGCGAACCAGAACAGCCACAGCGCGAGGGCGCAGATGGTCAGCACCATCACGGAGAACCAGTCGATGGCGTTGATGGCGCCCCGCTTCATGGTCAGCAAGCCAAACGCGGCCATGACGGCCAACGGCGGCAGCAGGGGCAGCAACTGGCTCGGGTCGGGATCGGGGTGGCACAGGCCTAATATTGCCAGCATGGCAACAAAGGTCAGCGGCACGACGATGTGCAGCACGTGGTGCTGGCGGCGCCAGGCGTACACGGCCCAGGCGGCGAAAGGCCATGCGGGCCAGAAGAACCAGATGCCGACACGCAAGAAATACTGCACGCTTTTCAGACTCGGAGCGCTGAACTGGCGGCAATTCCACTCCATCCAGGCGTGCAGCGGCGAATGGCCGTACGGCAGCAGCCATTCGCCCGGCAGCAGCCAGACGAGGGTCAGCGCGATGCCGATCAGGATGGCCAGCGCCAGGTGGCGTATGCTGCGCAGCAACGGCAGGCGCAGGAAGATAGTGCACAGCAGCAAGGCGATGCTCAGGGCCGCTGGCGTGATCCAGCCGCGCGCCAGGGCCAGGCCGCCCATCGCCAGGCCCAGCAGGGCCGCATTGCGCACGGACGGGCCTTCCATGTAGCGCACGGCGCGGTACAGCAAATAGGCCATCAGGGACACATACAGCGCTTCGGCCGTGATGTCGTGGCTGTGCTGCAGCAGGCCCAGGCAACCCAGGTAGATGAGCACGGCGGCATCGGCCAGGGTGCGGCCGAAGTCGTCCGGCTCGGGCTGGCCGCCGAAGGCCAGGCGCAGCGGCTGGGCATCGCTGCGGCGTCCCAGGTTGAAGGCGGTGTACCAGACGGACAGGGTGCTGACGACGAAGATGCCGATGGTCGACATGCGCGCGCCAAAGACGTCGCCGTCGATCCAGCCGAACAGCTTGATGAAGATGGCGCCCAGCCAGAAGGCCAGCGGGCCTTCATCGGGCAGCGACAGGCCGGCCACGTTGGGCCACAGCCAGTCGTTCAGGCCGCCATGCGCCATGGTCCACATGATGCCGAAACTGGCGGCATCATCGTTCTTCCACGGTTCGCGGCCAATCAGGCCAGGCAGGATGTACAGCAGGCCGAGCGCAAACAAGGCCCATCGTGGCAGCGCGAGTGTGGCGGCGGCGGGAAGGCGGACTGGCTTCATCGATAATCGGTATCAGAATAGTGGCAAGACGCGACGAATGGCGTCGGGTATGCGCGAGTATAAAGTAAAGCGGCCAAAGACAAAAAAGGCAGCCGTGGCTGCCTTTTCTCTGGTAGCCGAAGCTGCCCTTTTTTGCCGCAATGCGGCAAAAATTAGCCTGCTGCGACTGCGGTTTTCGAACCAACCGAACCGAACTTCTGACGGAACTTCTCGACGCGACCGGCGGTATCGACGATTTTGTGCTTGCCCGTGAAGAATGGGTGCGATTCAGCCGAAACCTCGATCTTCACCAGTGGGTATTCTTTACCGTCGTGGGTGATTTTTTCGCGGGTTTGGATGGTCGAGCGGGTAACGAATTTGAAATCGCACGACAGATCGTGGAAAACAACTTCGCGGTATTCTGGATGGGTATCGACTTTCATGGTCTTCTCTCTAGTTTGGTAGCCAAACAGCACTTCGTCGGTCGTCCTGCTTCTTGACCCGATTGCCGATCACTTGCCAGGGTTTAAAATAATGCAACCGTCGATTATATAGCGCTTTCCGGCGGACGGCAATAAAAAAGCCGCTCGATGAGCGGCTTGGGCCGGTAGTGCATTGATATGACGCCACCGAGGGGAGGGAAACCGTAGCGAGCAGGCCCGATATACGGCCGAGTAGCGCAGCTGTACGAAGGTACAGCGAGCAACACAGGCCGTAGAGCGGGACGCGCAGTAGGTTTACCCCCCTCGGCGCATCATGTCGAAGAATTCGGCGTTGTTTTTCGTCGCTTTCATCTTGTCCAGAATGAACTCCATCGCCTCGATCTCGTCCATCGAGTACAGCAACTTGCGCAAAATCCAGATTTTTTGCAATTCGTTCGGCTTGATCAGCAATTCTTCGCGGCGGGTACCCGATTTGTTCAGGTTAATTGCCGGATAGACACGTTTTTCAGCCAAACGGCGTTCCAGATGCACTTCCATGTTGCCGGTACCCTTGAATTCTTCAAAGATCACGTCATCCATGCGCGAACCCGTTTCGATCAGCGCCGTGGCGATGATGGTCAGCGAGCCGCCTTCTTCGATATTGCGCGCGGCGCCGAAGAAGCGTTTTGGACGTTGCAACGCATTCGCGTCGACACCACCGGTCAGGACCTTGCCCGAGGCAGGGATCACGGTGTTGTAGGCGCGTGCCAGACGGGTGATCGAGTCCAGCAGGATCACGACGTCTTTTTTCATTTCGACCAGGCGCTTGGCTTTTTCCAGCACCATCTCGGCCACTTGCACGTGGCGCGTGGCCGGCTCGTCGAAGGTCGAGGCGACGACTTCGCCGCGTACCGAACGTTGCATTTCGGTAACTTCTTCCGGACGTTCGTCGATCAGCAGCACGATCAGGGTGATGTCCGGGTGATTTGCCGTGATCGCATGGGCGATGTGCTGCAGGATCACGGATTTACCGGATTTCGGCGACGCCACCAGCAAGCCGCGCTGGCCTTTGCCGATCGGGGCGATCAGGTCGATGATGCGGCCGGTGATGTTTTCCTGGCCATTCATTTCACGTTCCAGGCGCAGCGGCTCGTTCGGGTGCAGCGGCGTCAGGTTTTCAAACAGGATGCGGTGTTTCGACATCTCCGGCGATTCGCCGTTGACCTTGTCGACTTTGACCAATGCGAAATAGCGTTCGCCATCTTTCGGGGTCCGTACCTCGCCTTCGATCGAATCGCCGGTGTGCAGATTGAAGCGGCGGATTTGCGAAGGGGAGATGTAAATGTCGTCGGTGGACGCCATGTAGCTGGCGTCGGGCGAGCGCAGGAAGCCGAAGCCGTCAGGCAGCACTTCCAGGGCGCCGTCGCCAAAAATCTGTTCGCCGGACTTGGCGCGTTTTTTCAGGATAGCGAACATCAGCTCCTGTTTGCGCAAGCGGGCTGCGTTGTCAATGTCAAGACCGATCGCCATCTCAAGCAGGGCGGATACGTGTAGGGCCTTTAGTTCGGATAAATGCATATGTGTTGAGTGTCCCGAGACGGGATGTAAAGGTAGGGGAGGGGACTGCGTGGCGTTGATTAATTATTGGGGAAGGCTGTGCACGAATGAGGGCAAAGCCGCTTCCCGGTCGTTCCAGTCAGGCGGCGCTGCGGGCGCAGCGCTGCCCATCATACATTAAATGTTGCTGTCGACGAAAGCGGTCAACTGGCCCTTGGCCATGGCGCCCACTTTTTGAGCAGCTGCAACACCATCCTTGAACAGGATCAGGGTCGGGATGCCGCGGATGCCGAACTTGGCAGGCACTGCCTGGTTCGCGTCCACGTCCATCTTGGCGATCTGGATGCGGCCGGCGTATTCCTTGGCTACTTCTTCCAGGATCGGGGCGATGGCCTTGCAGGGACCGCACCATTCTGCCCAGAAGTCGACCAGGACTGGCAAATCGGATTTCAGGACGTCTGCTTCAAAAGATGCATCGCTAATGTGTTTGATATTTTCGCTCATATTTTCCTCAAATGAGGGTGGGATCAATAATGCCTGGAATTAACCATACGCTGGTTCGCCATCCATGCTTCCTGGAATGCAGTTAGAAGATGGGGACAATGGGCACGACTTCAATGTCTTGGAAGGTGCGACCAGAGGTATGCAGGCGGGGATGGCTGAAATAATAACCCATTTTTTCAAAGCGTGGCGATTATTGCAGAAAAACTTGAGGCATATCGTCCCCATGCGTGCCGGCAGGGCGGCAAAGCCGCATGCCTGCTGGCCTGCAGCGCCGTATCCGCCCTCCCTGCCGGCCTGCGCGCTCAGGCTTGCACGCTGGCCAGACGCGCCGAGTGCTGCAGTTGCAAGTTCACCATGAGCTGCAATTCCGCGCTTTCCATCGGCTTGCGGAAAGTGCCCAGGATATGCAGGCCGTTGGCCATGGCCAGGCGCTCGGCCGCCAGGCGCACGGCCGAATGCAGGCCCGACAGCAGGACCACGCCGCCGCGGAAGCCGTTTTCCGCCGCCATGCGCAAAAATTCGATGCCGTCGATGTCGGGCATCGACAGGTCGCAGATCAGCAGGTCGGGCTGGTGCTGCTTCAGGGTGGCCAGCGCCTGTTCGCTGTGCGACTCGCAGCGGATATCGAACTGGCCCATTTGCTCGAGCATGTCGCTGAGCACATCGAGCATGAAAACGTCGTCGTCCAGCAGCAGCACGCGCAATGGCGCCAGGCCTGCTTCGTTGTGTTCCCGGCTTGCTTGGTTTGATACAGTGTTCATCGTCATGTCTTTCTGTTGATATGCATCGTTGTCGATGCCGATACCTTGCCGCAATCCAATTTGGCGGTAGCTAATCGTCATTGGCAAAGCTGGTGTTATTCATGATTTGTTCGGTAATCTGTTCCAGCAGGGGCCACAGGCGCGCAACGATGCGCCGTGCCCGCTCCGCCTCGTCGGCCGGTTCGCCCGGCGCCAGGGTTTCCAGGTTGTGGCACAGCTCGGCCAGCCCCAGGGCGCCCACGGTGCGCGCCGACGACTTGATGCGGTGACCCAGTTCGCGCACCTGGTGCACGTCGCCGCGCGCCAGGGCCGCATCGATGTCGCCGAAGCCATCCTGCGTGGTCTGCAGGAACTTGAAGGCGAACTTGCGCACCTTTTCCGGGTTGTAGCCCAGCAACTTGGCCAGGATGGACAAGTCGATCACTTGCGGGTCGCCCGCCAGGGTGGTCTTGAAGGCGGGCGCGGCGCGGCTGCGCGCCGGCGGCGGCGGTGTTTCGTGCGCCGGCAGCCAGCTGGCGATGGTCTGGTACATCATGGCTGGCTGGATGGGCTTGGAAATGAAATCGTCCATGCCCGCCTCCAGACAGCGCACGCGGTCTTCGCTGGTGGCCGTGGCCGTCATGGCCAGCACGCGCAGGTGCGCCAGCTGCGGGTCGGCGCGGATGTGGCGCGTTGCCTGCAAGCCATCCATCAGCGGCATCTGCACGTCCATCAGCACGCAGTCGAACTGGGTCTGGCGCAGCAGGTCGAGCGCTTCCTCGCCATTGTTGGCCAGGCAGACGGAGGCGCCCGCTTCCTCCAGCAATTCCAGCGCCACTTGCTGGTTGAACGTATTGTCTTCCACCAGCAGGATGCGCGCATGCTTGAGCGTGCGCATCACCAGGGCCGCGTCGGCGCTGGCGCGCATGGCGGCCGCCGTCTGCACCATGCTGTCGAGCATGGCGGGCGCGGCCTGGTCGGAAATGCCCAGGTTGGCCGTGAACCAGAAGGTGCTGCCGGCGCCGGGACGGCTGTCGACGCCCACGTCGCCGCCCATCAGCTGCGCCAGCTGCTTGCAGATGGCCAAGCCCAGGCCCGTACCGCCATATTCGCGCGTGGTGGACGTGTCGGCTTGCTGGAAGGATTGGAAGAGCTTGCTCATTTCATCCTGCGACAGGCCGATGCCGTGGTCGCACACTTCAAAGCGCACGAGGCAGTGTTTCGCGTCCGCCACCACCCTGCGCACTTTCACGGTAATACTGCCCTGTTCGCTGAACTTGATGGCGTTATTGGCGTAGTTGATCAGCACTTGCCCCAGGCGCAGCGGGTCGCCCACGAGCACGGCCGGCAATTGCGGATCGATCTCGAACAGCAGTTCCAGGTTCTTGCCGGCGGCGCGCGGCGCCACCACCGTCATCAGGGTTTGCACGACATGGTCGAAACTGAAGTTGACATGCTCGATTTCCAGCTTGCCCGCCTCGATTTTCGAGATGTCGAGGATATCGTCGATGATGCCCAGCAAGTGCTCGCCGGCAAAGCGGATTTTTTCCAGGTAGTCGCGCTGGCGCGGTTCCAGGTCCGTTTTGAGGGCCAGGTAGGCCATGCCGATCACGCCATTCATCGGCGTGCGGATTTCATGGCTCATGTTGGCCAGGAATTGTCCCTTCGCCAGGCTCGCTTCTTCGGCCACCTGCTTGGCCTGGTCCAGCTGTTCCGTACGCTGTGCCACGCGCTCTTCCAGATGTTCATTGAGCTCGCGCAAGGCGCTCTCGCTGCGCTTGTGATACGTGATGTCCGTCAGGCTGGCCACCACCATGCCCACCTTGCCGTATTCATCGCGGATCGCCTCGGTATTCACGGATAGCCACGACAGGCTGCCGTCGGGCTGCTGCACGCCCATCAGCACGTCGCGCATGGCCTCGCCCGTCGACAGGGTGATGTGCACGGGATGGCTGCGCTGGTCGAAGGCGGAGCCGTCTTCGCGGATGGCTTGCCACAGGCTGTTGCCGGCCGGACTGGCCGCCAGCATGCGTTCGGCGGCGGCATTGCTTTCCAATATGTGGCCGTGGCTGTCCTGCACCACCAGACCATTCGTCACGGCGCCGAACACGGACGCCATGCGCTGGCTCGAGTTCGACAGGGCGATCGATGCCTGGCGCCGCTCGGTGATGTCGGTGATCATCGCCAGGGTGCCGCCCGGCTCACCGTTGTCCGACTGGATGCTGGTGCTCGACAGCAAGCCCCACAGGCTGGACTGGTCCTTGCGGAAGAAGCGGAAATCGACCTGGTCCGGCTGGCTGGCGAAGCTGCCGTGGCTGGCCAGGCGGCGCTGCATCAGCAACTGGCTGTCGCGGTCCATGAAGTCGAGCAGGGGACGGCCCAGCATTTCCTGCACCGTGTAGCCCAGCATGTGCGCCATCTTCGGGTTGACGAACGTGGTCTTGCCGTTCGCATCCGTCATCCAGATGCCTTCGGCGGCCGTCTGCACGATCAGACGATAGCGTTCCGAACTGGCGTGCAGCGCTTCTTCGGCGCGTTGCCGCTGCGTCATGTCGCGCAGCGAGACGATGGAAAATACCTGGCCGGCCATGCGCAGCGGCGACAGGCTGACCTTGGCGGGGAAGTGCGTGCCGTCGCGGCGGCGCGCCATCATCACCCGGCCTGGCAGGCTGTGCCGCCCTTGCGGGTCGCCCGCGGAGTGGCTGGACGTGCTTTCCGGCACCAATTGCTCCAGTGACATACCCGTCAATTCGGCCAGCGGATAGCCGAAGCAGCGCGCGCCGATCTGGTTGGCGTAATGCACCTTGCCCTCGACGTCGGCCACCAGCATGGCTTCGGGCGCCGCTTCCAGCATCGAGCGCATGCGCGATTGCTCATCCTGCTTGCGCTCGCTGATATCGCAGACGATGCCGCTGGCCTGCGTGGCGGCGCCGTTCGAGGCGCGCGACAGGACGGCGCCGCGCGCCAGCAGCCAGCGCCAGTGGCCGTCGCTGTGGCGCAAACGGAATTCGCAATTGAAGGTGCCGGGCGCCTGGCCATCCAGGTGCTGGCGGAAAGCAAGGCTCAGGCGCGCGCGGTCATCCCGGTGGACTTCGGCCAGCCAGTCGGCCAGCGCATGCTCGAGTTTGGCATTCTTGTCGCCCAGGACATCCTGGTACTGGGGCGCGAACTGCAGCCGGTCGGACTGGGGCCGCCAGGTCCAGCCGGCCATGGTGGCGCCGCGCAAGGCTTGCACGGCATCCTGTTCGGCCTGGGCTTGCGCCGGTTGGGGCTGGCGGTGCAACTGCTGGCGCAGGCGCCAGGCTTGCCAGCAAGCCAGTCCCGCCAGGGCGGTGGCGCTGGCAGCCGCATACGGCCACAGCAATGCCGGCGCCATGACGGCTGCCGCCGCCTGCGCCGGCAGCGAAAGTGTCATGCCTGCCGCCAGCATCGTACGAGCGAGCCGGCGCAGCGCAGGGCGCCGTGGGCGTGGTGCGCCGAAACTCGTGTGGCTGCAATACGACAAATGCATCCCTTTCTGGGGCGTGATTGGACTAGGCTGGCAGTACATGAGGCGCGCTCAAATAAACGCCTGCGGCGCTTTCTGGCGGCAACTATAGCATCGAATATTTACTCGGAGTATTTAAGTTCAGAAACGGCCAAAACGGGATTTTTTTTGCCCCGAAATGGCCGTTTTTTTCGCGATTTGGTGAGAATTCGTGAGAAAGTTGGCGCGAATTCGTGCTACTCAATCGAGGCGATAGTCTCAGCTAAAGCTGCCGGCGAATTGATAGCGGTGTCCGGGATGCCACATGGTGGCGATCGAGGCGATCTTGCCGCCCGAACGCGTCTGGCGGCGCAGCACCAGGCACGGCTGTTTGGTGTCGATGGCCAGCATTTCGGCGATGTCGCGCGGCGCCGACAGCGCTTCGATGCTGTAGGTGGCGCCTTGCAGGGGCGCGGCGGCCATCAGGTATTCGTTTGGCGTGATGCTGGAAAAATCCTGCGTCATGTAATCGGGCGCGCACTCGGGATTGACCCAGCGGTCTTCCACCTGGATCGGCACGCCGTTTTCAAAATGCACGATCAGCGAATGGAACAGCGGGTGTTCCGGCGGCAGGCCGAATTGCTTGGCCAGCAAGTCGGACGCCTTGGTGCGTTCCAGCAATTGCAAGCTGCTGCGGTGGATATGTCCGCGCGCCCGGACTTCATCGGCGATACTCTTGATTTCCAACAAGGTCGCCTGATATTTTTGCTGCGCCACATAGGTGCCGGAACCCTGGCGCCGCGTCAGCACCTGCTCGCTGGTCAGTTCGCGCACGGCGCGGTTGACCGTCATGCGCGAGACGCCGAATTGTTTGACCAAGGCTTGCTCGGAGGGAATCACGTCGCCTTCCTTCCAGCGTCCGGCGGCGATGCCGGCCAGCAGAAAATCCTTGATGCGCTGGAAAATGGGCGTATTTTCTTGTGTATTGTGGTCGTCCAATGCGATTTCTCCGGGGCACGGGCAGGGCGCGCCGCCGGCTGGAGGCGCGATGGCCGATTTTAGCACCGAGCAAGGCAGGCGCCGCCAGCCTTTTTTGAATTCAAAAGCAAGCGCCGGAGTGTGGTGCGCCCAGGCGCTGGCTATGCTGGAGACTTGCCAATCACAAGCACGGAGTCCGACATGCCTCACTCATACCTGACCGACGACGAGCGCTGGGACGCCCTGCAGCGCCGCGCCGCCGACGCCGACGGCGTCTTTTACTATTCGGTGCGCACGACGGGCGTGTATTGCCGGCCATCCTGCGCGGCGCGCCCCGCCTTGCGCCGCAACGTGGCTTTCCACGCCAGTTGCGAGCAGGCGGAGGCGGCCGGTTTTCGTCCCTGCCTGCGCTGCAAGCCCAACCTGCCGCCGCTGGCCCAGCGCCAGGCGGCCATCGTGGCCGACATCTGCCGTTTGATCGACGCCAGCGACGAGCTGCCCGACCTGGACAGCCTGGCACAGGCGGCCGGCCTGAGCCGCTTTCACTTTCACCGCGTCTTCAAGGCGCACACGGGCATCACGCCGAAAGCGTATGCGGCGGCGCGGCGCGGCGAGCGCCTGAAGGCCGGCTTGCAGGGGGCGGGCAACGTCACCGAGACCTTGTACGCGGCCGGTTTCAATTCCAGCGGCCGCCTGTATGCCGCCACGCCGGGCTTGCTGGGCATGACGCCGGGCGCGTTTCGCGCCGGCGGCAGCGGCGCCGTGATCCGCTTTGCCATCGGCGCCTGCTCGCTGGGCGCCATCCTCGTGGCCAGCACGGCCAAGGGCATTTGCGCGATTTTGATCGATGACGACCCGGAAGTGCTGCTGCGCGACTTGCAGGACCGCTTTCCGCAAGCCGAGCTGCGCGGCGCGGAAGCCGACTATGAACAGACGGTGGCGCAAGTCGTCGGCCTGGTCGAAGCGCCGGGCCTGGGACTGGACTTGCCGCTCGATGTGCGCGGCACCGTGTTCCAGCAGCGCGTGTGGCAAGCCTTGCGCGAGATTCCTGCCGGCAGCACGGTCAGCTATGCCGAGCTGGCGCGGCGCATCGGCTCCCCGCAAGGCGCGCGTGCCGTGGCGGGCGCCTGTGCCGCGAATGCGCTGGCCGTCGCCATTCCCTGCCACCGCGTGGTGCGCAACGATGGTGCGCTGTCCGGCTACCGCTGGGGCGTGGAGCGCAAGCAGGCGCTGCTCGAGCGTGAGGGCGAACGGTGAGGGCGCCGGACTGGCGCCAGATCGAGGATGATCTGAATCAATACGGCTGCGCCGTCGTGCCGGGCTTGCTGAATCCCGCGCAATGCGCTGCGCTGGCGGCACAGTACGACGATGCGTCGCGCTTTCGCAGCAGGGTGGTGATGCAGCGCCATGGTTTTGGGCAAGGCGAGTACCAGTATTGGGCGCATCCGCTGCCGGACGCCGTGGCTGCCTTGCGCACGGAACTGTATCCGCCGCTGGCGGCCATCGCCAACCGCTGGCACGCCAGCATGGGACTGGAGGCGCGCTTTCCGCCCAGCCACGCCGATTTCCTCGCGCGCTGCCATGCGGCGGGGCAAACCCGGCCCACGCCCTTGCTGCTGCGCTACCGCGAGGGCGATTACAACTGCCTGCACCAGGACTTGTATGGCGAGCACGTGTTTCCGCTGCAACTGGCCGTATTGTTGTCGCGTCCGCACGAGGATTTCACGGGCGGCGAGTTCGTGCTGACGGAGCAGCGCCCGCGCATGCAGTCGCGCGCCGAAGTGGTGCCGCTGGCGCAGGGCGACGCCGTGCTCTTTCCCGTCGCGCAGCGTCCCGTGAATGGCACGCGCGGCAGCTACCGCGTGAACATGCGCCACGGCGTGTCGCGCCTGCGTTCGGGCTTGCGCCACACCCTGGGCATCATTTTCCACGATGCGAGCTGAACGGTAGCTGCTGCGCTTGAGTTTCCAGGATTACATGGCATGATGGCTGCTTCTTGTCACTCTTTCATTTCTGCCATGTCCGCGCTGCTCCGCCTGTTGTGCCTGTTGACCATTTTCCTGCTGCCCGCAGCCCATGCGGACGATGGCGTGCCCGCGCTCGTTGCGGAGGCCGCGTCCGTCGTGGCGCCGTCGCAGGCCGCGGCGGCCAGGACGGCGCCGCTGATGTTTGCCAACCGCAAGGTGTTCGTCTTCCGCGCCGCGCTGGCCGGCTATCCGCCCGATGAGCGGGCCACGGGCGCGCAGCGCCGGCTGGAAGGCGTGCTGGCCAAGAATGGCCCCTTGCAGACGAGCACGCGCATGATTCCCGAAGGCACGCAAGTGCTGCTCGACGGCGTGCAGCTGTTCGTCGTCGTGCCTGGCGATGTCAACCAGCTGGCCGGCGACACGACGGAAAGCGTGGCGAAAACGGCGGCCGGCGAGTTGAGCAAGGCCGTGCTCGATTACCGCGAACAGGGCAGCTGGCGTTACCTGGCCATCGCCGCCGCCGTGTGCGCGGCCGCCACCCTCGTGTTCTGGCTCGTGTGGATGGGGCTGACGCGCCTGTACCACTGGGCCAAGCGCCGCAGCGGCATCCTGCTGGCCTCGCGCCTGCGCGACGTGCGCCTGAAGAACGTGCGCGTGCTCGACGCCGAACATTACATCGCCTTTGCGTATCAACTGCTGAGCGCCGTGCTGTGGGGCTTGCGCCTGATGGCCACGTATCTGTGGGCCGCCTTCGTGCTGGGCCGCTTGCCCTACACGCGCTCGTGGGGCGAAAGCCTGAGCGGCTATCTGTTCGACGTGGCCGCCGACGTCTTCCACGCCATCATCGGCGCCTTGCCGGGGCTGGTGCTGGTGTGCGTGATCTTCGCCATCGCGCGCCTGATCGCCGCCACGGCCGCCTCGCTGTTCAAGCGCGTGGAAAGCGGCGAATTGCAAATCGGCTGGCTGGACAAGGACACGGCCCTGCCGACGCGCCGCATCGCCAGCGTGGTGATCTGGCTGTTCGCGCTGGCCATGGCCTACCCGTATCTGCCCGGTTCGCACACGGCCGCTTTCCAGGGCCTGTCCGTGCTGGTGGGCCTGATGGTGTCGATCGGCGCGTCGAGCATCGTGGGGCAGGGCGCCAGCGGCCTGATCCTGATGTACACGCGCGCCCTGCGCAAGGGCGAATATGTGCGCGTGGGCGACAGCGAAGGCACGGTGGTCGACGTGGGCATGTTCGAGACGCGCCTGCGCACGGGACTGGGCGAAGAAGTCGCCTTGCCGAACGCGTGGGTGATGTCGCAGACGACAAAGAACTATTCGCGCGCCCAGCCCGGCGGCGGCTTCGTGCTCGACTCCACCGTCACCATCGGCTACGCCACGCCGTGGCGGCAAGTGCACGCCATGCTGGAACTGGCCGCGTCGCGCACGACGGAGCTGTCCACCACGCCGAAACCGTATGTGATGCAACTGGCCTTGCAAGATTACTACGTGCAATACCGCCTCGTCGCCTACGCCAGCGCCGAAGTCCCCCGCCAGCGCGCCGAAGTGCTGAACCGCTTGCATCAGAACATCATCGACGTCTTCAACGAATTCGACGTGCAGATCACCTCGCCGCACTACATCGATGACCCGAAAGAGTCGCACGTGGTGCCGCCCGGTGAATGGTTCAGGGCGCCGGCGCAGCGGGGGGAGGAATCGAGTGAAGTGGTTCCGCCCAACCCTTGAGTGTTTTGGCCAATTCCCTGATGCTGCATGCCTTATCGTGACTGTTCTTCGGAGGCGCAGGTATTCTTGCCGTTTGTCAGTTGAAGGACGTGAAATCCCCCGGCTTGGGCCGTGAGCAGGCAAAAATCTGCCGAGTAGCGGGAAGTCGGATCGGATGCTGATGACGGCCTTCCAAGGAAGGATACGCCATACACCTTTCCCGCAACCAGTGGCGCTGCATCGCTGCTCTCGGCCCCCTCGAGAGCCTTGCCGTAGCGCACGCATCCCCTGTTTGGCAGACGATAGGTGGGATCGCCAAACGCGGCATTGGGGAACATGACCGTCCATACATTTTTCCAGCCATTCGGCCCAGGTGTGCTGATCGTCAGCATCTTCAGGCTGACAGGGCTTCTTGATCTTTCCTCTTCATTGGCAATCTGGAAGCAGGGAAGGCCCGCTTCCGTGATGACGGCGGCGGGACCCATGCGCGACCACGCCGAGGCATCGATAGCCGTCAGGGTGGCAAGCAGGAATAGCAGCGTGTGACGATATGGCATGGCGACCCTCGCACTATCTGATGAGCGAATGTTCTGGACAGATTTCATCTATCCAGGCTTGGCTATCGCTGTCGATACGGAGAATTTTTCGCTCCCCAGAGATGCCGCTGATTAAGCAAAACTTGCCCACGTAACCACGAGTAGGATCAGACGGATCGGCTGGCCTACCGTTCAGGAAGACGTCATACATGCGTCCTGTTTTCAGCGGCGGTGCTTTGGGTGGCTTGACCTCTGCTGTTGCTGGTGCAACTCCATACAGAAGGCAGGACTTGGCATGCACAGGAATAGTCGCGGCGCCCGGTAAAAGAAAAGACCATACTTCTACTGCAGGCTTGACGGATACATCTGTCAGTACGATCGCACTAATCCGAGGAAGCCCGTTGCGCGCTTCTTCTTTTTGCGAAATGGTGAAACAGGGAGTGCCATTTTTTAGCTGTACTTCCGCGTATGCCATGCGGGAAGTGGCCGAGGCGCTCATGCAGGTCAGCAAGGTGAGCACCAATAGTGGCTTGTGATAAATGGACACTATTGACCTTTTTGTGCCAGCTTGTTTGCTGGGCAGATTTCGTCTATCCAGGCCCGCATATTGCGCGTGATGGGAATAACCTGTTGGCCGCTGTTCGCTGTCGTGATGAGACAGAATTTCCCTTTGTAGCCGTAGGTCGAGTCTGATGGGGCATCCGGTCTTCCATTCAAAAAGACGCTGTACATCCTGTCTGTTTTCAGCATCGTCGCGGCAGTCGATTCGGCTCCCGTCGGTACTTGGCCATACAAATGGCAGGTTTTGGCATGCATGGGGAGGGGCGTCGCTCCAGGGAGAATGAAGGACCAGACCTCTACAGGCGGTTTTATGGATAGATCGTAAACCATGAGTGCGCCAAGCATCGGCGTTCCATTGCGGTGTTCCTCTCTTTTTGAGATGGTGAAGCATGGTATACCTTTGAATGCGCTAATCTCGGCTTCGGCCATGCGCGACCACGCCGCGGCATCCATGCTCGTCAAGGTCGCCAGCAGATAAAGAATAAGGTGACGATGATTCATGGCATGCCTTCTATGGGACAGGATTTTTGGCTGGGCACGTATCATCCATCCAGGCCTGTGTATCGCTTTGGATGACGACAAGACGTGGCTTGGCAGAGACCTGCTGGACTAGGCAGAATTTCGCCACGTATCCATAGGTTGGATCGGTAGCATCCATAGACCTGCCATTCAGAAATACTTCGTACACCCTGCCCGTCTTCAGTTCAGGCGCAGGGGAAGCCTCGGCGCCGGACGGGATATCCCCATAAAGAATGCAATTTGCTGATGACAACGGGATTTTCTTGCCACCTGTCATGAGAAAACCCCATATTTCCGTCGTTGGCTTGACCGTCACGTCCGACACGCTCAAGGCGCCGAGGAAGGGCTGGCCGTTGCGCCTATCTTCCTTTCTGGAAATGCTAAAGCAGGGTACGTCATTGATCGAGGTGACTTCGGCATCGGCCATGCGTGATCGCGCGTCGCTGTTCATGCTCGAGAATGCGAGCAGTATGAATAGTGTTTTATGAGACAAGGGCATGATGCTAAGGCGGCGTTGGGCAGACTTCATCGATCCAGGCCTGCATGTCGCTGTTGATGGGAATGACTTGCTGACCGCCAGCAGCCGTAGTTCTCACGCAGAATTTTCCTTGATAGCCATACGTTGGATCGGACGGATCTTTGGGGCTGCCATTCAGGAATACGCTATAGAAATGCCCGGGTATCAGTTTTTCTGCGCGTATGCCCGTCGCACCGGTAGGCACGTTTCCATAGCGGATGCATGTGCTGGCACGGATGGATAAGGGCATTTCTGGCGGCAGGGAGAACCCCCATACTTCCTTTACCGGTTGCACGGACATGTCTGAAACCATGAGTGCGCCAAGAAATGGCAGGCCATTGCGTGCCTCTTCTTTTTTTGTAATGGAGAAGCAGGGCATGCCCTGCGCCGACTGGATAACTGCTTCTGCCATGCGGGAATATGCCCATGTGTCAGGGAATATCGAATATAGGCTCATGGTCAATATCGTTACCAGGCAAGTTTTTCGGGCTCTTGCGGTCGTTAAAAAAATCATTGAGTACCTTTTTAAACAGTTCTCCGGAGTTTTTATAGCGTTGCTGGCGCATGGCACGAGTGGAAGTTGAAAATCTCAGCACAAAGTAGTCCGCCAATAAATCACCTTGCGCTTCCATGTCATGGCTGGATAATTTCTGATTGGGGAGCAAGGTATATTTGTAGTCCAGCCCCAAGCGAATGGCTCCCCGCAGTTTTACTTGATATCCGAGTTGGTACTGCCAAACATGAACCATTTCGTGCATAAACCAGTGTTTCAGACTATCTTTTTCTTTGGAAAAGTCCTCCTTGTAGTCCAATACATGAAAATAAATCTCCCCATCCGGCGTCATGGCCACATCCTTCGGCTGCAAGCCAAACCATAGATACGGCTCCCCATGCACCTTGACCTTGCCGTAGTCGATCGCATCCTGAAACAGTATTCACGCCATGTCGATCTCGCCGCTGGTCAGCGGGCGAACCTTGTCCTTCACTTTGACCTGTTTCACGGACGAGCCGACATCCTTGTCGGTCGTCTTGATGCCATCCAGCTGGACGACCTTGACGGCAGGCGCAGCGTGTTTTGGCGCGGCGGCGCAGCATGGTGATTTATCCGCGTGCGGCAGGAATTCGGCCTGGGTGATTTGTTCCTCCCGCTTGCTGGCGATACGCCCCGTGCGCCCCTTCGCATCTGTCGTCCCCGTCCACGTTTCGCCATTGCTCAAAGTGAGGCGGTAGTCGGCGTGCGCCAGCGGTGCGTTGGCTTGCGAGACGAATTCCAGCTGCTCGTCATAACCGCAGCACCAGCATTCGTCGGGCTGGCCGGCCAGGCGGTGCAGTTCGCAGCCGCTTGTCGCGTTGCGCAGGGCGGCGCCCAGCACGGGCTGGCCGTCGGCGCTGAAGGTGACGATCATGCTGTCGAAGCGCGCGCCCAGGCTGCTCTTCTGGTGCGCCACGAGCTTGAAGAACACGTCGCACGCGGTGGTGCTGATGACATGGTGCCTGGCCATGGGGTATTCCACCTGAAAACCTCAGCGTAGACCTGTGGCGTCTGCAAGTATTGACTGGGCGCAAAGCCTGCGCGCTTGCGTTAAGATGCCGGGCGTTTCAATGAGAAGAAAGAGTCCCCATGTCCAGCCCATCCAACATCGAATCCTCCCGCACCGCCCGTAGCCTGGCCGCCGCCCTGACCGACGATCCGTTCTACCGCACCGTCACGGTGGCGTGCGGCGACGACGAGGCGGCGCGGCACGCCATGCTGGAAGCCTACTTCGCGCTGGCGCTGGCCGAGGGGTGGCAGGCGGGGCGCGTCGACCTGGCTGACGACGCGGGCAATGGCGCCGCCATCTGGACGACGGATACGCCGGCGGCCCTGCGCCAGGCCGCGTATGCGCAGCGCGAAGCCGCCTTGCGCGCGCTGCTGGGGGAGCGGGGCTTTGCGCATTTCACGGCCATCGTCGCGAACATGGAGCATGCGCTGGCGCCGCATGGCCTGCAAGACGCGTGGTATCTGTCGATCGCCGGCATCGCCCCGGCCGCGCAAGGGCAGGGGCTGGGCGCGTCCGTGCTGGCGCCGGGCCTGGCGGCCGTCGATGCGGCCGGCGCCGCGTGCTTTCTGGAGACCTACAACGAGCGCAGCCTGCCGTTCTATGGCCGTCTTGGCTTCGTGGCGGCGGGCCGCTACGCGGAAGCCGTCACGGGCTGCGATTACTGGCTGATGGTACGAGCGCCCCGCGCTGCCTGATTGACCATTTTGCCAATTTCTATACACTCGTCTTTTTGCTAACGACTAAAAGACCTGGAGATGGAAATGCCGACCTTGCCACTGCGCCGCACCCTGCTCACGCTCGCCTGCCTGGGGGCCATCGGCCACGCGCATGCCGATACCGTCATCGACAATGCCAACGGCTACACGCTCAATGCTGCCGGCAAGGTGCTGCGTTTCACGGCGCTGGCCTTTGACGACGGGGGCAAGCTGCTCGCCGTCGGCAGCGCCGCGCAGGTGAAGCGCAAGGCGGCCAAGGGCGCTATCCATGTCGACGCGCAGGGAAAAACCGTGCTGCCAGGCCTGATCGACGCGCACGGCCACGTCTTCGGCCTGGGGACGATCGCCAGCGGCGTGATGCTGTACGGTTCTGCCTCGCTGCCGGCCGCCGTGCAGGCTGTGGGCGACTTCGCCAAAGCGCATCCCGAGCGCAGCTGGGTCGTCGGCAATGGCTGGAACCAGGAAATCTGGAAGCTGGGACGCTTTCCCACGGCAGCGGAACTCGATGCGGCCGAAAGCGCGCGGCCCGTGTGGCTGCGCCGGGTCGATGGCCACGCGGGCTGGGCCAACAGCCGCGCGCTGGCGCTGGCCGGCATCACGCGCGCCACACAAGACCCGGCGGGCGGCAAGATCGAGCGCGACGCAGACGGCAATGCCACCGGCGTGCTGGTCGACAGCGCCATGGACTTGATGGACGCCGTGCTGCCCAAGCCGGGCGACGTGGAAAACCGCGCCGCTCTCGATGGCGCACTGGCGCAGCTGTCGCAAGCGGGCCTGACCAGCGTGCACGATGCGGGCATCGGCCAGATGCAGGACCGGCTGTTCCGCGACTATGCGGACCACGGCAAGCTGACGGTGCGCGTGTACGGCATGATTTTTGACACGACGGACGACTTCGACGCGCTGTCGAAAAACGGCCCCTTGAATAGCTATGCGCGCGACATGTACGCCTTGCGCGCCGTCAAACTGGTGTCCGACGGCGCCCTGGGCAGCCGCGGCGCGGCCCTGCTGGCACCGTACAGCGACGATCCCTCTACCCGTGGCCTGCTGTTCTACCCGGACGGCGCCATGCGCGCGAAGATGGAAAAAGCCATGCGCGCCGGCTACCAGGTGAATGTGCACGCCATCGGTGACGCGGGCAACCATCAAATCCTCGATGGCTACCAGGCCTTGACCGCGCAATACCGCAGCGTGGGCCTGCGCCACCGCATGGAGCACGCGCAGGTGGTGCAGTTGTCCGACATCCCCCGTTTCAAGGCGCTGGGCATCGTGCCGTCGATGCAGCCGACGCACGCCACCTCGGACCAGAACATGGCGGAGCAGCGCGTGGGTCACGAGCGCATCAAGGGCGCGTATGCGTGGCGCACCTTCCTTGCGCAAGGCTCGCGCATCGCCTGCGGTTCCGATTTCCCCATCGAGTCGCCGAACCCGTTCGAGGGCATCCACGCGGCCGTCACGCGGCAAAACAGCGAGGGCTTCCCGGCCGGCGGCTGGTACCCGCAGCAAGCCATGACGGTGACGCAGGCGCTGCGCTGCTTCACCCTCGACGCGGCTTGGGCGGCGCACCAGGAAAAGGCCATCGGCACCCTGGAAGCGGGCAAATGGGCGGACTTCATCGTCGTCGACCAGGACCTGTTCAGCGTGGAACCAAAGGCCATCGGCAAGACGCAGGTGCTGCAGACGTGGGTGGCGGGCAAGCGCGTGTTCGAGAAAAAATAAGGATTTGACGCCTGCAAAAACCTGTTGACTTGGTTGTATAGACAACCTATGCTGGGAGTACCAGAGCGGGCCAGGTATCGGGCTAGGTACGTCCGCTCGCACCCTACGAGGAGACAGCATGAACAGCACAATGGACACCGATCCACGCTTTGATGCCAGCCGTACCATCCGCGCCCCGCGCGGCACGGTCATGGCTTGCAAGAGTTGGCAGGCCGAGGCGGCCTACCGCATGTTGCAAAACAATCTGGACCCGGAAGTGGCGGAAAATCCGCAGCACCTGGTCGTCTATGGCGGCATCGGCCGCGCGGCCCGCAACTGGGCCTGTTTCGACCAGATCCTCGCCTCGCTGCGCGAACTGGAAGACGACCAGACCCTCCTGATCCAGTCCGGCAAGCCGGTGGGCGTGTTCCAGACCCACGCGGATGCGCCGCGCGTATTGATCGCCAATTCCAACCTGGTGCCGAAATGGGCCAACTGGGAGCATTTCAACGAACTCGATCGCCAGGGCCTGTTCATGTACGGCCAGATGACGGCCGGCAGCTGGATTTACATCGGCACGCAGGGCATCGTGCAGGGCACGTATGAAACCTTCGCCGAAGCGGGTCGCCAGCATTTCGGCGGCGACTGGGGCGGACGCTGGATTCTGACGGCGGGCCTGGGCGGCATGGGCGGCGCGCAGCCGCTGGCCGCCACCATGGCGGGCGCCGTCTCGCTTAATATCGAGTGCCAGCAAAGCAGCATCGACTTCCGCCTGCGCACGCGCTACCTGGACAAGCAGGCGGCCAGCCTGGACGAAGCCCTGGAACTGGTCAAATACCACACGCAGCGCAAGGAAGCCATTTCCATCGGCCTCCTGGGCAACGCGGCCGAAGTGCTGCCGGAGCTGGTGCGCCGCGCCAAGGCGGGCGGCCTGGTGCCGGACCTGGTGACGGACCAGACGTCCGCGCATGACCTGGTCAACGGCTACCTGCCGCGCGGCTGGAGCGTGTCGGACTGGAAGGCGGCGCAACAGGACCCGCAGCGCCATGCGCGCCTGACGGTGGCGGCCGCCGATTCCTGCGCCGCCCACGTGCAAGCCATGCTCGATTTCCACGCCATGGGCGTGCACACCGTCGATTACGGCAACAACATCCGCCAGGTGGCGTTCGACCAGGGCGTGCAAAATGCCTTCGACTTCCCCGGCTTCGTGCCCGCCTACATCCGCCCGCAGTTCTGCGAGGGGCGCGGCCCGTTCCGCTGGGTGGCCTTGTCGGGCGACCCGGAAGACATCTATAAAACGGATGCAAAGATCAAGGAGCTGTTCCCGCACCACGCACAGGTGCACCACTGGCTGGACATGGCGCGCGAGCGCATCGCCTTCCAGGGACTGCCGGCACGGATATGCTGGCTGGGACTGGGCGAGCGCCACATCGCCGGCCTGGCCTTCAACGAGATGGTGCGCACGGGCGAACTGAAGGCGCCCATCGTCATCGGCCGCGACCACCTCGATACGGGATCCGTCGCCAGCCCGAACCGCGAGACGGAAAGCATGAAGGATGGCACGGATGCCGTCTCCGACTGGCCGCTGCTGAACGCCATGCTCAATACGGCCGGCGGCGCCACCTGGGTCTCGCTGCACCATGGCGGCGGTGTGGGAATGGGGTATTCTCAGCATGCGGGCATGGTTATCGTGGCCGATGGCAGCGAAGCGGCGGCGAAACGCCTGGCGCGCGTGCTGGTCAACGACAGCGGCTCGGGCGTGATGCGCCATGCCGATGCCGGCTAC
The DNA here is from genome assembly GCF_030397595.1 of Janthinobacterium sp. SUN033. Taxonomy (NCBI): domain Bacteria; kingdom Pseudomonadati; phylum Pseudomonadota; class Betaproteobacteria; order Burkholderiales; family Oxalobacteraceae; genus Janthinobacterium; species Janthinobacterium sp. SUN033. The sequence goes on from NZ_JAPQNV010000006.1 coordinate 215,150, forward strand.
GAAACAGCGGCCGCCTGCGCCAAGCGCAACGGCCTGATTCTTCCCATGATTCCTTGAGACCTCGATTCGAATGACTATGACACAGCATGCCAAAAGTTGGACCCTGAAACCGGGCGCGATGACCCTGGCCGACCTGCGCGCCGTCTGGGCCGCGCCGGCAAAATTGACCCTCGCTGCCGAGGCCTATCCCGTCATCGAGGCGTCGGCCGCCGCCGTGCAAGCCATCGTCGCCAAGGGCGACGCGGCGTACGGCATCAACACGGGCTTCGGCCTGCTCGCCAAGACGCGCATCCCCGATGAAAAGCTGGAGCAGTTGCAGCGCAACCTGATCCTGTCGCATTCCGTCGGCACGGGGGAGCTGCTGTCGGACGCCGTCGTGCGCCTGATCATGCTGATGAAGATCGGCAGCCTGGCGCGCGGCTTTTCCGGCGTGCGCCCGCTGATCGTCGACACCCTGATCGCCCTGTACAACGCGGGCATCATGCCGGCCATTCCCGCCAAAGGTTCCGTCGGCGCCTCGGGCGACCTGGCGCCGCTGTCGCACATGACCCTGGCCATGCTGGGCGTGGGCGACGTGCGCGTCAACGGCGAATTGATGGCGGCCCCCGAGGCGCTGGCGCAGGCGGGCATCGCGCCCGTGGTGCTGGCGGCGAAAGAGGGCCTGGCCCTGATCAACGGCACGCAAGTGTCGAACGCGCTGGCGCTGCATGGCCTGTTCATGGCCGAGCGCCTGCTGGAAGCGGCCATGGTCACGGGCGCGCTGTCGCTCGACGCGGCCAAGGGCAGCGACTCGCCGTTCGACGCGCGCGTGCATGCCGTGCGCGGACAGCCGGGGCAGATCCTGGCCGCGCAGATGTACCGCCAGCTGGTGGCGCACAGCGCGATCCGCGCCTCGCACCTGGAAGGCGACGAGCGCGTGCAAGACCCGTACAGCCTGCGCTGCCAGCCGCAAGTCATGGGCGCCTGCCTCGATTTGATCGGCAACGTCGGCCGCACCCTGCTGATCGAAGCCAATGCCGTCACGGACAACCCGCTGATCTTCCAGGATGGCCCCAACGGGCAGGCGGAAATCGTCTCGGGAGGCAATTTCCATGCGGAGCCGGTGGCCTTTGCCGCCGATACCTTGGCGCTGGCGATTTCCGAAATCGGCGCGCTGGCCGAGCGCCGCATCGCGCTGCTGATCGACGCCACCTTGTCCGGCCTGCCGCCTTTCCTCGTGCGCGACCCTGGCGTCAATTCCGGCTTCATGATCGCCCACGTGACGGCTGCCGCGCTGGCGTCGGAAAACAAGTCGCTCGCGCATCCGGCCAGCGTCGACAGCCTGCCGACGTCCGCCAACCAGGAAGACCACGTGAGCATGGCCACGTTCGCCGGGCGCCGCCTGGACGACATGGCGCACAACACGGCCGTCATCGTCGGCATCGAGCTGCTGGCCGCCGCGCAGGGCATCGATTTCCACCGTCCGCTGAAAACCTCGCCGCACCTGGAACATGTGCATCACCAGTTGCGCCAGAAAGTGCCGTTCTTCGACGCCGACCGCTTCTTCGCGCCCGACATCGAAGCGGCCAAGCAGATGGTGCTGCAGGGTGAGTTGAGCAGCACGTGCAAGAATTTGTTCGCCCCGCTGTACGCTTGAGCTGGAGCAAGGAGACAAGCATGGATTTCCGCTTTAATGAAGGCAGCATTCCGCTGCTGGTGTCGATGCCCCACGTGGGCACCGACATACCGGACGATATCGCCGCGCGCATGACGCCGCAGGCCCTGGTCAAGGCTGACACGGACTGGCATCTGCGCGAGCTGTATGGTTTTTTGCAGGAGATGGATGCGTCCGTGCTGTCGGCGCGCTGGTCGCGCTACACCATCGACTTGAACCGCCCGCAGGAAGACACGAATCTGTATCCGGGCCAGGATACGACGGGCTTGCTGCCCAACGATACCTTTCACCGCGAGCCGCTGTACCTGGCCGGCCGCGAACCGGATGCGCAGGACGTGCGGCAGCGGCTGCAGCGCTACTGGGCGCCGTATCATGCGCAGCTGCGCGCGGAACTGGACCGGCTGCTGCGCGTGCATGGCGCCGTGGTGCTGTGGGATGCCCATTCGATCGCTTCGCGCGTGCCGCGCTTCTTTGACGGCAAGCTGCCCGACCTGAACTTCGGCACGGCCGATGGCGCCAGCTGCGATGCGGGCTTGACGTCCGCCGTGGTGGATATCGCGCGCGCGCAGGAGGCATTTACCGTGGCCTTGAATGGCCGCTTCAAGGGCGGCCATATCACGCGCCGCTACGGCCAGCCGGAAGGTCGCGTGCATGCGATCCAGCTGGAGATGTGCCAGTGCCTGTACATGGACGAAACGGAACCGTTTGGCTACCGGCCCGACCTGGCGGCGCAAGTGCAGCCGCTGCTGCGCCAGATGATGGAAGCGGCCGTGGCATGGGTGGCGCGTTGAGTGCGTCCCTGTTTGCCCGCCATGCGCTGCTGCCGCAAGGCTGGCGCCGCGACGTGCTGCTGGAATGGGACAAGAATGGGGATTTGACGGCGGTGGCGGAAAACGCCGCGCCGTCTGCCGGCGCCGAAGTGGCCGAATATGTCTTGCCCGGCATGGTCAACCTGCATTCGCACGCTTTCCAGCGGGCGCTGGGCGGCATGACGGAGATTGCGGGTGACGGGCCGGACAGCTTCTGGACCTGGCGCGACCTGATGTACCGCTTCGCGCGCCACATCACGCCGGAGCAGATGGAAAGCATCGCCGCGCAGCTGTTTGCGGAATGCCTGCGCCATGGCTACACGGCCGTGTGCGAATTCCACTACCTGCAGCGCGATATGGCCGGTGCTCTGTATGCGCGTCCCGCGGAAACGGCGGAACGAGTGCTGGCGGCGGCGCGCCTCAGCGGCATCGGCCTGACCATGCTGCCCGTGCTGTACAGCCATGCGGGTTTCGGCGAACAGCCGTTGAAAGCGGAGCAGGCGCGCTTTCGCACCGGTGCGGACGATGTCTTGCGCATCGTCGAGGCGCTGGCGCCGCAGCGCGGCGGGCAGGTGGAGGTGGGCTTTGCGCCCCATTCGCTGCGCGCGGCTGGCGTGGCGCAGATCAAACAGGTGGCGGAGGCGCTGCCCGCGGGCCGCCCCATCCACATCCACATCGCCGAACAGCAGGGCGAGGTGCACCAGTGCCTGGATTACAGCGGACGGCGCCCGGTGCAGTATTTGTACGAGCAGGTCGACGTCGATGCGCGCTGGTGCCTCGTGCATGCCACGCATGTGCAGCCCGATGAGGTGGCGCTGATGGCCGCCAGCGGCGCCGTGGCGGGCCTGTGCCCGACGACGGAAGCGAATCTGGGCGACGGCCTGTTCCCGCTGGCCGAATTCATCGCTGCCGGCGGGCGCTTCGGCGTGGGCAGCGACAGCCATGTATCGCAGTCGCCGGTGGAAGAATTGCGCTGGCTCGAATATGGCCAGCGCCTGCAGCGGCAGCAGCGCAATGTCGCCGCCACGCCGGAGGAGCGCCATGTGGGCGACTACCTGTGGCAGGCGGCCCTGCAGGGCGGCGCGCAGGCGGCCGGGCGCAAGCTGGGCGCGCTGGCGCCCGGCTGCCGCGCCGACTTGCTGGTGCTCGACGAAGCGCATGTGAACCTGTGCGGCGTGGCCATCGAAAATGTGCTGGGCAGCGTACTTTTCTGCGGCAACGACAACCTGGTGCGCGACGTGCTGTGCGGCGGCCAATGGCAGGTGCGCGGCGGGCGCCACGTGGCGCAGGATGCCATCGCCGCCGCCTACAAGCGCACGCTGGCGCAACTGAGGGCGCTCTGATGGCGACCTTCATCCCGCAGGAATGCCTGCGCGCCGCGCCGTGGAAAAATGGCGGCGGCAGCACGATGGAAATCGCCATTGCTCCGCCCGGCGCCAGCCTGATGGAATTCGACTGGCGTATCAGCCTGGCGACGATCACGGCCAGCGGGCCGTTTTCCAGCTTTCCCGGCATCGACCGCAGTTTGATGCTGGTCGATGGCGACAGCGTGCAGCTGACGCTCGATGGTGTGCGCAAGGTGACCTTGAGCGCGGCGCAACCGATGCTGTGGTTTCCCGGCGAAGCGGCCGTGGAGGCGCAAGTCAGGGGAACGACGACGGATTTCAATGTGATGACGCGGCGCGACCGTTGCCGCCACCAGCTGGAAAAAATCACGGCCCCATGCCGGCTGGTGCGGCGCAGCGCGGCGACCTTGCTGTTTGTCGCCGGCGAAGGCCACGTGCTGGCGCGCGGTGGCGAGCAGCAGTTCGCGCTGGCCCGCCATGACGCGCTGCTGCTGGACGCCGACGATGCGCAGGAATGGCGGCTCGACGCCTTGCAGTGTTCGCCCGTCTTGTGCGTCGACCTGTTCACCTAGGGAGAGAAAGCGATGCAAGACTGGGACCTGGTCATCCACAACGTCCACCTGGCCACCATGGAGCACGGTTATGGCGAGCTGCTCGATGCGGCCATCGCCGTCAAGGATGGCCGCATCGCCTGGTTCGGCCCCGGCGACGAGCTGCCGGCCAGCGGCGCGGTGCTGCAGGATGGCCAGGGTTGCTGGCTCACGCCCGGCCTGATCGACTGCCACACGCACATCGTCCACGCGGGCAACCGCAGCGACGAATTCGAGGCGCGCCTGAATGGCGCCAGCTATGAAGACATCAGCCGCGCCGGTGGCGGCATCATGTCCACCGTGCGCGCCACGCGCGCGGCGAGCGACGACGAATTGCTGCGGCAAAGCCTGCCCCGCGTGCTGGCGCTGCTGGCCGAGGGCGTGACGACGCTGGAAATCAAGTCCGGCTACGGCCTCGACGCGGCCAGCGAAGCGAAGATGCTGCGCGTGGCGCGCCGGATCGGGCAAACACTGCCCGTATCCGTGCGCACCACCTTTCTTGGCGCGCACGCGCTGCCGCCCGAGTATGCGGGCCAGGCCGACTCGTATATCGAGCTGCTGTGCGGGCAAATGCTGCCCAAGCTGGCCAGCGACGGCCTGGTGGACGCCGTCGACGCCTTTTGCGAGCGCATCGGCTTTACGCCGGCGCAAACGGAATTCGTGTTCGAGGCAGCGAAAGCGCTGGGGCTACCTGTGAAACTCCATGCCGAGCAGCTGTCGGACCTGGGCGGCGCGGCGCTGGTGGCGCGCTATGGCGGCCTGTCGGCCGACCACCTGGAATTTTTGTCGGCAGAGGGCGTCGCCGCCATGGCGCAGCATGGCACGGTGGCCGTTCTGCTGCCGGGCGCATATTACTTTTTGCGCGAGACGCAGCCGCCGCCCGTGGCGGCCTTGCGCGCGGCGGGCGTGCCGATGGCCGTGTCCACCGATTGCAACCCGGGTACGTCGCCGATGACGTCCCTGCTGCTGGCGATGAACATGGCCTGCACCCTGTGGCGGCTGACGCCGCAGGAAGCGCTGGCCGGCTGCACGATCCATGCGGCGCGCGCGCTGGGGCTGCAGCAGGAAACGGGCAGCCTGGCGGTGGGCAAGCGCGCCGATTTTGCCCTGTGGCGCATCGCGCGCCCGGCCGACCTGGCGTATGCGCTGGGCCTGAACCCGTGCGCGGGCGTGGTGCATGGCGGTGTCTGGCGCGCGCCGGTGGTAAGCTTGCCGGATTGATCATCCGTCCTGGAGCGCCGCGTGCGTGCTGCTTGTTTGCTGTTTTATCTGCTGTTCTCGCTTGTCTTCGCCGCCGCGCCCATGTCCTCCCTTGCCATGGACGGCGGCACCCTGAAGGTGGGTTCGAAGCGCTTCACGGAATCGTATATTCTCGGCGAAATCGTCAAACAGAGCGCCGCGCCGCACGTCAGGGCGGAACACCGCCAAGGCCTGGGCAACACGGCCATCGTGCTGGCTGCGCTGCAGGCGGGCAGCATCGACGTGTATGCCGAATACATGGGCACCATCGCCGGCGAAATCCTCAAGCACGACAAGGCCATTGATCTGGCGCAGATGCGGCGCGAGCTGGCGGCGCTGGGCCTGGGCGTGGCCGTGCCGCTGGGCTTTAACAATACCTATGCGCTGGCCATGCGCGGCGATGAAACGGGCATCGCCAGCCTGGCGCAGCTGGCGCAGCATCCCGCCTTGAAGTTCGGCCTGTCGCATGAATTCATCGGCCGGGTCGATGGCTGGCCGGGCCTGGCCGCGCGCTATGGCTTGCCGCAGCGCCCGCGCGGGCTCGATCACGGCATCGCCTACGAGGCGCTGGCGCAGCGCCAGGTGGATGTGATCGACATTTATTCGACGGACGCGAAGATACGCCAGTACGGCTTGCGCGTGCTGGCCGATACGCAGCAGTATTTTCCCCGCTACGACGCCATGCTCTTGTACCGGCTCGACGTGCCGCAGCGTTTTCCCGCCGCCTGGCTCGCGCTGCAAGGCTTGCAGGGGCGCATCAGCGAGAGCGACATGATCGCCATGAATGCGGCCGTGGAAATCGATGGCAAGACTTTTTCCGGCGTGGCGCACCAGTGGCTGGCCTCCGGCACGTCGGCGAAAAAACCGGCCGCCGCGCGCAGCAAGCTGCTCGATAAACTCCTCGGCGACGATCTGTGGACCCTGACGCGCCAGCACCTGACCCTGGTGCTGCTGTCGGTGGCGCTGGCGTGCCTGATCGGCATTCCGCTGGGCGTGCTGGCGGCGTTGTCGGCGCCGCTGCGGCAAACGGTGCTGGCCTTCGTCGGCGTGCTGCAGACGGTGCCGTCGCTGGCCCTGCTGGCGATATTGATCCCGCTGCTGGGCATGATAGGCACCGTGCCGGCGCTGGTCGCGCTATTCGTGTACGCCTTGCTGCCCATCGTGCGCAACACGTGCACGGGCATCTTGCAGGTGCCGCAAGGCTTGCGCATGGCGGCGCTGGCGCTGGGCTTGAGCAAGCGCGACCGCCTGCTGCACGTGGACTTGCCGCTGGCCTTGCCGGTGATGCTGGCGGGCATCAAAACGGCGGCTGTGATGAGCGTGGGCACGGCCACCATCGCCGCCTTTATCGGCGCGGGCGGTTACGGCGAACGCATCACCATCGGCCTGGCGCTGAATGACAACGACATGCTGCTGGCCGGCGCCATCCCCGCAGCCGTGCTGGCCCTGCTGACGCAAGGCTTGTTCGAGCTGGTGGAGCGCTGGGCCGTTGCCGGCCGGCAGCACTGACGGCATCACGGTTACAGCGAGTGCAGTTTGGAGCGCACCGAGACGACGGCCTGGTGCAGGATGCGTTCAGCCTGGAAGTCGTTCTCTCGCTGTTCGGCGATGGCTTGCAAGTCGCGCGTGTAGCGCTCCAGGCGGGAGCGCAGGTAGGCGCGGTAGATTTTCATGACGAGCGGTTTGGCAGAGACATTCATGATGTGGCTCCCAGGTGCGTAACGATGCGTTCATTTTGTGTGAGCGGAATGCCGCCACTTTGCGCCATATCAAATGCCATGACCCCGTCAAATTGGCGCGTTTGAGATTGCGCAATGCCCCCCTGACCGAAGATGCCACACTGAATCTTCCCTGCTCGCCCTGTCATCATCAGGCGCCGCGGGTCCTGATTCCCTCAAGCATAAGGAGCGTCGCATGGTCATTTTCGCCGTGGTTGCTGGCTGCATCGCCTGCCTGACAGTGTACCAAATCTATACAAATACGCAGGGCGGCAGTGGGGTTGCGCAACAACATATCGGTTTGCACGGCACATTGATTGAACCACGGAAATAATCAGTGTCATCCGAGCGACACTCGGTGACACTTGGTTAGCGGATTTAAGTCAAATGTAAGGCCCGGTAAGCAAATGTAAAGGTCGGCGCGGCGGCAAGCGGCAGCGTTTATATTGATAACCGTTGATTGCATTCTCCCCCTCCCACTTGACAATGGGTTCACCCCGCGGTGCCGCTAGCCCGCGGGGATTTTTTTTGGAGCTTGCGTTTGCAGTTCCCGCGATGCGATGCCAATCACAGTGGTTGCGGCGTACCCGCCGACAATTGCGTCAAGGCATCGCCAGCGACCCGGCAGATGCGCCAGTCCGGCATCACGTCCGCGCCCATGCCCTTGTAGAAATTGATCGCGTTTTCATTCCAGTCCAGCACCGACCATTCGAAGCGGCCGCAATCGCGTGCGACGGCCAGTTGCGCCAGCGCCACGAGCATTTGCTTGCCATAACCCTTGCCGCGCACCGCTTGCTTCACATACAGGTCTTCCAGATACAAGCCCTTGCGGCACAGGAAGGTGGAAAAGTTGTGGAAGAACAGGGCGAACGTCACCACCTCGCCATCTTCCTCGCCCACCAGCGCTTCGCACGCGGGATGGGCGCCGAACAGGCTGTCGTGCAGCATGGATTCCCTGGCGATCATCATGTGTTCGAGTTTTTCAAACACGGCCAGTTCGTGGATCATGCCAAAGATGGCGGCCACGTCGGATGCGGTCGCGGGACGGATGGCGAGGGAGGAAGAGGTGCTCATGTTGCCTTTGCGGATGGAGTGGTGGAAATAGAGGATGCAACAGCCGTCTTGCGCGCGCCCGAGGTCAGGGCCCAGGCCACGCTGGACAGGCACAGCACCATGCCCACCCATTCGATGGCGGCGGGCCGGTAGTGTTCGAACTGCACCGATAGCAGCACGGAAATGACGGGGGTGACGACGCCGATATACACGGTCTTTTGCGTGCCGATGCGGGCGATTAAGGTGAAATACGCGCTGAAGGCGATCACCGAACCGAAGATGGCCAGGTACAGCAAGCCCATCCAGTAACTGGGGCGCGCGGGAAATTGCCAGGACTGGCCCGTGGCGACGGCCCAGGCGGCCACCATCAAGGTGCCCCACAGCATGGTCCAGGCCATGGTCAGCATCACGTTGCCGGAATGCTCGCGCACTTTCATGACGAGGGCATTGCCCGCCGTGCTGGACACGGTGGCCACCAGGGCCAGCATGAAACCGAGCAGGAAATGGCCATTGCCGCCGCCCAGGATATCTTGCAGTGCCGCACCGATGGACTGGTAAAACAGCAGCACGATGCCGCAGATGGCGACGAATGCCGCGCAGCAGGTGCTCCAGGTGATGGGCGTGCCGAAGGCGATGCGGTTGAGCAATGGCGTCCAGAACACCATCAGCGCAAACAGCACGCTGACGAGGGCCGAGACGAGGTACTGTTCGGAACTATACGTGCACACATAGCTGAGGGCAAACGAGGCCAGGCCCTGCAGCAGCATCCATTTCTGCGCGCGCCAGGGCAGGCGCAAGCGGTCGCCGCGCAAGGCGCACCAGGCAAACAGGGTGGCGGACGCGAGGCCGAAGCGGTAGACCACGGAAACGGCGGGGGCGACATCGCCCAGCTGCAAGGTGATGGCCCAGAAGGTGGAGCCCCAGATCAGGCAGGCAATGATGAACAGGAGAGGAGAGGACATCGCGCAAGTATACGGGCATCGCGCGGGGATGGCGAGTCTTGGCCGAGCTTGCTCAAAGAGTGGTCAGGAGACAACGAGGCATTGAGCCAGCGCAGTGCTTCTGGAAAATGTTGAATTTATGAAAATATTTACTTTATTATCAAGTAAACATTTTCTGAATTGCATCTTTGAAGGGGACCGCCATGCCAGCCTCACTGCAGATCAAAGTATGGAGCGTGCTTGTATATGTCGTGGTGGCAACCTTGGTTGCCATCTGGCTGCATGAGGGCATGTCGCCCTCGGCCTTGCTGATGGCTGCCGGCGCATTCGGCTAAAGCGCATGCGCCGGCAAGCAGATCAGTGGGTGACGCGGGTCTTGCGGCCATCGGACAGCAGGCGCACGCGTTCGCCCGGACGGAACAGCTCGTCCGCGTCTTGCACGATGGCGCGCATGTCGCCATTGTCCAGGCGTACGGTGATTTCCAGGCCGGGTTTGTTGGACGCGTTCGCTTCGATGCTTTTGCCCGCCATGCCGCCGGCGACGGCGCCCAGGATGCTGGCCGCGATGGCGCCCTTTCCGCCACCGACTGTCGAGCCGGCCACGCCGCCCAGCGCCGCGCCAGCCAGCACGCCCGTGCCCGTTTCACCCTTGTCGATGGTAACCTGGCGCACGGATTCAACCGTGCCCATGCGAACCGATTGTTCATTCTGCGCCTGGCGCGCGTTGTACACATTCGCCGAGTTCGGTTGTACGGCGCAGCCGGCCAGGGTGGCGAGCAATGCCACTGCAATAATTGGTGCTTTCATGTGGGACTCCCTTGGACAAAAGTTAGTTGCCGATTACATTGACCGACAGATGATGACTTATCATAAGGACACTTGCCTCATATAACTAGTTGCGAATAGTAAAAATCTGTTACGGCCCCGCGTGACCGCTCAATACGCCAGCCGCAGGCGCCGGTACAAAAATCCCAGCACGAATAGCGGTCCCACCAGCAAGAAGCGCAAGTCGTCCAGGAACGACGGTTTCTTGCCTTCGATCTGGTGGCCGATGAACTGGCCTATCCAGGCCAGCACGAACAGCGCCAGCGACACGGGCAGGACGGTCAGCGCCGGCATCAGCAGCAGCAGGCCCAGCATGGCGGCCAGCATGGCCAGCATGCCTGCCGCAAACGGGCGCGACAGCTTGTAGTAATAGTATAAAGCGAGAATACTGCCGAGCAGCGCCACGCTGGGATGCACGCTCCAGAGCAGTCCCAGCAGGCTGAAAACGATCAGCGGCACGCACACGATGTGCACCCATTCATTGACGTGGTTGCGGTGGCTTTCGCCATACTGGGCCAGCAGGGTGTCGATGGTGCGCATGGGCGGTCTCTTGTGTAGGGATGGTTGTCCGGGAATTCTACACCGTCGCGTGGCCGGGTAAAATGGCCCTTCATTTCTCCTTCCGGACCGCTCATTTGAATAGCCCAGCCTACTTGCCAGACCCTGCCGCCGACCCGCGCAAGCGCTGTTTCGATCCCGTCGTTGACGCCGATACGCGCTTGCTGATACTGGGCAGCTTGCCCGGCGAAAAATCGCTGGCGCACAGCCAGTATTATGCGCATCCGCAAAACAAGTTCTGGCGGTTGCTGGGAGAGGTCCTGGGCGTGGACTTGACGAGCCAGCCCTATGAAGCGCGCTTGAGCACCTTGCTGGCGCACGGCGTGGGGTTGTGGGACGTGGTGGCGCAGGCGCAGCGCATGGGCAGCCTGGACAGCAATATCCGCGCCCGCGACGATAACGACCTGGTGGCCCTGGCCGCCAGCCTGCCGCAATTGCACACGATCGCCTTCAACGGCGGCACGGCCGCCAAGCTGGGCGTCAAGGTGCTGGGCGAGCACGCGCAGCGCTACCGCATCGTCTGCTTGCCGTCGAGCAGCCCTGCCTACACCTTGGCATACGCGCAAAAACTAGTGGCATGGAAATTATTGTCGGAATAAATAATTTTTTATTATATGTCTGGTGCCCTTGTGCTTTTTTATGGGGCATGAGATTGTATTGAATTTACATTAAATTATTTGGTGCGAGGAATATTTTATGTCGGAAAATGAATCGACTTCCAGTCGGCGAGCCGAACAAGCTATAACAATGTTAGATCGGGTGGTGCAATATCGATGGGCTTTGCTAGTTGTCTCAGTTGTGTTGTCAATTGATAATGCTTTGGTGATTTTTTTTAATATTGGAATTATTAATTTTGATTTGCATTTATCCAGTGATGCCGCTGAGAGTAAATTAATTACCACGGGTTCTTATATCATTTTTTTGGGTTGCTATGTATTTTTTATGGGCGCTATTTCACCAGTATTCCAACATATTCTGGAATGGTTAATGAATCTGGTTCGCTACTCAAATGTTTGGAATAAAATATTTTCCCACACTGGATCGTATAGAGATTACCGTGAAAAACTAAGTTATGGTTACGTCAGTTTGCATGATGCGGAAAAGGAAGCTCTTAAGGGGAAAGATAGCTTTTGGATTGGAAGGATTGAGGCAAGGAAGGAAGAGAAACGAAAGAGTAATAGTGACGGAGCGATGCTGTCACAATTATCTTTTTCATGCACATTGCTATTATTGGTAAATTTAGTGGCAGGGGATAATTCTTTTTCGAACTTGTTGTTGAATTGGAATATAACCCAATCAGTCATTGGGCATTGGATTGTTGATATTGGTTTTTTGCTATGCGCTGGTATGTTATTTTCACCGTGGCTTATAGATTTCATGAAAAACGACGAATATTTTGATTTGGTAGCGCACCCAGAAATGGCGGAACAAAAATTGCGGGCAATGAAAGCCAGAGATTAGCGCGCATATCAAGAATGCCTGCTAATATTGTTTGTGGCGATGAGTGAAGCTCAGAAGTGAGATGGAAGTTCATATGCTGGATGATCAACCTGTAGCATTATGTCGCAGGTTGATCACTATGAATCTCCAAATCGGAGTTTACTTTGTATGAAGAAAATCTGTTCTAACTGCGTGTGTACGCCAGCGCTTCCAGCGGCTGTCCCTTGGCATCGAATTTCAGCGCCACTGACAAGTTGCTGACGCCGATGGTGGCCAGCGCGTCGCAGATGTCGTCGACTTCGTCCTGCAGGTCGGCGGCCAGGTCCAGCGGCTTGTCGGCGCTGTGCAGCAACTGGCCGTCTGCCGTGCTGACGTTGACGCGCAGCAGCATTTCGCCGTGCTCATCGGCCGGGCCGACGACCACCGAGACGTCGCCCGCGTCCACGTTGTTTTCCGCCAATGCATGGTTGATGCCGGACATCATCTGCAGCATCGCATACTCGCTCATGCCTTGTTCCTTGCCGCCGTGGAACAGATCCTGGTAGAGGAAGCTCACTTCCAGGGTGTTGCCGGCCGGCGCCAGGCAGCGTTTCACCAGATCGCCCACTTCCGTCGTCCATTGCTGGTAGCGGGCCATGCGCGCGTCGAACCAGGCGTCGAGCGCCGCTTCATCCTTCGGTTCCGCATAGAACGGGTCGTCCACGCGCTTGAGGGCAAAGCCCAGCAGGAAGCGCAGTTCGACGGCCGTGTCCTGCGGACCGAAGGCCGTTTCGCTCCAGCCGACGATGCTGCTTTCCAGACCCGGCGTGGCGACGATCTTCTTGTCCGTCATCGACGAGTACGCATCGCGCACCATTTCGTGCAGGTGGCTGTAGGTGATGCGGTCGATTTCATCGAGGTCGTAGGCGTGGCTCATCAGGACTACCTTGGCCTTGGCGCTTTCCAGTTCTGCCTGTTGGAAACTTTTCACCAGCGCTTCGAACGCGTCCTGGTCCTGGAAGCTGTCCGCTTCCTTCAGGCCGCCCGTGCTTTGCACCAGCAGGGGGACGACGAAGGCGTTGATTTCCATGGCCGGGGCATTCTCGCGGCGGATCACGGAAATGGACGCCGCTTCCTCGATATGGCTGCGCAGGTACTGATAGGCGCCCACGTCCTCGTATTTCGCCCGCTCGATGGCGTCGTACAGGATTTCATCCTTCTTTTGATTCAAGGCCTTGCGGATCAGGCGGCCGAATTCGACGGCTTGCTCGGCCAGTACCGTGCCCTGCGATTCGCTGTCTTCCTGCTCCGCCAGGTTGAGGGCCATCGTGCACAGCATGCGCGTGACGGATTCATCCTTGTCTTCAGGCGTGTTGGCGGATTTACGGGGGACAGGGCGCTTATTTTTGGGCATGGCGATCAACAGGTTAAGAAAGACGGGTCAGGCAAACGGAAACAGGCGCCAGGGCTTGTGCCAGGCGCCGGGACGGATCATACAGGCGGACGCGGCCGCCTGATACCTCAATGGTCGGTATCGAACATCTCGTGCAATTCGTCGAGCAGGTCGGCGGCTTCTTCCTGCGACAGGCCGAGATGCTGGCAAGCAAGTTCGCCGCCCTTGTCCCACTCCAGCGAGGTACTGTTGCCATGGTAGCGCTGAATGCCCTTTTCGGCCAGCAGCGACAGGGCGACGAGCGAGCGGATGGCGTCGTCCGTGGACGGATCGGCCAGCACCGTGTAGTCGTGGTGGTGCAAAATCGCCCACGAGACGTCGGAAGACAAGCCCCAGTTGCGCGCGAGCAAGCAGCCGATGGCCGCGTGGTTGGTCTGGTGGCGCGCGTCTTCCAGTGCTGTAAAACAATTGTGCGCATCGTTGGCGGCCGCCGCGTACGTGTTGACGTAGTCGGGAAAGCGGTTCATCAGCAGGGGCACGCCGATATCGCAGAACAGGCCGAAGGTGTGGGCGATGTCGGGCGGGGCGATGCGCAGCTTGCGTGAGGTAAATACCAGGGCGCGCGCGCGCTTGGCCGACACATCCCAGAAGTTGGTCAGTTCCACGCCTTCCGCTTCCAGCGCCTGGCGTGCCAGCAAGCCCGTCATCATGGCGCTGCACTGGTTGATGCCGAGAAAATTGATGCCTTGCTCGACGGACTTGGCCTTGCGCGCGGCGCCATAGAACGGCGAATTGGCCAATTTCAGCAGGGCGCCCGACATGCCGACGTCGTCGGCGATGATGCGCGCGATGCGGCGCGGCGACGGGTCCTGTTCCGCCAGTTCGCGCTGCAAGTCGACCAGCAGGCTGGGACGCGGCGGGATACGGATGGAACGCATCAAGGCGTCAACCGGATCTTCCTGCTCTATCTGCTTTTGCGCTGCCGCTCTCATCATCACGCTTTCATCATCATTTTTGTGCCCGGTGCTTATTCTGTCGCGCGCTGCCGCTGCCCGCCTCAGGGGCGTCTGGCGCAGTGCCCGACGATTATCGCTGTTTATGCATAGCAATAGTTCATATCTGCAATATATTCTGGAAAAAATCCCCGTTTTGGCCTGGTCCGGCCGTGATTTTCGTCATTTCACGACCTTGCCCATCCTGGTATCCATGATGAAAAAACCAAGTTTTATTTGTTTTCAAGGCGGGGCCAGGCGTGCGGCGGGATGCGCGGCGGTACAATTGCCGGATGAAAAAAATCCTTGCGGGTATCGATTTCGCGGACGATTCCAGCAGCGTGGCGCGCCAGCTGATCGGCGTGACCGTGCTGGTCGACGGCGTGGGCGGGCGCATCGTGGAAACGGAAGCGTATGACCGGCTGGACCCTGCCTCGCACACGTATGGGGGCATGACGCCGCGCAACGCGGCCATGTTCGGCCCGCCCGGGCACGCCTATGTCTACCGCTCGTACGGCATCCACTGGTGCCTGAACTTTGTGTGCCGCGAAGCGGGGCATGGCGCGGGCGTGCTGATCCGCGCGATCGAACCCGTGGAGGGACTCGATGCGATGCGCGAACGGCGCGGCGTCGAGGGGGCGCGGCTGCTGTGCTCGGGACCGGGCAAGGTGTGCCAGGCGCTGGGCGTGAGTCATCTGCACAACCGGCTGGCACTGGACGCGCCGCCGTTCCTGTTGCTGGCCCGCGAGAGTGATGTCACGGTGCAAACGGGGCCGCGCATCGGCATTTCCAAGGCGATGGACACGCCGTGGCGCTTCGTGCTGGCCGGCTCGCCCTATCTGAGTAAACCGCTGCGGGCGCCAGCCGTCTAGCTGCGCCGGCGCCGCGATGCATCGTTGGCGCCATGCCGGCCGGGCATGCCGCGTAGCGGGCTGTGCAGCGCGCGCCGGTCCTTGCCTTCTCCGTTGGCGGAGCTGGCCGGATGCTGGAATGCCTCGTCTTCGGTGTGGCCAGCCGGCGCGGCGGGGCGCTCGTCCAGGGTGAACACGGCCACGGCCGCCGACAATTTGACGGCCTGGTCCTGCAAACTGGCCGCCGCCGCGGCCGCCTGCTCCACCAGGGCCGCATTTTGCTGGGTGACGTCATCCATTTGCGTGACGGCCTGGTTCACTTCCGTGATGCCCGACGCCTGCTCGGCGCTGGCCTGTTTCACGCGCTGGATGATCTCGTTGACTTGCTGCACCGAGGCCACGATGGCGCCCATGCTGTCGCCCGCTTGCTGCACCGCCACGCTGCCGCCGTCGATGGTGGTGACGGAGGTGGCGATCAAGGTCTTGATTTCCTTGGCCGCCTGTGCCGAGCGCTGCGCCAGGGTGCGCACTTCGGACGCCACCACGGCAAAGCCGCGGCCCTGTTCTCCCGCGCGCGCCGCTTCCACCGCCGCATTCAGCGCGAGGATATTGGTCTGGAAGGAAATGCCGTCGATCACGCCGATAATATCCACGATCTGGCGCGAATTGGCGCGTATCGTCGCCATCGTCGTCACGGCTTGCTGCATCGACACGCCCCCTTGCACGGCCAGGGTGGATGCCTGCCCCGCCAGCTCGCAGGCCAGCTGGGCGTTGTCGGCGTTGTCATTGACGGCTTGCGTCAGCGCTTCCATGGCGCTCGATGTTTCTTCCAGCGAACTGGCTTGCATTTCCGTGCGCGCCGACAAATCCAGGTTGCCGGTGGCAATTTCGTGCGAGGCCGTGTCGATCGATTGCACGGCGCCCATGATGGTGCGCAAGGTCTGGTTCAGGTGGGCGATGGTCTGGTCCAGCACGCGCGAGGTGGCGGCGATTTCATCATTGCCCTGCTTGGGCGCGCCGGCCATCAGCTTGCCCGCCGCCAAGTCTTGCACGGCGTCGGCAATGCCGCGGATTTCCACCAGCATGGCGCGCCGCACCAGCATGGTCACCACGATGGAGACGAGGATGGAGAGCAGGACGGTCAGCAGCAAGCTCCAGCACAGGGTGCGAAACTCGGCGCTGGCCGTCGCATGGGCCTGGCTGCTGAGCGTCGTTTCCAGCGCGGACAGTTGCGCCAGCTGCGTATTGAACTGGCCGAATTGCGTTTCCGCCTTGAGCATGGAATTGGTGGCGATCGACTGGTCCATCTGCGCCATTTCCATGGTTTCCAGCACGGCCTTGCGATAGCCGGCCAGTGCCGTGATGGCCGCATCGACCAGGGTGAGTTCGGCGCCCGTGGCCGTGGCACGCAGCGAGGCCAGCTGGGTGCCGATGGCCGCGTGGCGCGCCTTGATCTGTTGCTCCAGTGTATCGAGACGGGCCTTGGCGAAGCTGCCATTCGTCCACGACAGCAACTGGTACATATTGCCGTGCACATGCTTGGCGTCCCCCAGTACGTCGGCGGCTGCCTTCAGGTGCGTGATGCGCACCCGCACCATGTTTTCCAGCGAGGCATTTTGCCGCACCATGCCATACCAGGCGCCGGTCGAGCTGAATATCAGCAGCAGCAAGACCAGGGTGGGCGCCAGCAATAATTTTGGCCCTATGCGTAATTGATTGAGCATGCTCGACTCCTGGCGATGGCCGTTCAAACCGCAGGCGGCGCGCGGTGTGCGTGCGCGCCGTCCTTGCCCTATTTTTTGTAGATCCCCGCTTCCAGCACCACATCGTTGACGCGCAGGATGTAGGTGGTCTTCGGTTCGATCTTGCCGGTGGTGGGATTCTTGTACTGATAGTCGACCCAGCCCTTGCCCTGTTTTTGCGCCAGCTCAATGATTTCACGGCGATATTTCTTGCCATTCGCATCGGGCACATCCGTCAAATCCTTGCCGACGATGGAAGGATTGATGGGGTGGGCCAGCACGATGCCCGTCTTGATGTCGCGCATGTCCACATACAGCGAGCCCTGCACGAAGTCCGGGTCTTTCGCCGTGATTTTCTTCATCATTTCTTCCTTGCCATGCGCCTTCATGAAGGCGGCACCCCGTTCGGCCATGGCGATGGCGTCTTTTTCCGTTGGTTCGACCGCGGCGCTGACGTTGCCACCGGCAAATGCCAGGCACAGCAGGCTACCCGTGAATAAGCGTTTCATGAAAGCTCCTTGTGATATCGAGGGATATGTTGCCAAGTCGTAATTTACGTCGCCGGCGCTTCCCGCAAATTGCGATGGCACAAACTAAGGTGTTGCTTGTCGGTAGCTTGCAACGTATCGACGGCTTGTTGATATGTAACAATTTGGTTCCGAACGGCAAGAACTATGATGACTTTCACAGCATGCCAAGCGGGCAAGGCATGGCAGAGGAAGAGGCTGGAATTGGCCGGGATAGGGCTGGTTTCAAGGAAGTTATCGCTGTTTACTGGCAAGGAGCCGATCGTGTCCGCACCCATTACCGAGCCGTTTTCACCCAAGTTCAAGCCGTATACGCGGCACACCATACAACAGGCGCGGCAGTGGGAATGGTTGCCGGAAGAGCAGCGCGAAGCCGTGCAAGTGGTGTCGCGCGTCTTGCCGTTTCGCACCAATGCCTATGTGCTCGATCAGTTGATCGACTGGAACAACATCCCTGACGACCCCATCTATCGCCTCGTCTTTCCCCACCGCGACATGCTGGCGCCCGAGCAGTACGCACACCTGCGCGAGCTGGTGCTGGTGCAACGGGACAAGGCCGCTATCGATGCCTATGTGCATGGCTTGCGCCTGGGCATGAATCCCCATCCGGCCGGCCAGATGACGCACAACGTGCCCCGGGTCAACGATGCACCCGTGCGCGGCTTGCAGCATAAATATGCGCAAACGGTGCTGTTTTTCCCCAGTGCAGGACAGACGTGCCACGCGTATTGCACCTTCTGTTTCCGTTGGCCCCAGTTTGTCGGCATGGACGACATGAAGTTCGATGCGCACGAGTCGCATGAGCTGGTCGCTTACCTGAAACTGCATCCGGAAGTGACGGACGTGCTGATCACGGGCGGCGACCCGATGATCATGAATACGCGGCAACTGGCTGCCTACCTGGAGCCGCTGCTGGCGCCGGGCCTGGAACATATCCAGAACATCCGCATCGGCACCAAGGCGGTGGCGTATTGGCCGCAGCGCTTCGTCTCGGACCGCGATGCGGACGACTTGATGCGCCTGTTCGAGCGCATCGTCAAGGCGGGCAAGAACCTGGCCGTGATGGGCCATTACAGCCATGCCGTCGAGTTGCGCCAGGACATCGCCCAGCAAGCGGTGAAGCGCATCATTTCCACGGGCGCCACCTTGCGCATGCAGGGGCCGCTGATCCGACACATCAACGAAGATCCCGCTAGCTGGGCCGAGCTGTGGCAGACGGGTACGCGCCTGGGGGCGATTCCGTATTACATGTTTGTCGAACGGGACACGGGGCCGCGCAGCTATTTCGAGTTGCCCATGGCGAAGGCGCACGAGATTTTCCAGGCCGCCTACCAGATGGTGTCCGGCCTGTCGCGCACGGTGCGCGGGCCTTCCATGAGTGCGTTTCCCGGCAAGATCGTCATCGATGGCATCGTCACCATCCATGGCGAAAAACTGTTTGCCCTGCAATTTTTGCAGGCGCGCAACCCGGACTGGGTGCGCCGGCCGTTTTATGCCAAGTTTGATGCGGAAGCGACGTGGATGGACGATTTGAAGCCGGCCTTTGGCCAGGACAAGTTTTTCTTTGAAACGGATGACCCGGTGCCGCAGGTGCCGCATAAAATCATCCGCCTGGCACAGGCCGCCTGAGCATGCACGGCCACGGCGCGCCTGCCCGCTCCGGCGCGGCCGTGTTTTGCCTGGTGTTCCTGCCGTTTGCGCTCGGGCATTACCTGTCCTGCCTGCTGCGCGGCGTGAATGCCGTGCTGACGGCCGAATTGCTGGGCGCCATTGCCCTGACGCCGACCCAGCTGGGTCTGCTGACCAGCGCCTTTTTTCTCGCTTTTGCGCTGGTGCAATTGCCGGTCGGCATGGCGCTCGACCGCTACGGCCCCCGCACGGTGCAACTGTGGCTGCTGGCGCTGGCGGCCCTGGGCGTGTGGCTGTTCAGCCGGGGCCACAGCTTTGCCGGGCTGATGTGGGCGCGCGCCTTGATGGGGGCGGGCCTGGGCGGCTGTTTCATGGCTGCCGTGAAAGCGATTTCGTGCGCCATCGCGCCAGCTCGCCTGCCTTCCGTGCATGGCTACCTGATCGCCGTGGGCGGCCTGGGGGCGGCCACGGCCACCATGCCCGTCAAGCTGGCCCTGCACTACACGGATTGGCGCGGCATGTTCCTGGGCCTGGCGCTGGCGGCGCTGGCCATCGGCTTGCTGATCCGCCTGCTGTCGCCGGCCCTGCCTGCGCCCGCCGCTGCGAGGAACAAGGTCAGCGTCTGGAGCGTGTATCGCGACAGGGCCTTTCGCCGCACCATCGCGCTGATCCTGCTGCCGCACACGGTATTCTTTGGCGTGCAAGGCTTGTGGGTGGGGCGCTGGCTGGCCGACGTGGGCGGCTTGTCCGACGACAATGTCGCGTATTTGTTGTACCTGGGCATGGCGGCCGTCATCTTCGGCGCCATCGGCATGGGCATGCTGACGGAGTGGGCGGGGCGGCGCGGTATTGCACCCATGCAAGTGGCGGGCGTGGGCATCGTCCTGTTTGTCGCCGTGCAAGTGGCGATGGCGTGCAATGTGGTGCCCAGCCTGCCTTTGCTGTCCGTGCTGTTTACCCTGCTGGGCACGGTGACGGGCCTCGAGTATGCGATCGTTGCGCAAAGCATGCCGGCCAGCTTGACGGGCAGGGCGGCCACCTGTTTGAATTTGCTCATTTTCACGGGCGCCTTCCTGGTGCAGGCGGGCTTTGGCCTGATCCTCGGCTGCTGGCCCCTGAACAGCCAACAGCAGTATCCGCCGCAGGCGTACCAGGCGGCGTTTGGCGTGCTGGCGGCCTTGCAATTGCCGGGACTTGCGATGTTTTTCATTCACCGCTGCAGGCGTGCCGGGCCATCCGGTAAAATGGCAGCCTGCACAGCGGCAATGATCAACTCCAAGGAAGACTATGAAACTCGTTCGTTATGGACGTCCAGGCAAGGAAAAACCGGGCCTGATCGATGAAGAAGGCAAACTGCGCGACCTGTCCGGCGTGATCGCCGATATTGATGGCGCGCAACTGTCCGACAAGGCCCTGCGCAAGCTGGCCAAGCTGGACGAAAAGACCTTGCCTTTGGTGCGCGGCAATCCACGCTTCGGCGTGCCGCTGGCGAAAGTCGGCAAGTTCATCGGCATCGGCCTCAATTACGCGGATCACGCGGCCGAGGCCGGCATGCCGATCCCGGCCGAACCCATCGTCTTCATGAAGGCCATTACTTGCCTGAATGGTCCGGACGACAATGTCGTGCTGCCGAAAGGCTCGAAAAAGACGGACTGGGAAGTGGAGCTGGGCGTGATCATCGGCACGCGCGCGCAATACGTGAGCGAAGAGGACGCCTTGAAATACGTGGCCGGCTATTGCGTCGTCAACGACATTTCCGAGCGCTCGTTCCAGCTGGAACGGGGCGGCCAGTGGGACAAGGGCAAGGGTTGCGACACCTTCGGCCCCGTCGGCCCATGGCTGGTGACGCGCGATGAAGTCATCGACGAGCAGGACCTGGACCTGTACCTGGAAGTCAACGGCAAGCGCATGCAGACCGGCAATACGCAAACCATGATCTTCACGGTGGCGCAGATCGTCAGCTACCTGTCGCAATTCATGACCCTGGAACCGGGCGACGTCATCGCCACGGGCACGCCGCCGGGTGTGGGCCAGGGCCGCAAGCCGCAGCGTTTCCTCAAAAAAGGCGACAGCATGCGCCTGGGTATCGCCGGCCTCGGTGAACAGCAGCAGGACGTGGTCGCCTGGACAGCCTGATGGCCGGTAGCGATATCGACCGTTTGCCGCCGTTGCCGCTGGACCAGCTCGATGTCCAGCAGCGCGCGGCCGCGCAAGCCATCATCGACGGTCCGCGCGGGGCGCTGTACGGCCCCTTCGTGCCGCTGATCCGCAGCCCCGAGCTGATGGAAACGGCGCAGCGCATGGGAGAATATTTGCGCTACCGCAGCGCCATCGGCACGCGGCTGTCGGAACTGGCGATCCTGGTGACGGCGCGCCAGTGGGACCAGCAAGTCGAGTGGGCCATCCACGCGCCGCTGGCCGTGCAGAACGGCATCGCGCAAGCGGCCGTGGACGCCATTGCGGCGCGGCGCGCACCGCTGGCCCTGAAAGAAGACGAGCAAGCCGTGCACGACTTTTGCATCGAGTTGCAGCAGAACAAGCGCGTCAGCGATGCCACGTATGCGCGGGCGCTGGCGCTGTTCGGCGAGCACGGCGTGGTCGACTTGATGGGTATCAATGGCTACTACACCTTCCTGGCCATGGTGATGAATGGCGCGCAGACGGCGGTGCCGGCCTTGGGTGTGCCGCCCATGCCCGCCTGATGACAGGTGTTTTTCGGGCAAAGATGGACAAAGTGTAATGAAGTTGAAATTATTCAATATATAATTTTACTTCCCTTCCATTGCCAACAAGCTCAATGAAAACTCGTCCGTGCTTCACCCTGATGGGCCGCGCCTTCCTGGCGCTGGCCCTTTCTTTTTGCCCCTTGATGACGGTGCGCGCGCTTGCCGCCGAGACCGCTGCGACCGCCAGCCCCGGCGCTTCCGCCCTGGAAAACTCCGTCGTCAAGGTGTTTTCCACCCTGCGCGGACCGGATCCGTACAAGCCCTGGAGCAAGGCTGCGCCGCAAGAGGTGACGGGTTCCGGCGTCGTCATCGAAGGGCGCCGCATCCTCACCAATGCGCACGTGGTCGGCTATGCCAGCCAGGTGCAGATCCAGGCGAATGGCGCCGGCGACAAGATACCGGCGACCGTGCTGGCCATCTCGCGCGGCATGGACCTGGCCTTGCTGAAAATCGATGACGACAGTTTTTTCGCCAGCCACAAAGCGGTGCCGCGCGCCAATGTCTTGCCGGACGTGCGCGATGCCGTGCTGGCGTATGGCTATCCGACGGGCGGTACCTCGCTGTCGATCACCAAGGGCATCGTTTCGCGCATCGAATTCGTGCGCTACAACTTCCCCGTGTCCGGCCTGCGCATCCAGATTGATGCGGCCATCAATCCGGGCAATAGCGGCGGCCCCGTGATCGCCGGCGACAAGATGATCGGCCTGGCCTTTGCCGGCATGGCCAATGCGCAAAACATCGGCTACATCATCCCCAACGAGGAAATCGAACTGTTCCTGCGCGACCAGGACAGTGGCGCGCCCAAGGGCAAGCCGGCCATACGCGACGTGACGCAAACGCTGGAAAATCCCGCGCTGCGCACGTATCTGAAGCTGGCCAAGGGTGTCGAAGGCGCCGTCGTGATGACGCCGGCCAGCAAGGATGCCGCCTATCCGCTCAAGGAGTGGGATGTCATCACGCATATCGGCGATTTTCCCATCGACAACCAGGGCATGGTCAAGCTGAATGCCAACAGCCGCGTGCGCTTCCAGTACCGGGTACAGCAGCTGGCGAAAGACGGCCAGTTGCCGTTGACGGTGGTGCGCCAGGGCGCGCCCCTGAAAATCAAGGTGCCCGTCTCGGCGGCGCACCCGATGCTCATCAGCGGCTTGCAGGGCAATTACCCATCCTATTTCATCTTCGGTCCGATGGTGTTTTCGCGCGCCAGCACGGAATTCATGGCGGCGCCGAATGGCAACCCAACGATATTGGGCGGCATGGCGTTTGCCGGCAATCCGCTGGCTACGCGGCGCGGCGATGCGCCCGACAGCGAGCGCGAGGAACTGGTGGTGATCGCCGCGCCGTTCTTCCCGCACAAGCTGATGAATGGCTACAGCACCCGTTTCTTCTCGGTCGTCGATTCCGTCAATGGCGTGCGCGTGCGCAGCCTGGCGCACCTGGTGGCCTTGCTGCGCGACCAGACGGATGAATTGCTGACGTTCCGCTTCCAGCAGCGCGATGCGGAAATGGTCGTCGTGCCCCGCAAGGACATGCTGGCAGCGACGGAATCGGTGCTGACGGATAACGGCATCCGCTCGGAAGCGTCGCCCGATATGTTGAAAATCTGGAATGAAAAAACGCCGGTAAACTGATCGTTCCCGGCGTTCCGCAAGACAACAGGCGCGGCGCAGACCGCGCCTGTTTTACTTTAAGCCAATACTTTCTTCAGCCATGCGCCGATGGCGTCGATTTCTTCCTGGCACAGCGAGTGCTGCATCATGTACTCGTGCCATTCCACCTTGTAACCCATGCCGGTGAGCAAGTCGCGCGACTGTTGCGCGCGGCCGATCTGCACCACGGGGTCGGCCGTGCCGTGCGCCATGAAGATCGGCGTCTGCAGGCTGGCCGGCGTGCGTTCCAGAGCCGTCTTGTCGGCCAGCGGCAGATAGCCGGACAGGCACATCAGGCCGGCCAGCGGTTCCGCGTGGCGCAAGCCCGTTTGCAGGGTCATGGCGCAGCCTTGCGAGAAGCCGGCCAGGATGATGCGGCTGGCGGGAATGCCGCGCGCCTTTTCGCGCGCGATCAGCGCTTCGATCTGCAGCTGCGAGGCGCGCAAGCCGCCCTCGTCTTCGCGGCGCACGAGGTCGCTCACGAGGATGTCGTACCAGGCGCGCATCACATAGCCGTTGTTGATGGTGACGGGCATGGTGCCGGCGCTGGGGAAGATGAAGCGGATGGCGGGGCAGCCGCGCAGGTCGAGTTCTTTCACCAGGGGAACGAAGTCGTTGCCGTCGGCGCCCAGGCCATGCATCCAGATGATGGAGACGGTGGGGTTCGGTGCGCTGTCGAGTTCGATGGTTTCCAGCAAAGTGCTCATGTATTTTCCTCTGGTAGTGGTTGCGCCGGACGCAGCGCCGATTTGGGACGGAAGGCCTTGCAGATGGCCGAGTCGGTTTCCATGTAGGGGCCTCCGATGAGGTCGATGCAATAGGGCACGGCGGCAAAGATGCCGTTCACCAATTGATTTCCATCAACATCCTTCAAGCCTTCCAGGGTTTCCTTGATGGCTTTCGGCTGGCCCGGCAAGTTCATGATCAGGGCGGCGCGCTCGGGCGTCTCGCGGATCACGGCCACCTGGCGCGACAAGATGGCCGTCGGCACGAATTGCAGGCTGATTTGGCGCATCTGTTCGCCGAAACCGGGCATTTCCTTGGTCCCGACGGACAAGGTGGCGTCCGGCGTCACGTCGCGCCGTGCCGGACCCGTGCCGCCCGTCGTCAGGATCAGATGGCAGTGGCTCAGGTCGACCATGTCGATCAGGGTGTTTTCAATTTGCGAGCGCTCGTCCGGGATCAGGCGTTTTTCCAGGCGGAACGGCGTGCGGATGGCGGCGGACAGCCAGCTTTCCAGGGCGGGGATGCCCAGGTCTTCATACACGCCGCCGCTGGCGCGGTCCGAGATCGACACGAGGCCGATAATCAATTCGTCTTCGAGAGTGGTGGACATCGGTCACCTATAAAAGTTTGGAGTGTCTTAAAAACAATAAAACCGGGATTATCCCGGTTTTTTGTCCATCCTTGCGTTTGGGACGGTCAATTACTCGTCGTCTTCCGCTTCTGCGTCATCTTCGTCAGCATCTTTCTTGCCGCCATTTTGCTTCTTGGCGATCTCTTTCAAGATCTGGAAGATTTCACGGTAGGCCTTCGGCGGCTTGTTCTCGGCTTGCTCCTTGCGGGCATTGCGGATCAGGGTGCGCAGGTGCTGCACGTCCAGTTCCGGATTTTCCGACAGCAAGACGGTCAGGGCCTTGTCGTCCGTCAAGAGTTTGTCGCGGCGGCGTTCCATCGCGTGCATATTGGCCGTGTCGGCTTTCGACAAGCCTTTCCAGCTATCGATGGTGCGTTGGATGGCGGCAACTTCGTCTTCATCCAGGGTGCGCATCTTCTTGCCCACGTATTGCAGCTGGCGGCGGCGGCCTTCGTGATCCTTGATTTGCTGGCATTCGAGAATGGCGTCGCGCACGTCTTCCGGCATCGGGACGCGCTTGACGCGGTCGCGGGCCTCATTGACGAGTTCTTCGCCCAGCTTTTGCAGGACGGTCATCTGGCGCTTGAGTTCCGACTTCGAAGGACGTTCATATTCCTGTTCGAATTCGGTGGATTGGAAGCCGCAAGCTCCCCGGTTTGGATTTGGCATGATAAGGCGGGATTGGCCGCGTAGGCCGCACCTGTAAACTGTAAACGACTGCTATGATAACCTTTTTAGCGGCTTTCCGAAGAAAACAGCGCATGAACGACTCCGTATTTACCCATAGTCAAGAGCAATTGCAGCAACTAGCCCGTGATGTGTTGTCTTTTGCGCGGGAAGCGGGCGGCACCGACGCAGCCGTCGAAGTCAGCGAAGGCGGCGGCTTGTCCGTTTCTGTACGAAAAGGCAAGATCGAGACGATCGAGCAAAACAAGGACAAGGGCATGGGCGTGACCGTGTTTGTCGGCAAGAAGCGCGGCAATGCCAGCACCTCCGATTTCTCGCCCTCCGCCCTGCGCGCCACGGTGGACGCGGCCTACAACATCGCCCGCTTCACCGCCGAGGACGATTGCGCCGGCCTGGCTGACACGGACATGCTGGAAATGTCGCCCCGCGACTTGCAATTGTTCTATCCCTGGCTCATTTCCACCGAGGAAGCCGTCGCCCTGGCCCAGCGGGCCGAAGCGGCCGCGTTTGCCGTCGACCCGCGCATCACGAATAGCGAGGGGGCCAGCGTGCACGTGCAGCAATCGCACTTTGTTTCCGCCAATTCGCGCGGCTTCATCGGCGGCTACCCGTTCTCGCGCCACACCCTGTCCGTGGCGCCCATCGCCGGCAAAGGGGCGAAGATGCAGCGCGACGATTGGTATTCGTCCGTGCGCGACGCCTCCAAAATGTCGAGCCCGGAAGCCATCGGCCGCTACGCCGCCGAGCGCGCCCTGTCGCGCCTGAACGCGCGCAAGCTGGGCACGCGCACTTGTCCCGTGCTGTTCGAGGCGCCGCTGGCGGCCGGTTTGCTGGGTACCTATGTGCAAGCGACCTCGGGCGGCGCCCTGTACCGCAAGTCCACTTTCCTGAACGACTCCCTGGGCACGCAAGTGCTGCCGTCGCACGTGCAGATCTTCGAAGACCCGCACGTGATCGGCGGCGTCGGTTCGGCGCCGTTCGACGAAGAGGGCGTGAAAACCGTCAGCCGCGACGTCGTCAAGGATGGCGTGGTGCAAGGCTATTTCCTGTCGACCTACACGGCCCGCAAGCTGGGCATGCAGACGACGGGCAACGCGGGCGGTTCGCACAATCTGTATCTGACCTCGAACCTGACGGCCGCCAGCGACGATTTTAGTGCCATGCTGAAAAAGCTGGGCACGGGCTTGCTGGTGACGGAGCTGATGGGACAAGGAACCAATTACGTGACGGGCGACTATTCGCGCGGCGCATCCGGTTTCTGGGTGGAAAATGGCGTGATCCAGTATCCGGTGGAAGAAATCACCATCGCCGGCAACATGAAGGACATGCTGCGCAACATCGTTGCCGTGGGCGCCGACGAACTGCGCCGCGGCACCAAACAGACGGGTTCCATCCTCATCGAGAGCATGGTGGTGGCGGGCGGCTGAGCGCCTGCATGGCAAGCGCGACAACGCCGGGCGGGCGCGCCACGCTTTACTGCTGGACTTGATAGCCATCCGTCAGGGTGGCCAGGAACTTCACCATATCCTCGATCTCGCCCGCCGTCAGCGCCGGCGCCATGCCGCGCTTGCGGTCGAACGGCGCTTCCTTGACGTTCACGTTGGCGCGGTATCTGGCGGGTATGTCATTGAATTTCTGCACTTTTCCCCGCTTGTCGCGCGGATACCATTCTTGCGGATGCGTATCGCGCCGCACATAAAAACGCAGGGCCTCCGTCAGGTTGTCGAACACGCCGTTATGAAAAAACACTTGGCGCGTGGCCACATTGCGCAGGCTGGGTACCTTGAAGGCGCCGCATAGCTCGCCTTTCGCCGCCAGCTCCGTACGGTCGGGACCGCACAAGCCCAGGTCGAAATAGGCCGGGTCGGCCGTGGCGGGAATGCGCATATTGCGCGGCACGCCCAGATTGTCGAAACTGAAGTCCGTAAACAGGGGCGGCGCGCCATGTTCGCCCCGCACGCTGGGGTGGCAAGCGGCGCAATTGCCCTTGCGTTCATCGTTGAACAGGGCCAGGCCCCGCAATTCGGCGAGTTCCAGCGGAACCTTGTTGGCCAGGTAGAGGTCATATTTGGAATCGTAGCGGTGAAAATCCGGCTCTTCCTGCTGGAATTGCTGCAAAGCATACGTGATGCGGCTGAATGCCTGTTGTGGTTGCGCAAAGATGGCGTCGCCAAAGACGCGCCGGAATGCGTCCGCATAGTTGCCGTTGCGCAACCGTTCCACCACCGCATCCGTGCTGGCATTGGCCATTTCGTGCGCTGCCAGGAACGGCCGTTCCGCCTGTTCTGCCAGGCTGGCGGCGCGGCCGTCGCGGTTGATGCCGCCGTTGGGTGCGCCTTCTTCATCAAAGCGGAAGGGCGGCGTGTGTTCCAGGTAGCGCAGCGATGGTGTGGCGCGGTAGCCGTGCGCCTGGCCATCGGCGCCGCCCAGTTGCACGGCCAGCTTGTTGCCGGGCGCATAGGCGTGGGCCGGGTCATGGCAACTGGCGCACGACTGCCTGCCTGAGGCGGACAGGCTGGCATCGTGGAAGATGCGCCGCCCCAGCTGCGCGGCAGGGCTGAGTTCGGCTGCCGTGCCTGGCATGCCGTGCAAGCCAAGAAACAAGAATATGCACACGTGTGCAAATCGGGTCGGTGAAAATCGCGCCTCAGCGCGTGGCTGGTCTTTGATGGTCATATGCGGGATGGTTGTCGGCAAGGGGGAGACAGGCAATGCTGCGCCCAGTATAGGCAGCAATGGCTGGCGTGGCAACGATTAGCGATGCTGCGCTGCGCAAGACGGGGAGCGGAAAACAGCCGGCGGCAGAGTAAGCGCCGGCCAAGCCCGTCACGTCATGCGTGGCGGGCCAGTTTCATGCGCGGCTCAGGCGCGCAAGGTGGACAGGACAGGCTGCAGCACGGCCGCGCCCAGGGCGGCGCTGCGGGCGCCGCTCCATCCTGTTTGCGGGTCGGGATCGTTGGCATTGTCCTTGAACGGCAATTCCAGGGTCAGCGACAGGCAGCCGAAGGCGTGGGTGATGTGGGGCGAACCCATGGTCAGTACTTCCGGCGTGAACGGGCCGTCTTCGTAGCCGTGCTCATCCTGGAAGTCGGGGCTGGCCACCTTGAAGTCGGCGATGAAGCGGTCTTGCTCGGCCTTCTGTGCTGGCGTGAAATTTTCCAGCGCATCGCTGCCGGCCACGAAGACGTAAGGCAAGCCTTCGTCGCCATGCACGTCGAGGAACAGGTCGCAGCCGATTTCATGCATTTTCTGTTTCACCAGAAACACTTCCGGGCTGCGCTCCATGGTCGGCGTCATCCATTCGCGGTTCAGGTTGGCGCCGGCCGCGTTGGTGCGCAGGTTGCCATGCACGGAACCGTCCGGATTCATGTTCGGTACCACGTAGAAGACGGCGTCTTGCAGGCACTGGCGGGCAAACGGATTGGCCTGGTCCAGCAGTGCTTCGAGCATGCCTTCGACAAACCATTCGGCCATCGTCTCGCCCGGATGCTGGCGCGCGATGACCCAGACTTTTTTCTCGGCATCGGCGTCGCCGACCACCAGCAGATTCATGTCGCGGCCTTCCACGGTGCTGCCCAGGTCGACCAGGCGCACCAGCGGCGACGCTTGCGCGCTGTCGATCAGGGCCAGGTGGCGGTCCCATGGATACGGTTCGAAGTAGGCGTAGTACACGCTTTCTTCTTCCGGCGTGTGTTCGATGGTCATCACCGTGCCGTCAAAGCTGGTCGGCACGCGGAACCAGGTTTCGCGGTCGTAGCTGGCCACGGCCTGGTAGTCTTTCCAGCCGTCCGGGTAGGCCGACTTGCCGGCATTCATGAAGCGGATCGTGCACGCCTCGCCTTGCGCGCCTTGCAGGCGGAAGTAAAACCACTGCGTGATGTCGGCGTGGGAATCCTTGCGGATGTTCAGCTCGATGGATTGGGCATCGTCGGCGCGCAGCACCTCGATCGCGCCGGCGTCGAATTGCTGGCTGATTTTAATGGTCATGAGTGTTCCTGATAAAAACGTATGGGTTTTGCATCGTGTGCAATGGCGCGATGATACCTGTTTTGCGGTGGCCTTTGTGCTGGCGCAAACGAGGCAGGACATGCTTTGCTAACGTGGAAGCTCCGACACAGGGAGAGCATCATGGACGACAACGGCAAACACATCCGCGAACTGGAAAAGAAAATCAGCGCCCTCAGCGATGCGCTGGCGCACCTGGGTAAGGGCACGACCTTGCAGGAATTGCTGCGCATCATACGTTTCCCCGGCTATACGACGCCGGCCGAATTCACCTTCAACGTGGCCATCCTCGACACCATGCTGGTGCAGGCGAACGCGCTGGAAAAGCTGGGGCAGGATTTGCTGGCAGGGGCCAAGCAGGTCGTCGCCAAGCAGTGAACGCAGCAGTGAGCAAATCCTGAACGCCTGAAAAATTGCCAGGGCAAGGCGCAGGGCCGCAGGCAGTACGCACGTACGCCCAGGCCCTGCGACGCCGCCATGGACGTTTTGTCAGGTGTTCAGTCCGCCAAAACGTTCAAAAAACCAGGGCTCCACATCCGGCGCCTGCTCATCCTCGCGCCGCAGGGTGGCCAGGATATGTTCCTCGGCCGCCGCGTAGGTAAGGCGGTAGAGGTCGCGTGCCAGCGCATAGGCTTGCGTGCCGGGCCACGGTTCGGGCAGCAGTTCGACGGGCAGTTGCGGGTCGTGCAACTGCACGCGGCGGTAGGCGTGCGTCAGCAGCGAGCGGATGACGAACGCTTGCTCGGCATCGAACTCGGGCGCCTCTTGCAGCAGGGTCAGCAGCGGCTGGAAGCTGGCGATGAATTTTTCGTAGCCGGCCATCACTTCCGACAAGTCCCAGCAGTCGCCCACCATGTCGCGCAGGGGACGCGTGCTGACACCTGGCAATTCCGTGGTGTGGCAGACGTACAGCTTGCCCTGCACCTCGTTGCGCACGAGGATATCTTCCAGCGCCTCCGCATTGCTGGCCGGGTGGCCAAAGATGCCGGGAGAGATCAAGCCATAGCCGGCCCACAATAATTCCTTGCGCAGCGCACCCCGCTCGGCGGCGCCGATGCTGCCGGCCGGCCCGATCACCAGGGTCCAGCTGCCATCCCAGTGCACGACCAGCGGCGCATAGATGCGGCGATAGGCGCGTTCGAAGCGGGCCAGCGCCTCCGGGCGTATCGTATAGGCGCTGCGGCGGCCGTCGCGCTGCGAGCTGAGCCAGCCTTCCTGCGCCAGGCGGAACACGCTGGTGCGCAATAAACGGTCATTCACGCCAAACGGCGCCAGCAGTTCGATCAGGCTGCCCAGCCAGATGGCGCCGCCGCGCGGCACGATGGCGTCGCCAAAGATGGTCATCACCAGGGACTTCGAGCGCGGTGGGTCGCTTTCCAGGAAATCGGCTATCCATGCCGTGCAGCGGGTGTTCTTCATGTGGTTCCGGTCTGGCCGTGTTGCGGTCGGTTCAATAAAAGCAGCAGTTTACTTGGCTGCGCGGGTAGCGCGGCAATAATTTGCCGGAAGCGCTGGTGGCGCTCCGCAGTGTTTTCTCATAAGCAATATCATACGCACAAAAAAGCTGCACAAGATACGAATTTTTAAAATGATTCATATCAAGTGTATGCAAATCGTTTTTTGTATCGTATTATCTGTTCATCGCACCGCGTTGCTGCGCAAAATCAAAGACATGGGAGACAGATCATGTACGCACAAATGGTTGAAACCGGCCTCAAGAACGTTCGTTCGCTCGACGACATGGGTCAAGAAGAGCGCGCTTTCCAGGCGCGCATCGACGAAGGCATCAAGATCGAGGCCAAGGACTGGATGCCGGATGCTTACCGCAAGACCCTGATCCGCCAGATTTCGCAGCACGCGCACTCGGAAATCGTCGGCCAATTGCCTGAAGGCAACTGGGTCACGCGCGCGCCCACCCTGAAACGCAAGTCCATCCTGCTGGCGAAGATCCAGGACGAAGCCGGCCACGGCCTGTACCTGTATAGCGCCGCGGAAACCTTGGGCGTGTCGCGCGACGACTTGCTGGCCGCCTTGCATTCGGGCAAAGCCAAGTATTCCAGCATCTTTAACTATCCGACCCTGTCGTGGGCCGACATGGGCGCCATCGGCTGGCTGGTCGACGGCTCTGCCATCATCAACCAGATTCCCCTGTGCCGCTGCTCGTACGGCCCGTATGCGCGCGCCATGATCCGCGTCTGCAAGGAAGAATCGTTCCATGCGCGCCAGGGCTACGACATCATGATGTCGCTGTGCAAGGGTACGCCCGCGCAGAAAGCCATGGCACAGGATGCCTTGAACCGCTGGTGGTGGCCGTCGCTGATGATGTTCGGCCCGTCCGATGCCGCTTCCATCAACAGCGCCCAGTCGGCGCAATGGCGCATCAAGCTGTTCTCGAACGACGAATTGCGCCAGCGCATGGTCGACCAGACCGTGCCGCAAATCGAATACCTGGGCCTGACCGTGCCCGATCCCGACCTGAAGTTCAATGCGGAAACGGGCCACTATGAATTCGGCGAGATTGACTGGTCCGAGTTCAACAATGTCTTGAAGGGCAATGGCCCGTGCAACCGCGAACGCCTGCAAACGCGCGTGAAAGCGTATGAAGACGGCGAATGGTTCCGCGATGCCTTGGTCGCCTACGCCGACAAGCAAGCCGCTAGCAAAGCGGCAGCCTGAAAACATCTATAAAAGGGGATAGCAACATGAGCAAAGAATGGCCTTTGTGGGAAGTTTTCATCCGCAGCCAGCACGGCCTGGCGCACAAGCATGTGGGCAGCCTGCACGCTTCCGACGCCACCATGGCGGTCAACCATGCGCGCGACGTCTACACGCGCCGCAATGAAGGCGTGAGCATCTGGGTGGTGCGCGCGGCCGATATCGTCGCCAGCAGCCCCGGCGACAAGGGCGCCCTGTTCGAACCGTCGAACAGCAAGGTGTACCGCCATCCCACCTTCTTCCCGATGCCGGAAGAAGTCAAGAATCTGTGATGGGAGCGCCTGCAATGGATGACAAGGTCAATTACCTCCTGCGCCTGGGCGACAACGCCCTGATCCTCAGCCAGCAGCTGTCGCAGCTGTGCGGCAAGGGCCCTGCGCTGGAAGAGGACATGGCGCTGACCAACGTGGCGCTGGACTTGCTGGGCCAGACGCGTTTGTGGTTCAGCTATGCGGCCGAACTGGAAAATGCGGGCCGCGACGAGGACGACATCGCCTTTTTGCGCGACGCCCACGATTTCAAGAATTGCCTGCTGGTCGAACAGCCGAACGGCAATTACGCCGATACGATGATGCGCCAGTTCTTCTTCGACAGCTGGCACTATTTCCAGCTGCTGGAACTGACGAAATCGACGGATGCGCGCATCGTCGAAGTGGCGCAAAAGTCGATCAAGGAAGTCACGTACCACTTGCGCCGCAGCGGCGATCTTGTCGTGCGCCTCGGCGACGGCACGGCGGACAGCCACGCGAAAACGCAGGCCGCCGCCGACAAGCTGTGGATGTACACGGGCGAGATGTTCAAGTACGACGCCGTCGACCAGGCCATGGTCGCCGCCGGCATCGCGCCGCCATCCGACATCCTGCGCCAGGCGTTCCTGGAACACGTGGCCGAGATCTTCGCGGAAGCGACTTTGAGCGTGCCGGCGCCCGACGCCTGGATGCAAAAAGGCGGCAAGCAGGGCACGCACACGGAACACCTGGGCTTTATTCTGGCCGAGATGCAGTTCCTGCAGCGCGCCTATCCTGGGGCGGAGTGGTAATGAACACGGCCGCGGCAGCGCTGGACGCCGCCCAGGTCTGGGCCTGGCTGGGCGACGTGCCAGACCCGGAAATCCCCGTCATTTCGGTGGTGGACCTGGGCATCGTGCGCGCCGTCGAAGTCACCGGCGGCGACGCCTGTACCGTGACGATCACGCCCACGTATTCGGGCTGCCCTGCCATGCAGGTGATCGCCGACGCCGTCACGGATGCCTTGCGCAGCCATGGCGTGGACAAGGTGACGCTGGTGAACCAGCTGTCACCCGCCTGGACGACGGACTGGATGAGCGAGACGGGCAAGGCCAAGCTGAAAGGCTATGGCATCGCCCCGCCGCAGCAGCAGGTGATCGACATCAGCGGTTTACGTGGTGGCGTCAAGCGCCAGGCGACGCCGAAACTGGACGTGATTTGCCCGAATTGCGGTTCCACGCATACGCAGCTGACCAGCCAGTTCGGCTCCACGCCGTGCAAGGCCCTGTACAAATGCCTGGATTGCCGCGAACCGTTTGACTACTTCAAGTGCCACTAAAAAAATCAGGCACACGTTCCGAAGAAACTGGAGATGAAGCATGAGTAAATTTTATCCGCTGTGCGTGGCCAACGTGCGCAATGAAACGCGCGACACCATCGCCGTCACGTTCGACGTGCCGGCCGAATTACAGCAGCAGTTCCGCTTCCAGCAGGGCCAGCACCTGACCCTGCGCGCCCATATCAATGCGGAAGACGTGCGCCGCTCGTATTCCATCTGTTCGGCGGTGCAGGATGGCACCCTGCGCGTGGCCATCAAGCGCACGCCGGGCGGCGCTTTCTCTACCTGGGCGAACGACACCCTGAAAGCCGGCGCCACCATCGAGGTGATGCCACCGATGGGCCACTTTAACGTGCCGCTCGACTGCGTCAATCGCAAGCACTACCTGGCGTTCGCGGCCGGCAGCGGCATCACGCCCATCCTCTCCATCATCAAGACGACCCTGCTGACGGAGCCCCTGAGCCGCTTCACTCTGTTCTACGGTAACCGCGCTTCGTCGTCCGTCATCTTCAAGGAAGAATTGACGGACTTGAAGGATGTGTACCTGGAGCGTTTGAACCTGGTCTACGTGATGAGCCGCGAACAGCAGGACATCGAACTGTTCAACGGCCGCATCACGCAGGAAAAATGCGAGCAGTTCCTGCAGCACTGGATCAAGATCGAAGACTACGACAACGCCTTCATCTGCGGCCCGGAAGACATGATGCTGGGCGTCTCCGCCGCCCTGCAGGCAGCCGGCATGCCCAAGCAGAATATCAAGATCGAGCTGTTCGCCGCCAGCATCCCTAAAAACGCCCACAAGCCGCGCGCCCAGCTGGCTGCGGACGCCGTGCAGGAAACGGAAGTGACCGTCATCCTGGATGGCAACCACACGACCTTCACGATGGACAAGGACAAGGAGTCCATCCTCGACGCGGGCCTGCGGCAGGGTATCGACATGCGCTACTCGTGCAAGGGCGGCGTGTGCTCGACCTGCCGCTGCAAGATCCTCGACGGCAAGGTTGAAATGGACGTCAACTACGCGCTGGAAGACTATGAAGTGGCGCGCGGCTTCATCCTCAGCTGCCAGAGTTTCCCTCTCACAGACAAGGTCGTGGTCGACTTCGACCAGGCTGAATAAGCCGGTGCAGGGCACGGGCCCTGCCTTACCTATTACACAAGCGAGACGCCATGACCTACCAAAACATCCTCTTTACCATCGAGCAGGGCATCGCCACGCTCACCCTGAACCGTCCCGAAAAACTCAATAGTTTTACGCAAGCCATGCACGAGGAAGTGCGCGACGCCATCGCCAAAGTCAATGCGGACAGTACCGTGCGCGTGTTCGTGCTGACGGGAGCGGGCCGCGGCTTTTGCGCAGGCCAGGATTTGTCCGACCGCGCCGTGGAACCGGGTTCGAAGGGCGTGGACCTGGGCGAATCCGTGGAAAAGAACTATGCGCCGCTGGTACTGGCCTTGAAGGCTTTGCCAATGCCCGTGATCTGCGCCGTCAACGGCGTGGCCGCCGGCGCGGGTGCCAACCTGGCGCTGGCGTGCGACATCGTCATCGCCGGCAAGTCGGCCAGTTTTGTCGAAGTGTTCTGCAAGCTGGGCCTGATCCCGGACACGGGCGGCACCTTCTTCCTGCCACGCCTGATCGGTTCCGCGCGCGCCATGGGCCTGGCCATGCTGGGTGAAAAACTGACGGCGGAAAAAGCGGAAGACTGGGGCCTGATCTGGAAATGCTTCGAGGATGCCCAGTTGGCCGAGGAAACGCGCAAGCTGGCCGTGCACTTTTCCACAGCCCCCACCAAGGGCCTGGCCTACACCAAGCAGGCACTGGCCGCCAGCGGCGCGAATACCCTGCCGCAGCAGCTTGCGCTGGAAGCGCGCATGATGAGCGATCTCGGTAACAGCGACGATTACCGCGAAGGCGTGGCCGCCTTCATGGAAAAGCGCGCACCGCAATTCAAGGGACATTGATATGGCAGCTTTGGACAACAACAGTGTCGTCGCCGTCATCGGCAGCGGCGCCATGGGTGCCGGCATCGCGCAGGTGGCCGCAGCCGCCGGCTACCGGGTCAAACTGTACGATACGCGCACGGAAGCCGTCAGCAAGGCGTTGGCCGACATTGGCAAGATGTATGCGAAGCTGGCTGAAAAGGGCCGCATGACGCCCGACGAAGCCGCGGCCGCCACGGCGCGCCTGCAGGCGGCCGGCAGCCTGGCCGATGTGGCAGATGCTGCCCTGGTGGTGGAAGCCATCGTGGAAAACCTCGACGTCAAGCGCGGCCTGTTCGCCGAACTCGAAGCGCTGGTCAGCGACGACTGCATCCTGGCGACGAACACCTCGTCGATTTCCGTCACGGCGATTGCCGCCAAGCTGCGCCGCCCGGAACGCCTAGTCGGCATGCATTTCTTTAACCCCGTGCCCCTGATGGCGTTGGTCGAGGTGATCAGTGGACTGGCCACCAGCGAGCAAGTGGCCGCCACCGTGTACGACACGTCGATCGCCTGGGGCAAGAATCCCGTGCATGCGAAATCGACGCCCGGCTTCATCGTCAACCGAGTCGCCCGTCCGTTTTATGCGGAAGGTTGGCGCTTGCTGAATGAACAGGCGGGCGACGCCGCTACCATCGACGCCGTGCTGCGCGAAGCGGGCGGTTTCCGCATGGGCCCATTCGAGCTGATGGACCTGATTGGCCATGACGTCAATTTCTCCGTCACCCAATCCGTGTTCGGCGCCTATTTCAACGACCCGCGCTTCACGCCCTCCGTGCTGCAGCAGGAAATGGTCAATGCCGGTTTCCTCGGCCGCAAATCGGGCCGGGGTTTTTACCTGTACGGCGAAGGGGCCGCTGCCTCCGTGGCGCAGGCGGAAGGCGCGCAAGCGAAGCCGGAATTCGTTGCCCTGTCGGCCGCCATCGGCGGCGATGGCCGTGGCCACAGCGGCATCATCCGCAGTCTGGTGCAGCGCCTGGAGCAGGCCGGCATCACCGTCAGCCGCCGCGTGACGCAGGAAGGCCAGTCGCATGACGAGGCGCCCGCCCTGCATTGCCATGGCGCCGCGATTTATCTGACCGATGGCCGCAGCGCCACCCAGCGCGCGCACGACAACCAGCATCCGGACACGGTGCTGTTTGACCTGGCGCTCGATTACGCCAATGCCAAGCGCATCGCCGTGGCCCGCGCCGACCAGTGCAGCGATGCGGCCTACGCGGCCGTCGTTGGCCTCTTCCAGGCGGCCGGTTTCATCGTCACGCGCCTGGACGACGTGCCTGGCCTGGCCGTCATGCGCACGGTGGCCATGCTGGCCAACGAGGCGGCCGACGCCGTCAACCAGGGCGTGTGCACGGTGGCTGCCGTCGATATCGCCATGCAGAAGGGCGTCAACTATCCGTGCGGACCGCTGGCCTGGGCCGATGCCGTCGGCGTCCAGCACATCGTGACCGTGCTGCACCACCTGGCGCAGGGCTATGGCGAGGACCGTTACCGCGTCTCGCCGCTGCTGCGCCGCAAACTCGCCAATGGAGCACAGTTTCATGCATAAGGAAGACCATATCCACGCTGCCCAGGCTTTGGCCGAAGCGGCCGCCGCCTCCATGCTGTCGCGCGATAACGCCACCGCCGCCATGGGCATCGCCCTGGCCGACGTGGGCCCCGGTCATGCCCGCATGACGATGACGGTGCGCGCAGACATGCTCAATGGCCACCAGACCTGCCATGGCGGTTTTATCTTTGCCCTGGCCGATAGCGCCTTCGCGTTTGCCTGCAACAGCTACAACCTGAACACCGTGGGCGCCGGCTGCACCATCGATTATCTGGCGCCGGGCCGGGAAGGCGACGTGCTGACGGCGCACGCCGTCGAACAGGCGCTGGCGGGCAAGAGCGGCGTCTATGACGTCAAGGTCAGCAACCAGGAAGGGCGCGCCATCGCGCTCTTCCGCGGCAAGTCGATTCGCGTGGCGGGTGAAGTCATCAGCAATTGAAGTTACAAGAGCAGGCTTGAACTGCCGGAACGAATTACATAGTTATAGAACCGAATCAGGAGACAGAGATGGTCCAGAGAACCCCAGCACCGAATGACCTCGAACCGATCGAGCGCGCCAGCAAGGATGAACTGCAGGCGCTGCAGCTCGAACGCATGAAATGGACGCTCAAGCACGCGTATGACAACGTGCCCCATTACCGCGCCGCTTTCGACGAAGCGGGCGTGCATCCGGACGACCTGAAATCGCTGTCCGATCTGGCCAAATTCCCGTTCACCGATAAAAAGGTCTTGCGCGACAATTACCCGTTTGGCCTGTTCGCCGTGCCGCGCGAGCAAGTGGTGCGCATTCACGCGTCCAGCGGCACCACGGGCAAGGCCACGGTGGTCGGCTACACGCAGAACGATATCGATACCTGGGCCAACGTGGTGGCGCGCTCGATCCGCGCCGGCGGCGGCCGCGCCGGCGACATGGTGCATATCTCCTACGGCTACGGCCTGTTCACGGGAGGCCTGGGCGCGCACTACGGCGCCGAGCGTCTGGGTTGCACGGTCATTCCGATGTCAGGCGGGCAGACGGAAAAGCAGGTGCAACTGATCCAGGATTTCAAGCCATCGATCATCATGGTCACGCCATCGTACATGCTCAACATCATCGAGGAATTCACGCGCCAGGGCCTTGACCCGGCCGAGTCGTCGCTGAAGGTGGGCATCTTCGGCGCCGAGCCGTGGACGGATGCGATGCGCTCGGAAATCGAGGCGCGTGCCGGCATCGACGCCGTCGACATCTACGGCCTGTCCGAAGTGATGGGCCCTGGCGTGGCATCCGAATGCATCGAAAGCAAGGACGGTCCCGTCATCTGGGAAGATCATTTTTACCCGGAAATCATCGATCCGGAAACGGGCGAAGTGCTGCCGGACGGCGAAGAGGGCGAGCTGGTGTTTACTTCGCTGTCGAAGGAAGCGCTGCCCATCATCCGCTACCGCACGCGCGACCTGACCCGCTTGCTGCCGCCGACCTCGCGCTCGATGCGCCGCATCGGCAAGATCACGGGCCGCTCGGACGACATGCTGATCATCCGCGGCGTGAACGTCTTCCCCACGCAGATCGAAGAACTGATCCTCAAAATGCCGAAGCTGGCGCCACAGTATCAATTGGTGGTCACGCGCGACGGCCACCTCGACAAGCTGGAAGTGGTCGCCGAGCTGCGTATCGACCTCACTGCCACCATCTCGGCCAGTGAAACGGACGCGCTGGCGCGCGAGCTGGAACACCGCATCAAGACACACGTGGGCGTGAGCACGCGCGTGCGCCTCGTGGCCGCCGCCAGCATCGAACGCACCCTGACGGGCAAGGCCCGCCGCGTGGTTGACCAGCGCCCGAAGATTTTCTCCTGATAGCCCGAACAAGGAACCAGACATGAACGACGCTTTTATCTGTGACGCCGTACGCACTCCCTTTGGCCGCTATGGTGGCGCGCTGTCCAGCGTGCGCGCCGACGACCTGGGTGCGCTGCCGATTGCCGCGCTGATCGCGCGTAACCCGTCCGTCGACTGGTCCGCCATCGACGACGTGTTCTACGGCTGCGCCAACCAGGCGGGCGAGGACAACCGCAACGTGGGCCGCATGGCTGCGCTGCTGGCCGGCTTGCCGGCGGCAGTACCGGCCAATACCATCAACCGCCTGTGCGGTTCCAGCCTGGATGCCGTCGGCATGGCTGCCCGTTCGATCAAGGCAGGCGAGGCGGAGCTGATCATCGCCGGTGGCGTGGAAAGCATGACGCGCGCGCCTTTCGTGATGGGCAAGGCTGACAGCGCGTTCTCGCGCGCAGCGAAAATCGAAGACACGACCCTGGGTTGGCGCTTCGTGAACGGCAAGATGAAGGCGCAGTACGGCATCGACACCATGCCGGAAACGGCGGAAAACGTGGCCGTGGAATTTGGCATCAGCCGCGCCGACCAGGATGCGCTGGCCTTGCGCAGCCAGCAGCGCTGGGCCGCCGCCCACGCGGCCGGCGTGTTCGAGCGCGAAATCGTGCCTGTCGCCGTGCCGCAAAAAAAGGGTGATCCGAAAATGGTCACCAGCGACGAACATCCGCGTCCCGACACCTCGCTGGACATGCTGGCAAAGCTCAAGGGCGTGGTCAAGGCGGATGGCACTGTCACGGCCGGCAATGCCTCGGGCTTGAACGACGGCGCTTGCGCCATCCTGCTGGCGTCCGCCGCCGCCGTCGAAAAATACAAACTGACGCCGCGCGCAAAGGTGCTGGGCATGGCCACGGCCGGCCTGGCGCCGCGCATCATGGGCTTTGGCCCATCGCCTGCGTCGCGCAAGGTGCTGGCGCAGACGGGATTGACCATCGAGCAGATGGACGTCATCGAACTCAATGAAGCGTTTGCCGCGCAGGCGCTGGCCGTCACGCGCGACCTGGGCCTGGCGGACGACGCAGCCCACGTGAACCCGAATGGCGGCGCGATCGCCATCGGCCACCCGCTGGGCGCATCGGGCGCGCGCCTGGTGATGGCCGCGCTGAACCAGCTGGAACGCACGGGCGGGCGCTATGCGCTGTGCACCATGTGCATCGGCGTGGGGCAGGGGATTGCAGTAGTGATTGAACGCGTATAAAAAGTAAAAACAAAAAAGGCGCAGGCTTGTAAAAAAGCGCCAACCATACATTGACCGTAGTGCCAACCTGGTGGAGACCACAATGATTGCCAATATCTTCAAGAAAACCCTGATCGCCGGCGTGCTGGCCATGTCCGCCGCGGGCGCGTATGCGGCTGATAACATCAAGATCGGTTCCGTGCTGTCCGTCACGGGACCAGCCGCCTTCCTGGGCGATCCGGAACTGAAAACCCTGCAGCTGTATATCGAGAAGATCAACGCGGCAGGCGGCGTCCTGGGGCGCAAGCTGGAACTGGTGCACTACGATGACGGCAGCGACGCGGCCAAGGCCAACGGTTTTACCAAGCGCCTGATCGAATCGGACAAGGTCGACGTGTTGATCGGCGGCACCACCACGGGCGCGACGATGGCGATGGCGCCTCTGGTAGATCGCGCCAGCATGCCGTTCATTTCGCTGGCCGGTGCCGTTGTCATCATCGATCCGGTCAAGAAATGGGTGTTCAAGACGCCGCACACGGACCGCATGGCGGCCGAGAAGGTGTTCGAGGACATGAAGAAGCGCGGCATCAGCAAAGTGGGCCTGCTGTCGGAAACGAGCGGCTTTGGCGCCTCGGGCCGCAAGGAATCGCAGATCGTCGCCTCCAAATACGGCATCACCCTGGTGGCCGATGAAACCTACGGCCCGAAAGACACGGACATCACGGCGCAGCTGACCCGCATCAAGAATACAGGCGGCGTGCAAGCCGTATTCGTGTTCGGACTGGGCCAGGGTCCTGCCGTGGTTACCAAAAATTATGGCCAACTGGGCATGGCTGCACTGCCGC
The DNA here is from genome assembly GCF_030397595.1 of Janthinobacterium sp. SUN033. NCBI lineage: Bacteria > Pseudomonadati > Pseudomonadota > Betaproteobacteria > Burkholderiales > Oxalobacteraceae > Janthinobacterium > Janthinobacterium sp. SUN033. The sequence goes on from NZ_JAPQNV010000006.1 coordinate 256,558, forward strand.
TGTACCAGTCGCACGGCGTGGCGTCGGACGAATACCTGAAACTGTCGGGCAAGGCCGCCGAAGGCGTGCGCCTGCCAACGCCGGCCCTGCTGATCGGCGCCATGCTGCCGGACAGCGACGCGCAAAAAGCCGTCGTCGTCGGCTACGACAAGACGTATAAAGACCGCTACAAGATCGACCCGTCGACCTTTGGCGGCTATGCGCTCGACGCCCTGAACCTGTCGGTCGACGCCATCAAGCGCGCCGGCGGCACGGACCGCGAAAAAGTGCGGGCAGCGCTGGAATCGACCAAGGGTTTTGTCGGCACCACCGGCGTGTTTAACATGTCGGCCAAAGACCACATGGGCCTGGACCTGTCGGCTTTCCGCATGGTTGAAGTGAAGAATGGCGAATGGCAATTGTCTAAATAAGTTCGAGAAGGTAAGCCAGAAGTACCCGCGCGGGCCGCCCTTGAAGGCGGTTCGCGCGCAGCCGAACATAATGGAGACACCATGGAAGTCGCTCAATTTCTACAATTTCTGTATTCCGGGATGACGGTCGGTTCCGCCTATGCGCTGGCGGCGCTGGGCTTTACCATCATCTACAACACCAGCGGCGTGATCAACTTCGCCCAGGGCGAATTCATCATGCTGGGCGGGATGCTGGCCGCCGTGATGTCGGCCGCCGGCGTGCCGCTGCCGCTGGCCATCATCCTGGCCGTCGTCGCCACGGGTATCGTTGGCCTGCTGATGGAAAAAACCGTGATCGAACCGGCGCAAAATGCACAGGTCATCACGCTCCTGATCATCACCATCGGCGCCTCCCTCGTGCTGCGCGGCCTGGTGCAAATCTGGCTGGGCAAGGATACGCACTCGCTGCCGGCGTTTTCCGGCGATGCGCCGATCGAATTCCTGGGCGCCAGCCTGCTGCCGCAAAGCCTGTGGGTGCTGGGCGTCACGGTGGTCATCGTGCTGGTGCTGGGCTGGTTTTTTGGCCGCACCCTGATGGGCAAGGCCATGCTGGCCACCTCGCACAACAAGCTGGCGGCACAACTGGTGGGCATCAACACGCGCAAGGTGCTGCTGTTCTCGTTCGGCCTGTCGGCCCTGCTGGGCGCGGCAGGCGGCATCCTCGTTGCACCGATCACCTACACCTCATATGACGCTGGCATCATGCTGGGCCTGAAAGGCTTTGTCGCCGCTGTCCTCGGTGGCCTGGGCGGCGGCGCGGGCGCGATCGCTGGTGGCCTGATCCTGGGCATCGCCGAAGCCATGACGGCAGGTTACATTTCGTCGGCCTACAAGGACGCGGTGCCCTTCGTGCTGATTTTATTGATCCTGTTCTTCCTGCCGCAAGGCTTGTTTGGCGCTAAAAATTCGGAGCGTGTATGAAGAGTTTCTTTACCCGCTCGCGCCACGGCGGCTTGTTGTTGCTGGCCCTGGTGCTGGCCATCCTGCCCCTGTTCCTGACTAACGCGTTCTACTATGACGTGGCGATCCGCATCGCCCTGAACGCCATCGTCGTAATCGGCCTGAATCTGCTGATGGGTTACACGGGCCAGATCAGCCTCGGTCATGCCGGTTTCTATGGCCTGGGCGCGTATGCGTCTGCCGTGCTGACCACGCACTACAACTGGCCGCCGCTGGCTGCCCTGGCGGCGGGCGCCGTCGCCACGGGCTTGCTGGCGCTGTTGCTGGCGCGTCCCGTGCTGAAGCTCAAGGGCCATACCCTGGCCATGGCGACGCTGGGCCTGGGCATCATCATTTCCATCGTCATCAACAACGAGACGCAGTGGACGGGTGGCCCGGATGGCATCGGCGTGTCCGCCTTCAGTGTTGCCGGCCTGGAAATCGCCGGCGAGAAATCGTGGTACCTGGTGTGCGCCGTGCTGCTGTTGCTGGTGACGTGGCTGGCCCTGAACCTGATCGATTCGCCCGTCGGCCGCGCGCTGCAGGCCATTCACGGCTCGGAAGTGGCGGCCCGCGTGGTGGGTGTCGACACGACCCGCTTCAAGGTGCGCGTGTTCGTGCTGTCGGCCGTCATCGCCAGCATCGCGGGCAGCATCAGCGCCCACTACATCGGCTTCATCACGCCCAACCTGGCCGGCTTCTTCCACTCGATCGAGCTGGTGACGATGGTGGTGGTGGGCGGCATGGCGTCGATCTTCGGCTCCATCATCGGTGCGGCCCTGCTGACGATCCTGCCGCAACTGCTGTCCAGTTTTGAAGGCTGGGAAACGGTGGTGTTTGGCGTGATCCTGATGGCCACCATGATCTTCATGCCCAAGGGCCTGGTGCCCAGCCTGGCCAGCCGTTCGCGCAAGCGGGCTGCCACGCCCAAGGCGCCCGTCAAATCCGCGCAGGAGGTGTGACATGCTGACGATCAACAATCTGAGCAAGAGCTTTGGCGGCGTGCACGCGGTGCAGGACGTGAGCTTCACTGTCAAGGAAGGTAATATCCATTCCGTGATCGGCCCGAACGGCGCCGGCAAGACGACCCTGTTCAACCTGATCACGGGCGTGTACACGCCCACCAAAGGCGAGATCCTGCTCAATGGCGAAAACGTGGCCGCCATGTCGCCCGATGCGCTGGCGCGGCGCGGCATGAGCCGCACCTTCCAGAACCTGCAGGTGTGCATGAACATGACGGCCATCGACAATGTGATGGTGGGCGCGCATTTGCGCCTGAACCAGAACCTGTTCGCTTCCATGCTGCGCCTGCCGTCCGTGCGCCGCGCCGATGCGGCTTGCCGCGACGAGGCGGCCAGTTTGATGGAGTTTGTCGGCGTGGGACGGCATATCGATGACGAAGCGGGGCAGATGTCGTACGGCGCCTTGAAGCGCCTGGAAATCGCCCGCGCGCTGGCCGCCAAGCCGAAGGTGCTGCTGCTCGATGAACCGGCCGCAGGCCTGAACCACACGGAAACGGGCGAAATCGAAGCCTTGATACGCAAGGTGGCGCAGTCCGGCGTAACGGTGGTGCTGGTCGAGCATGACATGAAACTGGTGATGAACCTGTCGGACCATATCCTGGTGCTCGACTATGGCAAGAAGCTGGCCGAAGGGACTGCCGCCGAAGTGCGCGCCAATCCCGACGTGGTGGCGGCATATCTGGGAGTGGCGGCATGATGCAAAATGAAATTCAGGCTCCGCTGGTACTCGATATCAAAGGGCTGACCAGCCATTACGGCCGCATCCAGGCCCTGCACGGCATCGACCTGCAGGTGCACCAGGGCCAGCTGGTGGCGCTGGTGGGCGCCAATGGCGCCGGCAAGACGACCCTGTTGCGTGCCATCTCCGGCGTGCAGCCGATCAGTGCCGGCAGCATCGCCTTCGCCGGCCAGGACGTCAGCCGCATGAGCGCGGACAAGCGCGTGCGCAGCGGTATCTGCCAGGTGCCGGAAGGGCGGCAAGTGTTCGGCCCCATGACGGTGGAAGACAATCTGCGCCTGGGCGCCTTCACGCGCCCGCCGCAGGACGTGGCGGGCGACATGGAGCGCATGTACGGCCTGTTCCCGATCCTGAAGGAAAAGCGCTTGCTGCTGGCCGGGACGCTCTCCGGCGGACAGCAGCAGATGCTGGCCATGGCGCGCGCGCTGATGGGCCGCCCGCAACTGCTGCTGCTCGACGAACCGAGCATGGGCTTGGCGCCATTGCTGATCGCGGAAATCTTCCGCATCGTGGCCGAGTTGCGGGACCAGGGCATCACCATCTTCCTCGTCGAGCAGAACGCGCATGCGGCGCTGTCGATCGCCGACGTGGGCTACGTGATCGAGACGGGCGCCATCACGCTGTCCGGCCCCGGTCCCGAATTGCTGCATAACGAACAGGTACAAAGCGCCTATCTGGGCATGTAAGGAGTCTGTATGGTCAAAGTGTATGAAATCAACGGCGTCACCCCCGTCGTCCATCCCAGCGCCTATGTGCACCCGTCGGCCGTGCTGATCGGCGACGTGATCGTCGGCCCGCGCTGCTATATCGGCCCGCTGGCCTCGATCCGCGGCGACTTCGGCCGCTTGATCCTGGAAGAGGGCGCGAACCTGCAGGACACCTGCGTCATGCACGGTTTTCCCGGCTGCGACACGGTGGTCGAAGTCGACGGCCATATCGGCCACGGCGCCGTGCTGCATGGCTGCCGCATCGGCCGCAATGCGCTCGTCGGCATGAATGCCGTGGTGATGGATAACGCCATCATCGGCGAGGAATCCATCGTCGCGGCCATGAGTTTTGTGAAGGCTGGCATGATCGTCGCGCCGCGCAGCATGGTGGTGGGCACGCCGGCCAAGGTGATGCGCGCGCTGACCGACGATGAAATCAAATGGAAAAGCTCGGGCACGGGCCAGTACCACGAGCTGGCCGTACGCTCGATGCAGACAATGCGCGAAGTGGAAGCCCTGACGGAAGTCGAGGCAAACCGCCAGCGCCTGAATTTCGAATCGGCCTTGCCGCTGCATTTGCACAAGAACGCCGCAGCGCAGTAAAAACCAACATAGGAGTAAACCACATGGCTCACATATCCACCCTGCAAAGCCTGATCGCCGGCCGCTGGCTGGGCGAAAGCGCCGCCGTGCCTCTGCACAGCGCCTTGAACAACCGCGTCATCTATCACACGCATGCGGAAAAGATCGACTTCGACGAAGCCGTCACGTATGCGCGCAAGACGGGTGTGCCTGGCCTGATGGCGCTGGACTTCCAGCAGCGCGCCGCCCGCCTGAAGGCACTGGCGCTGTACCTGGTCGAGCGCAAGGAAGAACTGTACGCGATCTCGCACCTGTCGGGCGCCACGCGCGCCGACAGCTGGGTAGATATCGAAGGCGGAACGGGCACCCTGTTCGCCTACGCCAGCATGGGCAGCAATGAGCTGCCGTCGTCGAACGTGCTGCATGAAGGCCCGGCCATCGCGCTGGGCAAGAAGGGCGGTTTCGCCGGTACGCACATCCTGGTGCCGCGCGGCGGCCTGGCCGTGCACATCAACGCCTTCAACTTCCCCATCTGGGGCTTGCTGGAAAAATTCGCCCCGAGCTTCCTGGCGGCCATGCCCTGCATCGCCAAGCCGGCCACGGCGACGAGCTACCTGACGCAGGCCGTCGTGCGCATGATGCACGAATCGGGCTTGCTGCCTGCTGGCAGCCTGCAATTGGTGATCGGTTCCACGGGCGACCTGCTGGACCGCCTGAATGGCCAGGATTTCGTCACCTTCACGGGATCGGCCGCCACGGCCGCCAAGCTGCGCACCAATCCGAACCTGATCATCAATTCCGTGCCGTTCAACGGCGAAGCCGATTCGCTCAACTGCGCTATCCTGGCGCCGGACGTCACGCCGGACGATGTGGAATTCGACCTCTTCGTCAAGGAAGTCGTGCGCGAGATGACGGGCAAGTCGGGCCAGAAGTGCACGGCCATCCGCCGTATCATCGTGCCCGAGCACCTGATGGACGCCGTCGGCACGCGCTTGCGCGAGCGCCTGGCCAAGGTGGTGGTGGGCGACCCGTCCATCGACGGTGTGCGCATGGGCGCGCTGGCATCGAAAGAGCAGCAGAATGATGTGGCCGAGCGTGTCGCCACCCTGTCGCAGGGCAACGAGGTGGTGTTCGGCGCGGCCGACGGTTTCAATCCGCTCGGTGATGGTGCGCAGGATGGCAGCTTCTTCTCGCCGACCCTGCTGCTGTGCCGCGACGCCTTCGGTAACGACGCTGTGCATGACGTGGAAGCGTTCGGCCCCGTCAGCACCATGATGGGCTACAAGGACATTGACGAGGCGCTGGCCCTGGCCGCACGCGGCAAGGGCAGTCTGGTGAGCACCCTGGTGACGCGCGATTCGAAGATCGCCGCGCGCGTGGTGCCGCAAGTGGCGGCCACGCATGGCCGCGTGCACGTGCTCGAGCGTGTGGCGTCCGTCGATTCGACGGGCCATGGCTCGCCCCTGCCGCAGCTGAAGCACGGCGGTCCTGGCCGCGCGGGCGGCGGCGAAGAGCTGGGCGGCGTGCGCGCCGTGCGCCACTACCTGCAACGGGCGGCCGTGCAAGGCTCGCCGACCATGCTGGCGGCCATCACGGGCGAGTACGTGCGCGGCGCGGACGTCAACGAAAGCCCGATCCACCCGTTCCGCAAGCACTTCGAGGACTTGAAGACGGGCGACTCGCTGCTCACGCACCGCCGCACCGTCAGCGAAGCGGACATCGTCGCCTTCGGCGGCATCTCGGGCGACTTCTTCTACATGCACTTCGACGAAATCGCCGCCAAGGAGTCGCAGTTCGGCAAGCGCATCGCCCATGGCTACTTCGTGCTGTCGGCCGCTGCCGGCCTGTTCGTCTCGCCCGGCGTCGGCCCCGTGCTGGCCAATTATGGCCTGGACAACCTGCGTTTCGTCGCGCCGGTGGCGATTGGCGACACCATCCGCGCCCGCCTGACGTGTAAGCGCAAGGTCGACCGCAACCGCAAGGACGTGTTTGGCGTGGGACAGGGTGTGGTGGCGTGGGACGTGCAGGTGACGAACCAGAACGAAGAACTGGTGGCCAGCTACGATATTCTGACCCTGGTATCGAAGCGCGAGTAAGCGTTTCTGCAGTACGGCATTGACCGGCGCCACCCGCGATTTTCGTGTGGGTGGCGTTTTTTTTAGTCGGATTATTTTTCTCTTGAATTATCCATAAGTGTATGAAAAATATAGGCTAAGTGTGGTTTTGCACAGCGTGCTATTTAGATAAATACCTCTAGAACGCGTGCTTTTTCCTTGAAAACGGGCGAATTCGCTCATTGCTTCAAGAAAACTTTCCAACGTAAAACCTTTTCTCTGTAGCATGGTTTTACTCACTGGTCACGCCGCCAAACACGCTCAACGATGCGGTGGCGGCGCGAAAAAAACGGACCCGGCCTTTTACGGCCGGTGAGCCATCGACCGCGAGTCCCATTCCACGATTAACGTTCACCGCTACGGGTATTTAATTACTATGAATAAACACGTCCTGATTTTCCTGTTGGCCATGCCCCTGGCCATCAGCCATGCCTATGCCGAAGAGGCCCCTGGTCCCGCGGTCAAGATCAGCGGTTACGGTACTGCCGCCCTGACCATGGCCGATACCGACAACGCGCAGTTCGCGCGCCCGAACCAGGCTGCCGGCGCCGGCCGCACTGCCCGCACGGGTATCGATTCCAACCTGGGCTTGCAAGCTAATGTCACCGTCAATCCCTGGTTGTCGGCCACCGTGCAGGGCCTGGCGCGCAAGGATGGCGAGGACGATTTCGGCGCCGAACTGGCCTGGGCCTTTGCCAAGGCCAAGGTGTCGGACAGCTTCAGCGTGCGCGTCGGTCGCATGGGTCTGCCCGTCTTCATGATTTCCGATTATCGCAACGTGGGCTATGCCAACACCATGCTGCGCCCGCCCAGCGAAATGTATTCGCAGGTTCCCCTGAACAGCATCGATGGCGTCGACGGTACCTATCAGTTCAGCGCGGGCGATACCAGCATCACCACGCAGCTGGCGCTGGGCCGCACCAAGGCCACCCTGGCCACGGGTCCCGATTCGACCGTGCAGGTGGAAGGCAAGTCCATCGTCGCCCTCAACGTGGTGGCCGAGCATGGCCCCGTCACCGTGCGCTTCGGCCGTGCCGAAACCAAGTTGACGATCAACGATTCACCGAGCCTGAACACCTTGATGGGCAGCTTGCGCGCGGCCGGCAGCGGCTACCGGATCGCCCAGCTAGGTGCCCTGGCCGATGCGCTGGAAGTCAAGGACAAGAAGGCGTCATTCACGTCCGTGGGCCTGGGCCTGGACTGGAACAATGTCCTGGTGCAGTCCGAATATGCGAAGCGCAAGACGGACAGCTATGTCAGCGACAGCACTTCGTGGTACGTGATGGGCGGCTATCGCATCGGCGCCTTCCTGCCGTACTACAGCCACGCCAGCCTGAAGGCCGATGGCCGCGTGAACAACACCGTGCCTGCATCCTGCCCTGCCGGGTATCCGGCCGCCTGCACGCTGACGTTGCGCGCCCTGTCGGCCGGCGTCGACACCCTCGCGTATATGCGTAATCAGCTGGAGCAGTCGACGGACAGCATCGGCGTGCGCTGGGACTTCCACCGTTCGGCCGCGCTGAAGGTACAGATCGACCGCATCAAGCCGAAGAATGGCCCCGGCCTGTTCGTGCAAGCCAAGCCCGGTTTCCACGGTCCCGTCACGGTGGCTGCCGCCGCCATCGATTTCGTTTTCTAAGGAGCGCCGCATGAAACCATTGATCTTGTATGTGGCTGCCTTGCTGGCGCTGTCGAACGCTGTTCCCGCCAGGGCCGAAGTGGTCGTGGTGGTCAATCCGAAGAGCGCCGCCGGCGCCATGACGAATGAACAGGTGGCGCAGTTTTTCCTCGGCAAATCGACGGCCATGACGCCGATCGACCAGCCGGAAAGCGCCCCCGTGCGCGCCGAGTTTTACAAGAAAGTGACGGACAAGGAACCCTCGCAAGCGAAGGCCCTGTGGTCCAAGCTGGTCTTCACGGGCAAGGCGACCTTGCCGAAGGAAGTGGCCAATAGCGCCGACGTGAAGAAGGCCGTGGCCGCCGATCCGAAAGCCATCGGCTATATCGAAAAGAGTGCCGTCGACGGCACCGTCAAAGTGGTGCTGACGGCGCCATAAAGCCTGCTCGGGCCGCGCGCCATGCGGCGGCCCGACAATCGATCAACATCAGGAGACAGCAATGAGCATCAAACGCAAGATATGGGCGCTGCCTGTCGTCTCGGCCGTGATTTTCGGGCTGGGGCTGGCCGTCAGCGCCTATCTGTCCACGGCCACGCTCAATTCCATCCACGCCACCGAAAGCGCCGACTATCCCGTGCTCGACATGGCCAAGTTGCTGACCCTGGACGTGGCCGCCGTCGGCGACGCCCTGCGCGATGCCGTCAGCGAAGGTGACAAGGAGCGTATCGGGCAAGTCGGCGGCCAGGCCGTCAAGCTGCGCGCCAAGCTGGCGGCCTTTGCGGCGATCCCCGGCCAGCGCGAACAGGGCCAGCGCCTGGCCAAGGAATTCGATGCCTACTATGCGCCGGCGCTGAGCGCTGCGCGCATCATGCTGGAAATGGAGGAAGGCGACCCGCAAGCGACCGTGGCGCGCATGCAGGGTGCGCTGGCGGTGCTCAACACGGACCTGGAAAAAACCAACGAACAGGCGCAAATACAGTTCAAGCAGGGCATCGAACGCAGCGCGGCCAATGTGCGCAATGCGCTCAATACCAGTATCGCCGTGGCGTTGGCCGTCATCGTCTGCCTGGTGGCCGTGTCGCATTTCGTCGTGCGCGCCATCTGGCAGCAGCTGGGCGGTGAACCCGAATACGCGCGCCAGATCGCGCGCGCCGTGGCCGATGGCGACCTCTCGATGAATATCGTGACCGAGGCGGGCGACCAGGGCAGCTTGCTGGCGGCGCTGAAGGAGATGCGCGCCAAGCTCGGCGGCATGGTCTCGGACATCAAGGCGTCGGCTGAAACCATTCAGGTGGCCAGTGCCGAGATTGCCCAGGGCAATGCGGACCTGGCCGCGCGCACGGAATCGCAGGCGGGCAGCCTGGATCAGACAGCGCGCAGCATGGACAGCCTGACCGCCACCGTGCGCGACAACGCCGCCAACGCGGGCCAGGCGCATGAACTGGTGGTGTCGGCATCGTCGGTTGCCGTGAAGGGGGGGCAAGTGGTCAGCCAGGTGGTCACCACCATGGGCGAGATCAACGAGTCATCCAGACGCATTGTCGACATCATCGGCGTCATCGACGGCATCGCCTTCCAGACGAATATCCTGGCCCTGAATGCGGCCGTGGAAGCGGCGCGCGCGGGCGAGCAGGGACGGGGTTTTGCCGTGGTGGCGTCCGAAGTGCGCAACCTGGCGCAGCGCAGCGCGGCGGCGGCGCGCGAGATCAAGCAATTGATCGGCGATTCGGTGGCCAAGGTGAATGTCGGTTCGAAGCTGGTCGACGAGGCGGGGCTGACCATGGGCCAGATCGTCGATTCCGTGAAAAAGGTGGCCGACATCATGGCCGAAATCAGCGCAGCGAGCCAGGCGCAAAGCGCCGGCATCGGCGATATCGGCGTGGCCATCGGCAGCATGGACCAAATGACGCAGCAAAATTCCGCGCTGGTGGAAGAAGCATCGGCGGCGGCCGAATCGCTGCAGGAACAGGCCGTGCAACTGGGCACGGCGCTGGCCGTGTTCAAGCTGGCGCAGGGAAGCGCGCCGGCGATGACCACCGTGCCAGCGGCACGGCGGCTGGCGTTGACGAAGGCGGCTTAAACCTTCAGCCCGAACGGATCGTCGATGCTGTGTGCTGGTTCGGTGAACCAGCGCGGGCCGTTTTCCGTCATGTAAAAATGGTCTTCGTGGCGGATGCCGAATTCGCCGGGGATGCAGATCATCGGCTCGTTCGAGAAGCACATGCCCACGTCCAGCGGCGTTGTGTCGTTGCCCACCAGGTAAGGCCACTCGTGGATATCGAGGCCGATGCCGTGGCCCGTGCGGTGTGGCAGACCGGGCAGCTTGTAGCCGGGGCCGAAGCCGTCCGCTTCCAGCGAGACGCGCGCGGCGCGGTCCACGTCGCCGCAGGGTACGCCCAGCTGTGCGGCGGCGAATGCGGCTGCCTGCGCGGCCTTTTCGCTGTTCCACACGCTGCGCTGGCGTTCGCTGACGGTGCCAAACACATAGGTGCGCGTGATGTCGGAGATGTAGTTCATCACCTGGCAGCCCGTGTCGATCAGCACCGTGTCGCCCGCTTTCAGGGTCTGCACGTAGTTCACGCCATGCGGATAGGCCGTCGCTTCGCCGAACAGCACGATGCAGAAATACGAGCGGGGCGCTCCCACCTTGCGATGCGCGCGCTGGATGAATTCTTCCACTTCCACGGTCGTGATGCCTTCATGCAGCATGCTGGCCGTGGCCACGTGCACGGCCAGGGTCATGTCCATCACGCGCTGCATCAGGGCGATTTCGGCGGGCGACTTGCGGCTGCGGCAGTATGCCGTCACGGCGCGCGCATTTTCCAGCGCGTAGCCGGGAGCCAGCGGCCGGGTGCCGTCATAGATGAAGAAGGCGGCGCTTTCGCAGATGCCCACGCGCGGCGGCGCGGCCGCATCCTGGGCGATACCCATGCGTGCCAGCACATCGACGAACAGCTGGTACGGGCTTTCATGCTCTTCCCAGCAATTGACCTTGCCCTCGATGACCATGAAACCCGTCAGGGTGCTTTCTTCGAAGGCGGGGGCGATGTACTCGAGCTCTCCGCTGGCCGGCAGGATGGCGCCCACCATGCGTTCGCTGGCATACCACTTGGTACCCGTGAAATAGGTGAGGTTGGCGCCCGCGTTCAGGTAGATCGCGGCGATGCCCTGTTTGCGCATGAACGCCTGCGCCTTGGCGATGCGCTGTGCATGTTCGTCCTTGCCGATGGCGACCATGCCGGACGTCATGTCCGACAGCGATGCCAATGCTTGTTCGATGGAAGTGCCACCTATGCTCATGCCTGCTCCTTTGTTCGATGCTGAATATGGAATGCGGGCATGATATCAGTTCGCGCCTTTCGGTTTGAGCCCGGGTGCTCCGCCGGCGGCATCGGGCGGGGCCAGCACCAGGTCGTGCGGATACGTGAAGTGCCAGTCCGCGTAGCGTTGCTTGCGGCGCAGGCTGGCGTCTTCGTCGAGAAAATTGTCCTGCTTGATGGGCAGTTGCGGCGACAGCGAATGGATGCCGACGATGCGGCCCTCCTGCCGCAGCACGCCCCATTCCGCCTTGCCCGTGAAGGGGTCCGCATACAGGCGGCGCAAATGCCGCCGGGCGTTGGCGAAGCGCGGGTCGCGCAGCAGTTCCTGCAAGGTCAATGGATAACGGGGCCGCCCGTCGCCCGGGGTGCTGTCGTAGTAGCGGCCCAGCGCATTGCGGAATTCATGGCCGATGAACAGCAGCTCGCGCTCCTTGTCGCGCCGCGCGGCCGTGGCATGCAATTCGCTGGCCAGCACCAGGCCCACGCCCATGAAGGCTACCAGCATCAGGGTCCAGATATACGCGAAACCCCGTGCGCGGCGCTGGAAACTAGAGCTGCTCAAAGGGGATGCCCTCGCGCGTCTTGCCCTTGGCACCGCTGCGCACGTCGGCCACGCCGCCGATTTCGCCATTCGGCGAAGGGATCAGTTGCCAGGTGGTGGCGGACTCCGTGACGGGGTCCAGCGGTACGCTGCGGAAGTAATGGTGGGTCACCAGGTCGGCCAGTGCGGCCGGATACTCGCCCTTGTCGGCATAGTATTTATCCAGGCCGCTCCTGAGCACCTGCAGGTTTTCCTTCAAGGCGACCTCTTTCGATTTTTCCACCGAGCCGAAATAGCGGGGAATGGCGATCGTCAGCAGCAGCGAGATGATCGCCAGTACCACCAGCAGTTCGACTAGCGTAAAACCGCGGCGCGGATGGGAGCAGGGCATCGAAATCACCATTCCTTGAGCGGCACGCCGTTCAGGCCCACCTTGGTCGAGCGCGAGGCGACGTCGAACACGTCTTCGCCTTCGCTGGGATTGTCGGGCGGCGAGGCGTAGGCGCGCTTGCTCCAGCTGTCGGCCGCGCTGCCGGCTTCCCTGGACAGGAACGGGTCGCGCGGCAGGCGGCGTAAAAAATAGATGTTCTGCTTCGAGGGACTGCGTTGGTCGGGCACGCCCTCGACCAGCTCCTCGAGTTTTTTCGGATAGCCGGATGCGCCCAGCGAAAGCTTGATGCGGCCATTGTCGGAAGCGCGCTTGTAGGTATCGATCGCTTCGCGTATCTCGATCAGGGCGCTGCGCAACTCCTGTTCCTTCGCCCTTTGCTGCGCCACCTGCGCCATCGGCACGGCGACCGTGGCCAGAGTCGCCATGATCGCCAGGGTGATCATCAGCTCGATGAAGGTAAAGCCCCGCTGCTTCACTGGCCACCTCACTGGCCACCCTTGACAGTGGCCTTGTCGCCGGCCGTTGGCGCCTCGTCGCCGCCCGTCATGGGCGAGCCGCTGCGTGGGGCGGCCTGCTCGGGCGCGGCGACGGCTTCGGGGCTACCACCCACGCTGGCGCGGCCGCCCACGGATGTCTCGGTGCCGGAATTGAATTCGGCCGTCATCAGATCCGGGCGGCGGATGCTGCGCAGCAGGCGCGGCGTGATCGACAGCACGATCTCGCTGCGCATGGCGTCGTCCTTCTGGCTGCCGAACAGGCGGTTCAGCACGGGCAGCTCGCCCACGCCCGGCACCTTGTTGGCCGTACCCCGGTCCTCGTCGCTGATCAGGCCCGCCAGCACCTGCGTCTCGCCATCCTTCAGGCGCAGGACCGTCGAGGCGCTGCGCGTGCCGATCTGGTATGCCTGCGTGCCCGTCTTGCTGATCACTTCCTTGACGACGTTCGACACTTCCAGGTTGATCTTGATGGCCACTTCGTCGTCCAGGTAGACGTTCGGTTCCACGTCGAGCTTCAGGCCCACGTCGATGTAGTTGACGCTGTCGGAACTGACGCCGTTATTCGTCGTGACGGTAATGACAGGCACGCGGTCGCCGATGAGGATCTTGGCCTTTTCCTTGTTGCGTACGCGGATGCGCGGATTGGCCAGGATATTGCTGTCGCTGTCCGTCTTGTTGGCGTTCAGGGTGACGCCGCCGATGCCGAGGTTGATGTTGTCGCCATTGATGCGGTGCAGGTCCGCCACCTTCAAGCCACCCAGGCCCCCCGTGCTACCTGCGACGCCGGCCAGTGTCAGGCTGGCCTGGTCCGGCCAGCGCACGCCCAGTTCCATCAGGCGCGTGCGCTTGACTTCCAGCACCTCCACTTCCAGCATCACTTCCGGGTCGGCCAGGTCCTGCACGTTGATGATGCGCTCGGCCATGCGCACCATTTCCGGCGTATCGCGCAGCATGATGATGCCCAGGCGTTCATCCGTGACGACGTCCTTGGCCTTGAGCAGGGTCTTGATGGAAAACGCCACTGTCTTGACATCGGCATTGGCGAGGAAGAAGGTACGCACCACGAGCTGCTGGTAATCCTTCACCTTTTGCGGCGTGTTCGGGTAGATCGTGATCGACTTGTCGCTGGTGACGCTTTGTTCCAGCTGATTGGCGCCCAGCAGCATGGCGATCGCCTCTTCGATGCTGGTGTCGCGCACGGAGATGGTGGCGCGCAGGGCCGGGTCGACTTCCTTGTCGAAGACGAAGTTCAGGCCCGACACCTTGCTAAGAAGATCGAACACGGAGCGCAGCGGCGCGTCGCGAAATTCCAGGGTCACGGGTTTGCGGTAGGCGGCCGCCAGCTTGCCGCCGGATGGCAGGTTTTTTGACTGCGCCTCGCCGATGCGGCTTTTCAGGGCCAGCGCCTCGCGCTGTGCGGGGCGTTCCTGCAGCACCTGGCGCAAGGCTTCCTGCGCCTGCGCGATATTCGCTTCGCCACCGCGCTGGTAACTGGCCTGCGCTTCCTGCACCAACTTGCGGTGCCGCTCATCCTGCGCCACGCCGGCCAGGCCCCGCTGCGCCACATCGTTGCTGGCATCCAGCGCCAGCGCCTGCTGGTACAGCGCTTGCGCCTCGGGTAGCTTGCCTTGCTGGCGCAGCGCTTCGGCGCGGCCGTTCAGGTTATTCAGCGCGCGCATCCTGCCATTCGTGACGGCGATGCGGTACTTGGCGTTGGTCGGCTCGGCTTGCGCCGCTTGTTCCAGCAGGGCCAGGCCCTGTTCCGTGCGACCGGCGCCCAGCATGGCCTGGCCGTCGTTGTAGGCCTGGTTGCCGGCGCAGGCGGCCAGCAGGGACAGCATCGGCAGCAGGGCGATGACAGTGCGTGACATACGTGCGGCGCGTCGTTTCAATTGAGGTCCCCTACGGCGAGTGTCTGTTTCAGGTTGAGCGGCAGATAGGTAAATTGCAGTGCGCCCTGCACCACGCCGTCGAAGCGGTAGCTTTCTTCGAGCGTGTCGCCGGGGCGCGCCACGACGTTGCGTTCACCCGCTTGCAGGAAGTAGGCAGCCTTGCCTTCGTCGACGAAACGGCCAAGGAATTGAAAGGGCAGTGGCGGCGGTGCGTTCGCGTCGACGGCGGCGACAGCGCGCGTGGCCTGCGCCGCCTGTTGGTCGAGCATGATTTTTTTCGGCGTATCGGGCTGCCAGCTTTGCTTGGCGAACAGGGTGGCCGCCTCGTCGTCCTCAAGCGCACGGCGCGGATGGATGGCCAGCGCGCGATTGGTTTGCGGCGCGGCGACTGCAGCGAGAGGCGCGACCGCCACCCGTTCCACCTGGCGCGTGGTGGCCGTGGCCGGTCCCACGATGCTGCCTTCATCCTCGGGCGCGAAGAGGGCGGCCAGCAAGGTGGCCACGGCGGCGCCTCCCAGTACGACTTTCTTCATCGGCGCACCTCCGCCTTTTTCACCAGCAGGATGAACTGGATGCGCGCGTCGATCTCGCCCGCCTCGATCTGCTCTCGCTTGAACAGCACGGAGTCGAGCGTCAGGGTGGGCAGCTCCTGCAAGGCGTCGACGATGAACGTTTGCAGCTGCGCGTATTCGGCTTTCACGGGCAGGGTGATCTGGTAGCGCAAAAAGGCCGTATTGCCATCTTCCTGCGGCTTGTAGTCGGCCTTGGCCAGGGTGACGCCGCTCTTTTGCGCCACGTCCAGCAAGGTTTTCAGCTGCTCGGGAATGCTGTCGTGCGCGGGCAGGTAGGCGTGGAAAGCGGCCAGGCTGTCCGCATCGGCATCGAGCGCCATTGGTGCCGGCGGCAGCGCCGACTGTCTGGCCGCAGCGGCCAGTTGCGCCGCCAGTTGCTGCTGGCGTTCGGCCAGCGCATCGCCTTGCTGCATGGCGAAAGCGGCCAGCGCGAGGCAGGCCGCGCCGATGGCGCTGGGCCAGCCCAGGGTACGCCACAGCCGTTGCGCTTCCCACCGCAGGCGCGGCGGCAGGCGCAGTTGCAGGCGTGGACGGGCCACGGGCGTGCTGGCTTTCAGCACGGGTTTTATTGCCGCCATTGCGCCTCCAGCTGAAAACGGTACGGGTGTTCGGGCGCGTTCGCATTCATCTCGTGTTTGAGCAGATACACGGAACTGAACATGGGCTGCTGGTTCAGGAAGGCCAGGTAGTTGAGCATGTCCTGCGGCGTTTCCGCTTCGGCGGCGATCTTCAGGACGCTGGCGCTATCCTGTCCCTGCTGCGTATTCAGGTCCAGCCCCAGCAAGGCGATGCGCACGTCGCGCGGCGGCTGTAGCGTCCTGACCAGGCGCGTGACGGGCAGGTTGAGCTGGCGCACGGCGACGGCCACCTGTTTCAGTTCGAGGTCGCGTTCGCGCTGCTGGCTGGCGGACAAGGGCGTACGCACGGGACGCGGGGGCTGCAGCTGGGCCAGCTGCGCTTCCAGGCGCCGTGTCTCCTGCGCCTGCACCAGCCAGTACACGGCGGCCGGCAGCAGCATCAAGCCGCCCGCCAGGCACAGGGCCAGGCGCCAGCCGCTGAATGTCTGCACTGCACCGGGCGCCAGCAATTCCAGGCGGCTCAGGCCCATGCAGCCTCCCGCATCAGGTGGGCGGCGCCGGCCACGGGGAGGGGCTGAAAGCGCGCCGGCAGCGCATCCTGCGGCACGCCGCTCAGGTCGAGCAGCGCTACGTGTTCGATGGCGTCGAGCTGCGGCGCGCGCAAGTTCCAGCGCCGCCACGCCCGATCCAGTTCGTCGCCCCAGGCGGCGCCGCAAGATTGGCTATGCAGGGCCGTGATGCGCCCGCCGCTGCTGGTGGCCAGCAGCAGCCGTCCCGCTTCCACCAGGGCGAAGGCGGCAGGCTTATTGCCGGCGATGCTGCGCCAGGCCGGCCCCACGATGGGTTCGATGGACAGGCAGCGCCGGCCATGCGCGGCGGCTGCATCCTGCACCCCTTGCAGCAGGGCCGCATCGACGCCGCAGGCCAGGCGCGGCTTGCCGTACGGTGCATCGTCGGCAGCGAGGTGCCAGGCGCGCGCGCCATCGCCGTAGACGGCTGCGAACTGGCTGTGCAGGAAGCGCTGTGCGCTGGCCGCGTCGAGCAGGGCGCCGCTCCACGGCACCATCAGCATGGCGCACCAGCGGCTGGCCAGGCTGACGGCCAGCGGCATTTTTTTGTCGCCATCCTGTTCGAGCCAGCCGCGCAAGCTTGCCAGCGCCACTTCCCAACTGGCGTCGGGGTTCAGGATGGGCACGTGAAAAGCGCTGTCTGCTACGGGACGGCCGGCGCGGCGCAGCACGCCGTCCAATCCGTGCGGCGCCAGGTGCAGGCACAGGGTGGCGCGGGTAAGGCGTTCAATAAGTGACACGATTGAGCTCCGCTAAAGTGGTTTCGCCGCGCCGCACCAGGTCCAGGCCCGCTTCGCGCGCCAGGCGAAAACCGTTGCGCGCCGCCTCTTCCTTCATCTGGCTCAGGGGCGCGCGCGTGCAGATCATTTCGCGCATCGCATCGCTGAGCATCAGGACCTCGGCGACGGCCTTGCGCCCCTTGTAGCCGGTGCCGCGGCAGTGGCCGCAGCCCTTGCCGGCCATGAATTGCCAGTCCTGCACCTGGTGCAGGGCCAGGCCGCTGTCGCGCAGCTGCTGCGCATCGGCCAGCACCTCGGCGCTGGCGTCGACGGCGCAATGGGCGCAATTGAGGCGCAGCAGGCGCTGCGCCACGATGCCGTTCAGGGCCGCCGCAAAGCTGTAGGCGTCGACGCCCATGTGCAGGAAGCGGCCGACCACATCAAAGA
Organism: Janthinobacterium sp. SUN033; assembly: GCF_030397595.1. Taxonomy (NCBI): domain Bacteria; kingdom Pseudomonadati; phylum Pseudomonadota; class Betaproteobacteria; order Burkholderiales; family Oxalobacteraceae; genus Janthinobacterium; species Janthinobacterium sp. SUN033. Next base: position 274,255 of record NZ_JAPQNV010000006.1, read on the forward strand.
CGTTATTCGCGTGCACGGTGGTAAACACCAGGTGGCCCGTGAGCGCCGCCTGCACGGCGATCTGCGCCGTCTCGTCGTCGCGGATTTCGCCGATCATGATCTTGTCAGGGTCGTGGCGCAGGATGGAACGCAGGCCTCGTGCGAACGTCAGCCCCTTTTTTTCGTTGACGGGGATCTGCAGCACGCGCGGCAGGCGGTATTCGACGGGGTCCTCGATGGTGACGATCTTGTCGCGCCCCGTATTGATTTCCGTGATGGCCGCGTACAGCGTGGTGGTCTTGCCTGAACCCGTGGGTCCCGTCACCAGCAGCATGCCGTGCGGCTTGGCGGCCAGGCGCCGGATTTGCTCGATGGCGTCCTCGTTCAGGCCCAGGCTTTCCAGGCGCAGCGCCTGCGCCGCTTCCGTCAGCGCGCGCCGGTCCAGCAGGCGCAGCACGGCGTCCTCGCCAAAGATATTGGGCATGATGGAGACGCGGAAATCGATCTCCGCCCCTTTCACGCGCACCTTGAAGCGGCCATCCTGGGGGATGCGGCGCTCGGCGATGTCGAGGTCGGCCATGACCTTGATGCGCGAGATGATCTGTTCCGCCATCGCCAGTCCCTGCACCTGGCCCGCCTGCACCAGCACGCCGTCGACGCGGTATTTGATGACCAGGCTGGCCACGTCGCATTCGAGGTGGATGTCGCTGGCCTGGAATTTCAGGGCGTCGTAGATGGTGGAGTTCACCAGTTTTACCACCGGGCTGCTGTCCTCGCTGATGCGGATCAGCGAGATGTCTTCGATGCTCTGGTCGAGTCCTGGAACGTCATCCCCGTGCTGCATTTCCTGCATCGCCTGCTGCACGCTTTCCTGCTGCTGCAAATAGGCGGCCAGGTCGTCCGGATGGGCCAGCGCCACGGTGAAGGGCGTGGACAGGGCGAAGTCGGCCCACTGCAGCAGGTCTTCGGCAAACGGGTTGCCGATGACGAGCACGGGCGGTGCGCCGGGGACTCCCGGCTGCAGCAGCACGCAGTCGCGCTGGGCGCAATCCGTGTAGGGCAGCAGGGCAAAGGCGGGCAAGGCGGCTTGCAGCTCGGCCATCGTCCAGGCCGGGTAGCGGAACAGGGCGGCCAGCTGGCGCAAAAAGACTTCGGGCGGCAGGGCCGCCGTTTCCTGCAGCACGGCCATCTGCGGGCGGCCCTGTTCCAGCGCGCTGGCGTGGGCGCGGCGCAGCATGGCGGCATCGAGCACGGCCCGTTCTTCGCCGCGTGCGTTCATGGCGTGACCCTCACGATAACGTTCACGATAAGCTCCCGGCCAGTTCAAAGATTGGCATGTACATCAGCACCACCACGCCGCCGATGACGACGCCGATGATGGTCATCAAGAGCGGCTCGAGCAGGCGCGAGGCCCAGTCCACCCAGCGGGCGAATTCCTCGTCGTGGAACTTGGCCGAGCGTTCCAGCATGTCGCCCAGGCGGCCCGTGTTTTCTCCCACTTTCAGCAGCGATTGCGCCACGGGCGTGGCCATGGCGGCGTGTTCCAGCGCGGTGGAAAACGGCATGCCCTCCTGCACCGCGCGGCGCGCCTGCGCCAGTTGCTCCTGCTGCGCCGGCAGCAGCATGGGGGCGACCATGGCCAGCGCCTTGTGCAGCGGGATGCCGGCGTGCAGCAGCAGGCTCAGGGCCCGGTAGAAGCGCGCCAGGCGGAATTCCGCCGCCTTCCCGGCCAGCACGGGCAGGCGCAGCAGGCGCAAGACGAGGGCCTGGCGCGCACCGGTATTGGCGATGCCGAAGACCACGGCGCCAACGGCGGCGGCGAGCGCCGTGGCACACAGCAGCGGATGCGCGGCCAGGGTCTGGCCAAAACCGAGCAGCATTTGCGACATCCACGGGATTTCGCGGCCCGAGCTTTCGTAGACGACGCTGAACTTCGGCACCACGTAGCCGAGCAGGAACAGGGTCACCAGACCGCCGACGACGAGCAGCATGCACGGGTAGATGGCGGCGGAAATGAGTTTTTTACGGATGGCGTCGAACTGCAGCTGGTAGCCGACGAAGCGCGCCAGCGCCTCGGGCAGGTTGCCCGAGCGTTCGGCCGCATGCACGGTGGCGATGTAAATGTCGGGGAAGATGTCGGGGAAACCGGCCAGGGTGTCGGAAAAGCTTTGCCCTTGCTGCAGGGTGAGCACGATGGCGGCCAGGGTGGCCTTGGCGCCCGCGCGCGTTTCCTTGTTGTGCAGGGTGGCCATGGCCTCGCCCAGGTTCAGGCCCGCTTCGAGCAGGGCCAGCAGCTCCTGGCTGAATTGCAGCAGGGGCAGGCCCTGCTTGCCCAGGCGCGGCGCGACGCCAGCCTCCTGCGCCGCGCCATCGTCGACGGCCAGCACGCGCCAGCCGCCGCGCACGGCCGCGCGGATCGCCTCGGCCTCGCTGGCGGCGTCGATGGCCAGCGCCTGGCTGCCTGCCGGGCCCTGCACCTGGAGGTGGAACTGCATGGCCGCGTCAGGCGAGCATGGTGGCAGGCGTAAAAATGGACAGACTGGAATGGGGGAAAGCGCGTGCGGACAAGGTCGAAGTAGGCATCGGTCAGGAACAATCTAAAAAAAGTTCAATTCGTCGCGGGTACCGGCAGCAGGCAAGATGCAATTACTGCCTCAGGGTAGACTGTAATTGCCAGAAAATCAATCGTGCTGTGCGGGCAAGCCTTGTATCGATGGCTTGCCCGCATGTTCAGCCGCTTACTGGGTAACCAGGCTGACCTTGTCGATCACGAACGAGGTTTGCAGCGATGCGTCCTCGGTCGCGGCGAACGAGATCTGCACGGTCTGGCCCTTGTAGGCGATCAGGTCAAACGTACGGATCTGGTAGCCGGCTGCCTTGTTCACGTTCGAATACGTGGCCAGGGTACCCAGCACCGTGCCGGCGCTGTTCTTCACGGTGACGACCAGCTTGTCGTACACGGTATTGCCCGTTTCAGCCGTGTCGATATGCAGCGCGAAGGTCAGGCTGGCGGACGTGGCGGCGGCCGGAATGGCCACGCTTTGCGTCAGCGATTCGCTGGCTGTGGCGCCATTGCCGCCCAGCCAGGCATACTGCGTGCCTTCGTATGCGGTTTGGCCCGTGAAGGTGCCGATAGCGCCCGTGGTGCCGCTCCAGCCCGTGGCGCCGGACTCGAAGCCGCCGTTCGTCACGCGTTCGGTGGCGCTGCTCGTGCCCACCGTCAGCGTGGCGTTGTTCGACGTGGCCGTCACGGCGGGCGAGGACGAATCCGTCACCGTGGCCTTGAACACGGCGCCGCTATCGGCCGCCACGGTCGTGAAGCTGTAGGCAGGCGACGTGGCGCCGCTGATCACGGCGCCGTTGCGGTACCACTTGTAGGTGTACGGCGCCGTGCCGCCGCCCGCGCCCACGGCGAACGAGGCGGTGGCGCCCGGTGCGACGGTGATGCTGGCCGGCTGGCTGGTGATGGTCACCGCGCCGCCCGTGGTCGATTCATCGACGTCGGCGCCCACGTTGATGGCCGCATACGCGCGCTTGACGGCGATAGCCTCGGCGCTGCCCACGCCATACAGTTCCTCGGCTGCCTGCAGCACCTTGTTGCGCGCGTCGGCATAGTTGGTCGACGAGGTGAACTTGGTAGTGGCGGCCTTGAACCAGATGCGGTAAGCCTTGTCGCTGCCGATACCGGTCATGGCCAGCGGGCTTTTGTTCAGGTACGAGCTGTAGTAGTCGCTGCTGGACGTGGAGTTCGAACCTTGCGACAGGAAGTAGAACATGCGGTTGTTCGGGCCGCTGCTGTAGTGGACGTCGAGGTTCTTGATGGTGCTGCTCCACGCATTCGGGCTGCTGCCATCCTTGCTTGGCTTGTACAGCCAACGCAGCGGCTGGCCATTCTTGGCGATTTCCTTGCCCGTCATCCAATCGTTGCCCGTGTTGGGGATGCTGGTGCCCGTGCCGCCGGCGCGCGCATAGGCTTCCACCATTTCGCCGGCGATGTCCGAGCTCGATTCGTTCAAGCCGCCCGACTCTTGCGAGTAGATCAGGCCCGAGGTGGCGTCCGTGATGCCGTGGCCCATTTCGTGGCCGATAACGTCGATGGAACCGAGGTTGTTGAACGAGCTGCCGCCGTCGCCGATGTACATGCACTTGCAGCTGCTGTCGTAGTAGGCGTTGTCGTAGGCCGTGTTGACGTGGGCGGCGATGTGGGTGGCCGTGTTGTTGCCGTCCAGGCTGGACCAGCCCAGCACATTCTTGTGCGTGTCGTAGGTGTTCATCAGGCCCCACATCGCGTTCACGGCCGCCGTCTGGCCGTTGGCGTTGGTGGTGCTGCCGCCGTTGATGTATTGCTGGCCGTCGCCCCAGGTATTGCTGGTGCTGCTGTACACGCTGCCCGAGGTGGTGCCGTGGTTGGCATTCGTGATGGCCATGCCGCCGAAGCTGCCGCCGGTACCGCGGCTGGGGTCTTTCATGGTGTAGGTGCTGCCCGTGAGCGTGGTGTTGAGCGGTACCTGGCCGTTGTACTGGCTGTTGCCGATGCCGGCCACGGTTTTCAGGGCTTTCCACTGGCGCAGGATGCGGCCATCCTTGGCGCTGACGACGGTGTCGTAGTAGACGGGCTTGTTACCGCTGATCATGCGCGTCTGCACCAGGTAGGCCAGCTCGTAGTGGTCGACCACGTCCTGCACGTCAAGGGCGTTCAGCGCGGCTTCCGACTTGTTCTCGGCGCCGGCCACGCGCACCGTTTTCATCACGGGGTAGATCAGCAGTTGCGCATGCGGCGGCACGTGGTCGACGGCCGGCACGCCGATGCTTTTCACTGCGGCGGCGATGGCGGCTGCGGCGCTGACGGCCGGCGTGGTGTCGATATCGGTGGTGGCGCTGCGGGTGACGGAATTGACGCCGCCGCTACCGAGGCCGGAAGCGCGGTCCGACACGGATTCGCTGACGATGTCGCCGGCGTTGTTGCTGACCACGACCGTCTCGGAACCGAAGACGGGCAAGCCCTTGTAGGTGTGCTGTACGCGGCTCACACGCGTGCCGCTGACGCCCGGATGCTGGGCGCCGACGGCAAAGCCATGCTCGGTATTCAGGCCGCGGCTGCGTGCCTGCGCGGCCAGCTTGTTGACCAGGCTGGCGTTCTCTTGTGGAGAGGCCAGGCTGACCGGGGCGGCCATCAGGGTCTGTGGCAGCGGCGAGGCGGCATCTGCCGTGGTGGCCATCAGCGGCAGGGCGGCGATGGATGCGGCAACTATCGTCAAACGTAAATTCATTTCTGCTCCATGGTATCGGTTAAGGAAATGGTGAATGAGCTGGCCGCGATGCCTGATGGCCACCCCGGCGTGCCTGGCGGCGGGCGGATAGCCTGCCGTTTTGTGGTGGCATGACGCCGGGTAGGGGGACACTAAACTTGTCGAGATCGCCATGTCAAAAAATTCAAGAAATGGGTCACTACGCGAATTTTTGTTAAGAATTGAACATTTATCAGCGCTGTATCGTTGGAAAGTTTGATCTACCACAAGCTGCAACTTTTGTTTTGGACTACTTCCCCTAATGGAGCGCTCTGTTGGAAAAACACTGTTGCATTTTTTAAATGTTGCGATCTACACTAGCTCTTCATGTGGTCCCCAGCGGATCACGCGAAGACAAAAAAAGCGCACGCGGCAATGACCGCGTCCAGATACAGCGCATCGGGAAAAAAATCGGGAGTTTCACATGACGTCAGTTCTGTTTTCTGCTGTTGGTTTCAGCCATTTCCCCTCTGGAGCGGCATTCATGCTGCATCCGCCTTCCTAGCCGCCGCCAACCGGCCCTTCCCCCGCGAGGGGGGCTTTTCAGCGAGTCCGACCGCGCCGCCCGGTGCGGCCGCTGGCGCAGTGCATCCTTTTTTCAGGAAGGGTTGCCGGCTCCTGGTGCGTGCACCGGAATCACCGGCCCGACGAACTATGCTTTCGATAGCGACCAAAGTGGAACAGATCGTGATGGAATCGGCCTTTCTCAGCGAGGGACTGGGCCGGGGCTTGCTCAACCTGTCGGAACTGGCGCGCCAGCTGCAGCCGCAATTGCAGAGCGATTTATGGAAACCGGTGGGCCAGGCCGCCGTGGTGATGGCGCTGCGCCGCCTGGCCGAACGGATGCCGCAGCAGAAAAGCGGCGAGATCGTGCTGGCGCACCGTGCGGGAGAACTGTCCACGCGCAGCGAGCTGATGATTTTTACCTACCGTTACTCCGACCAGACGTATGCCTGCCAGCGCCAGTTGCTGGCGCTGGCCGCGCCCCAGCGGGGCACGTTCATTACCGTCACGCGCGGCGTCAACGAGGTGATGGTGATCTGCAGCCGCAGCCTGCATGCGCTGGTGGAAGAGGTTTTCGGCGAAGAGCAGGAGCTGGCGCGCCTCGAACGCGTGACGGCCGTGACCTTGCACCTGGCGCCCGAAACCTGCTATACGCCGGGCGTGTATCACGCCATCCTCAAGCGCCTGGCGTGGGAGCGCATCAACCTGATCAACATCATCTGCACCTACACGGAGCTGACCTTGCTGCTGGAAGCATCGCAGACGGGGGCCGCCTTTGCCGTGCTGTCGAAAATCGTCGCCCAATGAAAAACGCCCCGCTGCGGCGATGCAGCGGGGCGCTGGCGGGACGCAGCCCGTTTATTTTTCCAGTTGCGTACGCACGCGGGCGATCGCGGCGCGTACCTGGCGTGGCGCGGTGCCGCCCACGTGGTCGCGCGCGGCGACAGAGCCTTCCAGGGTCAGCACGGCAAACACGTCTTCGTCCGTCAGCGGGGAAAACGCGCGCAGCTGCTCCAAAGACAGGTCGGCCAGGTCGCAGCCGGCGTCGACGCAGGCGCGCACGGCCAGGGCCACCGCTTCATGCGCGTCGCGGAACGGCAAGCCTTTCTTGACCAGGTAGTCGGCCAGGTCGGTCGCCGTGGCGTAACCCTGCAGGGCTGCCGCGCGCATCGCTTCCGGTTTTACCGTGATGCCGCCGGCCATGTCGGCGAAGATGCGCAGGGTGTCGATGACGGTGTCGACGGTGTCGAACAGCGGTTCCTTGTCTTCCTGGTTGTCCTTGTTGTAGGCCAGCGGCTGGCCTTTCATCAGGGTCAGCAGGCCAGTCAGGTGACCATACACGCGACCCGTCTTGCCACGCGCCAGTTCCGGCACGTCCGGGTTCTTCTTTTGCGGCATGATCGACGAGCCGGTGCAGAAGCGGTCGGCGATGTCGATGAAGCCGATGCGTGGGCTCATCCAGATCACCAGTTCTTCGGCCATGCGCGACACGTGCATCATCAGCACGGCGGAGGCGGCGCAAAATTCGATGGCGAAATCGCGGTCCGACACGGCGTCGAGCGAGTTGTGGCAGACGTCGTCAAAGCCCAGCGTCTTGGCCACGCGCAGGCGGTCGATGGGGAAGGTGGTGCCGGCCAGGGCGGCGGCGCCCAGCGGCAGGCGGTTGACGCGCTTGCGGCAGTCGGCCATGCGCTCGGCGTCGCGGCCGAACATCTCGACATATGCCAGCATGTGGTGGCCGAAGGTGATCGGTTGGGCTACCTGCATGTGGGTAAAACCCGGCATGATGGTGTCGGCATGCTGTTCGGCCAGATCCGTCAGCGCGCCGCGGAACGTCGCCAGCAGGGCGGTGATGTCGTCGATGGCGGAGCGTACGTACAGGCGAATGTCGGTCGCCACCTGGTCGTTGCGCGAACGGCCCGTGTGCAAGCGCTTGCCCGCATCGCCTACCAGTTCGGTCAGGCGTTTTTCAATATTCAGGTGGACATCTTCCAGGTCCAGCAGCCATTCGAACTGGCCGGCGGCGATTTCCTGCGAGATTTGCGCCATGCCGCGCTGGATTTCCGCGTAGTCGGCCGGGCTGATGATGGCTTGCGCATGCAGCATTTCCGCATGGGCCAGCGAACCTTCGATGTCGAACAGCGCCAGGCGCTTGTCAAAAAATACAGAAGCTGTGTAGCGCTTGACGAGGTCCGAGACCGGTTCGGAAAACCGGGCCGACCAGGCTTCGCCCTTTTTGGAGAATTGATCAGTCATGAAAGAAGTCCTTTAGTGTAGGGCGATTATAAACAAGGTTGGCCGGCGGTAGGGCTTTTAGGGGCTTGCAGGGCGCTGAAATGGCCAGGAATGGGGCTGGCAAGCCTCAAATGCCACGGCGTGTGCACGTTGTGCGTTCCATCCGGGCTTTTTGTATTCTGTCCCGCGAATCGTGCGTTTGGTCGCAATTCGATGGCGGTTCAGGGGGGATCGGCCTACAGTTCAATCATCGCAGCACACAACCAGCCACCCAAAGGACATCATCATGAACATCGCTAAAAACATGGAAGCCATCTTCGTCGCCATCATCGCCATCGCCGCCGCCACCAGCCTGGCTACCGCCGCCGTGCCGAAGTTCCGCGCCGCGCCGGCACCCATTGCGGCCAGTGCCGAGCAAGTCACCATGCACACCGTGTACGTCAGCGCCAAGCGCCTGAGCGCGGAAGAAAAAGCCGCCCTGTAAGCGCGGCCATGCCATGCAGGCAGTAGCAGTACCTCGCAGTTTCCCATCACGGGCCATTCGAACGGGCGGTACCCCCGGTTCGCTCCAGCCCAGGTGACAGCAGCAATACGCAACACAGCATAACGACGGGCGGAACGTACGCCTCCAGCCAAGCAGCCTACTTTCACGCGTCAGCCCTCACGGGCCGGCGGCAGCGGACAGCCACGCCTAGCGCATTTCGTCCAGCGCCCAGCGCGCCTCGCTGGCCACGTCGGGGACGGGGTCATGCAAGCGGCTTTGCAGCATGGGAATGGCGGCGCCAGCTTGCAAGTCGCCCAGCGCATGCGCCACGCGACGGCGCACCACGGCGTCCTGATCGCCCAGCATGGCGATCATCGGCGCCAGCCAGCGCCGCTCGCCCATGTCGCCAAGCGCAGCGGCAGCCTCGGCGCGCACCGCGGCGTCGCGATCGGCCAGCAGCGCCGCCACGGCGGGTGCCGTTTCCGTAAAACGCATTTCACCGAAGGCCCAGACGGCAAGCTTGCGTACGACAGGCTGCGGGGCGCGCAAGGCCAGCAGCAGCGCCGGTATGGCGGCGCGCTGGCGGAACGATTCCGTCTCGGCCGCATGGCGCAGCGTGTAGTCCCTGGCGCGCATCGCGCCGGCAAGCCGGGTGAAATTCGGATTGTCGAGCGCTTGCAGCAAGGCGACCGGGTCTTGCTGCCGCCTGTCGGGGCCCGGCAGCAGGCTGTCCGGCCACAGCACCCGCTCCCCTTGCAGCGTGATACTGCCGATCACGCACATCAGCGCCACGCTTGCCAGCATGCCGCTCCACCATTGACGCAGCGTGACGCGCCCGCGCGGGCGATGGGCTTCCAGCAGCGCCGCGATGCGTGCGCCCAGCATGGCGCCGCGGCTGGCAATGCGATTGGCCATGCCAGTTGCCGGCTTGCCTGCCGTTCCTGCGCCGAAGGCCTGGCGCGACACCGTGAGCAGGGTGTGGGCATAACGCGATGGCGTGGCGCCGGCAGCCAGCACCGCATCATCGGCAGCGCATTCCGTATCGTGTTCGAACATGCGCAACAGCGGATACATCAGCGGGTGCCACCAGTACAGGGCAAGCAGCACGCGCGCCAGCAGCAGCATGGGCCAGTCATGGGCGCGGATATGCGCCAGTTCGTGGGCCAGTACGGCATCGGCCTGTGCGTTGCCGGCGCTGTGACGGTCCAGCAGGATGACGGGATGATGCCAGCCCCAGCTGTATGGCGATGCGGCCGTATCGGAGACCAGCAGGCGCACGGCGCGGCGCAGCCCCAGCGACCGATGCAGCCTTTGCAGGGCCGTTGTCCATGCCGGCGCTTCGAGCACCTGTGCGGCGACGCTCGCCTAGCGCAAGCGCGCCAGGTTCAGCGCCAGGCGCAGCAGGTGGCATGCCACGCCGACGGCATACGCGGCCAGCAGCCAGCGGCCCAGCCATGCGGCACGTGCCGGGGCAGCCACGGCTGCCTCGATGTCGGGCAGCGCGGCCGTCGTCACGCTGACGGGGATGCGCAGCGGAGGATCGAGCAGGGCCGACAGGGCCAGCGGCATGCGCATGGGCAGCTGCGGCAGCCATAGCCAGAACAAGGGCAGCAACAGCAGCGCCACCAGGCCGCAGCGCGTGGCAAACACGCGGCGCGAGGCCGATGCGCGGTGCAGCAGGCGCAGCATGCAGAGCAGCAGCACGACCGTCACGCTATGCTTCAACAGCAGCTGCGCGAGGTCGGTTCCCGCCATCAGCAGCCTTCCTGGCGTGCCTTCGCGATCATCGCTTCGAGGTCATCGAGCTCCTTCGCACTCAGTTCGCCGGACATGCCGAGCAAGGCCGTCGCGGCGCTGGCCTTGGAATTATTGAAAAAGGTACCGACCAGTTTTTTCAGCGCCGACTCGCGCACCTGCGCCTGCGGCGCCACGGCGCTGTACAAATAGCGCTGGCCATCGACGCGATGCTGCAGCACGCCCTTCGTTTCCAGGCGCGCCAGCATGGCGCGCACCGCCGAATTGCTCAAGTCCGGGCCCAGTGCTTCCTGGATTTGCGACGCGGTGGCTTCCTGCAGCCGGTACACGCATTCGACGACCTGGCGTTCGCGCGGCGCCAGGTCTTCCAGTCCGCGCATGTCGGCGCCTGTTGTGGATACGGGATTTTTTTTCATGGTTGTTTCAATGCTTGCTCTGCTTGTGAAAGATGCTGGCGGTAGCCGGCCATTGCCTGTTCGCGTGCACCGTTGGCCTGTCCCAGCGCAAGCGCCCGCGTGAACTGGCGCTGCGCTTCCGCAGGGCGAGCGTCCGCCAGCAAGGCTTCGCCGTAGCTGTCCGCGGCATTGTCGGACTGCGCGTGGGCCTGGTTATTGTACGCCAGCACCAGCGTGGCCAGCGCCGTCTGCTTCGCCTTGGTCAGCAGGTCGAAACCCAGCGTATTGATCTCCGCTTCGCTCAGGGCGCTGTCCCGCAGCGCCAGCGCGATGCGGCTTGCGGCCGCGTCGTTCTGCTGCTTGCCCAGCAAGGCGGCGCTGTGCTCCAGTTCCCCCATCAGTTTTTGTCTGGCCTGCGCCCTGGCCACGCGCGCGGCGCTCTGCGTGGCCAGGGTCATGACCTGGCCGATGGCGGCAACGACCAGTTCCGGTTCCTGCATCTGGATGCCATGGCCGCTATTCGGCGTGAAGACGTGCGCGCCGCTGGAAAACTGGCTGAGGAAGGCGGCGTGCCGCTCGCGCTTGATCTTGACGATGGCTGGCGTCTCCTGGAAAAAGTTCGAATCGGCACGCGCCTGCACGGACGTGAGCAGCACCGCCGGTACGTCGGGCAGCGCCGGCATCGTCGGCAGCTTGCCCGCATCGAGGATGGCCTGGATGGTCTGCAGCTCGCCCTGCCACTTGGCCGGGATGCTGGCAGCGAGCATGCGCTGGTCCTGTTGCAAGCGCACCGGATCGAGGCGTTTGAGGACGGTTTCCAGGCCTTCATCCGCGGGGTCGACAAAGACCAGACCCGCGACCTGCTGCGGATGCGTCGCCGCGAAATAGCGGATCAGGAAGTCGCCATAGGAATGGCCCACCAGGATCAACGGTCCTTCCACCTTGCGCTGGCGCAGCACATCGGCCAGCTCGGCGACGCTTTGTTCCATGCTGAGTGGCTGGGGACGCGCCGGCGACTTGCCGTAGCCGGCACGCGAGTAGACCAGCACCGCCGCTTTCTTCGCCACCTCCGGCGCCACCTTGCGCCATACCGACAGGTCGCTGGCGAAGCCGCCTCGAAGACGACGGTATACGGCCCGGCGCCAGTCTGCGCCACGTGCAGCGGATGCCCGCCGACGCTGACCATGCCGTCAAAATAGGCGGCGACGGCCGGTGTTGTCAGGGCGGCGGCAGACAGCAGGCCGGCCCATGTCCACTTCCATGCGAATGAGAGCATCGTTTTCCTTGATGGTTGAGTTGGCTACAAATGTAGCATGCGACATTTGTAGCACCCCTGCAAGCAATGCATGCGGCGATTTGTCCGCCGCAGGGAACGGCGGCCAGCCAGCCTTCCTGCCTTTCATCGGGCCGGTTGGTATTCTGTCCCTTCTTTTGGGCGGTTTGTCGCAAGCCGCTGGAGATGGCCGGCCCATGCGCCTACAGTTCCATCATCGCAGCAGACAACCAGCCACCCAAAGGACACCATCATGAACATCGCTAAAAACATGGAAGCCATCTTCGTTGCCGTCATCGCCATCGCCGCTGCCACCAGCCTGGCCACCGCCGCCGTGCCGAAATTCCGCGCCGCGCCGGCATCCATGGTCGCCAGCGCCGATCAAGCCACCATGCACACCGTGTATGTCAGCGCCAAGCGCCTGAGCGCCGAAGAAAAAGCCGCCCTGTAAGGATGACGGCAACACGACAGACTGCCTATCGGACCCATGATCCCATGACCTCACATTTTTTCTGGCCTCTGCTTGCCATATCGTTCTCGGCGACTGCTGCGCCCATGCCGGAGGCATTCAGCCCGGCGCCTTGCGAGACGGGTATTTTTCGCCAGAACCAGACGGGCTTCGTCGCCCTCACCAAGGGGGCGAAAGGCTATGGCTATACCTTCAGCGACGGGACCGTCGGCAACACGCAGGACGCCGGCGCGTTGCTCGCGTGCGGAAAGGACGCCGTGCTTGTCAACGGCAAGGAACGCTGGCCGAAAGTGGCTTTGGCCGAAACAGATACGCGCTTTGAATCGCATGGCATCATGCTCGCGGGCCGCCTGATGGAAGCGCCGGGCGCCGGCAAGGACACGCCACTGGTCGTGTATGCCCATGGTTCCGAAAGCAGCGGCTGGATTGACCGCGCGCGCGACCCTTATCAGATGGTGGGACGGGGCGTGTCCGTTTTCGTGTATGACAAGCGCGGTACCGGGCTGTCCGAAGGCGAATATACGCAAAATTTTCCGTGCCTGGCCGATGATCTGGTGGCCGCGTCGCGCGAAGCAAAACGGCTGGCGCAAGGGCGTTACGGCCGCTTCGGCCTGATGGGTGTAAGCCAGGGCGGCTGGATTGCCCCGCTGGCGCAGGCGCGCGCCAAGGCGCAATTTCTCGGCATCGGCTATGGCCTGGTGGCCGATATCACGGAGCAGGATGCGGCGCAGGTTGCCAGGGAACTTCAGGACAAGGGTTATGGCGGGGACGTCATCGCGAAGGCCAGGACGGTGACGGATATCACGGCCAGAATCGTCAAATCCGGCTACAAGGATGGCTTGGACGACCTGTCGGCATTCCAGCAGCAGTTTGGCAAGGAGCCGTGGTTTGCCCTCATCAAGGGCGGCTACACGGGCGTGTTGCTGGGCATGCCGGCCGATGAGCTGCGCAAGAATGGCATACCGCGGTTCGACAAGCTCGGTGTCGACTGGTCGCTCGATCCCGTGCAGGTCGCGCGGCAAGTCACGGTGCCGCAGCTGTGGGCCCTGGCAGAGGATGACCGCCAAGCGCCGCCGGCTGTCACTATCGAGCGCTTGACGGCGTTGCGCGGCCAGGGCCAGGCCATCTCGGTCTATCTCTTCCCGCAGGCCGATCACGGCATGCGCAGCTACGCTCAGGCGCCCAATGGAACGCGCAAGCCGACCATCATCACGCCCGGGTTTTACGACCTGATGGCCGACTGGGCAAAGGGCGGCATCCATGGCGCCTACGGACAGGCGTACCGCAAATAACGCCACGGCGACGGCGCGTGGCCGTGGTTATTGCCAGTGCATCAGGCAGGGCGGAATCAAGAGCAGCAGCGCCAGCACCAGGTAAATCAGCTGCAGCGGGATCATCCACTTGGCCCACGTAATCCAGGGCACACGCGCCAGCGCCAGCACGCCGACGGTGATGCCGGACGTTGGGATCATCGGCGTGGTGAACTCGCCGAACTGGAAGGCCAGGATCGCTGTCTGGCGCGTCACGCCCACCAGGTCGGCCAGCGGCGCCATGATGGGCATCGTCAGCGCGGCCTGGCCGCTGCCGGAATGGATGAAGAAGTTGATCACCGACTGCATGAAGAACATCTTTTGCGCGGCGAAGACGGGACTCGACGAGGCCACCAGGGGCGTCAATGCATGCAGCATGGTGTCGATGATCTGTGCGTCGCGCGCCAGGATCATGGTGCCGCGCGCCAGCGCGATGACCAGCGCCACGCTGACCATGTCGCGCGCGCCCTGTACGAACGACGCCACCAGGCTGTCCATGTCGAGCCGGCCCACCAGGCCGACGACGATGGCCATCACCAGGAACAGGGCGGCGATTTCATCGATGAACCAGTCGTATTTGACGACGCCGACGACCATCGTCAGCAAGGTCGCCATGAAAATCCACAGCACGGCGCGGTGCGTGCGCGTCATGCCGGCAAAGCTGTTCAGGTCCAATGTGTGCTCACTGCGCTTTTCGATGTCGAGCAGGTAGGTCGGGCTTTTTTCCGGATGGCGCTTGATGCGCGCCGCATACCACATCAAAAACACGATGCTGACCGCCGTGGCGATGGCCCACACGATCAGGCGGTAGCCGATGCCGGAAAAGATCGGCACCCCGGCGATGCCCTGTGCGATGCCGACATTGAACGGGTTCAGGAAGGCGGCGGAAAAGCCCACCTGCGAGCCGATGAAGGGAATCGACACGCCCGTGATGGTGTCATAGCCCAGAGCCAGCGCCAGCGGCACGAAAATCAGGATGAAGGGGATGGCTTCCTCGTTCATGCCGAAGGTGGCGCCGCCCAAGGAAAACATGGTGAAGAAGACGGGGATGATGGCGGCGCGCACGAAGCGCGAACTGGTGTGCGCCTTGGCGATGGCCTTGATCAGGGAATCGAAGGCTTCGGTTTTTTGCAGCACGGCGAAGGCGCCGCCGACGATCAGCACGAAGCCGATGATCAGGCTGGCGTCGACGAAGCCCTTGATGGGCGCCATCATCAGGGCGGCGAGCCCCTGCGGCTTGTTGTCGACATAGTGAAACGTACCGGGGATGATCAGCTGCTTGCCGTTCACCAGTTGCGTGTCGAATTTCCCGCCTGGCACCAGCCACGTCGCCAGGGCGATCATGGCCAGGATGCCGCACAGCAGGACGAAGGTATTGGGGAGCTTGAATTTTCTCATGGCGCTTTTTTGTGAGATTTATTGGCTCAGCAGGCTGCCGCCGCGGAAGGCGACAGCGCCGGCGACCTTGCCGACATTCATGCCGCGCAGGACGTGGCGGTGGGCGCTGCGCGCAAAAAAGACGCCGGAGACGGTGCAGCGCAAGGTCGTCGTTTCGCCGCTGACGGGGTCGATCAGGTCGGCCACCGCATCGCCGGCGGCAAGTACGTCGCCCATTTCGCGCAGGTAGACCAGCACGCCATGATGCGGCGCGAGGATTGGTTCCACGCCGGCCAGCGGCGTCGGTTCGCATTGCGGCGCGGGCAAGTCGTCGCCGGCGCCGGCTATCTCCAGCACGCCCTCGATGGCGAGAAAACGCAGCAGGGCGGTGGCGTCGCGCTCGGCCAGGGCGTAGCTCACTTCCACTTCGCCGCGCAACTCGACGGTGGTCGACAGGCAGGCGGCGGGAATCGGATAGCGGCCCTGGAAATGCGCGTCGAGATCCCACCATAATCGGCTGCAGGCTTCGTCGAACGGTTCTTCACCGGCCGCCAGTTCTAGCAGCACGGCGCGCGCGCCCAGCAACGCGGACAGGGGGGCGATCTGCGCGGCCAGCGGCGTGCCCGTATAAATGTGCAGGGCCGCCTCGTTGTCGCAATGCAGGTCGAGCACGATGTCGGCGTCGATGGCCATGCCCAGCAGGGTTTTCTTCAGCGTTTCCGCATCCGTGCCCGGCCGCCAGGCGGCGACGGCGGCGCGCGCATGTTCGCGTATCAGCGCCACGTTGGCTTGCGCATCCTGTCCCAGCAGACCATCGAGCGTGGTTTTCAGTTCATCGGCCACGTGGCGGTAGGCGCGGTTGAAGTTGATGCCGGTGGTCAGGTCGAAGCGGCCGAACGGCGCGCCGTGGATGGCTTGCGCCAGGCCGATCGGGTTGGCGGCCGGCACCAGGATGATTTCGCCGTGGATCTTGCCCGCCGCTTCCAGCGCCAGCAGCTCGCGGCGTAAAAATTGCGACACCAGCATGCCCGGCACTTCATCCGCATGCAGCGCCGCCTGGATGTACACCTTCTTGCCGCTGCGGCTAGCGGCGGCCGCACTGCCAAAGTGGAAGCTGCTCAATTGGCACGCTACGCTGGCGTGCGCGGTGGAGATGGGATGCTGTCGTACTTGCATGGTGAATTCGCCCCAAAACGGGGCGCGGTTGATGGATTCCGGTCGATTATGTAGCAATATTTTCACGAAGTAAATCAATGAAAATCCTTTTACAAATATTTGTTGAGTTTTCTTTTTGATATGAGTACAGTAAGTTCCAGCGACCCGATTTCGCCTTCCGCCAGTGATCCGCAGTGTCCAAGAATACAGGCCGCCAGTGATATGAAAGCATCCGCCAGTCCTGCACGCAGCAGTCCCCATACGCCACGGGTTGGCACGTTGTCGGCGCCCGATGCCGCCTTCGCGCAGTCTCCGCTGGGGCAGGCGCTGATGCACGTGCTGGCCAGCGGTTCGGCTTCGCAGCGGCAGATCGCCGATTACCTGCTGCGCAACCAGATGCGGGTGACGGCGCTGGGCATCGAGGAACTGGCCGACAGCTGCCAGGTATCGACGGCCACCATCAGCCGCTTCGCGCGCGATATCGGCCAGAAGAATTATTCGGCCATGCGTGGCGCGATGGCCGAAACCTTGCAATCGCTGTTGCAGCCAGTCGACAAACTGCGCCGCACGATAGAGCGGCGCGCGCGCGCCACGTCGCCCGTCACGGAAAGCCTGGAATATGCGGCCGCGAACATCGCCGCCACATCCGATGCCCTGTCGCCGCCCGCCGTGCAGGCCGTGGTGCGCCGCCTGACGCGCGCCAAGGTCGTGTATGTGATGGGTTTTGGCCTGTCGGCCAACCTGGCCGGCATGCTGGTGCAGCATCTGCAGCCGTTTTGCTCGCATGTGGTGGAAGTGGTGGGTATCGGCGGCTCGGAAGTGGCGGCCGGCCATCTGGTCAACCTGACGGCGCACGATGTGCTGGTGGTGATCTCGTTCCCCCGTTACACGCTCGACTGCATCGGTCTGGCCAGCTTCGCGCGCGACCGCGGCGCCTGCATCGTGGCGCTCACCGACTCGCCCGCCTCTCCCCTGGCCGAACTGGCCGATCACGTGTTGTATGCGCAAAGTACCCATCCCGTTCTGCCCAGCAGTGCCAGCACGGCGCTGGCCATGATCGAGGCGCTGGCCGTGGCGCTGATGGTATCGAACAGGAAAAACGTTGAAAAAGCGGCCCGCTTGAGCGAAGTCATCGCCGCCTACCTGTACGGCGGCGAACATGGCGCGCAGGGTACCCGGAAAACAGCAGCAAAGCAGCGCAAGGCAGTGCCGCAGTCATTATAAAAACAGGGTTAATACCATCTGGGAGAGTTTGCATGCAAGCAGAAAAACAAGACGGCAGTTGCGTATCGCCACGCGAGTCGGCACTGGCGCAAGGCGTGCGCCTGGCGCTGGGGGCCTTGAGCGTGTCGGCGGCGCTGGGCATGCTGGGCAACGGCGCGCTGGCGCAGGAGCAGGACGGAGAAGCGGCGCCGAAAAAAATGCAGCGCGTGGAAATCACGGGGTCGGCCATCAAGCGGCTGGAATCGGAGACGGCGTTGCCGGTGCAGATCATCACGCGCGCCGAGATCGACAAGGCGGGGGTGACGACGGCGGCCGAGCTGATGGCGCGCGTGTCGGCCAACGTGGGCGGCCTGACCGATGGCGCCAGCATCAATATCGGCGGCGACCAGCGCGGCTTCAACAGCGCCAATCTGCGGGGCGTGGGCACGTCATCGACCCTGGTGCTGCTCAATGGCCGGCGTATGGCCAACTTTGCCTCGCCCGGCGACGATGCGGGCGTGGACCTGAATAATATTCCCGCCGCCGCGCTGCAGCGCGTGGAAGTGCTGCTCGACGGCGCCTCGGCCCTGTATGGCACGGACGCCATTGGCGGCGTCATCAATTTCATTACGCGCAAGGATTACCAGGGTGTGGAGCTGAATGCCTACGGCAGCGGCACGCAGGAAGGCGGCGCCGGCAAGCGCACGGTCAGCATCACGGCCGGTACGGGCGACCTGGCCACGGATGGCTACAATATCTTCGCCGTGCTCGACGCGCAGCAGACGGACCGCCTCAGCACCTCGCAGCGCAAGTTCATTCCGAACCTGAACGTGCCCGAGCGCCTTGGCCATTTGCTGTCGAGTTTTACCAGCCCGGCGAATATCCGCCTGTCGGGTGCCCAGCGCGATCACCTGCAGGAGGTCGGTTTCCTGTTGAACGGCAAGCCGATCACCAACCGGCAAATCAACCTGTCCATCCCGGACTGCAATCCACCTGCCAATTTGTACCTGCCCAACGGCACTGGCGGCGTCGATGGCTGTACCTACGATTACATGCGCGATACGGAGTTGTATCCGAAGTCGGAGAAGCAGAATTTTCTTTCGCGGGGCGTGTTGAAGCTGAACCCGGAGCATCAGGTATATGCGGAGGTGGCATTGAGCCGTTCGCGTACCAATTATGTCGCGTCGTCGACACGGGTGATCGGTTACCTGGATTACAGCAAGGTGCCGCAATTGGCCAATACCGGTTTTGATACCATATTGGATGACGATGGCAAGCAGGTGGAGCGCGAACTGGAAGTGCGCATGCGATTGAAGGAGGCGGGCAACCGCACCAGTGAGTTGACCAGCGAAAGCCAGCGCTTCGTGGTGGGGGCGACCGGTACAGTGGCGGGATGGGATTATGACGTGGGTTTGAATCATAGCGTCAATACCGTCAGGGACCGTGATACCAAAGGCTATCTGCTGAAGGACAAGCTGCGTGCAGGTATCGCCGATGGCAGCATCAATCCCTTCGGGCCTTCCAGTGCCGAGGGCCTGGCACTGATTGAGAGCATCCAGGTCAACGATGAAGTGCGCCACGCGCGCGGCGTCATGGATGCGCTTGATTTCAAGGCGTCACGTGCTCTGATGGCCATGGGGGGCGGCGACATGGCCCTTGCCGTTGGCGGAGAGGTGCGCCGCGAACGTACGCAGTTCCGTCTTTCCAAATTACTGATGAGTAATAATATCAATGACGATTCGGCGCCGGAAGGCGGCAAGGACACCAACGACAGCCGCACTGTGCAAGCCATTTACAGCGAACTGCTGCTGCCGTTTACCAAGCAGTGGCAGGCGCAGTTATCTGGCCGTTACGACCATTACCAGCAGGTGGGTGGCGCCCTGAGCCCCAAGGTGGGCCTGACTTACATGCCCAGCAAGCAGGTGCTGATGCGGGCGTCCACCGGCAAGGGCTTCCGCGCTCCATCGATGTCGGACTTGCACCGGCCCACCGTCTACAGCAGTACGGCGACCCTGCCCGATCCCGTGTTATGCGCCACTGTGGAGAATAACTACGCCGATTGCGCGCAAAACTGGGATACGCGCCGCTACAGCAACGACAAGCTGAAACCGGAGCGCAGCCGCCAGTTCACGGCCGGTGTGGTGCTCGAGCCGAGCCAGCACTGGACCTTCAGCTTCGATTACTGGAACATCAAGCGCACGGATCTGATCAGCGAAATCGGCGACGACATCATCCTCGGCAACCTGGCCAAGTACGGCGACCTCGTACATCGCAACAAGGACAATGAAATCGACTACATCGAACTTCGCAAGGAAAACCGCGGCGCGCAAAAGGCTACGGGCATCGATATCACGGCCGACCTGCATGGCGTGAAGACGGCCTGGGGACGTTTCGGCGCCCACCTGAGTGGCACCTACGTGCTCGATTCGAAAATCCAGACGAGCCCCGGCGATGCCTTTATCAGCAACCTGAATAAATTCGTCACGGACGGCGTGGTGCAGCGCTGGCGCCATACGATTACCCTGGACTGGGACCATGGCCCGTATTCGGCCAGCCTGTCGAACACCTATTCGAGCAGCTACGATGACCAGAACTCGGCCATCAACACGGATGACGGCAGCGTCGTCAAGCCGAATCGGGTCAAGGCCTACACGCTGTGGGACATGTCGGGCGCGTATGCCGTCAGCAAGCAGTTCAAGCTGCGCGCAGGCATACAGAATCTGTTCAATACCAGCCCGCCATACTCGAACCAGGCCTACTTTTTCCTGTCCGGCTATGACCCGACCTATACGGATCCGCGCGGCCGGCGCTTCTATGCCAGCGCCAATTACAGTTTCAAGTAAAAATTGGAGATACCGCAACAACGCTGTCATATGCAGCAAGTAGTATCGTAGTGCGATGGCGTTGGATTGCAAGCAGCAGTTTTGGCAGCAAGGGCGCGTGCCTGTATCAACAAATATGCGCCACTTTCCTTGTATTCGAAAGGCACCATGAAATCATCTTCAAGCCTGTATCAACAATTGTGCGCCGCGCTGCTGTTCGCGCTGGCATTGTGCAGCGTCCAAGCCGTGGCGGCGCCCGGCGGCAGCGCCATCGGCAGTGCGCCGCAGGGGACGCTCGTCATCATCGGCGGCGGCCTGCGCGCCGATAATGCCGAAGTCTGGCAGCGCATCGTCAAGCTGTCGGGCGGGCCAGGCGCGCGCATCGCCGTGCTGGCCTCGGCCGCGATGAACCCGGAAAAATCGGGCGAAAGCATCATCAAAAAGCTGCACCAATATGGCGCCGATGCCTTTTTCGTGCCGCTGGCCGTCAAGCTGCCGAACAGGGATTACCGCAAGGCTGCCGAAGACCCCGCCATCGTCACGCAGATCAAGTCGGCCAGCGGCATCTATTTTGCCGGCGGAGACCAGGGGCGCATCACGCAAGCCTTGCTGCGGCCGGACGGCAGCCGTACGGCCGCGCTGGAAGCCATCTGGTCGGTCTATCGCAATGGCGGCGTGATCGCCGGTTCCAGCGCCGGTGCCGCCATCATGAGCACCACCATGTTCTACGACGCCAAGCCCGTGCTCGACATGCTCAAGATGGGGGTGACGGATGGCCGCGAGATCGCGCCCGGCCTGGGCTTCATCGGCAGCGATGTCTTCGTGGACCAGCATCTGCTGGTGCGCGGACGCTTTGCGCGCATGATTCCCGTGATGCTGAAAAAAGGCTATCACCTGGGGCTGGGCATCGATGAAAACAGCGCCATGGTGGTCGACGCCATGCGCGACGTGGAAGTCATCGGTTATAGCGGCGCCCTGCTGATCGACCTGTCGGGCGCCATCAGCGACCGTGGCGTGAAAAATTTTAACATCAGCAACGCGGCCATTAGCTACCTGGACCGGGGCGACAAATTCAACCTCGTCACGCGCGTGTTTACGCCGTCGCCGGACAAGGCCGACAACAAGCTCGATCCGAACCAGCCTGACATGCGCGAACCCGTTTTCACCAATGACATCCTCGGCAACAACGCCGTGCTGGACCTGATGGGCAACCTGATCGACAACGCGCAGCAGGAAGCCATCGGCATCGCCTTTGGCAACCCGCGCGACCCGTATCCGGACCTGGGCTTCGAGTTCCGCTTCAGTAAAACCGTCAACAGCGTCGGCTACAGCTCGACCGAGGCGGAAGCGTATTCGGTGCTGAAACTGCGCCTCGACATCCGCCCCATCCAGCTGCGCCAGCCCCTGTACCGCTACAAGTAAGCGGTGCGCCGCCAGCGCGGCCACGCGGCGATCGTCAAGGCCCTGAGCAGCCACTCGATAGGGCCATACGCATGGCCGCGCAGCCACCAACGGCTCAACGGCAGTTGCAGGCCGAAGATGATGACGGCCAGCGCCAGTGCGCCCAGCGGCGACACGCTGCCCATCAGCCGCGCGCCATACGCGAGGAACAGCACGGCGCAGATGGCCGACTGCAGCAGGTAGTTCGACAAGGCCATGCGGCCCGTGTCGGCCAGCAGCGCAAACAGCGTGCCGTCGCGCAGGCGCTCGAACAGGACCAGCGCCAGCGCCAGGTAGGCGCCCGCCAGCAGTGGCGCGCTCGCCAGGCCCACGGCCAGTCCCGCCACCTGCCATGCCTGGCTATCCCCATACACGGAGGTCCACGCGTAGAAGGCGGCGCCGGGCAATCCCGCCAGCGCGCCGGCCCACAGCAGGTGGCGGCGCAGCGGCAGATAATCGCTTGCGTGCAGCAGCATCTCGCGCTTGCCGGCGGCCAGGCCGCACAGGAACATGGCCAGCGCGCACGGTGCCTGCACCAGCAGCAGGACGATCCAGATTTCACCCAGTTCGCGCAGGTGCTGATGGACGACGGCGGCCGGCGTGGCGTGGTAGGCGGCCAGCGCGCTTGCCGCCTTTTGCGCCATCGCCACGGCGTTGTCCGCAGCGTCGCCCGCTGGCTGCAGGCTTTGCAGCCAGGCCATGCCTGCCCAGAATGCCACGCAGACGGTGACGAGTATCAACGCCAGGGACAGTGCCTGGCGCTCGCCGCAGCGGTACAGCGCCAGCAGCACGATGCCCAGCAGAGCGTAAGTCGTGAGTATGTCGCCATGAAACAGGAGCACGGCATGCAGGGCGCCGATCAGCCACAGGCCCACTTGCCGGCGCAGCATGCGCGGCACGAACGGCGCATCGGCGCGCGCGGCCGCCTGCATCTGCAAGGTGAAGCTGTAGCCGAACAGGAAGGAAAACAGCAGGTAGAACTTGGTTTCGAACAGCAGGGCGACGATAAAGTGCGTGGCGCGGTCCACGCCGCCGTGAAAGGCGGGATCGGTCAATCCCAGGCCGAACCAGGGCGTGGCGAAGGCGCCGATATTGACGACCAAAATGCCGAACAGGGCGCAGCCGCGCAGGGCGTCGACGTCGGCGATGCGTGTGGGCTGGGCTTGCAGGGCGGCGCTCATGCCAGGGCAGGGCGCAGGAAGCGCGCCAGCAGCAGGTGCAGGCTGGCGCGTTGCGCCAGCGGTGCATAATCGGGATCGACTGCGACCCGGTTGAAGATGCCGTCGATCAGCGCGGCGATCCAGCTGGCCGTTTGCGCGGCGTCCAGCGCGGCGTCGACCTGGCCCCCTGATGCCGCCTCTTCCAGCAAGGCTTGCAAGCCTCCGCGCAGGCTGGCGTCGTTGCGCGCCACCCTGGCCGCGATATCCGCGTCGCGCATCGCTTCGGCCGATATTTCCAGCGCCAGCCCCGCAAAGTCGTCATCGGCCGCCAGCGCCAGTACCAGGTCCATGAAGTCGAGCAGGGCGCCGTAGGCATCGGCGCTGCCTTGCACGCCGGCGAAATAGGCGGTCGTCTCGCTGCCTTCCTCGTCGACGATGGCGGCGATGATGGCTTGCTTGGAGGGGAAGTAGTGAAACAGGTTGCCGGGACTCATGCCCGCCTGCGCGCAGATGGCGGCGGTGCTGGTCTGGTGAAAGCCCTTGCGCGCAAAGCAGTGGCGCGCGGCGGCGAGAATGGCGTCACGGCGGGCCGCGTGTTTGCCGGGATCGATGGTGCGCATGGCTCTTTCCTTTAATTAATCGACTAGTCAGTCTAATATAAATCGATTCTATCGCATGGTCAAGCGAATCGCGTGAAATGGGCGCTTTGCACGCCCGCATCCTGTCGCTACAATGTGCCGCAGCGGTTTTTCCCGCACCTGCCGGCAGGCCCGCCGATTGTTTGGAAAACCGTTCCCTTCACCTGTTTTTCTACCGTTTTAGGAATGACATGCAGCAGACTCCGATTCGATCCTTCCTCTGCGCGCTGGCGCTGGCCGCCGGCATCGTCCCTGCCGCGCAGGCGGATAATGCGCCGCCGCCGGCCACCATGCGCATCGATTACCAGCACAGCGGCAATGCGCTGGGGGAGCACTATGCGGTCGAGCGCGTGCTGGTCGAGCCCCTGCCATGGCCGGGCAACCTGGCGCGTCCCATCGATGACAGCAACCGCGGCAACAACCTGCTGGAAGTGGTCGACATCAAGTCGGGCAAGGTGCTGTACTCGCGCGGTTTTTCCACCATCTTCGGCGAATGGGCCAGCACCGATGAAGCGAAGACCACCACGCGCGCCTTCCAGGAGTCCGTGCGCTTCCCGCAGCCCGAGCACCCCGTGCGCGTGCGCATCCTCAAGCGCGACGAGCGCGGCCTGTTTTCCGTTGTATGGAGCACGGATGTCGATCCTGCCGCGCAGGACGTGATCCGCAAGCAGCCGCCGGCGCCCGTCAAGCCGATCCCGATCCGCATCAGCGGGCCATCGCCCGACAAGGTCGACCTGCTGATCATGGGCGACGGCTATACGGCCGCCGAAATGGGCAAGTTCGAAGCGACGGCGCGCAAGCTGGCTGACCATCTTTTCACCGTCTCGCCATTCCGCGAGCGGGCCAGGGACTTCAACGTGTGGGCCATGGCCGCGCCGACCCAGGAGTCGGGCGTGTCGCGTCCCTCGACGGGCGTGCATCACGCGTCGCAGCTGGGCACGCGCTACGATATCTTCGGCAGCGAGCGCTATGTGCTGACGACGGATAACCGCGCGCTGCGCGACCTGGCGCAGTACGCGCCGTATGAATTCATCGAAATCCTCGTCAACAACGATACCTACGGCGGCGGCGGCATCTTCGGCCAGTTCAGCACGGCGGCGGCCAATAGCGACTGGGCCAATTACCTGTTCGTGCATGAATTCGGCCACCATTTCGCCGGCCTGGCCGACGAGTACTACACCTCGCCCGTGGCCTATCAGTCGAATGGCGAGCGCCAGGAACCGTGGGAACCGAATGCCACGGCGCTGCGCGATCCGGCCAGGCTGAAATGGAAGCACCACGTCAAGGCCGGCACGCCGCTGCCGACGCCATGGCCGAAGGAAGCATACGATAGCCATGCGCGCGAATACCAGAAGCAGCGCGCGGCCCTGCGTGCGGCCAACCGCCCGGAAAGCGAGATGAGCGACTTGTTCAAGGCCGACCTGGCCTACACGCAGCAGCTGTTCTCGAAGGCGCCGCAGCGCCATGCGGTGGGCGCCTTCGAAGGCGCGAACTACGAGTCGTCCGGCTACTACCGGCCCGAGATGCAGTGCATCATGTTCGACCGCAGCGAGACGTTCTGCTCCGTGTGCCAGGATGGCATCAGCACCATCATCGACCTGTATTCGCGTCCCGCCGCGGCGCCGGGCAAATAATGCCGCTCTTGCCGCTTCCGTAATGCATGGGGGGTCATGTTGCATCGCAATAGCATGGTCCCCTCTCTGCCTCTCCCCACCGCCTGCCTTCCGCCGCTGCCCAGCGCTGCTTGTTTTCCAGGCAATGCCAATTGTCGCTCACCTGCGCGCTTTTCTTCTCGCTAGCCCAGTGATATTATCAAATCAATACGTCCGCACGCTTGCCTGAAAAATATTTCATTTAGATAATATTGAGGTAAAATTTGATTTACATCAATGTTGCATTGCCGCAATCGCACTTATAGTTGACCTAGCTCAAAGCGTCATGGAATGCGGATCGGACTCATCACGAATCACGCGTCTAAATGCTGTAGAGTAATTTCGCCCCGTACCAGTTCCCCGAAAATGCACTGGTGCGTGCCTCGAATTTCAGTGACGGAAGCCGATTCATGAAGATGCAGACCCCCGCGCCTGACGCGTGCAGTACCTTACACCCTCACACTCCCATTGCCTTGCCGTATGCGCGTGCCGGCGGCGTGACGCTGGCCACTTGCGCCGCCGCCATGCACGCCGGCGCGGTGCGATGCGTGCATGCGGCCACGCCGTGGCCCGCCCTGCGTCCGGTCCAGGCATGACGGCCGACTTGCGGCCCTTGCCTTTGCAGGGCAAGCGGGGCCTGGTGGTGGGTATTGCCAACACGCAAAGCATCGCCTGGGGCTGCGCCAGCGCACTGCGCACGGCCGGCGCCGAACTGGCCGTGACCTGGCTCAATGACAAGGCCCGTCCATACGTGGAACCGCTGGCGCAGCAAGTGCAGGCGGCCATCATGGCGCCGCTCGACGTGGCCGTGCCGGGCCAGCTCGAAGCGCTGTTCGCGCAGATCGAACGGCAATGGGGGCGGCTCGATTTCGTCGTCCATTCCATTGCCTATGCGCCGAAGCAGGACTTGCATGGCCGCGTGACGGACAGTTCAGCCGACGGCTTTGCGCAGGCGATGGATATCTCCTGCCACTCCTTCATGCGCATGGCGAAACTGGCCGAACCGCTGATGCCGGACGGCGGCAGCCTGATGACCATGAGTTATTTGGGCGCGGAGGAAGTCATCGCCGACTATGGCCTGATGGGGCCCGTGAAGGCGGCGCTGGAAGCGTCGGTGCGCTACCTGGCCGCCGAACTGGGCCCGCAAGGCATCCGCGTCAACGCCATTTCGCCGGGACCGCTGGAGACGCGGGCCGCTTCCGGCATCGCCCATTTCGACCGCCTGATGGCCGACGCCATCGAACGCTCGCCCATGCGGCGCCTGGCCACCATCGAGGACGTGGGCGCGCTGTGCGCCTTCCTCGCCGGCGACGGCGCGCGCGCCATCACGGGCGGCACCCTGTATGTCGATGGCGGCTACAACATTCTGAATTGACTGGAAGAAGATGACCATGGCTGTTCCTACTTTGCCCAACTGCGCCAGGATGGCCGCGCTGGCCACCGCGCTGGCTCTGGCCGGCTGCGCCTCGATGGCGCCACCGTATGCGCCACCGCCGCTGCCCGTGGCGGCGCAGTATCCGGAAACCGATTCCGCCGGCGCGCACGCGCCCGACGTCGCCTGGCAAGCCTATTTTGCCGATCCGCGCCTGCAGGCGCTCATTGCGCAGGCGCTGGCGAGCAACCGCGACATCCGCATCGCCGCGCTGCGCGTGGAAGAGGCGCGCGCCGCGTATGGCATTCAGCGCGCCGAGCAATTTCCCACCATCGCGCTGGGCGCTTCGGGCAGCCGCGCGCGCGTGCCCGGTGACCTGAGCGTGACGGGCCGTCCCATGACGAGCGCGCAGTACCAGACAGGCTTGAACGTGAGCGCCTGGGAACTCGACTTCTGGGGCCGCGTGCGCAGCCTGAAGGACAGCGCCCTGCAAACCCTGCTGGCCAGCGACGAGGCGCGCCGCGCCGTCGGCGTGGCCCTGGTGGCGCAGGTGGCCAATGGCTACCTTGGCTTGCGCGAACTCGATGAACGCGTGGAACTGGCGCGCGCCACCGTCGACAGCCGCGCCGAATCGCTGCGCATCTTCACGCGCCGCTTTGAAGCCGGGTCGATTTCCAAGCTGGACCTGACGCAGGTGGAAACCTTGCTCAGCCAGGCCTTGTCGCTGTCGGCGCAGCTGGAACAGGCGCGCGCCGTGCAGGCGCACGCGCTGGCCCAACTGGTGGGCGGCCCCATCGACCTGACGCCGGTGGCTGGTGAGGTGCGCCGCTTCGACGACGCCAGCGTGCTGCAGCCGCTGCATGCGGGCCTGCCCTCGGCTTTGCTCACGCAGCGTCCCGACCTGGTGGCGGCCGAACATCAGCTGCGCGCCGCGCAAGCCAATATCGGTGCCGCGCGCGCCGCCTTCTTCCCGACGATTTCCTTGACGGCGGCCTACGGCACGGCCAGCGCGGAATTGAGCGGCTTGTTCGATTCGGGCAGCGGCGCGTGGAATTTCGCGCCGCGCCTGGTGCTGCCGATCTTTGACGCGGGCCGCCTGCGCGCGAATATGGAACTGGCCGAGGTGCGCCGCGACGTGGCCGTGGCCAACTACGAAAAGAGCGTGCAGGGTGCTTTCCGCGAAGTGGCCGATGCGCTGTCGAACCGGCGCTGGCTGGCGCTGCAGGTCGATATCGGCAAGACCACGCTGGCCGCGCAGAGCGAGCGGGCGCGCCTGGCCAAGCTGCGCTACGACAATGGCGCCGCGCCCTACCTGGAAGTGCTCGACGCGCAGCGCGATTTGCTGACGGTCGAGCAGCAGCTGGTGCAGACGCGCCGCGCGCTGCTCTCTAGCCAGGTCAGCCTGTATGCGGCGTTGGGCGGTGGCGCGCCAGCCACTTCCGCCGCCGCTTCCACCCACTAATTTGATCGCCCCGATACCATGACTCCACAACTGAAGAAAAAACTTATCCCCGCCGCGCTGGTCGTGGCCGTCCTCGTGCTGGGCTATGTGGCCTGGCAAAAAATGCGTCCCACTGGCCTAGGCGAAGGTTTCGTCAGCGGCAATGGCCGCATCGAAGCGACGGAAATCGACGTCGCCACCAAGCAGGCGGGCCGGGTCAAGGAGATCCTCGTGCGCGAGGGCGACTTCGTCAAGTCGGGCCAGCCGCTGGCCACCATGCAGGTCGATTCCCTGACGGCCCAGCGCGACGAGGCGCGCGCGCGCCAGCAGCAGGCGTCCGACGCCGTGGTGGGCGCGCAGGCGCAGGTGGCCGTGCGCGAGAGCGACAAGGCGGCCGCGCTGGCCATGGTGGCGCAGCGCGAAAGTGAACTCGATGCGGCCAAGCGCCGCCTGGCCCGTTCCGAAACCCTGTCGAAGGAGGGCGCTTCCTCGGTGCAGGAACTCGACGACGACCGCGCCCGCGTGCGCAGCGTGGCCGCGGCCCTGAATGCGGCCAAGGCGCAAGTGACGGCGGCGCAGGCAGCCATCGACGCAGCCAGGGCGCAGGTGGTGGGCTCCCGTTCTGCCGTGGTTGCCGCCGAGGCGACGACGGCGCGCATCGATTCCGACCTGGCCGATGGCCAGCTGACGGCGCCGCGCGACGGCCGCGTGCAATACCTGGTGGCGCAGCAGGGCGAAGTGCTGGCGGGCGGCGGCAAGGTGCTTAACCTGGTCGACCTGTCGGACGTCTACATGACCTTCTTCCTGCCCGAGACGGCGGCCGGCAAGGTGGCGCTGGGCGGCGAAGTGCGCATCATCCTCGACGCGGCGCCCAATTACGTGATTCCGGCAACGATCTCGTTCGTCGCGGCCAGTGCGCAATTCACGCCGAAGACGGTGGAAACGGCCAGCGAGCGTCAGAAGCTGATGTTCCGCGTGAAGGCGCAGATCAGCCGCGAGCTGCTGCAAAAGCATCTGGCGCTGGTGAAAGTGGGCTTGCCTGGCGTGGCCTGGGTGCGTCTCGATGCGAAGCAGGCATGGCCCGCTGAACTGACTGCCAAGGTTCCGCAGTGAGCATGGACGTGAACTCCTTTGTCGTCAGCATCAAGGGCGTCAGCCAGCATTACGGCAAGACGTTAGCGCTCGACGCCATCGACCTGGACGTGCCGGCAGGCCGCATGGTGGGCTTGATCGGGCCCGATGGCGTGGGCAAATCGAGCCTGCTGTCGCTGGTGGCCGGCGCGCGCGCCGTGCAGCAGGGCAGCGTGATGGCGCTGGGCGGCGACATGCGCGATGCGCGCCACCGCGACGACGTCTGTCCCCGTATCGCCTACATGCCGCAAGGTCTGGGCAAGAATCTGTATCCGACCCTGTCGGTCGAGGAAAATCTGCAGTTTTTCGCGCGCCTGTTCGGCCATGACGCTGCGGAACGCCGCCGCCGCATCGACCAGCTGACCCGCAGCACGGGTTTGCAGCCCTTCCTGGCGCGCCCGGCGGGCAAGCTGTCGGGCGGCATGAAGCAGAAGCTGGGCCTGTGCTGCGCGTTGATCCATGATCCCGACCTGCTCATTCTCGATGAACCGACCACCGGCGTCGATCCGCTGGCGCGGGCCCAGTTCTGGGACCTGATCGCCGGCATCCGCGTGCAGCGCCCGCAAATGAGCGTGATGGTGGCCACCGCCTACATGGACGAGGCGCAGCGTTTCGATTGGCTGGTGGCCATGGATGACGGCAAGGTGCTCGATACGGGCACGCCGGCCGAACTGTTGGCGCGCACGGACAGCGGCAACCTGGAAGCGGCCTTCATCAAGCTGCTGCCCGAGGCCAAGCGCGCCGGCCACCAGCCCGTGGTGATGACGCCGCTGGATGCGGCCAGCGCGCAGGACGTGGCCATCGAGGCCAAAGATCTGACCATGCGCTTCGGCGATTTCACGGCCGTAGACCATGTGAATTTCCGCATCGGCCGCGGCGAGATTTTCGGCTTTCTGGGATCGAACGGTTGCGGCAAGTCGACCACCATGAAGATGCTCACGGGCCTCTTGCCGGCGACGGAAGGCAAGGCCTGGCTGTTCGGCAAGGAGGTCGATTCCAACGACATCGACACGCGCCGCAGGGTCGGCTACATGTCGCAGGCCTTCTCTCTGTACAGCGAACTGACGGTGCGCCAGAATCTGGTGCTGCACGCGCGCCTGTTCCACGTCCCGGAAGCTGAAATCGGTGTACGCATCGACGAGATGGCGCAGCGCTTCGACTTGCGCGCAGTGATGGACGACTTGCCCGATAGTCTGCCGCTGGGCATACGCCAGCGGCTGTCGCTGGCCGTGGCCATGGTGCACAAGCCGGAAATGCTGATCCTCGACGAGCCGACGTCCGGCGTCGACCCCATCGCGCGCGACAATTTCTGGCGCCTGATGATCGAGCTGGCGCGGCGCGACCGCGTCACCATTTTCATCTCCACCCACTTCATGAACGAGGCCGAGCGCTGCGACCGCATTTCGCTGATGCACGCGGGTAAAGTGCTGGTCAGCGATACGCCGGCAGAACTGGTGCGCAAGAAGGGCGCACCGTCGCTGGAAGCGGCTTTCATCGCCTACCTGGAAGAGGCGGGCGGCGGCACGGCGCCCGCGGCAGTGCAGGAAACGCCGGCGCCCGCGCAGGAAGCGGCAGTGCAGGCACCAGCGCCGCAGCACCGGCGCAGCCGTTTCAGCCTGGGACGCATGCTCAGCTACATGTGGCGCGAAACCCTGGAACTGCGCCGCGATCCCGTGCGCCTGACGCTGGCGCTGGGCGGCTCCGTGCTGCTGCTGTTCGTCATCGGCTTCGGCATCAGCCTGGACGTCGAAGACTTGAGCTACGCGGTACTCGACCACGACCAGACGACTTTGAGCCAGAATTACACGAACAACCTGGCCGGCTCGCGCTACTTCATCGAGCGACCGCCCTTGCGCGACTATGCCGATATCGACAAGCGCATGCGCAGCGGCGAACTGTCGCTGGCCATAGAAATTCCGCCCGGCTTTGCGCGCGACGTGCAGCGCGGCGCGCCGGCCCAGGTGGGCGCGTGGATCGACGGCGCCATGCCGATGCGCGCCGAAACCGTGCAGGGCTACGTGCAGGGCATGCATCAACTGTGGCTGGCCGACCAGGCCTTGCACCGCTATGGCATCACGATGAACAACCCCGTCGCCATCCAGACGCGCTACCGCTACAACCCGGACGTGAAAAGCCTGCCGGCGATGGTGCCGGCCGTGATTCCCCTGCTGCTGCTGATGCTGCCGGCCATGCTGGCGGCGCTGTCCGTGGTGCGTGAAAAGGAACTGGGCTCCATCATCAACCTGTACGTGACGCCCGTCACGCGCCTGGAATTCTTGCTTGGCAAGCAGGTGCCGTACGTGCTGCTGGCGATGCTCAACTTCGTGCTCATGGCGCTGCTGGCGGTCACCGCCTTTGGCGTGCCGATCAAGGGCAGCTTGCCGACCCTGATCGGCGCCACCTTCATCTTCAATATCTGCGCCACCGGCATCGGCTTGTTCGCGTCGACGTTTACGCGCAGCCAGATCGCGGCCCTGTTCGTGACCATGATCGGCACCATGATCCCGGCCATCCAGTTTTCCGGCCTGCTCAATCCCGTCTCGTCGATGGAAGGCGTGGGCAAGGCGATCGGCCTGATGTACCCGGCCACGCACATGCTCAATATCAGCCGGGGGGTGTTCAACAAGGCGCTGGGCTTTGGCGACCTGCATGCCTCGTTCTGGCCCCTGATCGTGGCGATCCCCGTGATCCTCGGTGTGACGGTGGCGCTGCTGAAGAAACAGGAGAGCTGATATGCGGCATCTTGAAAATATCTACCGCCTGGGCGTGAAGGAAATCTGGAGCCTGATCCGCGATCCCATGATGCTGATCCTGATCCTCTACACGTTCACGTTGGCCATCTACGTGGCCGCCACGGCCAAGCCGGAAACCCTGCACATGGCCTCGATCGCCATCGTCGACGAGGATGGCTCGCCCCTGTCCGGGCGCATCGCCTCGGCCTTCTTTCCGCCCCAGTTCACGCCGCCGGCCATGATCAACCAGAGCCAGGTCGATGCGGGCCTGGACGCGGGCCAGTACACCTTCGTGCTGACGATACCGCCCAAGCTGCAGGCCGACGTGCTGGGAGGGCGCCAGGCGGAGCTGCAGCTGAACGTGGACGCCACGCGCATGAGCCAAGCCTTCAGCGGCAGCGGTTATATTCAGCAGATCGTCGCCGGCGAAGTGTCCGAATTCGCCAAGCGCTATCGGGGCGCGACGGTCTCGCCCGTGGAACTGGTGATGCGCGCGCGCTTCAATCCTTCGCTGAGCCAGGCGTGGTTTGGCTCGCTGATGGAAATCATCAACCAGGTGACGATGCTGTCGATCATTTTGACGGGGGCGGCCCTGATACGCGAGCGCGAACACGGCACCATCGAACACTTGCTGGTGATGCCCGTGACACCGGCCGAGATCATGCTGGGCAAGGTATGGTCAATGGGGCTGGTGGTGCTGCTGGCCGCCGCCCTGTCGTTGAACCTGGTGGTGCGCGGCATGCTGCACGTGCCCATCGAAGGCTCGATCGCGCTGTTCCTGTGCGGCGCGGCGCTGCACCTGTTTGCCACCACGTCGATGGGGATTTTCCTCGCCACCGTGGCGCGCAGCATGCCGCAGTTCGGCATGTTGCTGATCCTCGTGCTGCTGCCGCTGCAGATGCTCTCGGGCGGCAGCACGCCGCGCGAAAGCATGCCCCAGCTGGTGCAAAACATCATGCTGATCGCCCCGACCACGCATTTCGTCGAATTGAGCCAGGCGATTTTGTACCGGGGCGCCGGCATCGACGTGGTGTGGAAGCCGTTCCTGGCCTTGCTGGCCATCGGCACGGCCTTGTTTACCTTCGCGCTGGCGCGCTTTCGCAAGACCATCAGCCAGATGGCGTAGCCCCCGCGCCGGAATGGTCCGGCGTTTTTTGCATGAAAAGGATAGCCATGAAGATCGAAGCTGCACCATTTTTCTCCACCGGCGGCTTGCCGTCGCTGGGCGTGCTGGGCGACTATGCACGCGACTCGTGGCAGCGCATCGTGCTGTACGCGGACGTGATGCGCCGGCGCGGCAACCAGTACCAGGAGCACATGGCCGAGGAAGTGCCGAACGTGTTGGACTTCCCCGCCGAACTGGTGATGTCGGGCCTGGAACTGGCGCGTCCCGTCAACTACGGCCTGGCGCGCATCTTGACGCCCGATGCGCCGGAACCCGATCCATCGAAGCGGCCATTCGTCGTCGTCGATCCGCGCGCCGGGCACGGTCCCGGCATCGGCGGCTTCAAGGCCGAGAGCGAGATCGGCGTGGCCCTGCGCGCCGGCCACCCGTGCTACTTCATCGGCTTCCTGCCCGATCCCGTGCCGGGACAGACGGTGGAAGACGTGATGCACGCCGAGGCGGCCTTCCTGGAAACAGTCATCGCCCTGCATCCGCTCAGCGAGGGCAAGCCCGTCGTCATCGGCAATTGCCAGGCGGGCTGGCAAATCCTCATGACGGCGGCCATGCGCCCGGAATTGTTCGGTCCCATCATCGTGGCCGGCGCGCCCGTGTCGTACTGGGCCGGCTGGCATGGCCGCAATCCGATGCGCTACGCCGGTGGGCTGATGGGCGGCAGCTGGGCCACGGCGCTGGCGGGCGACCTGGGCAACGGCCGTTTCGACGGCGCCAGCCTGGTGCAGAATTTCGAGAAGCTGAACCCGGCCAACACCCTGTGGAGCAAGCAGTACAACCTGTATGCA
Source organism: Janthinobacterium sp. SUN033 (assembly GCF_030397595.1). Lineage (NCBI taxonomy): Bacteria > Pseudomonadati > Pseudomonadota > Betaproteobacteria > Burkholderiales > Oxalobacteraceae > Janthinobacterium > Janthinobacterium sp. SUN033. The sequence goes on from NZ_JAPQNV010000006.1 coordinate 308,035, forward strand.
AACATCGACACGGAAGCGCCCCGTTACCTGGAATTTGAAAAATACTGGGGCGGCCACGTCTTCCTGAACGACGTCGAGATGCAGTACATCGTCGACAATCTGTTCATCGGCAACCGCCTGGCTACGGCGGAGTTGATCACGTCCGATGGCGTACGCCTGGACTTGCGCAATATCCGTTCGCCCATCGTCGTGTTCTGCTCGAACGGCGACAACATCACGCCGCCGCCGCAGGCGCTGGGCTGGATCACGGACCTGTACCGCGACGACAAGGACGTGCTGATGCACGACCAGACCATCGTGTATGCCGTGCATGACAGCATCGGCCACCTGGGTATCTTCGTCTCGGCCAAGGTGGGGCACAAGGAGCACCAGAAATTCGCCAGCAATATCGACCTGATCAACCTGCTGCCGGCCGGCATCTACGAAGCGAGAATCGTCGACAAGACGCCCGATACGCCGAACGCGGACCTGGCCAGCGGCGACTATGTGCTGCAGGTCGAGCACCGCGGCATCGAGGATGTGCGCGCCATCGTGCAGCCAAGCGTGGAAAACGACCGCAAGTTCGCCGCCGCTGCGCGCGTGTCCGAAGTGAACCTGGCCTTGTACCGCACGTTTGCGCAACCGTGGGTCCGCGCCATGGTCACGCCGCAGTCGGCGCGCTTCCTGCAGCTCGCGCATCCGCTGCGCGTGTCTTACGAACGCTGGACGGACCATAATCCGCTGGCCAGGCTGGTGGCCAAGGAGGCGGAAAAAGTACGCGCCCATCGCCAGCCGGTGGCGCCCGACAACCCGCTGTTGGCCATGCAGGAGGCCATCTCCGGCGCCATCACGGCCGGCTTGAACGGCTGGCGCGACTGGCGCGACACGGTGCAGGAAACCACCTTCGACCTGGTGTACGGCTCGCCCCTGGTGCAGGCGCTGACGGGACAAGCCATCGGCGACACTACGCCGCCGCGCCCCCATCCCGGTATCTCGCCCGAGCATTGCGAATACGTGCGTTGCGAAACGCGCAAGATGGACGAGGACATGCAGCGGGGCGGCCTGGTGGAAGCGGCCGTGCGCGCGCTGTTCTACATCTACCGCTTCCGCATGATCGCCGACGAGCGCAGGGTCAACCTGGCCCTGAAATTGATCAAGCCGCAGTACCGGCAGGATGTCAACATGGAGGAATTCCGCGGCATCGTGCGCCAGCAGGCGCGCTTGATGCTGCATGATTTCGATGCCGCCATCGCCGCCTTGCCGATTCTGCTGTCGCGCGCCAGCCCGGACGACATCGGGGCGCTGTCCGAATGGCTGCAGCAAGTGCTGCAAGTGCCCGAAGCGCCGACGCCGGACGAGGAAGCGAGCCTGCAGCAGATGCAAGACGTCTTCGAGCGCGCGATCAAGGCGCAAGCGAAGGCGTTGCCGTCGGACGCGCGCTCATCCCCTGCCGGGCCAAAAGCCAAGCCGGCCAAACACATTACCCCTGTATAGAAGACCACGATGACTACTACCCAAGACGATGACTTGAATATCGTACGCAACCGCACCTTCGACCAGATCGCCATCGGCGACAGCGCCAGCATCACGCGCACCCTGAGCATGGACGATATCGCCCTGTTCGCGGTGATGTCGGGCGATGACAACCCGCAGCACCTCGATGCCGAATTTGCCGCCGCCAGCCGCTACCAGGGCGTGATCGCCCACGGCATGTGGGGCGCGGCCCTCATTTCCGCCGTGCTGGGCACGCGCCTGCCCGGCGCCGGCACCGTCTACACGGGCCAGACCCTGCGCTTTTTGCAGCCCGTGCGCGTGGGCGATACGCTGGCCATCAGCGTCACCGTCACGGCCCTTGAGCCGCGCAGCCGCCACGTGACCCTGGCGTGCCGCTGCGTCAACCAGCATGGTGCCGTGGTGCTCGACGGCGAGGCGCAGGTGATCGCGCCCGCCGAGCAGATCGAACGCCAGCGCGCCACCCTGCCCGAGGTACGCCTGCATAACGGCGACGGTACGCGGCGCCTGCTGGAACACGCGCGCACCCTGGGTCCGATCAAGGTGGCCGTGATCCACCCTTGCGATGAACTGAGCCTGTCCGGCGCGCTCGACGCGCATGCGGCCGGCCTGATCACGCCCGTGCTGGTGGCGCCGCGCGCGCGCCTGGAGGCGGTGGCGCTGGAAGCTGGCCTGAGCCTGGCCGGCATCGCCATCGAGGACGTCGAGCATAGCCATGCGGCCGCCGCGCGCGGTGCCGAACTGGCGGGCAAGGGCGAAGTCGAGGCGCTGATGAAGGGCAGCCTGCACACGGATGAGCTGATGTCGGCCGTGCTGTCGGCCAGCGCCGGCCTGCGCACCAAGCGCCGCATCAGCCACTGCTTCCTGATGCAGACGCCCGCCTATCCGCGTCCTTTCATCATCACGGACGCGGCCATCAATATCGCGCCCAACCTGGCCATGAAGGCCGACATCGTGCGCAACGCCATCGACCTGGCGCACGTGATCGGCGTGGCCAGGCCGCGCGTGGCCATCCTGGCCGCCGTGGAAACGGTAAATGCGGACATGCCCGCCACGCTCGATGCGGCCGCCTTGTGCAAGATGGCCGACCGCGGCCAGATCACCGGGGCGATCCTCGACGGCCCGCTGGCCTTCGACAATGCCGTGTCGATCGCCGCCGCCACCGTCAAGGGCATCGTCTCCGAGGTGGCGGGCCGCGCCGATATCTTGCTGGTGCCCGACCTGGAAAGCGGCAATATGCTGGCCAAGCAGCTCGAATACATGGGTGACGCGGACAGCGCCGGCATCGTGCTGGGCGCGAAAATCCCCGTCATTCTGACCAGCCGCGCCGATTCGCGCGCCAGCCGCATCGCCTCGTGCGCCATCGCCGTGATGCTGGCCAACCATTACCGGAGCACGCCGCCATGAACGCAGCAGTCCAACATGCCGCCGACGGCACCCTGATCCTGGTGCTCAATTGCGGCTCGTCGAGCATCAAGTTCGCCCTGTTCGAGCAAGCGCACGGCGTGCTGCCGCAGCAGGCGCAATGGAGCGGCAAGGTCGAAGGCATCGGCCGCGAAAATGCCACTTACCGCGCCGGCGGACTGCCGGCGGTCGCCTTGCAGCTGGACCCGGAGCAGCCGCATCACGCGGCCCTCGAATACATCCGCGCGCAAGTGGTGGCGCAGCTGGACGGGCGTCCGCTGCGCGCCGTGGCGCACCGCGTGGTGCATGGCGGCAGCAAGTATTTCGCCCCCGTGCGCATCGACTTCACCGTGCTGGCGGACCTGAAAAGCTTTGTGCCGCTCGCGCCCCTGCACCAGCCGTTCGCGCTGGAGGCGATCGAGGTGCTGCTCGAATCGCGTCCCGACATCGCCCAGGTGGCGTGCTTCGACACGGCCTTCCACCACACGGTGCCGCAGGTCGAGCAGATGCTGGCACTGCCTTACGATGCGTGGGAGCGGGGCTTGCGCCGCTATGGCTTCCACGGCCTGTCGTACGAATACCAGTCGCTGGTGCTGGAGCAGCGTTTCGGTGCCGTCGCGCGCGGCAAGGTCATCGTCGCCCACCTGGGCAGCGGCGCCAGCCTGTGCGCCATGGATAATCTGCACAGCGTGGCCACGACCATGGGCTTTTCCGCGCTCGACGGCCTGATGATGGGCACGCGCTGCGGTTCGCTCGATCCGGGCGCCGTCATCTACTTGATGGAGATCGAAAAGCTGTCGCTGGAAAAGGTGGCGCACGTGCTGTACCACGAGTCGGGCTTGCTGGGCGTGTCGGGCGTGTCGGCCGATCCACCGGTCTTGCTGGCGCAGCAGGAGCGCCAGGATGCCACGGGCGAGCGCATCCGCGCCGCGCTGGCTTTATATATCCGCCGCATCGTGCGCGAGATCGGCGCCCTGACGGCCGTGCTGGGCGGGCTGGACATGCTGGTGTTTACGGCCGGTATCGGTGAGCACAGCGCCGAGCTGCGCCAGCGCATCTGCGCCGAGCTGGGCTTTATTGGCCCCGTGCTCGACGCGCAGGCCAATGCGCGCAACGCCAGCCGTATTTCCAGCGATGCCAGCCGCATCGTGGTGGGCGTGGAGCCGGCCAATGAGGAGTGGGTGGCGGCGCGCCACGCGGCCCTGGCCGTCAGCGTGTGAGGTCCTGCAGTGTACGGCCGCGCTCGATGGGAAGTTTGCCGAAATGCACATATTTTCCGTTGAGTGCGCTAACGCACTGTGTGGTTTGCCCGTTATCTTTACTATGAAGTCATGCCATTGCGCTACATCAAGAAACAGCGCGATGCCTGGCAAATTTTGAACATTTTGCCCGCCTTTAGTAAGAATAAAATTAAACCATATTGAAAGGTCACATCATGAACAAATTACTCGCCGCACTGATCGCTACCCTGTTTGCCACCGCCGCCTTCGCGCAAACCGCACCGGCCACGGAAGCCGTTGTGAAAGCCCAGGCTTCCGCGCAAAAAGACGTCAACAAGGCTGTTGCTTCGGAAGCCAAAGTCGATGCCAAGGCTGACGCGAATGTCGCCAAGGCGGAAATGAAGGCCGACGAAAAGAAAGCCGACGCCCACCACAAGGCCAACAAAACCAAGGCCAAGGCACACGACAAAGTCGTCAATGCTGATGCGGAAGACAAGCTGAAAGCGGAAGCCAAGGCGGATAAAACCGATGCCAAGGCCGATGCGAAAGCCACCAAGACGGCCGTGAAAGCGAACGCCAAGGTCGCCAAGGAAAAAGTGGAAGCGAACGCCGACAAGGCCCTGGCCGCCACCAAGACGGAAGAAGCCAAGGCCAAGGCCGACGCTGAAGTCAAGGCAGCCGCCGCCAAGTAATTCCCCGTTTGCGGGCCACGGCCCGCAAACCCCAAAGACAGCTTCGGCTGTCTTTTTTTTCGTCCGCCACTTTTCCCTGGCGTCGCTTGCCAGTCTTGATCTGCCGCAAATGCTCCTCTTTTCGCCGTGCCATAGTGATCTGGCAAACAGACGAAGGGAGACATCATGAGCACCGCTAAAACGAAAAAAACACCGGCCACCGGTTCGGCTGAAGGCATGTCCGCCATGTCTTCCATGCAGGCGATGCCGGTCGAAGGCGACATGCAGGCCGATGCTGATGCGACGGGTGGCGACGCCATGCCGGGGCCGCGCCTGGGCGTGTCGTATGCCGACCAGACGGCGCTCGCCCAGGGCGTGGCCGCCGTGGATGCCGGCGCCATGCCGGGCGGCGGCATGCAGCAGGCGCCGCAAGGCATGGCGGGCACCAGCTGCATGCAGATCGGTGGCGGCGGCATGGGCGGCGATGGTGGCGGTGGCAACGGTGGCGACGGGGGGCAGGGTGGCGGTACGCCGCAGACGCGCACCTGCGCCACGATGGACGTGCATCGCCGCCTGCTGACCGAAGATCCATCCTATGCGAACGTGCGCGCCGATATAGAAAACCTGGCCGGACTCTACGAGGGCGACAGCAGCATTGCCGGACGTTCCGGTGTGACGCAGATACCGGTGGTGGTGCACGTGGTGTGGAATACGGCCGCGCAGAATATTTCGGATGCGCAGATCGCCAGCCAGATCGATGTCCTCAATCGCGACTTCCGGCACGTCAACCCGGATGTGAACAGCACGCCGGCGCCATTTTTGCCCCTGACGGCCGATGCGCGCGTCGAGTTTGCGCTGGCCACGACCGATCCGCATGGCGCGGCCACCAGCGGCATCGAGCGGCGCCAGACGACGGTGGCCTCGTTTGGCGCGGACGATGCCGTCAAGTCGCAGGCGACGGGCGGCATGGATGCCTGGCCGGCCGACAGCTACCTGAATATCTGGGTGTGCCAGCTCGGTGGCGGTCTGCTGGGCTACGCGCAGTTTCCCGGCGGCCCGGCCGCCACCGACGGCGTGGTGATCCTGCAATCGGCGTTTGGCACGAGCGGCACGGCCGCGCCGCCGTTCCACCTGGGGCGCACGGCCACGCATGAAATCGGCCACTGGCTGAACCTGAACCATATCTGGGGAGACGACGGCACCGGGTGCTCGGGCACGGACAATGTAGCCGATACGCCGAACCAGGGCGGGCCGAACACGGGCCAGCCTTCGTTCCCCCACGTTTCCTGCAGCAATGGGCCGAATGGCGACATGTTCATGAACTACATGGATTATGTCGACGATCCCGCCATGTTCATGTTCACGGCGGGCCAGGTGGCGCGCATGCAGGCTTGCCTCGATGGTCCGCGCGCCAGCATCGGCACGGGGACGGGCGGCACGGGCGCCACGCCGCGCCAGAGCTCTTCTCCCGTCGTGGCCTGGGGCGCGAACCGCCTCGACGTCTTCGTGCTGGGCACGGACCGCGCGCTGTACCACAAGGCCTGGAATGGCTCGGCCTGGGCGCCGTCCGTCACCGGCTATGAAGGGCAGGGCGGCATCTGCACCAGTGCGCCGCAGGTGGTGTCGTGGGCGCCGAACCGGCTCGACGTGTTCGTCACGGGCACCGACAGCGGCCTGTTCCACAAATGGTGGAACGGCACGGCCTGGGGACCGTCGCTGACCGGCTATGAAGCGATGGGCGGCTTGTGCGTGGGCGACCCGCGCGCCGTGGCCTGGGGGCCGAACCGCCTCGACGTGTTTGTCGTCGGCACGGACCGGGCCCTGTATCACAAGTGGTGGAATGGCACGGCCTGGGGACCGTCGCTGACGGGCTACGAAGCCATGGGCGGCATCTGTCTGGGCCAGCCGGAAGCCGTGGCGTGGGGGGCGAACCGCCTCGATGTCTTCGTCATCGGCACGGACCGGGCCCTGTACCACAAGTGGTGGAACGGCACGGCCTGGGGACCGTCGCTGACGGGCTATGAACGCCTGGGCGGCATCTGCACCTCGTCGCCGAAGGCGGTGGCGTGGGGGCCGAATCGCCTCGACGTCTTCGTCACGGGCACCGATGGCGCGCTGTACCACAAGTGGTGGGATGGCGCGAAATGGGGGCCGTCCAACGACGGCTTCGAACGCCTGGGCGGCATCTGCGTGGGCGAAGTGGAAGCCGTGTCGTGGGCGCCCAACCGGCTCGATGTCTTCGTCATCGGCACGGACAGCGCCCTGTACCACAAGGCGTGGAATGGATCCGCCTGGTCGCCTTCCTTGACGGGGTTTGAAAACCTGGGCGGTATCTGCACCTCGCGTCCGCGCGCCACGGCGTGGGCGGCGAACCGCCTCGACGTGTTTGTCACGGGCACGAATGGTGCCCTGTTCCACAAGGCGTGGAATGGCACGGCCTGGTCGCCTTCCGTGAGCGGCTATGAAAGCCTCGGCGGCGTGGTATCGTGTTTCTGATGACAATCTGTTCAACGGGAGGCGGCATGCACGGCATGACGATGGCTTTGCCCAGCGGTAGCTGGACGCATTCCTTCGAGGAGGATGCGGATGGTATCGAGGTGTACCGGCCCACGGCCACGTTCGCCTTTCCTCCCAGCCGCAAGGGGCGCAAGGTGCTGGAGTTCGGCGCGCCCGCCGGCGCCATGGCGCCAGAGGAGGCGACCTTGACGTCCATGGCGCCCGGCCCCGATGACCGTCCCCGCGCCGGCCCCGTTACCCGGCTGCACCCCCTGGGCATGGGACGCTATGCGCTCAGTGACGCCGCCGGGGCGCAGGAGGTGATCGACATCGTCGAAGCGACGCCCGACGTGCTGCGCCTGGCGCGGCATCAAGGATGATCCCGCAGTTTGCAGGCGAGCGCCGTGCGGTTGCCCACGCCCAGTTTCTGGTAAATCGCATGCAGCTGGTTGCGCACGGTGGCCGGCGACTTGCCCAGTTCCCTGGCGATGCTTTTATACGGCAAGCCTTCGGCCGCCATCGCCGCCACCAGCCGTTCGGCCGGGGTCAGGCGCTGCATGGCCGCTTGCCTGAAACGTTGTTTGTCATCGCTGTTCTCCTCTCCGTGGGCAGCATGCCGGTGGCATGCCTGCAGGGATAACGGGAGCGCGGGACGTATCTGTAAAATTATCTGTACAACTATTTTCTCTGCGGCCGCGACGCGGTGACGGGCAAAAAAAAGACAGGCGAACCTGTCTTTTCATATAACTTGATGGCGGTCAGCCGATGGCCGCCATGGATACCGGTTTCAGCTTGGCCGCCAGCGCCTTGCCCTTCTTCGCGCGCTTGCCGAAGTGTTCGGCCAGGGCCGTGGCGCCCAGCGATGCATCCTGCGGTTTCGATGCCCGGCCGATACCCGAGACCACCACGCCGCGCTGGGTGATCGGCTGCACGGCCAGCAGCTTGTCTTTGGCATCGAGGTCGATCAGCTTGACGCCCGTGCCGCCCTTGGACAGGGTTTTCATTTCATCGAGGCCGAACACCAGCAGGCGCGCGCCTTCCGTCAGGCAAGCCAGGGCGCTGGCCGCCTCGGGAATGACTTTGGGCGCCAGAGGCACGTCACCGTCGTCCAGGGTGATGAAGGCCTTGCCGCCTTTCAGGCGGCTCGTCATGTCGCCTGCCTTGGCGATGAAGCCGTAGCCGGCGCTCGACGCCAGCAGCAAGTTGGTGGCGCCATTGCCCGCAAAGTAATGGAGGATGCGCACGGCGTTGCCGGGCGTGCCGCCGCTCAGGTCGCACAAGGTCGTGATCGGCACGCCGTCGCCGCGCGCGTTGGGCAGGGCCGAGACGGGAACCGAGTAAATCTTGCCGTTGTTGCCAAAGCCCAGCAGGGTATCGACCGTGCGGCACTCGAAGGCGCCATGCAGGCTGTCTCCGGCCTTGAAGGTGAACTGCGCCGCATCGTGGCCGATGCCGGTGCGCGCGCGCACCCAGCCTTTTTCCGAAATGATGACGGTGACGGGTTCATCGACCACCTTCTGTTCGGCCACGGCTTTCTGCGCTTCCTCGATCAGGGTGCGGCGCGCGTCGCCGAACTGCTTGGCGTCCGCTTCGATTTCGCGGATGATGGCGCGCTTCATCGATCCCGGGTTGTCGAGCAGGTCTTGCAGCGATTTTTCTTCCTTGCGCAGCTCGGCCAGTTCCTGCTGGATCTTGATCGTTTCCAGGCGCGCCAGCTGGCGCAGGCGGATTTCCAGGATATCGTCAGCTTGGCGTTCGGACAGTTTGAACGCGTCGATCAGGGCCGCCTTCGGCTCATCCGAATTGCGGATGATCTGGATCACCTTGTCGATATTGAGCAGGATCGCTTCGCGCCCTTCCAGGATATGGATGCGGTCCTTGACCTTGCCCAGTTTGTAGCCGGTGCGGCGCGTGACGGTCTCGAAGCGGAAATCGATCCACTCGCGCAGGATGTCGCCCAGGCCTTTCTGGCGCGGACGGCCATCGCCGCCGATCATCACCAGGTTGATCGAGGTCGACGATTCCAGCGACGTATGCGCCAGCAGCATCAGCATGAATTCCGTCTGGTCCTGGTTCTTCGACTTCGGTTCGAACACCAGGCGCACGGGCGCGGCGCGGCCCGATTCGTCGCGGATGGTGTCGAGCGAATTGAGGATCAGCGCCTTCAGGGCCACCTGGTCCGGCGACAGCGCCTTCTTGCCCAGCTTGATCTTCGGATTCGTCAATTCCTCGATTTCTTCCAGCACCTTTTGCGACGAGGTACCGGGCGGCAGTTCCGTCACGACGGCTTGCCACTGGCCGCGCGCCAGCTCTTCGATCTTCCAGCGCGCGCGCACCTTCATGCTGCCACGGCCGCTCGCATACATGTCCTGGATTTGCGATGGCGGGGTGATGATCTGGCCGCCGCCGGGGAAGTCGGGGCCGGGAATGATGGCCATCAGCTCGGCGTGCGTCATCTTCGGATCGCGGATCATGGCGACAGCCGCCTTGGCCACTTCCGCCAGGTTGTGCGACGGGATTTCCGTCGCCAGGCCCACGGCGATACCGGAGGCGCCATTGAGCAGCACCATCGGCAGGCGCGCCGGCAGCAGCTTCGGTTCTTCCGTCGAACCGTCGTAGTTGGGCTGGAAATCCACCGTGCCCATGCCGATTTCATCCATCAGCAGCTTGGCGATCGGCGTCAGGCGCGCTTCCGTGTAACGCATGGCCGCCGCGCCATCGCCATCGCGCGAGCCGAAGTTGCCCTGGCCATCGATCAGCGGGTAGCGCAGCGAGAAATCCTGCGCCATGCGCACCAGCGCGTCGTATACGGACTGGTCGCCGTGCGGATGCAATTTACCGAGCACATCGCCGACCACGGCCGCCGATTTGCGCGGCTTCGCCGTGGAATTCAAGCCCAGCTCATTCATCGCATACAGGATGCGGCGCTGTACGGGCTTCTGTCCGTCGCACACGTCGGGCAGGGCGCGGCCCTTGACGACGGAGATGGCGTAGTCGAGATAGGCGCGCTCGGCGAAGGTGGACAGGGTCAGCGCTTCGCCGTCGAATACCGGTTCATCCGGCTCGATCGGCTCAGGCTGGGCATCGTCAAATAAATTGGTTTGTGTGGACATGGCGCTTGTTTCGGTGTTAAGTGGTTGCGGTTGAATTCGTGGAGCTGATTATGACAGCCCGGATTTGGAAAAGGACTTGCCGTACGTCAGATACATGTAGCGCAAGGTCAAATAGAGCACGGCCAGGGCCAGTTCGACGCTGTTATGCATCATCGGCATGGCGCGGATGGCCGGGGCTTGGCTGGCCAGCACGAAAGTGGCGATGGACGGCACCAGCACCACCGGCCAGATCGTCTTCCATTTGAAATCGCTGGGGGAAAACAGCAAGCCGGCACACGACCAGACATACAGCGCGGCGCCGACGAAGGCGGCCGGCAGCAGTTGCAAATACAGTTGCAGCAGCAAGCCCGCGCAGCCGATCAGCCATGCCGCGCGCAGGCGGGGCAAGAGCGCCTCTGGCCAGCCGCAATCGCCATACAGACCGGTGGCGCTGCGCAGGGCCAGCGCCGCCAGGCAAAACATCAATGGCATGGCATCGCCGATGGCCAGCGCCGACTGGCCCCTGCCGCTCATGAACATGGCCGCGAATAGCGACAGGCCCAGACACAGGAACAGCAGCATGCCATGCAATAGCTGGCGGTTCATCGCATACGCGAGCAGGGCCGACGCGCACAGGCCGGCCGCCGTGACGAGGCGCATGGTCTCGCCGCGTTCTGGCAGGAACAGCAGCAAGGCCAGCACGAGGTAGGGCGCGATCCAGCTCAGTTGCCGCAAGCCGGGCCGTTGCCACAGCACGGGCAGGCGTTCCTGCAACGTTTCCTGCAGCGCTTCCAGGCGCGCGAACAGGGGCGCCGGCCAGCGCAAGGCATGCATGGCCAGCAGGGAAAAGGCGAGCGCCTGGAAGCCCAGCAGGCTGGCATAGGCAGCCGTGTCGCCGAGCTTGAAGCCGGCTGCATCGAGCACACCCGCGAGCATGAAGTGCAGCACGAAACCCAGGCCGCCCGAGGCCAGTGCCGTCTGCTTGAAGTAGCGTTTGGCATGGACGACGTGTTCCCACTGCTCGAACAGGTCTGTATCGAGCTTGCAGGCCAGCATCTCGCTGTGCTGCCAGCGTATCGCGTGCAGCAGTTCGCGCAGCTGCAGCGTGAATTTTTGGTCGAACAGCTGGCGCGCGTAGGCGCTTGGCGGCTGCTGCGACATGATGCAGTCCAGGCCGGGGTAGCTGTCGCGGTTGTCGCTGAAATGGGCGAATGAGCGGTCTGCCCGGAAGCGCTGCACGGCGCCGCGCACCAGGTCCGCATGGCTGCGCGCCAGGTAGGAAAAGTCGCGGTCCCAGCCCAGCTGCTCGAACAGGGCCTGGCGCAGCGCCAGGTCATAGCCGGCGCTGGCGCAATAGCGCAGCGCGCACAGGTCGAATTCCTCGCGCACGTCAAGGTTCAGCATGGCGTCGTCCTGCAGCATGCGGGCCAGCACGTCGCCGGCATGCGCATGCTGCGTCAGCACCAGGCAGCCTTGCCACAGGTTGGCCGCTTCCTGCGCCGGGTCGATGGCGACCACGCCCCATTGTTCCGGGGGAGGGGGCTGTTCCTGGGCGATGATGCCCCACAGTTCCGCAGGCGCTTCCTGCACCGCCTCGTCGATGACGCCCCACAGGTCGGCCGGTCCCATGGGCGGCGCTTCTGGCGTTTCCGTCGCTGCCGCTTCGGCCGCTTGCGGTTCCGGAAATTCCTCGGCAAACAGGTGCGCATGGCGCAGCGCGTATTCATACGCTTCGCGCAGCTCCTGGAAGGCGGCCGGATCGTCTTCGGGACGCGTCACCTTCAGGCGCTTCGCATACGCGCGCTTGAGGGCGCGCTCGTCGCCCGTCGGCTCCGTGTCCAGGATCTCCCACAGGCTGCGCTGCCCGTTGTGCATGCCGCCGTCCATTTACAGGAAGCTCTCGCTCTCGACCTGGCGCAACACCTCGTCGAGCGCCTGGCGCGCCTTGCGGATGGTGCTCGGGTCCTGCGTTTCCAGCGCCGCCTGGAAATTGGCCGTGTGCGCCGCCAGGTACTGGCGCACGTCGCCCAGCGACTGTTCGTACAATCGGTCGGCGCGCGTGACCAGGGTGCGGTTTTCCATCTGTTCGCGCGGGTGGATCTTTAGGTCGGCCAGTTCCGCAAAGCGCTGCTCGATCTGTTCCGGCGTCATCACGCCCGCATTGTCGCTGATGACCATCTTGTGCTTTTCCTGCGTGGCCAGCACCGTCACTTCCGCTTCCAGCACGCCGCTGACGTCATAGGTGAAGCGCACGTCGATGCCGATCTCGCCCGCCTTTTTCGCGGGTATCGGGAAGCTGATCTTGCCGAGGAAGACGTTGTCGGCCACCAGGCGCGACTCGCCCTGGAAGATCGCCACGTTGATTTCCTTCTGGTTGTCGTAGATGGTGGTGATGTTTTCCGTGCGCGAGACAGGCACCACGGAATTGCGCTCGATGATGGGCAGGTAATGCCCGCCTTCATATTGGTTCGCGCCGACCTGGCGCGAAATCGAAATGCCCAGCGAGTACGGCGCCACGTCCGTCATCACCACTTCATCGAGGGCAGAGTCGCGCATCTTGAGGCCTGCCTGCACGGCGGCTCCCAGTGCCACGGCTTCATCCGGGTCCAGGTGGATGGCGGGGAAGCGGCCGAACATGCGCGAGACGAGTTTACGCACCAGCGGCATGCGCGTGGCGCCGCCGGCCAGCACCACTTCATTCAATTCCGCGGCGCGGATGGTGGCGTCGCGCAGCGCCCGTTCGACGGGCAGGCGCAGGCGCGCCAGCAGCGGTTCGCACAGCTGCGCCAGCTTGTCCTCGTTGATCTCCCAGCTGTATTCCTTGTCCTGGTAGCGCGTGGCCATGCGCACGGACGGCTGCTCCGACAGCAGGCGCTTGACGCGCTCGGCTTCATCGCGCAGCAGCTGCTGCTGGCGCGGGTCGAGCAGGCGGCCGCCGACAGCGTCGCGCAGGCCGCTGCCTTCCAGGAAGGCGTCGACCAGCACGGTGACGAAGTCTTCGCCCCCTAAAAAATTGTCGCCAGCCGAGGCGCGCACTTCCATCACGCCTTCGAACAGTTCCAGGATCGACACGTCGAAGGTGCCGCCGCCCAGGTCGAAGACGAGGAATTTGCTTTCCTGTTCCTTGTCGCGGATGCCGTAGGCCAGCGCGGCGGCCGTCGGCTCATTCAGCAGCCGCTCCACGCGTAAGCCCGCCAGTTGTCCCGCGATGCGCGTGGCCTTGCGCTGCGCATCGCTGAAATATGCGGGCACCGTAATGATGGCTTCCTCGACCTTGTGCCCTAAAAAGGCTTCGGCATCTTCCTTCAGCGCGCGCAGCACCATCGACGACAGCTCTTCCGGACGGAATTGCTGCGTGCCGAGGGTGATCTTCTTTTCGCTGCCCATGTAGCGCTTGAAGACGGCTGCCGTCAGCTGCGGGTGCGTCTGCAGGCGCTCGCGCGCGGCGCGGCCCACCAGCACGGTGCCGTCGTCATCGATGCTCACGCACGACGGCGTCAGGTGTTCACCAAGCGCATTCGGGATGATGGAAGCCTTGCCGTCGCGCCAGATGGCGACCAGGCTGTTGGTGGTGCCCAGGTCGATGCCGATGATCATCAGATATCCGCCTCCGCTTCATTGCCGTGTTCTTCGATCCAGGCGCGGCGTCCTGCCGCCTCGCCTTTGCCCATCAACATATTGAAGCGGGAGGCCGAGGCCATGTGGTCGACTTCACCGAGCGTGACGGGCAGCAGACGGCGCGTGTCCGGGTTCATCGTCGTTTCCCACAGCTGCTCGGCGTTCATCTCGCCCAGGCCCTTGAAGCGCGAGATCGACCAGGCGCCCTGTTTCACGCCTTCCTTGCGCAGCTTGTCCTCGATGGCGAGCAGTTCGCCGTCGTCGAGCGCATAGATCTTCTGCATCGGCTTCTTGCCGCGCGCGGGCGCATCCACGCGATACAACGGCGGGCGGGCGATGCAGATGTGGCCCTTGTTGATCAGGGCCGGGAAGTGCTTGAAGAAAAGCGTCAGCAGCAGTACCTGGATGTGCGAGCCGTCCACGTCCGCATCGGACAGGATGCAGATCTTGCCGTAGCGAAGGCCGGACAGGTCGGGCGAGTCGCCCACGCTGTGCGGATCGACGCCGATGGCGACCGCGATGTCGTGGATCTCGTTATTCGCGAACAGGCGGTCGCGGTCCGTTTCCCACGAATTCAAGACCTTGCCGCGCAGGGGAAGAATTGCCTGGAATTCCTTGTCGCGGCCCATCTTGGCCGAACCGCCCGCCGAGTCGCCCTCGACGAGGAACAGTTCATTGCGCGTGATGTCCGACGATTCGCAGTCGGTCAGCTTGCCCGGCAAGACGGCGACGCCCGAGGATTTTTTCTTTTCCACTTTTTGCAGCGAGCGCTGGCGCGATTGCGCCTGCTTGATCACCAGCTCGGCCAGCTTCTTGCCGTAGTCGACGTGCTGGTTCAGCCACAGTTCCAGCGGCGGCTTGGTGAAGGTCGAGACGAGGCGCACGGCGTCGCGCGAGTTCAGGCGTTCCTTGATCTGGCCCTGGAATTGCGGGTCCAGCACCTTCGCCGACAGCACGAACGAGGCGCGCGCGAACACATCTTCCGGCAGCAATTTGACGCCTTTCGGCAGCAACGAGTGCATTTCGACGAAGTTTTTCACGGCGCCGAACAGGCCGTCGCGCAAGCCCGATTCGTGCGTGCCGCCGTTCGAGGTGGGAATCAGGTTGACGTACGATTCGCGCACGATGGCGCCTTCTTCCGTCCACGCCACGACCCAGGCCGCGCCTTCGCCCTCGGCAAAGCCTTCCGAGTCCGGCCCCGCATACTGCGCACCTTCGAACAGGGGAATCAGCGTTTCGCCATTCGATACCTGCGCCAGCGTTTCGGTCAGGTAGCCGCGCAAGCCTTCCGCGTACTGCCAGGTTTGCGTATCGCCGGTTTTCGCGTTGGTGAGGGTGACGGTGACGCCCGGCAGCAGCACGGCTTTCGAGCGCAGCAGGCGTTGCAGCTCGGTTTGTGAAATGTTCGGCGAATCAAAGTATTTGGCATCGGGCCAGGCGGTGACGCGCGTGCCTGACTTCTTGCCGTCGCGCGGGGCGGGGCGGGAGCTCAGGGGCTCGATCACGTCGCCGTTGGCAAACACCATGTGATGCAAGCCGTTGCCGTCGCTTTCCTTGCGCCAGACGGTGATTTCCAGGCGCGTCGACAGCGCATTGGTGACGGACACGCCGACGCCATGCAAGCCGCCCGAGAACGCGTAGGCGCCGCCCGAACCCTTGTCGAACTTGCCGCCCGCGTGCAGCCGCGTAAACACGATTTCCACCGTCGGCACGCCTTCTTCCGGGTGCAGGCCGACGGGAATGCCGCGGCCATTGTCTTCGACGGTGATGCTGCCATCCGTGTTTTGCGTCACGGCGATATGCGTGCAATGACCGCCCAGCGCCTCGTCGGAGGCATTGTCGATCACTTCCTGAATGATGTGCAGCGGATTTTCAGTGCGGGTGTACATCCCCGGGCGCTGCTTGACGGGTTCCAGTCCTTTCAGGACACGGATGGATGATTCGCTGTAGTCGGATGCTGGTTTTTTAGTGGCCATACGTGTTCAAGCTAAGTAAAGACAGTGGTTGGAACGCCAGGCCAGGGCACTGCGGGGCACAGTGACAGCGGCGGCGATAACTGTATGAATATACAGTATATCCCGTCCAGCGTCACTGGGGGAGGGCAGTGCGGCAGGCTTGGCGTCCTTGTGCGGACGCTCGCGCATTCTATCTTGTCCCGCGAGCAATAGCGCTACTCCAAGGCAACAACAGTGCGCCGCGCGCGTGGTTTGGCGCCCATTGTGAAGGATTTTATGCGGTAAAGCGCCCGTTTTTACATCTTGTTTACAGCTGCCTCCCCAGTCTTTACGAATTTTTTAGACCCTTTTGGCTAATCTGCTCACTATCAAAACAAACCTGAATGAGGGTGGGAATGGATCTCGTGTATCTCGGCTTGATTGCCGTGTTTTTCGTCGTGGCGGCCGGCTTTGCCGTCGCCTGCGACAAATTAGGGAGCGTCAAATGAACGCGTTTTATGTGCTGGGCGCCGTCGTGTCGGCTGGCCTGCTCGTGTACCTGCTGGTCGCGCTGCTGAAGGCGGAGGAACTGTGATGACGACGCAATCGATATTGTTATTGGTGGCTTTCCTGGCCGTGCTGCTGGCCGCCGGCTATCCGCTGGGCCTGTATATGGCCAGGGTGGCCGGCGATGGCCCCGTGCGCGGCCTGGGCTGGCTGCAAAAGCTGGAAAACCTGCTGTACCGCTGGTCCGGCCTGCCCGCCGACAAGGCCATGGGCTGGAAAAGCTATGCCATCGCCCTGATCGTCTTCAATACCGTGGGCGCCGTCTTCGTGTACGGCCTGCAGCGCCTGCAGGGCTTCTTGCCCTTGAATCCCCAGGGTCTCGGCGCCGTCAGCCCCGATTCCTCGTTCAATACCACCGTCAGCTTCGTCGCCAATACCAACTGGCAGGGCTACGGCGGCGAACAGACCATGAGCTACCTGACGCAGATGCTGGGCATGGCATGCCAGAACTTCTTTTCGGCGGCCACCGGCATCGCCGTGATCTTTGCGCTGGTGCGCGGCTTCGCCTCGCGCTCGGGTAAATCGATCGGCAATTTCTGGGTCGACCTGGTGCGCTCGACCCTGTACATCCTGCTGCCGCTGTCCCTGGCCCTGTCCGTCGTCTTCATGGGCGAAGGCATGATCCAGAATTTCTCCGCCTACAAGGAAGTGACCCTGCTCGACCACGTGGCGTATGAAACGCCGAAAATGACGGCCGACGGCCAGCCCGTGCTGGATGCCGCCGGCAAGCCCGTGATGGAAGCGCAGGTGGCGACCACGCAGACGATCGCCATGGGGCCCGTCGCGTCGCAGGAATCGATCAAGCTGCTGGGCACGAATGGCGGCGGCTTCTTCAATGCCAATTCCTCGCACCCGTATGAAAACCCCACCGTGCTGTCGAACTTCCTGCAGATGCTGGCCATCTTCATCATCCCCGCCGGCCTGTGCTTCACCTTTGGCCGCATGGTGGGCGACCTGCGCCAGGGCTGGGCCGTGCTGGCCGCCATGACCCTGATCTTTGTCGTCATGACGGCCGGTGTGATGAGCGCCGAGCAGCAAGCCAATCCCGCCTTGCAAGGCCTGGGCCTGGACCAGCAGGCCAGCAGCCTGCAATCGGGCGGCAATATGGAAGGCAAGGAAACGCGCTTCGGCATCAGCTCATCGACCCTGTTCGCGGCGGTGACGACGGCCGCATCGTGCGGCGCCGTCAACTCCATGCACGATTCCTACATGCCCCTGGGCGGTATGGTGCCGCTGCTGCTGATGCAGTTCGGCGAAGTGATCTTCGGCGGCGTGGGCACGGGCCTGTACGGCATGCTGATGTTCGCCATCCTGGCCGTCTTCATCGCCGGCCTGATGATAGGCCGCACGCCCGAATATCTGGGCAAGAAAATCCAGGCCTATGAAATGAAGATGGTGTCGCTGGCCATCCTGATTACGCCAGCCCTCGTATTGACGGGCACGGCGATCGCCGTGATGGTCGAACCGGGTACGGTGGGCGTGGCCAATCCGGGCGCGCACGGCTTCTCGGAAATCCTCTACGCCTTCACGTCGGCGGCCAACAACAACGGCAGCGCGTTTGCCGGCCTGTCCGCGAACACGCCGTTCTACAACGTGATGCTGGCGATCGCCATGTGGTTCGGCCGCTTCGGCGTGATCGTGCCCGTGCTGGCGGTGGCCGGTTCGCTGGCGGCCAAGCAGCGCCTGTCGGCCAATGCCGGCACCATGCCCACGCACGGCCCCATGTTCATCGGCTTGCTGATCGGCGTTGTCGTGCTCGTCGGCGTTTTGAATTACGTTCCCGCGCTGGCCCTGGGCCCGATCGTCGAACACCTGCAACTTTTCATCAAATAAGAGGCTACCATGTCACGCACAAGCCTGACCTTGTTCGATTCCGCACTGATCGGCCCCGCCGTCGTCGATGCGTTCAAAAAACTCGACCCCCGCACGCAGTGGCGCAGCCCCGTGATGTTCGTCGTCTACGTGGGCAGCATCATCACGACCCTGCTGGCCATCCAGGCCCTGAATGGCCAGGGTGAAGCGCCATTCGGCTTCATCGTCGCCGTCGCCGTGTGGCTGTGGTTTACCGTGCTGTTCGCGAACTTCGCCGAGGCGCTGGCCGAAGGCCGCAGCAAGGCGCAGGCGGCATCCCTGCGCGCCCTCAAGCAAACGGTGATGGCAAAGAAAATGCAAACGCCGAAGTACGGCACTTCCTGGCTGCCCACGCCGGCCACCGACCTGCGCAAGGGCATGACGGTGCTGGTCGAGGCGGGCGACGTCATTCCCGCAGACGGCGAAGTGACGGCCGGCGTGGCCTCCGTCGACGAGAGCGCCATCACGGGCGAATCGGCGCCCGTCATCCGCGAGTCGGGCGGCGATTTTTCCGCCGTGACGGGCGGCACCCGCGTGCTGTCGGACTGGCTGCTGGTGCGCGTTTCCGTCAATCCGGGCGAAGCCTTCATCGACCGCATGATCGCCATGGTCGAAGGCGCCAAGCGCCAGAAGACGCCGAATGAAATCGCCCTGACGATCCTGCTCGTCGCCCTGTCCATCGTGTTCCTGATCGTCACCGTGACCTTGCTGCCGTATTCGCTGTTTTCCGTGGCGGCGGCCGGCAGTGGCACGCCGGTGACCATCACCGTGCTGATCGCGTTGCTGGTGTGCCTGATCCCGACCACCATCGGCGGCCTGTTGTCCGCCATCGGCGTGGCCGGCATGAGCCGCATGATGCAAGCCAATGTGATCGCCACGTCGGGCCGCGCCGTGGAAGCGGCCGGCGACGTGGACGTGCTGCTGCTGGATAAAACGGGCACCATCACCCTGGGCAATCGCCAGGCTTCCAGCTTCGTGCCGGCGCCCGGCGTAACGGAGCAGCAGCTGGCCGATGCGGCGCAACTGGCCTCCCTGGCCGATGAAACGCCGGAAGGGCGCAGCATCGTCGTGCTGGCCAAGCAGAAGTTCAATATCCGCGAACGCGAGATGGCCAGCCTGCACGCCACCTTCGTGCCCTTCACGGCGCAGACGCGCATGAGCGGCGTGGATATTCCGGGCGGACAGCAGGTACGCCAGCTGCGCAAGGGCGCGGCCGACTCCATGAAAAAGTATGTGGAAGCGCTGGGCCAGCCGTATCCGGCCGAGGTGGGGCGCGCCGTCGACGACATCGCGCGCCGCGGCAGCACGCCGCTGGTGGTGGTCGATGATGGCCGCGTCATGGGCGCCGTGGAGTTGAAGGATATCGTCAAGGGCGGCATCAAGGAGCGCTTCGCGGAACTGCGCCGCATGGGCATCAAGACCGTCATGATCACGGGTGACAACAAGCTGACGGCAGCTGCCATCGCCGCCGAGGCGGGCGTGGACGATTTCCTCGCCGAAGCGACGCCGGAAGACAAGCTGAAACTCATCCGCAGCTACCAGTCCGAAGGCCGCCTGGTGGCGATGACGGGCGACGGCACCAACGATGCTCCGGCGCTGGCGCAGGCCGACGTGGCCGTGGCCATGAACTCGGGCACGCAGGCGGCAAAGGAGGCGGGCAATATGGTCGACCTGGACTCGAACCCGACCAAGCTGCTGGAAATCGTTGAAATCGGCAAGCAGATGCTGATGACGCGCGGTTCATTGACGACGTTCTCGATCTCGAACGACATCGCCAAGTACTTCGCCATCATCCCGGCCGCCTTCGTGGGCACCTATCCGCAATTGAAGGCGCTGGACATCATGCACCTGGCCAGCCCTGCGTCGGCCATCATGTCGGCCGTGATCTTCAATGCCTTGATCATCGTCGTGCTGATTCCATTGGCGCTGAAAGGCGTGCAGTACCGGGCCATCGGTGCGGCCAGCCTGTTGCGCCGCAACCTGCTGATCTACGGCCTGGGCGGCATCGTCCTGCCCTTCATCGGCATCAAGCTGATCGACATGCTGCTGTCCGCACTCAATTTAGTCTAAAGGAACCATCATGAGCACTATCGTACGTCCCGCCCTGGTCCTGTTTGCCGCGCTGACCGTGATCTGCGGCGTCGTCTATCCGTTTGCCACGGCCGGTATCGGGCAGCTGGCCTTCAACGATGAAGTCAACGGCAGCATCGTCGAGCGTGGTGGAAAACCTGTCGGATCGAGCCTGATCGGCCAGTCCTTCACCTCGCCCAAGTACTTCTGGGGCCGGCCATCGGCCACCGCGCCGATGGCGAATAACGGCGCCGGTTCGGGCGGTTCGAATCAGGGTCCGAGCAACCCGGCCCTGGTGGACGCCGTCAAGGCGCGCATCGCTGCCCTGCAGGCAGCCGATCCGGGCAATCGCACCCCGATCCCTGTCGACCTGGTGACGGCGTCGAGCAGCGGCCTGGATCCGGAAATCAGCCTGGCGGGCGCCTTGTACCAGGCGCCGCGCGTGGCCCGCGTGCGCGCCGTGCCGCTGGCGCAGGTGGAAAACGCCATCGCCAAGGTGCAGAAAACCGCGTATATCGGCTTTTTCGGCGAACCGCGGGTCAATGTGCTGGAACTGAATCTGGCGCTGGATGCGGCCGCGAAGTAAGATGATGCAGGAGCAGAGCCGCCGGTTTTGCCCCTGGTTTTGACATTAAAAGATGCCCATGCTCCCCAACGACAGCCAACGCCCCGACCCTGATGCCCTGCTGGCGCAAGTGCAGGCGCAGGAAAAGAAAGCCGCGCGCGGCCGGCTGCGCATTTACTTTGGCGCCTCGGCCGGCGTCGGCAAGACCTATGCGATGCTGGCCGCCGCCCGCAAATTGCTGGCCGATGGCCAGGACTTGCTGGTGGGCGTGGTGGAGACGCATGGGCGCCAGGATACGGCGGCCCAGCTTGATGGCTTGCCCGTGCTGCCCCTGAAGGCCATCGAATACCGGGGCAAGACCTTGTTCGAGTTCGACCTGGACGAAGCGCTGCGCCGCGCGCCGGCGCTGATACTGATGGATGAACTGGCCCATTCGAACGTGGCCGGTTCGCGCCATCCGAAGCGCTGGCAGGATGTCGAGGAATTGCTGGCGGCCGGCATCGACGTGCTGTCGACCGTCAACGTGCAGCACCTGGAAAGCCTGAACGACGTGGTGGGCGGCATCACGGGCGTGCGCGTGGCCGAAACCCTGCCCGACACGGTGTTCGACCGCGCCGATGAAGTGGTGCTGGTCGATATCCCCGCCGATGAATTGCTGCACCGCCTGAAACAGGGCAAGGTGTATCAGCCGCAGCAGGCCGAGCGGGCGTCCCAGCATTTTTTCCGCAAGGGTAATCTGATCGCCCTGCGCGAACTGGCCTTGCGCCGCACGGCGGACCGGGTGCAGGACGACGTGCAGGCTTATCGTGTCGAAAAATCGATCAATCCCGTGTGGAAGACGGGGGCCGCGCTGCTGGCCTGCGTGGGACCGCACGCGGGGGGCGAGCACGTGATCCGCAGCACGGCGCGCCTGGCCAGCCAGCTGAACGCGGAATGGCATGCGTTGTACGTGGAAACGCCGCGTTTGCAGCGCCTGCCGGCGGTCCAGCGCGAGCGCATCCTGAAAACCCTGAAACTGGCGCAGGACCTGGGCGCGCGCACGGCCGTCAATCCGTCTGCCGATATCGCCGGCGCCGTGGTCGAGTATGCACGCAGCGCGAATATCTCGAAAGTCATCGTGGGCCGTAGCCGCGCCGGTGCGCTGGCGCGCCTGTGGCATGCGTCGCCAGCCGCGCGCATGGCCAGCCTGGCGCCCGATATCGATCTGATCGAGGTGGGCTTGCCGCCTGCCGATGCGGCGCCCCGGCGCGCGGCCGGCGAAGATGCGGAAGCGCCGCGCCGGCCCTCGCGCCATTGGCGCTACATATTGGCCGCCGGCGCCAGCCTGGCCACGGCGCTCGCCTCCGTCCCCCTGCAGCCCTATCTGGACCTGGCCAATATCGCCATGCTGTCCTTGCTGACGGTGGTGCTGGTGGCCGTGCGCCTGGGGCGCGGGCCGGCGGCGCTGGCCAGCCTGGTGGGCGTGGCTTGCTTCGATTTCGTCTTCGTGCCGCCGCGCTTTTCGTTTGCCGTGGGCGATTTCCAGTATGTGATCACTTTTGGCGTGATGCTGGCCGTGGGCCTGATCACAGGCCACCTGACTGCCGGCCTGCGTTTCCAGGCGCGCGTGGCCTCGCACCGCGAAGCGCGCGCCCGCGCCCTGTACGAATTCTCGCGCGAGCTGTCCGGCGTGCTGCAGACAGAGCAGATTTTCGACATCACGAAAAGCGCCATCGAACGCGCTTTCCGCGCGCGCGCCACCTTGCTTTTACCTGATGACAAGGGCAGCTTGCAAGCCCCGAACGGCGGCGAGCCGCTCGATATCGGCATCGCGCAGTGGGCTTTCGACCATGCGCAGGCGGCGGGGACAGGCACGGATACCTTGCCCGCTTCGCCCATTTTCTACCTGCCGCTGATCGCACCTATGCGCACACGAGGCGTGCTGGCACTGCTGCCGCTCGATGGCGCGCACCGCGGGCGCTGGCTGCTGGTGCCGGAACAGCGCCAGCACCTTGACACCTTTGCCGCGCTGGCGGCCATCGCGCTCGAGCGCGTGCACTACATCGACGTGGCCCAGGGCGCGCTGTTGCAGATGGAGTCCGAGCGCTTGCGCAATTCGTTGCTGGCGGCCCTGTCGCACGACTTGCGCACGCCCTTGACGTCGCTGGTGGGCCTGGCCGAATCGCTGGCCTTGTCGAAACCGGCGCTGTCGCCCGCGCAGCTGGACATGGCGCGTTCGCTGCAATCCGAAACCGTGCGCATGAGCGCCCTGGTGGCGAACTTGCTGGACATGGCGCGCATCGAAAGCGGCCAGGTGCGCCTCAACCTGCAATGGCAGGCGCTGGAGGAAGTGGTGGGCAGCGCGCTGCGCGCCAGCGGTCCGCAATTGCAGCAACACGCCGTGCAGACGCAGCTGGCGCCGGACTTGCCGCTGGTGCGCTACGACGCTGTGCTGATCGAGCGCGTGCTGTGCAACCTGCTGGAAAACGCGGCCAAGTACACGCCGCCCGGCAGCACCATCACGGTCGCGGCCGGGGGGCATGGCCAGTTCCTGCAGGTGACGGTGGCTGATGATGGACCGGGCTTGCCGCCCGGCCGCGAGGAAGCGATCTTTGAAAAATTTACGCGCGGCGAGCGCGAATCGAACAAGCCGGGCGTCGGGCTGGGGCTGGCCATTTGCCGCGCCATCGTCGAAGCCCACGGCGGGACCATCCACGCGCAGCCGCACGCGCCGGGACGGGGCGCCGCCATTGTGTTCAGCCTGCCGCTGGGCACGCCTCCGGCGCCGCCGGAGATCGAATTCGACGACGCCAACGACCATGAAACAGGAAAACCAACATGAACGAACCTTCCGCCACCGCCCTGCTGGTCGAGGATGAACCGCAAATCCGCCGCTTCGTGCGCGCCGCGCTGGAGGACGAGGGCTGGCAGATTTTCGAATCGGCCACCATGCAGCGGGGCCTGATCGATGCGGGCACGCGCCGGCCCGACCTGATCGTGCTGGACCTCGGTTTGCCCGATGGCGACGGCATCGATTTCATCGCCGACATCCGCAAATGGTCGGCCGTGCCCATCATCGTGCTGTCGGCGCGGGTCGACGAGCAGGACAAGATTCGCGCGCTCGATGCGGGCGCCGACGACTATCTCACCAAGCCCTTCGGCGTGGGCGAACTGCTGGCCCGCGTGCGCGCCACCCTGCGCCGCCAGCGCCAGCCTGCCGCCAGCGACGATGGCGTGGTGCAGTTTGGCGACGTGCGCGTCGATTTGAAGGACCGTCTGGTGACACGCAACAAGCAGCTGGTGCACATGACGCCGACGGAATTCCGCCTGCTGTCGGTGCTGGTGAAAAACGCGGGCAGGGTGGTCACCAATCCGCAGCTGTTGCGCGAAGTATGGGGGCCGTCGAACAGCGAAAACGGCCACTACCTGCGCATCTACATGGGCCACCTGCGCCAGAAGCTGGAAGCCGACCCGGCCCAGCCGCAGTACCTGCTGACGGAAACGGCCGTCGGCTACCGGTTGCTGCTGCCGCTCTAACACCTGTTATTTCCCTGTTGGAAAACAGGCGCCGCGCGCGCCAGGGGGACGCTTTACCCATTTTTTTGCAGCGGCGGGCCAGCTGCGCCATGTTGGCAAAGGCCCATACCACCCATGAAGAAGAAAAAACCATGAATAAAATGCTACTGGCACTTGCCCTAGCCACCCCCTTCATCGCCTTGACGGGCAGCCTGGCCCACGCGGATGAGGTCAAGCCCGACAATGAAGTCAGTTTCAATGTGGCCGGCGTGTCCGATTACCGCTATCGCGGCATCTCGCAGACGCGTTTGAAACCGGCGCTGCAGGGCGGCGTCGATTACGTCAACAACCCGACGGGCCTGTATGCGGGCGCCTGGGCCTCGACCATCAAGTGGACCAAGGACGCGGGCGGCAGCGGCGACGTGGAAGTGGACCTGTATGCGGGCAAGCGCGGCCAGTTGACCGGTGATATCGGCTATGACGTGGGCGTGCTCGCCTACGTGTATGCGGACAACGGCTTGAAGAATATCGGCCTGGCCAACGCGGACACGCAGGAAGTCTACGGCCAGCTGTCGTATGGTCCCGCCTACGTCAAATATTCGCACGCCGTCTCCAACCTGTTCGGCATCGTCAACAGCAAGAACAGCGGCTACCTGGACATCGGCGCGACCATCGACCTGACGAACGGCTGGACCGGCAACCTGCATGCGGGCCACCAGAAGGTCAGGAACAACGACGCGTCGAGCTATACGGACTGGAAAGTGGGCGTCACGCGCGACTTCGGCTTTGTTTCGGGCGCGCTGGCCGTGATCGGCACGAACGCGGGCAAGTCGGCCTATGCCTCGCCCGTGAATGGCAAATTCATGGGCAAGACGGCGCTGCAGCTGACGGTCAGCAAGACGTTTTAATGGACTGAGTTGACTGAAAGGAGAGGCGGCGCATGCGCCGCCTTTTTTGCGTACTTACGCTGGCAGGTTGAAAACGGCGCAGTACAGCTGCCCCAGTCCCACCACGCGGGCGGAGGGGATCTGCGCGGCCAGCGCATGGGCGGGTGCCGCTTGCGCGTCCGTTGCCAGCAGGACGCGCAAGCCTGGATTGACGCTGCGCGCGTGTGCGATGCGGCGCGCCAGGCCCGCCTGCGCGGCGCCATCGACGACACCGTCGAGCGGCACCACCAGCACGCGCGCGGCGATCAGGGCCGAACGGCTGCCCATGGAGTCGCGGCCTTCGCTGTCGATGACGATGTCGTGGTAGCAGTGCACCAGGTGCTCGAGCTCCGGCTGCAAGCCCTTGGCGCTGATGGCGCGCGCCATCAGGCGCGGCCGCGTCAGGCTGCCGTGCATGGCGCCGTCGTGCAGGTTCCTGGCCTGCGCCATGGCGCCCTGGCGCGGATCGGCATCGAGCAGCAATACCTTGCGTCCGGCCAGCGCGCGCGAGGCGGCCAGCCGTCCGGCCAGGATGGATTTCTCCATGCCCCCGCGTTCATCCGTGATGGCGATGATCATCTTGGCGCACGGCTGGCATGATGTTGGCGGGGGAAACCAGCTGCAGCAGACAGCCTTCGCGCGGCGCATCCCTGTCGCTGGCGGTCCATGCGGGCAGTTCCATCAGGGGTTCGAGCGCCGCGGCCAGGGCGGCCTGGCCGGCGGCGGACATGGGCGTCATCGGCAGGCGCAATGCGTCGCGCACCTTGCCTTGCATGGCCAGCGCCGCTTTGACGGGAGCGGGATTCGGTTCGGCAAACAGCAGGCGGATGACGGGTAGCATGATCTTGAACAGGGCGCCGGCGGCGCCGTGGCGGCCCTGCTTGACCAGATGATATAGCTGCGCATACAGATCGGGACGGACCTGGGCGGCGGCCGACATGGCGCCGTGGCCGCCCATGGACAGGCTGGCCAGCAGCAGCGCATCGTCGCCACACAGGACGTCCAGGCGCGTGTCGAGCAGCAGTTCGCCCAGTTGCTGCAGCTTGCCGCCCGCTTCCTTGATGGCGACGAAGTGCGAGTCGCGCGCCAGCAGCGCGGCTGTCTGCGGTTCGACATTGACGCCCGTGCGCGCCGGCACGTTGTACAGCACGATGGACTGGTCGGTGGCGGCGGCGATGGCCTGGAAGTGGCGCACGATGCCGTCCTGCGACGGGCGCACGTACGCGGGCGCGGAGACCAGCAGGCCGGCCAGCGGATGGTCGTTGTAGCGCTGCACCGTGGCGACGACGCTGCGCGTATCGCTGCCGCCGATCCCCATCACGACGGGGAAACGGGGGCCGACGGCTTCGAGCACGCTGTCGAGCAGCATGGTCTGTTCCGCGGCGCTCAGCATGGCCGCTTCGCCCGTGGTGCCGCACACCACCAGGCCATCGATGCCGCTGGCGGCCAGTTCGCACGCCAGTTGCTGGGCGGCGTCGAAGTCGATTTCGCCATCGACATCAAGGAATGGCGTGACCATCGGCACCCAGATGCCCTGGAAGTGCGCAGTGATGCGCGAGGAAGACATCGCGTGTTCGCAGGCATACTGGTTCATAGCGATTTCCCCTGGCTGATGCGGCCAAATTCTGCCGCCGGCAGTAGGCGCATGACGGCATCCATGGTCAGGCGCAGGGCCGGTTCCGTCACGCACAGCCAGACTTTCATGCGTTCGGCGTGGTCGACTGCCTCGACGCGCATGAATGACAGCATGCCGCCGCAGGTCCGCACGA
The DNA here is from genome assembly GCF_030397595.1 of Janthinobacterium sp. SUN033. NCBI lineage: Bacteria > Pseudomonadati > Pseudomonadota > Betaproteobacteria > Burkholderiales > Oxalobacteraceae > Janthinobacterium > Janthinobacterium sp. SUN033. Next base: position 335,204 of record NZ_JAPQNV010000006.1, read on the forward strand.
CCAGCTGGCGCAGCTCGGCCAGGCAGGCTTTGTCGACCGTGATATGCATGAGGAAGGTGGGCAGGCGGGGATGGCGGTGGGGCAGGGCTTGATGCGTTTGCAGGCGTGAATGGGGTTCCATGGTGGCTTTGCAGCGGTGGTTGAGGTACGCTCAAGATTAGCAGCGGGGGCGTAAAGATTCTCTAAAAAGCGGTGCCGCCAGCGTAAACGGGCTGTATGCATCGGGCGTGGACGTGTTGCGTGGATGCCCCGCGCGTGGGCTTTTGTTACAAAATTGAATCGTGCTTTCCGGGGCAGGGGTTTATATTGAAAACGTCTCCGCTTTCAGTCAGCTCCGCCATGTCAGACGAAAAAGATCCCCAGCTTCCCCCTTCCACCGATCCCGCGGCGCCAGCTTCGGCGCGGCCCGACCGGGTAGGCAGGGCGCCCGATGATGAGCACCGCGCGCGCGATGCCGCACCCCGCTATCTGAAGGACAACGACACGCCGCTGGCGCTGGCCTGGCGGGTGATCTCGTCGCGCTACCGCTCCATGCGCGACAAGGCCAGCCGCGATTTCATGCGGCGCACCCTGCGCATCGGCATCTCGGCGCGCATTTTCCACCCCGAACCGGGTGCCACTGGCCTGCGCAGCAAGAACCTGCAATACCTGGAAGAGTCGATCGCCCAGTGGGTCATGTCGCGCGACGTGCTGGTGTTCATGATCCCGACCGTCAATACCAGCGGCCAGCTACACCCGAGTAACATCACCTTGCGCCACTATGCGCGCCACCTGGACGGCCTGGTGCTGCAGGGCGGCGCCGACGTCTCGCCGCAGACGTATTCGGAGGCGGCCACGCGGCCCGAATGGAGCGGCGACCGCGCGCGCGACCTGTACGAACTGGAACTGCTGCACGAATTCGTCGATGCGGGCAAGCCCGTGCTGGGCATCTGCCGCGGCTGTCAACTCATCAACGTGGGCTTTGGCGGCACCCTGTACCAGGACATCGCCTCGGATGTGGAAGGCGCCACCTCGCACGTCAATGACCTGTATGACCGCCACCGCCACAGCATCGTCTTCCCGAAAGGCTCGTCGCTGGCGGGGCTGTTCCCGAAGACGGGCGAGGCGCTCGTCAATTCCATCCACCATCAGTCGGTCAAGGACCTGGGGCGCGACATCACGGTGGAAGCGTATTCGCAAGGGGACAATATCGTCGAAGCCATCCGCTACCAGCGGGCGCGCTTCGTCATGGGCCTGCAGTGGCACCCGGAATTCCATTCGGCGGGCGGCGTCGAACTGCTCGATTGCACACCCATCCTCGATAACTTTTTGCGCGCGGCGCGGGAGACGCGGTTTTGAGTACGCACCTGATGCGCCGGCGCATTGTGCTGGCCGGCCTGCTGGCGCTGCCCCTGGCTGGCTTGCGCGCGGCGCCGCGCCCGCATGAAGGCGCGCTGCCGTTTGCGCTGACGTCCGCCGCGCGCGTCCGCACGCTCAAGGCGCGGGTGGTGCCGGCCATTGCGGAACAGGTGGTCAAGGCGGCGCGCAAGGATGCGGCGCGCCCCGTGCACCTGATGGCCGAAGTGCGCACGGGCGGCTTGCTGAAGGGCGAGGGCGGACGCGAGACCAGCCAGCAGGCGCAGGAAGACTGGCGCCAGGCGCGCCTGCAGGCGCTGGCCTGGAGACTATCGGGCGAGATGGCGCATTTCGAGGCGGCGCGCCAGCTGCTGCTGGCCTGGAGCGGCGCCTACCAGCCGTCGTTCAGTCCCGTCGACGAGACGGAGCTGGCCAGCTTCCTCATGGGCTTTGACCTGGTGCAGGAACGCTTGAACGGCGTCGAGCGCGAACAGGTGCAGGCGTTTTGCCGCACCCTGGCGCACGGATATCTGAGTGACCCCATCAAGGTGGGCGGCCCGTCCACGGCGCGCAACAACTGGCATAGCCACCGCATCAAGATCGGCACGGCCGCCGCGTATGTCACGGGCGACGCCTTGCTGATCGCGCGGGCGAAGGAACGCTTCCTGGCGCACGTGCCGCGCAATATCGGCGTCGGCGGCGTACCCTTCGACTTCGAGCAGCGCGATGCCCTGCATTACACCACCTACAGCCTGGAGCCGTTGCTGACGACCGCCCTGATGGCGCAGGCGCATGGCGACGACTGGTACGGCGCACCGGCAGCGCGGCGCCTGGCCGAGGCGCTGGCCTGGCTGGCGCCGTACGCGCAGGGGAGAAAGACGCACGAGGAGTTCGCCAAGAGCGCCGTGCCCTTCGACCGCAAGCGCGTGGCGGCCGGCGAAAAAGGCTTTACGGGGAATTGGGAGCCGAAGGGCGCCGCCAATGTGTATCTGCTGGCGGCGCGCTTCGATCCCGCTTACCTGCCGCTGGCGCTGGAATTGCACCCGCCAGCCTGGGCGCTGGCGCTGTATGGGAGCTGATTAAAACTTCGTGCGCACGGTGAACATCACATTGCGCGGTTCGCCGTAGAAGCCCGTCTGGAACAGGCCGAGGCCCGTGAAGTATTTCTTGTCCAGCAGGTTGTTCACGTTGACGCTGGCCGTGACGTTCCTGCTGATCTCGTAGCGCACCATCAGGTTGAGCAGCGCGTAGCCGCCCTGCTTGATGCGTGAATTGTCCTCGATGGCGGGGTTCCAGATATTGCCGTCGTAGCTGCTTTGCCAGTTGATGCCGCCACCGACGGTCAGCTTGTCCAGGCTGGCAGGCAGGCGCCACGTGCCTTGCACGCGCACCAGGTGGGCAGGCTGCGTCGTTTTCAACATGGTAGAAAAGACATCCTTGCCATCCGCATCGCGCACGTGGGTGTAGGTGTAGCCGGCGCTCAGCCTCACATCCTTGGCCACTTCGCCCGTCACTTCCATTTCCACGCCACGACTGGTGACGCCGTCGATGGCTTTATACATTATCTCACCGTTGACTTCGCCCACAGGGCTGGCCACGTTGCTTTGACGGATCTGGAACAGGGACGCGCTGCCATTGACCTTGCCGTCGAGGTATTCGGCCTTCACACCCGCTTCCACACCCTTGCCGCGCACGGGCGACAGGAAGTTGCGGTTGATGTCGCGGCTGCTTTGCGGCGCGAAGATGCTCGTGTAGCTGCCGAACACGGAATACGTCTTGTCGAGGTCATACACGACGCCCGCATACGGCGTGATGACCTTGTTTTCCTCGATGCGCGAGGTGATGCGCGCGGTGCCGGCGTCGAAGAAAGTGCGGTCCTGCTCCTGCTTGTAATCGCTCACGCGTGCGCCGAGAATTACCGACAGCGCGTCAAGCGGATGCAGGCGCACGGCGCCATACAGGCCGCTCTGACGCGTGCTATCGTTGTCGTTGCCCAGGCGCTTGAACGCCGGTTCCGCGTACTGGCCGCGCCAGTCGAAATAACTGCCTTCGACGGGCGGGTAGACCGAATCATAGACGGGACCATCCTGCTTCGCCGCCGAACTGGAATAACCGATCATCGCTTCATGCTGGCGGCCAAACGCGGTAAACGGGCCGCTGGCGTCGACGTTGACGGTGGTCTGGCGGCGGTCGCCCTTGTATTTACCCATGAAGAAAAACGCGCCTGCGCCCGTGGCGGGGTCGGGATTGCCGCCGCTGGCCGAACCGAGCACGCTGTCATGCTTGCTGCGCAACTGATTGGCGCTCAATTTCACTTTCCACGCGTTGGCGAAGCTGTGTTCCAGCGACGTAAATAGGGTGGTGTTCTGCATGTCGCGGCGGCTCCAGTCCGTGGCCGGGTTCCACGAGGTGGGGAAATCCGTGCGCGTGCCGTCGGACAGCAGGACGGGGAAACCGGTCCAGGTCGACCCGCGCGGCTTGTAATCCTGGTGCGTAAAGCCGGCCGTCAGCAGAGTGACGGGCGTCAGGTCCGCCTCGATGATGCCGTAGGCGACGGATTTCTGCTGCGTGTAGCGATCCAGGTAGGAGTGCTTGTCCTGGTAGGCGCCCACCAGGCGGCCGCGCACCGTGCGGCTGTCGTTCAGGGGGCCGGAAACATCGGCTTCGCCGCGGTAGTTGTCCCACGATCCCGCGCCCAGGGTGGCCGAACCCTCGAAGTGGGCAGTGGGGCGCTTGCGCACCATGTTGACGGTGGCCGACGGGTCGCCCGAACCGCTCATCAGGCCCGTCGCGCCTTTCAGCACTTCGATGCGGTCGTAGATGGCCATGTCGCTGTTCGTCGTCCCCCAGTCGTAGACGCCGTCATAGATGGCCGACACGCCGTCGTACTGGAAATTGGTGACGGCAAAGCCGCGCGCCTGGAAGCTCCAGCGGTCGCTGTCGTAATTTTGCACGCTCACGCCATTGACGTTTTTCATGACGTCGGAAACGGCATTGCTGTTCTGGTCATCCATCTGCTGGCGCGTGACGATGGTCAGCGATTGCGGCGTTTCGCGCTGGCTCAAGGCCAGGCCCGTGGCGCCGCTGGCGGGGCCGCCCGTATAGCTGCCGGTACCGCCCGTCACGGCGCTACGCTCGGCCGCCGCCACCACGGTGACGCCGCCCATGACGGCCACGCCGCGGCTATCCACCGAGGCAGTATCCGCGCCGGCGGGGATCTTTTGCAGCAGGTAGCCGCCGTTCGCCTGCGGCACGGCTTGCAGGTCGCTGCCGGCCAGCAGCACGCGGAAACCATCGTGCACGCCATAGCTGCCTTGCAGGCCGGCGCTGCGCAAGCCTTGCGTGGCGTCGCTGGAGAACGACAATAAAATGGCGCTGTCGCTGCCGAAGCGCGTCAGCACATCGCCCAGCGCGCCGGCGGGAATGCTGTAGATGCGCACTTGCTGGCTTTGTGCCTGGGCCAGCGCCGGCAGGGTGAGAGCCAAGCCGATTTGCGACAGGGCGCAGGCCAGGACGGTGCGGGTAAGGAGGGAACGCGAAGCGTGGTGCATGGAATAAAACCTTTCGTGGATGCGCAAGATGGAGACTGCCTACCTTCCAAGTCACGCGAGCACGCCGAAACAGCTCACTTTGCAGAAAATTTAATTCAGCGGGCCACCAGTTCGATCCTGACGACTTGCTGACCCCAGAAGCGCGTCACGGTATTGCGCCGCAATTGCAGGCTGGCGCTGACGGCGTCGAGGATGGCGCCGACATTGGCCAGCGGGTAGGAACCGGACACGCGCAGGTCGGCGATGCCGGGCGCGCAGGCCAGCGGATGCTCGCTGTAGCGCGCCAGCTCGGCGAGGAAATCGGCCAGGCGCATGTCGCGCGCCACCAGCATGCCGTCCAGCCAGGCGCCGCCATATGGCGCCAGCGCCTGGCGATGATGGCTGTTGCTGTCGAAATGGGCACCTTCGCCGGGATGCAGCACCAGACGCTGGGCGCCGTCGCCGGTCAGCACGGCGACGGCCCCTTCGAGCACGCCGGCGCTGGCATAGTCATCGTGCAGGCGCACGGTGAAGCGCGTGCCCAGTGCCTGCAGGCTGCCGTGCGGTGTGGCGACGAAGAAGGGGCGCCGTGCCGCATCCTTGCCGGTGGCGATGAAGATTTCGCCGGCCAGCAGTTCGATGCTGCGCCGCTCGCCGTCGTAAGCGATGTTCACGGCGCTGCTGGTGTTGAGCGTGAGCTGGGTGCCATCGTCCAGTGTCACCATGCGGCGCTGGTTGACTGCCGTGCGGTAATCGGCCATCCAGCCGCGCCATGGGCTGCGGCGCTCAAACTCATACAGCGAGGCACCGCAGGCCAGCAGCAGGGCCAGGGTCTTGACGGCATGGCGGCGCGGCGCATTCGCTTGCACGCAGGCGCGCAGCAAGGTGGCGTGCATGGCGGGCGGCAGGTGCTCGTGCTGCATTTGCAGCTGCTGCCACGCCTGCGCGGCGCTGCCGGCCCGCTGCAGGTGGCGTTTCACCGTGGCCAGCGAGATGCCGAGCTGGCGCGCGATGTCTTCCTGCGGCAGCTCGTCGAGCTGGCGTAGTAAAAAAGCCCGTTTCACGGGAGGCGGCAAGCCGTCGAGCATGCGGTCCAGTTCAAACACGGTGGCCAGCAGCAGCGACCGTTCCTCGGGCGATGGCGCATGCCGGGGCGGCAGTTGCGCCAGCACGTCGAGGTAAGCCTCTTCGAGTTTCTGACGGCGGTAATGGTTGAACAGCACGCGCTGCGCGACGGTGGCGAGAAAGGCGCGCGGCTCGCGCGCGGCGATGGCGTCTTCGCGGTCGAGCAGGCGCATGAAGGTGTCGTGCGCCACATCGGCCGCGCATGCCGTGCTACCCAGCTTCTTGCGCAGCCAGCCTTGCAGCCAGCCGTGGTGGTCGGCATACAGTGTCGCGATGTCCTGGCGTTGTAGCGGCTCTGCCAGCGGCATCGCATTCCCCTTGCATGGCCGGCCCGGGTGGGCTGGTGTTTTTAAACAATAATAAGAATCATTCTCACTTATTGTAACAAGCGGTGGCGGCGGCTGTAAACGATGGGGAGATAGGGTGTGGTTTTTTGGGTTTGACGTTGTTGAATGCTGGGGTCTGACCCGGCGGGTCAGACCCCATGGACGCGACGTTGGCTGGACCGGACAGCGTCAATAGTTCATCGGTTCACCGCGAAAACATCGGATCGCCGAATCGACCATGCCCTCGGCACTGCCCTGCAAGCTGTGCTGCTTGCGCAGGTATTGCGCGTCGCTCCATTGCTTGGCCACGTCCGACAGGTGTTTCAGGGCTGGCGTGCTGCCCAGCGCCTCGGCGTGCGGTTCCATCTTGCGCAGGGTGGTCATGATGTCTTCGCGCAGCGACATCGTTTCGTAGGTTTTCGGATGCGTGATGGCGCCGTCGAGGCCGAAGCGGCAAGCCTGGAAGCGGTTGTAGTTATATACGAGGTAATCGTCTTCCACCGGCGGGGTTTCGCGGCGTTCGAGCAGGTAACGGCACAGGGCCTGCAGGTAGGCGGCCAGCGCGGCGGCCCGTTCCACCGTCAGCGGCGTGTCGCATACGCGCAGTTCGATGGTGCCGAATTCCGGCTTGGGACGGATATCCCAGTAAAAATCCTTCATGCTCTTGATGATGCCCGTGTTCTCCATCTTGGCGAAATACTCGTTGGAGAACTGGTCCCAGCTCAGCGTAAACGGCGCGCGCCCGCTCATGGGAAACGCGAACACGGAATTGAGGCGGGCCGAATCGAACAGGGTGTCGCGGCCCTGCACGTAGGGCGAGGACGCCGACAGGGCGATGAAGTGGGGGATGTAGCGGTTCAGCGAATGCAGCAGGAACATGGCGTCGTCGCCCGAGGCGCAGCCGATGTGCACGTGCTGGCCGAAGATGGTGAATTGCTTGGCCAGGTAGCCGTACAGTTCCGAAATCTCCTGGAAGCGTGGCTTGGAAAAGATCTTTTGCGACGACCATTGCTGGAACGGGTGCGTGCCGCCGCCTGCGATGCCGATATTGAGCTTGTCGCCGGCCGTGATCAAGGTGTCGCGGATTTCCTGCAGCTGCTCCAGCAGGGGGCCGTGATGCGTGTGCACGCTCGAGTTGATCTCGATCATGCTCTCGGTGATTTCCGGCGTGACGTTGCCGGGAAACGGTTTTTTGTTCAGCAGATGCAGCAGGTCGGGGCTGGCGGCCGTCAAGTCATAGTCCGACAGGTTCACCAGTTGCAGTTCGAGTTCGACGCCGAAGGTCAGCGCGGCCGATTGGCCAAAGGGTTCCAGCGGCATTTAGCGCTCCTTGATTTCGTGGGTTTCTTTGGCCAGCATCAGCACGCGCTGCACCAGCACGGGGCCGACCAGTTCCAGGCCCAGGGTGATGGCGGCCAGGGCGTTCAATTCGTCGCCGAAGTTCACGCCGTGCTGGCGCGCGTGTTCCAGCAGCAGGATGATGAAGACGGAGACGGGCGTCAGCGCCACGCCCGTCAGCACGCCCTTGCGCCAGGAAATGCCGCTGACATGCGAGAACGCGGCCACGCCGACGACCTTCGTCAGCAATCGCCCGCCGACGACGGCCAGGGCCAGGCCCGCGCCGGCAGCCACGCTGGCCCATTCCAGGGTCGAGGCGGCATACACGAACAGCAGCACCGTCAGCAGCTCGCCCAGCGCGCCGAAATTGCGCTGCGCCTGGCTGAAGGCGACACGGCGGTGGCGCGCCACCAGGCCGAAGGTGAGGGTGGCCAGCAGCGGCGACAGGCTGGTGGTGTAGGTGAGGGCGACGAGCAGCATCACCGACAGCGCGAAGGCCACGGTGGCATCCTGCGCCATATTGCCCAGGCGGCGCAGCATGGCCGGCACGACGATGCCGAAGACGGTACCGGCGGCCACCGAGGCGGCCAGCACGGCGGCGCTGCTGCTGCTCGCTTCGATCAGGTCGGTGGAACTCTGGAACATCCAGAAGCCGACGATGATGTTGAACGTGAAGACGGCCAGCACGCAATTGAGAGCGGTGAGGTGGACGATGCGTTCCGTGACCTGGCCCGAACTGCGCTCCTCGTTGATGACGCGCATGATGGTGGCCGGCGAGGTGGACATGGCCAGGGACGCCAGCAGCAGCGCCGTCATCGAGGTGGAACCGAATTCGATGCCGATGAAGTAGACGACGGCAAAGGTCAGCAAGGATTCGACCAGGCCCGTGACGGCGATCCACGGATTGTTCTTCAGCCAGCGCAGGTTGATGCGGTAGCCGACTTCGAACAGGATCAGGCCGAAGGCCACGTCGGCCAGCACCAGCATGGGGCCGGCGTCCGTCTGCGGCAGGATGCCCACCTGCGTTTGCGCGAGGACGAAACCGATCACGCCGTAAAAACTGATGCGCGGCAGGCCAGTCCAGCGGTGGCCGAATTCGCCCACCACCCAGGCCAGGGTGATGGCGAACGGCCAGGACAGGTCGGCGGCGATCGAGATCAGACTTTGCATGCTCATTCCTTTGAAAATGGCGCTGGCACCGGCCGGCAGCACGGGGCTGGCGCGGCAATGTCGTGGTGCAGCGATGGTGCATGGTTTGCGCAGAGCGATGCGCCGATTCTACCGGAGCAGAAGGCGCGCACGATGTGCGCAATCGAACAGTGTCGCGGCCATGGCGGCCGCGCACAGGATGCAGCAGGTTGGGCAGGGCTGGTATCAGCGTATGGTACCCGCCCGCAGCGGAGAGGCTCCGCACGGTAGTGCCGTGTCGCAGTGTACGGCATGGCGGCCCCCTGCCGCCATGGACTTTTTGTTGCGTGCTCTTATTTACTGAGCAGACGCATGCCCCGTTCCAGCCCGTCGATCGACAGGGGGAACATGCGGTTGTTCATCAACTGCCGCATCACGCCGATCGACTGGCGGTACTGCCACAATCCCTCCGATTCGGGATTGAGCCAGATGAATTTCGGGAACGCCTGGGTAAAGCGCGCCAGCCACGTCGATCCCGCTTCCTCGTTGTTGTATTCGACGCTGCCGCCCGGCTGCAGGATTTCATAGGGACTCATGGTGGCGTCGCCGACGAAAATCAGCTTGGTGTCGGGCGGGTACTTGCGCAGCACATCCCAGGTGGGGAAACGCTCGGCGTTGCGGCGCCGGTTGTTCTTCCACAGGTAGTCGTAGACGCAGTTATGGAAGTAAAAGAACTCCATGTTCTTGAATTCCGTCTTCGCCGCCGAGAACAGTTCCTCGGTGCGCTCGATATGGTCGTCCATGCTGCCACCCACGTCGAGCAACATCAGCACCTTGATGCGGTTCTTGCGCTCGGGCCGCATTTTGATATCCAGATAGCCGGCGTTATTGGCTGTGGCGGCGATGGTGGCGTCGAGCGCCAGTTCATCTTCCGCGCCTTCGCGCGCGAACTTGCGCAGGCGGCGCAAGGCCACCTTGATGTTGCGCGTGCCCAGTTCGCGCTCGCCGTCGTAATCCTTGTAGCTGCGCGCTTCCCACACTTTCACGGCCGTGCGGTTGCCGCCCTTGCCGCCGATGCGGATGCCTTCCGGGTTCGTGCCGCCATTGCCGAATGGCGACGTGCCGCCCGTGCCGATCCATTTGCTGCCGCCTTCGTGGCGCTCCTTCTGTTCCTTCAGCAGCTCGTTAAGGCGGTCCATCAGCTTGTCGTAGCCGAATTTCTCCAGCTGCGCCTTCTGCTCCTCGGATAGCTCGCGCTGCATGCGTTTGAGCAGCCAGTCGAGGGGAATCGCCGCGTTCGTGTCGAAGGCCGCGTTGACGCCCTTGAAGTACTGGGCAAACGCGCGGTCGAACTTGTCGAAATGGGCTTCATCCTTGACCAGGGTCAGGCGCGCCAGATAGTAAAAATCGTCCATCGAGGCGTCGATGACGTTCTTTTGCAGCGCCTCAAGAAGGGTCAGGAATTCCTTGATCGAGACGGGAATCTTCGCATCCTTGAGCGTGAAGAAGAAGTCGATCAGCATGGCGCTTCCTCTGTCCCGGCGTCGCCTGCGCGAGGCAGTGCGGTGATCGGGCGCTGCGCCAGCTTGTAGCGCAGATGGGCGGCGATTTCCGGCCATTCGCCGCGCGTGATGCTGTACATGACCGTGTCGCGCACGGTGCCGTCGCGGCGCAGCGCATGGTGGCGCAGCACGCCATCCTTTTTCGCGCCCAGGCGTTCTATGGCCGCCTGCGAGGCATGGTTGAAATTGTCGGTGCGCAGACCCACCAGCGCGCAGCCGAGTGTGTCGAAGGCGTGCGCCAGCAGCAGCAATTTGCAGGTGGTGTTGACATGGCTGCGCTGGCAGCGCTTCGCATACCAGGTGTAGCCGATTTCCAGACGCCCGATGGCTGGCACCACGTCGTGGTAGCTGGTGGTGCCGAGCACCTCGCCGCTGGCCACGTCGATGACGGCAAAGGCGAAGCGCGAAGGGCGCATCTCGATACCCTTGAAAATGTACTGGTCCACCTGGTCCGGCTCGGGTACGGAGGTGACGCGCAGGTTCCACAGTTCGCCATCCATGGCCGCCGCGCGCAAGCCGGGCGCGTGGTGCGGCGCCAGCGCTTCGAGGCGGATGCCGTGCAGTTCCAGGGGGACGAAGACCTTGTCCGGGCTGATGTCGTTCACCGGCGCTCCTTAGCGGTTGGTGCGCGACATGAACATCAGGCGCTCGAACAGGTGCACGTCCTGTTCGTTTTTCAGCAGCGCGCCGTGCAGCGGCGGCACGACGGCCTTGTTGTCCTTGCTGCGCAGCGCGTCAAAGGGGATGTCCTCGGCCAGCAGGAGCTTGAGCCAGTCGAGGAATTCCGACGTCGACGGCTTTTTCTTCAGGCCCGGCACGTCGCGCACTTCATAGAAGGTTTGCAGCGCCTGCGCCAGCAATTCCTGTTTCAGGTGCGGGTAGTGGACGGCGACGATCTGCTCCATCGTGTCCTTGTCCGGGAATTTGATGTAATGGAAGAAGCAGCGGCGCAGGAAGGCGTCCGGCAGTTCCTTTTCGTTGTTCGAGGTGATGATGACGAGCGGGCGATGGCGCGCCGTGACCATTTCGCGCGTTTCGTAGACATAGAATTCCATGCGGTCCAGTTCGCGCAACAAGTCGTTCGGGAATTCGATGTCGGCTTTGTCGATTTCATCGATCAAGAGCACCACCGGCTCGGGCGCCGTGAACGCCTGCCACAGCACGCCCTTGACGATGTAGTTCTGGATGTCGCGCACGCGCTCGTCGCCCAGCTGCGAGTCGCGCAGGCGCGAGACGGCGTCGTATTCGTACAGGCCCTGCTGCGCCTTGGTGGTCGATTTGATATGCCATTGCATCAGCGGCATGTTCAGCGCGGCGGCCACTTCCTCGGCCAGCATGGTCTTGCCCGTGCCCGGTTCGCCCTTGATCAGCAGCGGGCGTTGCAGGGTCAGCGCCGCATTCACGGCCAGTTTCAGGTCGGCGGTGGCGACATAGCTGTCGGAACCTTCGAAGCGTTGGCCTTGCTGGGTGTGCTGTGCTTGCATGAGCGGTCTGCCAAAGTAGGGAAATGGTGAGTATAAACAGAACTGTGGCGCACTGCCACGCGGACGGCCTGTGCCTGCCTGCCTACAATGCGGGTTTTATAGGTGGACTTGCAAGAATATCTTGGCTAGAATCGGCAAGCAGCAGATTAATTGTCAACCTTAATTGTCAACACATAAAATCAATAAAAACCAGCTCTGGCGTTTCTCCGATTACCTTTGTTCACATTGCCACTATGAAAAAAATATTTGCACTTCTCGTGCTTGCCGGCATAGCAAATGCCGTCACAGCGGCTGACATTGTAGGAAACGCCAAGGCAGCCACTGCCAAGGTGGAAATGTGTATCGGCTGCCATGGCATCCCCGGTTACAAGGCAACCTTCCCCGAAGTGTTCCAGGTGCCGATGATCGGCGGCCAGCCGGCAAAATATATCGAGAATGCGCTGCAAGCCTACAAGAAGGGTGATCGCAAGCACCCGAGCATGAAGGGCATCGCCAGCAGCCTGTCGGACCAGGATATCGCCGATGTCGCCGCGTATTATGCGCAACAAGCCAAGCCGAACTGAGGACCAGCCAGATGATGAAAACACTACTCGCCGCCCTCGTTTGCGCCACCGTCTCGTTCGGCGCCAGCGCCGCCGGCAATATCAACACGGGCAAGGCCCTGGCCGAAAAATACAGCTGCGCCACCTGCCACGGCAAGGATTACGGTTCGCCCATCGACCCGTCCTATCCGAAATTGGCGGGCCAGCACAAGGATTACCTGGAACACGCCTTGACGGCGTATAAGCGGGGCGACAAGGCCAATGGCCGCAACAACGCCATCATGACGGGCCAGGTGAAACCGCTGAGCAACCAGGACATCAAGGACCTGGCCGCCTACCTGCACAGCCTGCCGACCACCCTGGTCATTCACCGCTGAGTTTTAGCCGGGCTCAGGCTTTCAAGCCGACCCGGCGCGCCAGCTTGTGCAGATTGCTGGCGTCCAGCCCCAGCTGGCGCGCGGCAGCGGCCCAGTTATCCTGATGTAGCACCAGCGCTTGCCGGATGGCCTGGCGCTGGCTTGCTTCCACGATCTGATGCATGGACAGCAGCGGCGCCGCCGGCGCTCCGCACGCAGCCGGCGCAGGCAGCGACGCGTTCGCACCGGCTGGCGCCTCCAGCGCATCGAGGTCGAGCATATCCGTTTCCAGGGTCACGATGTCCTTGCGGTCCGCGCCGCGGATCACGGCTTTCAGCGCGGCCCGGCTGATCACATGTTCCAGTTCGCGCACATTGCCCGGCCAGCGGTAATGGCATAGCGCGTTTTCCGCCGCGGCGGACAGGCGCAGGCTGCGCAAGCCCAGACGCGCGCGGTTGAGCTCAAGAAAACCGCCGGCCAGCAGCAGCACGTCATTGCCCCGCTCGCGCAGCGGCGGAATCGGCACGGGATACACGGACAGGCGGTGATACAGGTCGGCGCGGAAGGTGCCGTCGCGCACATGCTCGCGCAGGCTGCGGTTGGTGGCGGCGATCACGCGCACGTTGACCCGGCGCGGCCGGTCCGCACCCAGGCGCTGGATTTCGCCATTTTGCAAGGTGCGCAGCAGCTTGGCCTGTATCGACAGCGGCAATTCCCCCACTTCATCGAGAAACAGGGTGCCCCCTTCGGCCGCCTCGAAACGCCCGGGCCGGTCGCTGACGGCGCCGGAAAACGCGCCGCGTACATGGCCGAACAATTCGCTTTCGGCCAGGGACTCGGGCAAGGCCGCGCAATTGACGTGGATCAAGGGCTTGCCTGCGCGGCGCGACAGGCGGTGCAGGCGGTGCGCGCACAATTCCTTGCCGACGCCCGTCTCTCCCAGCAGCAGCACGGGCAGTTCGGAATCGGCGACCACTTGCAATTCGTGCAGCAAGTGCGTGATGGCGCTGCTCTGGCCGACGAAATCGTGTTCCTCGCGCGGCGCTTGCGCATCGGCCAGCATGGCGCCGCCCGACAGGCGCAGGGCGCGGATTTCCGTTTCCAGGCGGGTCACGCGCACGGCCGCCTCGATGGCGCAAGCCAGTTCACCCAGGTCGCGCTGCGCCTGTCCATTGAAGGTGCCTACCTGCAGGGCGTCGAGCGTGATCACACCCCAGCGTTCGCCTTCCAGGTCCAGTGCCATGCCCATGCAGTCGTGCACGGGCAGCGGCTCGCCGGCCCGCTCGGCGATCAAGCCATCGTAGGGATCGGGCAGGGAGCTGTCGTGATGGAAGCACAGCACGCCGCGCCGTTGCAGGATGGCGGCCAGACGCGGATGGTCGGCGACGGCGAAGCGACGCCCCAGCGCGTCGCTGGCCAGGCCGGCCATCGCCACGGGGCGCAAGTGCTCGCCATCGAGCTTGAGCAAGGCCACGGCGTCGCAGCCGAAGTGTGCGCGCAGGCTGCCGACCAGGCGCTGCAGGCGCACTGCCACGGGCAGGTCGGCGACCAGGTCGGTGAGCAGCAGCAGGTGGATGGCAGTGGTGGTCATAAGTACCATGCAGGGTACAACGAACCACGGTAAACAAGGGTCATTACGACCCTGTGTTTTTTAAATCATTGATTTAAAACAAGTTTTTCCTGGCACATGGTTTGCCTAGGTATGGCTGCCAAACCGGCATACAAGACCAAGGAAAGCTTGATGAAAACGACTCCCTCCCTCCGCGCCATTGCCGCCGCCGTCTGTGTCCTGGCCATGCCCCTGTCCGTGCAGGCCCAGGCGAGCCTGCCTGCCAGCGCTGCCGCCACTGCCGCCAAACCTGCCACCGGCGTGGTCAAGCGCTATGAACTGCAAACCAATATCGTCGACGGCAAGATGGTATTCATCGACGCCAAGGGCCAGGTCAACCCGGTGCTGGCGGCCAAGGTGGGGGAAACGGTCGAACTCGTGCTGAAAAGCGGCGAAGGCGCCGAACACGACCTGCTGATCCCCGAGCTGAACGTGGCTTCAAGCAAATTCAGCGCCAATAGCGGCAGCACCACCGTGCGCTTCAAGGTCACGCGCGCCGGTACGTTCACCTATTACTGCTCGATTCCCGGCCACCGCCAGATCGGCATGGAAGGCAAGCTGGTCGTGAGCGGCACTTCGCTGGCCGAAGCGGGAGCACCGAAGGCTGCCGGCGCCGGCAGCGCGGCCAGCGAATCGAGCCAGGCCGCCGCGCTGGCCCTGTACACGCCCGCACCGTCGCCGATGCGCGGCCCCGACCCATCGGCCGTCAGCGTGGCGGCCAATCCTGCCTCCGTGCCCACCGCCATCGGCGCGCGCGCGCCGCAAACCCTGAAATACCGCATGGAGACGGTGGAGCTGCCGGGCAAGCTCGATGACGGCACCAGTTTTACGTACTGGACCTTCAACCGGCAAGTGCCCGGCCCGATGCTGCGCGCGAAGGTGGGCGACACGGTGGAACTGACCCTGTTCAATGCCAAGGACAGCAAGATGATCCACTCGATCGACCTGCACGCAGTGACGGGCGGCCATGGCGGCGGACAGCACACGCAGGTGGCGCCGGGGCAGGAAAAGACGGTCACTTTCAAGGCGCTCAATCCGGGCCTGTTCGTCTACCACTGCGCCACGCCCCTGGTGCCGCAGCATATCGCGGCCGGCATGTACGGCATGATCCTGGTCGAACCGGAAGGCGGCCTGTCGAAGGTGGACCGCGAGTATTACGTGATGCAGGGCGAGATGTATACGGGCCGTCCGCACGGCGCGCCCGTGCACCAGGAACCGAACCTGGAAAAAATGGCCAATGAGCTGCCCGACTATTACGTCTTCAATGGCGAAGTGGGCGCCTTGAGCAAGACGCACAAATTGCAGGCGAAAGTGGGCGAGACGGTGCGCATCTATTTCGGCGTCGGCGGCCCGAACAAGATTTCATCGTTCCACATCATCGGCGAGATCTTCGACAAGGTGTACAGCGAAGGGTCGATCAGCAGCCCGAAACACGACGTGCAAACCACGCTCGTGGCACCGGGAGGCGCGACCATCGTCGAACTCAAGGTACAGCATCCGGGCAGCTACCTGCTGGTCGACCATGCATTGTCGCGCGCAGGCAAGGGCGCCGTGGGCGTGCTGGAAGTGACGGGCGAACCCGTACCCGGCGTCTACCACGCGGGCGCGGCGCAATAAATCTACCTATTCATCCTCAAGGAACTGTTATGGAAATGATCGAGCTATCCCTGGGCCAGCTGGCCCGCCGCATCCCTGGCGCCACGCGCCTGTTCGATGCGCACCGCCTGGATTTCTGCTGCGGCGGCAACAAGACCCTGCGCGCGGCGGCCGAAGCGGCCGGCGTGGATGCGGCGCCCATCGTCGAGGAACTGAAACTGCTGGCAGGACGGATTGACGCCAGCGGCGAGCGTGACTGGCAGGACGCCTCGGCCACCGAGCTGGTGGAACACCTGCTGGCGCGCTACCACGCCGTGCACCGCGAGCAGCTGCCCGAACTGATACGCCTGGCACGCAAGGTCGAGCAGGTGCATGGCGACCGCGCCGACTGTCCGCACGGGCTGGCGGAACACCTGTCGGCCATGGCGCAGGAGCTGGAAAGCCATATGCGCAAGGAAGAAGACGTGTTGTTCCCGATGATCGTGCGCGGCCAGGGCCCGCGGGCCGGTGCGCCCATCAACGTCATGCGCATGGAGCACGACGACCATGGCGTGGCCTTGCGCGCGATGGAGGCAATGACGAACGATATCACCGCCCCTGGTGGCGCCTGCACCACCTGGCGCGCGCTGTACACGGGCTTGCGCACCTTCCGTGCAGACCTGATGGCGCACATCCATACAGAAAACAATATCCTGTTCGAGCGCTTTGCGCCGGCCGTGGTGCACTGACAAAGGAATGACCCATGGGTCCGTACAAAAAACTCTGGTTCACCCTGATCGGTGTACTGATCGTGACGTTTTCGCTACTTGGCTACTACGGAACGGAAGTCTACCGGCAGGCGCCGCCCATCCCCGCGCAAGTGCTGGCGCAGGATGGCCGGCAACTGTTCGACCGCGAGGGCATCCTCGACGGCCAGACGGCCTGGCAATCCGTCGGCGGCATGCAGCTCGGTTCCATCTGGGGCCACGGCGCCTACCAGGCGCCCGACTGGACGGCAGACTGGCTGCACCGCGAACTGACGGCCTGGCTGGAACTGGCCGCGCAAGAGCAGCATGGCAAGGCCTACGCGGCGCTCGACGGCCCCGCGCAGGCGGCGCTGCGCGAAGCGCTCAAGCTGGAATACCGCGGCAACCGGGTCGATGAGGCGCAAGTACTGCGCCTGTCGCCGCGCCGCGTGCAAGCCATCGCCAGCACGGCGCACTATTACGACCAGCTGTTCTCTGACGCGCCTGCGCTGCACGCCAGCCGCGAGCATTTCGCCATGAAGGAAAACACCTTGCCCAGCGCCGAGCGGCGCGCACAGATGACGCAGTTCTTCTTCTGGACGGCATGGGCCGCCGCCACCGAGCGTCCTGGCCAGAAAGTGACCTATACGAACAACTGGCCGCATGAACCGCTGATCGGCAACCAGCCCAGCGGCGAAAACCTCGTCTGGTCGGTCGCCAGCGTGGTGGTGCTGCTGGCCGGCGTGGGCTTCCTCGTCTGGGGCTGGGCCTTCCTGCGCGACCATGATGAAGCGCTGCCGGCGGCCGGTCCGCGCGATCCGCTCACCACGTTCGCGCTGACGCCTTCGCAGCGGGGACTGGGAAAATACCTGTTTCTGGTGGTGGCCCTGTTCATCTTCCAGGTCTTCATCGGAGGCTTTACGGCGCATTACACGGTGGAGGGGCAGCAGTTCTACGGCATCGACGTGTCGCGCTGGTTCCCGTATGCGCTCACGCGCACCTGGCATATCCAGGCCGCGCTGTTCTGGATCGCCACGGGCTTCCTGGCCGCCGGCCTGTTCCTGGCGCCCCTGATCAATGGCGGCAAGGACCCCAAGTGGCAGCGCCTGGGCGTCGACGTGCTGTTCTGGGCCCTGGTCGCGGTCGTCGTCGGGTCCTTCATCGGCAACTATCTGGCGATTGCGCAAGTGATGCCGCCCGAGTGGAATTTCTGGCTCGGCCATCAGGGGTATGAATATGTGGACCTGGGGCGCTTGTGGCAGATCGGCAAATTCGTCGGAATCCTGCTGTGGCTGGTGCTGATGTTGCGCGGCGTCATACCGGCCCTGTGCCAGAAGGGCGGCGACAAGAACTTGCTGGCGCTCTTGACCGCATCCGTGGGCGCCATCGGCCTGTTCTATGGCGCCGGCCTGTTCTACGGCGAACGCACGCATTTATCGGTGATGGAATACTGGCGCTGGTGGGTGGTGCACCTGTGGGTGGAAGGCTTCTTTGAAGTGTTTGCCACCACGGCGCTGGCCTTCATTTTCTCGACCCTGGGCCTGGTGTCGGTGCGTATGGCCACGACGGCCAGCCTGGCGTCGGCCTCGCTGTTCATGCTGGGCGGGATTCCCGGCACTTTCCACCACCTGTACTTCGCCGGCACCACCACGCCCGTGATGGCCATCGGCGCGAGTTTCAGCGCGCTGGAAGTGGTGCCGCTGATCGTGCTGGGGCATGAAGCGTGGGAAAATTGGCGCCTGAAAGAACGTGCGCCATGGATGGAAAACCTGCGTTGGCCCATGATGTGCTTTGTCGCCGTCGCCTTCTGGAACATGCTGGGTGCGGGCGTGCTGGGCTTTATGATCAATCCACCCGTGGCCCTGTACTACATCCAGGGCTTGAACACGACCCCCGTGCATGCGCATGCGGCGCTGTTCGGCGTGTACGGCTTCCTGGCGCTGGGCTTTACCTTGCTGGTGCTGCGCTATCTGCGGCCCGACTACCGTTTCAGCCCTGCGTTGATGAAGACGGCGTTCTGGGGCTTGAACGCGGGCCTGGTGCTGATGATCTTTACCAGCCTGCTGCCGATTGGCATCATCCAGTTCCACGCCAGCGTGACGGAAGGCTTGTGGTATGCGCGCAGTGAAGCGTTCATGCAGCAGCCGCTGTTGCAGAATCTGCGCTGGATACGCACCTTTGGCGACGTGGTCTTCATCGTCGGCGCCATCGCTATGGCGTTGCAGGTGGTGCTGGGATTGATGGGGAGAGGGCCGACACAGGCCTTGCCTCAGCGCATGAAGGAGGCAGTAAAACCGATGTGAGGTAGTACTGGCACAACACCTGGCAAAACCGTAGCGAGCGGCAGTGATTTGTGGCTACGAAGCGCAACCGTACTCTAGTACGGTGAGCATCGCAGGCCGCAAAGCGCGACGCGCAGCAGGTTTTAACAGGTGTTCCTACCGGCGGCGGACGCAGTCGATATAGGCGTCCGTGTCCGGCGGCAAGCCCGAGCGCTGCGACGCCCAGATCATCTGGCCCAGGCATTCCATCACTTCGTGCTGGGCGGCATGGGCCGAATCGAGGCGCTGGGTGAGCTGCTGGACGGCCGGGCGGATGCCGCGCGGCTGGTCCACCTGCACCTGTTCCGTGATCGACAGATGCATGGACAGGTGCAGGAAAGGATTGGCTTGTCCCCCTTCGACGGAATAGTCGCGCGCCAGCGCCGCTTCGACGTCGGAGAGCTCGTTTTCATACTCGGGGTGTTCGAGGATCCAGTCGAGCGCAATGGCTTCCATCGGCGTGAGGATTTCATGGGCGCGGTGCTTGCGCAATGTTTCGCAAAAGAAACGGCGCACATCGTCGGAAGAGGGGTTGAACATGGCTGAAGGACTATGGCTAAAGGGCAGCCGGCATTGTACCGCGTACATAAATAACGGGCATCGAGGATGCCCTTTTTGCCGTCTGGCGGCCGCATGCATGACCCGATAGTCACCGTCATTTAATACCCTGCAGTAAGTATTATCCACTACCGCCACGGCCCGGCGGCGCCAAATAACGGTGATAAAATCGCCGCTCTTGATATTTGCACTGGACATGACGGCGATTTCATTGCCGGTTTTTCAGCCGACAACGAGGTCCGCGCTGTCCATTGCCCGCACCTTTGCCACCAGATCATGCTCTTGGGATATCCCGGAGCGCGGCAGCATGCCTATCACCATCGACATTGACCTGTCCGGCCGCCCTGGCGTTCCGGCTGGCTAGCTGTTTTTCATTCAATACGGCGATGGTGCCGCCACGGTGGCGCGCAAGAATCATCCTTCAGTATTCATAAACGGAGTTACGTATGCGTAAATCGCTATTACTTTTGATGTCGTGCCTGATCCTGGCGGCATGTGACAAGACCCCTCCGGCCTCGTCCGAAAAACCGGTCGACGTGCTGCTGATCGGCGCCGGCACCATGAGCGCCACCCTGGGCAGCATGCTCAAGGAACTCGATCCGTCGCTGACGATGGAAATGGTCGAGCGCCTCGATTCCGTGGCCGCCGAAAGCTCGGATGCGATGAACAACGCAGGCACGGGCCACTCGGCGTTTGCTGAACTGAACTACACGCCGGAAGCGGCCGATGGCAGCATCGAGACCAAGAAAGCCGTTGCCATCAACGAGCAATTCGAAATTTCCAAGCAATTCTGGGCTTATCAGGTTGCCAACAAGCACCTGGGCGCGCCGCAAACCTTCATCAATAACGTGCCGCACATGGCCTTTGTGTGGGGCGATGACAATATTGCCTTTTTGAAGAAGCGCTACGCCGCGCTGCAAAAGGAAAACCTGTTCAAGGGCATGCTGTTCTCGGAAGACCAGGCGCAGATCGAGCAATGGGCGCCGCTGGTCATGCAAGGCCGCGACAAGGGCCAGAAAGTGGCCGCGACGCGCATGGAAATCGGTACCGACGTCAATTTCGGCAACCTCACGCGCGGCCTGGTCAAGTACCTGACGGATAGCCATGGCATGGTCCTGCACCTGCGCCACCAGGTGGAAAACATCCAGCGCGGCGCCGATGGCGTATGGAACGTGACGGTGAAAGACTTGAACGCCGGCAAGGAAAAGACCATGCGCGCCAAGTTCGTCTTCATCGGCGCCGGCGGCGGTTCGCTGCCGCTGCTGGAAAAATCGGGCATTCCGGAAGCCAAGGGCTACGGCGGCGTGCCGGTGGGCGGCCAATGGCTGGTCACCACCAATCCGGAGCTGGTGGCGGCGCATGCGGCCAAGGTCTACGGCAAGGCGTCCGTCGGTTCGCCGCCGATGTCCGTGCCGCACCTGGACACGCGCATCATCGACGGCAAGAAAGCCTTGCTGTTTGGCCCGTTTGCCACCTTCTCGACCAAGTTCCTGAAAAACGGTTCGTGGATCGACTTGCCTGCCTCGATCGGCACTGGCAATGTGAAACCCATGCTGCAAGCCGGTTACGACAATATTCCGCTGACGAAATACCTGGTCGAACAGGTCATGAACACGCCGGAAGACCGCCTGAAGACTTTGCGCGAGTACCTGCCGAACGCCAAGATGGAAGACTGGACCTTGCAAAACGCGGGCCAGCGCGTGCAAATCGTCAAGGATGACCCCGTAAAAGGTGGCTTGCTGCAGTTCGGCACGGAAGTCGTCGGTGCCGCCGATGGCAGCATCGTCGCCCTGCTGGGTGCGTCGCCAGGCGCCTCGACTGCGCCGCCGATCATGATCAAGGTGCTGCAAACGGCTTTCAAGAGCCGCCTGGCAACGCCGGAATGGCAAGCCAAGATGGTGGAAATGGTGCCGTCGTACGGTCAAAAGCTGAACAATGACCCAGCCCTGGCCAACAAGATCCGCCACTACAGCAGCAACATCCTGGGCTTGAAGGCGATCACGCTCGACGTGCCAGCCGCTGCGCCAGCGCCGGCAGCAAACTAAGTCAGCCTTGCCGGCAGGGAAGTTTCCTGCCGGAATGAAAAAAGGGGCAGCCTGTTCAGGCTGCCCCTTTTGCGTGGGAGAGTGCGTTCATTGCGGTGGACTACCCCTTGCCCGGCAAGATCAGCTCCGGCGTACACCCTTCGGCGGCAATGCCGTCGCAAGGCTTGGCCAGTGCCGCCCCATCCTGCGCCCGTGGCGCATGGGGCTGGCGCAGGTAGCGCGACGTGTGGCGGTGCGCTTGCTGTGCGTTGCCATGCACGGGCCAGGTCAGGAAGCGGGACAGCTCCTGCAAGGCGCGCTGGTAGACATCGCGTTTAAATTCAATGACGACATCGAGCGGGACCCAGTATTCATGCCAGCGCCAGGCGTCGAACTCCGGATGGTCGGTCAGGCGCAGATTGACGTCGTTATCGCGCGCGCACATTCTCAGCAGAAACCAAATCTGCTTCTGGCCACGGTAATGGCCGCGAATCTCGCGCTTGATGAAGTGGTCTGGCACTTCATAGCGCAGCCAGTCGCGGGTGCGGCCGACAATTTTGACGTGTTCCTGTCTGAGTCCGATTTCCTCTTCAAGTTCGCGAAACATGGCTTGTTCCGGTGTTTCGCCATATTTGATACCGCCTTGCGGAAACTGCCATGAGTGCTCGCGCACCCGCTTGCCCCACCACACCTCGTTCTGGGCGTTTAGCAGGATGATGCCGACGTTGGGCCGAAACCCTTCACGGTCGAGCATAATGCACCTCAAACTTTCTGCGACAGTGCATCCTTTTTTACATAATTACCCACAACTTCGCAAGCCGGTGACCTTTTCGGGGTGCGAAAAGCGCCGGAATCGCACCAATTGAGCGCATTTGTGTAAAGTATGGACGCATCAGCCAGCTAATCCTTTAAAATTAGGTTGATTATAACCCTCTCTTTTTAAAAAGAATTCACCGTTATGCGCGCCTCCCGTTTTTTTATTTCCACACTTAAAGATGCACCTTCTGACGCGGAAATCGTCAGCCACCAATTGATGATGCGTGCAGGCATGATAAAACGCCTCGGTTCCGGCATCTATACCTACATGCCGATGGGCTTGCGCGTGATCCGCAAGGTGGAAGCCATCATCCGTGACGAGATGAACAAAGCTGCCGGTATCGAACTGCTGATGCCGCTCGTGCAGCCGGCCGAACTGTGGCAAGAGACGGGCCGCTGGACCAAGATGGGCGACGAACTGATGCGCGTGAAAGACCGCCACGGCCGCGAATACGCGATCCAGCCGACATCGGAAGAAGTCATCACGGACGTCGTGCGCACGGAAATCAAGTCCTACCGCCAGCTGCCGTTGAACTTTTATCACATCCAGACCAAGTT
This sequence comes from Janthinobacterium sp. SUN033, assembly GCF_030397595.1. Taxonomy (NCBI): domain Bacteria; kingdom Pseudomonadati; phylum Pseudomonadota; class Betaproteobacteria; order Burkholderiales; family Oxalobacteraceae; genus Janthinobacterium; species Janthinobacterium sp. SUN033. The sequence continues at coordinate 358,137 of NZ_JAPQNV010000006.1, forward strand.
CCGCGACGAGCGCCGCCCACGCTTCGGCCTGATGCGCGGCCGCGAATTCACCATGAAGGACGCCTACTCGTTCGACCGCGACCTGGCCGGCATGCAAGCGTCGTACAAGGTCATGTTTGACGCCTACACGCGCATCTTCACGCGTTTCGGCCTGCAATTCCGCGCCGTGGCAGCCGACAACGGCGCCATCGGCGGTTCCGGTTCGCATGAGTTCCACGTCATCGCCCACACGGGGGAAGACGCGCTCGTGTACTGCCCGACCTCCGATTACGCGGCCAACATGGAAGCGGCCGAAGCGCTGCCGCCAGCGGGCGAGCGCCCGGCAGCAAGCCAGGCGCTGACGAAAACGGCCACGCCGGACACCGTCAAGTGCGAAACCGTGGCTGCCCTGCTGGGCATAGCCCTGGCGCAGACCGTGAAAACCATCGCCCTGACGGTGGAAACCGTTGGCAAGGATGAAAAAGTCACGAAACAGCATTTCATGCTGCTGCTGCGCGGCGACCATGAATTGAACGACATCAAGGTGGGCAAGGTTGCCGGCCTGGCCGGTCACCGTTTCTCGACGGAAGCGGAAATCCTGGAAGTCTACGGCACCATTCCCGGCTATCTGGGCCCGATCGGTACGCAAGCACCCGTCACCGTGGTGGCGGACCGCACGGTTGCCCACATGAGCGACTTCGTTTGCGGCGCGAATGACGCCGGTTTCCACTACACGGGCGCCAACTGGGGCCGCGACGTGGCCGAGCCTGCCATCGTGGCCGACTTGCGCAATGTCGTCGCCGGCGACGCTTCGCCGGACGGCCAGGGCACGCTCGCCATCGAGCGCGGCATCGAAGTGGGTCACGTGTTCCAGCTGGGTACGGCGTACTCGGAAAGCATGAAAGCCACCTTCCTCGACGAAAACGGCAAGCCTGCGCCGCTGCAGATGGGGTGCTACGGCATCGGCGTGACGCGCATCCTGGGCGCCGCCATCGAGCAGAACTTCGACGACAAGGGCATCATCTGGCCGGCGTCGATCGCGCCATTCGAGGTCGTGCTGTGCCCGATGGGCATGGACCGCAGCGAACTGGTCAAGGAAGAGACGGAGAAGCTGTACGCGGCCCTGCAAGGCGCTGGCGTCGATGTCATCGTCGACGACCGCGGCTTGCGCCCTGGCGCCATGTTTGCTGACTGGGAACTGATTGGCGTGCCGCACCGCATCGTCATCGGCGAGCGCGGCCTGAAAGAAGGCAAGCTGGAGTACCAGGGCCGCCGCGATGCGGAAGCGACCGGCGTGGCGCCGGACGAGATCGTCGCCTTCATCCAGGGCAAAATGGCGCAGTGAAGCGCATATCCGTAAGTAAAACGGCTGGCGCGCTCGCGCTGGCCGCCTGCCTGGCCTGCGTCTCTCCGGCGCAGGCCGGCAACCAGAAGGAGGAGGCGCTGGCCGACTCCGTCCGCCTGGCGCTGTCGCACGCGATCCGCGACGAACGCCCGCCGCAACCCAAATTTGCCACTCCCGCCGACTTGCAGCGCTACCAGCAATGGCTGGCGCAGATGTCGTCGCGCCTGCAGCGCAAGCTGCCGGATGCGCAGCTGCGCACGGAATTCCTGGAAACGGTCTGGTATGAAGCGCGCCGCGCGGGCCTGGAACCGGCCCTGGTGCTGGGCCTGATCCAGGTGGAGTCGGCCTACCGCAAATATGCCGTCTCGCTGGCCGGCGCGCGCGGCTACATGCAGGTGATGCCGTTCTGGACGGGCGTCATCGGCGACAGCGACCGCAGCAAGCTGTTCCACATGCAGACGAATCTGCGCTATGGCTGCGCGATCCTGCGCATGTACCTGGATATGGAAAAGGGCGATTTGTACCTGGCGCTGGGACGCTACAACGGCAGCCGGGGGCGGGCCGAGTACCCGAATGCCGTGCGGGCGGCATGGCGGCAGTGGGAATTCAAGCCGGCCAGTTGAACCGCAGGCAAAAAAATGCCCCGCTCGCAGTGATGCGGCGGGGCACTCACACGGCGCGGAACGCCCTGTGCGTATCTGATTATTTCAAATGATCGGAGATCAGTTTCGTCATTTCAAACATGGAGACTTGGGCTTTGCCGCCGAAAACTGCTTTCAGCTTGTCGTCCGCATTGATCATGCGGCGGTTGGCCGGATCTTGCAGATCGAGTTTTTTGATGTAATCCCATACCTTTTTGGTCACTTCCGTGCGCGGCAGTGGTGCTGCGCCAACAACGGCGGCCAGCTCTTTCGATGGCGTCATTGCTTTCATGAATGCTGCGTTTGGCTTGCGTGGTGTTGCCGGTGCTGCCGCTTTCTTCGCCGCTGCTGGTTTAGCTGCTGCTTTGGCTGCGGGTGCTGCTTTCTTGGCGGCTGCAGGCTTGGCTGCTGCTGCTTTGGCTGGCGCTGCTACTGGGGTTTTTTTGGCTGTTGCCATCTTCGAGCCTCCTTAACAAACACATGGGAAATTGCGCAATTAATCGCACGGCTAATATTGGTGTGGATTTACCTTGTATGCAAGTGTTTTTCACGTTTTCACGAGGAAAAAGCAGGGAAATGACCATGCTGTCGCCCGGGCGCACCGCTTGGGGGCGCAGAACGGCGTTTTTGCCCGTAAATGGCATGGTTGCTGGCTGTGCGGGGAGGGGTACTGCGGGGAGGGAGGAAATGATGCCGGACGCCATGAAAATGCAATCCGGCATGATTTTATAACGGTGTTTCTTGACTTGAACTACATCTCACGCGGCGTAAAAAAGGCCTTCAAAATCACAGCGAGCGGGGATGATTTGTGGTCGAGAAGCGCAAGCGCACTCTAGTGCGCTGAGCATCGCCGGCCGCAAAGCTCCCCGCGCAGCGGATTTTGACGCCTTCCACTACCTCATGCCGGGCATCATGCCCTTCATGGAGCGCATCATCTTCATCATGCCGCCGCCCGACAATTTCTTCATCATCGTCTGCATTTGCTCGAATTGCGTCAGCATGCGGTTCACTTCCTGCACTTGCACGCCGGCGCCGGCGGCGATGCGGCGCTTGCGCGTGGCCTTGATCAGTTCAGGCTTGGCGCGTTCCTGCGGCGTCATCGAGTCGATGATGCCGCACATGCGGCGTACCTGCTTGTCGGCCTGGTCCATGTTCTTGCCGCCTGCCGCCTGCTGGAACTGGGCTGGCAGCTTGTCCATCAGGTTGGCCATGCCGCCCATTTTCTTCATCTGGCCCAGTTGCGCCTTGAAATCGTTCATGTCGAACTTGCCGCCGACCTTGATCTTTTGCGCCAGGTCGGCCGCCGCCTTGCTGTCGACGCCCTTGCGCGCCTCTTCCACCAGGGCGAGGATGTCGCCCATGCCCAGGATGCGGTTGGCCATGCGGGTCGGGTCGAATGCTTCCAGGCCGTCGAGTTTTTCCGAGACGCCGGCAAACTTGATCGGTTTGCCCGTGATGTGGCGTACCGACAGGGCCGCACCGCCGCGCGCATCGCCATCGAGCTTGGTCAGCACGATACCGGTCAGCGGCAGCGCATCGTTAAACGCTTTCGCCGTGTTGATGGCGTCCTGGCCCAGCATGGCGTCGACGACGAACAGGGTTTCGATCGGTTTTACGGCGCCGTGGACGGCGGCGATTTCGCGCATCATCTCTTCGTCGATACCGAGGCGGCCCGCCGTATCGATGATCAGCACGTCGTGGTAGTGCTTTTTCGCCCAGTCCAGCGCGGCCAGGGCGATATCGACCGGCTTGTCCGTGCTGGAAGACGGGAAGAAGTCGGCGCCTACCTGGGCGGTGACCGATTGCAGCTGGGCGATCGCGGCGGGACGGTACACGTCGGCCGAGACGGTCAGCACTTTCTTCTTCTTTTCTTCCTTCAGGTATTTCGCCAGCTTGCCGACGGTGGTGGTTTTACCCACACCCTGCAAACCGGCCATCAGGATGATGGCGGGCGGCTGCTGCGCAAAGCTGATCTGCGACGCTTCCGGTCCCAGGTCGGCGCCCATCAGGGCGGCCAGCTCGCGCTGCACCACGCCAACCAGGGCCTGGCCTGGCGTGAGCGAGGAAATGACATCCTCGCCCATGGCTTTTTCTTTGACTTTGGCGATGAATTCGCGCACGGCGGGCAGGGCGACGTCGGCTTCGAGCAGCGCCAGGCGCACTTCGCGCAGCATGTCGGCGGTGTTCGCCTCGGTCAGGCGCGCCTCGCCGCGCATGGTCTTGACGACTTTGGCAAGCCGTTGGGTGAGATTATCTAGCATGATGAACCTGCAATGAAAAGCTTGGGAGTGGGCGGCGAAAGCCGGACGATGGCCGTCATTTTACCTTATCGCGGTTGGCTGGCGGTCCTGCGCTGCATCGCCTGGCGGTTGGCCTGCTTTTGAATTAGTTGGTATTTCTGGCAATGCCGCGATTGCATGAAAGTCAAAAACACGGTTAAAATGAGAATAATTCTTATTTACATTCTCGGGTGCCGCACGCCTGAGCGGAAAGGGATGCCATGTCGGCCGCCGATTTTGCACAGCAACAAGACCTGCACGCGCTCTACAGCAGCCATCATGGCTGGCTGCAGGGCTGGCTGCGGCATAAGCTGGGCAATGCGGGCGAGGCGGCGGACCTGGCGCAAGACACCTTCATCAGCGTGCTGACCAACGGCACGGCGCCGCAGATCCGCGAGGCGCGGCCTTTTCTCGCCACCATCGCGCGGCGTCTGGTGGCGCACCGCTACCGCCGGCAGGTGCTGGAAGACGCCTATCTGGAGGCGCTGGCCTGCCTGCCGCCCGAGGTGGCGCCCGCGCCCGAGGAGCGGCTGCTGGCGCTGGAAGCCTTGCAGGAAATCGACCAGGCCCTCGACGGCTTGCCTGCGCCCGTGCGCACGGCGTTCTTGCTGGCGCAGCTGGAAGGCCTCAGCTATGCCGAGATCGCCGCGCGCCTGAACGTGTCGGCCAGCTCGGTCAAGCAATATCTGACGCGGGCCAACCGCCAGGTGTTTTTCTCGCTGCCGGCATGAGCGCAGCGGCAGACCCCGCAGCTCCGGCGGCCATCCGCGAGGAGGTGCAGCAGCAGGCGGCCGAGTGGCTGACGGTGCTGATGTCGGAGCAGGCCAGCAAGGCGGAACACGCCGCCTGGCAGCGCTGGCGCGGGGTCGACCCGGAACACGAACGGGCCTGGCAGCATATCGAAGCGGTGTCGCAGCGCTTCAACGGTTTGCACCGTGGCGCGGCCGCGCAGGCGCTGGCCGGTACGCAGCAACAAGCCGTCAACGGCAAGCGGCGCCAGTTGCTGGCGTGGCTTGGCGTGGCGGCAGGCGGCGGCATGCTGGCCGCGCAGACGGGCGCCTGGAATGGCGTGCGCGCCCTGCATGCCGACTACCGCACGGCCACGGGCGAGCGGCGCGTGGTGGCGCTGGCTGACGGCAGCGTGCTCAGCCTGAATACGGGATCGGCCGTGAACGTGCGTTTCGACGCCGGCCGCCGCCTGATCGAGTTGCTGGCCGGCGAGGTCCTCGTCACCAGCGGTCATGGCGCCGGCAGCGACGCCCCGCTGGAAGTGGCCACGCGCGAAGGCCGGGTGCGCGCGCTGGGCACGCGCTTTGCCGTGCGCCAGCAGGATGGCTACAGCACCGTGGACGTGTTTGAACGCGCCGTTGAAATCCGTCCCCGCGACGATGTCGGCGCGCCCTTGTTGCTGGCGGCCGGGCGCGGCGTGGCCTTTTCCCGCCATGCGCCGGATGCGCCGCACGCCATCGATGTACATGCGCACGCCTGGTCGCACGGGCAGCTGATCGTCGACGACGTAACCCTGGGCGATTTCCTGGCCGACCTGGCCCGCTACCGCCCCGGCGTGATTCATTGCGCGCCGGAAGTCGCCCAGCTGCGCCTGTCGGGCGTGTTCCCGCTGACCGACACCCAGCGCATCCTGAACATGCTGCCCAACTCGCTGCCCGTGCAGGTGCGCAGCCGCACGCGGTATTGGGTCAGCGTCGAACCGGCGCCATAGCCCTTGCAATAAAAAATAATGTTCAATCGGGCTGCCCGTTTTCGATTCTCGCGGCACCTGTAGTTAAGAGACTCAATATCCAGTACCCATGCAAGGCGCCACGCTGCCAGGTTTCATGCCGCTGCGTGCCGCCGCCACGATCAACCCAAATGGAAGGACGCAGTGTGATGCATCTGATGTACAAGGTCTGCCGCCCGGCACAACAGCCATACCCAGGAGTGCCGCGATGATGAAATCGGCCCACATGATGTTGTTCTCGCGCGTGCTCGCCGCCATCTTTGGCGGCTATGCGCTCACGTCCGGCGTGGCCGTGTTGCTGTCGGCCGTGCTGCCGCTGTCGCGCGCCGAAGCCGTGCTGACGGCGACCCTGAGCGCCTTCGTCGTCTACACTTGCGCCGTGATCTGGGTCTTTGCCGTGCAAGACCTGCGCCGCGCCTGGCTGGGCATGCTGTTGCCGGCCATCGTCTGCGGCGGCATCGGTATGCTGCTGTCGCGAGGTGCCGCATGAACGCCGTCAAGGTCGATAAAGTGGTGAAAACGCCGCAGCAGGGGGGCTTGCGCCAGGCCATGGCCTGGCTGCATACGTGGAGCGGTCTGTGGATTTCCTGGCTGCTGTTTGCCATCTTCCTGACCGGTTCCCTGGCCGTCTTCGACGACCCGATCGGCCACTGGATGACGCCCGAGCACGCTTTGGCCGAGGCGGCGCACGCGAACGATCTGCCGCTGCCGAAGGTCACGGACCGCGCGCACCGCCTGGAGCTGGCGCTCGACTTCATGGGGAAGGAACATCCGAAGGCGGATATGTGGGAAATCTGGCCCGTGCAGCGTCCCGGCCATGGCCTGTCCGCCTATTGGTTCCAGCCCAGCGGCGGCTATGGCTCGGCGGACCTCGATCCGCTGACGGGCGCTGTCATCGAGCCTGCGCGCGAGGCAACGGAACGGGAAACCATCGGCGGCCACCATTTCGTCGATTTCCATTATGAACTGCACGCGGGCCGCATCGGCGTGTGGATCGTCGCCATCACCACCATGATCATGCTGGTGGCGCTGGTGAGCGGCGTCATCACGCATAAGCGCATCTTCAAGGATTTCTTCACCTTCCGCCCGGCCAAGGGTCAGCGCTCGTGGCTCGACGCGCACAACGCGGTGGCCGTGCTGACGCTGCCGTTCCAGTTCATGATCGCCTACACGGGCCTGGCATTCTTCAGCGACGACTATGTGCCGGCCCCCGTGGCGGCGCAATACGGCATGGACAATCCCAAGAAAGCCTTCCTGGCCGACTGGAATGATGCGGGCAAGCCTGCGCGGTCGGGCCAGCCGCTGGCCATTCCCGCGCTGGAATCGTTCGCGCTGCGCGCCGAACAGGCCATCGGCCAGGAAATCCGCGCCGTGGTGCTGGACAATCCGAACGATGCCTCCATGCGCGTGTGCATGTACGGCTGGAATGAGGACACGGAACTGCTCACGCGCCTCAGCGCCAATTCGGGCAGGGCCTGTTATGCGCTGGCCACAGGCGAGCAGGTCGCCGTGCGCCTGCCGGGCAAGTCGGACACGGGCGGCGCTGGCCTGACGCGCTCCGTCATGTCGAACCTGCACATGGTCGGCTTCGGCGGCACGCCCATGCGCTGGCTGTACTTCTTCTGCGGCCTGGCCGGCACGGCCATGATGGGCACGGGCGCCATCCTGTTCATGGTCAAGCGCCGCCAGAAGTCCGGCGGCGAGTTCGGCGCCTACACGCAGCGCGTGTACCGCGTCATCGCATGCCTGAACGTGGCGGCGATCGCCGGCCTGGCGATCGCCTGCGTGGGCTTCCTGTGGGCCAACCGCTTGATCCCCGTCGGCATCGAGCAGCGTGCCGGCTGGGAAGTGCGCGCCTTCTTTGGCGTCTGGTTCCTGATGCTGGTGCACGCTTGCCTGCGCGCGGAAAAACGCGCGTGGATCGAGCAATTGGGCTTGCTGGCGGCCCTGTGCCTGCTGCTGCCCGTATTGAATGTCCTGAGCACGGGCGACAACCTGGCCGCGCAGATTGCGCGCGGCGACTGGGAAAGCGCTGGCGTGGAACTGGGCAGCATGGCCTTCGGCCTGCTGGCCGCCTGGGGCGCGTGGAAAGTCCACAAGCGCAAGGAAAAGTCGGTGAAAAAGGCTGCCGCCAGGGAAAGCGCTGCGCCCTCGGCCAGTCTGCAAGTCAATACGGAGGGACAGTCATGATCAATACCATCCTGTGCGCGCTGGGCCTGTCGTATGCGGGCATGGCCAGCCTGTCCCTGGCGATGGACCGCCACCATGGCCAGGTCTGGGGCAGGGACGCGGCGCCGAACGTGCGGCGCGCGCTGCAGCTGGCTGGCGCGCTGTTGCTGGCGCTGGCCATCTGGCCTTGCGTGGCCGGCTGGAGCGCCACCGTTGGCGTGGTCGCCTGGCTCGGATTCATCGGGGTGGGCGCGCTGCTGGTGGCCCTGCTGCTGCCGTATGCCCCCCGCTTGCTGTTTCGTAGTTCCCTGCTGGCAGCCGTCGCCGCGCTGGCAGGTCTTGTGACGTTCCTGCGGTGATGTTCACCGCCATTTTCAAGGATAGACCGATGTACTTTTCACGCCTGGCGACACCGTTTGACGTTTGTAATTTCGTTTTGACTTCATCCAAGGCGGCTGCCTGATGGCGGCCCGCCTGCCTTCCCGCCGTGCCCGCATCCTGGGCGGCGTGGTCTTGCTGGCGCTGTTCGGCGCCGGCGCACTGTGGGCCACGCGCGGCCCGGCCACCGTATTCGACACGGCGCCCGTCAAGCGCGGCAATATCGAGGCGAGCGTCACGGCCATCGGCACCCTGCAGCCGCAAACCTATGTCGACGTGGGCGCGCAGGTGTCGGGCCAGATCACGCGCCTGCACGTGCAGCCCGGCAGCGCCGTGGAAAAAGGCCAGTTGCTGGCCGAGATCGACCCCAGCGTGCAGCAAGCCACGGTCGATGCGGGCCGCGCCGCCCTGGCGGGCTTGCGTGCGCAGCTGGCCGACCAGCAGGCGCAGCACCGCCTGGCGGGCCAGCAGCACGTGCGCCAGAAGCAGATGGCCAAGTTCGACTCGACGCCGCTGGCCGACCTGGAAACGGCAGAAGCCACGCTGGCCTCGGCCGGCGCCAAGATCGACCACTTGAAGGCGCAGATCGACCAGACCCAGGCCAGCCTGAAGGCGGACGAGGCGCGCCTCGGCTATACGCGCATCTACGCACCCATGGCGGGCAAGGTGGTGGGCCTGGATGCGAAGGAAGGGCAAACCCTGAACGCCACGTACCAGACGCCGAACATCCTGCGCATCGCCGACCTGTCGGCCATGACCGTGTGGACGGAAGTGTCGGAAGCGGACGTGCGCCGCGTGCGCCCGGACATGCCCGTGTATTTCACCACCCTGGGCGGCGACCAGCGGCGCTGGAGCGGCAAGGTGCGGCAAGTGCTGCCGGCGCCGCCGGTGCCAGGCGGTTCTGCCGCCGGCACGGCCCTGGCGCCGTCGACCAGCAAGGTGATTTTATATACGGTGCTGTTCGACGTCGATAACGCGGACGGCGAACTGATGCCGCAGATGACGGCGCAAGTGGTGTTTGTCACGGCCGCGGCGAACAATGTGCTGGCCGTGCCCTTGCCTGCCCTGAAACCGTCGACGGAAGAAGGCGCCAAGCCGGGGCAGTTTACGGCCCGCGTGATGGATGCGGACGGCAAGGTCGATACGCGCACCGTCACCGTGGGCGTGCGCAACCGCCTCAGCGCGGAAGTGCTGCAAGGCTTGCGCGAAGGCGAATTGCTGGTCACGGGCGAGCAGCCGGCCGGCAGCGGCAGCAGCAGGTTCCAGCTGTGAGCGCCATGAGCGAGGCCAGGTCGCTGGGGCAGCCAGCGGAACCTGGCCAGCCGGTTCCCCTGATTGAACTGCGGGGCATCCGCAAGCGCTACGGCGGCCATGACGGCGCGCCGGCCGTGGAAGTGCTGCGCGGCCTGACCTTGTCGATCGGCGCCGGCGAATTCGTCGCCATCGTCGGCGCGTCCGGTTCCGGCAAGTCGACCCTGATGCATTTGCTGGGATGCCTGGACCGGCCCAGTGACGGCACCTACCGCTTCGCCGGCCAGGACGTGGCCAGCCTGAATCCCGATGAACTGGCGTGGCTGCGGCGCGAAGCGTTCGGCTTCGTCTTCCAGGGTTATCACCTGATCGCCACCGAATCGGCGCGCGAAAACGTGGAAGTGCCGGCCCTGTACGCGGGCATGCCGGCAGCCGCCCGCCACGCCCGCTCGGAAGCGCTGCTCAAGCGCCTGGGCCTGGGCGAGCGGCTCGACCACCGGCCAAACCAGTTGTCCGGCGGGCAGCAGCAGCGCGTGTCGATCGCCCGCGCCCTGATGAACGGCGGGCGCATCATCCTCGCCGATGAACCGACGGGGGCGTTAGATAGCAGCAGCGGTGCCGAAGTCATGGCCCTGCTGGGCGAACTGGCCGACGCGGGCCACACCATCATTCTGATTACGCATGACCGCAAGGTGGCGGCCCAGGCGCGCCGGGTGATCGAGATCAGCGATGGCGAAATCGTCGAAGACTCGGGCGCCATCGCCATTCCATCCACGTCGACGGCCCTGCCGCCGCTGGACATGTCGCGCGCCGCCCATGACACGGGTGCGTCGCTGGGCACGGAATTGCTCGATGCGGCGCGCGCCGCCTGGCGCGTGTTGTGGATCAACCGCTTCCGCACGGGCCTGACCCTGCTCGGCATCGTCATCGGCGTCGCTTCCGTGATCGTCATGCTGGCCATCGGCCTGGGCACGCGCCAGCAGGTGATGGCGCAGCTGGGCGCGTTCGGCTCGAATCTGCTGTACATGGCGTCGCGCGGCGAAAGCTCGCGCATCCCCGGGCGCAGCATCACCCTGGCCGACCTCGATGCGCTCAAGGACGTGCCGGGCATCACCCACGTGCTGCCGAATGTCACGGGCAACAAGGTGATCCGCCATGGCAACCTCGATGTGCAGACCTATGTGCGGGGCACGGGGCCGGCCCTGCCGCAGATCCAGACCTGGCCGGTGGCCAAGGGCGGCTTCTTTACCGAGGAGGACGAGCGCGAGATGGCCACCGTGGCTGTGCTGGGCGCGCATCTGGCGGAAAAGCTGATGCCCGACGTGGCCAATCCTGTGGGGCAGAGCATCCTGATCGGCAATGTGCCGTTCCAGGTGATCGGCGTGATGAGCGCGAAGGGCGCGCTGACGGGCGAGAAGGATGAAGACGACGTGCTGCTGCTGCCGTTTTCCACGGCCGGCATCCGCGTCTTCGGCCAGCGCGAGCCGACGTACACCGTCATGGCGGTGGCCGACGTCAAGCGCGTGACGGAGGTGGAGGCGGCGGTCGACGCCACCATGTTCGAGCGCCACCGCATCCGCGACTATGGCATCAGCAACGCGGCCGCGTCGATCGCCGCGGAAGCGAAGACGCAGGACAACATGACCGTGATGCTCAGCCTGATCGCCGCAGTCTCCCTGGTGGTGGGCGGCATCGGCGTCATGAACGTGATGCTGATGACGGTGCGCGAGCGCACGCGCGAAATCGGCATCCGCATGGCGACGGGCGCGCGCCGGCGCGACATCCTGCGCCAGTTCCTCACCGAAGCCGTGCTGGTGTCGGTGGTGGGCGGCGTGGCCGGCATCGTGGTCGGCGTGACGGTGGCCGGCTTGCTGCTGGTATGGGACGTGCCGGTGATCTTTTCGCTCAGCGCCGTCGGCGGCGCCTTTGCCTGCGCCGTGGTGACGGGGCTGGTGTTTGGCTTCATGCCGGCGCGCAAGGCGTCGGGACTCGATCCGGTGGTGGCGCTGGCGGGGCAGTAGTGACAACGCCGGCAGCGTGGCTGCCGGCAAAAAAAATGTTGCCCTGGCTCCAACACACGGTACTATCTCCTCATAATAAAAGCGCCGTGTTTTATGCCCTTGCGGGCACACACCCACCACCACAGGAGAACCCGATGCAGAAAAAATCAACTTTGAAGACCGGTATTGTCGCCGCCCTCATGCTGGCCTTCGGCATGGGCGCTGTCCAGGCGCAGGAAGTCGTGCGCCTGGGCAATTTGAAGTTCGCCCATTACGGCGCCGTGTCGTACATCAAGGAAATCGCGCCCAAGTGCGGCATCAAGGTCGAAGAGCATGTCTTCGCCAAGGGCCTCGACGTGATGCAGGCGATTATCGCGGGCGAGTTGGACGTGGGGGCGACGGCCTCCGAAGCGGCCATTTCCGGCCGTGCCGGCGGCGCACCCATCTATGTGGTGGCAGGCTTTGCGAAGGGCGGCGCGCGCCTGGTGGCGGGCGCCGGGCAAAAGATCGCCAGCGTCAAGGAACTCAAGGGCAAGCGCGTGGGCGTGACGCGCGGCGGCATCCAGGAAGTGCTGCTGCTGGCCGAGCTGTCGCAGGCGGGCCTGACGTATTCCGAAACCAAGGGCAAGGATGTGCAACTGGTGTTCCTGGCTTACGCCGACTTGAACCAGGCGCTGATGGGCAAGAATATCGACGCCATGATGCAGTCGGAGCCGCAATCGTCGCAGGCGATCAACAAGGGTTTCGGCACCGAAGTCATCAAGCCGTACGACACGCCGATCGGCGAACCCGTGCGCACCATGGTGATGACGGAAAAGTTTTACAAGGAACGCCGTCCCGTGGCGGAAAAATTCATGCGCTGCTTCGTCGAAGCCACCAAGGCCTTTATCGACAACAAGGCGACGGCGGAAAAGTATGTGCGCGAAGTGGTGTTCCGCGGCCAGATCACGAAGGACGACTTCGACGACGCGATCAGCAATTCGCCGTATTCGTATGACATCTCGCCCGAGCATATCCAGGTGACCACCGATGTGATGGTGAAAACGGGCGTGGGCCGCATGAGCAAGCCGCCCGTGGCCAGGGACTGGGTCAAGACGGACTTGCTGGAGCAGGCGAAAAAGAGCCTGAATGTGAAGTAAATCAGGAAACCATGAAAAAACCTCCGCGCCAGTGCTGGTGCGGAGCTTGTGGCGGGTTGCCTTTAGCGGGCGTTAAAGCCCATCCAGCCTTTCTCCGTCTGGCGGAAGCTCAGCGTGTAGATGCGGGTCAGCTCGTCGCCTTTCTTGAGCTGGCGGCTGATGATGGCGCCGTAATTGTCTTGCACGATCTGGTCCGACCACTGCATCAGGTTCTCGAAACGTTCGGCCGTCATCGCCGCCTGGCGCGCCAGCAGCGGCGCGGGAATCGCCTTCTTTTCCTGCTGCTGCGCCCAGAATTCGCGGAAAACCTTGTTTTCACCGCCCATGCCGCGCGCCATCAGGCCCAGGCCCATGGTCATGCCCACGGAGCCATCCGTCTTCGCCTCTGTTTCGAGCCTGTCGGCCACGTCGGCCAGCAATTCCAGGTAGCCCACCTTGGCGCGCAGCACGGCCGAGCCCTTGATTTCGTACTGTTCGTTCTCTTTCCAGCCATTGAGCTTTTCCAGCTTCGCGATGTCGAAGTACTGTTTGTACAGATCATAGCTTTGGATGGACGTACGGAAGTATTCCTCGTACGTGGATTGGGAAGGTGCATCTTTCATGCAGCCGCCTAATATAGTACAGGCGGCCAGCAAGAGACAGGTCCAGGACAATTTTAGAAAAGACATGGCGGGGGGCGGTGGCGTCAGGGTGGATAAATATTGCTTTGTGGACATAATTATAGGACTGGCTAATCAGGGTGGCAACATACCCGCAGCGCGGCGACAGTGTGCCGCAGGAAAGATTGCCGAAATCTTGAGGGTGCGCCACCCCGTCATGCCTCAGGCGCGATATCATGGCAGGCTTGCGGCATTGGATGACGGCGTCGTGCCTGTCACCCAGCCTGTCGCCTGAATCGCGCTTGTCGGCTATGGTGTAAACTTAAACTATGCAGATCTATTTCTTTTTCATCGCCGCCCTGTTGTATGCGGTGTGCGCGGTGCTTCCCTCGTCCCGTGCCCGGCTTATTGCCGGCCTGACCGGCGTCGCCTGGCTGGCGCACGCCGCCACCCTGTGGTTCGACCTGATGGCGCCGGGCACATTGCGCTTCGGTTTTTCCGCCATGCTGTCGGCCGCGCTGTGGGTCTCGGTAGGCGCTTACTGGTTAGAGAACCGCAATTTCAGTCTGGACGGCTTGCGCCGCATGGTCATGCCCAGCGCCGTCATCGCCATCGGCCTGGCCTGGGCCTTTCCCGGCAGCCAGGTCAGCATGGAAGGCAAGTCGGCCGTCTTCGGCTGGCATATTGCCGTGGCCGTGCTCGCCTATAGCACCCTGACGATTGCCGCCTTTCACGCCGTGCTGATGGCGCTGCAGGAATCGCGTTTGCACACGCGCAGCGAAAGCCGCGGCTTCATCGGCACGGCGCTGGACCAGCTGCCAGCCCTGCTGACGATGGAAAAGTTGCTGTTCCGCATGATCGGCCTGGGGTTTATTTTGCTCAGCCTGACCGTGCTGTCGGGCATCGTGTTCTCCGAGCAATTATTTGGCAAGGCGCTCAACTGGGATCACAAATCCGTGTTTACCATGCTGTCGTGGCTGCTGTTTGCCTCGCTGCTGGCAGGCCGCCGCTTCCGCGGCTGGCGCGGCAAGACGGCCCTGAGTTTTACCCTGGCCGGTTTCGCCACCTTGCTGCTGGCCTATGTCGGCAGCCGTTTTGTACTGGAAGTGGTTTTACACCGAGGATTCGCATGACACGTGTTTTATTCTGGCTGGCGCTGGTGTTCCTGGTGCTGTTCGCTATCCGCAGCAAGATCCGTGGCATGCAGCAGCGGGCCCGCGCGCAACAGCAGCAGCGGCCGAATCCGTTTACGCCGCCGGTGCGGCCGCAGGAATTGCCGGATGCCGAGCTGATGCTGTGCTGCGCCCATTGCGGCGTGTACTACCCGGCCTCGGAAAACGTGCAGGCCAAGGGCCACGACTACTGCAGCCACGCGCACGCCACGCTGTAAGGGGCGGTCCGCAGGCGCGCGTGCGTTGCTCATCCGTATCGTAACGTCCTCCGGCATCCGTCCGGCGTAGCATCTGCAGCAGGCGGTTCGTCGCCGCCATTGCAGAAAGGCGCGCTCACCATGTCCCGTCCCAGCCCCCGTTCCAGCCCGCCGACCGCCGCCGGCATGCCGCCGGCGCCGCAACTGAGCGGCAACTCGCTGCCCATGCAGGCGCTGCGCGCGCAGATCGGCCGCATCGCCCGCTGCGGCGCGCCGGTGGCCATCCGCGGCGAATCGGGCACGGGCAAGGAGCTGGCAGCGCGCGCCATCCATGCGCAGGGCGCGCGCGCCAGTTTTCCGTTTATCGCCGTCAACTGCGGCGCCATTCCCGAAGCGCTGATGGAAGCGGAATTCTTCGGCTGCCGCCCGGGCGCCTATACGGGCGCGCTGCACGAGCGCCAGGGCCTGTTCCAGGCGGCCCACGGCGGCAGCTTGCTGCTCGACGAAGTCGACGATCTGCCGCTGTCCATGCAGGTGAAACTGTTGCGCGTGTTGCAAGAGCACCGCGTGCGCAAGCTGGGCGGCAGTACTGACGAAGCCGTCGACGTGCGCATCCTGTGCGCCAGCCAGCATGGCCTGACGCGCGGCGTGGCCGCCGGGACGTTTCGCCAGGACCTGTTTTACCGCCTGAATGTCATCGAGCTGGCGCTGCCGCCGCTGCGCGAACGGCGCGGCGATCTGCAGGTATTATGTGAGGTGATCCTCGCGCGCCTGTCGCCGCACCGGGTCGTGAGCCTGGCGCCGCCGGTGCTGGCGGCCCTGGCCGCATATGCGTTTCCCGGCAATGTGCGCGAACTGGAAAACGTGCTGGAACGGGCGCTGGCCTTTGCCGACGGCGGCGTGATCGCGCTCGACGGGCTGGCCTTGCCCTTCGCGGCGGGCAACGTGCCCTTGCGGGCGGCGCCGGCCATGCCGGCTGTGTCCGAGCGGCAACAGTGTCTGCCCGGCATGGCGGCGTATGGCGTGGCCAAGGTCTTGCCGCTGGACGTGTATTTGCGCCAGGCCGAGCGCGACATGATCATGCTGGCGCTGGTGCAGGCGCGCTACCACCGCGCACGGGCGGCGCGCCAGCTGGGCCTGAGCGTGCGCCAGTTGCGTTACCGCATGCAGAAATTGACGATACAGGAAGCCCTACTTGATGAGCGCATGGACGATAGATGAAGACGGCTGGTGCGACGGCGCGCTGCGCTATGACTCGCCGTACTGCGATGCGCGCCCGGACGGTGCGCAAGTCGATTTGCTGGTGATCCATAACATCAGCTTGCCGGGTGGCCGCTTTGGCGGGCCGCATGTGTCGGACTTGTTTACGGGCCGGGTAGATTATAATGCCGATCCTTCTTTCGCCGACCTGCGTGGCTTGCAGGTGTCGGCGCACTTTTTTGTGCGGCGCGATGGTGCGCTGTTGCAATATGTTTCTGCTGATCAACGTGCCTGGCATGCGGGCGCGTCCGCCTTCGAAGGACGCCCGCAGTGCAATGGCTATTCCATCGGTATCGAAATGGAAGGTGCGGACGATGTGCCGTTCCAGCTGCGGCAATATCATGTGCTGGCGGCGCTGACGGCGGCGCTGGTGGCGCGCTACGGGCTGTCCCAGGTGCGCGGCCACGAGCATATCGCGCCGGGCAGGAAGACGGATCCGGGGCCGTTTTTTGACTGGCATTTTTATCAAGAATGCTGGCTGGAAACCCTGAACGGACAAGCTGCGTTAGCGCTTACTTCGCGGGGATTGGGCTTCCCAGCCATGCCCTGAAAAGTCAACCGAAATCGTATATGAAAATACAAAAAATTACGCCGACGGATGCCGGAAAACTATTGCATCGCCCTTCGATGGGTACTACAATTAGTGCAGAAGTTGGATGTAAAGACTATATGTAGTGCCATCACAGACGTTTTCAGAATTATTGTCAAAGCTACCCGGATTGCTGATAAAGCACTGGAACTGGCGGTTTATCACCCTTGATCGTGTTTTGCGCCAGCCGGGCAGTGCGGTGTGGCGAGATGGATACTGACCTGTTTTATGCACTATGAATTTACTATTTAGCAACAAATACCTGAAGAAACCCTGACCATCGGGCGTTCTATTCAACAACACACGCGGCAGCAAAACTGCAGGCTGACTTTAGCTGACAACGGGAGCTTCAATGCAATCACCACAAGATATTTCCATCCATCCAACGCCAGTATCGCCAGCGCCAGGCGCGGCCAACAGCGTGGCGAGCACGGGCGCGGCATTGGGCGACTATCGCATCATCCGCCGCAACGGCGCGGTGGTGGCATTTGAGCCTTCGAAGATCGCCATCGCCATGACCAAGGCGTTTTTGGCCGTTAACGGCGGCCAGGGCGCTGCCTCGGCACGCATCCGCGAACTGGTGGAGCAATTGACCGACGGCGTCGTCGCTGCGCTGGTGCGCCGCCACCCGGGCGGCGGCACCTTCCATATCGAAGACGTGCAAGACCAGGTGGAACTGTCGCTGATGCGTTCGGGCGAGCATGACGTGGCGCGTGCCTATGTGCTGTACCGCGCCAAGCACATGGAAGAGCGCCGCCTGCAGAAGGAAGCGCAAGGCGCCTCGGCGCAAGTTTCCGCACCACAACTGAACGTGACCGACAACGGCGTGCGCCGCCTGCTGGACATGCAGGAAGTGCGCGACCTGATCAACGCCGCCTGCGCCGGCCTGGAAAAGCACGTCGATGCCGACGCCATCCTGGCTGAAACGGTGAAAAACCTGTACGACGGCGTGCCTGTCGAAGAGTTGCACAAGTCGGCCATCCTGGCAGCGCGCGCGCTGATGGAAAAAGACCCGGCCTACAGCCAGGTCACGGCCCGCATCCTGCTGCACACGGTGCGCAAGGAAGTGTTCGGCAAGGAAGTGCCGCAAGCGGCCGCTGCCGCCGAGTACCTGACGTATTTCCCGCAATACATCGCCAAGGGCATCGCCGCCGAGCTGCTGAACCCGGTACTCGCCAGCTTCGACCTGGAACGCCTGGCCAAAGCCATCGTGGCCGACCGCGACTTGCAATTCGGCTACATCGGTCTGCAAACCCTGTATGACCGCTACTTCCTGCATATTCAGGACGTGCGCATCGAAATGCCGCAGGCGTTCTACATGCGCGTGGCGATGGGCCTGGCACTGAACGAGGCGGACCGCGAAGCGCGCGCCATCGAGTTCTACAGCCTGCTGTCCTCGTTCGACTTCATGAGCTCGACCCCGACCCTGTTCAACTCGGGCACCCTGCGCTCGCAGCTGTCGTCGTGCTACCTGAGCACCGTCTCGGATGACCTGGAAGGCATCTACGACGCCATCAAGGACAACGCGCTGCTGGCCAAGTTCGCCGGCGGCCTGGGTAACGACTGGACGCCAGTGCGCGCCCTGGGCGCCCACATCAAGGGTACCAACGGCAAGTCGCAAGGCGTCGTGCCGTTCCTGAAAGTGGTCAACGACACGGCCGTGGCAGTCAACCAGGGCGGTAAGCGCAAGGGCGCCGTCTGCGCCTACCTGGAAACCTGGCACATGGACATCGAGGAATTCCTCGACCTGCGCAAGAACACGGGCGACGACCGCCGCCGCACGCACGACATGAACACGGCAAACTGGATTCCCGACATGTTCATGAAGCGCGTCATGGAAAAAGGCGAATGGACCCTGTTCTCGCCGTCGGACACGCCAGACTTGCACGACAAGGTCGGCAAGGCTTTTGAACAGGCTTACGTGGGCTATGAAGCCAAGGCCGCCGCCGGCGAAATCCGCGTCTTCAAGAAGATCGCCGCGCTGGATCTGTGGCGCAAGATGCTGTCGATGCTGTTTGAAACGGGCCACCCATGGATCACGTTCAAGGACCCTTGCAACATCCGCAGCCCGCAGTCGCACGTCGGCGTCGTCCACAGCTCGAACCTGTGCACGGAAATCACCCTGAACACCAGCAGCGATGAAATCGCCGTCTGCAACCTCGGTTCCGTGAACATGCCGGCGCACATGAAGGAAGGCAAGCTCGATCACGTCAAGCTGGCCAAGACCGTGCGCACCGCCATGCGCATGCTCGACAACGTCATCGACATCAATTACTACGCCGTCGACAAGGCGCGCAATTCGAACATGCGCCACCGTCCGGTCGGCATGGGCGTGATGGGCTTCCAGGACTGCCTGCACATGATGCGCATCCCATTCGCCTCGGACGCCGCCGTATCGTTTGCCGACACCTCGATGGAAGCCGTCTGCTACTACGCCTACCTGGCGTCGACGGAACTGGCCGAAGAGCGCGGCCGCTATGAATCGTATGCCGGTTCGCTGTGGGACCGCGGCATCCTGCCACAGGACTCGGTCAAGCTGCTGGCTGAAGAGCGCGGCGGCTATCTGGAAGTCGATTCCTCGTCGGCCATGGACTGGACACCGGTGCGCGAGCGCATCGCCAAGTTCGGTATGCGCAACTCGAACTGCGTGGCGATCGCCCCGACGGCGACGATTTCGAACATCATCGGCGTCTCGGCCTGTATCGAGCCGACATTCCAGAACCTGTACGTGAAATCGAACCTGTCGGGCGAATTCACCGAGATCAACGGCTACCTGGTGCGCGACCTGAAGGCGCGCGACCTGTGGGATGAAGTCATGATCTCCGACCTGAAGTACTTCGACGGCTCGCTGGTGAAGATCGACCGCATCCCGCAAGACCTGCGCGATATCTACGCCACCGCCTTTGAAGTGTCGCCAAGCTGGCTGGTGGAAGCGGCTTCGCGTCGCCAGAAGTGGATCGACCAGGCTCAGTCGCTGAACATCTACATGGCTGGCGCATCGGGTAAGAAACTGGACGAGACCTACAAGCTGGCATGGCTGCGTGGCCTGAAAACCACCTACTACCTGCGTACCATCGCCGCTACCCACATGGAGAAATCGACCTCCAAGACGGGCGCCCTGAACGCCGTGGCAGTCGATGGCGGCATGTCGGCCAGCGCGCAGAGCGCCCAGGCGGCGGTCGTGGCGGCGGCAGCAGTGGCCGTGGCGCCGGTAGTGGCAGCGGCAGCGGACGACGCCGATGGCGAAGCTTGCTACCTGCGTCCGGGTGACGATGGCTTTGAGGAATGCGAAGCCTGCCAGTAAGATTTTAGTTGTCAGCCCGGCACGGTCGGGCTGATTCAATGTTGTCAATGTCCGCATTGTCCGATACAACGGGCCTGTTGCGGATCGCCGGCTCGCCGGCATGGAAAGGAAGAAGAATATGTCGTTGTCATGGGATGATGAAACCACGTCGGCAGCTGCGCCGCGTCCGGCGCAGCAAGCGCCACTGGGTAATACCGAATTGAACCTGCCGGCCGGTGCCGAGCCGTCCGAAGCGAACGCCGAGCAAGTCGCGCGCCGCGTGAATGCCGACGACAAGCGCATCATCAACGGCAAGACGGACGTCAACCAGCTGGTGCCGTTCAAGTACAAGTGGGCGTGGGACAAATACCTGGCCGGCTGCGCCAACCACTGGATGCCGCAGGAAGTGAACATGCAGCGCGATATCGAGCTGTGGAAAAACCCGAACGGCCTGACGGACGACGAGCGCCGCCTGGTCAAGCGCAACCTGGGCTTCTTCGTGACGGCCGACTCGCTGGCCGCCAACAACATCGTGCTGGGTACCTACCGCCACATCACGGCGCCGGAATGCCGCCAGTACCTGCTGCGCCAGGCGTTCGAGGAAGCGATCCACACGCACGCCTACCAGTACATCGTCGAATCCCTGGGCCTGGACGAAGGCGAGATCTTCAACGCCTACAACGAAGTCAAGTCGATCCGCGACAAGGATGAATTCCTGATTCCGTTCATCAACACCCTGACCGACCCGGCGTTCGTCACCGGTACGGTGGAAAACGACCAGAAGCTGCTCAAATCCCTGATCGTGTTTGCCTGCCTGATGGAAGGCCTGTTCTTCTACGTCGGCTTCACGCAGATCCTGGCGCTGGGCCGCCAGAACAAGATGATGGGCGCGGCCGAGCAGTACCAGTACATCCTGCGCGACGAATCGATGCACTGCAACTTCGGCATCGACTTGATCAACACGATCAAGATGGAAAACCCGCAGTTGTGGACGGCCGCCTTCCGCGAAGAGATCAAGGACCTGTTCATGAAAGCCGTGGAACTGGAATATGCGTACGCGGAAGACACCATGCCGCGCGGCGTGCTGGGTCTGAACGCGCCGATGTTCAAGGGCTACCTGCGCTTCATCGCCAACCGCCGCGCGCAGCAGATCGGCATCGAGCCGCTGTTCGCCCAGGAAGAAAATCCATTCCCGTGGATGAGCGAAATGATCGACATGAAGAAGGAACGTAACTTCTTCGAAACGCGCGTGACCGAGTACCAAACCGGTGGTGCGCTGAACTGGGAGTAACCCTTTTTCAGTCAACGCCCAAAAGCGCCGTCATTGAGACGGCGCTTTTTTTTCGCCTGCATGGCGGCGGGAAAATGCGTGCCTCATCGCGTCATGCGATGAGGTTTGCACCAGGATTTTCGGCTGCCGCGAATGGCCGCATCGCGGGCCCCAAAAATCATTTCCGGAGACGCTGGCGGCGGCATTTGCCGCGCGATTGTGCGATAGCACGCGTAACGTGCAAAAAAGCGGGCGAAAACGTGTCGTGCCGGTTGCGCATTGACAAGGTTTTCGTGTACTTTATGAGATTGCAAATGCGAGCGTTAGAATGCGGGGTTTTTTAACCAGCGCGGTAGCGAAAAAACCTCGCAAAACAGGGATACAGATTTACACGGATATGCACAAAACCACACCGTTTTCGTCTGCCGCCGTGCCCGAATTTTTTCAGGCATGGCGGTTTTTTATTTGACGGATGGGTGTTGTGGCGAGCGCGATGCGAGGAGCGAAAAAACGCACGGCATCGAAAACGAATGACCGAATTCAGACTTTGCCACCAGCTGCGAGATAAAGCAGGGTGGCACCGACGATGGCTGAAGTGCTGCAAACGTGAGGAGTTGCAGCAGTTCAGCTGGTGCCGAATTCATTAGCGCAAACGACCGTTTGTGCCGATGAATAATTCGCCTGGCCTATCCCTGTGGTGGGTCGGACGGGTTTAAATCTTGTAGCTTAAATTTCTCATCTCAGATGAAGGAGAGACAAATGGCAACAGCCGCTAAGAAATCAGAAGTAAAGAAACCAGCCGCCAAGGCTGCTCCTGCCGCGAAGAAGCCGGCAGCCGCAGCGAAGACGGTTGCCGCTAAACCAGCTGCCAAAGCCGCAGCAAAACCAGCCGCCAAACCAGTCGCCAAAGCCGCAGCCAAGCCTGCAGCAAAAGTGGCTGCCAAGCCAGTAGCGAAAGCCGCAGCGAAACCAGCGGCCAAGGCAGCAGCAAAACCGGCCGCCAAGCCAGCAGCGAAAGCCGCAGCAAAACCTGCAGCCAAACCTGTCGCGAAAAAAGCCGCAGCCAAACCAGCCGCCAAACCGGCCGCCAAGCCAGCAGCAAAAGCCGCAGCAAAACCAGCGGCCAAGGCAGCAGCCAAGCCAGCGGTGAAAAAAGCTGCAGCGAAACCTGCAGCCAAGGCAGCAACCAAGCCAGCAGCGAAAAAAGTCGTCGCCAAGGCAGCAGCCAAGCCGGCCGCCAAAGCAGCAGCGAAACCTGCAGCCAAAGCAGCAGCCAAGCCAGCGGCAAAAGCAGCAGCGAAGCCAGCAGCAAAAGCAGCAGCCAAGCCAGCAGTGAAAAAAGCCGCAGCGAAACCTGCAGCCAAGGCAGCAGCGAAACCGGCCGCCAAGGCGGCAGCCAAGCCAGCAGCGAAAAAAGTCGTCGCCAAGGCAGCAGCCAAGCCGGCCGCCAAAGCCGCAGCCAAGCCAGCGGCCAAAGCAGCAGCCAAGGCAGTAGCGAAGCCAGCAGCAAAAGCTGCAGCCAAGCCAGCGGCCAAGGTAGCGGCGAAGCCAGCAGCGAAAGCGGCAGCCAAACCTGCGGCCAAGGTTGCAGCGAAGCCAGCAGCCAAGGTAGCAGCGAAACCGGCAGCCAAGCCAGCAGCGAAAGTCGCAGCCAAGCCGGCAGCCAAAGCAGCAGCGAAACCTGCCGCCAAGGTCGCAGCAAAACCTGCAGCCAAGCCAGCGGCCAAGGTAGCAGCGAAGCCAGCAGCAAAAGCTGCAGCCAAGCCAGCCGCCAAGCCGGCAGCGAAAGCCGCAGCGAAACCTGCCGCCAAGCCAGCCGCAGCGCCAGTCGTGGCAGCCGCACCAGCCGCAGCGCCGGCCGCAGCTCCAGCGGCACCAGCCGTCGTGGCAGCCAAGCCAGCAGCCAAGAAGGCCGCGCCTAAAAAGGCCGCACCGAAGAAGGCAGCTCCTGTCGCCAAGCCATCGGCGCCTATCGCACCTGTAGCAAAAACCGTGTTGGCACCGGCTGCAGCCTGGCCATTCCCAACCAGCACCCGCCCATCGTAATTCCTGCGATACGGGTGCCTGGATGAGGCAACACGCCGCTGTGTGACTCAATCACACAGCGGTTTTTTTTTGGAGAATTAGTCGTGCTGATCGTTATCCTTACATTGATCGTTGATACCATCGCCACCTTGCTGGGCGGCGTGTTGCTGCTGCGCTTCTGGATGCAGGCGGTGCGCGTGCGGCCGCCCTCGTCGGTGGCGCAATTCACGTTTCAATTGTCCGACTGGCTGGTGCGCCCCCTGCGCCGCGTGGTGCCGGGCGTGGGCGGGTATGACTGGGCCAGCCTGATCGGCGCCTTCCTGATCGTGCTGCTGGCCAGCTCGGTGCTGTTTATTTCCGGCTATCCCGTCGAGGTGGTACTGCTCAAGTCGCTGCAACGCTTCCTGCAATGGATACTCTACGGTTTCATGGCCTTGCTGATCATCGAAGCCATCTTCAGCTGGGTCAACCCGCATGCGCCGCTGGCGCCGTTCGTACGGGCCCTGAACGAGCCGCTGCTGCGCCCGATCCGCAAGGTCGTGCCGCTGGTGGGCAGCCTGGACCTGTCTTTGCTGGTGGCGTTGATCTTGCTGCAGATTGCGCAAGTGCTGGTGGGGATGATTATTGTATTGAGGTAAAACGAGGAGGTCGGCCTGGCGCTAGTGCACAAGCCGACCGGACTACATATTAATAGCGGTAACCGAACGCCGCTTCGAACTGGTCGGCGATGCTTTCCGGCGTAAATACGTGGTTTTGCGCGCCTTGGGTGGCGATCTTGATGGCGCCCAGCAGGCTGGCCAGGCGGCCGCTGGTTTCCCAGCCCAGGTCGTTGGTGATGCCGAACAGCAAGCCAGCACGGTAGGCATCGCCGCAACCGGTCGGATCCAGCACTTCCTTGGCGGCCACGACAGGAATGTCGATGCGCTTGCCGTCCGTATAGATTTCCGATCCTTTTTCGCCACGCGTGACGATCAGCGCTTCCAGGCGGCTGGCGATGTCCGGCAGAGTCAGGCCCGTGCGTTCCATCAACATCTCCATTTCATAGTCGTTGGCCGACACATACGTGGCTTTGTTGATGAAGTCGATCAACTGTTCGCCGTTGAAGCGTGGCAACTGCTGGCCCGGGTCGAACATGAAGGGAATGCCCAGCTCGGCCAGGTCGGCGGCGTGCTTGAGCATGCCCTGGTCGCCATCCGGCGAAATGATGGCGACCTTGGCCGGCCCCGCATTGGCGATCGGGTTTTCATGCGCAAACGACATGGCGCCCGGGTGGAAGGCGTTGATCTGGTTATTGTCCGCGTCGGCCGTGACGAAGCACTGCGCGTTGTAGCTGTCGGCCTTGATCAGGATGTTGGCGGTGGAAATGCCCAGCTTTTGCAGACGCTCCAGGTAGGCGGCGCTATCTTGCCCCATGACGCCGACGATGCGCGGGTCGCCGCCCAGCATTTTCAGGCTGTAGGCGATGTTGCCCGAGCAGCCGCCGAACTCCGTGCGCATGGTGGGCACGAGGAAGGAGACGTTTACCTTGTGCAACTGGTCGGCCAGCAGGGATTCGCCGAAGCGGCCGGGGAATTGCATGATGGTGTCGGTGGCAAGCGAGCCGCAGATCAGCGATGTTTTGGTCATGATAGTGTCTGTTAAGGGTAAAAGATGGCGATATGGTAGCCAGACGCCGTGAGCTGGTCTAATGCAAAGTACAGTTTGATGGCTTGTTCCGAACGCGGCGCAAACCCCGTGCTCACGTCGATAGTGGCCGGCAGGTAGTCGCGCGGCGCGATCACGCGGCGCAAGACCGGTTTGTCGTTGGCATCGTTGAGTATCAGTTCGATGCTGGGCCAGGCTTGCACGCTGCGGCCCTGGTTGCGCAGCAGCGAGACGTAGGAAAAGGTTTGGTCCTTCAAAGTTTGCAACTCGCCTTGCTCGATGGACAGCGCCTCGATCTGCGCCGGCAAGTCGACCTGGCAGCCACTGAGCTTGCACAGCGCTACCAGGGTCGGTTTCCACTGCGGAAATTGCGCCGCCAGCGGATTGCGGAAGGTGGTCATTACTTGCAGGAATAATAATAGCAGCAGTACCACCGAGCCGAGGGCCATGGCCACGCGCAAGGCCTTGCCGCTCTGTTCGCGGCGCCGGCCCAATGTCACAAAGGCCGGCTCGTCGTCGGCCGGCGGCTGGATGGGTTCTTCCTGCTCTTCGGCGGCATCCGGCGTAATGGGGGGGACGGGCAGCGGGTCGGCCAGCGTGGGTTCCCGGCGCGTGGGGCTGGTTGCGGCAGGCGCCGCCGGCAGGGGCTTGTCCAGGCTGACTTTTTCGGCGGCAGGCAATGTCGGGGCCACTGGGGTTGCCGCCGCTTCCAGGTTCGGTTCGCGGCGGCTATCGCGCAAATACGTGGCGAAGGCGGGCGCGTCATCGATCTGGCGGCGCTTGAAGGGCGCCATTGGCTGGGGCAACGGTGGTTCGGGCAGTTCTGCCGGTGTTTCTACTGGTGTTGCTTCAGGTATATCGAGCGGTGCGGCGGCCGGCACGTGGTCCAGCGCCTCGTCGGGCAGGGCCACGTCGAGGTCCAGCTCGATGTGCTCGCCATCGTCTGCATCGTCCTTGAGCTGCGCCGTTTCCGGCAAGATGCCGAATGGGTCGAACGAGGTATCGAAGTCGAGGGAATAAATGGGTTCGTCGTCCGTGGAGGACGGCAGGCTGTTGTCGATCGGGTAACTGGTCGACAGGGGGGCGGCAGTGCCGGGGCCGGATGTTAAAAACGGCGATGCCGCAGCTGGATCGACCAGCGTGGCATTGCCGTCAAAGACTTCCCTGCACGTGCCGCAGCGCACGATGCCCCCACGTAACTTCAACTGGTCAGCAGCGACCCGAAATATCGTGTTGCAATGGGGGCATTTGGTGGCGAGGGCCATTGCTGTGCTTATGCACCTTCCGCGCGGGGCGCAGGTGCTTGCGTGCTGCCCAGGCGGCCATGCAGGGCCACCCAACCGTCTTGCTCGGCCCATACACCCAGCTGGATGAACGGTGCATAGGCAGCGGCCACTTCTTCCGCCTGGCGTGCCAGCACGCCGGACAGGATCAGGGCGCCGCCGTCGGCAACGCGGCCCGACAGCATCGGTGCCATCAGTTTCAATGGGCTCGACAGGATGTTGGCGACGACGATGTCAAACTTGGCCGTGGCGTGTGCCGAAGTGGCAAACGTGTCCGGCAAGAAATATTCGATCTCGCACTGGTTACGTTCGGCATTGTCGCGCGCCGATTCGATCGCTTGCGGGTCGATATCGACGCCGGCGACAGTTTCCGCACCGAGTTTCTTGGCCACCATGGCCAGGATGCCGGAACCGCAACCGTAGTCGAGCACGGTCTTGCCGGGAGCAGGGTTCGCTTCCAGCCATTCCATGCACAGGCGCGTGGTCGGGTGACTGCCCGTGCCGAAAGCCAGGCCAGGGTCCAGTTCCAGGATCAGGCCGTCAGGATCCGGTGCCTCGTGCCAGCTGGGCACGACCCAGATATTCTTGCCGATGTGAATCGGTGCGAATTGCGACTGGGTCAGGCGCACCCAGTCCTGCTCTTCCACGGGACGCATGGTAAAGACAGGTACGTCCGTCATGCCGACCGCCTGGGCGGCGGCGGCCACGATGGCGGCCTGGTCGGCGTCGACGTCCGTCAGCGCCACCACGCGGCTGCGTTCCCACGCCGCTTCCTTCGGTTCCATGCCTGGCTCGCCAAACAAGGGCTGCTCGGCATCCGTGCCTTCATCGGCGTCTTCCACCGAGACCGACAGGGCGCCCGCTTCCATCAACGCGTCGGACATGGCCTCGGCGTTGTCACGGGCGATTTCGATGACGATTTCCGTCCAGCTCATGCGCCCGCCTTGATTTCGGATTTCTTGGCGATGCTGGGGCTGCCGCTATTCAGGTTCTTGCCCAGGTCCGGCATGTCGGCCAGTTTCTGTTCCAGATAGTGAATGTTGGTGCCGCCTTCGATGAAGCGCGCGTCGATCATCAGTTCGCGGTGCAGGGCGATATTCGTGTTGATGCCTTCGACCACCATTTCGGACAGGGCGATCTGCATGCGGCGGATCGCTTGCTCGCGCGTGGCGCCGTAAGCGATCACTTTGCCGATCATCGAGTCGTAGTGCGGCGGCACGTAGTAGCCGGCGTAGGCGTGCGAGTCGACGCGGATGCCGGGGCCGCCCGGTGCATGCCACGAGACGATCTTGCCTGGCGATGGCGTGAACTTGAAGGGATCTTCCGCGTTGATACGGCACTCGATGGCGTGGCCCGACAGCAGGACGTCGCGCTGGCGGAAACGCAGTTTTTCGCCGGCGGCGATGCGGATCTGCTCTTGCACGATGTCAATGCCGGTGATCATCTCGGTGACCGGATGTTCCACTTGCACACGGGTATTCATTTCAATGAAATAGAACTCGCCGTTTTCGTACAGGAATTCGAACGTGCCGGCGCCGCGGTAGCCGATCTTGCGGCACGCTTCGGCGCAACGGTCGCCAATTTTCTCGATCAGCTTGCGCGGGATGCCCGGCGCCGGTGCTTCTTCGATCACTTTCTGGTGGCGGCGCTGCATGGAGCAGTCGCGCTCGCCCAGCCAGACGGCGTTCTTGTGTTCGTCGGCGAGGATCTGGATTTCCACGTGGCGCGGATTTTCCAGGTACTTCTCCATATACACTTCAGGGTTGCCGAAGGCCGTGCCGGCTTCCGTCTTGGTCATCGCCACGGCGTTGATCAGGGCCGCTTCCGTGTGCACCACGCGCATGCCGCGTCCGCCACCGCCGCCGGCGGCCTTGATGATGACCGGGTAGCCGATCTTGCGGGCAATTTGCACGATCGCTTTCGGATCGTCCGGCAACGCGCCTTCCGAGCCGGGGACGCACGGTACGCCAGCCTTGATCATGGTTTGCTTGGCCGACACTTTGTCGCCCATCAAACGGATCGATTCCGAGCGGGGGCCGATGAAGACGAAGCCCGATTTCTCGACGCGTTCGGCAAAGTCGGCATTTTCCGACAGGAAGCCATAGCCTGGGTGAATCGCTTGCGCATCCGTCACTTCAGCGGCGCTGATGATGGCGGGCATGTTCAGGTAGCTCAGGGACGACTGGGCCGGGCCGATACAAACGGATTCGTCGGCCAGCTTGACGTATTTCGCGTCCTTGTCGGCTTCGGAGTGGACTACAACCGTTTTAATGCCCATTTCGCGGCAGGCGCGCTGAATACGGAGGGCAATTTCACCACGGTTGGCAATCAGGATTTTTTCAAACATGGTAGGTTCGCGTATGTCTGTGAGAGCCGGCGAGCCGGCGAAACAACAAGTGTGAGGGGCTAAAACTGCAAACGGCCGTTGCCGGCCGTGTGGACTGGGTTTTAGCCGATCACAAACAAGGGTTGACCGAATTCGACCGGTTGGCCGTTTTCGACCAGGATCTGGGTCACGACACCGGCTTTATCGGAGTCGATTTCATTCAGGAGCTTCATCGCTTCGATGATGCACAGGGTATCACCTTCCTTGACGGTCGAGCCCACTTCAACATAGGCGGCGCTGCCAGGAGCGGAGGAACGGTAGAATGTACCGACCATCGGCGACTTGACCACATAGCCCGTTGGCTCGGCGGCGACCACGACGGCGGCTGCCGCAGCGGGAGCGGCGGCTGGCGCGGCTGGCTGGTATTGGGCTGGCATGCCTTGCGGCTGCATCATGACCATCTGGTTTTGCGGCATGGCCGACGATTTGACGATGCGAACCTTGCTTTCGCCTTCGGTAACTTCCAGCTCTGCGATATCCGATTCGGCGACCAGGTCGATCAAGGTCTTGAGTTTTCGTAGATCCATGTAAAACCCCTAGGAATGTAGTTTGTTTTATGAGTGATGCGGTGATGTCCAAGAACCTATCGCCGCGCTAAATGCGTGCAGATCGCGTAGATTAACGTTTTTTAAGCGCAAAGTCGATGGCAAACCGATATCCATCGATACCCAGGCCGCAGATCGTCCCCTGCGCGATCGCGCTGAGAAATGAGTGATGTCGAAACGTTTCGCGTTGATAAATATTCGAGATGTGGACTTCCACGAACGGGATGGCGACCCCGGCCAGCGCATCGCGCAAGGCAACGCTGGTATGGGTCAGGCCGCCCGGATTGATGACGATGGCATCGATCCCTTCCGCTCGCGCGGCATGGATGCGGTCGATCAGCGCGCCTTCATGGTTGCTTTGAAAGCAAACCAGGTCGGCACCGGCCGCCATGGCTTGCGCCATTGCTGCCTGCTCGATATCGGCCAAGGTGCTGGCGCCGTAGACCTCAGGCTCGCGCGTTCCCAGCAAATTCAGGTTGGGACCGTTGAGCAGAAGGAGGTTTTTTGCCATGTATGGAAGACCGTTTTAGCGAAAGTTCCGCATTTTGCCGCCAAAGATACGCATTGGCAAGAGAAAAAAGCACGCTCCGAATTTACAATTTATCCAGATCGGCGCGCAACTGATCAAATTTCAAGCGGCCCAGATAGGTCTTTTTGACTTCGCCATCGGCGCCGATCAGCACCGTAAAGGGCAAACCGCCCGTGGCATTGCCAAAATGACGCGACAGGTCGGTGCCGCTCATGCCGGACACATACACGGGATAGGCGATCTTGACCTTGCTGGCAAAAGTGGCAATATTACTGGCCGAATCGATACCGATGCCGATCACCTGCAGGTTTTTCGCCCCGTAGTGGCCTTGCACTTCGGATAACTCTGGCATTTCTTCCACGCAAGGTGGGCACCACGGCGCCCAGAAATTCACCAGCAGGTTTTTTCCTTTCCATTGCGATAACGCCTGCGTGACGCCCGCCGCGTCCGGCAGGGACAGCGCATACAGTTCGTTGACGGGACCCTTCGCGCCTGGCGCGATGGCGGTCGTCTGCGGTCCCGCTTCTTTCGCTTTTTCCTTGCTCAAACCGACGTAAGCACCCATGCCGCCGAACATCAGCGCCACGATGGCGCAGGCGATCCAATTCTTTTTTGTCATAACTTTATCTATATCAATGTTAGTCGGCAGCCGGCACGCCGTCGGCGAGGCTGGCGGCCAGCAGGCTGCGCAGCCCGGCGATGTCGGTGCGCAGCACTTTTCCATCCGCCTTGGTTTTCAGCGCGCCGCGCATGTCGTCGAGTTCATACATGGCCGCGTGCACGCCTTCGTTTTTCCACAAGAAACTGGCTGTCTCGACCGCATCATAACGCGCTCCCTTGAAATGCGGGCTTTCCGACATGTCGAGCACGACATTTTTATTCAACAGGAAGATGTGGATGTCCTTGGCGCTCTCGGCAAACAGTTGCAAATAGATCTCGTCGTGGGGGCCGGCGGTGCCATTGAGCACGGGGCCGCTGAGCAGGGGATGAAATTGTTGCAACGCTTCCATCACCTGCAGCGCAATCGTGCGCAGCTGGAACAATCGCGCCGGCTGGCTGTCGGCCAGGAACAGGGCATTGTATTGCCGCACCTGTTCTTCGATCATGTCGTTGTCCGGCAAGATATTGGGGCGGTTCGGCGCGTCGCCCAGGACTTGCCGCGCCGCCTTGCGCTTGGCGCTGCCATAGTCGGCGCCATCCTGCGCCACGAGGCGCGCGGCAGCGGCGGCGATTTCCAGGCGCAACTGCGCGCTATCGTCAAATGCATCGTTCGTCATGAGCGAGATGATACTCCGAAGCGGAAAAAGTCATGGCGTCAGGTAAAATCCTGCACTTGCTGTTTTTTATCTCACCGTCTTACTTACTTAAGCGTGCACCTTTCGCACTGATCACATGCATATTCATATTCTCGGCATTTGCGGTACCTTCATGGGCGGCCTGGCTGTCCTGGCCAAGGAAGCCGGCCATAAAGTCACTGGTTGCGATGCCAACGTATATCCGCCGATGAGCACCCAGCTGGAATCGCAGGGAATCGAACTGATCCAAGGCTTTGATCCGGAACAAACCAAGCTGAACCCGGATTTGTATGTGATTGGCAATGTGGTCTCGCGCGGCAACCCGCTGGTGGAAGAAATCCTCAACCGCAGCCTGCCGTATGTGTCCGGCCCCCAGTGGATTGGCGAACACATCTTGCGCAACAAGTGGGTGCTGGCCGTGGCCGGCACGCATGGCAAGACGACAACGTCGGCCATGCTGGCCTGGATACTCGAAGACGCTGGCTACGCGCCGGGCTTCCTGATCGGCGGCGTGCCGATGAACTTTGGCATTTCCGCCCGCCTCAGCGGCAAGATTGACGGCAAGAGCGCCGATTCGGACTTCTTCGTCATCGAAGCCGATGAATACGACACGGCTTTCTTCGACAAGCGCAGCAAGTTCGTGCATTACCACGCGAAGACGGCCATCATGAATAACCTGGAATATGATCACGCTGACATCTTCCCCGATCTGCACGCGATCGAGACGCAATTCCACCATCTGGTACGGACCGTGCCCGGCATCGGCCGCCTCGTGTTCAACGGCGATGAAGCGTCGCTGCAGCGCGTGCTGGCGCGCGGTTGCTGGAGCGAAAAAGAAAGTTTTGGTCAAGATGCCAACTGGCAACTGCAAGAGCAGGCCGATGGCAGCTTCGACGTGTACTTCAATGGCCAGCAGGAAGGCCATGTGGCATGGGCGCTCACGGGCAAGCACAACCGCAGCAATGCGCTGGCGGCCATCGCCGCCGCGCGCCACGTGGGCGTGCCGATTGCCCAGGCGTGCGCCTCGCTGGCCACGTTCGAGAGCGTCAAGCGCCGCATGGAAGTGCGCGGCGTGGTCAACAACATTACCGTGTACGACGATTTCGCGCATCACCCGACGGCCATTGCCACCACCGTGGGCGGCCTGCGCCAAAAAATGAGCCAAACCATCGGCAACAGCGGCCGCATCCTGGCCGTGCTGGAACCGCGTTCGAACACCATGAAGCTGGGCGCCATGAAAGATGCGCTGCCCGGCAGCCTCAAGGATGCGGACCTGGTCTTCGGTTTCGGCAGCCATGCCGCGCTGGGCTGGAGCCTGGGCGACGCGCTGGCGCCGCTGGGCCAGATTGCCAGCGCCTATGAAGACATCGATACCCTGGTGGCGGCCGTGGCCGCCAGCGCCCGTCCCGGCGACCAGATCGTCGTCATGAGCAACGGCGGTTTTGGCGGCGTGCACCAGAAATTGCTGGAGGCGCTGGGCCGATGATTCTGTACCTGCATGGATTTCGCTCGTCGCCCCTGTCGATGAAGTCGCGCCTGCTGGCCGCGCAGATGCAGGCGCTGGGCCGCGAAGCAGCATGGCTGTGCCCGCAATTGCCGGCCTCGCCCAAGCTGGCCATCGAGCTGGCCTTGTCGCTGGTCAAGGAGGTGGCGCCGGCCGACCTGACGATTATCGGCTCCTCGCTGGGCGGCTATTACGCCACCTGGCTGGCCGAACAGCTCGGTTGCCGCGCCGTGCTGCTCAATCCGGCGATTGTTCCCCTGATTGACCTGGAACAACATGTGGGCGTGACGACCGAATTCCATTCGGACAAGCCATTCGAGTTCAAGCGCGAATACATCGATGAGCTGCGCACGTTTGCTGTAGAGAAAATTACGCAGCCGCAACGCTATTTCCTGATTGCCGCTACGGGCGATGAAGTGCTCGACTACCGCGACATGGTGGCGCATTATCAGGGGGCGCAGCAGTGCGTCATCGATGGCAGCGACCATGGCATCAGCGAATTTGCCGCATACCTGGCGCCCGTTCTGGCCTTTTGCGGCATCGACGCGGACTCTGCCCGGTGAGGCCGGGTTCGCTGCGCCAGGCGCAATGGCATGCGCACGTGAATGCCGTCAATGCGCCGCCGGCCTTGCGCCACTGGCTGACGGGCGGCGGTTCGCTGACGGCCAAGCTGAAAGCGCATAGCAGCGCGTTCCGCGTGCAATGTTTGCATCAGGAAACATCGCGCTGTTTGACCGACGAGGCCGCCATCATCGGTTTGCACCGTGCGGGCCGGGTGTGGGAACGCGAAGTGTTGTTGCGCTGTGATAACAAACCGGCCGTGTTTGGCCATACCGTCGTGCCCATGCAGGCGACGGCCACGGACTGGCCCTTGTTTTCCGCGCTGGGCGAGCGTTCGCTGGGTACGACCCTGTTTGGCGACCGCATGGTACGGCGCGGTGAACTGGAATTTGCCCGCTTGCGCGCCGGGCACCCGCTGGTGCAGCGGGCGCAGGCGGCGCTGGCAGGGGAAGGGCAGCGCGTCGATGACAAGTCGCTGTTTTTTGCCCGCCGCTGCCTGTACCAGCGTCACCAGGGATTGCTGCTGGTAACCGAAGTATTTTTGCCGGCGGTGCTGGAGTTGACGTCCGTCACTCGCACCGTTGCAACCGACACATTAATAAACAAAGCATAACAATGAATCTATTTTTTGAAGAATCCGGCGATTTCAAGGTCGGCACGGTCCTGTCGCAAGCGGGTGAAGCGTACCAGGTCGAAATGGCCAGCGGCAAGCGCACCAAGGTCAAGGTCAAGGATGTGCTGCTGCAGTATGAAAAACCGTCCCCGGCCGAGCTGCTGGAGCAAGCCAAGACTGTTGCTGCCGAGATCGACCTCGATTTCCTGTGGGAAGTGGCAGGCGAAGACGAGTTCGGCTTTGCCGAGCTGGGTGCCGAGTATTTCGGTCACGCACCATTGCCGCCGGAAGCTGCCGGCCTGATCCTGGCCCTGCATTCGGCGCCCGTGTATTTCTACAAGAAGGGCCGTGGCCGCTACAAGGCGGCGCCGGAAGCGTCCCTGAAGGCGGCCCTGGCCGGCATCGAAAAGAAAAAACAGCAGGCGCTGGTGCAAGCCGCGTATGTGGAAGAGCTGAAACAGAACCGCTTGCCTGCCTCGATGCAGCCCATGGTGCTGCAACTGCTGTTCAAGCCGGACAAGAACACCATCGAATACAAGGCACTGGAAGCGGCGTGCACGGAATTGCACACGACGCCGCCGCGCCTGATGCTGGCCGTCGGTGGTATTGCTTCGCCGAAAGACTTGCACTTGTCGAAATTCCTCTTCGAGAATTTTCCGAAAGGCGCCGGCTTCCCGAGCGTGCCCGTGCCATCCGTGACGGCCAAGCTGCCGCTGGCCGACGTGGCCGCCTTCTCGATCGACGACGTGACCACCACCGAGATCGACGATGCCTTCTCCGTGCAACCGTTGCCGGATGGCACCGTGAAAGTAGGTATCCACATCGCCGCGCCGGGCCTGGGCATCCGCCCGGAAGACGTGATCGACAAGATGGCGCGCCAGCGCATGTCGACCGTCTACATGCCAGGCGACAAGATCACCATGCTGCCGGATGAAATCGTGAATGCTTTCACGCTCGCGGAAGGCACGACGTGCCCGGCCCTGTCGCTGTACGCCACGCTGGACCCGAAAGCGGACTGGGCAGTTGTCAGCACGCACACGCGCGCGGAACTGGTGCCGATCGCCAGCAATTTGCGCCATAACCAGCTGGACGACCTGGTCAACGAGGAAACCCTGGCCAGCGGTGAAGGCGAGTATCCGCACAAGGCCGATTTTGCCGTGTTGTGGCAATGGGCGCAGCAGCTGGAACAGGGCCGCATGAAAAAGCGCGAAGCGTTTGGCTTGAAGCCGGAACAGAATAACCGCGTTGATTTCAATTTCTATGTGGAAAATGACATCGTCACCGTGGCGCGCCGCAAGCGTGGCGCGCCGCTGGACAAGATCGTCGCCGAATTGATGATTTTTGCCAACAGTACCTGGGGCAAGATGCTGCACGACCATGGCGTGCCGGGCATCTACCGCAGCCAGGGCGGCGGCAGCGGCAATAGCTGGGCGGCAAAGATGCAGGTGCGCATGGTCACCCATGCGGCGCCGCACCAGGGCCTGGGCGTGGATCAATACGCGTGGAGCACCTCGCCCTTGCGCCGCTATACGGACCTGGTGAACCAGTGGCAAATCATCGCCTGCGCCGAGCATGGCGTGACGGCGCCGCTGGTGGCGCCGTTCAAGCCGCGCGACGCGAATTTGTTCGCCATCGTCTCGGCCTTCGACGCTGCGTATGCCGCGTATGGCGATTTCCAGTCGAACATGGAACGCTACTGGTGCTTGCGCTGGCTGCACCAGGAAAACGCGCGCCAGGTCGATGCCGTCGTCTTGAAGGATGAAATCCTGCGCCTGGTCGACATTCCGCTGGTCATCAAGCTGCCGGGCATGCCATCGGTGGCGCGCGGCGCCCAGGTGAAACTGGACTTGCTGCGCTGGGATGAAGTCGACTTGAGCATCGAAGCGCGCCTGCTGGAAATCGCCGCCGTGCCGGACGCGGCGGCCGACGACGCCGAGCTGGACTACGAGGAAGATGCGGGCGACGAAGGCGCAGACGAGGGCGATGTGGCGCCGGAAGCATCGCCGGAAGCGGCCAACCAGGTCAGCGATGCCGAGGCGGAAGTGGCGGAACTGGCCAGCGAAGACGTGGTCAGCGAACCCGGGGTCAAGTAAGGCGTCCGTCAGGCCATCAGGCGGTGCTGAAAACTGTTGCCGGCACCGCCCTTTGACGTAGAATTCAGCCATCTTGTATCTTGTGCTTGTTGCGAACTGGGTTGCGCGTGAAGTCTTTCCGAGAGAATCGTTTCCTGATGATAGCCGTGGCGGTCTCGCTGCTGGCGCACGGCGCCTTGCTGGCGATGCATTTTGTCGCCCCGGCGCCGCAGCGGGCCGTGGCCACCGATCCCGGCCTGGAAGTGATCCTGGTCAATGCCAAGCATGCGAACAAGCCGCTGAAGGCCGAGGCGCTGGCGCAAGCCAACCTCGACGGTGGCGGACAGGCCGACAAGGGGCGCGCCAAGTCGCCCTTGCCCGACATGCGCAAGGTGGAAGAGGGCGACAGCGTCAAGGCCAGCGCCAGGCGCATTGCCGAACTGGAACAAAAACAGCAGGAATTGCTGACGCAGGCGGCCAAGCCGACGCCTTACAGCGCCGCGCCCGTCACGGAAAAGGACAAGCCCAATCCCCTGGCCAGCGGCTCGGACTTGATGGAAAGCAGCAAGGCCATCGCGCGCATGGCGGCCGAGATCAGCCAGACCGTGGAAGACCAAAATAAACGTCCGCGCAAGACTTTTATTACGCCCAGCACGCAGGAAGTCGGCTATGCCATGTATTACAAGACCCTGCAAAAGCGCATCGAGGAAATCGGCACCCTGAATTTCCCGCAAAAGAATGGCCGCAAGATGTATGGCGAACTGGTCGTCTACATCCCCATCTTCCAGGACGGCACGATTTACCAGAAGGAAGGCGGCGCCCGCGTGGAAAAAAGCTCGGGCAACCCGGCGCTCGATGCGGCGGCCCTGGCCATCGTGCGCCGCGCGGCGCCGTATGGCCGTTTTCCACCGAATATGTTGTCGAGTGACAAGGATGACCTGTGGGTCGTCATCACCCGCTTCAAATTTACGCGCGAAGAAAAAATGGAAGCTAACCTGACTGGCGGCAGCAATTGAACAAGCAAGAAATGAATCCCGATCAATATTGTGTCTTCGGCAATCCCATCGCCCACAGCAAGTCCCCCTTGATCCACGCCGCGTTTGCCTTGCAGACAGGCCAGGCCATGGTCTACGATCGCCGGCTGGCGCCGCTCGACGGTTTTGCCCTGGCGGCCCGTACGTTTGCCGCCGAGGGCGGCAAGGGTGCGAACGTGACGGTGCCCTTTAAACTGGACGCGTGCGCGCTGGCCACCGAGTTGACGCCGCGTGCGCAAGCGGCCGGTGCCGTCAATACCCTGCGTTTCGATAATGAAACCATTCTTGGCGACAATACCGATGGCGCGGGCCTGGTGGCGGACATCGTGCGCAACGCGGGCGTGAGCGTCGCGGGCAAGCGCATCCTGCTGCTGGGCGCCGGCGGCGCGTCGCGCGGCGTCGTACTGCCCTTGCTGGAACAGGGGCCGCAGGAAATGTTCATTGCCAACCGCACCGTGGCCACGGCCGAGGCGCTGGTGGCGCAGTTTGCCGACGCGCTGGCGCACCCCGGGCAGCTGCGCGCCGGCAGCTTCGCGCAGCCCGATGGCCAGTTCGATATCGTCATCAATGCCACTTCGGCCAGCCTGGCGGGCGACTTGCCGCCCGTGCCGCCGGGTATTTTCGGCCGCCACACCCTGGCGCTGGACATGATGTACGGCGCCCAGCCCACCGTCTTCATGGATTTTGCCGCCCAGCATGGCGCGCAGGTGCGCGACGGCCTGGGCATGCTGGTGGAGCAGGCGGCCGAAGCGTTTTACGTGTGGCGCGGCGTGCGGCCGCAGACGCAGGATTTGCTGGCGCAATTGCGCAGTGCCCTGTGAGCGCCGGCAAGAAGGGCGCGCGCCGCAGCGGCAGCCGCTACGGCTGGATCAAGTGGCTGTTCATCCTGCCCGTGCTGGCGTTTATCGTCGTGCAACTGTATTTCTTCCTGCAAATCTGGTGGTGGGTCGACCATAACCCGTCCAGCACGGCTTTCATGCGCGAACAGTTGTCTGTTTTGCAGGACAAGAATCCCAACGCCACCATCCAGCAGACGTGGGTGCCGTACAACCGCATCTCGAACAATTTGAAACGGTCCATCATCGCCTCGGAAGACGCGAATTTTTCCGAGCACGAAGGCGTAGACTGGGAAGCCTTGCAAAAGGCATATGAAAAAAACAGCAAGAAGCAGAAGGTCGTGGCGGGCGGCTCCACCATCACGCAGCAACTGGCGAAGAATTTGTTCCTGTCCGGCTCGCGCAGCTATGTGCGCAAGGGCCAGGAATTGATCATCACGTACATGCTGGAAAGCCTGATGGAGAAGCAGCGCATTTTCGAGATTTATTTGAATGTGGTGGAGTTTGGCACGGGCATCTTTGGCGCCGAAGCGGCCGGACGCCACTATTACCGGGTCAGCGCGGCGGGCCTGAGCGCCGGACAGGCGGCAAAACTGGCCGTGATGCTGCCGAATCCCCGCTATTATGACCGTCACCGCGACACGGGCTACCTGAACCGGCGTACCAGTATCATCCTGCACCGCATGGGGGCGGCGGAATTGCCTTGAGGATAGTGGAATTTCTTTTCATAAAATCAAGGATGCCTGATTGGCATTATTGCGGCGCAGCATCTTAATCGGCCCAGTTGGTGCAACGCCGCACTTTTTCCGTGAAAAAGCGGTGCCGGGGGTGGTCGTGAAAAGGCCTTTGCGGGTACACTTGCGCTGTTTTCATTTTTGGCGCCAGCGCCAGCACATCACGATAACCCAACATCCGGCTGAGAGCGCGCATGATCAATGTCTTTGTATTACAGAATGGCCGGCTCAACCAGGTGCCGATCGACAGCCGCGCAGACCTCGAAAATGCCGAACCGGTGTGGGTCGACCTGACCGACCCCACCGATGATGAACGGGCCTGGGTCAAGGCCATCTACAACGTCACCCTGCCGGGCGAAGACGAAGTCAAGGATATTGAAGCGTCGGCCCGCTATTACGAAGCGGAAAACGGCGACTTGCATCTGCGCACGGACTTCCTGCGCGAAGAGGACGACGGCCCGTCGCGCGTCATCACGGTAGCCTTCATTCTTGCCCGCAAGATCCTGTTTTCCATGCATACGGACGACTTGCCCGTGTTCCGCCTGGTGCGCATGCGCGCCCGTTCGCGGCCAGGCTCGATTGCCGACTACATGGACGTGCTGCTCGACCTGTACGCCACCGATGCCGAATACTCGGCCGACGTGCTCGAAGGCATCTACCAGAATCTGGAAGAAGTCAGCACGCGCGTGCTGCAAAAGGAATTTACGGATGCGCACGCGGCCGAAGCGCTGAATGCCATTGCCCACGAGGAAGATTTGAATGGCCGCATCCGCCGCAACATGATGGATACGCGCCGCGCCGTGAGTTTCCTGATGCGTGGCCGCTTGCTCAATTCCGAGCAGTTCGAGGAAGCGCGGCAGATCTTGCGCGACATCGAATCGCTGGACGGTCACACGTCTTTCTTGTTTGATAAGATCAACTTCCTGATGGATGCCACCGTCGGTTTCATCAACATCAACCAGAACAAGATCATCAAGATCTTCTCGGTGGCCAGCGTGGCCTTCCTGCCGCCTACCCTGATCGCCAGCGTGTACGGCATGAACTTCAAGCTGATGCCGGAACTGGAATGGTCGTTCGGCTATCCGTGGGCCTGGGGCCTGATGGTCACCAGCGCCATCGCCCCCTTCCTGTACTTCCGCCACCGCGGCTGGCTGAAATAAGCCCTTGTCGCCGGGACGCGTCCGCGCCCCGGCACCACCACCGGATCTTGTCCGGATTTCAATGCGAGCGCAGCAATTTCAAAAATCAGCGATAATCACTGGTATTGCGTGGTATTGAATTGGTATTTGCGCGTAGCCGCTTGCCTGACGCCCGATTCTGTCCCCGTTGGCTGCCTTTGGCAGAAAAGTATCGTCATTCAGACGTTTTCTGCGTGGTAGCGTCCGCCCGTTCCACCTATGATCGTTGCGATGCCAGCCTTGGCCGGCTGGCCGCCGCATTTCCCGTCACTGTTGCCTTCTGGAGAGTCCATGCCTGATACCGCCACCATCCCAACGCGCTTTACCCACCTGATCAGCGACTGCGACGGCGTGCTGGTCGACAGCGAGGCCGTGGCCCTGCAAGCGCTGCTGGAATTGCTGGGGCCGCGCCTGCCCAACCTGCCCGAGGGCGTCACCCTGCAGGGCTTGATCGAGCCGCGCCTGGGCCAGCGCCTGGTGCCGCTGATGCAGGATATCTACGAGGAGCTGGGCTTGCCGCAATTGCCGGCCGACGAGATCATGGCCATCGGTAACGCCGTCGATGTGGCTTGCGATGCGCAGTTGCGCGCCGTGCCCGGCGTGGCGCAGGCGCTGGCCGCCATTCCCCTGCCCAAGGCTGTGGCCTCGAACAGCGTCAGCGCGCGCGTGCTGTCGTCGCTCGAGCGGACTAGCATGGCGCCGCTGTTCGACAAGCGCGTCTTCACGCCGGACCTGGTGGGTCACGCCAAGCCGCATCCGGGCCTGTACCTGGCAGCGGCGGCTGCTTTCGGCGTGCCGCCTGGCCAGTGCCTGGTGCTGGAAGACAGCGTCACGGGCGTGACGGCCGCCGTGGCGGCGGGCATGACGGTATTGGGATTCATCGGCGGCGGGCATATCGCCGCCGGCCAGGAAGCGCGCCTGAAGGCGGCTGGCGCGCATGTCGTGTTCAGCGACATGGCCAGCCTGCCGGCGCTGGTGGCCGCGGTGATGGACACCGCGGTGGTGTAACTTTACGCGAGCTTGGCAAACACCTTGCGTGCGGCAGCGA
Organism: Janthinobacterium sp. SUN033; assembly: GCF_030397595.1. NCBI lineage: Bacteria > Pseudomonadati > Pseudomonadota > Betaproteobacteria > Burkholderiales > Oxalobacteraceae > Janthinobacterium > Janthinobacterium sp. SUN033. Next base: position 398,713 of record NZ_JAPQNV010000006.1, read on the forward strand.
TGGTGGCGTCGATGACGGCATCGTCGTGCTGCGCCGAGACGAAGCCCGCCTCGAAGGCGGCGGGCGCAAAGTACACGCCTTCGTCCAGCATGGCGTGGAAGAAGGCGTTGAACTTGCTGCGGTCGCCCGCCATCATTTCCGCGTAGCTGGCCGGTGGGGTGGCGCTGAAATAAATGCCGAACATGCCGCCGATATAGTCGGCGCAGAAGACCACGCCCGCTTCTTTGGCGGCGGCCGTCAGGCCTTCGGCCAGGCGCTTGGCCGTGGCGCCCAGCTGCTCGTAGAAGCCTGGCTGCTGGATCAGTTTCAAGGTGGCCATGCCGGCCGCCACGGCGACGGGGTTGCCGGACAAGGTACCGGCCTGGTAGACGGCGCCCAGCGGCGCCATATGGTGCATCAGCGCCGCGCTGCCGCCGAAAGCCGCCACCGGCATGCCGCCGCCGATCACCTTGCCCAGCGCCGTGAGGTCGGGCCGGATGCCGTACAGCGCCTGCGCGCCGCCCAGGGCCACGCGCAAGCCGCACATGACTTCATCGAAAATGAGCAGGGCGCCGTGCTGCGTGCACAGTTCGCGCATCGCCTGCAGGAATGCCGGCGTGGCTTTCACCAGGTTCATGTTGCCGGCCACGGGTTCGACGATGACGCAGGCGATTTCCGCGCCGAAGCTGTCGAAGGCGTCTTTCAGCTGTTCCACGTTGTTATAGTCGAGCACCAGCGTGTGCTTCACGAAATCTTCCGGCACGCCAGCCGACGTCGGGTTGCCGAAGGTGAGCAGGCCGCTGCCCGCCTTTACCAGCAGCGAATCGGCGTGGCCGTGGTAGCAGCCTTCGAACTTGACGATCTTGTCGCGCCCCGTGGCGCCGCGCGCCAGGCGCAGGGCGCTCATGGTCGCTTCCGTGCCCGACGACACCAGGCGTACCTGCTCGATCGACGGCACCAGGCGCGTGATTTCCTCGGCCATCAGCACTTCGCCTTCGGTCGGCGCGCCGAACGACAGGCCCAGCGCGGCGGCATCCTGCACCGCTTTCACTACTTCAGGATGGGCATGGCCGACGATGGCCGGACCCCAGGAGCCGATGTAGTCGATATAGCGCTTGCCATCCGCGTCCCAGAAGTACGGGCCTTCGGCGCGCGTGATGAAGCGCGGCGTGCCGCCCACGGAGCGGAAGGCGCGCACGGGCGAATTGACGCCGCCTGGCGTGGTTTTTTGTGCGCGGGTAAACAGGATGTCGTTCTGTGAAGTCGTCGTCATGATAATCGTGCCTTGAAAGTGGATCGTTGTCTGTGTCGTCTGGTCTGTGTCTATTGGCCGCCGCGCGGGCGCTGCTGCCGGAACAGCCGGTTCGGCACCAGCTTGCCCATGCCGTGGCGCTGTGCGTGGGCCAGTGCGCCGGTGGTGAATTCCTGCGCCGCCACGACCACCTGCGGCACATCGTCTTCGTTTTCCGCCAGGGCTAGCAGGGCAGTGGCTGCGGCCGACAGGGTGCTGCCGGCGCCGTTGAAGATGCCGGGCAGGTGCTGCCATTCGTCGTGGCGCACGACGCCGTCCTCGCCGAACAGGGTATTGGCGCGCAGCTTGCCTTCGGCCGTGCCGGATTTGCTGGCGTCGGCCGGCATGCCGGTGACGAGCACGTATTCGCAGCCCAGGGCCACCAGATAGTCGACGTCATTTTGCAGGGTGTCGTCCGGATCGGCGTCGCGCCAGGTCTCGGCCAGGCGCTCCAGTTCCACCGGCGAGAGCACCAGCAGGGTCGTTTGCGGGATCAAGAGCTGGCGCACGGCCGTGAGGATGTCTTCGTCGTCCATGCCCTGTTCCGGCAGCGCCGAAATGAAGGGATCGAGGATCAGCGGCACGTTCGGATAGTCGGAGACGATTTCAGCGATGGCCGTGACGTTTTCCACGCTGCCCAGCGCGCCGATCTTGATGGCGGCCACGGACATGTCTTCCAGCAGCACGCGCGCCTGGTCGGAAACCCAGTCCGGATCGACCGCCTGCACGTCTTCCACGCGCGCCGTATCGCTGATCAACAGGCCCGTGGTGACGGACAGGCCATGGCAGCCAAAGGCTGAAAACGTGGCCAGGTCGGCCTGGATGCCGATTGCGCCGACCGGATCGGACACGCCGAAGCTTAATATGAGGGGAGAAGTTTGGTTTTGCACGGCGGGTAGATTAAGATACCTAATTCAGCATTTTACTTGATTGAAGGGTGGCAGAACGTGAGTAGCAACGAAACAACGCAGCAATTCCAAACGTGGATGTGTCTTATTTGCGGCTGGGTTTATGATGAAGCGGCTGGTCTGCCTGACGAAGACATCGCTCCGGGCACGCGTTGGGCCGATGTTCCGATGAACTGGACCTGCCCTGAATGCGGTGCGCGCAAGGATGATTTCGAGATGGTGGCGCTGTAATTGATCGCGGTCCATGGGATGCCGCTGCCGCAAGCAGGTATCGCGGCAGGCTGTGCTATGGTATGAAAGATTGTCGAATAATCACATGACGCGTCCCTTTTTGCCCGAGGCGCCGGCCGATGCCGCGTGCACCGGCACCACGATACTCGTCATCGACGACAGCGCGACGATACGCAGCGCGGCCGCGAAGATCCTGGGCGAGGCCGGTTATCGTGTGGTGGTGGCGGAAAACGGCTTCGAGGCCCTGGCCAAGATCGCCGACTGCCAGCCGGCGCTGATCGTGTGCGACATTGTGATGCCGCGCCTGGACGGCTACCGCACCTGCGCGCTGATCAAGGCCAGCGCGGCGCATCACGCCACGCCGGTGCTGATGCTGTCGTCGAAGGAGGGGCTGTTCGACCGCGCGCGCGGCGCCATGGCAGGCGCCAGCGCCTGCCTGGCCAAGCCGCTGGCGCGCGAGGCGCTGCTGGAGGCCGTGCGGCTGCACCTGGCCGGGCATTTTGAGTAAGTGGTTTTATTGATTGACAACGCAGCAAGGAAGCAGATGGCCATACACACAATTCTGATCGTCGACGACTCGCCGACAGAACGCTATTACCTGAGCGAGATCCTGGTGCGTGCCGGCTACGCCGTCCTCACGGCGCAGGACGGCGCCGACGCGCTGGCGCAACTCAAGCAGGCCAGGCCCGACCTGATCCTGATGGACGTGGTGATGCCCGGTGCGAATGGCTTCCAGATCACGCGCGCCATCGCGCGCGATCCCGAACTGCAGGACGTGCCGGTGATTATCTGCTCCAGCAAGAGCCAGGAAACGGACCGCATCTGGGGCTTGCGCCAGGGCGCGCGCGATTACCTGGTCAAGCCGGTGGTCGAAGCCGAGTTGCTGGCCAAGATCGCCGCGATTTCCTGAGCATGCAGACGATGCCAGGTCACGGCGTATCCACCGCGGCTTATCCGTCCGCCGCCATGCTATCTTTCGAGAAGAGTGCACGGCAGGGGCGCTTGCGCCAGTATCAGCTGCAATTGATCGAGCGGATACAGGCCGCGCGCAGCGGCGCGCTGGCAGCGAGCAAGGAACTGGGCGTGATGCTCGGTGGCCGGCCGTGCCTGCTCGACCTGACGCAGCTTGGCGAAATCGTCATTGCCGCCGGTGTGCAGATCCAGGGCGTGCCGCTGGCGCAGGACTGGTACCTGGGCCTGGCGGCCATGCGCGGGCGTCTGACGGGGGTCGTCGACCTGGCCCGCTACATGGGCGAAGCGGCTTGCGTGCCCGGCAATCACTGCCGCATCATCACCTTTTCTCCTCGCCTGGGCCTCAATTGCGCACTGCTGGTCGAACGCGTGTTGGGCTTGCGCCAGTTGCGCGCGATGCAGCCCGTGCAGGATGCGGCGCAGGGCGTGTTCCCATCGTGGGCTGCGCAGGCGCTGCGCGACAGCGAAGGGCAGCAGTGGCTGCGCCTGGACCTGGCGCAGCTGGCGCAGTCGGCACGCTTCCTCGATGCCGGCTTTGACGGCCTCCCTGACCACAAGGATATTTGCTGATGGGTGCCCATTCCCCGATCCTGGCGGCCGGCTTGCCCGAAGCGCAGCACGCTCCGGAAGAGCCGGCATCGACGGCCGACCTGCCGCTGCGCCTGCGCGACGCGCTGGGACGGCGCAAGTCGCTGGCCAGCGCGCCGGCCGGGGACTGGAAGCTGCCGCTGATCGGCCATTTTCCGCTGCAAAAGCAGCTGAGCATCCTGTCGACGGTGATGGCCCTGAGTCTGGCCGCCAGCCTGCTGTTCGTCGGGCTGAACACGCGCAGCGGAAATATCGCTTCGGCGCAGACGCAGCTGGCCAGCGATGCGCTGATGCATTCGCAGCGCATCGGCAAGGCTGCGCCGAACGCCGTGCAAGGCAATCCGGAAGCCTTCCGCCAGCTCGAGGAAAGCCGCAATGAACTGAATCAGGATTTCCGACTGATGCTGCGCGGCGGGACGTATCACGGGCGCGATATCGGCGAGTCGCGTTCCGCCCTGTTGGCTGCGGTGGCCGACGCGCGCAAGAAGTGGGCCAGCAGCGACCGCGCGGCCAGCACCATCTTGCGCCTGAAACTGGAACTGGGCGAATTCGACAAGACCTTGCAGCAATTGAATGCGCTGTCGCCGGCGCTGCTGGCGCAGACCGAGGAAATCGCCGCGCTTAAGGTGCAGCGTGGCGGCAATGCGCGCGACCTGGCCGTCATCGGCCGCCTGATGATGCTGAGCCAGCGCATGAGCCGCAGCGCCAGCGAGTTCCTGTCGTCGGGCAGCATCAGCTCGGAAACGGCGTTTTCGCTGGGACGCGACACGACGTATTTCCGCACCGCCGTCGAAGGCCTGCTCAATGGCAGCGTGTCGCTGCAATTGGCGCCTACGCGCGACGCCGAACTGCGCGACCGGCTGGTGGCGCTGAAAGCCAGTTTCGACACTTACCAGAAGCTGGTTTCGTCGATACTCGACCGGCTCGATAAATTCAGCTCGGCGAAAAGCGCCGAACAGCTGATTTTCAACGAGAACGAGGACCTGCGCCAGCGTTTGACCCTGCTGCAGCAGATGTACCACGTGAACCAGGAAACCCTGGGCGTCGCCTTCTGGATGATGGTCGGCGGCGTGTTGCTGACCCTGATCGCGGCGGCCGGCATCGGACGCGTGCTGCTGCAGGACTCCGTCAACCGCACGCGCGACGCCGAGCGGCGGCGCCAGGAAGCGGAAATCCAGCGCCTGCTGTCGCAGGAAAAGGAAGAGCAGGCCAAGGCCAAGAATGAGCAAAACCAGGCGGCCATCCTGCGCCTGATGAACGAATTGCAGAAGGTCGCCGACGGCGACCTGACGGTGCAGGCTACCGTCTCGGAAGACATCACGGGCGCCATCGCCGATTCCGTCAATTACACGGTCGAGGAATTGCGCGGCCTGGTGGGGCGGGTGACGGCAACGGCCGAACAGGTCAATCGCGCCTCGACGCAGGCGCAAAGCATCTCCAGCAAGCTGTTGATCGCGTCGCAGCAGCAGTCGCGCGAAATCCAGGGCGTCAGCGCCACCGTGGTCAAGATGGCCAATGCGATTACCGACGTGTCGAAATCGGCCAGTGTCTCGGCTGACGTGGCGCGCCAGTCGGTGGCGGCGGCGCAGCAGGGTTCGACGGCGGTGGAAAACGCCATCAAGGGCATGCATGAAATCCGCGAGCAGATCCAGGATACGTCCAAGCGCATCAAGCGCCTGGGCGAATCGTCGCAGGAAATCGGCGAAATCACCGAGCTCATTTCCGACATCACCGAGCAGACCAACGTGCTGGCGCTGAATGCCGCCATCCAGGCTGCCTCGGCCGGCGAGGCGGGGCGCGGCTTTTCCGTCGTCGCCGAGGAAGTGCAGCGCCTGGCCGAACGTTCGGCGGCCGCCGCCAAGCAGATCGGCGCGCTGGTGCGCACCATCCAGGCCGATACCCAGGATGCGACGCGGGCGATGGAAACGTCCACGCAGGGCGTGGTCGAGGGCGCGCGCCTGTCCGACGCGGCCGGCGCAGCCTTGAACGATATCAGCCAGGTGTCGAAACACCTGGCTGAACTAATCCAGGGCATCTCGTTCGCCACCGGCACGCAGGCCGGTTCGGCCAGCGGCGTGGCCTTGAATATCCAGCATATCCTGAGCGTGACGGAGCAGACCCAGGATGGCACGCAGCAAACGGCGCAATCGATCCATAAACTGTCGATGCTGGCGCAGGAACTGAAAAATTCGGTGTCGCGCTTCCGCGTCGCCGCCTGAACGCCGCGCCAGTCCAGGCGATTTCCTTACCGAGGCATGCATGAGCACACCTGATAGTCCACTGCAGTCCAAGCCGTTCGACAGCGAACCTTTGTCGTGGGTGATGGTGGAAATCCGCGAAGCGCTGGGCCGCTCGAAAACAGCTTTGTTCGAGGCGGGGGGCCGCGAGCGCGAGGAACGCGCCACGGCCCTGCAGCATGCGCGCTCGCATCTGCACCAGGCGCATGGCGCACTGGTGATGGTCGACGTGGCAGGCGCCAGCCTGCTGACGGACGGCGCGGAGCAGGCGCTTTCGCGTTTTCGCGACGGCAGCCTCGAATACACCCTGGACCATGCGCAAGTCGTCGCCGAACTGTATCAAGCCCTGACCGAATACCTGGAAGACCTGGTGGCCGGCACGCCGCCGCAGCCGACGCGCTTGTTTCCCTACTACCGAGACCTGCAAACCATGCTGGGCGCCGAGCGCAGTCACCCGGCCGACCTGTTCTTTCCGCCGGCGTCGATGCTGGAAGGGCATGCGATCGCGCTGGCGAACGCGCCGCCGGTAGCCGACTATCCGGCCTGGCGCGGGCGCTTCGAAAAGTCCCTGCTGCCCTTCCTGAAGGCGCAGGATGACGCGGTGCGGCGCCAGCATGCGAGCGACTTGCACGCCACCCTGACGCTGGTGGCCGATGCGCAGCAGGAAACGCCGGCGCGCACCTTCTGGTTCGCCATGCAGGCGTTTGCCGGGCTGGCGGCCAGCGGCGAGGGCATGGGTACGCTCAACGTCAAACAGTTGTTCGGCCTGATCAATCTGCAGTTGCGCCGCCTGGCGCAGGGCACGGCCAGCCTGCCCGAAGCGATGCTGCGCGACGCCCTGTTCTTCATTGCCGCCGCCACCGAGCTCACGCCGGAGGCGCGCCAGCTGCGTGCCGCCTTCGCCCTGGACGGGCAGGTGCCCGCCGATCTGGAAACGCGGCGCTACGGCCAGGTCGACCAGGATGCCTTGCAAGGCGCCCGCAAGGCACTGGCGCAGGCGCGTGCCAGCTGGAGCCGCCTGGCGCAAGCCGACCTCGATCCCGCCCTGGGCACGGATTTTGACGCGTCGCTGCAACAGGTGGCCGCGCATGCGGAGTCCCTGAAGCAGCCGGCTCTGGCCAGCCTGTTGCGCGAATGCGCGGCCGTGGCGCGGCAAGCCGTGGCCAGCGGACGCAGTGCGGCCCTGGAAAATGAAATCGGCATGGCGCTGCTGTTTGCCGACACGGGCCTGGAGCAGGTGCGCCGCCTGCCCGACGATTTCGCCGGCAATGCGGAAACCATCGCCGCGCGCCTGCAGGCGCTGCTGGCTGGCGAAGCGCCGCCGCCCGTCACGGCGGGCGAGCTGTCGCGCCAGATCGAACAGGGGCAGACGGTGGCCGCGCTGGCCGAGGAAATGAAGACGGGCCTGCGCCAGGTGGAAAAGGTGCTCAATGCGTATTACGCGGATGCAGCGGGGGCGAAGGCGGGGGCACTTGATGGCGTCGCGCCCGTGCTGGAGCAGTTGCAGCAGCAGTTGGCCGGGCTGGAACAGGAAGAGGCGCGCGCCGCCGTGCTGCAGGTCGATGCGGCCGTGCGGCAGCTGGCCGGTGGCGACGCCAATACGGAGGCGCGCGCCGGGGCGCTCGACGAGATCGCGCAAAATGTCAGCGCGCTGGGATTTTTTGTCGACATGCTGGGCCGTAACGCGCAGGCGGCCAGCGGGCGTTTCCATTTCGACGCCGCCGCCGGCGCCTTCCGCGCCCTGCCATTTGAAAAAGTCGCCGCCGCCGGCACTGTGCCCGTACCCTTGCTCGACCAGGCCCTGGCGCCCGCCGCGCCTGCCGGCATGGATGCCGTGCCGGCAGTGACCGATGTCGATGCGGAGATGCTCGACATCTTCATCGCCGAAGCGCGCGAAGTGCTGGCCTTTGTCGACACCACGCTGGCCCTGCCGCGCGAGCAAGCCGCCAGCGGCGACCACCTGGCCATGCTGCGCCGCTCGTTCCACACCCTGAAGGGCAGCAGCCGCATGATCGGCCTGGCGCAGTTTGCCGAAGCGGCCGGCGCCATCGAGCGCGTCATGAATACCTGGCTGGCCGAAGCGCGACCCGTCAGCGACGATCTGTTTACCCTGCTGAATTACGGCTGGTACCAGCTCAGCGAATGGGTGGCGGAACTGGAAGGCGGCGCAGGGCGAGAGCGCGAGGCCGGCATGCTGCTGGCAGCGGCCGAACGCGTGCGCGAAGGCGGTCCGTTCGAATTGCGCAAGCCGCGCCCGGCCGCGCCCGTGGCCGGCAATGGCAATGTGATCGGCCTTCCCCTGGCCACGGCGCCCGCGCTCCACGAAGCGCCGGACGATCACCTCAAGCACGTGGGCGAACTGCGCATCAGCCTTCCCTTGTACAACATCTACCTGGCCGAGACGGATGAATTGCTGCGCGTGCTCACGCGCGACTTCGGCGAATGGCGTCATGAGCAGCGCGCCGTCAGCGCGGAAGCGCTGCAAGCCGTGCATACCCTGGCGGGGACGTCGGGCACGGTCGGCTTCCAGTCCCTGCGCGACCTGGCGCATGCGCTCGAGACGGTGATCGAAACGGTGGTGCCGCCGCTGGCCGGCCTGCGCGCCGAACAGCACGACGTGCTGGAGCAGGCCACGCAGCGCATCGGGCAAATGCTGCAGGCGTTTGCGCTGGGCGATCTGGCGCCAACGCAGCCGGACATGATCGAAGCGCTCAACACCCTGTGGCGCGCCCTGACGGCGGCGCCCGGCGAGAGCAAGGAAGAGCGGCTCGACGCCCTGTTTGCGGCCGCTTACGCCAGCATCGTCGGCGCACCGGCGCACCCTGCGGAAGCGCTGCCCGACGCGCTGGCCGAGGTTCCTGTGCCGCAGCTCGAGACCCTGTTCGAGGCGACGTATGCCAGCATCGTCGCCGACGCGCTGCAGCCGGCTGCTGCCGAAGTACCTCTGCCAGCGCCGTTGCAGGACAGCGGCGCCAGCGACGACCTGTTCGACGCCGGTTTCGAGCACGCGCCGCCATTGGAGCACGCGGCGCCGGAAGCGCCGGCGCCCGCCATCATGCCAGCCGATGCGGCCGCGCTGCTGGCGGCCAGCGCCGGCATCAGCGATGAACTTGACCTCGATTTATTGTCCGTCTTCCTGGAAGAGGGCGCCGACCTGCTGCCGCAGATCGGCGAGGCGCTGCGCAGTTGGCAGCAGCAGGCGCACGACAGCGGCCAGGCACAGATGCTGTTGCGCACCCTGCATACGGTCAAGGGCAGCGCGCGCATGGCCGGCGCCATGCGCCTGGGCCAGCATGCGCATGAAATCGAGACGCATATCGAAAACATGCTGCACGCGGGCACCGCCACGCCGCAGGCCTTCGAGGAATTGCTGGCCCATTACGACCATGCGCTGCACCTGTTCGAGCAGTTGCAGCAGCCCTTGCTGCCCTTGCCGGGCATGGAAGACACGCCGGCCGCCGAACCGAAGGCAGCCCTGGTGCGCGTGCGCGCCGATATTCTCGACCGCCTGGTGAACCAGGCCGGCGAAGTGTCGATCACGCGCTCGAAGATGGAAAATGAGGTCGGCGTGCTGGGCGCTTCCCTATCCGAGTTTTCCGACAACCTGGCGCGTTTGCGGCGCCAGCTGCGGGAGGTGGAAATGCAGGCCGAATCGCAGATCGCCTCGCGCATGGCCGTCGGCAGCGAGCGCGATTTCGATCCGCTCGAATTCGACCGCTTTACGCGCCTGCAGGAGCTCACGCGCATGATGGCCGAAAGCGTCAACGACGTGGCCTCCTTCCATGAAAACCTCAGCCACAGCGTCGACGCGGTGACGGACGACCTGGTGCTGCAGGCGCGGCTGACGCGCGAGCTGCAGCGCGACCTGATGCAGATCCGCATGGTACCGTTTGCCAGCATCGCCGAACGCCTGTTCCGCGTCGCGCGGCAAAGCGCCAAGGAAGTCGACAAGCGCGTCAATCTCGACATCCGAGGCGGTGGCGTGGAAATCGACCGCAGCGTGCTCGAACGCATGGCGGCACCGTTCGAACACCTGCTGCGTAACGCCATCGTGCACGGCGTCGAGCCGCGCGACGCGCGCCTGGTTGCGGGCAAGAACGAAACGGGCGAGTTGCTGGTGCAGGTCAGTCAGCAGGGCAACGAAGTGGCGATCGCCTTTTCCGACGATGGCGCGGGGCTGGATCTGGAACGCATCCGCGCCAAGGCGCACGACGCCGGCCTGCTGGCGACGGACGCACCATTGACCGACGCGCAGGCGGCCGAGCTGATTTTCACGCCCGGTTTTTCCACCGCCGACAGCCTGACGGAATTGGCCGGACGCGGTTTTGGCATGGACATCGTGCGCTCCGAAGCGCTGGCGCTGGGCGGGCGCGTGGAAACGCTGACGCAGGCGGGCCTCGGCATGCGCTTCACCATCCACCTGCCGCTGACCCTGGCCGTCACCCAGGTGGTGCTGCTGGCGGCGAACGGCAAGACGTATGCCTTGCCATCGGTGCTGGTGGAGCAGGTGCTGCACCTGAAAGGCGAGCAGCTGGAGCAGGTGCGGGCGGCCGGGCGCATCGAGTCGCACGGGCAGTCGCTGGCGCTGCACCACCTGTCGGCCATGCTGGGCGAGACGCCGGCGGCGCAGGCCACGCAGCGCTATGCGCCCGTGCTGTTGCTGAGGAATGGCAATGACAGGCTGGCCTTGCAGGTCGATGACGTGCTGGGTAACCGCGAAGTGGTGGTCAAGCACGTGGGCCCGCAACTGGCGCGCATGCCGGGCATTGCTGGCGCCACAGTGCTGGGCACGGGCGACATCGTGCTGATCCTGAACCCCGTGGCGCTGGCGCAGCACCTCGAGCACCATCCGGAACTGCTGTCGCAATATGCGCTGGCCAGCAGCGAGCAGCATGCCGCTTCCAGCGCGCTGGCCGTGCCGGCCGTGCGCGTGATGGTGGTCGACGATTCGCTGACGGTGCGCCGCGTGATGCAGCGCCTGTTCGAGCGCGAAGGCTACCAGGTGCTGCTGGCCAAGGATGGCGTCGATGCGCTGGAGCAGTTGCATGCGCTGGAGCCGGCTGCCATGCCGGCCCTGCTGCTGGTCGACGTGGAGATGCCGCGCATGGATGGTTTTGACTTGACGCGCAATGTGCGCAGCGACGACAAGACGCGCGCCATCCCCGTCATCATGATCACTTCGCGCAGCGCCGACAAACACCGCGCACATGCGTTCGAGCTGGGCGTGAATGCGTATTTCGGCAAGCCGTTCCAGGAAGAGGAATTGCTGGCGGAAGTGGGGCGCTTGTTGACCGAATCTTGACCTACGCCACCACCTTCACCACGGCATAACGCTCCAGGGTCTCCTTGCGCGCCTCGTCGTGCTGTACCAGCGGTTCCGGATAGTCGCGCCCCAGCACGATGTTTTTTTGCTCGAGCAGCATGCGCGGCACCAGCCAGGGCGCGTGGATTTCCTTGTCGCCCAGCGCCTTCAGCTGCGGCAGGTAGCGGCGGATGAAGCGCCCGCTGGCATCGAATTTTTCCGATTGCGTGATCGGATTGAAGATGCGGAAGTAGGGCTGGGCGTCGCAGCCGGACGACGAAGCCCATTGCCAGCCGCCGTTGTTCGACGCCAGGTCGAAGTCATTGAGGTGCAGCGCGAAATACGCTTCGCCGCGGCGCCAGTCGATGCCCAGGTCCTTGATCAGGAAGCAGGCCGTGACCATGCGCAGGCGGTTGTGCATATAGCCTGTCTGGTTCAGTTGCGCCATCGCCGCGTCCACCAGCGGATAGCCGGTGCGTCCCTCGCACCAGGCGGCAAAGGCGGCATCGGCTTCGGGACCCGTTTCCCAGGCGATGGCGTCGTAGGCCGGCTTGAAGGCGCCGCCTTCCACGTGCGGGTTTTGGTACAAAATCATCGCGTAGAAATCGCGCCAGATCAGTTCGGCCAGCCACACGGGCGCGCCATCGCCGCCACCGCCCCTATCCATCAGGTCGACGATGGTGCGCACCAGGTAGCGCAGCGACACGGTGCCGAAGCGCAGATGCATGGACAGGTAGGACGGTCCCTTCAGGGCGGGGAAATCGCGCGCCACGTCGTAGCGAGCCACGCGCGGCAGGAAATCCTCGAACAGCGTGCTGGCACCCGACATGCCGGTGGGAATGGCCAGCTCGGCCAGGTTGCTCGGTTCGAAACCCAGCTCGCCCAAGGTGGGCAGGGGCACCGGTGTGCCGGCGCGCGGCGGCGCCAGGCTGGCCGCATGCGGCTCGATAGCGAAGGGCGCCAGGCAGCCGGGTTCCGCGCGCATTTTCTTCAGCCAGGCATTCTTGTACGGCGTGTAGACGGTATACGGCTTGGCCGAGAGCGTCAGCACTTCGTCCTTTTCAAAGATCACCTGGTCCTTGAAACTGAACCACAGGCGCGCATCGCGCGTGAGCGCGGCGGCCACCGTGGCGTCGCGCGCGATGGCCTGCGGTTCGTAGTCGTGGTTGGCAAAGACGGCGTCGGCGTTCAATTCGGCGGCCAGGCGCGGGATGGCTTCGGCCGCGTCCGCGTGCAGCACGATCAGGTCGCCGCCCAGCTGGCGCAGCTCGCCAGCCAGCTCGGCCAGGCTGGAATGGATGAAGTCGACCCGCCGGTCGCGGCGCGGCAGGGCCGCCAGGATGGCGGTGTCGTATACGAAGACGCAATGCACGGCCTGGCTCTGGCGCAGGGCGTGATGCAGTGCAGCATGATCAAACGCGCGCAGATCGCGCCGGAACCACACCAGGGAAGTCTTGATTGTCATTATTTCGCGTGTTCAGGGTCAAAGATAGGCCATTTTTTGCCGCCAACGGGGCTTTATCGCCGCTCGGGTCGCGCCTTTGGCGTCGCTGCGGCGGCAATTCAGTGTAAACTACCGGGTATGTTCGTGGTGCTTTATGTGCGACAGCGATTTTGCAATCAATTTTACAATTGGCATTGAAATGCGCCTGCAGGCAAAGCGAATTGACCATTAATTTATAACATAACAAGAATAGCGCCTGGCAACACGGCTCTCGCCGCCCAACATTCGCGGCAGGAGGTGCCAGGCGTACGATAGCGGGGTAAGCGAGACTTGCCAGCAAGCCCACAGAGAGAGCATCGCGTATGAAAAAGAGTAAAATCGACCAGACTCTACCAGGACATCGTTTGATGCAGGGTGTGGGAGAGCCGGCTGCGACCGGTTCCTCCACCCTGAATCTGGCCAACCATTTCCTCATTGCGATGCCGGCCATGCAAGATCCGATCTTCGGCGGCACGGTCGTGTACGTGTGTGAACATAATGAAAACGGCGTGCTGGGCGTCGTCATCAACAAGCCCACCGACATGACCATGGAAGTGCTGTTCGACCGCATCGACCTGAAACTGGCGGCCGGCAGCGACACGCCCATCATCAACGAACCGATCATGTTCGGCGGCCCCGTGCAGGACGACCGCGGCTTCGTGCTGCATACGCCGGGCGCGCGCTATTCCTCGTCGCTGACGGTGACCGATGAAGTGGCGTTTACCACCTCGATCGACGTGCTCGAAGCCGTCGCCAAGGGCGATGGTCCCGAGCGCATGCTGGTCTCGATCGGCTACTCGGGCTGGAGTCCGGGCCAGCTGGAAGACGAGATCGGCCGCAACGGCTGGCTGACGGTGGGCGCCTCGGCCGACATCCTGTTTGATTTCCCCATCGAGCAGCGCTACGTGGCGGCCATCAAGTTGCTCGGTATCGATCCGCTCATGCTCGCCAGCGAGGCTGGCCACGCATGAGCGGTGACGCCATCGACACCATCCTCGCCTTCGATTTCGGCTTGAAACGCATCGGCGTGGCCATCGGCAATACCATGATTTGCCAGGCCAAGCCGCTCAGCGTGATCACGGCCACGGCGAATGAGCCGAAGTTTGCTGCCATCGATAGCCTGATCAGGGAGTGGGGCGCGAGCCGCATCGTGGTGGGCTTGCCCAGCCATCCCGATGGCACGGAACACGAGATGAGCGCGCGCTGCCGCCGTTTCGCCAACCAGGTGCATGGCCGCTTCAACCTGCCGGTGGAACTGGTCGACGAGCGTTATTCATCGGCCGTCATCGCCGCCAGGCGCGGTGAAGTCATCGATGACCGTGCCGCCGCCGTCATCCTGCAACAGTATTTCGACGCGAATTATTAATCTGACCTTTGACCCATTCCTGAATGATCAAGAACCCTATGCCGCATCCTACGAATCCTTCCCAACTCGACGCCGAGGCCCTGTACGCGGTCTTGCTGCAACAGGTGCAGAGCGGCCTGGCGGGCATCCCCAACGTGGCCATCGTCGGCATCCATTCGGGCGGCGCCTGGCTGGCTGAACGCCTGGCACGCGACCTGAACCTGCTCGACCGCCTGGGCGTGCTCGATGTCTCGTTCTACCGCGACGACTTCGCCCAGAAGGGCCTGCATGCGGACGTCAAGCCGACGCAAATCAGCTTTGACGTGGCCGGCGCCACCATCCTGCTGGTCGACGATGTGCTGTACACGGGCCGCACCACGCGCGCGGCCATCAACGAATTGTTCGACTATGGCCGCCCGGCCAAGATCATGCTGGCCGCCCTGGTCGACCGCGGCGAACGCCAGTTGCCGGTGGCCGCCGATTTCGTGGCCGCCTTCACAGCCGTGCCGCCGGGCCAGGCCCTGGTCCTGAAGCAAGCCGACGATGGAAAATTCACGCTCACCATAGATAACCACCATGCTTAATCCGCAACTGAATAAACACGGCGAACTGCAACATCTGCTGACGATTGAAGGCTTGCCGAAGTCTATCGTCAACCACATCCTCGATACCGCTTCCTCGTTCGTCGGCATCTCCGACCGCGATGTGAAAAAGGTCCCGCTGATGCGCGGCAAGAGCGTTTTCAACCTGTTCTTTGAAAACTCCACGCGCACCCGCACCACCTTCGAGATCGCGTCAAAAAGGCTGTCGGCCGACGTCATCAACCTGAACATCCAGGCGTCATCGGCCAGCAAGGGCGAGTCCCTGCTCGACACCATCGACAACCTGTCGGCCATGCATGCCGACATGTTTGTCGTACGCCACGCGCAGTCGGGCGCGCCCTACCTGATCGCCAAGCACCTGATCGACACCAGGCAGCCGCACGTCCACGTTGTCAACGCGGGCGACGGACGCCATGCGCACCCGACCCAGGGCTTGCTCGACATGTACACGATCCGCCATTACAAGAAGGATTTCACCAACTTGACGGTGGCCATCGTGGGCGACATCCTGCACAGCCGCGTGGCCCGTTCCGACATCCACGCGCTGACCACGCTGGGCGTGCCGGAAGTGCGCGCCATCGGCCCGCACACCCTGCTGCCGGGCGGCCTGGAGCAGATGGGTGTGCGCACCTTCACCAACATGGATGAAGGCCTCAAGGGCGTCGACGTGATCATCATGCTGCGCCTGCAGAATGAACGCATGAGCGGCGCGCTGCTGCCGTCGGCACAGGAATACTTCAAGAGCTATGGCTTGACGCCCGAGCGCCTGGCGCTGGCGAAACCGGACGCCATCGTCATGCATCCGGGCCCGATGAACCGCGGCGTGGAAATCGATTCGGCCGTGGCCGACGGTCCGCAGGCGGTGATCCTGCCTCAGGTGACCTTCGGTATCGCCGTGCGCATGGCGGTGATGAGTATTTTGGCTGGTAATCAGGGCTGATAGCCCAAGGACGAGTAAGCGAGCATGACGACACTACATATCAAGAACGGCCACCTGATCGACCCTGCCAACGGCATCGATGGCTTGCAAGACCTGTTTATCGCCGACGGCAAGGTGCTGGCCGTGGGCAGCGCCCCGGCCGGTTTCAAGGCCGACACCACGTTTGACGCGGCCGGCCTGGTGGTTTCCCCCGGCCTGGTCGACCTGTCCGCGCGCCTGCGCGAGCCGGGCTACGAATACAAGGCGACCCTGGAATCGGAATTGCAGGCGGCTCTCCAAGGCGGCGTCACGAGCCTGGTATGCCCGCCCGACACCGACCCCGTGCTGGACGAGCCGGGCCTGGTGGAAATGCTGAAATACCGCGCCAAGACGCAGAACAAGGCGCACGTGCATCCGCTGGGCGCACTGACCATGGGCTTGAAGGGCAAGTCGCTGACGGAAATGGCGGAACTGACGGAAGCGGGCTGCATCGGCTTCGCGCAGGCGGAAGAGCCGATCGAAGACACCACCGTGCTGCTGCGCGCGATGCAGTACGCGAACACCTTTGGCTACACGGTCTGGCTGCGCCCGCAAGACCCGCACATCGGCCGCGGCGGCATCGCCCACAGCGGCCCGCTGGCATCGCGCCTGGGCTTGTCTGGCGTGCCCGTGATGTCCGAAACCATCGCGCTGCACACGATTTTCGAGCTGATGCGCGCCAGCCGCGCGCGCGTGCACCTGTGCCGCATCTCGTCGGCGGCGGGCCTGGAACTGATCCGCGCGGCCAAGGCCGAAGGCTTGCCTGTCACCTGCGACGTGGGCGTGCACCATGTGCACCTGACGGACGCCGATATCGGCTTCTTCGACCCGAACGCGAGGGTCACGCCGCCGTTCCGCAGCCAGCGCGACCGCGATGCGATCCGCGCCGGCCTGCTCGACGGCACCGTGGACGCCATGTGCTCGGACCACACGCCCGTCGACGACGATGAAAAATTGCTGCCGTTCGGCGAAGCGTCGCCCGGCGCCACTGGCCTGGAACTGCTGCTGTCGCTGGCCCTGAAATGGGCCGACGACTATGCGCTGGCGCAGCCGCAGGCGGGCGCCCGTCCGCTGGCGCGCGCCGTGGCCAAGGTCACGGCCGACGCGGCCCGTGTCGCCGGCATCCCTGCCGGCAGCCTGGCCGTGGGCGAAGTGGCCGACATCTGCGTCTTCGATCCCGCCGCGCGCTGGACCGTGTCGTCGGCCTCGCTGGCCAGCCAGGGCAAGCATACGCCTTTCCTCGGCTATGAGCTGAGCGGCATCGTCAAGGCGACCATCGTCGCCGGACAGGTGGCGTTTCAGCGTTAAAAAATCAGATCCGTGGACCGGGGCACGCTGCCCCGGCATCCCTTGTCTGCTCCCGGATTTCGGTTCTGGTTTATTTGTTGGTGTGATTTGAAACTTCTGCTTACCTACCGCCTCGCGCGCATCGCCATTCACCTGAGCTGCGGCATGGCCAAGAGCGCCGTGCTCTTTCCCTGGCTGGACCTGGAGGGGCGGAACCGGCGCATCCGCCGCTGGTCGACGCAGCTGCTCGATATCTGCGGCGTGCACGTGGCGCAGCCGGCGGACAGCGTGCCGGCGCTCGACCATGCGATGGTGGTGGCGAACCACGTGTCGTGGCTCGATATCTTCGTCATCAATGCCGTGCACCCTTGCCGTTTCGTCGCCAAGGCGGAAATCCGCGCCTGGCCTATCCTGGGCTGGCTGGCGGGACGCGCCGGCACCATCTTCATTTCGCGCGGCAGCAAGCGCGATTTGCGCCTGATCTTCCAGGGCCTGGTGGATAAATTGACGGCGGGCGAGCGCATTGCGTTCTTCCCCGAAGGCACGACCGCCGCGCAAGGACAGATACTGCCGTTTCACGCCAACCTGTTCGAGGCGGCCATCGACGCGCAAGTGCCGGTGCAGCCGTTCGCGCTCGTGTATGTGGATGACAAGGGAGCCTTGCACCACGCCGTCGACTTCATCGGCGAGATGAGCTTTGCGCAAAGCATGGTGGCGATTCTGAGCGGCCCGCCCATCACGGCGCGCCTGACCTGTCTGGCGCCAGTGGCGACGCTCGATGCGCACCGGCGCGAACTGGCGACGGCAACGCAGGCGGCGGTGGCCGCCGCGCTGCCGCTGGAAAAGACCGCCTAGTTTTTGACGTGCAGCCAGCGCGCATGCGCGGCGCGGGCCAGGTAGTCGAGGATAAACCCGAGTATGCCGATCAGCACGATGGCGGCCATCAGCTCCGAATACGCGAGGCGGTCGCGCGTATCGAGGATGAAGTAACCGAGACCCGCCGACACGCCCAGCATTTCCGCCGGCACCAGCACGATCCAGATGATGCCGATGGCCAGGCGCACGCCCGTCAGGATATCGGCCGTGATGCCCGGTAAAATCACCTTGAAGACGATTTCGCTGCGCGTGGCCGACAGGCTGCGTGCCAGCAGCAGCCAGTTCGGATCGAGCCGCGCCACGCCGGCCGCCGTATTGAGCAAAATCGGCCAGACGGCCGCAAACGCCAGCAGGAAGTACACGGGCGCATCACCGACGCCGAGCACCATCACGGCGATCGGCATCCACGACAACGGCGAAATCATGCGCAGCAACTGGAACAGCGGCATGGCCGCACCGGAAAAGCTCTTCGACATGGCCACCAGCACGCCCAGCGGCACGCCGATGACGATCGCCAGTCCCAGGCCCACGGCCACCCGTTGCAGGCTCAATACCACGTGCAGCCAGATATCCGAACCGCCCACCATCTCCTGGAACGCCAGCGCCGTGGGCAAGGGCGCGAAGGCGGTGGCGATGGGCGTGGATTTCTCCAGTGCCGTCACGCCCATGGACCACAGCAGCAAGGCACAGGCCAGCCCCACCAGGGGCAGGCCGAACTTCGTGAACAACTTGCTTGCCATCGTCAGACCGCCACGGTTTCGCTGCGCAGCAGGTTGGCCGGCAAGCCGAAGGCGGCTGGGCCGCCGACTGCCGTGATGGCCTTGCGCACGAAGCGGTCATCGACCAGGTCGCGCGCGGCGAACTTCGGATCGAGGTTGGCCAGGAAGCGCGTATCGCCTTCGACCTTGGTACGGCCGATGGCGCGCACCAGTTCTTCCGTGTACGAGGCAAACGGATATGGCTGGAAGTCGATGCGGCGCTGCTGCCAGTTCTTGTGCACGATCAGGCCCTGCTTTTCATAGCCGGCGTAATCGGTGGTGGCCAACACCTTGGTCAGCACCTGCAGCGGATGCGGCGTGTAGCGGTGCTCGCCCACGTTCGACAGCAGCTTGGCCGTGTCGACCTGGTTCGAGCGCGTCCACAACTGCGCCTTGACGATGGCGTTGGTGACCTTCTGCGCCCATTCGGGGCGCGTGTTGATGTCGCGCTCGGACAGGAAGGTGACGCAGCATGCATGGTTTTTCCACACGTCGCCCGAAAAACGCAGGATCTTGCCGATGCCGGCGTTTTCCGCCGCCGCATTGAACGGTTCGGCCACGATGTAACCGGCGATTGACTTGCTGGCCAGTGCCGAGACCATTTCGGCCGGCGCCAGCACGATCAGGTTGACTTCATTCGGCTTGATGGCCGCATTGCGCGCCCGCGTGACCGGGGTCAGGCCGTTGGAGGACAGGATCTGCTGCAGCAGGATGTTGTGGATCGAGTACCAGAACGGGATGGCGACCGTGCGTCCGCCCAGGTCGGAGACCTTGTTGATCTCGTTGGCCACCGTCAGCGCGGAACCGTTGACGTGGTTCCAGGCGACGACTTTCGCGGGGAACTTGGCGCCGTAGCGCACCCATAGGGTGGCCGGTGACAGCAGGTGGATGACGTTGACCTGGCCGGCGACGAAGGCTTCGATGATTTGCGCCCAGCTGCGGAACAAGCGAGGCGTTTCCGCCTGCAGGCCTTCCGCTTCAAACAGCTTGCGGGCGTGGGCGACGAGCAGCGGGGTGGCGTCGGTAATCGGCAGGTAGCCGATTTTCACGGGCTGGTCGTCGCCTTTCGGGCCTTGCTGGGCCATGGCGTCGCCGGCGAACAGCAGGGGAGAAGCCACGCTGGCCGTGGCCAGGGCCGACATGCGCAGGAAGTCGCGCCGCGTCAGGCCGCAGTCGCAATCGGACGAGGCGCAGATATGCAGGGGGGTGTTATTTTCTGGGAGGGACATGAAGTGCTCCGATTGGTTATAGGGGGGCGAAGGCTGGCTGCTGGTCTTGCTTTTGCAGCGCCTGCAGGGCGTCGAGGATGTCCATCTTGAGGGCGATGACGTCGGCGCTGTGGCCGATGCGGGGCTGGGCGATGGCGACGGGCCATTCGCGCACGATGTTGCCCGGCTTGCCGCCCATCAGCAGGATGCGGTCGGCCACGAGGATGGCTTCGTCGATATCGTGCGTGACGAGCAGCACGGCCGTGTGCCAGCGGTGCACCACGTCGACCAGCAGCGACTGCATCTCGGCGCGCGTGATGGCGTCAAGCGCGGAAAACGGCTCGTCGGCGAACAGCAGTTCCGGTTCGCGTGCCAGCGCGCGCGCCAGGGCCACGCGCTGCGCCATGCCGCCCGACAGCGCGGATGGATACAGCTTTTCGCGGCCCTTCAAGCCCACCGCCTCGATGGCTTGCGCCACGCGCGCCTGGTGCGCCTCGCGCGTCAGTTGCGGCTGGTGCTTGAAGTCCAGGCCAAAACCGGCGTTGCCCGTGACGTTCAGCCAGGGCAGCAGGCTCGCCTGCTGGAAGACGAGGGCGCTGCGCGGATCCGGTTCGCGCATGGGCGCGTCGAGGAATTGAATGGCGCCCGTGGACGGCGGCTGCAAGCCGGCCAGCACGCGCAGCAGGCTCGATTTGCCGCAGCCGCTGCCGCCCAGCAGGCAGACGATTTCGCGCTTGCGCACGCCCAGCGAGACGTGCTGGAACACGGGCGCCCTGCCCGGATAGGCATAGCTCAGGTCCTGCGCCTGCAGCGCCCAGTCTTGCGTTTCCACCGCTGCCGTCATGCCGGGGCTCCCGCCGCCTTGGCCGCCTGCTGGCTGTCGAACAGCTGCAAGGCTGCCTGCAACTGCGTCAGGCTGGGGGTGACGATGGGGATGAACGACGATTCGCGCCAGCGGCGGGCAAAGCCCTGCTGCTCGGCGTTCAGGTAGGCGCGCCCGCCCATGGCTTGCAGTTCCAGCATCAGCGCCTGCTGCAGCACGTCGGCCAGCTGTATGCGCAGGCGGAACATGGCCGGCGCCTGCGCCTTGAAGCGGCCATCGTGCACGCCGGCCAGCAAGGTGGCGACGGCGGCCTCCAGGGTCGCTTGCAGCGCTTCGATGCGTGGCGTGAGCGCGTTGCGCGAACCGGCCGAAATCTGCGCCGCCTTGGCCAGGCTGGCGCGCGCCAGGCCAATCGACAGGCCGCACTGCATGCCGAGGAACGATGGGCGCACCTGCGGCAGCCAGGCCGGCGCATTGTCGCTGATGATGTCCGCGGCGGGGATGTGCACCTGCGCCAGCTTGACGGAAGCCGTATTGCTGCCGCGCAGGGCGACCAGGTCCAGGTCGTCGCTGCGCTGCACGCCTGCCGTGCCGCTGTCGAAGGCGACGATGACGGGCGGCGAGCCATCGTTCGGCGCCACGGCGGCGGCCGCGACAAAGCCCGCTTTGCGCAAGTTCGTCACCCACGCAAGGCCGCCGTCGACCAGCAAGCCGTCTTCCTGGCGCGCGCCCGTGATTTGCAGTTGCTCGATGCCCGACAAGAATTTCATGGCGTTCGACAGGCCGCTGGCACCGGCCTGCGTGCCTGCCAGCAGGCCGGGCAAGCGGCGCTCGGCCAGCGCGCGGTTCCCGCTTTGCAGCAGGAATTCGATGAAGCAGCGCTGGCCCCAGAAAACAAAGGCCGCCGTCACCGATTGCTCGGCAACTTTGGCGATGGCGTCGATGGCGTCGCGTACGTCGCCGCCCGCGCCGCCGTGTTCCTGCGGCACGCCGATGGCCAGCAACTGGTCGCCAGCGAGGGCCGGCAAAATGGTTTCAGCCAGCTGCGACGATTGGTCCAATTGGTCGGCATGCGTGTGCAGCCAGTGATTGAGGTGGCCCATGTCAGACGGCGCCAGGCAGGTAGGGCGTCAATTGCGGATTGACGGGCGTGCCGGCCAGGCTGTTGGAGAAATTGCACAGCGTCGCCAGGCTGATGCCCAGCACCACTTCCAGCGCCTGCTGCTCGTTGTAGCCGGCCGCCAGGAATGTTTGGTATTCGGCGTCGCTGACGGCGCCGCGCGTGGCGATGACGGCCGTGGCGAAGGCGGCGACGGCGTCCAGCTTGGCGTCGTTCGTCGGCTGGCCATGCTGCAGGGCGCGCACCGTGTCCGGTGTCTGTCCCGCTTTTTTCAGCGAGATGGCGCTATGGCCGGCGATGCAGAAATCGCAGCCGTGGATGCGCGCGGCCGTGATCTGCACCACCTCGCGTTCCATTAACGTCAGGCTGGCGCGCGCATTGATGCCGGAGACGGTCAGATAGGTTTCCAGGGCCAGCGGGGCATTGGCCAGCACGCCGATCAGGTTGGGCAGGAAGCCATTGTTGGCGATGGCCTTTTCCACGAAGGGGCGGCTATCGGCCGGGGCGGTATCGAGAGTGTGCAGCGTCAGACGGGACATGGGGTACCTTGCTAAGTTGGTAAGTCACTCATGCATTATATCGGCCATGCCGTGCAGGTAACAGACGTCAGCGTCGTCCTTTTGTGCTCGTTCGTCTGCGATTGTGCGATCCTTGATTTCAGCTGGCCAGTTGGCGCTGGCGCTGGTCGCGCCGGTAGGCGCCTGGCTGTTCGCCCGTGACCCGCTTGAAGGCACGCGTAAAGGCGGCGTGCGAGCGGTAGCCCACCAGTTCGGCCGCGCGTTCGACGGAGACGCCATCGTGCAGGCGCCGCGCGGCGATCTTCATGCGCAGCAGGAGCAGGAACTGTGCCGGCGAGTGGCCGCTGGCGCTGGCGAAATGCTTGCAGAAGCTGGCGCGCGACATGCACGCGGCCTTGGCCATGTTCTCGATCGACCAGTCGTCGGCGGGGGCGTCGAGCATGCGTTCGAGCAGCGGCGAAAATGCGGGCCGGTGCAGCAGCGACAGCAGGCCGGCCGCCACCTGTTCGCCCTGCGCCACATGGCGTATCAGGTAAAAGAACAGCAGTTCGACCAGGCGCGCGATGAGCGGCGACGGTTGTTCCGGGTCGCCGCCGGCTTCCGCCAGTATCAGGTCGAACAGCGCGGCAGCGGCGTTGAAGGCGGGCGCGTCGCCGCGTATCAGCAGGTACGGCGGGAAGGAGTCGACGATCAGCGCGGAGAGTGCGCCGCGAAATTGAAAGAAGCCGCAGGCCAGCGCCGTCGCCGGCTGGTCCGTGGACGACTGCAGCGGCAGCATGGCTTGCGCGCTGACCGCCTGCAGCGGGTCGCTGTGCGGGCTGAGGAAGTGCGGCAAGTCGCGCAGCAGGAAGACGCCGTCGCGCGGGCCGAGCGCAATCGGAGCCGCCCCGTCGAGGTGCAGATAGCAGTGGCCATCGAGTACCAGGTGAAAGCTGCCCAGTTCCCGGCCCGCCGTGGAGGCGCGCCAGCGGCCGCAGTACTGGCCCACATGCAGGACGGCGGTGTCGAGTTCCAGGCTGCCGAGCAGCCAGCGCGCCAGTCTGTCGGTATCAGGATGCATGGGATCGCAAAGGCAAAAGCTGCATCATACGGGCTGCGCGCGGCAAGGCCAACGACCGATTTCGACTAAGCATATGCGCGCCATGCTTGCCATTTAGCGCTTGCCGCTGTGCTGCTGGAAGGCGGGGCAGGCGACTTGCAGCAGCGAGCGGTCTTCCAGGCACACGGCCGACAGTTTTCCACCCCAGACGCAGCCGCTATCGAGGCCGATCAGGTGCTCCCGCAGCTGCAGTCCCAGCGCCGACCAGTGGCCGAAGACGATGGTGTCGCCGGCGCTGCGCCGTCCCGGCACGTCGAACCAGGGCAGCAGGCCGGAACCCGGCGGCGGGCTGCCGCTCTCCTTCATCTTGAAGTCCATCACGCCTTCCGGCGTGCAAAAGCGCAGCCGCGTCATGGCGTTGACGATGCAGCGCAGCCGGTCGGCGCCCTGCAGGTCGTCGCGCCAGGCGGCCGGCTCGTTGCCGTACATGGTGCGCAGGAAGGCCACCCAGCCGTCGCTGCGCAGCATCGCGGACACTTCCCCGCCCAGGGACAGGGCCTGGGCCGCGCTCCATTGTGGCAGCAAGCCCGCATGCACGAGCACGTGGCCATCGTGTGCCAGTGCCAACGGCCGCTGGCGCAGCCAGTTGATCAACTCGTCGCGGTCGGGCGCGTCGAGAATTTCGGCCAGCGTATCGGACGCATGCTCGGGGCGGATGCCGTTAGCCACGGCCAGCAGGTGCAAGTCATGGTTGCCCAGGACGCTGTCGGCCAGACCCTGCTGCGCCAGCGCGTGCACGTGGCGCAACGTGGCCAGCGAGGCCGGGCCGCGGTTGATCAGGTCGCCAGCGAACAGCAGGCGGTACGGGCCATTCGCTGCCGCCTGGATCCGTTCGATCAGTTCGATGGTTTGTGCATGGCAGCCTTGCAGATCGCCGATAAAGTAAGTTTTCATATGTGCCGGGGTGAAGTGAACTACGCGCCTGCATTATAAGCATGCCTGCCCTTTGGCGTTGGGGGCATTCCTGGTCGGTACCCGATTGCGTGCACGGCCGGCGGGAAGAAAAGCGGATGCCGATTATGCTGCCGGAGATTTAATGGGGCGGCATTTCCCGCTGGCGTATATCGATAATCATCCGCCAGCGCGTTTATCGGAATGGATAGCCGCGCCACGCTGGACTTGCAAGCAGCCTGCGCAGGCTGCCGGAATGCCACTCATCCATGTTTATTTATTTTCTACGCGTACTTTCGGGATGTTTTTCATTGAATCTTAATATGGAGCAGATAAATAAGCCGATGGCGGTGATTCAATAGGCGATGAATTATGCAACGCTGCGCAGATGTTTATGCAATGTAGTATATTCCACGTGATTTTATTATCTAAATTAATGTAAAGGATATACCGGATGGATCTGTCAACGATGACGATACTGGAATTGCGCAAGCTGGAAGATAATGTCAAGCAGGAATTGAACGGCCGCGAGCGCGAAGACTTGAACAAGGCGCGCGAACAGATCATGGCCATCGCGCAGCAGGCGGGCATTCCGCTGAAACAGCTGATACTCGACGGCTTGCACCCGCGCACGGGCAAAGTCGCGGTGCGTTACCGCCATCCTGACAATGCGACCGAGCAATGGACAGGCCGTGGCCGCCAGCCGTTGTGGGTCAGGCAATGGGTGGAATCGGGCAAGTCGATCGATCTGCTGCGCGTATAATTCGGTATACTCTTGGCGCAGTAGCAAGCTGTCAGCCCCGCGCTGCACCTTGCCAGGCTCCCTATTTGACCCTCTTTATACCGCCCACACCATGCTTCCATTGTCCAGAACGATCTTCAAGGCCTACGATATTCGCGGCATCATCGCTAAAACCCTCGATGCCAGCGTGGCCCACAAGATCGGTCAGGCATTTGGCCAGGCCGCCCTGGCCAAGGGCGAGCAGCGGGTCGTGATCGGCCGCGATGGCCGCCTGTCTGGGCCGGAATTGACGGCGGCGCTGGCGCAGGGCTTGCAAGCTGCAGGCGTCGACGTGATCGACCTGGGCGTGGTGGCCACGCCGATGGTCTACTTCGGCACGAATGTGCTCGACACGCGCTCCGGCATCATGGTCACGGGCAGCCACAATCCGCCCGACTACAACGGTTTCAAGATGGTATTGGCCGGCGAAGCGATCCACGGCGAAGCGATCCAGGCGCTGTACCACAGCATCGTCGCGCACGACGGCCGCGCCAGCAGCACGCCAGGCAGCTATGCCACGCATGATATCCGCGCCGCCTACCTGGAGCGCATCCTGGGCGACGTCAAGCTGGCGCGCCCGATCAAGATCGCCGTCGATTGCGGCAATGGCGTGGCCGGCGCATTTGCGGGCGACCTGTTCCGCGGCATGGGCTGCGAGGTCATCGAACTGTTCTGTGAAGTCGATGGCAATTTCCCGAATCACCATCCGGATCCGGCGCATCCGGAAAACCTGCAAGACCTGATCCGCTGCCTGGCCGAGACGGATGCGGAAATCGGCATCGCCTTCGATGGCGATGGCGACCGCCTGGGCGTGGTCACCAAGGATGGCCAGATCATCTACCCCGACCGCCAGATGATGCTGTTCGCCGCCGACGTGCTGACCCGCCATCCGGGCGCGCAGATTCTGTATGACGTGAAGTGCACGCGCCACCTGGCGCCTTACATCACCAAGCATGGCGGCGTGCCGCTGATGTACAAGACGGGCCACTCGCTGGTGAAAGCCAAGCTGCGCGAAACGGGTGCGCCGCTGGGTGGCGAAATGAGCGGCCATATCTTCTTCAAGGACCGCTGGTACGGTTTCGACGATGGCCTGTATTCGGCTGCGCGCCTGCTGGAAATCCTCACGCGCGAAGCCGATCCATCGGCCTTGCTGAACTCCCTGCCGCAGTCCGACAGCACGCCCGAACTGCACCTGGAGCTGAAGGAAGGCGAGAATGTCGCGCTGATGGACATGCTGCGCCGCGACGCCGTCTTCCCTGGCAATGAGCAGATCATCACCATCGACGGCTTGCGCGTGGAATACGCGGATGGCTTCGGCCTGGCCCGCTCGTCGAACACCACGCCGGTGATCGTCATGCGCTTCGAAGCGGAAACGCCGGCAGCGCTGGCGCGCATCCAGGGACAGTTCAAAAGCGTGATCCTGGCCGCCAAGCCAGACGCTGTGCTGCCGTTCTGACAGCATGGCCGGCCAAGCTGGCGCACAGGCGCCCTTGAAAATCCTGCTGGTGAGGGTGTCCTCGCTGGGCGACGTGCTGCATAACCTGCCGATGGTAGCGGACATCGCCCGCCATTATCCGGATGCGACCATCGACTGGGTGGTCGAAGAGGGTTACGTCAGCCTGGTGCGCCTGAACCAGCGCGTGGGTACCATCTTCCCGTTCGCGCTGCGGCGCTGGCGCAAGAGCCTGGGCAAGAAAGAAACGCGTGCGGAAATCGCTGCCTTTTTCCGCAGCCTGCGGCAGACGCGCTACGGTTATGTGTTCGATACCCAGGGCTTGCTCAAGACGGGCATCATCATGGGTGCCGCGTGCCTGGCGCCGGGCGGACAGAAAGTCGGCCTGGCCAATGGCAGCGAAGGCTCCGGCTACGAAGGCATCTCGCGCATTTTTCATACGAAAAGCATTCCGCTCGACCCGCGTACGCATGCGGTAGCGCGCGGCCGCCTGGTGGCCGGCGCGGCACTCGGCTATACGGTCGACACGCCGGCCGATTTCGGCTTGCCGGACGTATCGGCCAGCGAAGCGCGTCCGGACTGGATGGGCGAGGCGCCCTACTGCGTGTATTTCCACGGCACGGCGCGCGACGCCAAGAAATGGGCGCGGGAGAACTGGATCGCCCTGGGCCACGCGCTCGCGCCCATGCCGATTTTGCTGCCCTGGGGTTCGCCCAAGGAAAAGGCGGAAGCCGAACAACTGGCGGCCAGCCTGCCCAACGCGCGCCTGCTGCCAAAGCTGTCGATGGGCGACGCCACCCTGCTGGCGCGCCATGCGGCGCTGGTGATCGGCGTCGACACGGGCCTGACGCATATCGCCGCCGCCTTTGTGCGTCCGACGGTGGAAATCTATGCCGATTCGCCGCTGTGGAAAACGGAAGGCAACTGGTCGCCGAGAATCATCAACCTGGGCGACAAAGGCGCGCCGCCCGGCGTGCCGGAAGTGCTGGCCGCGGCGCGGCGCCTGCTGGCCGACCACCCTCCCGCCTGACTTCAACATCAAACAAATATGCGACTTCTTTATACCCTTGCCTGGTGGCTGGCCTTGCCCCTGGTGCTGGCGCGGCTGTGGCTGCGCGGACGCCAGGAACCCGGTTATCGCCGGCACTGGGGCGAGCGCCTGGGCTTTTACGGGCGCCAGGCCACACCTGCCCCCGACACCATCTGGCTGCACGCCGTCTCCGTCGGCGAGACGCGCGCGGCCGAGCCGTTGATCGATGCGCTGCTGGCCGCATGGCCCGCGTGCCGCATCGTCCTCACGCACATGACGCCGACGGGGCGCGCCACGGGCAAGGCACTGTTTGCGAAACACGGCGCGCGCCTTGTGCAAAGCTACCTGCCGTATGACACGGGCGCCATGCCGGCCCGTTTCATCCGCCATTTCGCGCCGCGCATCTGCATCCTGATGGAGACGGAAGTGTGGCCAAACCTGATCCAGCAATGCAATCGCTACAAAGTGCCCGTGGTGCTGGCCAATGCGCGCCTGTCGCAGCGATCGCTGGGCAAGGCGCAGCGCCTGGGTAAACTCATCGCCGATGCGGCGCGCGGCATCACCCTGGTCGCGGCGCAGACGCAGGACGACGCCGATCGCGTACGTCAGCTGGGTGTGCAGGACGTGGTGGTCACGGGCAGCATCAAGTTCGACGTCGTCGTGCCCGAGGCGGCCCTGGCGACAGGCGCCTGGCTGCGCGGCGCCATCGGCCAGCGCCCGGTGCTGCTGTGCGCCAGCACGCGCGAAGGGGAAGAGCAGCTGATCCTCGACGCCTTGACCCGCGTCAGCCTGCCCGCGAATGCGTTGCTGCTGATCGTACCGCGTCATCCGCAGCGCTTTGACGAGGTGGAAAAACTCATCGCGGCGCAGGGCCTGGCCGTGCAGCGCAGGTCCGGCCTGGCGCAGGGCGATGCCGTGGCGGCGGGCACGCAGGTGCTGCTGGGCGACTCGATGGGCGAGATGTTTGCGTATTACGCGGCCTGCGATTGCGCTTTCGTGGGCGGCAGTCTGCTGCCGCTGGGCGGGCAAAACCTGATCGAGCCGGCGGCCCTGGGCAAGCCCGTGCTGATCGGCCCCCACACCTTCAATTTTGCGCTGGTGACCGAACAGGCGATTGCTGCAGGCGGTGCCGCGCTGGTGGCGGACGCCGACGCGCTGATGGCGCAGGCGGCGGCCCTGCTGCAGGATCCCGCGCGTCTGGCGGCTATGGGAGAAAAAGCGCTGGCGTTTGCCAGCCAGCACCGGGGCGCCACGCCGCGCACGATCGCTGCGATCCAGCCTTTGCTGCCAGCTTAATTGAACAGGACTGGTAATTCCTGCGAGCGTTTTCTGAGCGCCTGCTTGGCGCCATCGTAATCGGGATAAATCGATTCCACGGTGGCCCAGAAGCGGGGGCTGTGGTTCATTTCCAGCAGGTGCGACAGTTCGTGCGCCACCACGTAGTCGATCAGCGGCAGGGCGAAATGGATCAGGCGCCAGTTCAGGCGGATCTTGCGCTCGATGGTGCAGCTGCCCCAGCGCGTGCCGGCCGACGACAGCGACAAGGAATCGTACTGGACGCCCAGCTTGTCCGCATACACGTCCAGGCGCGCCTCGAACAGCTGGCGCGCTTCGTGTTGGAACCATCCCTTCACTTTTTCCTTCAACTGCTGTTCGCTGCCCGTGGGCGTGACCCATACGTGCAGCTCATTCGTCTCGCGCTGGAAGCTGGCGCGGTGGCGCGGCGCCTGGTGCAATCGCAAGGTGATGTCGCCGCCGAGGTAGGGCAGCACGGCGCCATCGACCCAGGCCACGGGCGGGCGCTGCTGGCGCTGCACCTTGCGCTCGCCCCGCTCCAGCAGCTTCGAGACGATCCAGCCTTGCTTGGCGCGGATGGCGTTGTCGATTTCGGCCAGGGTGACGCGCTTGGGCGCCGTGACGCGCAAGCCGTTATCGTCGATCATGAAGCCGATGGAACGGCGCGTGGAGCGGCGCAGGGCGAATTCGACGAGGTGGCTGCCCAGCTGCAGCTGGCGCAGCGGCGGACCATCGGCGGTGCGTGGCGGGGAAGGCAGGGGAGGCGGGGCAGGGCGAATGATGGGGGGCGCGGGCGCCACTACCGGTGGCGCCACGGGCGGCGCTGGCGGTGCCGTGGGGCGCACCGCCGGGGGCGTGCTGGTCGAGACGTCATGCGCGAACAAATCCAGTTGCTGGTCGCCGACCTTGATGGTCTTCATCTGCTGGCGCAGTGTCGGCTCCTGGATGACCGCGCTGATGCCGTCTAGCCAGCGTTGTAGGCGTGAGGCGAAATGACGCGCATTTCTGATTCTATCCAATTTTCCACCTGTTGCATCATGCTGTCCGGGGTTTGCCCTTCCGGCGAAATCGGTTTGCCTATCGAGACGGTGATCAGTCCCGGGCGTTTGAGGAATGACTGCTTGGGCCAGCATTCGCCTGAATTATGCGCAATCGGCACCACCACGGCGCCCGTGGCGATAGCCAAACGCGTGCCGCCGCTCTTGTACTTGCCCGTCTGGCCCACGGGAATGCGGGTGCCTTCAGGGAACATGATAATCCATTGCCCATCTGCCAGGCGGCGCTTGCCATGGGCTACCACGCTCTTGAACGCATGCTTGCCCTGCTTGCGGTCGATGGGGATCATGCGCAGCAGCGCCATGGCCCAGCCGAAGAAGGGGATGTACAAAATCTCCTTCTTGAACACATATACGAGCGGACGTGGCAGGCTGGGAAGCAAAAAGATGGTTTCCCAGGCCGACTGGTGCTTCGAGAGCACGATGGCCGGCGCATCGGGGAAGTTCTCGGCGCCCTTGACTTCATAGCGGATGCCGCAAATGACCTTGGCACACCACAGGATAAACACGTTCCAGCGCGAGGTGACCCAATAGCGCTTGTTGTAGCTCAATGGCGCGGCAAAAAAGCACACGCAGGCCCAGACGATGGTGGCCACGATCATGATGATCATGAACAGCAGGGATCGCAGGAACAGGGAAATATTACGCAATGCGGTTCTCCGAAGATTAGATACTGAATGCCACTGTGGGCGCCGGTGTCGCTGGCGCCTTGAGCAGGTGGCTGACGACGGCGGCCAGGTCGGGGAAGACCTGGGTGCCAGGCGGCAGGCCGCCCGTTTCATTGGTCTTCTCGCCCTTGCCCGTCAGGACCAGGTAGGGCACGCAGCCGCTGATGAAGCCTGCCTGCAGGTCGCGCAGCGAATCGCCGACCGTGGGCACGCCTTTCAGGCTGGTGTTGTAGCGCTGCGAAATTTCATGGAACATGCCGGGCTTCGGCTTGCGGCAGTCGCAATTGTCCGCGCCCGCATGCGGGCAAAAGAAGATGGCATCGATATCGGCGCCCACCTGCTGCGCCAATGTGTGCATCTTCTGGTGGATCGCGTTCAAGACCGTCATGTCGAAATATTCGCGCGCGATGCCCGACTGGTTCGAGGCGATGACGACGCGATAGCCTGCCTGGTTCAGGCGGGCGATCGCTTCGAGCGAACCGGGTATCGGCAGCCATTCGGCAGGCGACTTGATGAAGTCCGGCGAGTCATGATTAATGACGCCGTCGCGGTCGAGAATAATCAGTTTCAGCGCCGGCGTGCCCATTATGCCGCCAGCTTCGAAATGTCGGCGACGCGGTTCATCATGCCGTGCAGCGACGACAGCAAGGCCAGGCGGTTGTTGCGCAGGGCGACATCCTCGGCCATCACCATCACGTCGTTGAAGAAGCCATCGACATCGTCGCGCAGCTGCGCCAGCGTTTGCAGGGTGCTGGTGAAGTCGCCCTTGGCGAAGGCCGCGTCGACTTCCGGCTGCACGCGCGAGACGGCGGCGGCCAGTTTTTTCTCCGCCTCGTCCTGCAGCAGCGCCACGTTGACGCCGCCGGCGGCGACCTGGCTCACGGCTTCTTCGTTCTTTTTCAGGATGTTCGTGATGCGCTTGTTGGCGGCGGCCAGCGAGGCGCTTTCCGGCAGGGCGGCAAACGCCTGCACGGCTTCCAGGCGCTGCACGATGTCGTCCAGGCGGTCCGGATTCTGCGCCACGACGGCTTCGATTTCATTCGGCGAGAAACCGCGCTCGCGCAGGATGCCGCGCAGGCGATCCAGCATGAAGGTGGTGACGTCCGCGACCGGGTCCTTGAAGCCGGGAACGGCTGCGAACTGCGCGGCGGCATCGGCCAGCAAGCCCTGGATCGACAAAGGCAGGCGTTTTTCCAGCAGCATGCGCAGCACGCCAAGCGCGTGGCGGCGCAGCGCGAACGGGTCTTTGTCGCCCGTTGGCGCCAGGCCGATGGACCAGATGCCGACCAGGGTTTCGAGCTTGTCGGCCAGCGCCACGGCGGTGCCGGTGCCGGTGGTCGGCAGGCTGTCGCCGGCAAAGCGCGGCTGGTAATGCTCCGAGGCGGCCAGCGCCACTTCTTCCGGTTCGCCATCATGGCGCGCGTAGTACGTGCCCATGATGCCTTGCAGCTCGGGGAATTCGCCCACCATGTCGGTCAGCAAATCGGCCTTGGCCAGCAGGGCGCCGCGTTCGGCCAGGGCGACGTCATATTGCAGCTTGGCGGCGATGGCGCCGGCCAGCGACTTGACGCGCTCTGTGCGGGCCGCCTGCGTGCCCAGCTTGTTGTGGTAGACCACGTTAGCCAGCAGCGGCAGACGCGCTGCCAGGGTCTTCTTCTTGTCTTGCTCGAAGAAGAACTTGGCGTCGGACAGGCGCGGGCGCACGACGCGCTCGTTGCCGCCGATGATGTGCTCTGGCGTGTCCGTTTC
The DNA here is from genome assembly GCF_030397595.1 of Janthinobacterium sp. SUN033. Classification (NCBI taxonomy): domain Bacteria; kingdom Pseudomonadati; phylum Pseudomonadota; class Betaproteobacteria; order Burkholderiales; family Oxalobacteraceae; genus Janthinobacterium; species Janthinobacterium sp. SUN033. The sequence goes on from NZ_JAPQNV010000006.1 coordinate 431,221, forward strand.
GATGTTCGACACGATCAGGAAGCGCGAGCGCAGCTTGCCTTCGCTGTCCGTCAGGGCGAAGTATTTCTGGTTCGTCTGCATGGTGAGGATCAGGCATTCCTGCGGCACGGCCAGGAATTCTTCCTCGAAGTGGCACTCATACACGACCGGCCATTCGACCAGGGCCGTGACTTCATCGAGCAGCGCTTCGGGCATCAGCACCTGGTCGGCACCGGCCTTGTCCAGCAACTGGGCGCGGATGCGCTCCTTGCGTTCCTCGTTGCTGGCGATGACGCTGGCGTTGAGAATCAGCGACGGCGCATAGTTTTCCGCGTGCGCGATGGTGATCGGTTCGCCGTCGGTGAGGAAGCGGTGGCCCAGGGTGGTGCGGCCGGCCGTCAAACCCAGCAAGGTCAATGGCAGGATATTGATGCCGTGCAGGGCGATCAGGCTGTGGGCCGGACGCACGAATTGCACGGTGGTGCCGTCCGGGCGCTGATAGCTCATCAGCTTTGGAATCGGCAGCTTGGCGGCCGACTCGGCCAGGGCAGCTTGCGCGCCCGTGGCGAGCTGGCTGCCGGGCGCCGTGTAGGTGTAGAAGAAGCTTTCAGCCTTGCCGTCGGCGGCGCGTTCCAGCTCGGCCACCGTCAGGTCGGGGAAGCCCAGCGCGGCCAGTTTCTTGGCCAGCGGCGGGGTGCCGTTGCCGTTCGCGTCCAGCGCCACGGAGACGGGCAAGACTTTTTCGCGGATCGATTTATCGGGCGAGACTTCACGCACGTTGGTGATGGAGACGGCCAGGCGGCGCGGCGAGGCGTAGCTGGTGGCGACGCTGTCGGCTTCCAGGAAGTCGCGCGCCTTCAGGCCGTTGACGATGCCGGCCGTGAAGGCGGCGCCCAGTTTGGCCAGCGCTTTCGGCGGCAGTTCTTCGGTCAGCAGTTCGATGAGCAGTGTTTGGTTCATGGTGTTCTTGTCTGGTACGGCGGTGTATGAGCTAGGCGATCAAGCGGCGGCGGGTTGGTCTGCGGCGGGCAGCATCGGGAAACCGAGGCGCTCGCGCGAGTCGTAATACGCTTGCGCCACCAGGCGCGACAGGGTGCGCACGCGGCCGATGTAGGCGGCGCGTTCCGTCACCGAGATGGCGCCACGCGCATCTAACATATTGAAGCTGTGCGAGGCCTTCATGATCTTTTCGTAGGCGGGCAGGGTCAGTTGCAGCTCGATCAGGCGCTTCGCTTCCGCTTCGTAGTTGCCGAACTGTTCGAACAGCAGGTTCGTATTCGCGTGCTCGAAGTTGTAGGTCGACTGCTCCACCTCGTTCTGGTGGAAGACGTCGCCGTAGGTCAGCTTTTTCGTGACCCCGTTCTCCTCCCACTCGGTCCACACCAGGTCATACACGTTTTCCACGCCTTGCAGGTACATGGCCAGGCGTTCGATGCCGTAGGTGATTTCGCCCAGCACGGGCTTGCAATCGAGGCCGCCCACTTGCTGGAAGTAGGTAAATTGGGTCACTTCCATGCCGTTCAGCCAGACTTCCCAGCCCAGGCCCCAGGCGCCCAGGGTCGGGCTTTCCCAGTCGTCCTCGACGAAGCGCACGTCATTCTGCTTCAAATCCAGGCCCAGGGCGGCCAGCGAACCCAGATACAGGTCGAGGATGTTTTCCGGCGCGGGCTTGAGCACCACCTGATACTGGTAATAATGCTGCATGCGGTTCGGATTTTCGCCATAGCGGCCATCTTTCGGGCGGCGCGACGGCTGCACATACGCGGCGCGCCAAGGTTCCGGGCCGATCGCGCGCAGGAAGGTGCCGGTGTGGAAGGTGCCGGCGCCGACTTCCATGTCGTAAGGCTGGAGCAGGGCGCAACCTTGCTTGTCCCAATAGGTTTGCAAGGTCAGGATAATTTGTTGAAATGTGAGCATCGTATGAGTTCGCCGCGCGGGAGGCTGCGCTTTGTTAAGGTTTGCTTGAAGCCCGGGCGCATGCTTGGAAGCGCGTCCGGGCCGGGGTTTTGCTAATTTTAGCGGTTTTTACGGGCCCACTGTGACTCTTCGGGCAATATCGGCCGCTTATTGCTGCGCAGCGCGGCCACGGCGGGCGGCGCGCGACAGCAGGAAGGCCGTCAGCAGGGCCAGCGCGGCCAGGGCCAGCACCAGTTTGTTGCCGTAAAGAATGTATGGCGTCATGCCGCCCATGCCTTGCACCTTGGCCGACAGGGTGGCTTGCTGTTCCGGCGGCAGCAGGCTTTGCACCACGCCCTTGCCGTCGATGACGGCGGTGGCGCCCGTATTCGTCGAGCGCAGCATCGGGCGGCCCGTTTCCAGGCTGCGCATCTGCGAAATCTGCAAATGCTGCGGGATGGCGATCGAATCGCCAAACCAGGCCAGGTTCGAGATATTGAGCAGCACGGATGCCGACTGCTTGCCGCTGCGGTGGGCGCTGGCCAGCTGGCCGGCGATTTCCTCGCCAAACAAGTCTTCGTAGCAGATATTCGGCAGCACCAGCTGGTCGCGCACGGCCAAAGGCGCTTGCACCTCGGCGCCGCGGCCCATGTCGCCCAGCGGGATGGCCATCATGGCGACAAACCAGTGCAGGCCGGGCGGCACGAATTCGCCGAACGGCACCAGGTGGTGCTTGCGGTACTGGTAGTACGGTCCCGGCGTGCCGTTGGGCGTGATCCCCACGGCCGCATTGTAAAAGCGCTGCTGCTCGTCGAGCACGGGCATGCCGACCAAAATCGAGCTGCCCGTCTGCCGCGCATACGTCGCCAGGTTATCCAGATAGCCGGGCGGCAGCTGGTGCGGCAGCACGGTGACGGCCGTTTCCGGCGTGGCGATCAGGTCGGCCGGCGCGCTGGTGATGGCGCCCTGGTACATCTGCAGGGCGCCCAGCACGAAGCCGGGGTCGAATTTCTGCTGCTGCGGCACATTGCCCTGCAGCAGGCGCACCGTGATCGGGCGTCCGACCGGGTGCGTCCACGCCACATATTGCAAGCCGATGCCGGCCGCGTACAGCGCGATCACGCCGCCCAGCGCGAACCAGCGCGTGCGGTGCAGGGGGTGGACTAGCAAGAGCAGGGTGCCGGCCGACAGCGCCGCCAGCCAGCCCAGGCCATAGGCGCCGACGATGGGGGCGAAGCCGGCCAGCGGGCTGGCATTGTGGGCGTAACCGGTGGCCAGCCACGGAAAACCCGTAAACAGCCAGCCGCGCGTCCATTCGAACAGGGTCCAGGTCGCGGGCAGCACCAGCAGGGTCATGGCGGGCAGGGACAGCACCCAGCGCTGGCGCAGCCAGGCGGCCGCGCCCATGGCCAGGGCCACGTAGATGGCCATCAGGAGGGCCAGCAGGGCCACGGCGACGGCGGCGATCGGCGCGGCCATGTCGCCATAGCGGTGCATGGAGATGTACAGCCAGTGCGTGCCGGCCGCGCACCAGCCGAAGCCGTAGGCCCAGCCGATCAGCGCGCCGCCCTTGACGCTGGACGAACGCAGCACCTGGTAGAACAGCACGCCCAGGCTGAGGATTTGCAGCGGCCAGTAGCCGAAAGGGGCGAACGCCAGCACGGCGACGGCGCCGGCGATGGCGGCAGTCAGCATGCGCGCCCAGGTGCTGCGGGGCGGTTTGGCGGGGGCGTTGGGGTCGGCGCGTCTGAAACGCATTTACAGGACGCGCATGTCAGAGTTCCAGTTCCGGTACGTTGGGCAGGCGCTCGACGAGCAGCACGTGCACCTGGCGCGCATCGGCGCGCAGCACCTCGAAGCGCAAATTGCCCAGGTCGAAGATATCGCCCTTGTGCGCCATGCGGCCCAGGTACTTCGACACGAGGCCGCCGATGGTGTCGACGTCGTCGTCCACCAGGTGGCTGCCCACTTCTTCGTTGAATTGTTCGATCTCGGTCAGCGCCTTGACGCGCCAGCGGGGGCCGAACTGGCCTTCCTTCAGCGACAGGATGTTGTCCTCGGCTTCGTCGAAGTCGTATTCGTCCTCGATATCGCCGACGATCTGTTCCAGCACGTCTTCGATGGTGATCAGGCCGGCGACGCCGCTGTATTCATCGACGACGATGGCCATGTGATTGTGGTTGGCGCGGAAATCGCGCAGCAGCACATTCAGGCGTTTCGATTCGGGGATGAAGATGGCGGGGCGCAGCATGTCGCGGACGTCGAAAGTTTCTTCTGCGTAATAACGCAGCAAGTCTTTCGCCAGCAGGATGCCGATGACCTTGTCGCGCTCGCCTTCGATCGCGGGGAAGCGCGAGTGGGCGGTGGACAGGACTTCCGGCATCCATTCCTCGATCGGCTTGCTGATGTCGATGACATCCATTTGCGAGCGGGGAATCATGATGTCGCGCGCACAGAGATCCGATACCTGAAACACGCCTTCGATCATCGACAGGGCGTCGGCGTCGATCAGCTTGCGTTCATGCGCATCGTGTAGAACATCGAGCAATTCTGCACGGTTCTCTGGCTCGGGGGAAATGAGTGCGGTCAGGCGTTCAAACAGTGACCGGTGGGGCTTGACGTCAGTTCTGACGCCACTAGGGTGCTCGGGCATAGGAGGCGTGAGCCGTTGTTGCGAAGGGATATAGGATACACCAAAAGTGGGGGAATACCGGATTTCCCCGCTTTTGATGCAAATTTAATACGTCGAAGTGCGCCGTTGCCCGATGTTTTACGCGGCGTCCGGGCCCAGCACGCGCGCGCGCAGGGCCGCCACGTCGGCTTGCCAGTCGGCGAAATGCTCGCTGTCCTGCCACAGCTGGCGCAGTTCCGACGACTCCGCCGTGATGCGCTCGAAGGCCAGGCGCGCCTTGTCCAGCAGCGGCGGCGTCACCTTCTTCTTGCAGGCGGCCACCCACTCGTCCACTTCCGCCGTGGCCGGGTCGTCCTCGCCCGGCTTGCCCAAGAGGCGCGCGATCACTTCCAGCGCGGCCAGCGCTTCGGCGGCGAACGGCGCTTCCAGCTCCGCTTCCTGGCTGTCGATGACGTTGTCGAGCGTCGTCTCGACCAGTTCCAGGGTTTTATATTCGTGCAAGTCCTGCGCCCAATCCATGGCGTAGTCGTTGCCGAAGGCGTCAGTGGCCCAGGTTCCCATGGTCTTACTCCTTGTACGGGTCGGTGATGCCGAGCTTGGCCAGGATGTCCGTTTCCAGGCCCTCCATTTCGGTGGCTTCTTCGTCATCCATGTGGTCGTAGCCCTGCGCATGCAGCACGCCGTGCACGATCAGATGGGCAGTGTGCTCTTCCACGCTTTTCTTCTGTTCCGCCGCTTCCTTTTCCAGCACGTCGGTGCACAGGATGATGTCGGCGCGCGTCGGCTCGTCGTCACCGAGTTCTTCGCCTTCGTTGTAGGCGAACGTCAGCACGTTGGTGGCGTAGTCCTTTTCGCGGTAATCGCGGTTCAAGGTACGGCCTTCTTCCGCGTCGACGAAGCGGATGGTGAATTCTGCGGGGGCGAACAGGGCCGCCTTGACCCAGCGGCGCACTTTCGGGCGCGTGATCAGGGCTTCCAGGCGGGCGTCCGGATATTGCACGGACAGGGACAGTTTATTTTTTTCGGACATTTTTGGCGGCAGCTGGTTTCAACAAGGGGAGTAACTGGGCGGCGTCGGCGTTGGCCGCCTGCGCCGTTTCATAGGCGTCGACGATGCGCGCGACGAGCGGATGGCGCACCACGTCGGTGCTGTTAAATTGCGTGAAGCCGATGCCGCGCACGTCTTTCAATACGTGCACGGCGTCGATCAGGCCGCTCGTCTGGCTCTTGTGCAGGTCGACTTGCGTGACGTCGCCCGTCACCACGGCCTTGCTGCCGAAGCCGATGCGCGTCAAAAACATCTTCATCTGTTCGACGGTGGTGTTTTGCGCCTCGTCAAGGATGACGAAGGCGTGGTTCAGGGTGCGTCCGCGCATGTAGGCCAGCGGGGCGATCTCGATCACCTGTTTTTCAAACAGTTTTTGCGTGCGGTCAAAGCCCAGCAAATCATACAGCGCATCGTAGAGGGGACGCAGATACGGGTCGACCTTTTGCGCCAGGTCGCCCGGCAGGAAGCCCAGGCGTTCGCCCGCTTCGACGGCGGGGCGCGTCAAGATGATGCGCTTGACGGCGTCGCGTTCGAGCGCGTCGACGGCGCAGGCGACGGCCAGGTAGGTCTTACCCGTGCCTGCCGGGCCGACGCCGAAGCTGATGTCGTGTTCGAGGATGTCGCGCAGGTAGGCGATCTGGTGCGGCGTGCGCCCGCGCAGGTCGGCGCGCCGCGTTTTCAGCACGGGGCTGGCGATATCCGGCTCGACGAAGGTGCTGACGGGTGCGTTGGCGTGGTGTTCCGAGGCGGCGGACAGGCCTGCGCGCTGTTCCACCAGGGCCAGCTGCACTTCTTCCAGCGGCACGACCTTGTTGGCGATGGCGTAGAACTGTTCGAGGATTTCCACGGCGCGTTCGGCATTGCTGCCGCCGACGATGAATTTCTCGCCGCGGCGGAAGATCGTCACGTCGAGGGCGGCGGAAATCTGGCGCAGGTTTTCATCGAGGGGGCCGCACAGGTGCGCCAGGCGCGTGTTGTCGAGCGGCTCGGGGATGAAGTAATGCGGCTGTATCGGGGCTTTGGTTTTCAACTGGCTCTTTTCAATGCGGGTGCGCTGGCGACGAGTTCGCCGCGCAGGGTGTAGGAATGGCTTTCGGTGATGCGCACGTCGACCAGCTGGCCGATCAGTTGCAAGCCGTCGGGGCCGGCGTCGAAATTGACCACGCGGTTGTTTTCCGTGCGGCCTTGCAGTTCGCTGTCATTGGTGTCCTTCTTCGAGCGGCCTTCGACGAGGATGGTTTGCACGGTGCCGACCATGGCCAGGCTGTATTTGCGCGTGTTGGCGTCGATGGCCGCCTGCAACTGTTGCAAGCGAGCCAGCTTGACGTCATGCGGCGTGTCGTCTTCCAGGCTGGCGGCCGGCGTGCCGGGGCGCTTGCTGAAGATGAAGCTGTAGCTGTTGTCGAAGCCCACGTCGGCGATCAGCTTCATCATGGCGTCGAAGTCGGCCTGGGTCTCGCCGGGGAAACCGACGATGAAGTCGGACGAAATGGCCATGTTCGGGCGCACGGCGCGGATGCGGCGGATGATGGACTTGTATTCGAGGCCCGTGTAGCCGCGCTTCATGGCGCCGAGCACCTTGTCGGAACCGTGCTGCGCGGGCAAATACAGGTGGTCGACCAGCTGCGGGATCTTCGCATAGGCGTCGATCAGGCGCTGCGTGAATTCCTTCGGGTGGCTGGTGACGAAGCGCATGCGCGCGATGCCGGGGATGTCGGCCACGTATTCGAGCAGCAGGGCGAAGTCGGCGATCTCGCCGCCTTCCATCGCGCCACGGTAGGCGTTGACGTTTTGCCCCAGCAGGGTGATTTCCTTGACGCCCTGGGCGGCCAGGCCCGCCACTTCCGTCAGCACGTCCTCGAAGCGGCGCGACACTTCCTCGCCGCGCGTGTAGGGCACGACGCAGTAGCTGCAATATTTGCTGCAGCCTTCCATGATGGAAACGAACGCCGAGGCGCCTTCCACCTTGGCCGGCGGCATGTGGTCGAACTTTTCGATTTCCGGGAAGCTGATGTCCACTTGCGCGTCGCCGCTGGCGCGGCGCAGTTCGATCATCTGCGGCAGGCGGTGCAGGGTTTGCGGGCCGAAGACCATGTCGACATACGGCGCGCGCTTGACGATGGCGTCGCCTTCCTGCGACGCCACGCAGCCGCCCACGCCGATCAGCAGGTGCGGCTTGGCCAGTTTCAGCTCGCGCAGACGGCCCAGGTCGGAAAACACTTTTTCCTGCGCCTTTTCGCGCACGGAGCAGGTATTGAGCAGGATCACATCGGCATCTTCCGGCGTGTCGGTGCGCACCAGGCCATCGGAGGCGCCCAGCACGTCGGCCATCTTGTCCGAGTCGTACTCGTTCATCTGGCAGCCGAAGGTTTTAATGAATACTTTTTTCTGCATGGCGTCGGGTGCTTATCGGTAAATGTGGCGGCAAATAAGTGGGACAAATAATGGAGCAAATCAGTGTGGCTGCAAATAAGCTGGGCAGGGGGCTTGCGCTGTGCGCCGCTCGGGGCGGGAGGCGGTGGATGACCGGCCGGGCGCCTCTGGCTGCCCGGCGGCAGGCTCGCTGCAAGTTCAGGCCATAGTTTAGCGTAAATCGCCGGGGCGGGCCATGTTGTGCTTACCTTGCCGACAAGGTTGTCGCCTGTATATGTGGCCCTGAGTAGTGATGCTCAAAAGCATTTATTGCCGTGCGACACCATTGATTTGTAACAAGTTGCTGCAAAGCCTTGTGTGCGCCCGCTGGCATCCTAATGTGTTGAAATAGCATCGTTGCCAAGCCAACCAGCAGCTTGATTGATATTTAACAATCAGGAAGTTTGCGCGAGGCGCAGATGCCGCGTGTTTGGGCTAGTATATTGCCTTATATGCAATTCATTTCAGTGGATTGCACGTGCTTTTACTCACGCGGCAAATTGCGTACGTTGGCTGGGCGTGGCTGTGCGAGTCCTGTGCAGGCAGTGCGATACGGAGGAAAGGCGGGGGAGGGCTGAATCCGATGACAGACGTTTATTTGAACACTCTAAGCCAGCCTTAAGTTCGTATCGGCATTATTTTCTACATTCACCAGACGAGGAAAAATCATGGCACATCATGCATTAGCATCGCAAGAGAGTTACAACCCGAACCACCTGCTGGATATTCTGCTGAGCAAGATGCAGCTGAAAAACGATGCAGCCCTGTCGCGTCTGCTCGAAGTGGCGCCACCCGTCATCAGCAAGATCCGCCATCACCGCTTGCCGGTCGGTGCCTCGCTGCTGATCCGCATGCACGAAGTGACGGGCATGAGCATCCGTGACCTGCGCGACTTGATGGGCGACCGCCGCACCAAGTATCGTCTGTCCGACGCCCAGGGCCGTCCAAAAGCGGAAGACCGCGGCGATGCGCAAGAATCGAATTACGCGCACTGATGCGGCGGTGGCGCGCTGACTGTGCCGCTTGCGTAACTGCTGGCGGCAACAGGCCGGCGTGGGCCGGGCAGCATGGACACACCGCAGTACCCTTGACGGCTTTCGCTTCGCAGCGAGAGCCGTTTGCGTTTGCGGCCATGTTTAGCTCAGCAGTGCCGAGGTGATTTCGTCGTAGCGCAGTTCCGTCTCGCGGAACAGCTGCAGATACGTGTCTTCGCCCAGGCCCAGCGCATCCCAGGCTACCGGCGAGACGCGCGGCACCATGTCGTCGCCCGCCTGCGCCAGGTCGAGCGCGCAGACGACGGCATTGGCCACGTGGATCAGCGACGCGAGGAAGCCTGCTCCCGGCGTGTCCGGCTGCAGATAGTTGCCCAGCGCCAGGCGCATCGTGTCGGAAAAATTCCAGTGTTCGGCCAGCGCCACGCCGGCTTGCACGTGATCCACGCCCAGTACGGTTTGCTCCGCTTCGAGCAGGCTGCAATCGTGCGCCGCCTGGTGCGCGATGACTTGCGCATAGTGCGCGGGAAAACTGCTGACCAGCACCAGGCGCCCGATGTTGTGCAGCAAGCCGGCCGTGAACGCGTAATCCTGGTTGAAGCGGATTTGCCGCGCCAGCACCTTGGCGCAGGCGGCCGTCGCCACCGAATGGCGCCAGAAGGCCTTGTCGTCGAAACCGGGGCAGCGTCCTTCCGGGAAGCAACCCGTGATGGCCGCCGACGTGATCAGGCTGCGCGTGGTCTGGAAGCCGAGGTAAGTGATCGCCTGCTGGATGGTGGTGGCTTTCACCTGCAAGCCATATTGCGAGGAGTTGGCCAGGCGCAGGGTTTTCGCCGTCAGCGCCTGGTCGTACGATACTTTTTTGGCCAGCACGGAAATATCGACGTCTTCCTGGTCGATGCTGTTCAATAGTTCCATGACGACGGCGGGCAGCGAAGGCAAGTCATCGAGGTGGGCGACGATGTCGTCGAGCGTCAGCTGGGTGCTCATGCTGCCTCTCCCGTGCCCAGGCGGTAAGCCGTGACATAGCTGCGCAGCAAGGTGGTGGCCGCGTCCAGGGGATCCTCGGGGTCATGCTTGCGGAACAGGTAGGCCAGCCGTTCGCTGTCGGCCGCCTGTTGCGCGGCGATTTCTTCGGGCGAGGGGGGCGGCGCCTGGATCGGCAGCATGTCGATGTTGTGGCGCGGCATCAGGGCCAGCATGTTTTCCGTCAATACCGCGCCTTGCGGCAACAGCACTTGTCCATGCGCATCGAGCAAGACATCCGACAAGACCATGCCAGGACGAACTTGTTCCAGGGGTAGATGTTGATGCATGACCGCCATGACGACTCCTTAGATGATTGCGGGATATTACCATTGCCATGACGCAATGTCTCAACCTGTATCAAGGCCTGGTGGAAAACGGCATTGCTGTAAATCTTGCCAATAAGCATGTCATACCGTACATTTGATTCAGGCTGTTGTCCGCTGACGTCACTGCGCCCGCGCCGCGGGCTGGCGGCCTGGCCCGGGGAGTGTTGATTGATGGTGAGTATCCAAGTCCGGCTGACCCTGCTTTTTGTCGTGATCGTCACCCTGGTGCTGGGCATTTCGGGTAGCTATACCCAATATACCTTGAGCAAGGAACTCGAATCGGGCAGCGCGCGCCTGCGCAGCGGCGTGCTCACGCGCTTGCAGACCAGCTTGCCGTCCGCCCTGTGGGACCTCGACAAATCCAAGGTCGACAGCATCGTCGCGGCTGAAATGCTGCCGCCGGAACTGGTCGGCATCCGCGTCTACGACGCCTCCGTCGGCCTGTTCGCGGGCGAAGTGCGCGATGCGGCCGGCACCCTGGTGCCTTTGACCTCCGACGTGGCCATGGGCGGCACGCCCGTCGAGGCGCCGCTGGTGTTCCGCGACGCCGTGGCGGCGGCCACGGGCGGCAAGCCGGTGATCGTCGGCAAGGTCATCGTCAATTTCAGCCGTGCCCAGATCGACGCGGCCCTGCGCGGCGAAGTGCGGCGCAAGGTGCTGGAAGTGTTGCTACTTGATATCATTTTGGTGGGCGCCCTGGCGCTGAGCCTGCGCATCGTCTTCGGCCCCTTGAAACAGTTGCGCGACGGCTTGTTCGACCTGGCCACGCGCGGCAGCGATGACGTCGAAGAGCTGCCGGAAAACCGGCGCGACGAGCTGGGCGACGTGATCCGCGGCTTCAATGCCGTGCAGCGCAAGCTCAAGTCCATCATCGAGGGCAGCCGCGAGGCGGAAGACATGGCGCGCCGCTCGCAGCAGGAAACGGCGCAGGCCATGGACGAGTTGCGCCGCGCGCAGGAATCGTTGCTGCAGTCGGAACGCCTGGCCTCGCTGGGCAGCCTGGTGGCGGGCGTGGCGCATGAAATCAACACCCCGGTCGGCATCGCGCTGACCAGCGCCTCGGTGCTGAAGGAAGCCACCGATGGTATCAGCGCGGCGGTGGCGGGCGGCAGCGTGAAGAAGACCGATATCGTGCGCTACCTGGAAACGGCCGGCGAAAGCGCGCGCCTGATCATGAACAATGCCTACCGCGCCGCGCACCTGATCCACAGCTTCAAGCAGATCGCCGTCGACCAGGTCAGCGAAGCGCGCCGTTTGTTCGAATTGCGCGACTATATCGGCGAAGTCATCTCGAGCCTGCAGCCGACCCTGAAAAAGACGCGCATCCGCATCGATATCGATTGCCCGCCCGGCATCATGCTCGACAGCTATCCGGGCGCGCTGGCGCAGGTGCTGACCAACCTGGTCCTGAACTGCGTCGAGCACGCCTTCGATGCGGACACAGACGGCCACATCCATATCGGCGTGCACGGCGACAACGACTGGATCGCCATGCAGGTGCGCGACAATGGCCGCGGCATCGCGCCCGACATGCTCGACCGCGTGTTCGACCCGTTTGTCACCACGCGGCGCGGACAGGGCGGCACGGGTCTGGGCTTGAATATCGTATTCAACTTGATTGCCAAGCAGTTTGGCGGCACCATCACGGTCAGCAGCACCTTGGGGCAGGGCGCGACGTTCCTGCTGCGCCTGCCCAAGGTGACGCCATTGCCGGAAGGCGCCGCCAGCGTTCCGGCCAGCCAGGCATAGGCAAGGAGACAACACATGGCACAGATGGAAAATAGTCAGCAAGTGGCGCTTTTGCGCGGGATCAATGTCGGCCGCGCCAAGCGCGTGGCCATGGCCGACCTGCGTAAGCTGCTGGGCGACCTGGGCTTTGCGCAGGTGCGTACCGTGCTCAACAGCGGCAACGTCGTGTATGACGGGGGCAAGGTCGCGCCGGCCGACGCCGCTGCCCGCATCGAGGAAGCACTGGTGCTGAAACTGGGCGTGGCGGCCCGGGTGACGGTGCTGTCGGCCAGCCAGTTTGCCGAACTGATCGAACAAAACACCCTGGCGCCGGCGGCCGATGCGGCGCGTCTGCTGACCTTGGTGCTGAACAATCCGGCCGACATGCAGCGCCTGGCACCCCTGGCGCAGCGGCCGTGGCAGCCGGAAGCGCTGGTACTGGGGCGCTGGGCCGCGTATGCCTGGTGTCCCGATGGCGTGTTGGCCAGCAAGGTGGTGGCGGCGCTGGGCGTGCTGCTCGGCGATGGCGTCACCTCGCGCAACTGGGCCACCATGCAAAAATTGCATGTGCTGCTGAACGGGCCGGAGGCGGCCGCCACCTCTTCATTTTCCAAGGAGTACTGATGCCTACCATTCGCGGTACATTCGACGTCACCATCACCCCGGAAACCTTGTCGGACACGGCCGCGCAATCGGGGCTGGGACGCCTGTCGCTCGACAAGCGCTACCACGGCGCCCTCGACGCCAGTGCGCGGGGCGAGATGCTCAGCGCGCGCGCCAGCGTGGCCGGCTCGGCAGGCTATGTGGCGCTGGAGCGGGTGGAAGGCACGCTGGACGGGCGTCACGGCAGTTTTTATTTGCAGCACAGCGGCACGATGACGCGCGGCGCGCCCGCCTTGTCGGTGACGGTGGTGCCCGATACGGGGACGGAGCAATTGCAAGGCCTGTCGGGCAGCCTGGCCATCCGCATCGAAGAGGGCAAGCATTATTATGCTTTCACGTATGAGATTGCTGACGTGCCATGAACTGGGAGATCGTCAAGGGCGTGCTGATATTGCTGGTCGCCGTCAGCGCTCTGGGCACGGCCTTCGTGCTCATTTCCGCCTCGGGCACGGATAAGGCAGCCTGCATCGCGCGCGCCCTGAAGTCGGGCATTCCTGTAGGTAATATCGAACGGGTTTGCCGCTTGCTGGACAAGTGAGCATCAAGTGAGCATCAACCCAGGCACGGCAGGCAAAAAAATTCCGCGCAAGGCGGAATTTTTTTTAAGGCAGCGGCATCGGCTGCCGGAATAGGGTCAGCTATCGAATTTTTCCTGTTTTTCACCGTGCATGCTAAAGGCCAGCAAGCCCAGTCCCACCAGCAACATCGAGACCATGCTCGCTTCGGGCACGGGCGGCGGCACGTTCGTTTGCTGCACGGCCGGGGCCGTGGCGGCTGCGGACGGAGGCAGTGCGCCGTGGCGCGCACCGGTGCTGCTCCAGCGCGGGGCCGTGTTGAGCATGGTACTCTGCGCCAGCAGGCGCGCATACGGCAAGTCCGGTGTGTCCCAGCCGGGATTGTCGGCAGTGCTGGTGAAACCGAGACTGTCGTCGCTCACGACCTGGGCGTGTGTCGTGGGCGGGGTGCTGGCCGCCGCACTGCCGGCGCACGCCGACAGCGCCAGCATGGCCATGCCTAGCGGCTGAAGTAACTTCATCTTTGACTCCCTGGTTCACCGTGCGGTGCGGTCGAAAACCGGCCTGCGCCTGGACGGACAATGCGCCTGTACGGGGGCGTATCACGATTTTTCTGAAGAGGTCTTATTACAGCACAAATCGTGGCAATTTTGCTACGCTTATTTACTTTAAATTACGAATATTTATCATTTTGATAGCGTGATGGCTATCGCTGCCGCACACTTCGCATGAGCACGCTATCGCCGAAAAACACTGTTGTTTTTTTGTGCGAATCGCCAGCAGGAAAACAGTATATTGATTAGTATATTGTTTATCGCATGATGATCAATATGACCGCCTGTGGGAGGGCACGATGGAGACAGTCGCAACACAACACGCCGAATACAACCTCGACGCCATGCGTGGCTCGGCCTACAAGGCCAGCTCGCTGCTCAAGGCCATGGGCAATGCCGACCGATTGATGCTGCTGTGCCAGCTATCTCAGGGCGAGCATTGCGTCAGCGACCTCGAGCAAAAAGTGGGCATCGGCCAGCCGACCCTGTCGCAGCAGCTGGGCGTGCTGCGCGAAGAGATGCTGGTGGCCACGCGGCGCGACGGCAAGCAGATCTATTACCGCGTCGCCAGCGCGCCCGTGCTGGCCGTGCTGCAAGTGCTGTACGCGCAATTTTGCGCGCCACGCCCCACGTTCAACGACGAAGCGGACTGAGTATTTCCATGCACATCGACTGGCAGCATTTCACGCCGTGGGCCTCGCTGGCTGGCGGCATGCTGATCGGCCTGGCTGCGGCCCTGCTGATCCTGTTCAATGGCCGCATCGCCGGCATCAGCGGCATCCTCGGCGGCTTGCTGCGGCCGCGCCGTGGCGACCTGGGCTGGCGCATCGCCTTTCTTGCCGGCCTGATCGGCACGCCCCTGCTGTATCAGGTGTGGCAAGCCTTGCCGTCCGTGCAGATCGATGCGGGCACGCCCGCCCTGATCGTGGCGGGCCTGCTGGTGGGCGTGGGCGTGCGCTATGGCGCCGGCTGCACCAGCGGCCACGGCGTGTGCGGCCTGTCGCGCCTGTCTCCCCGTTCGCTGGCGGCCACCATGGCCTTCATGGCGGCCGGTTTCCTCACCGTCTATCTGTTGCGCCATCTGTGAGCAAACTTATGAGCAAGCTGATCCTTTCCCTGTTGAGCGGCCTCGTCTTTGGCCTGGGCCTGATCGTTTCCGGCATGAGCAACCCGGCCAAGGTGCTCGGTTTCCTCGACTTGGCCGGCGCCTGGGATCCGTCGCTGGCGCTGGTGATGGGCGGCGCCATCGGCGTGGCCATACCTGCCTTCTGGCTGGCGCGGCGGCGCGGCACGGCGCTGCTGGGCGAGCCCATGCAATTGCCTGTATCGCGGCGCATCGACCGGCGCTTGCTGCTGGGCAGCCTGGCCTTCGGTGCGGGCTGGGGCATCGCCGGTTTCTGTCCCGGCCCCGCCCTCGTGTCCCTGCTGGCGGGCCAGCCGAAGGCGTGGCTGTTTGCCGGCGCCATGCTGGCCGGCATGCTTGTCTTTGAAGTGCTGGAGCGCCGCAAGCTGCCGGCGCCGGCCTGAGACGGTACAATCTGGCGCATCGCCACTTGAAGATACCCGCCTGACATGAAAACCGTGATTTTCCGCGCCGGCGCGCAAGCCGCCCTGTTGTGCAGCGTGCTGGCGCTGGCTGCCTGCGGCAGCTTGCTGAAGAAAGACGCTCCGCCCGCTCCCGTGCCCGTGGCCGACACCTTGCCCAATCCGCAAGTGTTGCTGCTGGGCGAAGTCCATGACAATGCGCAAGGCCAGCGCCTGCGCGTCGAGGAATTGCGTCGCCGCCTGGCGACCGGCTGGCGTCCCGTGATTGTCATGGAACAGTTCGACCGCGAAAACCAGGCCTTGCTGACGCGCGCCGCGCGCGATTGCGCCGACCCCGACTGCATTATCCGCGTGATGGAACAGCCGCGCTGGGACTGGAGCTTGTACCGGCCCGTGCTGGACCTCGTCATCAGCTACCAGCTGAGCCTGGTCGCCGGCAACCTGTCGCCCGCCGATGCCTCGCGCATCGTGCGCGACGGCATCCAGTGGGCCATGCCGCCCGCGATGGTGGCCACGTACCTGGCCGCGCCCGTGCCGGCGGACATCCTGGACGGGCAAGAGAAGGAAGTCCAGGCAGCCCGCTGCAATATGCTGCCCGACATGATGATCAAAGGTGTCGTCAACGCCCAGGTGGCGCGCGATATCTGGATGGCCAAGCTGATCCGCGACCAGGCGCCGCGCGACGTGGTGTTGATCGCCGGCAACGACCACGTGCGCAAGGATATCGGCGTGCCCCGCTGGCTGAAGCTGGCCGACCCGCAGCTGAACGTGCGCAGCATCGGCTACCTGGAGCAGGGCGGCAGCGGCTACAAGGGTACGTTTGACCTGACGCAAACGATGCCCGCGCAACCGCGCCCGGACCCGTGCGCCAAATTCAAGAAATAAGGTTCAGGAAATAATTCCTACTGCTGCACCCGCACCAGGGCGCTGACCCGGCTTGCCGTGTCGAGCAGTTTCGGCAAGCTGTGTTCCAGCAGGTGCGCGACGGACGGTCCCGCCGTCTGGCCGCTGACGTTGATCGCCGCCACCACCTTGCCGGCCCGGTCGAACACGGGCGCGGCCAGGGCGATCAAGCCCTGTTCCAGCTCTTCCTGCACCAGGCACCAGCCCTGGCGCCGCACTTGCGCAATCTCTTCCATCAAGAGGTCGATATCGACCTTGGTCGCCGGCGTGATTTTCAGCAGCGCCATCTTCGACAGCCGTTCGCGCAGCACCTCGGGCGCCAGGCCCGACAGTAAAACCCGTCCCATCGAGGTGCAGTAGGCGGGCAGGCGGCTGCCGATGCCCAGGTTGATCGACATGGTGCGGTGCGCGGACAGGCGCACCACATACACGATATCGTCGCCGTCGAGCACGGTGGCCGAGCACGACTGGCGCAAGGTCTGCATCAATTCTTCCAGCAGCGGCTGCGCCTGCGTCCACACGGGCAGCGACGACAAATAGGCATAGCCGAGGTCGAGCACCTTCGGCGTCAGGCGGAACAGCCGCCCATCCGCTTCCACGTAGCCAAGATGCAACAAGGTGTGCAGGATGCGCCGCGCGCCCGCGCGCGTCAGCTGCGCCCGCTCCGCCACTTCGCTCAGGGTCTGTTGCGGCGCGTCCGCGCCAAA
Organism: Janthinobacterium sp. SUN033; assembly: GCF_030397595.1. Taxonomy (NCBI): domain Bacteria; kingdom Pseudomonadati; phylum Pseudomonadota; class Betaproteobacteria; order Burkholderiales; family Oxalobacteraceae; genus Janthinobacterium; species Janthinobacterium sp. SUN033. The sequence goes on from NZ_JAPQNV010000006.1 coordinate 448,150, forward strand.
GCTGCGCAGCACGGCCAGGCCCCGCGCGAACGATTGCACATAGCTGTCGCCAGGACGGGGCGCGCCGTCGGCATCGAGGGTTTCTTCGGCGGAAAGGGGCGTGCTGCTGCGTGCGGTCATGGCGATTCCAATTGGTCAAGGTGGCAATTATAGCCATGGGGCCGGCGAAAACGGCAAATTGACAAGCGCCCCGATCAGGCATATTCTCACGAATAAGTTCTAAATACGAATATTTGTTCGTTATGCGAACAAATGTCTGATGGGTTTGATTGGGAGGAGACAGGCAATGATCGACAAACTGCGTTCCAGCGTGCTTGATGCGCTGGCCGATATCCACGATGGCGCCACCGTCATGATTGGCGGCTTCGGCGGCGCGGGCCAGCCGGCCGAGCTGATCGACGGCTTGATCGCCCAGGGCGCGCGCGACCTCGTCATCGTCAACAACAATGCGGGCAATGGCGACACGGGCCTGGCCGCCCTGCTGAAAAACGGGCAAGTGCGCAAGATCATCTGCTCGTTCCCCCGACAGGCCGATTCCCATGTGTTCGACGCGCTGTACCGCGCGGGCAAGCTGGAGCTGGAATTGGTGCCGCAGGGCAATCTGGCCGAGCGCATCCGCGCCGCCGGCGCCGGCATCGGCGGCTTTTTCACGCCCACGGGTTACGGTACGGACTTGGCCAAGGGCAAGGAAACGCGCGAGATCGACGGCCGCATGTATGTGTTCGAGTCACCGATCCACGCCGACTTCGCGCTGATCAAGGCGGAGCAGGGCGACCGCTGGGGCAACCTGACTTACCGCAAGACGGCGCGCAACTTCGGCCCCATCATGGCCATGGCCGCGAAAGTTAGCATTGCTTCCGTGCATGAAGTTGCCGAGTTGGGCAGCATCGATCCCGAGCACGTCATCACGCCGGGCCTGTTCGTGCAGCGCCTGGTGCAAGTGCCGCGCACGGCCACCGGCCCCGCCGGCTTCAAAGCTGCCTGAGGAATATCAAGTGAATAAATGGAATCGAGATCAAATGGCGGCCCGCGTGGCGGCCGACATCCATGAAGGCAATGTCGTCAACCTGGGCATCGGCTTGCCGACCCTGGTGGCGAACCACTTGCCGGCCGGCGCGGACATCATCCTGCACAGCGAAAACGGCGTGATCGGCATGGGCCCCGCGCCCGCGCCGGGCGAGGAAGACTACGACCTGATCAATGCGGGCAAGCAACCCGTCACCCTGCTGGCCGGCGGCAGTTACTTCCACCACGCCGACAGCTTCGCCATGATGCGCGGCGGCCACCTGGATATCTGCGTGCTGGGCGCGTTTCAAGTCTCCGCCACGGGCGACCTGGCCAACTGGCACACGGGCGCGCCCGACGCCATTCCCGCCGTGGGCGGGGCCATGGACCTGGCCATTGGCGCGAAAAAAACCTGGGTCATGATGGAATTGCTGACCAAGACGGGTGAAAGCAAGCTGGTGCAGGCATGTACGTATCCGCTGACGGGCATCGGCTGTGTCAGCCGCATCTACAGCGACCTGGCCGTGCTCGACCTGTCGCCCGCCGGCGCCACGGTCATCGAACTGGTGGACGGCTTGAGTTTCGAGCAGTTGCAAGCGTTGACGGCCGTGCCGCTGACGGACGGACGTTAATTCGCCATCAATACGTCACCATCAATACGCAAACTACTTTCTTGGAGGAAAGAACATGACCCACGCATATATCTGCGACGCCCAACGCACGCCCTTTGGCCGCTATGGCGGCGGACTCGCCGGCGTGCGCGCCGACGACCTGGGCGCCGTGCCCATCCGTGCCTTGATGGCACGCAATCCGCACGTGGACTGGACGGCTGTCACCGACGTGCTGTACGGCTGCGCCAACCAGGCGGGCGAGGATAACCGCAACGTGGCGCGCATGGCGGCCCTGCTGGCCGGCTTGCCCGACAGCGTGCCGGGCGCCACCCTGAACCGCCTGTGCGGCTCGGGCCTGGACGCCATCGGCAGCGCCGCCCGCTTCATCAAGAGCGGCGAGGCGGGCTTGCTGATCGCCGGCGGCGTGGAAAGCATGAGCCGCGCGCCGTTTGTCATGGGCAAGGCCGACAGCGCCTTTGCACGCGGCATGAAAATGGAAGACACGACCATCGGCTGGCGCTTCATCAATCCCTTGATGAAGGCGCAGTACGGCGTCGATTCGATGCCGGAAACGGCGGAAAACGTGGCGCAGGACTTTGGCATCAGCCGCATCGACCAGGATGCGTTTTCCCTGGCCAGCCAGGTGAAAGCCCTGGCGGCGCAGCAGGCGGGCGTGTTCGACAGTGAAATCTGCCCCGTCAGCATCGCCCAGAAGAAGGGCGCCCCTGTCATCGTTGCCCGCGACGAGCATCCGCGTGCCACCACCCTGGAAACCTTGACGAAACTCAGGCCCGTCGTGCGCGCGGATGGCACGATCACGGCCGGCAACGCGTCCGGCGTCAACGATGGCGCGGCGGCCCTGCTGCTGGCTGATGAAGCCAACGCGGCCCGCTTTGGCCTGACGCCCCGCGCCCGTGTCGTGGCCATGGCGACGGCCGGCGTGGCGCCGCGCATCATGGGCATCGGCCCCGCGCCCGCCACCCTGAAAGTGCTGGCCATGACGGGCTTGACCCTGGCCGATTTCGACGTCATCGAACTGAACGAAGCGTTTGCCGCCCAGGGCCTGGCCGTGCTGCGCCAGCTGGGCTTGCCTGACGACGACCCGCGCGTGAACCCGAACGGCGGCGCCATCGCCCTGGGCCACCCGCTGGGCGCGTCGGGCGCGCGCCTGGCGATGACGGCCGTCAACCAGCTGCACCGCACGGGCGGGCGCTATGCCTTGTGCACCATGTGCATCGGCGTGGGGCAGGGTATTGCGCTGGTGCTCGAGCGCGTCTGACCTGCAGCGCGTCCGGGCAGGCGCCATGCACTGTGCACTGACACAAGATGCGGCATCGGCATCGGCCAGGGCATCGCGCTGGTGCTGGAACGGGTCTGATTCCACGCGCCAGCAGGTGAAAAAAAGTTGCCGGCGATACGTATTAACGCGTATGCCGGGCGGCTTTTTGACCCCGATCAAGGGCGTATGATGCAAAACCAGCCCGGGCAACCCGGCTGGCGTTGGCTTTTTCACACGAACAAGAAGACTGATATGACATCCCACGATACTCCGCATGACGTTGCGCAGCTGACTTCCCAGCAGCGCATCAAGGCCATCATTGGCGCTTCCTCCGGTAACCTGGTCGAATGGTTCGACTTCTACATTTACTCGTTCTGCGCGCTGTACTTCTCGCACGCCTTCTTCCCTTCCGGTAACCCGACGACGCAGCTGCTGCAGACGGCCGGCATCTTTGCCGCCGGCTTCCTCATGCGTCCCGTGGGCGGCTGGCTGTTCGGCCGCATCGCCGACAAATACGGCCGCCGCCAGTCGATGATGATTTCCGTGCTGATGATGTGCGGCGGCTCGCTGATGATCGCCGTGCTGCCCACGTATGAAACCATCGGCGCCTTCGCGCCGTTCCTGCTGCTGGTGGCGCGCCTGTTCCAGGGCTTGTCCGTGGGCGGCGAATATGGCACCAGCGCCACCTATATGAGCGAAGTGTCGGAATCGGGCAAGCGCGGTTTCTTCGCCTCGTTCCAGTACGTGACCCTGATCGGCGGCCAGTTGCTGGCGCTGCTGGTGCTGGTGGTCTTGCAGCAATTGCTGACCCTGGAAGAATTGCGTGCCTGGGGCTGGCGCATCCCGTTCGTCTTCGGCGCCCTGGCGGCCCTCGTGTCGCTGAACCTGCGTAAATCCCTGACGGAAACGACCACCGCCAGCGAGCGCAAGGACAAGGACGCTGGCAGCCTGCGCGGCTTGCTCAAGCACAAGCGCGCCTTCATCACGGTACTTGGCTTTACGGCCGGCGGCTCGCTCGTGTTCTACACGTTTACCACCTACATGCAGAAATACCTGGTCAACACGGCCGGCATGGATACGAAGACGGCCAGCGCCGTCATGACGTGCGCCTTGCTCGTCTACATGATTTTGCAACCGGTGTTCGGCGCCTTGTCGGACCGCATCGGCCGCCGCACCTCGATGCTGTTCTTCGGCGGCCTGGCCACCCTGTGCGTGTTGCCGATCATGCATGCCTTGAAAGACATCACCAGCCCGTATGCGGCGTTTGGCCTGATCATCATCGCGCTGGCCATCATCAGCTTCTATACGTCGATCAGCGGCTTGATCAAGGCGGAAATGTTCCCCGTCGAAGTGCGCGCGCTGGGCGTGGGCCTGTCGTATGCGGTCGCCAACGCCATGTTCGGCGGTTCGGCCGAATACGTGGCGCTGCAGTTCAAGGCCTGGCACGTGGAAGAGTATTTCTATTGGTACGTGACCATCATGTGCCTGATTTCCTTCATCGTGGCCATCCGCATGCCGGATCCGAGCCGCTCGGGACTGCTGAAGTAAGCTTGCCGTAAAATAAGGGGACACTGCGGTGTCCCCTTTTTCATCACCGCCTTTTTATCGTGCCGATCAGGAGTTTCCATGTCGTATGTCATTGCCGCAGCCATCCAGCCCAGCGTTCCCGTCAGCGGCAGCGTTGATACTTTCCCCGTCCACCGCATCTATTGCGTGGGCCGCAACTATGTCGACCATGCCCAGGAAATGGGCCACACGGGCCGCGAGGCGCCGTTTTTCTTCATGAAGCCTGCCGACGCCGTGCTGCCCGTGCCTGCCGGCACGACGGGTGAGTTGCCATACCCGGCGCAGACGCAGGATTTCCAGCACGAGATGGAACTGGTGGTGGCCATCGGCAAGGGCGGCAGCGATATCGGCGTGGCCGATGCGCTGAGCCACGTGTGGGGTTATGCGATCGGCCTGGACATGACGCGCCGCGACGTGCAGGGTGCGGCGAAAAAGCAGGGTCGTCCGTGGGAAACGGGCAAGGCGTTCGAGCACTCGGCGCCCATCGGTTCCATCACGCCGGCCGCGCAGGCGGGCGACGTCAGCCATGCCGCCATCACCCTGCACGTGAATGGCGAGCTGCGGCAAAGCAGCAGCATCGACATGCTGATCTGGAATGTGGCGGAAACCATCGCCGACCTGTCGACCTACTTTACCTTGCAGCCAGGCGACCTGATCTACACGGGAACGCCGGCCGGCGTGGCGGCCGTGCAGCGCGGCGACGAGCTGGTGGGGGCCATCGATGGCCTGGAGACCTTGCGCGTGAAAGTAGTCTAAGTTGTCAAGGAGACTGGCATGATGAATGACACGTATTCTGTGGAGCAACCCACGCGCGCCGGGATCGACGCCCTGGCAGGGCCGGCCCTGCTGGAATTTGGCACGGGCTGGTGCGGCCACTGCCGCGCCACCCAGGCGCCGCTGGCCGCCGCCTTTGCGCAGCACCCCGAGGTGCCGCACCTGCGCGTGGAAGACGGCCCCGGCCGCGCCCTGGGACGCTCGTTCCGGGTGAAACTGTGGCCGACCTTGATTTTCCTCAAGGATGGCCAGGAAGTGGCGCGCCTCGTGCGCCCGCTCGACAGCGCGGAGATCGCCAAGGCGTTCGCCCTGATCGACGCGTAGGCGGTTTCCATCATTTCTTGCCGCACCGCACCACTGCGCGTATCATAAGCCGCTTACAGCAAGATCAACCGCATCCTTCGTGATGCAGGCGCGATCATCGCCGGCCCGCTCCACCCGGAGGGGCCGCAGGCAAGGATTCACCACAAATGACCGATGCCGCGATGCCGACGCGCGGGTCTGGTACGGAATGCCTGGCGATACGCCGGGCCTGATACACGTCGCCCATCCCCTGACGCCTTTCCTGCCGTGCCCCGGGTAACCGGATGGCGCACGACCGTTGTTTCTCTAAATCAGCACTGATCACGGCGCGTTAGCGCGCGTTGCCGGCAGTTCGCTACGGCAACTAAAACCGTTGTTTTTTGTTTGCAAATTTAATAGCAAATGCGCAGCAAATGCATGCACGCAAGGCTATGATATGCGAACGACACGGAGACAACGTGCTGTGCTGCTGCCTGAAAAAACATCCAGAGAATGGCCTTTAGACACCCTCCCCAAGGAGCGCAGTAAATGAGCACCCCCCCCAAGAAAAATTCCCCCGGCACGGTGCTGTTCGCCAGCCTGATCGGCACCACCATCGAGTTCTTTGACTTTTATATCTACGCCACCGCCGCCGTGCTGGTGTTCCCGAAACTGTTCTTCCCCGCCGGCGACCCGTCGGCCGCCGTGCTGCAGTCGCTGGCCACGTTCGCCATCGCCTTCTTCGCCCGTCCCATCGGTTCGGCCGTGTTCGGTCACTTCGGCGACCGCATCGGCCGCAAGGCCACCCTCGTGGCCGCCTTGCTGACCATGGGTATCTCCACCGTCATCATCGGCTTGTTGCCGACGTATGCCGCCATCGGCACCCTGGCGCCGCTGCTGCTGGCGCTGTGCCGTTTCGGCCAGGGCCTGGGTCTGGGCGGCGAGTGGGGCGGCGCGGTGCTGCTGGCCACGGAAAACGCGCCACCGGGCAAACGCGCCTGGTACGGCATGTTCCCGCAGCTGGGCGCGCCGATCGGCTTCTTCCTGTCGGGCGGCATCTTCCTGCTGCTGAGCGAAACCATGACCGATGAGCAATTCTTCAGCTACGGCTGGCGCATCCCGTTCCTCGCCAGCGCGCTGCTGGTCATCGTCGGCCTGTACGTGCGTTTGAAGATCACGGAAACGCCGGACTTCCAGAAAGTCATCGACAAGAACGAGGTCGTCAAACTGCCGGTGGCCACCGTGTTCCGCCAGCATGGCCGCATGTTGTTCCTGGGCACCATCATCGCCCTGGCCACTTTCGTGCTGTTCTACCTGATGACGGTGTTCGCGCTGAGCTGGGGTACGACCAAGCTGGGTTTCACGCGCAAGGAATTCCTCGTCGTGCAGCTGTTTGCCGTGCTGTTCTTCGCCCTGACGATTCCATTCTCGGCCGTGCTGGCCGACCGCCGCGGCCGCCGCGCCACCCTGATCTGGGTCTCCGTCGCCATTGCCATCTTCGGCCTGGTGCTCGCGCCCATGTTCGGTTCGGGCGTGACGTGGGAAGTGACGGTCTTCATGGCCGTCGGCCTGGGTCTGATGGGCATGACCTACGGACCGCTGGGCACGATGTTGTCCGAGCTGTTCCCGCCCGAAGTGCGCTACACGGGTGCGTCGCTGACGTTCAACCTGGCCGGCATCCTGGGCGCTTCGCTGGCGCCGTACATCGCTACCTGGCTGGCCACGAACTATGGCTTGCAATATGTGGGCTATTACCTGTCGCTGGCAGCCGTGCTGACCCTGGGCGCGCTGCTGATGGTAGGCAAGCCACGCGAGGGCAAGGAAGCCTGGCAGTAACACCCCTCTGACCCCACCGGTCCCGAAAGCCGCCAGCTGCAACGCTGGCGGCTTTTTTTGTCGGTAAAACACCACGGCGCCCGCCTGCCGAGATTCTTGTTGACAGTCAAAATCGGCTGGTGGTAAGGTGTGCACACGTGTGCAATGCAGTGCAAGTCTTGAAAAAGCACATCCCGGGACAGTGACACCGCAAGATAGCGGTGCGGTCTGAAGTACCACAACGACAACAAACTTGGAGTGAGACGATGAAGATGCGCAATGTTGCGATTGCTATAAGCCTGGCCCTGCCGATGACGGCCATGGCCGCCGAGGAACGCCTGTCCGTGCTGTGTTCAGCCGACATGGAGTGGTGCCAGTTGATGAAGAACCGCTTCGAGGCGGAAAGCAAGATCAAGGTATCGATGATCAGGAAAAGCGCCGGCGAGGCGTATGCGAAGATCCGCGCCGAAGCGTCGAACCCGAAATCGGACATCTGGTGGGGCGGCACGGGCGACCCGCACCTGCAAGCGGCCGCCGAAGGCTATACGGAAGAATACAAGTCGCCCACCCTGCCCAAGCTGCAGCCGTGGGCGCTCAAGCAGGCCGAGACGGCCAAATACCGCACCGTCGGCATCTACATCGGCATCCTGGGCCTGGCCTACAACGAAAACGTGCTGAAGAAGAAAAACCTGCCGCCGCCGCAATGCTGGAAAGACCTCGTCAAGCCCGCCTACAAGGGCGAGATCGAGATGGCCAACCCGAACTCCTCGGGCGCTGCCTACAACGCGCTGGCCACCGTGGTGCAGCTGTTCGGCGAAGAGGAAGCCTTCGATTTCCTGGCGAAAATGGGGCAGAACGTCAGCAAGTATCCGAACGCGGGCGTGGCGCCCGGCGAGGACGTGGGCCGCGGCGAAGCGGGCGTGGCCATCGGTTTCATGCATGACCTGATGAAGCTCACCGTGGCCGGTTTCCCCGTGAAAGTCTTGCCGCCCTGCGAAGGCACGGGTTACGAGATCGGCTCGATGAGCATCGTCAAGGGCGCGAAAAACATGGAGCAGGCAAAGAAATTCTATGAATTCGCCCTGCGTCCGGACGTGCAGAGCGAAGCCGTGAAAGCGCTGGCGTTCCAGATCCCGTCCAATGTGGCCGCCACCATTCCCGCCGCCTCGCCCCGCCTGGAAAACATCAAGACCATCAACTACGACTTCGCCAAGTATGGCGCCTCGGACACGCGCAAGCGTTTGCTGCAACGCTGGACGACACAGATTTATTCGGCTGGCAATTAAGGCGTAAAGACTGTCATCGTACCGAACCTGCCGCATGCCGCAATGGCCATGCCGGCGGGTCTACTTAGCTGGATAGAGACCTCATGAAAAAGATATTTTACGGCTGGCTGCTGGCCGCCCTGGCAGCGTTGTGCCTGTTGCCCTGGCAGCAACAGGAAGCGGGATTGTTTGCCGGCGAATGGTTGCGCGACGGCCAGTTCTTCAGTGACCGTGGCGCACCGGCCGTGCTGCACCTGCTGTCGTTCGGCGCCTGGCCGCTGGGCGTGTTCTTCGCCCTGATCGCCGCCAGCGCCGCCCTGGTAGCCGGCAATCCTCACCGCAAGACCCTGGGCCTGGGCCAGATCGCCATCGGCGGCGCCGGCATGCTGTGGCTGGCATGGCTGGGCTGGGGGCCGCTGGCCGCCAGCACGGGCCTGGGCTTCGGCGCGCTGCTGCTGGCGCTGTGCCTGCTGTTCCTCCTCACCTCGGGCGCGGCCGCCTGCGGCGTGTGCCGCGGCGACGCCTTCGTGGCCGGCGCCATCGGCCTCATCATTTGCCTGATCTCCCTGTTCGTGCTGTTCCCCGTCGCGCTGATCCTCGTCAGCGCCGGCCAGCCCATGGACGATGGCGGCACGGGCGCCGCCGCTCTGGCGCGCCGCCTGGCGGACCCCGGCATCTGGAGCCTCAATTGCGTGTCCGGCCCCGGCCGCTGCGGCGTGGCCTGGAATACCCTGGCGCTGGCGCTGCTGACGGGCGTGTCGGCCACCTTCCTCGGTCTCGTGTTCGCCCTGCTGGTGACGCGTACCAATGGCCGCTGGGTACGCCCGATGCGCGCCATTACGATACTCCCCATCGTCACGCCGCCCTTCGTGCTGGGCCTGGCCCTGATCCTGCTGTTCGGCCGCAACGGCGCCATCACGGGCCTCGTCGGCGACCTGTTCGGTATCGAGCAGAGCCGCTGGCTGTACGGCATGACGGGCGTGTGGCTGTCGCAGATGCTGGCCTTTGCGCCGATTGCCTTCATGACATTAATTGGTGTGGTGGAGGGCGTCAGCCCTTCGCTGGAAGAAGCGTCGGGCACCCTGGGCGCCAGCAGCTGGCAAACCTTCGTCAAGGTGTCGCTGCCCTTGATGCGTCCCGGCATCGCCAATGCCTTTTTGCTGTGCTTTATCGAAAGCATGGCCGACTTCGGCAACCCGATGGTGCTGGGTGGCAACTTCCACGTGCTGTCGACGGAAATCTTCTTTTCCGTGGTGGGCGCCTCGAACGACCAGGGTCGCGCCGCCACCCTGGCCATCGTGCTGCTGACCTTTGCCGTGGGCGCCTTCTTCATCCAGAACTTGTGGCTGGGCAAGAAATCGTATGTGACGGTGACGGGCAAGGCCGACCATGGCGGCCACGCCTCGCTCAACCCGCGCCTGAAAACCATGCTGTGGACCATCGCCCTGCCATGGTTCGCCTTCACGGCCCTGATCTACGGCACGGTGGTGGCGGGCGGCTTCGTGAATAACTGGGGCCAGGACAACGCCTTCACCTTGCGCCATTACATCGACGCTTTCGGTATCACGGCGGGCACTTCCGGCTGGCACTGGACGGGCCAGGCCTGGCCGTCGCTGTTCACCACCTTGACGATTTCGGCCATCGCCGCGCCCTTGACGGCCTTTGTCGGCATCCTCTCGGCCTGGCTGCTGGTGCGCCAGCAATTCGCCCTGAAAAGCGCGTTCGAGTTCGGCACCATGCTCAGCTTTGCCATTCCCGGCACCGTCATCGGCATCAGCTACATCCTTGCCTTCAACTCGGCGCCAATCGAGTTGACGGGCACGGCGACGATTTTGATCCTGTGCTTTGTCTTCCGCAACATGCCGATGGGCTTGCGCACGGGTATCGCCGCCATGCGCCAGCTCGACGGCAGCCTGGACGAGGCCTCGATCACCCTGGGTGCCAGCAGCTGGACCACCATGCGCAAGGTCATCCTGCCGCTGTTGCGCCCGGCCATTGCCTCGGCCCTCGTGTATGGCTTCGTGCGCTCGATCACGTCGATCTCGGCCGTCGTCTTCCTCGTCAGCGCCGATTACGACATGGCCACGTCCTACATCATCGGCCTGGTGTCGAACGGCAACTATGGCACGGCGATTGCCTACGCCACGGTCTTGATCGTCGTCATCCTGCTGTGCATCCAATTGATCCATTTGCTGGTCGGCAAGCGCCGCCTTCGCCGCGTCAGCGCCGAAAAAACGCTGCCGGCCGTCGTTCCCAACCTGGAAAAGAGCTACGCATGAACCACTTTACTTCCCATGAAACAGCCATCGCTGCGCTGGAATTCGATGGCGTCACCAAGCGCTACGGCAAGGCGCTGGCCGTGAACGATGTGTCGTTCACGATCGCGCCGCGCACCATGGTCACCTTGCTGGGCCCCAGCGGCTGCGGCAAGACCTCGACCCTGCGCCTGATCGCCGGCCTGGAACGCGTCAGCGCCGGACGCATCCTGCTGGCCGGCGAGGACGTCACCTTGACCTCGGCCGCCGAGCGCGACGTCAGCATGGTGTTCCAGTCCTACGCCCTGTTTCCGCACATGACGGTGCTCGACAACGTGTGCTACGGCCTCATCGTGTCCGGTGAAACCAAGCCGCGCGCCGTGGAACGGGCGCAGGAAAGCCTGCGCCTGGTGGGCCTGGCCGACTTCGCCGCGCGCTTCCCGAACGAGTTGTCGGGCGGCCAGCAGCAGCGGGTGGCCGTGGCCCGTTCGCTGGTGCTGCAGCCCAAGGTGCTGCTGCTGGACGAACCGCTGTCGAACCTCGACACGAAACTGCGCCGCCGCGTGCGCGACGAGATCCGCGATATCCAGGTCAAGCTGGGCTTGACGGCCGTGTATGTCACGCATGACCAGGAAGAGGCGCTGGCCATTTCCGACCAGATCATTGTGATGAACCGGCAAGTGATCGCGCAAAAGGGCACGCCGCACGAGCTGTTCGAATCGCCGGCCGACAAATTCGTCGCCGACTTCATCTGTAACGCGAACATCGTCGATGGCGTGATCGAAGCGGTGGCCGACGGCAAGGCCACCTGCGTCATGGGCAAGTTGCGGCTGCGTCTGCCATGCCGCAGCCAGCGCAGCGGTGAAGCGAGTTTCGCCGTGCGTCCGGAAGCGATCCTGCTGTCGCCCGCGCAGCCCGACAGCGCTATGGTGGTGCGCGTGGCGCGCGCCACCTACCTGGGGCGCGAAATGCAATACACGCTCGACACGCCGGTCGGCGAACTGTTTGCCGTCTCGCACGACTTGAGCCAGGTTTTCACGCAAGGCACATCGGTCGCCATGACCGTACACGAACATGGCGCAGCCATCATTGGAGGACAAGCATGACAGATATGACACAGGCAGCGGTACTGGCCGACGCGGCCACCCTGGAGCGCTATGCCTACGCCCGGCACATCATCCGCCAGGCGGGCGAGATTGCGCTGGGCATGTTTCACCGCCGCACGGAACTGGTGATCGAGGAAAAAGGCTTGCAGGACATGGTCAGTATCGCCGATCGCATGGTGGAAGACTATGTGCGTGCGCAAATCGCCGCGCGTTTTCCTGACGACGCCGTGGTGGGCGAGGAGCGGGGCGGCGGGGCGTCGGACGCGCGCTGCGTGTGGGTCATCGATCCCATCGACGGCACGGCCTGTTTCGTCAACGGCATGCTGGCCTGGTGCGTGTCGATCGGCGTGCTGGTCGACGGCAAGCCGGCCATCGGCGCCGTGTACGACCCGAATGCGGACGAGCTGTTCCACGCCTGCCAGGGGCAGGGCGCCTACGTGGCGGCGAAGGCCGGCGAAACGCGGCTGCGCGTCAACGACGTGGCCAGCTTGCAGGGCGGCGTGCTGGGCGTGGGCTTTTCGCACCGCGTGGGCACCGACACCTTCTTACCGTTCCTGCTCGACGTGCTGGAAGAGGGCGGCATGTTCATCCGCAACGGTTCCGGCGCCTTGATGATCGCCTACGTGGCGGCCGGGCGCCTGATCGGCTATTTCGAGCCGCACATCAATTCCTGGGATTGCCTGGCCGGCATCGTACTCGTCAACGAGGCGGGCGGGCGCTGCAATGATTTCCTGGCCGATAACGGCCTGGAAAAGGGCAACCCCATCCTCGTGGGCGGCCCCCGCCTGTATCCGCAACTGGCGGCGCTGGCCTTGCCGCGCTGTGCCTGAGCAAATTTATTGAAAGGGAGGACAGGCGTCCGGCGAGGGACGCGCGGAGTGGCAACACACTGTTGAGCATCATGAGTAATCCACCACCATAAAAACAAGCAGGAGACAAAATGAAAAACGGGATGAAAAACGAGATGAACACCATGCAGTTGAACAAGATCGCCGCCGTATTCTTGCTGGCCGTGCCAGGCTGCGTGCTGGCCGAATCGAGCGTCGTCGTGTACGGCCGCATCCATGCGGGCTTCGACCGTATCGAAACGTCAAGCTCGGCCACGGCGCCGAATGGCGAATCCATTTCTCGCGTATCGGACAATTCCTCAAAGATCGGCTTCCGGGGAAGGGAAGACTTGGGCAATGGCAACACGGCCTTCTTCCAGATCGAGGGCAATGCCAAGCTGGACGATGGAACGGGCGTCATCAATAGCAAGGATACCTTTGTCGGGCTGGAAAACCCCGCCTATGGCCGCATCGCGCTGGGCCGCTTCGCTACGCCGATTCGCCAGATCAACGGCTACACCAACCGTTTCGTGGGCGAAGGCATCCAGGATGACGCCAACATCTCCCAGCTGGGCGGCGAAGGCTTCAACCGCCGCAGTTCGAACGCCGTCAGCTACCGTACGCCCGTGCTGCAACGCTTCAGCGCCACGATTTACCGCGCCAGCGAAAACGAGGCATCGAACGGCGACCGCATCTATTCGGGCATCGTGCAATACGTGAACGGCCCCATCAAGGGCGCCGTCGGCTATGAAAAGCACAAGGACTTGCGTCCCGGCTTCAGCGAAAAGATGTTCCGCGCCGTGGGCAATTACAACTTCGGCGGCGGCGACGTGGGCGTGGCCTGGAACCGCATGGTGTATGACGTGGCCGGCGGCGACTTGCAGCGCGACTACTTCACCATCACGGGCGCCTACAAGGCGGGCGGCGGTTCCTTCATCGGCCGCTTCGGCGTGGCAGGCGACGTGTCCGGCAGCGCGCCCAACGGCAGCAGCGTGACCATCAAGGCGACCACCCTGGTGCGCGGCGACGACAGCGGTGCCAAGCAGGCCACCCTGGGCTACGAGTATTACCTGTCCAAGCGCAGCACCGTCTACGCCTATTACACGCAAACGAATAACGACAGGAACGCCAACTACACGTTTGGCGGCAATGCCTTCGCCGCCACCAAGAAGGGGGCCAAGCTCAGCGGTGTGATGCTGGGCGTCATCCACCTGTTTTAACCTTTTTTGCCCGGATTTGCACACGTGTGCATTTCCGGGCAGCATTATCCCGACTATCAAGGAGATGGAAATGATTCAAGTGGCATTGTTCGGCGCCGGGCGCATCGGCCGCATTCACGCCGGCAATCTGGTGCGCCAGCCTGGCGTGCGCCTGAAATACGTGGTCGACGTGCATGCGGGCGCGGCGGCGGAAGTGGCGGCCCTGCATGGCGCCAGCGTCGCCAGCGTGGAAGCGGTGCTGGCCGACCCTGAAGTCAAGGCCGTGCTGATCGCGTCGAGCACGGATACGCATGCGGACCTGATCGTGCGCGCAGCGGCCGCCGGCAAGGCCATCTTTTGCGAAAAGCCCGTCGACCTGACGCTGGAGCGTGCGCGCGCCGCCGCCGTTGCCGTCAAGGATGCTGGCGTGCTGTGCATGATCGGCTTCCAGCGCCGCTACGACCCCACGTTTGCCGCCGTCAGGCAGCGCATCGCGGCGGGCGAGATCGGCACGCCTGAGTTGCTCATCGTCACCAGCCGCGATCCCGGCCCGCCCCCCGTCAGCTATATCCAGGTCTCGGGCGGCATCTTCAAGGATATGCTGATCCACGATTTCGACATTTTCCGCTGGATACTCGACGATGAAGCCGTCAGCGTGCACGCCACGGGCAGCTGCCTCGTCGACCCGGCCATCGGCGCGGCGGGAGACCTGGACACGGCCGTCGTCACCATCCGCACGGCGAAAGGACGCTTGTGCCAGATCAATGCTTCGCGCCGCGCTGCTTACGGCTACGACCAGCGTTTCGAGGTGCTGGGCAGCCTGGGTATGCTGCAGGCGGGCAACCACAAGCCGACGGAAGTGACGGCCTATGGCTCAGTGCACGTCAGCGTCGACAAGCCGGAAGACTTTTTCCTGGAACGCTACCGCGCCGCCTACGCCAGCGAAATGGCGCACTTTTTCGAGGCATTTGCCCATGGCGCGCCCTTGCGCACCACCGTCCATGATGGCTTGAAGGCACTGGAACTGGCCGAGGCGGCCACCGTGTCATGGCGCGAACAGCGCATCGTGCAATTGTCATAAGGAATGCATGTCATGAAGAATACGACTGAATTTGCCCAGGGACGCGCGCTGGACGTGATCTGCCTGGGCCGCCTGGCGGTGGACCTGTACGCGCAGCAGATCGGCAGCACCCTGGAAGACGCGACCAGTTTCGCCAAGTACCTGGGCGGCTCGTCGGCGAATATCGCCTTCGGCACGGCCCGCCTGGGCTTGAAGTCCGCCATGCTGTCGAAAGTGGGCGACGACCACATGGGCCGTTTCTTGACGGACACCTTGGCGAAAGAGGGGTGCGACGTCAGCCACGTGGGCATCGACCGCGACCGTTTGACGGCGCTGGTGATGCTGGGCATCAAGGATAAAAGCACCTTTCCCCTGATTTTCTACCGTGAAAATTGCGCCGACATGGCCATCGAGCCATCCGCCGTCGACGCCGCCTTTCTCGCTTCCAGCAAGGCGCTGTTGATCACCGGCACGCATTTTTCGACGGCTGCCATGCACGCCGTCAGCATGCAGGCCCTGAAATTGGCGCGCGCCAACAACGTGCGCACCGTGCTCGACATCGATTACCGGCCCGTGCTGTGGGGACTCTCCGGCAAGGCGGACGGCGAAACGCGCTTCGTTTCCAACGACGGCGTGACGCGCCATTTGCAGGCGATCCTGCCGCAATTCGACTTGATCGTCGGCACGGAAGAGGAATTCATGATCGCCGGCGGTGGCGCCGATATCATGGCCAGCTTGCGCGCCGTGCGGGCCGTGAGCGGTGCCACGCTGGTCGTCAAGCGGGGGCCGCTGGGCTGCGCCGTCATCGACGCGGCCATTCCAGCCGGTCTCGATGCGGCTTTCAACTATCAGGGCGTGCGCGTCGAAGTGCTGAACGTGCTGGGCGCGGGCGACGCCTTTCTCTCGGGCTTTTTGAAAGGCTGGCTGCGCGGCGAGGATTACGAGGCGTGCTGCCGCTATGCAAATGGCTGCGGCGCCCTCGTCGTGTCGCGCCACGGCTGCGCGCCGGCCATGCCGTCGCCCATCGAGCTCGACTATTTCCTCGCCAATGCGGCGAAACTGACGCAACCGGACCAGGACGCCACCTTGTCGCGCCTGCACCGCACGACGGTGGCGCGCAAGGAGTGGAATGAACTGTGCGTGTTTGCTTTTGATCATCGCACGCAATTTTTCGAACTGGCCCAGCAGGGCGGTAGCGACGAGGCAAAAATTTCACGGCTCAAGCAACTGTTCGTGCAAGCCGTGGGCCAGACGGAGGCGGCGCGTGGCTTGCAGGGCGGCACGGGCGTGCTGATCGATGACCGTTATGGCGTCGATGCGCTCAACGATGCGACCGGGCGCGGCTGGTGGATCGGCCGTCCCGTCGAGATGCCGGGCTCGAATCCGCTGCAATTCGACTGGGGCCGCTCGCTGGCGTCGCGTCTGACGCAGTGGCCGAAGGAACACGTGATCAAGTGTCTGGTGCAGTTGCACCCCGACGATACCGTGGAAAACCGATTGGAACAGGAAGCGCAGATCAAGGGCTTGTATGACGCGGCGCAAATCACGGGCCATGAGTTGCTGCTGGAAATTATTCCCGCCAAGTCCTTGCCGCAGCACGACGACACGGTCTTGCGCGCCGTCAAGCGCTTGTACAACCTGGGCATTTACCCGGAATGGTGGAAGCTGGAAAGCATGTCAGCCCAGCAATGGCAAGCCATCGATGCCCTGGTGCACGAGCGCGATCCGTATTGCCGTGGCGTCGTCCTGCTGG
>NZ_JAPQNV010000007.1:0-265878 GCF_030397595.1 Janthinobacterium sp. SUN033
TTTCATTATTTCTTGTGAACATTTGATATATTTTAAGTATTACAGCAATCCGAAGATCGCTGCTGCACTTACATCAAATGCCCACACTTATCGACTGTTAATTGTTAAAGAACTGTATTCGGTACTGCTTTCGCGCTATCGACAAAGCGTTGTGTTTGTCAGCTGCGAAGAAGGAAGAGTATGAAGCATTTCGCTACGTCCGTCAACTCCTTCTTTACTACTTATCGCCGTTTCCGGTGATCCTCAACTGCCGCATTTGACTGCGTCTCATTGGGGAGGCGAACTATAGCAAAGCCGTCCACGCCCCGCAAGCGCTATTTTGCAGTTTGGCAAATATTGCTGTGTGATATCGTAGCGCCGACCATACCCTGCCTCATCCACATAGATTCCCATGCCTATCCCACACATCAGCCCCACCGCCAATCCCGCCCTGGCCAGCGCACTCGAACATGCCATCAACAGCAAGACCAAGCCATTGGGCAGCCTCGGCATGCTGGAAACCCTGGCCCGCCAGATCGGCCTGATCCAGCAAAGTACGCAACTGGCGCTACACCAGCCCGCCATCATCGTTTTCGCGGCCGACCATGGCGTCGTCGCCGAAGGCATTTCTGCCTATCCACAAAGCGTGACCTGGCAGATGGTGGAAAACTTCCTGGGCAATGGCGCCGCCATCAATGTCTTTGCCCGCCAGAACGATTCCACCTTATATATAGTAGACGCGGGCGTAAACCACGATTTCGGCCCGCGCGACGGCTTGCTTGACCGCAAACAAGGTCCCGGCACCCGCAACTTTGCCAAAGAGCCCGCCATGAGCCGGGAGCAGTGTCTGGCCGCCATGCAGGCGGGAATGGACCTGGTCGCCAGCCTGGGCGGCAATGTGCTGGGCTTTGGCGAAATGGGCATCGGCAACACCACGGCCGCGGCAGCACTGATGCACAAGCTGACCGGCACGCCCGTTGCCGATTGCGTCGGCGCTGGCACGGGCCTGTCGAAAGAGGGCGTACGACATAAACAGCAGGTGATCGAAGCGGCCGTCGCCCATCATGCGGCAGTCGATGAGCCGCTCGACGTGCTGGCCACCTTCGGCGGCTTCGAAATCGCCATGATGGCCGGCGCCATGCTGAAAGCGGCCGAACGGCGCATGATTCTGCTGATCGATGGCTTCATCGTCAGCAGCGCACTGCTGGTGGCGGCGCGCCTGCAGCCAGCCATCCTCGATTACTGCGTGTTTTCGCACTGCTCTGATGAAAACGGTCACCGCCAGCTGCTGGCCAGCCTTGGCGCGCGTCCGCTGCTGCACCTCGATTTGCGCCTCGGCGAAGGCACGGGTTCCGCGCTGGCCTTGCCGCTGCTGCACGCGGCCGTCAACTTCATGCGCGAGATGGCGACCTTCGCCTCGGCACAGGTCAGCGAAAAGTCCACGCCAGACTAAGACCATGGCCAATCCCGTTTCCGCCGCAATCCACCAGTGCCGTCTGTTCTTCATCGCGCTGCAGTTCTTCACGCGCCTGCCGATCCCACGCTGGGTGGGATTCGAGCCGGCCTGGCTGCAGCACGCCTCGCGCTACTTTCCCCTGGTGGGTCTGGTGGTGGCCGCCATCAGTGGCGCCGTGTATCTGCTGGCCAGCTGGCTGCTGCCTTCTGCGGTGGCCGTGCTGCTGGCCGTCGCTGCCAGCATTTACCTGACGGGCGCCTTCCATGAAGATGGTTTCGCCGACATGTGCGACGGCTTTGGCGGTGGCTTGACGCGCGAGCGTGTGCTGGAAATCATGAAGGACTCGCGCATTGGCGCGTATGGCGCCATCGGCATCATCTGCCTGCTGGCCATCAAGTGCACGGCGCTGGCCTCGTTGCCGCCACACATCGTCGTGGCGACACTGTGCATCGCCCATCCTTTGTCCCGCCTGGCCGCCGTCTCGCTGATCCGGTTCATGGATTACGCGCGCGACGAAGGCAAGTCCAAGCCCATGGCGCAGGAAATGCGCACGGGTGAATTCATCATCGCCACCGTCTGCGGCCTGCTGCCCGTCATCGTGTGCGGCGCTCTGGGGATATTCGACTGGGCCACGCTGGTCTTTGCCGTCGTGGTGGCGGCAGCTGCCGCTTTCTGGCTGGGCCGCAAATGCCTGCGCCGCCTGCAAGGCTACACGGGTGACTGCCTGGGCGCCGTGCAGCAAGTGGCGGAAGTGGCGGTCTATCTGGCCATCCTCTCCAGCTTTCAGCCCCCCGTGCACTTCTATTAACAAACATGCGCCTGATCCTCGTTCGCCACCCCGCGCCGCAGGTGACCAGCGGTACCTGCTATGGCCGCAGCGACGTGGCGGTGGCACCGCATGAAATGGCCACGGTGCGCGCCAGCTTGCAGGTAACCTTGCCGCCGCATGTACCGCTGTATGCCAGTCCGCTGCGCCGCTGCGCCGGCCTGGCGGCGGCCTTGGCGCAGGACTTGCCTTCCAGCGCACTGTGCTTCGATGCGCGGCTGGCGGAGATGGATTTCGGCGCGTGGGAAATGCAACCCTGGCACGCGATTGCGCGCGCGGAAATCGATGCCTGGGCAGCCGACCTGGCCTGGTACCGCCCCGGCGGGGGCGAGAACGTGCTGGCGATGGCCGCCCGCGTCGACGCGTTTCTAGGCGATCTGTTGCGCGAACAACACGAAACGGTCGTCATCATCTGCCATGCGGGCACCATCCGCCTGCTGTCGGCACTGCAAGCCCGGCTGCCATTGGAGGGAACAGCCCTGCTGGCCGCCCATTCCGCCCATAAAATCGCCTACGGTGCGACGGTCGTCGTCGATTTCTGATATTGAATTGTCCAGCCGACCATGTCAGTCCATGCCTGCTGCACGTATAATGGCGGGGTTTTGGTGCCCGCGTTCATGTCCATGAGCGCAGTTAAACGGGAAACACGATGCCGCGATCGCGGCGAGCGTGTGCTGCCCCCGCAACGGTAAGCAAGTGTCGCCCCTCCCTGCCGGAAGCGGACGACAAGCTATCTCTGACAACCACTGTGCTTGCAATCATCGAGCATGGGAAGGTGAGATAGCCGTACTTGCCAGCCCGGATACCGGCCAGGACAGGTGGAAGTGTGCGAACGGGGATGTTCGCGATCCGAATGGCCGACTGGCCGTCTTCGATCGTCATCTTCAGTTCCCACTTCTGTTCAATCTGGCCTACGGGGACGTCGGCTGGTTGCATATTACTTACTGAAAATTATCATGACCCATGCTGTTTCCCGCCACGCGGCCCTCACGTCGCTCGCGCTAGCCATTGCCGCGCCTGCCGCTTTCGCCCAGACCACGTCAAACACATTCGATCCGGTGATCGTCACCGCGACCCGCACTCCACAAAAAGCCAGCGAATTGCTGGCCGATACGAAAATCATCACCAGCGAAGATATCGCCCGTTCGGGCGCAGGCTCGGTCACCGAGTTGCTGCAAAAACAGCGCGGCATCGAAGTGACGCGCAATGGCGGCGCAGGCACGGCGTCGTCTGTATACATCCGTGGCGCGAACAGTACCCAAAATATCGTTCTGGTGGACGGCGTCCGCATCGGTTCCTCGACACTGGGAACCGCCACCTGGAGCCCGGTTCCACTGGCCAATATCGACCGTGTCGAGATCGTCTACGGCCCTTTGAGCACCCTGTACGGTGCCGACGCCATCGGCGGCGTCATCCAGATTTTCACCAAAAAGGGGAGCGGCACACCCGTGGTTGGCGCATCGGTCGGCTTTGGCAGCGATGCCACGCGTCAATATGACGCCAGCGTTTCGGGTGCAACCGGTGGCTACAATAGCCTGAGCTACTCGCTGAACGTCAGCAAGGAAAAAAGTGACGGCTTTTCGGCCACCAAACCAGGTAATTCCTATTACAACGCCGACAAAGACGGCTACGACAAGAAAAGCGTCACGGGCCAGCTTGGCTTCCAGTTGGCCAAGGGGCACGACCTGGGCCTGATGTTCATGAACAGCAAACTTGAAGCACAGTACGACAGCGGGCCTGGCTACGATACGCGCAGCAATCAAAAACTGGAAAACATCGGCGTATTCATGAACAATGAATTCGTTCCAGGCTGGCACAGCAAGGTACAAGTTGCCGAAGCACGCGACAAGGCCAACGAGGACACCTCTGCGGGCGCGGCCGGCAAGAGTTCTCTGGAAACCAAGCAATCGACTTTTGACTGGCAAAATGACATCGCCATCGGCGTCGACACGCTGCAATTGCTGGCCAGCTACCGCAAGGAAGAAGTCGTCTCCAGCGCCAAGCCGATCTTGAATCGTGCCCGCGACACCAAGTCGCTGGCAGCTTCCTACACCATGAAGCGCGACCAGCACCTGCTCAGCGCCAGCCTGCGCCGCGACAAGATGTCGGAAAGTGGTTCGACCACCACCGGCAGCCTTGGTTACGGCTACCAGATCAACAATGCCTTGCGCGCTACCGCCAGCTATGGCACCAGCTTCCGCCAGCCGACCTACAATGAACTGTATTACCCAGGTTATGGCATTGCCAGCAACCGTCCTGAAAAGGGCCGCAATGCGGAAATGGGCCTGCGCTACGATGATGGCAAGACGCAGTTGAGTGCCGTGTATTACCATAACCGCGTGACCGATCTGTTGATCTATGCAAACACATGCCCGGTTGAAGCATCGACCCATCCTTATGGCTGCGCCTATAACGTCAACAAGGCCTTGCTGGAAGGTCTCACCTTGGCCGGCCGCCATCAGTTCGGCGCCTTTGGCATCAGCGGCAATATCGACCTGCAAGATCCGCGTGATGAAACCACCGACAAGCTGCTGGTGCGCCGCTCGAAAAAGCACGCCAACTTTGCAGCCGACTACAGCATCGCCAAGCTGAAAACCGGCGCCGAACTGCAATTGTCGGGCAAGCGCTATGACGATATCGACAACAAGACCCGACTGGGCGGCTATGGCTTGCTAAACCTGTTTGCCACCTACCAGGTAGCGCAGGACTGGTCGGTCCTGGCGCGCTGGAACAATATCACTGACAAGAAATATGAACTGGCACGTGACTACAATACCGCTGGTTCCAACTTCTTCGTCGGCCTGCGTTACGGCTCGAAATAACCATGTTGTAATGATGTAAGCTGCGGGCGATGGCATGCCGCCATCGCCCGCAGATGCAGTTCTGCAGTCCCCGTTTTTAAGGCAGTACATGCACCCATTTTTCCGCAATATGCGCCACCGCGCCACCGTGATCCTCACGGTGCTGATCGTGTGCGCGGTTGCCAGCCTGATTTTCTCCGGCATGATCGGTTCGATCGCGATCCCGCTCGCCGACCTGCCTTCCGCCCTGTTCCATGTCGTGCAGGGCAAGACCGATACCCTCGCCGCCACCTTGCTCGACCTGCGCCTGGGCCGCGCGCTGACCGCCTTTGTCACCGGCGCGGCGCTGTCGCTGGCCGGCTTGATGATGCAGGCGCTGCTGCGCAATCCCCTGGCCGATCCGTACGTGCTGGGCATTTCCGCCGGCGCCTC
Organism: Janthinobacterium sp. SUN033; assembly: GCF_030397595.1. NCBI lineage: Bacteria > Pseudomonadati > Pseudomonadota > Betaproteobacteria > Burkholderiales > Oxalobacteraceae > Janthinobacterium > Janthinobacterium sp. SUN033. Next base: position 5,495 of record NZ_JAPQNV010000007.1, read on the forward strand.
CGTTGGCGCGCTGGCCGCGCTGCTGTTCATGTGCGCGCTGTGGGTGGTCGACGCGGCTGCGTTTGCCGGCGCCGTCGGGGTGTCCATGCTGCTGTACTTTTTTGCGCGCCGCGACCTGCGCGGCGGCACGGCGGCCGAAGGCGGCGCCTCGCTCTTGCTGCTGACGGGCGTGATCCTGGCCTCGGCCTGCATGGCCATCGTCACCCTGATGCTCTCCATTGCCCCGGAAAGCCGCTTGCGCAGCATGGTGTTCTGGATGATCGGCGACCTGTCCGGCGCGCCCGCGCGGCTGATGCCTTGGCTGGTCCTGGCCGGTGCCCTGGTCTTCGCACTGCGCTGCGCGCGCTCGCTGAACGTCATGGCGCTGCACGCGGAAGCGGCCAGCACCCTGGGCGTGCGCGTGGGCGCCCTGCGCAAGGGCCTGTTCTTCTGTTCCGGCCTGCTCACGGCCAGCGCCGTCACCAGCGCCGGCAGCGTGGGCTTTGTCGGCCTGATCGTACCGCACGCGCTGCGCTTTGCCTGCGGCCCCGACCATCGCCTGTTGATACCGGCTGCCGCGCTGGCCGGCGGCACCTTCCTCGTACTGGCCGACACGCTTGCGCGCACCGTACTGGCACCGTTACAGCTGCCCGTCGGCGTGGTCACGGCCATGATAGGCGCGCCCGTCTTCCTGTACCAGCTGCACCGGTTGCGACGCACATGATACGTACCTACCAACTCGGCCTGAAGGCAGGCACGCGCTCCCTCGTGGAAAACCTCATCTGGCACATCAAGGATGGCGAATGCTGGAGCGTGATCGGACGCAATGGCGCGGGCAAGAGCACCTTGCTGCGCACCCTGGCCGGCTTGCGCGAACCGGATGCGGGCCACGTGACGATACAGGGCCGCGCCCTGGTCGACTGGCCGCTCGACGAACTGGCACGCGAACGGGCCTTCCTGGCGCAGGCGCGGCACGATGCGTTCTCGTACCGCGTCATCGAAACCGTGCTGTCTGCGCGCCACCCGTATCACGACAACCATTACTGGGAAGGCAGCGACGACCAGCGCATCGCCTTGGCGGCGCTGGCATCGATGGAAGTGGAGCACCTGGCCGAGCGCGACGTGCGCAGCCTGTCCGGCGGCGAACGCCAGCGCGTGGCCATCGCCGCCATGCTGGCGCAGGACACGCCCTTGCTTCTGCTGGACGAACCGGCCAATGCGCTGGACCTGGCGCACCAGGTCAGCGTCATGGGCCTGCTGTCAAAGCTGTGCCGCGAACAGAATAAAACCGTGGTGATGGTGGGGCATGACCTGAACCTGGCGCACCGCGTCTCGACCCATGCACTACTGCTGATGGGCGACGGCGGCTGGCTGGCCGGTCCGGTGGCCGAGGTAATGCGGGCATCCATCCTGGGCGACTACCTGGGCCACCCGATCGAGATCATCGATCACGGCAAACGCAAGATATTCATACCGAAAGAGGACTGACATGAGCGACAACAAAAACATCGACGCGGACACCGCCGCCATCAACGAACGCCACCGCGTGCGCATGGAACGCAAAAAAGCCATCATCGACGCGGCCATCGCCAAGGCCGACAAGGAAATCGGCATCATCATCGTCAACACGGGCAATGGCAAGGGCAAGAGTTCGAGCGGCTTCGGCATGGCCATCCGCGCCATGGGTCACGGCATGAAAGTGGGCGTGGTGCAGTTCATCAAGGGCGCCATGTCGACGGGCGAAGAAAAATTCCTGCGCCGCTTCCCCGATGAAATCAGTTTTCATGCGATGGGCGAAGGCTATACCTGGGAAACGCAAAACCGCGAGCGCGACATCGAAAAGGCCGAACTGGCGTGGGAACAGGCGAAGACCTTCCTGGCCGACCCCAGCTACGGCCTGGTGCTGTTCGACGAACTCAATATCGCCCTCAAATACAACTACCTCGACGTGCACAAGGTCATCGCCGACCTGCTGGAACGCCCGGCCATGCAGCACGTGGTCATCACGGGCCGTGGCGCGCCGGACGAATTGATCGCCATCGCCGACACCGTCACGGAAATGGCCGTCGTCAAGCATGCCTATGCGGCCGGCATCGGCGCGCAAATCGGCACCGAGTGGTAACAGCGCCATGACGCGCACCCTGGTCTTCGGCGGCGCCCGTTCCGGCAAGAGCGCCCATGCGGAAACGCTGGCCCGCGAGTCCGGCAAGGAAGTGATCTACATCGCCACCGCGCAGGCGGGCGATGCTGAAATGGCCACGCGCGTCAGGCACCACCGAGCGCAACGCCCGGCCGAGTGGGTAACCCTGGAAGAACCACTGCGCCTGGGCGACGCCATCCTGCGGGAAGCACTGCCAGGCCGGCTGCTGCTGGTCGACTGCCTGACCCTGTGGCTGACCAACCTGATGTTTTCCAGCGGCGAGACCTATCCGGACGTAGGCGACATCGCCCTGCCCGAGCTGTTCCACAGCGAGCGCGCGCACCTGCTGTATGCGCTGGCCGAAATCGAAGACACCGGCTGCGACCTCGTTCTCGTGTCGAACGAAGTGGGCATGGGCATCGTGCCCTACGGCGCCATCTCGCGCTGCTTCACCGATGAAGCGGGCCGTTTGAATCAGGCCGTGGCGGCCGTGTGCGACAAGGCTGTCTTTGTGGCCGCCGGCCTGCCGCTGTACCTGAAAGGCGGCCCATGCTGAGCGGCTTGTCGCTGCCCATGCTGGCCGCCTTGATGGCGGCCGGCGTGCTGCTCGACCTGCTGCTGGGCGAGACGCGCCGCTGGCATCCGCTGGTGGGCTTTGGCCGCCTCGCCAGTGCGCTGGAGCGCCTGCTGAACCGGGGCCGTGGGCGCTTCCTGCGCGGCGTGCTGGCGTGGTCGCTGGCCGTGCTCCCCATCAGCTATGCCGCCTACTGGCTGTGCGGCCTGGTGGGCGCCGCCCTCCACGTTTTCCTGCTGTACCTATGTCTGGGCCTGCGCAGCCTGCGCGACCACAATCAGCCCATTGCCGACGCCCTGGCCATCGATGACCTGGACAACGCGCGCCTGCTGACGGCGCGCATCGTCAGCCGCGACACGGCCAATGCCGACGCGGCCAGCCTGGCCAAGGCCAGCACCGAATCTCTGCTGGAAAACGGCAACGACGCCGTCTTCGGCACCCTGTTCTGGTTTGCCGTGGCGGGCGGCCCCGGCGCCGTGCTCTTCAGGCTGGCCAATACCCTCGACGCCATGTGGGGCTACCGCAATGCACGCTACGACTGGTTCGGCTGCTGCGCCGCGCGCATCGACGACCTGTTGAATTATCTGCCGGCGCGCCTGACGGCCCTGTCGTACGTCTTGCTGGGCAAGAGCATGGCCGACAAACAACGGGCCTGGCACTGCTGGCGCACGCAGGCGCCCCACTGGGGCAGCCCGAACGCTGGCCCCGTGATGGCCAGCGGCGCCGGCGCCCTGGGCCTGGCCCTCGGCGGCGACGCCATCTACGACGGCGAACTGGAACGCCGCCCGCCTTTGGGTAGTGGCCGTCCCGCCGAAGCGCGCGATATCGACCGCGCCTGGCGCCTGGTGGCTGAAACGGCCGTGCTGTGGCTGATCTGGATGGCGCTGCTGGCAAGCCTGTTCTACCTGAAGGGAAAACACCTTGCTTGAACATGGCGGCAACCTGCGCGACGCCGTGCGCGAATACGGCAGGCCACTGGAAGACTGGATCGACCTGTCGACCGGCATCAACCCGCACTGGTATCCAGCGCCAGCACCGAACGCCAACGCCTGGCACCGGCTGCCGGAAGCCGATCCCGCGCTGGCCGTTGCCGCCTGCGTGTATTACGACGCGCCAGCCATGCTGCCCGTGGCCGGCACGCAAGCCGCCATCCAGGCCCTGCCCCGGCTGCGCGCGCCGTCGCGCGTGGTGGTGGCCGCGCCGTCGTATGCTGAACATGCGCACCACTGGGGCCAGCACGGCCACCAGTTGCAGCAAGTGCCGTATGCGCAGCTTGCCGATGCCGTCGACCATTGCGACGTGCTGGTCGTCTGTAATCCGAACAATCCCACGGGCGAGCGCATCGCGCCCGAGCTGCTGCTGGAGTGGGCGGACAAACTGACCGCGCGCAGCGGCTGGCTGGTGGTCGATGAAGCGTTTGGCGATACGGAATCGTGCGCCAGCCTGGGGTCCCACTCTGCCCGGCCGGGACTCATCGTGCTGCGCTCCGTCGGCAAATTCTTTGGTCTGGCGGGACTGCGCCTGGGCTTTGTCGCAGCCCATTCAGCCTTGCTTGCGCAGCTGGCCGACCTGCTGGGGCCATGGGCCGTCAGCGGCCCGGCGCAGCACGTGGCGCTGGCCGCCCTCGCCGACACGCATTGGCAGGTGGCGATGCGCGAGCGCCTGCGCGGCGAAGGCGCCCGCCTGCGCCAGCTATTGGCAGCGCACGGCATCTCCAGCAGCGGCACGGCGCTGTTCCAGTGGTGGCCGGAAGAGCGCGCCGAAGCGTTCTGGCGCCACATGGCGGAATCGGGCATCTGGGTGCGCCTGTTCCGCCACGCCGCCCACGGCATCCGCCTGGGCCTGCCCCCCGACGAACACGCCTGGCTGCGCCTGCAGCAGGCCCTCACCACATGGAAACACATATGAACCACTTGAAAACAGCACTGCTGCTGGCCGGACTGGTCTCGCTGCAGGCGCAGGCCGCCATCACCGTGCGCGACGACGACGGCAATGCCGTCACCGTGGAAAAACCGGCGCGGCGCATTCTGGCGCTGGCGCCGCATGTGACGGAACTGCTGTTCGCGGCCGGTGGCGGCGACAGGATCGCCGGTGTCGTCAGCTACAGCGACTACCCGGAAGCTGCAAAGAAGATCACGCAAGTGGGCGACAACCGCCAGTACGACATGGAACGCATCATCGCCCTGAAGCCGGACCTGATCGTCGTGTGGATGCATGGCAGCGCCGAGCGCCAGATCGCCATGCTGCGCCAGCTGAAGGTGCCCATCTATCACAGCGAACCGCGCAAGCTGGCCGACATCCCCGACAGCATGGAGCGCCTGGGGCAGCTGATGGGAACGGAAAAAACCGCCAAACCGGCGGCGGCCCAGCTGCGCGCCAAACTGGCCAGCCTGACGGCGCAATATGCGCAGCGCCCGCCCGTGCGCGTGTTTTACCAGGTGTGGGACAAACCTTTATATACCTTGAGCGGCGCGAGCATCATCAGCGATTCCATGCGCGTGTGCGGCGCGCAAAATGTCTTTGCCGCGATGAAGGTGGTGGCGCCCGTCGTCACGCCGGAAGGCGTGCTGCAGGAAGACCCGGAAGTCATCTTCGGCACCAGCGAAAAAAGCGATCCGCGCAGCGAAGGCGGCCTGGCCATGTGGCGCGCCTTCCCGTCGATGACGGCCGTGCGCAAGAATAACCTGTTCCGCCTGAACGGCGACCTGCTGAACCGCGCCGGCCCGCGCATGATCGAGGGCACGGCCGCCATGTGCGAACAACTGGAAGTGGCCCGCCAGCGCCGCAACACGCCCGCCGCCAAGGCCGCTCCATGAGTCACGCAGCGAGTCACTACCAGCGCATCGCCTGCCTGTCGACGGAAGCCGTGGAGACGCTGTATGCGCTGGGCGCCGAAGACGTCATCGCGGGCATTTCCGGCTTTACCGTGCGTCCGCCCCGCGCGCGCGAGGAAAAGACCAAGATCAGCGGTTTTTCCTCTTCCAGCCTGGAGCGCATCCTGGCCGTCCAGCCCGATCTCGTGATCGGTTTTTGTGACATGCAGGCCGATATCTGCCGCGACCTCGTCAAGGCTGGCATCGAAGTGCACCAGTTCAACCAGCGCACGGTGGAAGGCATCCTGCGCATGATCGGCGTGCTGGCCGCACTGGTGCAGCGCGAGGAAGCGGGACGTGAACTGATCGCCAGCCTGCGCGTCGACATCGCCGCCGCCCGGGCTCGGGCCGCAGCCTGGACGCGCAAGCCCGTGATTTACTTTGAAGAGTGGAACGATCCGCTGATGAGCGGCATCGGCTGGGCGGCGGAATTGATCGGCATCGCCGGCGGCACGGACGCCTTCCCGGAATTGTCCGCGCAGCCGGGCGCGAAAGAGCGCATCATCGCCGATCCGCAAGAGGTGGTGCGGCGCGCGCCCGACATCATCATCGCCACCTGGTGCGGCAAGAAGTTCCAGCCGGCGCAGCTGACGGCACGTCCGGGCTGGGATGCGATTCCCGCCATACGCAATGACATGCTGTTCGAGATCAAGTCGCCCGACATTCTTTCGCCCGGTCCGGCCGCCATCACGCAAGGCTTGCGCCAGATCAGCGACATCATCGCGCAGTGGCAGGAGAATCAGAAAGAGCGGCAGGCATGAAGAGTCCCTTCCCCGCCTTGATGGTGCAAGGCACGACGTCGGACGCGGGCAAAAGCACCGTCGTCGCAGCCCTGTGCCGCCTCTTGAAACGCCGTGGCGTGACGGTGGCGCCGTTCAAGCCGCAAAACATGGCCTTGAATAGCGCGGTGACGAGCGACGGCGGCGAGATCGGCCGCGCGCAAGCCCTGCAGGCGCTGGCCTGCGGCATCGCGCCGCACACGGACATGAATCCGGTGCTGCTGAAACCGTCGTCGAACACGGGCGCGCAAGTGATCATCCACGGCAAAGCGCGCGCCGAGATGGATGCGCGCGACTACCAGCAATATAAAACCATCGCCATGGGCGCCGTGCTGGAATCGTACGCGCGCTTGCGCCAGCAGTACGACGCCGTCGTCGTCGAAGGCGCGGGCAGCCCCGCCGAAGTCAATTTGCGCGCGCGCGACATCGCCAACATGGGCTTTGCCGAAGCCGTCGACTGTCCCGTGATCCTGGTGGCCGACATCGACCGTGGCGGTGTCTTCGCCCACATCATCGGCACCCTGGCCTGTTTGTCCGACAGCGAACGGGCGCGCATCCTTGGCTTCGTCATCAACCGCTTCCGCGGCGATATCTCGCTGCTACAACCCGGCATCGAGTGGCTGGAACAGCAGACGGGCAAACCCGTGCTGGCCGTGCTGCCCTACCTGCAAGGCCTGTTCCTCGACGCGGAGGACGCCGTCGAAGCGATGCAGGCCGAACGCGGCGCCTTCAAGGTGGTGGTGCCGCAACTGCCGCGCATCAGCAACCACACGGATGTCGACGCGCTGCGCGCCCATCCCGATATCGACCTGCAATTCATCAAACAGGGGCAGCCGATTCCAGCGGCCGACCTGGTGATCCTCCCCGGCAGCAAGAACACGCGCAGCGACCTGGCGTGGCTGCAGCAGCAAGGCTGGCCCGCCTACCTGGCGAAACACCTGCGCTACGGCGGCAAGGTGCTCGGAATCTGCGGCGGCTTCCAGATGCTGGGGCAAAGCGTGTGCGATCCGCTGGGCGTGGAAGGCGCGGCGGGAGAGTCGGCGGGACTGGGTTTGCTCGACATGGCGACGGAGCTGACGCGCGACAAGCGGCTGGAACAGGTGCGCGGCCGCTGCGCGTTTGCCGGCGCGGCCGAGGCGCCCGTGGCAGGCTATGAAATCCACATGGGCGTCTCGCATGGCGCCGCGCTGGCGCAGCCGGCTTTTGTCATCGACGGCCGTCCGGAAGGAGCCGTATCGCAGGACGGACAAATCCTCGGCAGCTATTTGCACGGCATGTTCGACACGCCCGCCGCGTGTGCGGCGCTGCTGCGCTGGGCGGGGCTGGACTCCGGCCACGTGGTGGATACCGCCGCCCTGCGCGAGGCCAGCCTGGAGCGCATCGCCGATGCGGCCATCCCGCTGCTGGCGGCCCTGGACCGCATCAAACGCTAGCCGTCATTTTTTCAGGCACATGCCCATGTACGAGCGGTCGCTCGAAAATTCAACGGCCATGCTCGATGACACGGGCATGAACATCGAATAGTCGGCCGGCACGTCGGCGGGGTCCTTGAACACGGCGATGCCATCGAACTCGACGGCCTGCGTACCCAAGCCCAGCTTGTTCAGGGTCACGTTTTCCGCGTGCACCTTGCCCGTACCGTTATTTGTGATGGTCGCCACATTGCTGGCGATGTCGATCTTGCCCGTCGTGCCACCCTGCGCCGCACAGGCGTAGCTGCCATTAATTTCCGTGCCGATTTTCTGCTGTCTGGCCGCCACGATGGTGCCCACGCGCAGGACGTTTTCCTGGTTGCGGCTGTAGCGGTCGATGAACAGCGCCAGCCCCCGGTCCCCCGCATGCACGTGCACGATGCCGAAGTCCTGGCTGCCCTGGCGGGCGACGAGCAAGCCGTTCTTCGCATCCTTGACCAAGGTCAGGCTGGCGTTTTCCGCTTCCAGCAGCGGCGATACTGGCGAGCACACGCCTTGCGCGTTGAACACGCCGCCAATGCACAGTTGGGCCGCGCCGTCGGCGGCGATCCTGAGACTGCCTTTCGGATTGAAACGGTCACCGCCGTTCGAGGCATTGCGCATGCCGCCCAGGAAGATATAGTTGCCGGCCAGCTTGGCCACGTCACCCACCGCATAGCCGGTGCCGCTGACGGTCGAGACCATGTTGCCCAATTTGACGTTGCCAGACAAAAGACGCGTGCGCGCATCGACGGCGACGCTGAAATCCGTTGCCGTATAAGTGGTGAGATTGCCGGTGGTGGACGCAGTAAAGGTGCCGCTGCGGTCGCTCAAGCCGAACTGCGTCGACAGCACGCGGATAGTGTAGGTTTTCTTGACGCTGTCGAACGTGATGCGCCAGGTGTCGCCGATATCGGCAGCCACGTCATACACGCTTTCATCGGCGCTGGCGCCGGCAATGATGGTCAAGCCGGCCTCCCTGGCCACGGCAACTGACGCCACCGTCACGCTGTCCACGGGAACGACGGGAGGTGTCACGACGACAGGCGGTGCGGCGGGCGCCTCCGGCGTGCCGCCATCGCTGCCGCCACCGCATGCGGACAGGGCCGCGCCCAGGACAAGAAACGTAAGTGCATTTTTCATGTGGAGTGACTTTCAGGGAAAAGAGGTAGGAGCTGCCAGAAAACACATGCTAGCCTTGCCCGCAATCTATTGCTATAGAACAAATGTTCCATGGACTACGCCCCCGGCATGTTGCCAAAAGGGAAGGCGCGGGCGGCACGCCTGCGTCATTTATGTGACAATTCATCGTACTGTCGGCTCCGTTTCTCCTCTTCAGGCTCGCATCCATGACCAGTTCCCCCATTAAAAGCTACCTTCCCTGGGTGGTTGCCACCGCTCTGTTCATGGAGCAACTCGACTCCACCATCGTCAACACCGCCATCCCCGCCATGGCCGCCAGCCTGAATGTGACGCCGCTGAGCCTGAAAGCCGTCGTCACCAGCTACATCCTGAGCCTGGCCGTGTGCATTCCCATCAGCGGCTGGATGGCCGACCGCTTCGGCACGCGGCGCGTGTTTTCCGCCGCCGTCGCCATCTTTACCCTCGCCTCCATCCTGTGCGGCCTGTCCGTGAATGCGCCCATGCTGGTGGCCGCGCGCCTGCTGCAAGGGGTGGGCGCAGCCATGATGATGCCGGTGGGCAGGCTCACCATCATCCGCACCTTTCCCAAGTCGCAACTGCTGGCGGCCATGAATTTCGTCATCATCCCCGCCCTGATCGGTCCCCTGCTGGGGCCCACGGTCGGCGGGCTGATCGTGCACTGGCTGTCGTGGCGCGAGATTTTCTTCGTCAACGTGCCTGTCGGCCTGGTCGCGCTGTATCTGGCGCACCGCTACATGCCCGATTACTACGGCGACAAGCCCCGTCCGCTGGACTTGATCGGCCTCGTGTTGTTCGGCACGGGTATCGCGCTGCTGTCATGGCTGCTGGAAATTTTCGGCGAACACCGCATCGACGGCACCTCGTTTGCCGTGCTGCTGTTCATCTCCATCAGCCTGCTGGCCGCGTATGTCTGGCATTCAAGCGAAGTGCTGCATCCGCTGCTGCGCCTGACCCTGTTCAAGATCCGCACCTTCCGCGTTTCCGTGGTGGGCGGCTTCGTCACGCGCCTGGGCGTGGGTGGCCTGCCCTTCCTGCTGCCGCTGCTGTACCAGCTGGGCCTGGGCTTGCCCGCCTGGCAATCGGGCTTGCTGATGATGCCGTCGGCCGCTGCCGCCATGGGCATGAAATTCATTTCCGCGCGCGTGCTGGCCCGCTTCGGCTATCGCCAGGTACTGATCGTCAACACCGTGCTGATCGGCGTGACCATCGCCATGTTTTCGCAGGTGAGCGCGGGCACGTCCCTGTACGTCATCGTCGCCATCAGCCTGTGCATGGGTTTTTTCAATTCGCTGCAGTTTTCCAGCATGAATACCATCGCGTATGCCGACGTCGACAAGAACGATTCGAGCATGGCCAGTACGATCGCCAGCTCGATGCAGCAACTGTCGATGAGCTTTGGCCTCGCCTTCGGTTCGCTGATCACGGGCTGGTACCTGGGCGACATGCCGCAGTCGGACCGCGCCATGCTCAGCACGGCCCTGCATCACGCCTTCCTCACCTTGGCCGCCCTGACGGTGCTGTCCTCGCTGACCTTCTGGACCTTGCGCCGCGACGATGGCGAAAGCATCAGCAAGGGCACGGACAGCGACGAGGAGGATGCGGCCGACGTCAAGGCCCAGGCCGCTGTGCAGACGGAAGTGCAAACCACGAAAGGCTGAGCCACATCAAGCTTGCCGCCAGCGCCGCTGGTACTTTTTCCTGACGCTGCTATCGTGATGACAGGAGGTGCACATGGCGGCCGAGCGGCGCTTTGCGTGGAAGGGCACGGACCGCCAAGGCAAGCCGGTCGACGGCGTCTTGCGCGCCGCCGACGTCTGCGCTGCCAAAGCCACATTGAGAAGCCAGGGCATCCTGGCCAACCGGGTGCAGGCTGCGCGCAGCGCACCCGGCAAGGCCATCACGCGCAAGGATATCGCGCTGTTTACGCGCCAGCTGTCGACCATGATGGCGGCTGGCGTGCCGCTGCTGCACGCCTTCGACATCGCCGGCAAGGGCCATGCCAAGCCCGCCATCACGGCGCTGATGCGCGACTTGCGCCACGACATCGAAGCGGGCAGCAGCCTGCAGCAGGCTTTCCGCCAGTTCCCGCTGCTGTTTGACGAACTGTATTGCAACCTGCTGGCGGCAGGCGAACAGGCCGGCATCGTGCAGGATTTGTTGGCGCGCCTGGCCACGCACCAGGAAAAGGCCATCGCCCTGCGGCGGAAGGTGCGCGGCGCGCTGATGTATCCGCTGGCCATCGTGCTCGTCGCCTTCGTCGTCACGGCCATCATCATGAGCGTGGTCGTGCCCGCTTTCCGCCAGGTCTTCGACAGCTTCGGCGCGCCGTTGCCGCTGCCCACCCTGCTCGTCATGGGCGTGTCCGCCTTTGTAGTCCGCTACTGGCTGGCCTTGCTGGCGGTGCTCGTGCTCGCTTGCGTGCTGCTGCACCTGGCCTGGCGCCGCTCTCCCGCGTGGCGGCGCAACACGCAACTGCGGGCGCTGCACCTGCCCGTGTTCGGTCCCCTCTTGCGCAAGGCGGCGATCGCCCGCTGGACGCGCACCCTGGCCGCCATGTTCGCCGCCGGCGTACCGCTGCTCGACTCGCTCGGCCTGGTAGGCGCCGCCGCCGGCCACGCGCTGTACCAGGAAGCGACGACGCGCATCGAACGCGAAATCCGCGCCGGCGGCAGCCTGGCCCTGGCCATGGAACACAGCGGCGTGTTCCCTCCCTTGCTGACGCAGCTGACCCTGATCGGCGAGGAGTCCGGCGCGCTCGACGCCATGCTGTCGCGCGCGGCCGACATCATCGAGGCCGATATCGACGCCACCGTGGCCACCCTTTCCACGCTGCTGGAACCGGCGCTGATGGTGGTGCTTGGCGTGCTCGTCGGTTCCCTCGTGATCGCCCTGTATTTGCCGATTTTCAAGCTGGGGGCCGTGATTTGACCATTCACCCACCTAAAACGTCCCCATGTGCCGGCGGATGTTTTACACTGCGGCAGTGCCAGGCAATGTTTGCACGGCAACATTCATCACCTCAGACAAGTTCACCATGCTGCAAGATACCCTGCTGTTCGCCGCGCCCGGCAATCTGCCCGTCGCCCTCGTTGCCGCCCTGTTCGGCCTGATCGTCGGCAGCTTCCTGAATGTGGTGATCCACCGCGTGCCGAAAATGATGCAGCGCGAATCCGATAATTATGTGGCGGAAGAAAGCGGCTTGCCCTTGCCGCACACGGACCGCTACAACCTGATGCTGCCGCATTCGAACTGCACCGCTTGCGGCCACCGCATCACGGCCATGGAAAACATTCCCGTCATCAGCTATCTGCTGCTGCGCGGCAAATGCAGCGCCTGCAAGGCACCGATCTCCGTACGCTATCCGCTGGTCGAGCTGCTGACGGGCGCGCTGTCGGCCCTCCTGGTCTGGCACTTCGGCAGCGGCTGGACGGGCCTGGCCACGCTCGTGTTTGCCTGGCTGCTGATCGCCATGACCTTCATCGACGCCGATACGCAAATGCTGCCCGACGACCTCACCTTCCCCCTGCTGTGGGCGGGCTTGCTGATCAATATCAATGGCACTTTCGTACCCCTGCAAGACGCCGTCATCGGCGCGGCCGCCGGCTATCTGGCCCTGTGGGCCGTGTACTGGGCCTTCAAGCTGGCGACAGGCAAGGAGGGAATGGGCTATGGTGACTTCAAATTGCTGGCGGCGCTCGGTGCGTGGCTGGGCTGGACCATGCTGCCGACGATCATCCTGTTGTCGTCGCTGGTGGGCGCCGTGGTCGGCATCGGCCTGATCGTGTTTGCCAAGCGGGGGCGCGACAAACCGATTCCGTTCGGCCCCTATCTGGCGGCGGCAGGCCTGATCGCGCTGCTGTACGGCACGCCCCTGTCGCGCCTCACACTGGGCCTGACCAGCTGACCCGCGCAACACTGCCCCTATGGAAAAACACATGCAGCTACATAACGCACCGTATTTCAGCGTGGGTCTCACCGGCGGCATCGGTTGCGGCAAGAGCACCGTGGCCGACCAGTTCGCCGCGCTGGGCGCCTCCATCGTCGACACGGACCAGATCGCGCACAGCCTGACGGCGCCCAATGGCGCGGCCATGCCGGCCCTGGTGGCGGAATTTGGCCCCGACTACGCCGATGCGCGCGGCGCCCTCGACCGCTCAAAAATGCGCAACCTCGTATTCGCCGACGCCGCCGCCAAGGCAAAACTGGAAGCCATCCTGCACCCGCGCATCCGCCAGGCGACCCTGGCGGCGGCCGCCGAAGCGACGGGCAGCTACGTGATCTTTGCCGTCCCCCTGCTCGTCGAGTCCGGCGGATGGGTGGAACGCGTCAACCGGGTTCTCGTCATCGATTGCCTGGAAAGCCTGCAAGTGTCGCGCGTGATGGCGCGCAATGGCTTATCGGAAGAACAAGTCAAAGCCATCATGGCGACGCAGGCCACGCGCGCCATGCGCCTGGCGGCGGCGGACGATGTGATCGACAATAATGGCGATTTGGCCGCCCTGGCGCCGCAGATTGCCCAGTTGCACGATTTATATCTGGCATTTTCAAAAAGAATGGCCGGAATCGGGTCGCAACGTTTGTAATTTGTCGACGCTTGGTTCAAAATCACGGGATTGTTTGCAGGTCCTTACTTAAGGGAATTATTTTGATTGTCTACGAATACCCTTTCAACGAACGCATACGTACCTTGTTGCGGCTGGAAGACCTGTACGACAAATTCAAGTTCTTCATCCAGCAAGAGCATGCAATGCAGCACCATGTTGCCTTGGCAACTATTTTCGATATGCTCGAAGTGGCTGGCCGCGCCGACCTGAAGTCCGACCTGCTGCAGGAACTCGAGCGCCAGCGCCAAAGCCTGCTCGGTTACCGCAGCAATCCGAATGTGGAACCGGAAACCCTGGACGCCATCCTCGGTGAACTCGACAGTGTCAGCGGCGCCCTGGTGGCGGCGCAAGGCAAGACGGGCCAGAATATCCGCGACAATGAATGGCTGATGAGCATCCGCGGCCGCACCATCATCCCGGGCGGCGCCTGCGAATTCGACTTGCCGTCCTACTTTGCCTGGCAGAAACGCAGCTCGGAACAGCGCCTGACCGACATCCACGCCTGGTTCGCCCCGCTCGCACCGCTGTTCGACGCGCTGGCCCTGGTATTGCGCCTGCTGCGCGATTCCGGCGGACCCGTTAAACTGATCGCCAATGGCGGCAGCTACCAGCAAATGCTGCAAGGCAAGGTGTACCAGATGCTGCGCCTGAGCCTGGATGAAAGCAGCGGCGCCATCCCGGAAATTTCCGCCAACAAATACATGCTGTGGGTACGCTTCACCACCCAGGGCGGCGACTTGAAGCCCAAGCCGCTGGAAGAAGATGTACCATTCGAGCTCACGCTCTGTAATTTTTAACTGTTACTTATTTGCCCCATCATGACCGTCGTTAATTGCCCTACCTGTGCCGCCAAAGTCGAATGGACTGAAGCCAACAAATTCCGCCCCTTCTGCTCGGAACGCTGCAAGCAGATCGACCTGGGCGCCTGGGCCGAAGAGAAATACACGATCCCCGCCGCCGACCCGTTCGAAGATCCACTGGCAGACGAAGACAACAAGCCGCAATAATTCTCAGCGAAACGGATTTTCCAGGCGCAGCCCCTGCGCCGCGAAACTGTCGAGCCTGCCACTGACCACCGTCAAGCCATAGGCGATACCCATCGCCGCGATCTGCCCATCGACGCCATGCGCATGGCCCCGCTCACACAGGCGGGCGCACACGAGGGCGCAATCGAGGTCGAATTCCAGCAGCCGCGGCGCATAGTCCGCCAGCACTGCTTCCAGCCAGCCTTCCAGCGCCAGTGCTTCCAGCGCCGCTTCGCGCCGCCAGCTGCGCTGTATGCCTGCGCGCAATTGCGCGATCACCTGTACCGGCACATAGCGCATTTCCGGCGCCACCCGTTCGAAAAAAGTGCGCACGCCCTCCGGCGCAGCGCTGCCCTTGCGCGCCGCAACGATCACATCCGTGTCGACCAGGTAGGCGGACATCGCACGTCAGGTGCGGCGCTCGAAATCCGCATCAAGCCCCACGTCGGGCATGCCGCGCAGAATATCGTCGAGCGGACGCTTCGGCAGCGGCCGCAAGGCGCTGCGCAGAATGTCGCGGTGCTCGTCTTCGATGCTGCGGCCATGCGCGCGCGCACGCTTGTGCAGGGCGGCAATCAGCAATTCATCGGTATCGGTAAAGGTCAGTGTCAGCGGCATGCGCAACTCCCAATGCTAGATGAAAGCACTGTAGCGCAAAGCGCGCGCGATACAAGGAAAGTCACAGGAAAGCTTGCGCCAGCACGCAGCATGGTGCTGCCCGCTGGAACAAGTGTCAATCAGGCAAGCGCCAGCGATTCCCGGCGTACCTCGTCCAGCCATTCCAGCAAGGGAATGGTGGCCGGCAGCAAGGGTTCCACGCCGACCGTGCCCTGCCAGGCGAACGCCTGCCCTTCCAGGCTTTGCGGCTCGCCCCGCCACTCGCGGCTGATATAGAAATGCAGGCGCACGTGGGCGTGCGGATACACGTATTCGACGCCGCACCAGGCCTCGGCACTGTCGATATACAGCCCCAGTTCCTCGACAAACTCGCGCTTCAAGGCGTCAAAAATGGCTTCGCCCGGTTCGACTTTGCCGCCAGGAAACTCCCAATAGCCGTCATACGGCTTGCCGGCCGGGCGCTGGCCCAGCAACACGTCGCCATTCGGTTTCATCAGGATGCCGACGGCGACATCCACCGGTGTCACTTTCATATCACTCATTGCGGCAACTTTCCCGCAGGTAGTTTCCCAGCATAATCGCGTGCGAATTGCCACGCCACCCGGCCCGAACGGGAACCGCGCTGCAAGGCCCAGCGCAGGGCGTCGCCGCGCGCCTGCGCGATCTGTTCCGGCGTGCAGCCGAACGAAGCGAGCCAGTGCGCTGCGATATCGAGGTAGTCATCCTGCTTGAACGGGTAGAACGACAGCCACAGGCCAAAGCGCTCGGACAGCGAGATTTTCTCTTCCACCGTCTCGCCCGGATGCAAATCGCCGTCGTCATCCGTCTTGTAGCTGCTGTTGTCGGACATGCGTTCCGGCATCAGGTGACGGCGGTTCGACGTGGCGTAGATCAGCACATTGTCCGATTGCGCGGCGATGCTGCCGTCGAGCGCCACTTTCAGCGCCTTGTAGCCGCTCTCGCCCTCTTCGAACGACAGGTCGTCGCAAAAGATGATGAAGCGCTCGGGGCGCGCCGCCACCAGGTCGACGATGTCGGGCAAGTCGGCAAGATCCGCCTTGTCCACTTCGATCAAGCGCAGGCCTTGATCGGCGAACTGGTTCAGGCATGCCTTGATCAGCGACGACTTGCCCGTGCCGCGCGCGCCCGTCAGCAACACGTTGTTGGCGGGACGTCCGCTGACGAACTGGCGCGTATTTTGCTCGATCTGCGCCTTTTGCGTGCCGATATTGTGCAAGTCATCCAAGGCGATGGACGACACGTGGGCCACGGCCTGCAGATGGCTGGCCGCGCCCTGGCGCCGGCGCCAGCGGAAGGCAAAGCTGGTCCAGTCGGTCGCCGGCAAGGCCGGCGGCAAGATCGACTCGAGCCGCGCCAATACCCTTTCGGCGCGGATCAGGAATTGATCGAGGCCGGTCATGAGCGGTAGTCGGCGTTGATCGACACGTAGTCATGCGACAAATCGCACGTCCACAGGGTAGCCGTGGCATCGCCGCGCGCCAGTTTCACGCGGATGGTGATTTCGCTTTGCTGCATCACGCGCTGGCCATCCTGTTCCTGGTAGTCCGGGTTGCGGCCGCCGTTCTTGGCCACCCACACGTCGTCCAGATACAGGTTCAATTGACCCACATCAAGGTCGTCCACGCCCGCGTAGCCGATGGCGGCCAGGATGCGGCCCAGGTTCGGGTCGGAGGCAAAGAACGCCGTTTTCACCAGCGGCGAATGGGCGATGGAATAGGCGATCTTGCGGCACTCTTCCACGTTGCGGCCGTCTTCCACGGTCACGGTCATGAATTTCGTCGCGCCTTCGCCGTCGCGCACGATGGCTTGCGCGAGAAAAGTAGACAGTTCGGTGACGGCAGCGGCCAGTTCCGCATAGTGCGGCGAATCGATGGAATCGATGACCAGGCTGCCCGCGCCCGTGGCCACCAGCATGAACGAGTCATTGGTGGAGGTGTCGCCGTCGATGGTGATGCAGTTGAACGATTTGTCGGCCGCCTGCTTCACCAATTGGTCCAGCACCGGTTGCGCCACGGTGGCGTCAAACGCGAGGAAACCCAGCATGGTGGCCATGTTCGGCTTGATCATGCCGGCGCCCTTGCTGATGCCCGTCAGGGTCACCGCGTGACCGCCGATGGTGACGGTGCGCGAGCCGGCTTTCGGCTGCGTGTCGGTGGTCATGATGGCTTCGGCGGCCGAAAACCAGTTGTCCGGCGTCAATGCGGCCACGGCTTGCGGCAAGCCGGCGACCAGGCGCTGCACGGGCAAGGGTTCCAGGATCACGCCGGTGGAAAACGGCAGGATTTGCTGCGGCGTGCAGCCCAGCAGCTCGGCCAGCGCGGCGCAGCTGGCCTGCGCGTCAGCCAGGCCCGATTCGCCCGTGCCCGCATTCGCGTTGCCCGTATTGACCAGCAGCGCGCGGATCGGCGCGGCGCCGGCCGTCACGGCGGCCAGGTTGGCCTTCGAGATTTGCACGGGCGCGGCGCAGAAGCGGTTCAAGGTGAACACGCCGGCCACGGTGGCCGTCGGCGCCAGTTTCAATACCAGCAAATCCTTGCGGTTGGGTTTCTTGATGCCGGCTTCGGCAACACCGATTTCAATGCCGGCGACGGCTTTCAAGTCGGCGGCGACGGGCTTGGGGGAATTGACGGCCATGGTGATTTCTTCTGCGAGGGAAAAGGGAAGCGCTATTGTAGCGCCTTCGCGGCGCCGGTGAACATGCGGCAAGGGAATAGTCGCGCCGGCCAGGGCAGTCGCGAAGCGGGTCGGCAACATGACCAGGCTTGCGATTTATCAGAACGCTGCCGCCTGGCGGCGCTAAGGTATAGGAACAGACGATCACGCGTCTCGCACAAGCGCCCGGGGAGGGAATGTCATGGCGCATGGAAAATCCTACCGCATGCATCGCAGCGATTCAAGCTCGTCACGCCCGTTGCGCCTATGGTGTTTATGCTGCCTGTTTTGCCTGCTGGCCTCGTTGACGGCCTGTACGCTGCCAGGCGAACCGGCCGATCATGCCATCGGCCACGCCACCGATCTGGCATCCACAGCGCCGCCGGCCGCTGAAACGCCGCCAGCCGCAGAATTTCCACCCGCGATCGGGGTGGGACGACCACCGCCAACCTTCCCATGGAACAGCTCATGGTCAGGCATCGGCGGCTTGGTCGGCAGCAGCGGCATGCTCACGGGCAGCAGCGGCATGGCCAAGCCTGGCAACGATCCACCGCCGGCCGGCGCCGTGCACGTCACCGTGTACTACGCCACCGACAGGCAATACCAGGCCAGCAGCCGCAGCTATGGCTGGCAGCCCAACCGCGCCGCGCCCCACCTGAGCTACGGCAGCGTCCTCGTCAGCATCCCGGAAAAAAGAGCGCCGGGCGAACTGCCGCTGCCGCCGTGGTACGCCATCCTGTCCGGCGACGATGCGCAAAAATATGTGCTGATCAAGGGAACCACGCGCCTGTCGCGCGCGGATTTCCTCGCCACCGTCAAGGCAAGCATTCAAGCCGCACCGGAACGCCGCGCCGCCTTCATCTATATCCACGGCTACAGCAATTCCTTTGACGACGCCGCCCGGCGCACGGCGCAGATGGCGGTCGACCTCGATATCGGCGCCCTGCCCGTGTTCTACAGCTGGCCATCGAAAGGTTCGATGGCCGGCTACGAATACGACCAGAATTCCGCCGAATGGACGCAGGCGCACCTGCAGGCGTTCCTGGCCGATTTCGCGGAGCACTCCTCGGCCACCGATATCTACCTCATCGCCCACAGCATGGGCAACCGTCCGATGACCGTGGCCCTGGCCAACCTGCTGGAAAAGCGCCCCGACCTGCTGCCCCTGTTCAAGCAGGTGGTGCTGGCGGCGCCGGACATCAATGCCGATGTCTTCCGCGACCAGATCGCCCCCCGCTTTGCCAGCCTCAAGCTCTCCGCCACCCTGTACGCGTCCGCGAACGACAAGGCCATCCGCGCTTCCTACAACTTTGCCGACTGGGACAGGATAGGCGACATCCGCGGTCCCGTCGTCGGCATTCCCGGCATGGAGCTCGTCGATGCCTCGGCCGTCATCATGAACTTCATGGGGCACGATTACTTCGCCAGCAACCGCGTCTTGCTGACCGATATCGCCACCATGATCAAGACGGGGCAACGGGCAAAAAATCGCGGCGGCTTGAAGGGCATTCCCTCGCAGGCGCCGCAATACTGGGCCTTTCCCTGAGCCGGGACCGGGCAAGGCATGCCGGGCATAAAAAAACGGAGACCGCGGTCTCCGTTCTTGTTCAGGCCATGCAGCGGGCTTTACGCCAGCTTGCCGTGGCAAGCCTTGTACTTCTTGCCGCTGCCGCAAGGGCATGGGTCGTTACGGCCCACTTTGACGCCCATGCTCACGCTCATGTCGTCGACGTTGTCCATGTTGCCGCCGGCCGAAGGAGCCAGCAGTTCTTCCGGCGCCGCGTTCGGGTCGAATTCGGCGTGCTGGTAGTGCACGTTTTCCACGTGCGACTGCTGCATCGCCTGTTCGGCCGCATCGACTTCTTCGCGCGACTGGATACGCACCGTCATCACGTGTTTCGTGACGTCGTTCTTGATCATGTCGAGCATCTGGCCAAACAGCTCAAACGCTTCGCGCTTGTATTCCTGTTTCGGATTCTTCTGCGCATAACCGCGCAGGTGAATACCCTGGCGCAGGTGATCGAGCGCCGCCAGGTGTTCACGCCAGTGGCTGTCCACGCTTTGCAGCATGACATTGCGTTCGAAGCCGCCAAACGATTCCTTGCCGACGATATCAATCTTCGACTGGTACACGGCATCGGCCGCGGCCAGCACTTTTTCCAGGATCTCTTCGTCCGTCAGGGTCGAATCGGCTTCCAGCATTTCATGCAGCGGCAAGTCCAGCTGCCATTCGCTCGCCAGGGTATTTTCCAGGCCCTTGATATCCCACTGTTCTTCCACCGATTCATGCGGCACGTACTCGTGCACCAGGTCGGTGAACACGCCATGACGCAAGGAAGCGATCATGTCGGAAATATCGGTCGTTTCCAGCAATTCGTTACGCTGCTGGTAGATGACTTTACGCTGGTCGTTGGCGACGTCATCGTATTCCAGCAATTGCTTGCGGATATCGAAGTTGCGCGCTTCAACCTTGCGCTGGGCCGATTCGATCGAACGCGAGACGATGCCTGCCTCGATCGGTTCGCCTTCCGGCATTTTCAGACGGTCCATCACAGCGCGCACGCGGTCGCCGGCGAAGATGCGCAGCAGCGCGTCGTCGAGCGACAGGTAGAAGCGTGACGAACCCGGATCACCCTGGCGGCCGGCACGGCCACGCAGCTGATTGTCGACGCGGCGCGATTCGTGGCGTTCGGTGCCGATGATGTGCAAGCCGCCCGCATTGACCACGTGGTCGTGCAGGGATTGCCATTCATCGCGCAAGGTCTGCGACTGGGCTGCCTTGTCGGCGTCGCTCAGCTCAGGATTGGCTTCGATGAACTTGATCTGGTTCTCGACGTTACCGCCCAACACGATGTCCGTACCGCGACCGGCCATGTTGGTGGCGATGGTGATGGCTTTCGGACGGCCTGCCTGGGCGATGATTTCCGCTTCGCGCGCATGCTGTTTCGCGTTCAGCACGTTATGCGGCAAACCGGCCTTGGTCAGGATGCCAGACAACAGTTCCGAGTTCTCGATCGAGGTCGTACCCACCAGCACGGGCTGGCCGCGCTCGTAGCAGTCGCGGATGTCGTTCAACATCGCGTTGTACTTTTCCGCCGACGATTTATAGACCTGATCCTGGCGGTCCTTGCGCTGCAGCGGACGGTTTTGCGGAATCACGACCGTTTCCAGGCCGTAGATTTCCTGGAATTCGTACGCTTCCGTATCGGCCGTACCCGTCATGCCGGCCAGCTTGGCGTACATGCGGAAGTAGTTCTGGAAGGTGATCGAGGCCAGGGTCTGGTTCTCGTTCTGGATCTTGACGCCCTCTTTCGCTTCGACGGCCTGGTGCAAGCCATCGGACCAGCGGCGGCCCGTCATCAGGCGGCCCGTGAATTCATCGACGATCACCACTTCATTGTTCTGCACCACATAGTGCTGATCCTTGAAGTACAGCGCATGCGCGCGCAGGGCCGCATACAGGTGATGCACGAGGGTGATGTTGGCCGAGTCGTACAGCGAGGCGCCTTCCGGCAGCAGGCCCATCTCCATCAGGATGCCTTCGGCCTTTTCGTGGCCGGCTTCCGTCAGCAGCACCTGGTGCGCTTTTTCATCCTTGGTGTAGTCGCCCGGCACTTCAACCTTGCCCTTGCCATCCGGCGTTTCTTCGCCGATCTGCAAAGTCAGGCGCGCAGGCACTTCATTGATCTTGTGATACAGGTCCGTATGGTTCTCGGCCTGGCCCGAAATGATCAGCGGCGTACGCGCTTCATCGATCAGGATCGAGTCGACTTCATCGACGATGCCGAAGTTCAGGCTGCGCTGCACGCGCTCGCGCGCTTCGTAGACCATGTTGTCGCGCAGGAAGTCGAAACCGAATTCATTGTTCGTGCCATACGTGATGTCGGAATTGTACGCCTGCTGCTTGGCGCTGTGCTCCATCTGCGACATGTTCACGCCAGTCGACAGGCCCAGCCATGCGTACAGGCGGCCCATGGTCTCGGCATCGCGCTGCGCCAGGTAATCATTGACGGTGACGATATGCACGCCCTTGCCCGACAAGGCATTCAGGTAGGCTGGCAAGGTTGCCATCAGGGTCTTGCCCTCGCCCGTGCCCATCTCCGCGATCTTGCCAAAATGCAAGACCATGCCGCCGATCATCTGCACATCGAAATGGCGCATGCGCAGGACGCGCTTGCTGGCCTCGCGGCAGACGGCAAAGGCTTCCGGCAGCAAGGCATCGAGCGATTCGCCGGCGGCGATGCGTTCCTTGAAGGCAGGCGTCTTCGCTTGCAGCTCGGCATCCGACAGCTTTTCGATGGCCGGCTCGAGCGCATTGATCTCGCGTACCGTTTTTTGGTATTGCTTGAGCAGCCGCTGGTTGCGGCTACCGAAAATCTGGGTCAGTAATGACATGCTTGAATTCTTGAAATAACGCCGTTAAAAAAAGCTCGGTAGGGAACAACGCGGTAGTAATCGCGTCACCGCACGGAGTTCGACTATGGCAAAAGACGATGATTTTATCATGCGTTCCCGACATGGTTGGGGTAATGCGCCATATAACAATAGCTTAATGACAAACAAATAGCAGAAATTGCGGACATTTTCCATACTGTAAGGCAATACGGTCCGCCCGCCTGCACCGCACCCGCCGCCGCACTCGTCATGCGCGGGCTAGTGTGCTATGTTTCGGCCATGCGAACTCCCACTTATTCTCCGGCACCGCGCCGCGGTTACGGCTTTGCCCGCTCCGGCCCGGCCGTCACGGGCGCAACCGATTTTCTGCGCGGCAACGCGACGATGGCCTCCCTGATGCCCACCGTCACGCGCCTGGCCGCCCTGCAAAAAGATTGCGCCAAGGCCTTGCCGGCCATGTTCGAGCATTGCGACATCCTGCAGTTCGAGAGCGGCCAGTTGGTGTTGGCCACGCCGAACGCGGCGCTGGCGGCCAAGCTCAAGCAGCAATTACCAAAGTTACAAGGGGAGCTGGAAAGAAAAGGCTGGCAGATTTCAGGCATCAAGCTGAAAGTGCAAGTCATCAAGAGCATCGCGCCCATCGTGCATACGCGGGCGCTGGTCTTGCCGGAAAAAGCCATGTCGGCCCTGGAAGAGCTGAGCACGGCCCTGCCAGCGTCGAAGCAAAACGAGCAGTTGATCGCGGCGCTACGCAATATGGTGCGCCACCACCGCGAACCGAAGGATTAACTCAGGTCAACGACCACTCGCGCTCCATTTGACGCAGGTACGATTGCGGCGCCGCCTCATTTGTATCGAAGGAAACGATTTCATACGATTCCGGCTGTTCCAGCAGCGCCAGCAGCAGCTGGTTGTTCAGCGCGTGGCCCGACTTGTGCGCCGTGTAATACGCGAGCAAGGGGTGGCCCACCAGGTACAGGTCGCCAATCGCGTCGAGGATCTTGTGGCGCACGAACTCGTCTTCATAGCGCAAGCCATCGGCGTTGAGGATGCGGTATTCGTCCATCACGATGGCGTTTTCCAGCGAACCGCCACGGGCCAGACCCATGCCGCGCAAGCTTTCCACGTCCTGCATGAAGCCAAACGTGCGCGCACGCGCCACGTCGTGCACATACGACACGTCGCCGAAATCGACGGAGGCGCGCTGCATCGTGCCATCGACGGCCGGGTGATTGAATTCGATAAAGAAATCGAGCTTGAAGCCGTCATACGGCGACAAGCGCGCCCATTTCTCCGCGTCACCCTTGCCGTGACGCACTTCCACAGGCTTGATGACCTTGATAAATTTCTTTGGCGCTTGCTGCTCTTCCACGCCAGCCTGCTGCAGCAGGTAGACGAAGGACGAGGCGGAACCGTCCATGATGGGGATTTCTTCCGCATTCACCTCGATATACATATTGTCGACGCCCAGGCCGGCCGCAGCCGACATCAGGTGTTCCACTGTAGAAACCCTGGCGCCATCCTTGATCAGCACGGAAGCCATGCGCGTATCGCCCACGGCCATGGCGCTGGCGGGGAACTCGACGATGGGATCGAGGTCGATGCGGCGAAACACGATGCCCGTGTCGATCGCGGCAGGACGCAGAGTCAGCTCGACCTTGGTGCCAGAATGCAAACCGACACCGATGGTGCGGACCTGTTGTTTGATGGTGCGTTGTTTTAACATCTGTCGATTATATCTATTTGCCGGATTTTCGTTGCGGCGCGGCATGGCCCACGCCAGAAATACCACAACCGCTACTCATGGATGCTCGCTCTCGGCATGGACAGCCTCCCTGCGCACGAGGTAAATGCCGCTGCCGATGATGATGGCCGCACCGATCAGGGTGTATTCGTCGGGCAAGGCGCGCCACAGCATCCAGTCCAGGGCCATGCCCCAGGCCAGGGCCGAGTATTCGAACGGCGCCACGCTGGACGCCTTGCCATGACGAAACGCTTCCGTAATCGCCAACTGCCCCAGGAAGCCGCTCAGCGACAAGCCCGCCAGCAGCCACCAGTCTTCGCGGCGGATGCTCACCCACTCGTGCGCCGACAAGGCCACGCCGCCGAGGGCCATCATCACCATCAGCCAAAAGACCATGCTTTCGCTGGCGTCCGTGCGGCTGAGGATGCGGCCCGTGACGGCGGAAATGGCGTAACAGGCGGCCGAGCCCAGCACGGCCAGCCCGGCCACCGAAAAGAATCCCGATCCGTCGGGGCGCAGCGCCACCAGCACGCCCAGCAAACCCACGGCGATGGCGCACCAGCGCGCGAAGTCCACTTTTTCCTTCAGGATAAAAACCGACAGGACGGTAATCAGCAAGGGGGCGACGAAAAACAGCGCATACGTCTCGGCCAGCGACATGCGCTTCAGGCCGTAGGCAAACAGGGTGATCATCAACACGCCCAAGACGCCGCGCAACAGGTGCAGCGGCCAGCGCACCTTCAGCACATTCTTGAAGGCGCCGCGGTACAGCAGGTACAGGCAGACGAGCGGCAACGACGACAGGGCGCGCAAGGCCGTCACCTGCATCGGCGGGTAATGAGCGGACAACAGCTTCATGGCTGTGTCCATCAGGGAAAACATGGCGACGGCGACCAGCATCACATAGATGCTGCGCAGGTTGGGATTGCGGGGTATCAGGACAGACTCCTGGCGAAAGAGCGGGACCGTCATCATGGCGACGGCCGGAGCCAGGACAGCATGGTCTGGACAGGCAGGGCCAGGCGGTCAGCCCGATTATAACAAGCGCGGCCGTTTTACCTTATGACACAGGCAACAGCATCACCAGTTTCAAGTCGTGCTGGCGCGCCAGGTGCAGGGTCACTTGATTGAACGCAAGCAGGCCCTGTTGCGCATGCCGGAACTGGCGCAAGCCGCCATCACGGCCCTGCACCTGCTGCGCGCCCCACCACTGGCGAAATTCAAGGCTGGCATCGGCCAGTTCGGCGATCAGGCCAGCCAGCGGCGCCTGATCCGCCTGCCGGCCGATATCGGCGCGAAACTCCGCCACCAGGCGCTGCGCCCGCTCGGGCCAGCCGACGACCAGATCGCGCGCACCAGGTTCCAGGAACATGAAGCGCAACTGGTTCGGCGCGTCCGCGTCCCCGTCGCCGTGCAGCCAGCCCGTAAACAGCGTGGACGCCGCCCCGTTCCACGCCACGGCATTCCATGCGCGGTCCAGGATATACGCGGGCGCGTCGATGGCGGCGACGATGGCGGCCAACTCGGCGGCGGCAGGTCCCCCGCCCTCGCCTGCGCCATGGCTGGGGTCATGCTTGTCTGCCACCTCGAACAGGTAGGCGCGCTCGGCCGCGCTCAGCTGCAGCACCTGCGCCAGGCGCGCCAGCATCCTGGCCGATGCCGACACGGGCCGCCCCTGCTCCAGCCACGTCAGCCAGGTGGGACTGACATCGCACAGCTGTGCCAGCTCTTCGCGCCGCAAGCCAGGCGTGCGCCGCCGTCCGCCGCCGGGCAAGCCGGCCATGGCGGGGGTGACGGTTTCGCGCCGGGCGCGGATGAATTCAGCAAGTTTGTTCGACATGAAGGGGAAGCATGGTAGTAGATATACCAGTATAAGTTATGGTCTTGTTACAGGATAATTTTATCCCTATTCTGCAGGAACTCAGCCATCCACAGGAGAAAACCATGCAGCAGCACGATGTCGTTACCGAACAGTTTGGCAAGACGGCCAATGCCTACCTGAGCAGCGCCGTACACGCGCAAGGCGCCGACCTGGTGCTGATGCAGGAATGCGCGCGCCGCCATGGCAAGCCCACCGTCCTGGACCTGGGCTGCGGCGCCGGCCACGCCAGCTTCGCCGTCGCCCCCGTGGCGCAATCGGTGGTCGCCTATGACCTGGCGCAGCCCATGCTCGACGTGGTCGACTGCGCCAAGGTGCAGCGCGGCTTGCACAATATCAGCACGCAACAGGGCGACGTGGCCCGCCTGCCGTTTGCCGACGCCAGCTTCGACATGGTCGTCACGCGCTTTTCCGCGCACCACTGGAACGACGTGGCGGGAGCCCTGGCAGAAGCGTGGCGCGTGCTGCGCCCGAACGGCACCTTATTAGTGGTCGACATCGTCGCGCCCAAGACGGCCCTGTACGACAGCACCTTGCAGGCGGTGGAAATGCTGCGCGACGCGTCCCACGTACGCGACTACCGCAGCTGCGAATGGGGCGCCAAGTTTGACAACGCAGGTTTTACGCACAGCTTGCGCAGCGTGTGGAAACTGACCATGCAGTTCGACGAGTGGGTGGCCCGCATGCGCACGCCAAGCGAAAGAGTGGCGGCCATCCGCAACCTGTTCGATGGCGCGCCCGAGGAAGCGCGCCGGTATTTCGCACTGCAGGACGATTATTCGTTCAGCATCGATGCGGCCATGTTCGAGGCGAGCAAGCCGTCGGTACAATAAAAAAACGGCGCCGATGGCGCCGTTTTTACGTCAAAAAAGACAAGTCCCTGAAAAATGTTCAGGGCAAGGCGCATTGCCGCAGGCAGTACGAGTAGTACGCCAAGGCAGTGCAACGCCGCCATGGACTTTTTCTCAGGGACTTAAGCCAGTTGGCCCAGCAGCGTTTCCGCATTCGACACTTCAAACTTGCCGCCTTGCTCGATGTTCAATTGCGTCACGACGCCATTGTCGACCAGCAGCGAGTAGCGCTGCGAGCGCGTGCCCATGCCGTGCTTGGAAAAATCAGCGTCCAGGCCCAGGGCCTTGCTGTAGGCGGCATTGCCGTCAGCCATCATGCGCACGATGCCGGTAGCTTTCTGGTCGCGGCCCCAGGCGCCCATCACGAACGCGTCGTTGACGGAGATGCACCAGATTTCATCGACGCCCTTGGCTTTCAGGTCGGCGGCGTGCTTGACGTAGCCCGGCACGTGCTGTGCGGAGCAGGTCGGGGTGTAGGCGCCTGGCAGGCCGAAGATGGCGATCTTCTTGCCCTTGACCAGGTCTTGCACGTTGAACGTGTTCGGGCCCAGTGCGCAGCCTTCGGTTTCGCTTTCGATGAATTCGGCCAGGGTGCCTTCTGGCAGGGTGTCGCCGATCTTGATGGTCATGTTGACTCCTTGTGTACTGTCGGTTGAGGATGCTGCCGGCATGATGCCGACACTGCGCGATAGTATGCCTGACTTGCCGTATTTGTGCAGAAAACGGCCGAAAAGGCAAAGTCAAAAGTCAAAAGCCGGCAAAAAAAACGGCGGCCCTCAGGCCGCCGTCATCGTTGCATGCATCACATCACCTTAGTCGGCCTGTTTGCGCAGGAAGGCTGGAATATCGTACGTCTCCATGCCATTCTTTTCCATCGCACGCACCTGCTCGGAAGCCGATTCGCGGCGCCATACCGCCGGCGCTTTCATGCCGTCGAAACCGGCAGCCGGCGTAGCCACGCCAACCGTCGTCGTCGCCGCTTGCGCGCTACCCATGGCAGCCGATGGAGTCAACGGGCTGTTGTGGGTACCGGTGCGCAGCACTTGCTGCGGTACCAGCTGGATGTTTTTCTTCGCGCGGCCCAGGCCCGTGGCCACCACGGTAACGCGGATGTCGTCGCCCATGGCGTCGTCGTAGGCGATACCTTGCGCGATCGACGCATCCGGTGCGGCAAACGCGCGCACGGCGGCCATGACTTCCTTGATCTCTTTACCTTTCAAGCCACGGCTGGCCGTGACGTTGACCAGCACGCCGCGCGCGCCGGACAGGTCGATGCCGTCCAGCAGCGGTGAAGCGACAGCCTGTTCCGCGGCGATGCGTGCGCGGTCGACGCCGGAAGCCGTCGCCGTGCCCATCATGGCCTTGCCCTGCTCGCCCATGATGGTTTTCACGTCGTTGAAGTCGACGTTGATGTGGCCCGGCACGTTGATGATCTCGGCAATGCCGGCCACCGCGTTGTTGAGCACATCATCGGCATGCTGCATCCATTCCAGCATGCTTTCGTCTTCGTAGATCTCTTCCAGTTTTTCGTTGAGGATGATGATCAGCGAATCGACGTGCAGAGACAGCTGCTCCAGGCCTTCGTCGGCGATGTCCATGCACTTCTGGCCTTCATACGAGAATGGCTTGGAAACCACGGCCACAGTCAGCGCGCCCAGTTCCTTGGCCACTTCAGCCACGATAGGAGCGGCGCCCGTGCCCGTACCGCCGCCCATGCCGGCAGCGATGAAGACCATGTGCGCGCCGCGCAGCGAATCGGCGATGCGCGTGCGCGATTCTTCCGCCAGCTGGCGGCCGACGGCAGGCTTCATGCCGGCGCCCAGACCGGTATCGCCGATCTGAATGATGTTGTGGGCCTTCGATGTCGACAGGGCCTGTGCGTCGGTGTTGGCGGCAATGAACTCCACACCCGACATGCCTTTGTTGATCATGTGTTGGACTGCATTGCCACCCGCACCGCCGACGCCGACGACCTTGATGACGGTACCTAAAGCTGTGTTATCGACCATATCGAACTCCATGATGTGCTCCTATCAGATGCGGTTTCCAAGCGCCAGGCCTCATATTGGTAGGAGAACTGGAGATTGAAAACTGCGGTTAAATATAAAATAAAGTTATGTGTGTGTACCTGCGATGCTGCCAAAAAACCTGACCTGCCGGGCGTAAATCAAGCCCTTAAAAATTCCCTAAAAACCATTCCTTCATGCGCTGCCAGACTGCCTTCACCGAGCCGTCCTGACGCGTCACGATGTGGCCGCGCAGGTATTGCTTCTTCGCTTCCAGCAGCAGGCCCAATACCGTGGCATAGCGCGGGCTGCGCACCACGTCGGCCAGCTGGCCCCGATACTCGGGCGTGCCAAGGCGCGCCGGTTTCAGGAAAATGTCTTCCGCCATTTCCACCATGCCGGGCATGATGGAGGTGCCGCCCGTGAGCACGATGCCCGACGACAGCACACCTTCGTAACCGGATTCGCGCACCACCTGGTGCACCATCGCGAACAACTCTTCGACGCGTGGCTCGATCACTGCCGCCAGCGCCTGGCGCGACAGGTTGCGCGGGCCGCGGTCGCCCAGGCCAGGCACTTCCAGCGATTCGCCGGGATCGGCCAGGACCTGCTTGGCCACGCCATAGCGGATCTTGATTTCTTCCGCTTCCGCGGTCGGGGTGCGCAAGGCCATGGCGATGTCGTTGGTGATCTGGTCGCCGGCGATGGGAATGACTGCCGTATGGCGGATCGCGCCATCGGAAAATACCGCCACATCGGTCGTGCCGCCGCCGATGTCGATCAGCACCACGCCCAGTTCCTTCTCATCGGGCGTGAGCACCGCATCGGCGGACGCCATCGGCTGCAGGATCAGGTCCGACACTTCCAGGCCGCAGCGGCGCACGCACTTGACGATGTTCTGCACCGCCGACACGGCGCCAGTGACGATATGCACCTTCACCTCCAGGCGGATGCCGCTCATGCCGATAGGCTCGCGCACATCTTCCTGGCTGTCGACGATGAACTCCTGCGGCACCGTGTGCAGCAATTGCTGATCGGTCGGAATGTTAACCGCTTTTGCCGTCTCGATGACGCGCGCCACGTCGGTCGCCGTCACTTCCTTGTCCTTGATGGCCACCATGCCGCTGGAATTGAAGCTGCGGATATGGCTGCCTGCAATGCCCGCATACACATTGCGGATCTTGCAGTCGGCCATCAGCTCGGCCTCTTCCAGCGCGCGCTGGATGGACTCCACCGTGGCCTCGATATTGACCACCACGCCCTTTTTCAGGCCCTTCGATTCGTGCTGGCCCAGCCCGATCACTTCGTGGCGCCCGTCGGACATCACTTCGGCTACCACCGCCACCACTTTCGAGGTGCCGATGTCGAGGCCGACGATCAGGTTTTTCGCGTCTTTTGTCATTTCTTTCGCCTAGTTTTTTGGGCTATTAATTGATTAATTGATTATTCGGTTAAGTCGGTTTTTTAATCGGACTGCCATTTTTCTTCTTGATTGCCCCTGCCGGCCTGCCATCCTTGCCTTCGGCCGGTATCACCAGGCCGGCTGAACTGAGCGCCAGGCCATTCTGGTAACGCATATCGATCGTGTCGATATTTTCCAGCCGGCTCGCCAGCTGCGGGTAAATGCCCACCAGCCGGTCGACCCGCGCCTTCAGGGTCGTATGATTCTGTTCGCGCCCCAGCGCCACGCTCATGCCGTTATCCAGTTTTACGGTCCACGCATAGCGGCTCGACAGCGACAGGGTTTCCGGCACCATCTTCAACGGCGCAAACCACTTTGCCAGCTGCACGTAGGTCGCCAGCACTTCCTTTTCGCTGCCATCGGGGCCGGCGAAGGCCGGTAATTCATGGTCGTCTTCGGCCTCGGCCACATTCGCCGTAAACACGTCGCCCTTGACCGACAGCAGGCGCCCGTCCTCGCCCCAGGTACCCAGCGCCTCATGTTCTTCCAGCGCCACGATCAGCTGGTTCGGCCACTCGCGCCGTACGCTGGCACGGCGCACCCAGGGCACCGATTCGAACACGCCGCGCACGCTTTCCAGGTTGGTCGTGAAGAAATTGCCCTTGATGCGGCCCAGCGTGCCGCTGCGCAGGGTCAGGTAATTCACGTGGCGCAGGCCCTTGTCGTCCGCGCTTTCCACCTTGATCGTGCGCAGGTCGAACATGGGACGCTGCGACACCCACCAGACGCCGGCGGCCACGCACACGACCAGAACCGCGGCCAGCAAGCCGTTGGCAGTCGTATTGAGGCTTTTAGCGTCATGCCACATATCAGCGCTGTCCCTTGTGCATTTTCAGGCTGGCGCCGGCGACGATTTCCAGACACAGGTCTTCATAGCTGGTGCCTTCCGCGCGCGCCGCCATCGGCACGAGCGAGTGCCCCGTCATGCCGGGCGAGGTATTTACTTCCAGCAGGAACAACGCGCTGTCTGCCGTGCGCATCAGGACATCGACCCGTCCCCAGCCTTCGCAGCCCAGGGCGCGGTAGGCGGCCAGGGCGATGCGTTCCATCTCTGCGATGATCGCGCCATCGAGCTGCGGCGGGCAGAAATACTGCGTGTCGTCCGTGAAGTACTTGTTCTGGTAATCGTAATTGCCTTGCGGCGCGACGATTTCAATCGGCGGCAACGCGCGCGCCGTGGCGCCCTTGCCCAGGATCGCAACGGTAAACTCGCGGCCCTTGATGAACTCCTCGGCCAGCACCGAATCATCGAGGCCGGCGGCGATGTCGTAGGCGGCCTGGAAGGCCGACGCTTCGTTGACGGTCGTGATGCCGATGCTCGAGCCTTCATGCGGCGGCTTGACGATCAGCGGCAAGCCCAGTTCCGCAGCCACCTTGGCCAGGTCGGAACTGTCATCCAGCACCGCGTACTTTGGCGTCGGCAGCTGGTGCATCAGCCAGATCATCTTGGTATAAACCTTGTCCATGCCCACCGAGCAGGCCATCACGCCGCTGCCCGTGTATGGAATGCCCAGTTGTTCCAGCGCGCCCTGCAGGCTGCCGTCTTCGCCGAAGCGGCCGTGCAGCGCGATGAAGACGCGGTCAAATTGCTCAGCGGCCAATTCGGCCAGGCTGCGTTCGCCCGTATCGAAGCCATGCGCATCCACGCCATGGCTTTTCAGGGCGGCCAGCACGCCCGCACCGGACATCAGCGACACTTCGCGCTCGGCCGAGCGGCCGCCGAACAGGACGCCGACCTTGCCCAATTGTTTAACGTCGATAGCTGAAGCTTGGTTCACGTCAGGCCTTTACAGTGTGAGATTGATACGTTGTCAGTTGTTGCGGGATGCCGCTGATCGAGCCGGCTCCCATGGTCAGCACGACGTCGCCGTCGCGCGCCACGCTCATGATGGTGTCGGCCATGTCCGTCATGGACTCGACGAAAATCGGTTCGATTTTGCCGCGCGCGCGCAGCGCATGCGCCAGGGCGCGGCCGTCGGCGGCGACGATAGGCGCTTCGCCCGCCGCATACACTTCGGACAGCAGCAGCACGTCGGGTGCGCCCAGCACCTTCACGAAATCCTCGAACAGGTCACGCGTACGGCTGTAGCGGTGCGGCTGGAACGCCAGCACCAGGCGACGGCCCGGATAGGCGGCACGCGCGGCGGCCAGGGTCACTTCCGTTTCCACCGGATGGTGACCGAAATCGTCGACCAGCGCAAAGGTGCCGCCGTTCGGCAGCGCCACGTCACCGTAGCGCGTGAAGCGCCGGCCCACGCCGGAAAATTCCGCCAGGCCCTGCTGCGTGGCGCTGTCAGCGATGCCGATTTCGCGCGCGATGGCAATCGCCGAGCAGGCATTCTGCACATTGTGCATGCCGGGCTGGTTCAGCACCACGTCCAGGTCCGGGTAGCCTGCCTGCAGCACGGTGAAATGCATTTCCAGGCCCACGGCGCGCGCGTTGATGGCGCGCACCTGCGCGTCTTCCGCAAAACCATAGGTGGTGACGGGCTTGGTGACAGACGGGATGATGGCGCGCACGTGCGGATCATCGATGCACAGCATGGCGCGGCCATAGAAAGGCAGGCGGTGCGTGAACTGCACGAAGGCCTGCTTGAGTTTTTCGAAATCGTGCTCGTAGGTGTCCATGTGATCGGCATCGATATTCGTGATCACTTCGATCATCGGCGTCAGGTTCAGGAACGAGGCGTCCGATTCATCGGCTTCGGCCACCAGGTAGTCGCCCGAACCCAGCTTGGCGTTCGCGCCTGCGCTGGTCAGGCGGCCGCCGATGACGAAGGTCGGATCGAGACCGCCCTGCGCCAGCACGGAAGCGACCAGGCTGGTCGTCGTCGTCTTGCCATGCGTGCCGGCGATGGCGATGCCGCGTTTCAGGCGCATCAACTCGCCGAGCATCACGGCGCGCGGCACCAGAGGAATCTTGCGCGCACGGGCGGCCGCCACTTCAGGATTGTCTTGCGGGACGGCGCCCGACGTCACCACCGCATCGGCGTCGCCGATATTTTCTGCCGCGTGACCGAGCATGACGGTCGCGCCCAGGCTCGCCAGGCGCTGCGTCGCCGCATTGCTGCCCAGGTCGGAGCCCGACACCTTGTAGCCCAGGTTGACCAGCACTTCGGCGATGCCGCTCATGCCGCTGCCGCCAATGCCGACAAAGTGGATATTGTTTACTTTATGCTTCACAGAGCTAACCTCATGCCAGTTTTTCCAATACGTGTGCGATCGCCTCATTGGCGTCGCGCTTGCCTGCTGCCAGTGCCGCTTGCGCCATCTGCTGGCAGCTGTCGCGGCTCAGCGACGCCAGCAGTGCGCTCAGCGACGCGGCACTCATTTCCGTTTGCGGCAGATGAATCGCCGCGCCTTGCTGCGCCATCCATTGCGCGTTGTCGCGCTGGTGGCTGGTGGTCGACGCCACCAGCGGCACGAGCACGCTGGCCACGCCGGCCGCCGTCAATTCCGACAGGGTGATGGCGCCAGCGCGGCAAATCACCAGGTCGGCCTCGGTATACGCCTTGGCCATGTCGTCGATGAAATCGACCACATTGGCTTGCACGCCCGCCTGCGCATACGCGGCATGCAGGGCGTCGATATTCTTCTTGCCCGACTGGTGCGTGACCAGCGGACGCTCGCCTTCCGGCATCAGCGCCAGCGCGGCAGGCAGGCTGTCGTTCAGCGCTTTCGCACCCAGGCTGCCACCTACCACGAGGATGCGCAATGGGCCGCTGCGGCCCGCAAAGCGCGGCGCCGGCGGCTCCATGGCGAGGATTTCCGCGCGCACGGGATTGCCCGTCACGACGGCCTTGCCGGCGGCGCTGCCGAAATCGGCGGGAAAGCCGAAGCACACTTGCTGCGCCAGCGGCACCAGGGTCTTGTTCGACAACAGCAGCGCCGCGTCGGCATTGACCAGCACTAACGGCACGCCTTTCAGGCGCGCCATCAGGCCACCCGGCACAGTGACGTAGCCGCCCATGCCCATCACCACGTCAGGCTTGCGGCTGGCGATGAAACGGCGGATGGCAAAGAAGCTGGCCAGCATCTTGAAGCCGCCTTGAATGGTATGCGCCAGGCCCTTGCCGCGCATGCCGGAAAATGCGATGGCATCCATGGGAATGCCGCTCTTCGGCACCAGCTCCTGCTCCATGCCGTGGGTCGTGCCCAGCCAGCTCACTTCCCAGCCGCGCGCGCGCATCGTCTGCGCAATCGCCAGGCCAGGGAAAATATGGCCGCCGGTACCGGCCGCCATGATCATCAGTCTTTTCGTCGTTTTCAAGTTCGTCGCGTTGTTCATAGCCGGCCTCCCCGCATGAGGATCCGGTTTTCGTAATCGATGCGCAGCAAAATCGCCAGGCCGATACAGTTAATCAGTACGCCCGTGCCGCCATAACTCATCAAGGGCAAGGTCAGGCCCTTGGTCGGCAGCAGGCCCAGGTTAACGCCCATGTTGATGAAGGTCTGCACGCCGATCCAGATGGCGATGCCTTTCGCCGTCAGTCCCGCGAAGGTTTGGTCGATGGCGATCGCCTGGCGGCCGATGTCGAACGCCCGCTTGATAATCCAGTAAAACATGCCGATCACGACCAGCACGCCCACCAGGCCCAGCTCCTCGCCGATCACGGCCAGCAGGAAGTCCGTGTGCGCTTCGGGCAGGTAATGCAGTTTTTCCACGCTGCCGCCCAATCCCACGCCAAACAGTTCGCCGCGCCCGAAGGCGATCAGCGAGTGTGTCAACTGGTAAGCCTTGTTCAGGGCATTGTCTTCCTGCCACGGGTCGAGATACGCAAAAAACCGCTCACGGCGGAATTTCGACAGAGCGATGATGGTGACAAAGATCGCCGTCAGCATGGCGCCGATGCCGCCGAACCAGATGGCGTTGACACCACCCAGGAACAGGATACCCATGGCGATGCAGACGATCACACCGAAGGCGCCCAGATCGGGCTCCATCAGCAACAGCAGGCCGACGAAGCTGACGGCCAGCGCCATCGGCATGAAGCCCTTGGTCAGCTTGTGCATGTATTCCTGCTTGCGCACCGTGTAATCGGCCGCATACAGCACCATCACCACCTTCATCAGCTCGGACGGCTGCGGCCGCAGGCCCGGCAGGTTCAGCCAGCGGCGGCCGCCGTTGACCGACACGCCCAGACCAGGTATCAGCACCATCACCAGCAGCACCAGGGTGCCGATGAACAGCCACGGCGCCATCTTTTGCCAGGTGGCGACGGGGATGCGGAACACCATCGCGCCGACGATGATCGACACGCCGATGAACAGCGCCTGGCGCACGACAAAATAATTGTTCGTGTAGGCGGCAAACTTGCGCGCATCCGACAGCGAGATCGACGCCGAATACACCATCACCATGCCCAGCAACATGAGCAGCAGGACGACCCATACCAGCGGCTTGTCATAGTCCATCATCTTCGATTGCCGCGCGCGGCTATCCAGCGGCTTGGCAGCCGAGCCGGAACCAAAGCTGAAGGGCAGTTGGAAAGCCATCAGATATCCTGTCCGTTTTCCAGCGCGATATCGCGCACGGCGTCGACAAACACCTGCGCGCGGTGCGCATAGTTCTTGAACATGTCCAGGCTGGCGCACGCGGGCGACAGCAGCACGGCATCGCCAGCCAGCGCCAGGCTGCTGGCGCGCTTGACGGCTTCCGGCAAGGTGGCGCAGTCGACGATGTCCACGCCGGCCGGCTCGAGGGCCGCGCGCAAGGCCGGTGCATCGCGTCCGATCAGCACCACGGAGCGCACGTAGCGCGATACAGGTTCGGCCAGCGGCGAGAAATCCTGTCCCTTGCCATCGCCACCGGCGATCAGCACCAGACGCTGTTCCGCGCCGCCAAACGCCTTGCCCAGGCCGAACAGGGCCGCCACGGTCGCGCCCACATTCGTACCCTTGCTGTCGTCGTAGTACTCGACTTCATTGACCGCCGTGATCAGCTCCACCCGATGCGGCTCGCCCTGGTATTCGCGCAAACCATGCAGCAGCGGCGCGAATGGCAGGCCGATGGCGCGACACAGGGCCAGCGCCGCCAGCGCATTCGAGGCATTGTGCTGGCCGCGGATTTTCAGCGCGTCGGCCGGCATCAGCTTTTTCGCCATCGTCGGCACCGGTTCCGGCGCCGGATCGTTCTTCTTGCGTTTTTTCTCGATCACTTCTTCGCTGGGTACGGCTTGCGCCAGCCAGAAGATGCCCCGTTCATTGACCAGGCCAAAGCTGTCGACTTCCGCCGGTTCGCCCGTGCCGAAGGTGATGGTTTCGACCAACGGGTCGGCCATGTGCATCACGGCCGCATCGTCGCGGTTCAATATGCGCACGGTCTGGTCGCCGAAGATGCGCGCCTTGTCTGCGGCGTAGGCGGCCATGTCGCCATGCCAGTCCAGATGGTCCTGCGACAGATTCAAGACCGTGGCCGCATCGGCCTGCAGGCTGAATGTCGTGTGCAGCTGGAAGCTGGATAATTCCAGGATCCACGCTTGCGGCAAGGTGCTGGCGGCGGGTTCCGCCACGTCAGCCTCCGCATCCACCGGCTGCGGCGCAGGCTCGGCATCGAGCACTTCGCGCAGCACGTCCAGCGCGGCCGGGCTGATATTGCCGGCCACGCGCGTGGCAAGGCCGGCGCGTTCGCACAACAAGCCTACGAGGCTGGTGACGGTCGTCTTGCCATTCGTTCCCGTAATGGCGATGACTTTCGGAGCATAGCCGCGTTCCGCCTTCAAGGCGGCCAGCGCTTGTGCGAACAGTTCGATTTCGCCCCACACGGGGATGTTTTTCTCAGTAGCGGCCGGCGCAATCTGCGCCAGTTCGCGGCCCGGCGCGAGGCCTGGGCTGACGGTGACAAAGTCCACGCCGTCAAGCAGGTCGGCCGTGAAGGCGCCGGCGATGAACTGCGCCTGCGGCACGGCGGCCTGCAACGCGGCCAGGCGCTCCGGGCTTTCCCTTGTGTCGGCCACGCGCACGGTCGCACCGCTGCGGGCCAGCCACAGGGCCATGGCCAGGCCTGACTCCCCGAGGCCCAGTACCAGTGCGGTTTTAGCGTCGTACATCATCAGCGCAGCTTCAAGGTGGTCAGGCCGAGCAGCACCAGCATCATGGTGATGATCCAGAAACGCACGACAACCTGCGTCTCCTTCCAGCCTTTTTGTTCAAAATGGTGATGCAATGGCGCCATCAGGAAGACGCGGCGGCCAACGCCAAAGCGCTTCTTGGTGTACTTGAACCAGACGACCTGGATGATCACGGACAGCGTTTCAACCACGAAGATGCCGCCCATGATGAACAGGACGATTTCCTGGCGCACGATGACGGCGATGGTACCCAGTGCGCCGCCCAGTGCCAGCGCGCCCACGTCGCCCATGAATACTTTCGCGGGGTGGGTGTTATACCAGAGGAAGGCCAGGCCGGAACCGGCCAGCGCGCCGCAGAAGATTACCAGTTCGCCGGCGCCCGGGATATGCGGGATGAACAGGTAGCGCGCATACGTGGCATTACCCGTCAGGTAGGCGAACAGACCCAGGGCCGTGCCCACCATCACGGTCGGCATGATGGCCAGGCCGTCAAGTCCATCGGTGAAATTGACGGCGTTGCTGGTGCCGACGATGACGCAATACGTCAGCGCGATGAAGCCCCACACACCCAGCGGATAGCTGATGGTCTTGAAGAACGGGACGATCAGATCGGCCTTCGGCGGCAAGTCCATGGCGAAGCCCGACTGCACCCAGGCGTAGATCAGATTCCACACCTGGCCGGCATTGGGCTCGGAGATGGAGACGGAAAACGCCAGGTAAAACGCGGCGGCGATGCCGATCAGCGACTGCCAGAAGTATTTTTCGCGCGAGCGCATGCCTTCCGGATCCTGGTGCACCACCTTGCGGTAGTCGTCGGCCCAGCCGACGGCGCCAAAGCCCAAGGTGACGATCAACACGGGCCAGATGAAACGGTTCGACAGGTCGGCCCACAGCAAGGTGGAAATGCCGATGGCGATAAGGATCAGCACACCGCCCATGGTGGGGGTGCCGTGTTTTTTCAGATGCGTTTGCGGGCCATCCGTACGCACGGCCTGGCCAACCTTCATGCGCGTGAGCATGCGGATCACGGCAGGACCGGCGCACAGGCCGATCAAGATCGCCGTCAGGGTGGCGAAGACGGCGCGGAACGTGATGAAGTTAAAGACCCGCAATGGGCCAATGTCGTCCTGGAAATAATGAGCGAGCCAGAGCAGCATGATTAGTGAGCTTCCTTGTTATTGTTGTTTGAACCAATCAAATGCTGCACGGCCCGTTCCATCTTCATGAAACGGGAGCCCTTGATTAATACTGTTGCATCCGAACGGCCGGACAAATGCGCATCGAGCGCCGCCAGCAAACCGTCGAACTGTTCGAAATACTCCACGACCGTGCCTGATTCCTGGCTCGCGGCTGCCTGCGCCGGATTGACCAGATGGCGCGCCAGACCGCCCGTCGCCAGCACGTGTTCAATGCCTTTGGCGGCGGCGTAGGCGCCGA
The DNA here is from genome assembly GCF_030397595.1 of Janthinobacterium sp. SUN033. Lineage (NCBI taxonomy): Bacteria > Pseudomonadati > Pseudomonadota > Betaproteobacteria > Burkholderiales > Oxalobacteraceae > Janthinobacterium > Janthinobacterium sp. SUN033. Next base: position 44,219 of record NZ_JAPQNV010000007.1, read on the forward strand.
TCTCTTCGTGGAACTGCTGCCCCTGCGTGCCGACTTCGCCCATCTCGCCCAGCACCAGGATGCGCGGTGCCGCTGCCTGCGCCAGCACATCGATGGCCGCGCGCGCCGAATCCGGATTGGCGTTATACGTGTCGTCGATGATGGTGGCGCCATTGGCGGCGCGTTTTTTCTGCAGCCGGCCGTTCACGGGAGAAAACGCCTCCAGGCCCTGCTTGATATGTTCTGGCGCGATGCCTGCGCCGATAGCGCATGCCACGGCCGCCAGCGCATTGCGCACATTGTGTTCGCCTGCCGCCTGCAAGCCCACGAAGAACTGGCGCAAGCCGCCGTCCTGTGCGCGCACGCTGACGAACAGGTCGCTGCCAAAATCCTCGGCCGCGCGGTGCGTGCAGCTGACATCCGCCTCTTTCGACAGGCCGAAGGTAATGACGGCGCGCGCGCCGGCCAGTTCGCGCCACACGGGCGTGAACTCGTCGCCATGCGGGAAGACGGCCACGCCGTCATGCGCCAGGGCTGCCAGCGCGGCGCCATTCTCGCGCGCCACCGCTACCACCGTGTGCATGAATTCCTGGTGCTCGCGCTGCGCATTGTTGACCATCGCCAGGGTCGGCGCGGCAATCGCCGCCAGGCGGGCGATCTCGCCCGGGTGGTTCATGCCCATCTCAATGACGGCTGCCTTATGCTGTTCGCTCAGGCGGAACAGGGTCAGAGGCACGCCGATCTCGTTATTCAGGTTGCCGCGCGTGGCCAGGCGCGCCTCTTCACCAAAGGCTGCCGCCAGGATGAATGAAATCATTTCCTTGACGGTGGTCTTGCCATTGCTGCCGGTGACGCCGATGACGGGCAAATTGAAACGGCAGCGCCAGTGGTTGGCGATGCGGCCCAGCGCGGCCAGGGTATCGGCGACCACGATGGCCGGCACCTTGCTACTGTCCCAGCCCGCCGGCAGGCGCTCGACCACCACGGCGGCGACGCCGCGCGCGGCCACCTGGTCGAGGAAATCGTGGGCGTCGAAACTCTCGCCACGCAGGGCCACGAACAGCGAACCGGCTTGGGCGCTGCGGCTGTCGGTGGACACACCGTCAAAAACGGCGTCGCCCGTCAGCTGTGCGCCGTCCAGCGACGGCATCAATTCAGCCAGGCTTGCGTGCATCAGGCTATCCATCAATTCGTCCTCATCATCGTCAGGCGCGCGGACAGGGCCAGCTGCGCATGGTCGGCATCGGAGAACGGCAGTTTCTTGCCCTTGATTTCCTGGTACGGCTCATGGCCCTTGCCCGCCAACAGGATCACGTCCGGCTTGGCCGCGTGCTTGATGGCCGACAAAATGGCCCCGGCGCGGTCTTCGATGGCTTGCGGCTGCGGACCGTCGGCACGCATGCCGGCGACGATCTGCGCGATGATGGCGTGCGGGTCTTCGCTGCGCGGATTGTCGCTGGTGACCAGCACGTGATCGGCCAGCTGCGCGATGGCGCCCATCTGCGGACGCTTGCCCGGATCGCGGTCGCCGCCGCAGCCGAACACGCACCACAGCTGGCCGCCCCGCTCCTGCGCCACCTGGCGCAAGGCAGCCAGGGTTTTTTCCAGCGCGTCAGGCGTATGCGCGTAATCGATGACGACCATCGGCGCTTCCTGGCCACCCACCTGCTGCATGCGGCCCGGGGCCGGCTGCAGGGATTCGATGCCGTCGATGGCGGCGCGCAGGCCGGTTCCGTGCGCCAGCAAGGCGCCCAGCACGGCCAGCGCGTTGCTGATATTGAAGTGGCCCACCAGCTGCGTCTTGATCAGCGCAACGCCCAGCGCGCATTCCAGATGGAAGTCGGTGCCGGCATTACGGCTGCGGAACTGGCTGGCGCGCAGCATCAGCACACCCGGCAAATCGGGCAAGGCGGCCGCATCCTGCAGGGTATAGCCGATGACCGGATACTCGCCTGCCAGCTTGCCGTCCACGTGGCGGACCAGGCGCAAGCCCATGGGGTCGTCCAGGTTGATGACGGCCGTTTTCAGGCCGGGCCAGTCGAACAGCTTGACCTTGGCCGCCTCGTAGGCTGCCATGTCGCCATGGTAGTCGAGGTGGTCGCGCGTCAAATTGGTAAACATGGCGACATCGAAATGCATGCCGGCCGCGCGTTCCTGGTCCAGGCCGATCGACGACACTTCGATGGCGACGGCCTTGGCGCCGGCGTCGCGCATGGCGGCGAGTTTGCGCGCCAGCAGCACGGCGTCCGGCGTGGTGTAGCCGGTCACGTCGAATTCGATGGCGCCGCGCGGCTTGCACAGGCCTACGCCCAAGGTGCCGATGACGGACGACGTTTCACCCAGGCGCGCCAGGGCTTGCGCCAGCCACAGCGCGCACGAGGTCTTGCCATTCGTGCCCGTCACGCCGGCGCTGAACATGGCGCTGTCGGGCATGTCGTAAAAAGCATGCGCCACGGGGCCGGCCAGGCGTTTCAGGTCGCTGACCAGCAGGTGCGGCACGCTCCATGCGGCGTTCCATTCAACGGCGTCGTGCACGATGGCGGCGGCGCCCTGCTCGATGGCAGCTTCGATAAAATGCGTGGCGTCCGCGTAGGCGAAAAACACGTCGCCGCGCTGCACACGGCGCGAATCGGACGTCAGCTGCCCGGACGGGGCAGCCGTTTTGATCCACAAACTGATGTCTTGTATGGTCATGAGTGACTTCACATGGCCTCCGGGCCGGCATTGGCCGGGACCACGATTTCGGTAACGGAGGAATCGGGCGGTACGTTCATCGCGCGCAGCGCGTTGGTCGCAATCGCCGCGAAAGCGGGAGCGGCAACCTGGCCACCATAGTGGGCAGGGCCGGTCGGTTCATCGATCATCACGGCAATGATGAAGCGCGGTGCCGACATCGGCACCATGCCCACGAACGAGCCGATATATTTGCGCGGCATCGCATAGCGGCCGTTTTCCACTTTATATGCGGTACCCGTCTTGCCGCCCACGCGGTAGCCGGCGACCTGGGCGCGCTTGGCCGAGCCGTGCGCGCCGGAGACCACCAGTTCCAGCATGGCGCGCATTTCGGCAGCCGTCTTCGGTTTGATCACCTGCTGGCCCACGGGCAGTTCATTGACCTTCTGGAACGACAGGGGAATCGTGTCGCCGTCGCGCGCGAACATCATATAAGAGCGCGCCAGCTGGATCAGCGAGACGGAAATGCCGTTACCGTAACTCATGGTCGCCTGCTCCACCGGGCGCCACGATTTATAGGGACGCACGCGGCCGGCCACGGCGCCGGGGAAACCCCATTTCGGCTGCTGGCCAAAGCCCACCTTGGTAAACATTTCCCACATTTCCTGCGACGGCATGCCCAGCGCGATCTTCGAGGTGCCGATGTTCGACGACATTTCGATGATTTCGGAGACATTGATCACGCCGTGCGGCTTGGTGTCGGTGATCGTGCGGTCGGCGATGGTATAGCGGCCCGGCCCCGTGTCGATCAGGGTGCCCGGCTTGACGCGGCCCGTGTCAAGCGCCAGCGAGACCGTAATCGGTTTCAGGGTCGAACCAGGTTCAAAAGTATCGGTCATGACGCGGTTGCGCAGCTGCTGGCCCGTGAGCTTGCGGCGGTCGTTCGGGTCGTAGCTGGGGTAATTGGCCAGGGCCAGCACTTCGCCCGTGTGCACGTCGAGCACCACGGCGCCGCCGGCCTTCGCATTGAATTTTTCCACCGCTTCCTTCAACTGCGTGAAGGCGATGTACTGGATCTTGCTGTCGACGGACAGGGTCAGGTCCTTGCCATCGTGCGGTTCGTGGATGAAGCCGATGTCTTCGACGATGTGGCCCAGGCGGTCCTTGATCACACGGCGGCTGCCGGTGGTGCCGACGAGGGTCTTCTGCTGCGCCAGCTCCATGCTTTCCTGGCCCACGTCTTCCACGTTGGTAAAGCCCACCACGTGGGTCATCACTTCGCCCTGTGGATAAAAGCGTTTGTATTCCTTGCGCTCGTCGATGCCGTCGATGCCCAGCTTGGAAATCTTGTCGGCCACGTCCATCTCGACCTGGCGTTTCAGGTAAACGAAGCTGCGGTCCGAATCGAGCTTCTTGCGCAATTCGTTGACGTTCATTTCCAGCAGGCCGGCCAGCGCATTGATTTTTTCGGGCGACGCCTGCAGCACGTCGTCGGGAATGGCCCAGATGGCTTTCACGGGGACGGACGAAGCGAGCACCTGGCCATTGCGGTCGGTGATCTTGCCGCGCGTGGCCGGCAATTCCAGCGTGCGCTCATAGCGCGCCTTGCCCTGCTTTTGCAGGAACTGCGTCGAGACGCCCTGCAGCCACAGCGCGCGCGCGCCCAGGCCGGCGAAAGCGAAGAACAGCAGGAACAGCACGACGCGCGAACGCCAGACGGGCAGGCGCACCGCCAGTACGGGGTTCTTCGAGAATGGCACGCCTTTCGATGCCGCCACCCGGCCGTTGCTATTACCGCCCAACTTCATTATTCGCCCTCCGTCAGGTATTGCGTACGCGCCGCCGTCAGCGGCGTCATGCTCAGGTCGCGCCGCGCGATCGATTCGATGCGTTCATGCTTGCCCAAAGTGGACTGGTCCAGCTGCAGTTGCGCCCAGTCGATGTCGAGCTGGCGCGACAGCGCTTGCGCGCGCTCCAGGTCGATCAACAGGTGGCGCGACTGGTATTGCGCGTTCACCAGCGACAGGCCGCAGCACACCAGCAGGGCCGACAGCACGACACACAGCTTGCCAGTCATCGGGCGCCGCCGTTTGCAGGGGCGGCCAGCGGCAGGCGCTGCGCCACGCGCATCACGGCCGAACGCGAACGGGGGTTGCCCTCGATCTCGGCGTCGGACGGCTTCATCTTCGCAATCAGCTTCATTTCCGGCTGCGGCAAGTCCACCGCGCGGATCGGCAGGCGGCGGTCAGGCTGCTCCACGTTCGCCTTCGAGGCGAAGAAGCGCTTGACCATGCGGTCTTCCAGCGAATGGAAACTGATCACGGCCATGCGCGCGCCGGGCGCCAGGCAGGCGTACGCCTGGTTCAGGCCGATCTCGAGATCCTCGAGCTCTTTGTTAATGAAAATGCGTATGGCCTGAAAGGTGCGGGTAGCGGGGTCCTTACCCTTCTCGCGGGTCTTGACGGCGCCTGCCACGATGCCGGCAAGCTGTCGTGTGCTTGAAATTGGCTGGACTGCCCGGCCAGCAACAATCGCCTTTGCAATCTGAAAAGCAAACCGTTCTTCCCCATAATCGCGTATCACTTTCTCTAAATTCTGCTCGGTTTCCACCGCCAGCCATTCGGCCGCGGAGATGCCGCGCGTGGTATCCATGCGCATGTCCAGCGGTCCGTCGTTGCGGAAGCTGAAACCGCGCGCCGCGTCGTCGACCTGCGGCGACGAGATGCCCAGGTCGAGCAGGATGCCGTCCACCTGCTGCACGCCGCGTTCGGCCAGGCTGGCCGTCATGGTGGCAAAGCTGTCGTGGACGATTTCGAAGCGGGGGTCGCCGATCTGCTCGGCCGTGGCGATCGCCTGCAAATCCTTGTCGAAGCCGATCAGGCGCGCATCGGCGGCCAGGCGCGACAAAATCAGGCGGCTATGGCCGCCGCGGCCAAACGTGCCGTCGACGTAAACGCCGTGCGCGCGGTCGCCCGACAGGTCGAGCGCATCGACCGCTTCATCGAGCAGCACCGTGCGATGCTGAAATTCCGGCACCGTGAGTTGTGTCATTACGGAGCCTTAGAAAGAAAAATTGGAAAGTACATCGGGGGTGCCGGCATCGATCGCCTGCTGTTCTTTGTCGGCCAACTTGGCGGCATCCCATATTTCAAAGTGGCTGCCCATGCCGATCATCATGACTTCGCGCGCCAGCCCGACGGCGTTACGCAATTCAGGCGAGATCAGCACGCGGCCGGCCGAGTCCAGCTCGACGTCGACGGCGTTGCCGAGGAAGATGCGCTGCCAGGCGCGCGCCGACATGGGCCAGGCGGCGATTTGCTGGCGGTGGCTTTCCCACACGGGACGGGGGAAAAACAGCAGGCAACCATCGGGGTGTTTGGTCAGGGTCAAGCGGCCTTCGCATTGAATCGCCAGCGCGTCACGGTGCTTGGCAGGGATAGACATCCTGCCTTTGGCATCGAGATTGATTGCGGACGCGCCTTGAAACACGGAAGACCTTTTTTGAGCTTGGGTTGCGACGCTTGCGCATCATGATGAAAAGGGAAAATTTCCCACAAAAACACACTTTTTCACACAGTTGCCCACTTTAGAGGAAGCAAAGATAGTGGTCAAGCGGTTTCCGATTGGCAAAACAGGAATTTTATTAATGAAATTAAGGACTTAGCGCATATCGTTGAAGGAGTCTCAAATAAAAATATATCGATAAATTAGATACTTATGAAAGATAGTGAATGTGCTACCTCATCTGCACACATGTGTTTTCCTACCGTAAACATCGAAAAAAACGAAATCGGAAAATTGAATTTTTTACAGTTAGTTGACACATGACAATAATTTCGTCATCCAGACACAACAGCAATCAGCCGCAACGTAAGACTTGGTTTAAAGCAAAAAATAATCGTCCACGGCGCGTATCGGCCCTGTTTTCAGGGGTTGGCCTGACGCAGGAAAACTATTTTTGCAATGCAGCAATTAATTGTAGATAAGAAACTTTAACCAATTATTCACTTTTAGTTGTATATACAACTTTATCTTAAGTGCTATACTTTTAGAAACAAAAAAAGCCCCGTTGCGGGGGCTTTTGCGTGGCGCGCAGCAGGAAAAGCAGCCGCTGCCGAGGTGCTCCCTGGCAGGCCAGGGAGCAGGAATTCAAGTGAAGCAGGCCGGTAGGCCGGATTTTGTTACGGCGCCTTCCCTTGCAGGTCGGCGCTATGACAGTCATTCCTCTAGGCGCCAGATTACTCGGGCGCTCAAGCTTTCTACCCGCACGCTCCGCGAGCAGCATCATCGCGTGCCTATTTGAAATTGCACCAGGTGGAGGTTACCGCGTTTCACCGTAACTTAATACGCTCGTCTCTGTGGCCCTATTCCTCGCCTTATACCTTGCGGCTTTCGACGGACGGCCGTTAACCGTCACCCCGCTCTATGGAGTCCGGACCTTCCTCCCGCCAGCGCATTGCTGCGCCGGCCAGCGACTGTCTGGCCTGCTTCACCCGCCATTGTACCGCGCCGCAGCATGTTTCTGCAAAAAGGCCGATACAGGCGCGGCGCCGCCCGCCGGGCGCCCTCGTCGTCGCCCCGGGGGATTGTGTAATTCGGTGTCGCCATTTCAAAAGCCGGGCCAAATCGGCTCACATAGAATGAGGCAAGCTGCTTGCATGCAAGCGCATGCGCACCGCTTGCCCCACTTCTTTGCCACCCACTAGAATATAAAGAGCCGAACATGACGCAACAACCCCGTACCGGCGGCCAGATCCTGGTCGATGCCCTGCAGATCCACGGTGTCGACACCGCCTTTGGCGTGCCTGGCGAAAGCTACCTCGACGTGCTCGATGCCCTGCACGACTCGGGCATCCGCTTCATCATCAACCGCCAGGAAGGCGGCGCTGCCTTCATGGCCGAAGCCTACGGCAAGCTGACGGGCAAGCCGGGCATCTGCTTCGTCACGCGCGGACCGGGCGCCACCAACGCCTCGATCGGCGTGCACACGGCCTACCAGGATTCCACGCCAATGATCCTGTTCATCGGCCAGGTGGGTAATGATTTCGTCGACCGCGAAGCGTTCCAGGAAATCGACTACCGCCGCATGTACGGCCAGATGGCCAAGTGGGTGGCGCAGATCGACCGCGCCGAGCGCATCCCCGAATACCTGGCGCGCGCCTTCCAGGTGGCTACCAGCGGGCGTCCCGGCCCCGTCGTGCTGGCCTTGCCGGAGGACATGCTCATTTCGCTGGCCACGGTGGCCGACACGCGCGCCTACCAGCCGGTGCAGGCAGCGCCATCCGACGCCCAGCTGCAGCAGCTGCGCAGCATGCTGGCCACCGCGAAACAGCCGCTGGTCTTGCTGGGCGGCACCACCTGGACGCCGCAAGCGTGCGCCGACCTGCAACAGTTCGCGGAAAGCAACCACCTGCCCGTCGCCTGCGCCTTCCGCTTCCAGGACTTGCTCGACAATGCCCACCCGAACTACATCGGCGACGTCGGCATCGGCATCAACCCGAAACTGGCCGCGCGCGTGAAAAATGCCGACCTTGTCATCGCCATCGGCCCGCGCCTGGGCGAAATGACGACGGGCGGCTACACCCTGTTCGACTCGCCCGTGCCGCGCCAGCGCCTGGTGCACATCCATACGGATGCCGAGGAGCTGGGCAGCGTCTACCAGGCCGAACTGATGATCAACAGCGGCATGCCGCAAGTGTGCGCCATGCTGGCCGCCATGGCGCCCGTCGATGCTGCCGCATGGAAACATACGCCGGGCGAAGCGAAGGCCGAGCTGGCCGCCTACCAGGAGCGCCCGCCCATCTTCCAGGATGGCCAGGCGCCGCTGGACCTGTGGCAAGTGACACAAGAGATCATGGCGCAGGCGCCTCTCGATACCATCCTGACGAACGGCGCCGGCAATTACGCCTCGTGGGCGCACCGCTTTTACCGCTACGGCGCCATGCGCACGCAGCTGGCGCCGACCAACGGCGCCATGGGCTATGGCGTGCCGTCCGGCGTGGCGGCGAAGATCGTGCACCCCGAGCGCACCGTGATCACCTTCGCCGGCGACGGCGAATACATGATGAATGGCCAGGAATTGGCCACCGCCGTGCAATACCAGGCGGGCGTGGTCATCATCGTCTTCAATAACCAGATGTTCGGCACCATCCGCATGCACCAGGAACGCGATTACCCGGGCCGTGTGTCGGGCACGACCCTGCACAACCCGGATTTTGCGGCGCTGGCGCAAGCGTATGGCGCGCATGGCGAAGTGGTGGCTACGACAGAAGAGTTCGCTCCTGCCCTGCGGCGGGCGCTGGCACACGCCAAGGCCAACAACTTGCCGGCCTTGATCGAGCTGCGCTACGACGGCAACCTGATCACGCCGAACGCGACCCTGGCCACCATCCGGGCGAATGCAGAAAAGGCGCAAGCGGCCCAGTAAGCCCCTTGCAGCACTGAAAATAACAAAGGCCCGGTCGATACCGGGCCTTTTTCTTTTTCACAGCGGCAATCGCTCAGGCAGCGGGCGCTGGCGCGCTTTCCTCGGCAGGCACTGCCTCGGCGGGCGCCTGCGGCATCGGCGGGCATGGCGTGCAGTTTTTTAAAGGACGGCCGAAATCGCGCACGCGGCTCAGCTTCATGGGCATGCGCACGTTGCCGCCGCAATAATCGCCTTCCAGGGTCAGGGTCTGGCCGTCCTTGGAAAACTTGCCGACGATGGTGCGCTCTTCGCTGTCGGCGCCGGCGATGGTGAAGTCGAAGGCGCCCGTGGCGGCGTCCAGGTTGACGTCGTTGGCCACGATGGGCCAGCTCAGGGCGCCTGCCGTGAATTCATAGATGACGGAATCGGCCTCGGCGAAGCGATGCAGGGTCACGCGCTGGCCGCCGATTTCGCCACTATCCTTTTGCAGGCACAAGTCGGAATAGACGGCCACGCCATAGCGCTCCAGTCCGGCCGGCTTCTTGCCCTTGACGGCAGCGACAGAGGCGCCTGTGGCGCCAGCGAACAGCAGCGCGGCCAGCAAGACAGCCAGGCGCGGCGAAGTGGATGAATACATGGCATTCCTTTACTTGAGTAACGGCGCCATTATAACTGGCGCCGCCAATGCAAAAACGCGCCGCCAGGACTAGCCTGGAGACGCGTTTCCTTGCTTATCAGCATCCCCGAAGGGATGCTGATAGCGGTACTAAGCTTCGCTTGCGCGAATATTAGAACGAGTGACGAACGCCAACGTTGAAGGCTTTGTCGCCCGAACCAACGTTGCTGTTGTTACCAACAGTGTAGGTAGCGTTGTTTTTGTTCTTGATCTTGGCGTACGAAGCGTAGGTGCTGGTGCGCTTCGACAGAGCGTACGAGTAGCCCACTGCCCATTGATCAGCATCAGCGTTAGCAGCGGTTTTGTCGTTCGTGCGGATGAACGAAGCCATCACGGTGCCAGCTGGGCCAACAGGTACGGTTGCGCCGACCAGGATGTTGTTGCTGTCGGTGCTAGCAGCAGCTGGAGCGTAGTTGTAGTAGTTGTTGCCGTTAGCATCAACACCTTTGTTATTCAACTGGGCGCTCTTCAGGCCTTTGTTTGCGCCGTATGCGACGTAAGCTTTAACAACTGCGAAGTCGTAGTTAGCTGCAGCCAACCAGTTACGTGCGCTAGCGGCTTGAACGCCGATGTCGTCGTTGCTGGTGTTGTTGTAAGCCAGACGTGCGTTCAAAGGACCGTTCGAGTAGCCAGCCGACGCGCCGATTTGACGGCCATACTTGTTCGACTCAGCTTTTTCGCCGAAGGTGTAAGCCACGTCAGCGTCAAAGCCGTTGAAGTTTGGCGAGGTGTACAGCACGGTGTTGCTGGTGCGGGTGTTCGCTGGGAACAGGTTCTTGGCGGAACCAGCGTAGCCCACTGCGAATGGATCAGCAACTTTCGACAGGGTGTTGTACCAAGGGGTGTATTGACGACCCAGGGTCAGGGTACCGCTCGTTTTGCTGCTCAGACCAACGTAAGATTGACGACCGAACAGGCCTTCGTCTTTACCTTGCGCGCCGTTGTCCACGCCGAAACCAGCTTCCAGAACGAACAGAGCCGACAGGCCGCTGCCCAGATCTTCGGTGCCTTTGAAGCCCAGACGGGAAGCCGAAGCAACGCCGCTGTCCAGTTTATTCACGGAGCCAGCTTTGCCGCCGCGCTCGCTGACGAAACCAGCGTCAACGGTACCGTAGATAACAACGCTCGATTGAGCTTGGGCTACGCCGGTGGCTGCTGCCAGAACTGCCAGGGTGATCAGAGTTTTTTTCATTGCGATTTCCTTTAATTTTGAAGCAAAAAGTAATACAGCCTATGCATCTCGAGCTGCGCTCTAACAGAGCGCTTTTTATGAGTGAGGGCAAGGTCTCCACCTGCCACATTGCTGTTCCGGTCAGGGGAACAATTCATATCGGTATCGGCACGCTATTGCACCGATAAGCTTGAAGGCTGCAGAGCGACCGTATTTTCATGCGCCGGTTCGGTGCTCAAAGGGCACCGGAAGCGGCACTATAACGACCGTTTCACATTCCATCAAGTTCCAACATGTTACTTCCGGTACCAGGCCGAGTGCGTTTTCAGGCATCCCGGTCATCGCCAACCGTACTACGCGACAGAGCCAGTGCCCCTTGCCAACCAATGCATTGGCCTGATTGACCATTCCATCATAACGCATGCCTTGTCGACACCCGTTGTATTAGTGCAACAGTATCAGGCGCATGATTAAAACGTCAACATGCTTTACCCGCCATTTGCCCTGCATGATTTACGCGACAAAGCGCACAATTTGTCAGGCGATAATGGATAAACGGGACGAAGCATACACGGCATCGCCAATGTTTGCTGCCGGATGCCCGCAAACGGGAAATATGACGCCCTGTTTTGGTGCGTTGCCGCATTATTCAGGGGCGTAGGCGCGATTTTCGATGTCGGCGCGCGCGTGGGGAAAATAGGCAGAGTATCAATATAATTACTGACTTTCCGGTAATTTAAATTGCTCACATAGAAATGTTTTCCATGTTTTCCGGTACCCGCGCCGGGTGCCCGCTTGGAACGGATGAGGACGACTCTTGCTTGTAAATTTCGCATCAGTTGAAACAATTTCTTACAATGTTGCCTTCTCAATATTTTGACATATTTGTGTCATAAAAACGACACATTGACCGAAATCAAGTTTTCGCCAGCCCAATTCCACACAATTTACTTTTTCTTTTTCGCTTTTTTTGCTTAAAAGCATCAAGAAACATGCTCAGCGCCGGCTTGCGCGCCGGAGCATGCGCATGAAAGGGCCCAGCACCGGCAGTTTTTCATACAATTCTTCCGCCGCATCCCAATAATCGCGGTGCAATACCACCCGCCCCAGCCCGTCGAAACGTACATGTGTTGCTCCACGAATACATTGTTCGCCAGATAACAGGCGTTTCATGCGAAAGCGAAATTCCCACGTCAGGAACGCTTGCTCCCCCTGCCCCAGGCTTTCCAGCACGACAAACCGCGGGGCATCGACTTGCACGAACATGTGCTCGAAGATAGCCAGGATGGCGGCATGGCCCTCCACCTCGTTGAACGGGTCCTTGAAATGGGCGTCTGGCGCGTACACGGCACCCAGCTGGGCCAGGCTCTCCAGGCTCAGGTGCTCGTAAAACGCCACCAGGCGCGCCAGCGCACCTTCCATGGTTGCGCTCATAGGCCCGTCACCTTGCGGATCAGCCAAAAATAGGCGCGGTACGGCAACAGCCGCGCCAGGCGCATGGTATTGGTAAAGCGTTTCGGAAAGTGGATGTGGAATTGTCCCCGTTCGATCCCGTCAAGCATGGCGGCGGCCGCGTCCTGCGCCGTCATCAGGGCCGGCATGGTGAAATCATTGTTCGCCGTCAAAGGCGTGGCGACAAAACCAGGGTTGATTTGATACACATCAATCCCACGCGGATGCAAATCCAAATACAGCGACTCCGTCAGGTTGATCAGCGCCGCCTTGCTGGCGCCATACGCGAGCGCCTTGGGCAAGCCGCCATAGCCGGCCACCGAGCCGACGATGCCGATGCCGCCGCTGCCCTGGCGCAACAGCCACGGCAAGGCTGGCTCCAGGCAATTGAAGACGCCACCTACGTTCAGGGCCAGCAAGCCCTGGGCCGCCTCGAGGTCGAAGCTATCGGCGCGCATGGCCTGATAGCCGCCAGCGACCACCAGTATCAGGTCGATATGCGTCCACTGCTGCTGCAATTGCATGCAGACGGCCCGCACTTGCGCATGCTGCGTGATATCGAGCGGCAAGGCCTGTGCCAGCGGCTGTCCCTCGCACAGCTGTTCCAGGCTGGCGCGGTGGCGGGCCGACAAGGCCACGCACGCGCCCTGCTCCAGCAGCAAGGTGGCGCACGCGGCGCCGATGCCGCTGGACGCGCCGATGATCCACACGCGCTTGCCGGCCCAATTGCTGATCTTGCGATTCATGGGGCCGCCTGTGGACGCTTGCTGAACGATAAGGTGACGGCGCCCAGGCTGAAGCCGAACTTGCTCATGGCGGCGCGGTTGAGCATGACCTTGTCATCCATCAAGAACATCCAGTCCTCGAAGTCGACGTGGTAGACCGTGCCATCGACGGGCAGCGCCAGCACGTATTGCCAGCGCAGCGCATTGCCAGCCACTTCGCCGATGGCTTCCCCGATCACGTCGGGCGCCGTGCCGATGAAGCGCCCGGGCGCCGTCTTGCGCAAGGTCCACACGCGCCGTTGCCGGCTGCCATCCGCATACGTGAAATCCTCGTCCAGGGTCCCCGTCTCGCCCACCCAACTGGCCCGCATCACCACGGTGAAGCGCTTGACCACCTTGCCGGAGCGATCCTGGAAGATGCCGTGGGCATCGAGCGTACCGTTGAAATACTGTTGCAGATCCAGTACGGGCAATTCCTGCGCGTACGTGGCCGGCGTGGGCGGCGTGGAACAGGCGGCCAGCGCCAGCAGCAAGGCGGCCAGCGGCAGGCAACGTTTGCAATAAGTCATGAAGCGCATGCGCGATTCTCCCGATGGTCACTATATATATGTTGTAGCGGCGCGCGCCACAGCATGAGCGCCGCCAGCAGTTTCAAAACACAGGGCAGCACGGCGTAGGCGGCAGACAGGGCCGGCAAGCCGCCGCTGCCGCTGCCCGGCACATAGCCGAGCCAGGCCAGCAGGGGCAAGGCGATGCCGGCCGCCAGCGCCAGGCTCATTTGCACGCCCCAGTTCCACCAGCCGAAATACGCCGCTTCGTGCCGTCCGGCATGGCCGGCCGCGCCGATCAACCCTGCCAGCAGGGCCGGCGGCAAGGCCAGGTCGGCGCCCAGCGCCAGGCCCGACAGCAGGCAGATGGCGGCAAAACCCCAGGCGGCGCCCTCGCCCAGGCCATACGCCCAGACAAACACGCTGGCGGCCAGCAGCATGGCGCCGCCCCAGGCGCGCGCCTCGCCAAAGCGGCGCGCCAGGGTCACCCACACGGGCATGGAGGCGGCCGCCGCGCAAAAGTAGACGATCAGGAACGGGCCCGCGTATTGGCCCAGGCGCAAGTAGTCGCTGGCAAAGAACAGGAACAGGGTGGCGGGAATGGCGGCAGCCACGCCATTGACGAGCAGGACGGCAAACAGCCAGCGAAACGCGCGCTGGCGAAATGGCAGGCGCCAGGCGCCAGCGGGCAGCGCCGTCGTGCCTTGGCGCAAGACCGGACGCGGCGCGCGCGCCAGCAGCAGCGCACCTGCCGCCAGCAGGCAGCCGGCAAAGGCCAGCGACAGGCCGTCATAGCCGAGCACGGACGTCAGCCCCGCCGCCAGAATCACGCCGAGCAAGCCGCAAGCTTCGCGCACGGCCGTCACCCGCGCCCGCTGCGCGCGCGCCTGACTCAAGGCCGCGCCCCAGCTCTGATGCGCGATGCCGGCCAGGCCATAGGCGGCGTACACGAGCAGCAAGGCAGCCAGGAACCAGGCCAGGGTGGCCGCTCGCGGCATGGCAGGCGGATGGAACAGGGCGCCAAAGCCCAGTAACAGCAGCGGCAGCGATGCGCCGACCAGCACGGCATAGCTGCGCCCGCCGCGCGCCATCCAGGCGCCGAGGGCCGGGTCGATGAAGGCGGCGGCAATGCGCGCCGCCAGCAGCACTGCACCGATTTGCGCCAGGTCAAGGCTGCTGCGCTGCGCATAGAACGGCGCCACATATATATAGATAGGCAGCGCCAGCATGGCCAGCGGCAAGCCGAACAGGCCATAACTGAACAAGGCCGGCAAGGTCAAGGCGCTGGCCCCGGCATTCATGGCAGCGGCGCCGCACTCTGCAGCAAGGCGGCGCGCAGCTTCGGCGCCGTGCTCGACGGCGACAGCCAGATGGCGAAGAAGGCGCGCGCGAAGTCGCCATCGTTCACGTCGGCCAGCACCTTGCCATCGAGATAAAAGCGCACGCCAGGCGCGATGCCCGCCCGGTAGGCGCCCGCGAAGCGCTGGTCTTCCTTGACGTCAGGAAAGATGCGCTGCATGGTGGCCAGCCACGCCAGGCGCTGCTCCGGCGTGCCGGCGCCGATTTTCTGCATCTGTTCATAACTGGCTTCGGCGATCTTCTTGCCGTCGAGCGAGCGCGCGTAACGCAATTCCAGCACGAAGGGTGCCGTTGCCGACGCCGCGCCCTGGTAACCGTTCGCGCCCACCCAAAGTTGCGCCCGATAAATACGCATGCCGAACCACGTGTATTCCCCCTCGCCCGCCAGGCGGGCTTCGGGCACGTCGGCCGCGATAAAGGCCGGCGGCGCGGCCGCGGCGCCAAACATGGTCAACGACAGCAAAGCGGCGACGAGCAGCTGGCGCATCATCACTCCTTGATCAGGGTAAATTGCATCACATCCGTGTTGTGCGCCTGGAAGGCGGCCTCGCAATACGCGAGGTAAAACTCCCAAGTGAGCAGGAAACGGCCGTCGAAACCCTGCTTTTCCAGCGCCGTGCGCTGGGCCAGGAAGCTGGCGCGCCACTGGCGCAAGGTTTCCGCGTAATCGAGGCCAAAACTGAAGGCGTCTTCCACGCGCAAGCCCTGCGCCTCGGCGGCGCGGCGAAATTCGGCCGGCGAGGGCAGCATGCCGCCCGGGAAAATGTACTGTTGAATAAAATCCGTGCTCTTGCTGTAGCGCTCGAACAAGTCGTCGGCGATGACGATGGTCTGGATGCAAGCGCGTCCGCCCGGCTTCAGGTTGCGCGCCACGCATGCGAAATAGCCGGGCCAGTAGCTTTGTCCCACGGCTTCGAACATCTCGATCGAGGCGATGGCGTCGTACTGGCCTGCGCTGTCGCGGTAATCGCACAGCTGCAAGTCGGCCTGCCCTGCCAGACCCGCGTCCTGCAGGCGCTGGCGCGCATAGGCGAGCTGTTCGGTCGACAAGGTCAGACCCGTCACGTGCGCGCCGCAGTCGCGCGCCGCCGTTTCCGCAAAGCCGCCCCAGCCGCAACCGATTTCCAGCACGCGTGCGCCCGGCTGCAGTTGCAACTGGTCCGCGATGCGCGCGTATTTCGCCCCTTGCGCCTGCTCCAGGCTGGCGCCTTCGGTGAACAGCGCGCTCGAGTACGTCATCGACGGGTCCAGCCACAGCTGATAGAAGGCGTTGCCGATGTCGTAATGGGCATGGATATTCTTCTTGCTGCCCGCGCGCGAATTGCGGTTGAGCAAATGCCGGACCTTGTAGATGAGGTTGCCCCACCAGTTGCCATAGATCAATGACTCGATGTGCGCGCGGTTGCGTATCATCAACTCGATCAAGCCCGGCAAATTGTCCGTGCGCCAGTCGCCGGCGATAAACGTTTCCGCAAAGCCGATGTCACCCGAGCGCAGGACGGCCGCACACAGGCGCCAGTTGTGCAAGTCCAGGGTGACGGGATGGCTGCCATCGCCGTACAGCAAGATGCTGCCGTCCGGCGTGCGCAGGCGCAGCGCGCCGTATTGCAATTTTTCCAGCAGGCGCACGATCATGCGCCCGGCAGCGGGCATGTCCACGTGCGCATGCCCATGCAAGGGAGTGGAACTGCTGCGCACATGCAGGCCGGTCGGCAGGGAATCGGAGCTCATCGGGACACCTTTTCTTGTGGAGGGTGGGGTTTGCTGAAAAACGGCACGCGGCGCAGCCACAGGCGCAAGGCTTGCCAATGGATGCGCGCCATCACGCCGAACGTCATCAGGGGATAGCGCAACAAGGCCCAGGCGATGGCGCCATCGCGCAGCGGCTGCGCCGTGCCGGACAAGCTCGTTTGCAGCAGCGGGCCGTCGAGGTCGTCGTAATCGACCCGGGCCAGGTGGCGCTCGCCATCCTGGTCGTTGTTGCGCAGGAAACGGAAGCGGTAATGGCCTTCCACCTTGCAAAACGGCGACACGTGAAAGATTTTCTTGGCGACCAGTTCGCTGCCATACGCGATGGCGCCGCCCTGCTCGAGCAAGTACAGATGGCGCTCGCCAAAGGTATTGCGCACATCGCAGAGCACGGCCCGCAGCGCACCGTCAAGCCCGTGACAAAACCAGAAACTGACGGGATTGAAGACATAGCCGAACATGCGCGGCATGGTTTGCAGCCAGATTTCGCCGCCCGCGTCGACCACGCCATGCTGGCGCAGCAAGCCGTCGATCCAGTCCAGCAGCGGTGTCGTGCCATCGCCATGGTCGCTGTCGCGGAAGGACAGCACATTGGCGCCGTTGCGCGAAATCAAACGGGCAGGAAAATCGTGCGCGCCCAGGCTGCGCAGGGGCAGGCGCAGGTAAAACATGCCGTAAGCAAAAGCATGCGCGCGCGGACGCAGCCGCGCATGGCGCACCTGTCCCAGGCACAGCTGGGGCTGCGGCCGGAGCGGCTGCGTGGGATCACGCGGCATGGCCGAGCTCCGCCGACGCCAGGCCATTCAGGGCTTGCGCCACGCCCAGGCCCGACTTCAAGCCGTCTTCATGGAAGCCATAGCCCGTCCAGGCGCCCGCGAACCACGTGTGCTGCGCGCCCTGGAAGCCAGCCAGGCGCGTCTGGGCGGCAATGGCCGCGCCATCGAACACGGGGTGGGCATACGAAAACGCGTCGATGATGCTTGCCGGATCGGGCTCGTCGAGCGGATTGAGCGAGACGATGACGGGCGTGGTGAACGGCAGCGGCTGCAACTGGTTCAGCAAATAGTGCACGCACACTTGCGGCGCTTCGCCCTCCCCCGCTGCCGGCCGCCCCTGGTAATTCCAGGCGGACCAGGCACGGCGGCGTTGCGGCAGGCAGGAAGCATCCGTATGCAGCACGGCCCGGTTCGGCTGGTAGCGCACGGCTTCGAGCACGGAGCGCTCGTCGTCGCGGATATCTCCCAGCAGGGCCAGCGACTGGTCGCTGTGGCAAGCGAGCACGACGTGATCGACATGCTCGACGCCGGCGGCCGTATGCAGCTCGACCATGCGCGCGCCGCCGTGCCCCTGGCGGCGCACGGCCAGCACGGGGCACGCCAGGCGCTGCTGCGGTATGCCCGCCAGCAATTTTTCCACGTACACGCGCGAGCCGCCCCGCACCGTGCGCCATTGGGGCCGGTCGCTCACTTGCAGCAAGCCATGGTTGTGGCAGAAACGGATGAACGTGGCCAAGGGAAAGGCCAGCATCTGGCGCGCCGGACACGACCAGATGCAGGCGGCCATCGGCAACAGATACCAGTGACGGAATTCGTCGCCGTAGCCGTGCAGGTCGAGGAATTCTCCCAGCGACAGGGCCGGCGCCGGCAAGGCGGCCGTGGCCAGGGCGCTGGCCTGGCGGTTGAAGCGCAGAATGTCGCGCAACATGCGCAGGAAGGCGGGGCGCAGCAGATTGCTGCGCTGGGCAAACACGGTGTCCAGATTGCCGCCCGCCCATTCCAGCACGCGGGCGTCGGGCGCAGCGCCCAGCGGCATCTTCACGGAAAACGACATGTCGCTGTCGGCCGCCTCGACGCCCAGTTCGTCAAACAGTTGTACCAACTGCGGGTAGGTGGCGTGGTTAAACACGAGAAAACCCGTGTCGACGCCATGCGTGACGCCATCGAGCGTGACATCCACCGTATGGCTGTGGCCGCCAAAGTAATCGCCCGCCTCGTACAAGGTGACGTCCTGGCCCGATTGCGCCAGGCGATAGGCACACGACAATCCTGCGATTCCTGCTCCGACGACGGCAATTTTCATGAGTGCACCCGTGTTATGTTTGTCCTGGACAAAACAAGCTGCATCGATAGTCAGTCAAATATTGATCTATGTCAATGAGCACCTGTTGTCGTTCACAAACTTATACGCGAGCAATATCCAATCGGATTCAGCTATTTGGTACGGGGCGGCGGAAGGCGTAGAATGCCAGTAACGTTCTTTTCGGCATGCGAGCAACCCCACTGGTATGGATACTGACCTGCAACTATCTCCTGCCTTCAGCATCGGCGATGTCGAACGCGACACCGGGCTGGCCAAGGAAACCTTGCGCGTGTGGGAGCGCCGCTACGACTTCCCCCAGCCGCGGCGCGACGCCTTTGGCGAGCGCAGCTATCCGGCCGAGCAAGTGCAAAAGTTGCGCATGGTCAAACGCCTGCTGGACCTCGGATTTCGTCCGGGAAAAATCATGCAGCACAGCACCGCGCAACTGCAGCAGCTGGCCAGCGCCGGCAGCACGCCGCCGCCCGCGCCGGCGCCTCAGCTCGAACACTACCTGGCCCTGTGCCGCAGCCACCAGATGGCGGAACTGGGCGACGCCCTGCGCCAGGCGCTGGCCGTGCTGGGCTTGAAAGCGTTCACCATCGACGTCATCGCCCCCCTCACCGGCATGGTGGGCGAAGCGTGGGCTTGCGGCGAACTGGCGGTTTACGAAGAGCATCTGTATAGCGAAACCTTGCAGACGGTGATGCGGCACGCCATCTTTTCCCTGCCGCAAGCAAGCAGCCCGTCCATGCGCTCGCCGCGCATCGTCCTCAGCACCTTGCCGCAGGAGCGTCACGGCCTGGGGCTGCTGATGGCCGAGGCGCTGTGTGCGGCGGCCGGCGCCCATTGCATGTCGCTGGGCGTGGAAACGCCGCTGACGGACATCGTCGCGGCCGCCCGCGCGCAGCGGGCCGACATCGTCGCGCTATCGTTTTCCAGCGCCAGCAAGCAACGGCAGACGCGCGACAGCCTGCAGCAGCTGCATGCAAGCTTGCCGCTAAGCATGGAATTGTGGGCAGGGGGACGCAGTCCCGTGCTGACCAGGCAGCCGCCACCCTTCTTGCACGTGCTGGACTTGCGGCAAGTCGACGAAAGCATCGCCGACTGGCGCCGCCGCCACCAGGCGCTGGCCCTGCAAACCCACTGAACCGGCGGAAAAGCGCGGCAACTGCGGCGATCTCCGTGGATAGCGGCGCAATGTTGCCAATCGAACAGTAAAGCATGAAGGGCCGGGCGCGCTCTGGTAGAATAGCCCGTAACACAGTGTCCGGCGCCGCCGGGCCTTAGGTCAGCACCCGCCACCACACATCCATGTTTAGTTTCTTCAAGAAAAAACCCATCGCTCCCGAGGCTGCACCAGCCGAGCCCCTCGTCCTTCCCGCCGCCACGCCGCCTGCACCGCAGCCTGCCGCCACGCCCCTGAGCGGTGCGCCGGCCGAGCTCGTGCCCGTGATCGTAGCAGCCGAACCCGAGAAAAAATCGTGGATGACGCGCCTGAAGGCCGGCCTGTCGAAAACCTCGAACACCCTGTCCGTGCTGTTCGTCGGCGCGAAGATCGACGACGCCCTGTACGAAGAGCTGGAAGCGGCGCTGCTGATGTCGGACGCCGGCATCGATGCCACGGAATTCCTGCTCACGGAATTGAAGAAAAAGGTCAAGGAAGACAAGCTGCTCGACGCGGCCGCCGTGAAGGCCGCCCTGAAAGTGCTGCTGATCGACCTGCTCTCGCCGCTGGAAAAGCGCTTCGAGCTGGGCCGCCACAAGCCGCTGGTGATGATGATTTCCGGCGTGAATGGCGCCGGCAAGACGACCACCATCGGCAAGCTGGCCAAGCACATGCAGTCGAATAACCAGTCCGTGCTGCTGGCTGCGGGCGACACCTTCCGCGCCGCCGCGCGCGAGCAGCTGATGGTCTGGGGCGAACGCAACAACGTCACCGTGATTTCGCAGGAATCGGGCGATCCGGCCGCCGTGGCCTACGACTCCGTGCAATCGGCGAAGGCGCGCGGCATCGACGTGGTCATGGTCGACACGGCGGGCCGCTTGCCGACGCAGTTGCACCTGATGGAAGAATTGAAGAAAATCAAGCGCGTGATCGGCAAGGGCATGGATGGCGCGCCGCATGAAACCCTGCTTGTGATCGACGGCAACACGGGCCAGAATGCCCTCACGCAAGTGAAGGCCTTCGACGATGCCCTGCAGCTGAGCGGCCTGGTGATTACCAAGCTGGACGGTACCGCCAAGGGCGGCGTGCTGGCGGCGATCGCCCGCGTGCGTCCCGTGCCCGTGTATTTCATCGGCATCGGTGAGAAAATTGAAGACTTGCAGCCTTTCGTGGCTGCCGAATTTGTCGAAGCGCTGCTAGGATAAGCCTATACATGATTGAATTTCAGCACGTCTCCAAGCAATACTCCGCCGACGCCGTGGCGCTCAGCGACATTTCCCTCAATATTGCCAAAGGCGAGCTGGTGTTTTTAGCGGGCCCGTCCGGCGCCGGCAAATCCACCTTGCTGAAAATGATCGCCGCCATGGAACGCCCCACGTCGGGCAAGCTGATCGTCAATGGCCAGGACATGGCGAAGATCAAGCCGGCCGGCGTGCCCTTCCTGCGCCGCAACATGGGCCTGATCTTCCAGCAGCAAAAATTGCTCAACGACCGCTCCATCCTGGCCAACGTCATGCTGCCGCTGCTCGTCGTCGGCGCCCACAAGACGGCGGCCGAACAGCGCGCGCGCGCCGCGCTCGATAAAGTCGGCCTGCTGGACCGCGCCATGGCGCGTCCCCTGTCGCTGTCTGGCGGCGAGCAGCAGCGCGTATCGATCGCGCGCGCCATCGTCAACCGGCCGCAGATCATCCTGGCCGACGAACCGACGGCCAACCTGGACCGCGCCAGCGCCAACAAGGTGCTCGACGCCCTGAAAGCATTCCACTCCGTGGGCGTGACTTGCCTCATTTCCAGCCATGACGAACAGATGCTCGACGCCGCCGCCCGCGTGATCCACCTGAAAAACGGCCAGCTGGTGGCCATCGACAAGGCCACGCAGGCGCCCGTGTTCGCGCCGCCCGATCCCGATTTCGCCCCAGGCTTAGATGACGGCGAAGGAGAACAGGCATGAGAGGCTGGTTCCGTCAACATCGCTTCGCCCTCGGTTCGGCGCTGATCCACTTGCGCAAGTCGCCGGGCGGCTTCCTATTGAACGTGCTCGTCGTCGCCATCGCCCTGTCGCTGCCGTTCGCCGGCTTGACCATGCTCGACAATGTCCGCCCCATGTCGGAACAGATGTCGGTCGACCCGGAAATCAGCGTCTTCCTGAAGATCGACACGCCGCGCGAGCAAGCCGTGGGCCTGGCCGGCGCCATGCGCAAGATTGTCGGCGAGCAAAAGGCGAAGATCGTCTTCATCCCGCGCGAACAGGCGCTGGACTCGCTGAAAAACAAAAATGGCCTGGCCGACGTGCTGAGTACCCTGGGCGACAATCCCCTGCCCGACAGCTATGTGCTGAAACTCGACGCCTTCAGCAGCGCCAGCGAAGCGCAGGATGTCGATGCCGTGGCGGAACAGCTGCGCCACTTGCCCGGCGTGGAATCGGCGCAAGTCGATTCGGCCTGGGTCAAGCGCCTGGCGGCCCTGCTGGGCGTGCTGCGCCTGGTGCTGCTGCTGCTGGCCATTACCCTGGGCGTGGCCGTGATCGCCGTCGTCTTCAACACCATCCGCCTGCAAGTGATGCAGCAGCGCGATGAAATCAGCATCTCGAAATTGATCGGCGCGACGGACACCTTCATCCACCGCCCCTTCTATTACACGGGCGCACTGCTGGGCTTGTGCGCCGGCGCGCTGGCCCTGGGCGCCGTGGCGCTGGCCTTGCAGCCGCTGAACACGGCGATTGCCGAGTTTGCCCGCCTGTATGCGTCCGAATTCCAGCTGGTGCCGCTGGCGCCGCTGCCGATGGCCGGCTTGCTGGCCGTCAGCGCCGGCCTGGGCCTGATCGGCGCCTTCCTGTGCGTGCAGCGCCACCTGGCGCGCCTGAACTGATCTTCTTTCCCATGGCGGCGCCTCCGGTGCCGCCATGCGCCCTCCCCATACTGCTGTTATCTTGATATTAAGCAAGTATTCTTAAGGTTCGCTTCAGCCAGAGGCCGTAGACTGGCTACGTTGTCGTGAAGCGGCCTGCAGCACTGTTCAGATCGCTATTCAGACATATTTATCAGGCATTCATTCGCCATAGCATTTAGGCTATCAGATCGATTAAATGTGCTGATTGGCACTCTCAAGCAGAGAGTGCTAATATAGGGACATACCAACAGCAGAACCGCCATGGACGCCAGATCAAGATGGTGCCGCGATCTGCAAAGTGCAAGACCGAATACGCAAAAACGACGATACAAGCTGCCACGTCGCGTGACGTGGCCAACTGGAACAAAGCAAGACTACGAGGGAGAAAACATGACTATGATGTCCGCAACGTCCGCATTGGTTCCGACCAAAAGTAATGCGCTGGGCCTCGGGTTCACTGGCAATCTGGGCAATATCGACGCCTATATTTCGGCCGTGAACCGCCTGCCCATGTTGACCCACGACGAAGAAATTTCGCTGGCGACACGCCTGCGCGAAAAAAATGACCTGGCCGCCGCGCAAGAACTGGTGCTGTCGCACCTGCGCCTGGTGGTCTCGATTGCCCGCGGCTACCTGGGCTATGGCTTGCCGCACGCCGACCTGATTCAGGAAGGCAATATCGGCTTGATGAAAGCCGTGAAACGTTTCGATCCGGACCAGGGCGTGCGCCTGGTGTCGTACGCCATGCACTGGGTGAAAGCCGAGATGCATGAGTACATCCTGAAAAACTGGCGCCTGGTCAAGGTCGCGACGACGAAGGCGCAGCGCAAGCTGTTCTTCAACCTGCGCAGCCACAAGACGGGCCTGGACGCGATGACGCCGAAGCAGATCGATGCGCTGGCCAAGCTGCTCGACGTGAAACGCGAAGAAGTGATCGAGATGGAAACGCGTTTGAGCGGCCGCGACATTGCGCTGGAATCGCCGACCGACGATGAAGACGACAAGTTTTCGCCGATCGCCTACCTGTCGTCTGAGCAAAGCGAGCCGACCAAGGTGCTGGAAGCGGAACAAGTGACGCGCCTGCAATCGGAAGGCCTGGAAACGGCCCTGTCCAAGCTGGACGCCCGTTCGCGCCGCATCATCGAAGCGCGCTGGCTGGCCAACGACGACGGTTCCGGCGCCACCCTGCACGCGCTGGCGGAAGAGTTCGGCGTATCGGCCGAGCGCATCCGCCAGATCGAAGTGGCGGCGCTGAAAAAAATGAAGGGCGCGCTGGCGGCCTACGTGTAATCGCCAGCAATGCCGCAATGTAAAAGGCGCCGCAAGGCGCCTTTTAGTTTTACTACTTGATGTTTATCAACAGATAAACATGGCAGCCCGTTAAGCTGCAGCCAGGCCCTTGCTGATCAATTCAGCAACGACTTCATTCAGATCCGCGCCGCGCTCCTTGGCCAGGGCCTGCAATTGCAAGACCAGATCGCTGTTCAGCTTGACGGCGAATGGCACCAGGCCCAGGGCCTGGTCGCGCTTGCGCTGTTCGCGGCGGTCGACGACCACCGCTTCCTTACCGAATGCACCGGCGCCGGGAACATTCATCTTTCCCATCAGTTTCTTGGCATCGCTTTTGGCCAGGTCGGTTTTTTTCATGGTTGTTTCCTGATTTTCAAAACAGCCATTCTACGCAGTAATCGGCGCGCCGCGTGGCTCGCGCCTCAATTCATCGGCAGCACGCCAATAGTGCGCCGGAAAAATATCATTTTGTTACTATCATTTTATCCCACGCGTGAACAAGCACGCCGGGGACGCACCACCTGAAAGGAAAAACATGTCTACTCTGAACCGCTCTTACCGCACCGTGCTGCTTCCCCTGTTCTTCGCCTGCCTGGCCATGCTGGCCGGCTGCGGCGCGGCCGGCAGCGCCGGCGACGCGGAAAACACGCCGCGCAGCGTCACCCACGTGCTTTCGCCGGGCGAACAGGTGGCCATCACGGCCACCGATACCCTGAAACTCGAACGCGTCAACGACAGCCGCTGCCGCAAGGGCGCCGTGTGCGTGTGGAAAGGCTACGTCAGCTACAGTTTCAGTTTGCTCAACAGCGCGGGCACGACCGACATCGTCCTGTCCGAGTCCATGCCCGGCGCCGCCAGTTCCGTCACCGTCAACCACCTGACGTTCACCCTGCTCGACGTCGACCCGGCCACGCCGCCGGCCCTGAATGCGGCCGAGCCCACCTACCGGGTCAAGGTGAAAATCACGCAGGGCGCGCTGCCCCGCTGATGGCTAGGCATCGTGGCGCCGCTGGCTGTCTTCGGGCGCCTGCTGCCGCTCCAGCATGCCGTAATCGCGCACGACGGCGGCGATGCGCAGCCGGTAATCGTCGAACACGCCGTGCCGGCCGGCCGATTGCGCCGCGCGGTGCGCTTCCAGCTGCCGCCACTGCGCCAGCGCCGCCTCATCGCGAAAGAACGACAGCGACAGCAGTTTGCCTGGCTCGCTCAGGCTGCTGAAGCGCTCGATGGAAATGAAACCGTCCACCTCATCGAGCAGGGGCCGCAGGGACGCCGCCAGGTCCAGATACTGCTGGCGTCCTGCGGCACTGGGCCAGACCTCGAAAATCACGGCGATCATGCGTTTGCTCCTTGCACAAACACGGGGATGCGGGCGTTCAGCGACGGCAGATAACGCCACGCCAGCGGCAAGCTTTCCAAAGCCCCGGCCCACGCCTGCAGGCAAGCCGTGGCGATGGCGAGCGCGATGGCCTGGCCCGGACAGGCGTGGCGGCCATGACCGAAGCCCGACTCCGCCTGGCCGGCGCTGGCCAGCACGACGAGAATCATCTGCCCGGCCGGCACGCGCACGCCATTGAACTCCGCGTCTTCCGCCGTGTAGCGGCGCGTGTTGTGGATGGCGGGATCGCGCAGGCTGACTTCGCGCAGCATGGCCGGCCATCGCTGCGGCGTGGCGCGCAGTTGCGGCAGCAAATCCGGCTGCGCGCGCAAGGCCACGATGGCATTGCCCAGCAAGCCGGCCGTGGCGTCGCACGTCTGCGACAGCAAGCCCACGAGGTTGGCCAGCACGCCGCCCGACGCTTGCCAAGCCAAGGCATCCGCCTCGGCCACGATGGCGGCCAGCATGCTGCCGGGCCTCACGTCGCCCTCGCGCAGCAGACGGCCAAAACTTTGCAGCAAGGCCTCGGCCGCCACGTGCGCACCGGCCAGTTGCTCGGCATTGCTCAGCGGCGACAGGCAGGCGACAAAAGCGCGCGTCCAGGCGGCCAGCGCCGGCCATTGCGCTGGCGCAAAGCCCAGCAAGTCCGCCATGGCGAACAGGGGCAGCTCAAAAACCGCGTCGTTCAGCTGCGCGGCGCTGCCGGGCACGCGGTCGCCGGCAAGGTGCAGCGCCCGCCACTGCAAGCGCGCCATATCCACCTGGCCCAGCGCGCGCGCCAACACCTGTTTCGGCACGGCATGCCGTTCGCCATCGTTCATGCGCACCAGTTCGGCAAAGATCGCGCCGCACGGCGTACCCGCCAGGTTGTGCGGCACGCCCAGGTCCGCTGGCCGCACGCGGCAGGCGGGATGCGCCAGCACGGCGCGCACGCCGGCCGCGCCCGTCGCCAGCCAGCAGTCGAGCTGCGCATCGAATCGCAGCGGCGGGCCGTCCGCCAGGCGGCGATAGTAATCGTACGGCGCCGCGTGGGTGACGGCAGAGAAAGGGTCGGCGGGGTCGGTAACAGAATCGGTGAGCGGCATGCGGCTTCCATTGCAGTGAGGTAGGGAGCAGAGTATGCTGGCCCTTCCACCACAACACTTCGCTAACGGACGAATCATGGATGACAAGCATCAAGCCCGCACGGCCGACATGGGACTGGCGCAACTGGCCGGCGCCATCGCCGAACCGGCCCGCGCGCGCATGCTGTGCAGCCTGCTCGACGGCCATGCGCGCACGGCCACGGAACTGGCGGCGCTGGCCGAGGTGGGCGCTTCGACGGCCAGCGCCCATCTGAGCCGGCTGCGCGACGATGGCTTGCTGTCGATGCTGGCGCAGGGCAAGCACCGCTACTACCGCCTGGCCAGCATGGAGGTGGGCCAGGCCCTCGAAGCGCTGCTGGTGGTGGCCGGCGTGGCGGCAACGCCGTTTACCTCCACCACGCCGGACCGCCTGCGCCATGCGCGCACCTGCTACGACCACATGGCCGGCACGGTGGCCGTCGCCCTGCATGACCAGCTGCACACGCAAGGCTGGCTGCTGGACGATGGCGGGGAATATCGTTTGTCGGAAGCGGGCGCGGCTGGCATGGCGGCCCTGGGCATCGACGTGCCGCAATTGCAGCGCCAGCGCCGCCGCTTCGCCTGTGCCTGCCTGGACTGGAGCGAACGGCGCGCCCACCTGGGCGGTGCGCTGGGGGCGGCCCTGCTGCAGCTGGCCCTGCGCCAGCGCTGGGCCGAGCGCGAACTCGACAGCCGCGCCCTGCGCCTCACGCCGGCCGGTGAACAACGCCTGCTGGCCGCCTTCCGTGGCGCCTGACCGGCGCAGGATTTTGTATCTCGGAAGCAACTAGAACGCGAAAAAATGCGCTTTTATCATTGTTTTCATTCATCATATGCTGCGCCCTTGAGCGATCATCTTTACCTTTCGGCCATGGAAAGAGTCCATCTTGAAAACAGTGTCATCCAGCACGCATCCCGCCAGCACCTGCCATAACTGCCATACCGATGCGCCAGGCAACTTCTGCAGCGCCTGTGGCCAGACAACGGCCGTGCACATGCCCAGCGCGCGCGAATTCCTGCATGAATTTGTCGCCCATTATGTGGCGCTCGAAGGCAAGCTCTGGCGTACCTTGGCCCTGCTGCTGTTCCGCCCTGGCGCACTCAGCAATGAATACCTCGCGGGACGCCGCGTGCGCTACGTCGAGCCGCTGCGCGTCTACCTGACCTTCAGCATCCTGTTCTTTGCCATCCTCAAGTTCAGCAGTCCCGACGTGTTCCTCACCGTCCACGACCAGCAAGCCCAGGTGGGTGCCCATGGCCCCCGCCAAGCTCCGGAAAACCAGACGTCGGCCATGCAGGTCAGCATTTTGGGCCAGACGCCCACCCTGCCGCGCCAATGGCAAGACTTTGAGCAACTGCCCACGACCGAGAAACAAAAACTCGTGGTGGAAAGCTTTTTCCATTACGCGCCGTACGCCATGTTTTGCCTGATGCCGCTGTTCGCCCTGTTCCTGAAAATCCTCTACCTGGGCAGCGGACGGCGCTATGGCGAGCATTTCCTGTTCGCCTTGCATACGAATGCCTTCGCCTTCATCACGATGGCGCTGATGCTCCTCATCCCCGTCGACCTGGTCCGCCTCGTGCTCGGCGCCTGGCTGCTGGCCTACCTGCCCTGGGCCATGTGGCGCGTGTATCCAAGCGGCAAACTCGCCACCGTCTGCCGCTGGCTGCTGCTGATGGTCGCCTACAGCCTCGCCATGAGCCTGGCGATCGTGGCCTGCATCGCCATCGGCGTGATGCTGCGGCATTAAGTTACGCCATCAAGAAGCGCTCTGGCGGTCCTGCTGCCAGCGGACGCACCGCCATTGATGCAGATCAATGACGATGGCTTGTGGCCGCTGGCACTGGGCGTGCTGGCGCACGGGCCATGCCTGGGCGCGCAGCAGCGCTGCCCTGTCCGCTTATCAGCTGAATAGGTGATTGTTGCCGGGTTTGCTAGAATCGCACACGTTTCCGTCCGTATCCCAACCCCTGACTACGCACAGATCACGCATGCATCCACGTTTGTTCGCCCCATTTATCCTCGTTGCGCTGCTGAGCGGCTGCACGGTACTCGCCCTGCGCCCCAACAGCGGCGTCGAAAACCGCACATTTACCGTGCAGGAAACCCCGCGCCTGCGCATCGACGCGCCCAAGGCGCGCATCCAGAACCCCATGCCCAACGACCACTTCATCGGCATCGCCCTGTCCGGCGGAGGCAGCCGCGCAGCCAATTTCTCGGCCGCCTCGCTGGAACAGCTGGAGCAGTTCGGCCTCGTCAGCGGCGCCTCGGCCATTTCCGGCGTCTCGGGCGGCGCCATCGCGGGCGGCTACTATGCGCTGCATGGCAAGCAGACGGACTGGCCCTTGCTGCGCAGCAAGCTGAAAACGGATTTCTTTGGCCAGACCATCTTGAAACCCGCCAACCTGACGACGATGTTGTTGACGAACAAGACGCGCACCTCGTTCCTGTCCGACGTGCTGGACGATGTGCTGTACGACAAGAAAACCTACCAGGACTTGCCGCACGGCGGCCCCATCTTCCTGGCCAACGCGACGGACGCCACGGATGGCGGCAAGCGCGTGGTGTTTTCCTACGAGTATTTCTACAGCACCCTGCATTCGCCGATCCAGGATATCCGCCTGGCCACGGCCGTGGCCACCTCGGCCGCCTTTCCCGGCGTGTTCGATTCCGTCACCTTCGAGCGTTTCCGTCCGAAAAACAGTTTCGTGCCGGAACTCGGTTCCGAGTCGCGCGAATCGCCGTCCTATGTGCATCTGTTCGATGGCGGCGCGGCCGACAACCTGGGCGTGGAAACCCTGTGGGACGTGGCCCTGACGCAACTGTACGGCAACGACATGGCCGTCGTGCCGCCGCGCCTGAACAGCAAGCCCTTCATCCTCATTTCCATCGATGCCAACGCACCCAATTCCAGCGCCGTGTTTGAAAAGATGTCGGACGAGCGCCAGCCGCTGGACCGCATCTTCAACAAGAATATCTACGATGCCGTCGACGCCCTGTTTTCGCGCCAGCGCAAGGAAAACCTCGTCAAGATGGGCTTTGGCCAAGCCCGCTTCGATACCATCACGCATGAAAACTTTGGCGACCTGAGCCAGAAATTCGTCAAGAGCAAGCGCACCTCGGCCTTTGCCATCCCCGTGCTGTGCCGCCCCCACCTGGGCCAGTACCGCTGCGAAGTCGATGCGGCCGATCCCTTGCCGGGCCAGATCCGCACGCGGCTGGAAGGCTTTGCCTGGCACATTTCCATCGATCAAATTGCCTCGCTGGCGCTGCGCCTGGCCAGCGAAGACGTGCACGTCGACAGTGCCCGCAAGGAAGAGCGCGCCGCCCTCGTCAAGCTGCAACGGCTGGCCACGCAGACGAAAACCCATCTGAAGCTGACGGGCCCGGAAAATTGCAGCCCGGAAGTGTTGCAATCGGCCCTGTACAGCGCCGCGCGCGTGCTGATCCTCGACGACGAGGAATCGCGCTTCGCCCTGTGCGACTACATGCTGGCGGGCCAGCTGATCAATGACGATACCGTCTGCAAGCAGCGCTATGTCCACGCCGTGCCCCGCTTCGCCATCGAAAGCGAAGATTTGCAGTACCGCAACCTGAGCTCGGACGGCAATTCCGTGAACGTGCCGATCCGCTGCAAGAAGTGAGCGCGCACAAAAAAGCCCGCACGATCGCTCGTGCGGGCTTTAGCGCAAGGATACCTGGCGCCCGGTTGATTTAGATCAACCGACTACGCCTGCGCATGTAGCTGCGGCTTAACGCGCCTTCCAGTTCCTGCTCCGTCTTATGCTGGTTCACCGTGTACAGGGCCCACAGGGCCGCCGGCGCCCAGCCGATCACAGTGCACTGCAAGATCAAGGCGGCGGCACCGGCCAGCGGGCGCCCCAGCATGAAAAACGTGAGACACGGAAGTAGCAAGGCTATCAGCAATCGCATCACGACATACTCTCCTTCAATATAGAGCAGCGGACAAGGGCCGGTATCCGGTCCGTCCCCCGCCCGCTGCGTACTGCTCCTTATAGATGCACGGAAATCTGGGGCATCAAGTCGTCAAACGTGCGACCGTTGCCGTTTTCTCCGATGGCGTGCATCTTCCATTCGCCGTTATGGCGGTACAGCTTGGCCATGATCTGTGCCGTGTGGGAACCTTGCACAGACAGGTTGAAACGCGCGACTTCCTGGTTATTGCTGGCATTCAAGATGCGGCAATAGGCGTTTTCCACCTGCGAGAAGTTCTGGCCAGTAAAGCTGTTGACGGTGAAGACGAGGCTCTTCACGTGCGCCGGCACTTTCGACAGATCGACATTGATCTGTTCGTCGTCGCCATCGCCCGCGCCCGTGCGGTTGTCGCCCGTGTGGACGATGCTGCCGTCCTTGCTTTTCAGCTGGCGGAACCAGACGATGTCGGACGTGCTCTTGTTGTCATCGAACATGACGCACGAAGCGTCCAGGTCGACGGCTTCCGTCTTCGAACCGAAACCGAGGAAACCCTTGGTCTTGGCCGCATCCCAGCCCAGGCCCATGGTGATACGGGTCAGGGTGGTACCAGCTTCTTTGTCCAGAGAAATTTTCTGGCCCTTGCTCAAATTGACAGACATACGCATAGCTCCTGTTTGGTTGATTACTGCTTGATTACGCCGGCTTGCTTTGGGTCCAGGCAAGGAAGGCTGCGCGGTTGCGCGAGCACACGAGGATTTTTCCCGTGCCTGAAAACTTCAGCACCATGCCCTCGCCGCTGGTCTGGCTGTTGATCAGGTTACCCAGAAAGCCGCCGCTGCTGCCGGTCGTCATGGAAATTTCGTATTGCAGGCGGTTGTCCCAGCACACGACGTGCGAGTTATCGATCACCACGTCCTTGCCAGGCGTCACTTCGAGTATCGACATCGCGCCAAAACCGGATACCGCCAACTGGCCGCTGCCTGCCGTCTCGGTGATGAAAAAACCACCGCTCTGGGCAAACAGCGCATTGCCAAGGCTTTGCGTGCGCACCTTCAATTCCACGCCAGACGTGGCCGCCACGAAGGCGCCGTCGCTGATCATGTATTGCTGGGCGCCAACCTCGAGCACCCGCATCGCGCCGGGCAAGGTGGGCGACAGCAGACAATCGCCGTCGCCCCGCATGGCCTCGATATGCTGCTGAAAGAACGATTCCCCGTTGGCAAAGGTGCGCATCAGCGCGGCGCCTATGCCGCCCGTCATCTTGCCTTTCAGCTCAAGATTGGTTTCCATCATCACCATCGCATTGGACTCGCAATAAATCTTCTCGCCCTTGGCAAGCGACACATGCAGGAACGGGTCGACGTCCCCGGTAATATTGAAAACTGGCATACCTATTCCTTCCTCAACGATGATGGTGATGGCGGCGGCCCGCACTACGGACCGCCTGTACTATTTACTATTGACGACTTAGACGCCGACGCCGAACGAGGCAGCCAGTGGGCCCAAACCGCCCTTGTAACCCTGGCCGATGGCCTTGAATTTCCAATCGCCGCCATTGCGGTAGATTTCGCCGAAGACCATGGCCGTTTCCGCCGAACCGTCTTCCGACAGGTCGAAGCGGGCGATTTCCGTGTTGCCGTTGGCATTCACGCAACGCACGTACGCCTTCGATACCATACCAAAGTTTTGCTTGCGCGCTTCGGCATCGTGAATCGTGACGCAGACGGCGATCTTGTCGATCTCCGCTGGCACCGTGGCCAGGTCGACGACGACGGTTTCATCGTCGCCATCGCCGGCGCCCGTGGTGTTGTCGCCCGAGTGGGTGACGGAGCCGTCGCTCGATTTCAGGTTGTTGTAGAAAATCATGTCGACGTCGGCGCGAACCTTGCCGTCGGCCTTCAGCAGGAACACGGAACCGTCGATGTCGAACGCGGCGCCGTCGGTGGCGCGGGCATCCCAGCCCAGGCCGATGATCATCTTCGAAATGCCAGGGGCTTCCTTGCTCAGGTTGACGTTGCCGCCTTTTTGCAGACTAATTGCCATGATGTATTACTCCTATGTGGGTTGTGTAAGACCAAACACCTGGCGTCCTCCACCGGCCTGACTCCCCAGGCCGGCGGCGACGCTTGCTACAACTTGCCGACAAACGGGTGTAGTCGTTTGTCGCGCATTCTTTACACTGCCTTGACCGCTTCCAGCGCTTCCGTCCGGCCTTCTTCGAGGGCCATCCTGCGCTTGTAGCGGATCGACGACCACAGCGAGGCGAGGATGAAGGCCACGCCGATCAGACCCGTGAAGATCTCGGGAATGTGGAACTTCATGCTGACCAACATGATCACGGCCAGGATACCGATCGCATAGTGCGCGCCGTGCTCCAGATAAACGAACTCGTCGAGCGTGCCCTTGCGCACCAGGAACACCGTCATCGAACGCACGAACATCGCGCCGATCGCCAGGCCCAGCATGATGATCACGACATCCTTGGTGATGGCAAACGCGCCGATCACGCCGTCAAAGCTGAACGAGGCGTCGAGCACTTCCAGGTACAGGAAGCCGCCAATGCCGCCGCGCTTGACGATGTCGCCCACGTTGCCGTCGCCGTTATCGCCTTCCAGCAAGCCGCTGACCACATCGACGCCCACGTAGGTCAAAATACCCCACAGACCGGCCGTCAGCACCACCAGTTTCTGGCCTTCTTCGATCATCGACAGGCTCGCCATCAGGGTGCCCAGCGCGATCATCACGGAAATCGACGAGATCTTGCCCAGCGCGCCCAGTTTTTCTTCAATACGGCCCAGCCAGTGCGTTTCTTTCTCCGAGTCCAGCAGGAAGTTCAGGAATACCAGCAGCAGGAAGATGCCGCCGAAGGCCGCCACTTCCGCATGGTGATTCGTCAGGTGCATCGAGTACTGTTCAGGATTGCTCAGTGCCAGATTCCATACTTCCATCAAGCCCAGGTCGGCCGCTTGCGCCACGATGACCAGCGGGAACACCAGACGCATGCCAAAGACGGCGATGATGATGCCGACGCCCAGGAACAAGCCCTGCCAGAACTTGTCCCAGTTCTTCAGCACCGAGGCGTTGACCACCGCGTTGTCGAACGACAGCGAGACTTCCATCACGCCCAGGATCACCGCGATACCGAGCGCCGCCAGCATCGTCTGCACGCCGCCGTGCGTGTAACCCCACCAGGCGGAAATGCCCAGGCAGATAAATGTCACTAGAAATGACACTCTGAAATGTTTCATCGATAGTTCCCCTTTATCCAAATTCAATGGAACGTAGTATAGGGACGTGTGACACATTTAAAAATAGAAGATAATGGAAGTATTACTTCGTAAAAACAGAAGATAGAGGATGCAGCGATGAAAACCACCGGTTTCAATTACCGCCATTTGTACTTCTTTTGGGTGGTCGCCAAGGAAGGCGGCGTGACGCGCGCGGCTGAACGGCTGGGACTGGCCGTGCAAACCATCAGCACCCAGCTGGCCCTGCTGGAAAAGGAGCTGGGCAAGTCGCTGCTGCAGCCGCAGGGGCGGCGCCTGGTGCCGACGGAAGCGGGCCGGCTGGCGCTCGGCTACGCGGACCAGATTTTCCTGCTGGGCGAGCAGATGCAGGAAGCGCTGGCCGACACCGACGCGGAAAAGATGCGCCTGACGGTGGGCATTTCCGATTCCTTGCCGAAACTGATGGCGTACCGCATGCTCGACGCCACGCGCAGCCTGGACAAGCCCGTCAAGCTGGTGTGCCTGGAAGATGAATTCGAATCCTTGCTGGCCGACCTGGCCCTGCACAAGCTGGACCTGGTGTTGACGGACCGCGCCGTGCCGGCCGGCGCCAGCCTGCGCGTGTCCAGCCACCTGTGGGGCGAGAGCGCCATGAAGCTGTTCGGCATCCCCGCGCTGGCCGCACAGTACCGCGACAATTTTCCGCACAGCCTGCACGGCGCCCCCTTTTTACTACCCGCGCGCAACAACGCCTTGCGCGGGCGCATCGACGAATGGATGGTGCAGCAAGGCGTGCGTCCCGACGTGGTCGGCGAATTCGAGGACAACGCCATGCTCAACGCGTTCGGCCGCAAGGGCCTGGGCCTGTTCTTCGCCTCCGCCAGCCTGGCGGCCGATATCGAGGAACAATTCGGCGCCGTGCTGGTCGGCGACGCCTCGTCCCTGCGCGAGCAGTTTTACGTCATTTCCAACGAGCGCAAGATCATGCATCCGGCCCTCGACGTCATCCTGGCGACCATCCAGGGACACCCGAAGATTCACAAGGAAACCTGATAAATCCATTCGAAAATAACGTTTGAATAATTAATCAAAAGCGATTGTAATGAAGCCTGAGACAAACACGCGCCCCTCCCTCGCCGGCAGGGCGCGACCACCATAAAAAAACAGGAGCGGCACCATGTCCACGGCAGGCAAGACGATCGATATTCCCGATCTCATCAACAACAACAAGATCGGTTCCTTCCAGATCGGCATGCTGATCCTGTGCGGGCTGTGCGTCATCATGGATGGCTTCGACGTGCAGGCGATGGGCTATGTGGCGCCCGCCATCATCGCCGACTGGCACGTAAGCAAAGCCAACCTGGGCCCCGTGTTCGGCGCGGGCTTGCTGGGCATGCTGGTCGGCTCGCTCGTCTTCAGCATCACGGCCGACAAGTTCGGCCGCCGTCCCGTGCTGATCGGCTCGACCATCTTCTTTTCGCTGTGCATGCTCGTCACGCCGCTGGCCACCACCATCGAACAATTGCAGCTGATCCGCTTCATCACGGGCCTGGGCCTGGGCGCCGTGATGCCGAACGCCATGGCGCTGGCCGGCGAATACAGCCCCCTGCGCAAGAAAGTCACCCTGATGATGCTCGTCTCGTGCGGCTTTACCCTGGGCGCCGTGCTGGGCGGTTTATTGTCCGCCGCGCTGATTCCCGCATTCGGCTGGCAATCCGTGTTTTACGTGGGCGGCGTCGTGCCGCTGGTGATCGGCGTGCTGATGTTCTTCCTGCTGCCGGAATCGATGCAATTCCTGGTATTGAAGAAACGCAAGCTGGATCAAGTCGCCAAGTGGATCAAGCGCATCGATCCGACGGTGACCATCACGGCCGAAACCCAGTATGTCGTGCATGAAAAGGAACACAAGGGCGCGCCCGTGCTGCAATTGTTTACGGGCGGCCGCGCCAAGATGACGATTTTGTTGTGGGTCATCAACTTCATGAACTTGCTGAACTTGTATTTCCTGTCGAACTGGCTGCCGACGATTGCCAAGGAAGCGGGCCTGTCGACGGCCAACGCCGTGCTGGCCGGCACGGCCCTGCAAGTGGGCGGCACCATCGGCACCCTCGTCATGGGCCAGCTGATCGACCGCTCCAGCTTCCGCCGCATCCTGCTGCCCTGCTTCCTCGTCGCCGCAGTCGCCATTGCCCTGATCGGCCGCCCGGATGTGTCACTGGCCTTCCTGTTCATCACGATCTTCATCGCCGGTTTTTGCGTGGTGGGCGGCCAGCCGGCCGTCAACGCCCTGGCGGCCAGCTACTATCCGACCACCCTGCGCTCGACGGGCATCGGCTGGAGCCTGGGCGTGGGCCGCATCGGCTCCATCATCGGCCCCGTGCTCGGTGGCGAACTGATCCGCCTGAACTGGCCCAACAGCACGATTTTCCTCGTCGTCGCCATCCCGGCGGTGGTCTCGGCCGTCATGGTGTTTGCCATGCGCGGCGGGCCGCAAACGGCGGCCAAAGGCTGAACGAGCGTGAAAAACCTGCCGCGCCCGCCTGCCTGCACGGGCGGCGAGCGCGGCTAAATTAGGCTATGGCGCCCTTCGTCGTTTAAGATGTCGTTTTTACAGCCCATCTTCAGCGCCCCCATGCACAATGTCTTGCTAGTCCTGCTCGCCCTCTTCCTGGTCGCGCTGAACGGTTTTTTTGTTGCCGCCGAGTTTGGCATCGTCACCTTGCGGCGCACGCGCATCCGCGCCATCGCCAAGACACAGGGGCTGCGGGGCCGCATCCTGGCCAAGGTGCATGGCCAGCTGGACGCCTACCTGTCCGCCTGCCAGCTGGGCATCACCCTCGCGTCGCTGGGCCTGGGCTGGGTCGGCGAACCGGCCTTCGCCGGCTTGCTCGAGCCCCTGTTCGGCGCCATCGGCGTTACCTCGCAAGAGCTGATCCACGGCGTGTCCTTCGTCGTCGCCTTCAGCGTGATTTCCTTCCTGCACATCGTCGTGGGCGAACTGGCGCCCAAATCGATGGCCATCCGCAACCCGGAAGCCGTCGGCCTGTGGAGCGCGATTCCCCTGTACGGCTTTTACTGGACCATGTACCCGGCCATCTACCTGCTCAACGCCAGCGCCAACTGGGTGCTGCGCCTGGCGGGCCTGTCCGGCAAGGGCGGCCACGACGCCCATTATTCGTCCGAAGAATTGAAACTGATCCTGCGCACCAGCCAGCCGGGCGAGAAATTTACGCGCGACGAGCGCAACATCCTGGCGCAATCGCTTGATTTCGAACAAATGACGGTATCGGACCTGATGCGCCCGATCAATGAAGTGATCGCCCTGCACGCTTCCAACACCCTGGAAGAAAACCTCGACACGGTGCTGCGCAACCGCTTCAGCCGCTACCCGTATTTCGACACGAATGAAGACGACGTGCTGGGCGTGGTGCACCTGAAAGACCTGTTCTTTGCCCAGCAGGCGGGTAAACCGATCACCTCGCTCACGCCGTTCCTGCGTCCCGTCGACGTCATTTCCGCGCGCACGCCGGCGCTGGAACTGTTCCGCCGCTTCCGCGACGGCGCGCCCCACTTCGCCCTGATCGGCGAAAAGGGCAAGCGCCCGCTGGGGTTCATTACCCTGGATAACTTGCTCGGCGCCATGGTCGGCGAAATCCGCGATGAATTCCGCCGCAATGAAAACGACTGGCTCAAGCAAAGCGACGGCACCCTGATCGGCAAGGCCAGCCTGCCCATCTTTTCGCTCGAACGCATCCTCGGCATCGATATCGAAAACGAGGAACTGGGGCTGGACGACGTGGAATCGGTGGGCGGCTTGATCATGGTCAAGCTGGGAGATATTCCAAAGCAGGGCCAGCGCATCACCTTCGTCGACTTCGACATCGTCGTCAAGAAGATGAACGGGCCCCGCATCGTGCTGATCAAGGTGATCCCGAAACAGGAACGCGACCTCGATGCGGACTTGCGCGATTAATCTTTCTTCAAGGTAAGCGTATCCTTACCCTGCGGCACGGTGGTTTCGCCCACCGTCCACGTTTGCAGCAAGCTGTACAGTACCGCCAGCAGGGTCGGGCCGATAAAGATGCCGACGAAGCCGAAGGCCAGCACGCCGCCCAGCACGCCCAGCAGCACCAGCAGGAAGGGCAAGCTGCTGCCGCGGCTGATCAACATGGGTTTGACCACGTTGTCCACGCCGCTGATCAGCAGCGCGCCCCACACCAGCATGAAGATGCCCCAGCCCGTCTGCCCGTCGGTAAACAGCCAGATGGCGGCGCCGCCCCAGATCAGGGGCGGGCCCACGGGG
Source organism: Janthinobacterium sp. SUN033 (assembly GCF_030397595.1). Classification (NCBI taxonomy): domain Bacteria; kingdom Pseudomonadati; phylum Pseudomonadota; class Betaproteobacteria; order Burkholderiales; family Oxalobacteraceae; genus Janthinobacterium; species Janthinobacterium sp. SUN033. The sequence continues at coordinate 82,328 of NZ_JAPQNV010000007.1, forward strand.
ATCAGCGAAAAGATGAAGGTGGCCACGCCCAGCAGCGCCACGGCCGGCACGCCGGCGATCAGGAAACCCACCACCGCCACCAGCGCTTGCGCCAGCGCCGTGCCCAGCAAGCCGTACATGACGCCGCGCACGGTGCGGCTGATGGTCAGGCCCACGCCGGGCGCGCTGTCGCCGATGATACGGCCTGCGCCCGTCATCAGGGCGCGGCTCAGCTGCTGGCCGTCGCGGTAGAGGAAGAAGCTGACGAACACGGCCAGGCTGGTCTGCGCCAGGCCCGTGCCCAGCAGGATGCCGCCGGAAGCGAGGAAGTGGCGCGCCGGTTCCAGCATGGTCTTACCCAAATTCAATAATTCCTCGCGGTCAGCCAGCAGGCGCTGCACGTAGCCGTCGATGGTTTCGCCCACCACGGGTATGCTGGCCAGCCAGGCCGGCGGATGCAGGCCGCCCGATTCCAGCGCGGCGCGCAGCTGTTCATAGATGCGCGACACATTGTCGGCCAGGTTGTAGGTGACGAGGGCCAGCGGCAGCACGATGACCAGAATCAGGGACAGGGTCATGATGGCGGCGGCCCAGTTGCGCCGGCCTTTCAGGCGTTCGAGCAGGAGCAGATACAGGGGCCAGCTGGAAATGCCCACGCAGGCGGCAAACAGCATGGCGGCGAGGAAGGGCCGCAAGACGAAAAAGCAGCCGATCAACAAAAAGATGATGGCTGCCAGACGGGCGTGGGGCTCGAAACGTTTATCCATGTACTGCGTATCCTGAAGATGGCGCCCGGGGGCGCGACCAGGTCAGGATAGCAGAAGTTTAAGATCGTGCGCGATGGCGGCCGGCTTTTCGCCGTGGCGCACGAACAGGCGGATCTTGCCTTCGCGGTCGAAGACATAGGTGCCGGCCGTGTGGTCGACCGTGTAGCTTTCGTCCGTCTCGCCCTCGACCTTGGCGTAATACACCTTGAATTCCTTGGCCACCTTGGCCGTCGCGGCCGCATCGCCGTACAGGCCGACGAAACGCTTGTCGAAGGCGGGCACGTACTGCGCCAGCAATTGCTGCGTGTCGCGCTCGGGGTCGACGGTGACGAACAGCACTTGCACCTGCTCCGCCTGCGGGCCCATTTCCTGCATCACCTGGGCCATGTCAGCCATGGTGGTGGGGCAGACGTCCGGGCATTGCGTGTAGCCGAAGAACATCAGCACCAGCTTGCCCTTGTAGTCGGCCAGGGTGCGCGGGTGGCCCGTGTGGTCCGTCAGCGCGAACTCGCGCGCATAGCCGAGGCCCGTCACGTCCGTGTTCTTGAAGGCCAGCTTGGGCGCGGCCGGCTTGCCGCAGCCGGCCAGGACGGCGACCAGTGCGGCCGCCAGCAACAGTGTCAGGGTTTTTTTCATGTTCCGAGGGGAATGTAGTGGTCGACCAGCAAAGCCGCGAACAGCAAGGCCAGGTAGATGATGGAAAACGTAAAGGCCTTGCGCGCGATCAAGTCCGTGTAGTGGCGGTACATCTTCCACGCGTAATACAGGAAGCCGGCGTTGAGCACCACGGCCGAAGCCAGATAGATCAGGCCGCTCATGCGCACGGCATACGGCAGCAGGGTGGTGGCGGCCAGCGCGATCGAGTACAGCCAGACGTGAAATTGCGTGAACTTCAAGCCGTGCGTGACGGGCAGCATGGGCAAGCCCGAGCGCGCGTAATCGTCGCGGCGGTACATGGCCAGCGCCCAAAAGTGCGGCGGCGTCCAGACAAAAATGATCAGGACCAGCAGCCAGGCCTGCATCGGCACGTCGTTGGCGACGGCCGCCCAGCCCAGCGCGGGCGGCATGGCGCCGGACAGGCCGCCGATGACGATATTTTGCGGCGTGGCCGGTTTGAGCACCATGGTATAGATCAAGGCATAGCCGACAAAGGTGACAAAAGTCAGCCACATGGTCAGCGGATTGACGAGGTGGTACAGAATCGCCATGCCCAGGCCGCCGATCACCAGCGCGAACACGACCGTCTGTTTCACCGTGATGTCGCCCATGGCCATAGGGCGGCGCGCCGTGCGGGCCATGCGCGCATCGATTTCGCGCTCGGCCAGGCAATTGACGGCAAACGCGGCGCCGGCCAGCAGCCAGATGCCGATGGTGCCGAACACCACCGCATGCCAGTCGGGCAACTCTTCGCTGGCCAGGAACATGCCGATGACGGCGCAAAACACGGCCAGTTGCGTCACGCGGGGCTTGGTCAGCGCCCAATACTGGGCGATGCGGGGGGAAGGTTTACGGCTGATGGTCTGAGTAGTCATTTATGCGGTACGGGAAGGACTGGCTGGTGCCGAGGGCACTGGCGCGGCGGCGCAAGCGCGCTGAACATTGCGCGCAACATCGAGTTGGAATTTAGCCTTGTAGTTTAACATGGTCAGCAATAACACGAGCAGCGCCGCCCCGCCGTTATGCATGACGGCAATCGACAGCGGCCAGCTCAGGTAGATGGTCGCCAGGCCCGTGGCCGCCTGCAGGGCCAGCACCAGCGCCACCCAACGGGCCGTGCCGCGCAAGGACGGCAGTTTCCATGCGCGAAACACGGTATAGCCGATGCCGGCCAGCACGATGAAGGCGAAATTGCGGTGCACCCAGTGGATGGCCGTCAGCGCGGAAAACGGCAAGTAATGGCCGGCGGCCGTCTTGCCCAGTTCGCGCCACAAATGGAAACCATGCTCGAAATCCATTTCCGGAATCACCTTGCCGCCGCACAGGGGGAAATCCGTGCACGCCAGGGTGGCGTAGTTGGTGCTCACCCAGCCGCCCAGCGCGATCTGCACCGTCAACAGCACGAGCGACATGACGGCCAGCGCGCGCACGGGGCGCAGCACGGACGCGTCCGCATCGGCCCGCTTGATAGGCGCCACGGCATGGTCCTGGCGTCCGCCCAGCCACGTCAGCATGGCCAGCAAGCCCATGCCCAGCAGCAAGTGGATGGTGACGATCACCGGTTGCAGCTTCAAGGTGACGGTCCACGCGCCGAACGCGCCCTGCAGGCAGACGAACAGGAACAGCGCCGTCGGCAGCGCGGGAGCGAATTCCTGCCGCTTGCTTTTCTTCCACTGGCGCCACGCCTGCACCATCATCGCCACGATCAAGACGCCAATGGCCATGGCCAGGTAGCGGTGCGTCATTTCGATCCACGCCTTGACCACCGTCACGGGGCCCGTCGGCATCAGGGTTTCCGCCGCCACGATGTGCTCGTGCGCGAGGAAAGGATTGGCAGAACCATAACAGCCAGGCCAGTCAGGGCAACCCAGGCCGGAATCGGACAGGCGCGTAAAACCGCCAAACATGATCAGGTCGACCGTCAGGAAGACGGCGATCCATACGAGCTTGCGGTACTTATTGGCGTCCGCGGACACCCAGACCATGGTCAGCGGCAGCAGCGCCACCAGCAGACCAGTCAAGCCCAGCTGGGCCAGCGCGGAGAGATGCATCGTCGGCATGCGGTCCCCTCAACCGATCGCCGAAGCTTTGAGCAGCTTGGCGATGTCTTTCTTGATCTTGTTCGGGTCCGCGTCCTTCGGGAAGCGCATCATCAGATTGCCCAGCGGATCGATCAAATACAGATGGTCGCTCGTCTTGCCGCCCGCCTCCACGGGCAACCACGCTTTCAGGGCGTCGCTATTGACGCGCAGCATGCTGGTGCCGTCGAATTCGCGCATCACGAGGGTGTCGAGCGGCTGCGCATCCGTCACCAGCCAGACCCGTTCCAGACGCTCGCGCTCCTTGCCCTGCATGAGGCGCAGTTGTTGCATGTCAAACAATTGCTTCTTGCATGTTTCCTGGCAATCGGACGGTCCAGTTTGCAGCAGCACCCACTTGCCCTTGAACTGGGCCAGCGGCGACGCCTTGCCGTCCAGTGCCGCCACCTGCAGCTGGGCTTCCGGTATCGGGTACAGACGGGGGTCGATCAGGGCGCCGTAATTGTTGCGGCCCGTGGGCTTGATGATGTAATACGTGAAATACGAAGCGATGATGGGAAAGGCGCATACGGCCACCACAGCCAGCAGTTTCCACCGTCCTTGTACCTGTTTATTGCTGCTGTCTTGCGTTGCGTCAGGGCTGTTTGTTTGCACGTCGAAATCCTGTAAAGACAAAAAATAGAAAAGCCATCAGTGCCAGTGCATACCACTGGAATGCATAGCCGCGGTGCTTGTCGGCGCCCAAGTCCGGCGCCGGCCAGTCGCGCACGGGAAGCTGGCTGGACGCTGGCGTCGTGGCTGCCGAATCGACTGGATCAGCTGTTTGTTCAAGGATAAAAGGTTGCAAGGCCAGGCCGCTGGCCTGGGCCAGCTGGGTGATATCGGCATTTTGCACGATGGCATGCGGCGCCAGGGGCGGCGCCGTGCCCAGTTCCATCACATGGCCCGCGTTCAGGCGCGCGATGCCGGCAATGGTCACGGTGCCGGCTGGCGTAGTGTAGTCGGGGATGCGCGTGCGCTCGGCATTGTTGCGCGGCAACCAGCCCTGCGCCACCAGCACGTGCATGGGGGAACCGTCGATCTGGAACGGCGTGAGCACGTGAAAGCCCGCTTGCCCCTTGTAGGGGCGGTTGTCCAGGTACACCGTCCAGGCGGGAATAAAATGGCCCGTGACGGTGACCCTGCGGTATTCGATCGCTTGCGCGTCGGCCGGCAACAGGGGGGCGGCCGTCAAGGACAGCGGTGCGGCCTGGTTGCCCGCTTCCAGGCGGGCGGCGCGCGCGACTTTCTCGTCGCCACGGCGCTGCTGCCATTGCGCCAGGGATACGCCCAGCGCCACCAGTAGCAGCATTACAACAAATGGAATCCATCTAAAATGGAAGCGGATACGCATTACAATGAAACCTCCTCAAGCCTGGCGCTACCATCCATGAAAATCCTCGTTGCCATTGCCTTCATCCTGATCCTGGGCAGCCTGGGCTCGGCCCTGTTCTTCCTCATGCGCGACAAGGGCAAGAGCAACCGCACCGTGCAGGCGCTGGCCCTGCGCGTGGGCTTGTCGATCACCCTGTTTTTGCTGATCCTGCTGGCGCACAAGCTCGGCTACATTCAGCCCACTGGAATTCATTAACACCCGACATTGCCTGATTGGCAAATTCTTCATACTAAGAAAAAAGCCGTACCCGGGATGTCCCGGTACGGCTTTTTTTATGGTGCCGGCGCGCCTAACAACCACGCGCGCTCTGCCCCGCCATTATAACCAATACACGACCACGTACAGGCCCAGCCAGACGACGTCGACAAAGTGCCAGTACCAGGCGGCGCCTTCGAAGCCGAAGTGGTGCTCGGGCGTGAAGTGGCCTTTCAATACGCGGTACAGGATGACGGACAGCATGATGGCGCCCAGGGTCACGTGGAAGCCGTGGAAACCCGTCAGCATGAAGAAGGTGGCGCCGTAGATGCCCGACGTCAATTTCAAATTCAGTTCGCTGTAAGCGTGGATGTATTCATACACCTGGAAGCCCATGAAGATGGCGCCCAGCACGATGGTGGCGAACAGGAACAGGGCCGTCATGGCGCGGTGGCCGGCGCGCAGCGCGTGGTGCGAAATGGTCAAGGTGACACCCGACGTCAGCAGCAAGGCCGTGTTGATGGTTGGAATCCAGAACGGCGTCATGGTGGTGAATTCCTGCACCGTGCCGGCCGGGCCCGTATTGCCCCAGTGGGCGGCGAAATCGGGCCAGATCACCTTGTGGTCGAGGTCAGCCAGCCACGGCATGGAAATGCTGCGCGCATAGAACAGGGCGCCGAAGAAGGCGGCGAAGAACATGACTTCCGAAAAGATGAACCAGCTCATGCTCCAGCGGAAGGAGTGATCGATGCGCTCGCTGTACAGGCCCTGCTCCGATTCGCTGATGGCGTCGCCGAACCAGAAATACAGCACCAGCAGGATGCCGGCGATGCCCAGGTAGTTGACGTACGGGCCCCAGGAGACGTCGTTGACCCAGGCCGAGGCGCCGATCATGGTCAGCAGCAGGCTGGCGCCGCCCAGCATGGGCCAGCGCGACGGGCCGGGCACGAAATAATAGGGTACGGCGGCGTGGTTGGAACTCATCATCATCTCCTCAAAAACTTATAGGGTGGTTTTTTATAATTTATAAAACGACGAATTTAACAATTGAAATCAGGATGCCGATCAGGCAAGCCACCACCAGGAAGCCGGCGATGACGATGTGCACGGGATTGAGCTTGGCCGAATCCGTGTCGAAATCGCTCTTGCGGCGCAGCCCCGTGAATGACCACACGACGGCCCGCAGCGAATACAGGAACGACGCTTTTTCCGGTTTGGCGGATTCGCCCATGGCACTCTCCTATTGGACGGCCGGCGTCTGAGCCTGGCTCAGACCGGCAATCTCGAAAAACGTGTACGACAGGGTGATGGTCTTGACCTCTTTCGGCAGAGCCGGATCGAGGAAGAACACCACCGGCATCTGCCGCGCTTCCTTCGGTTTCAAGGTCTGCTGCTTGAAGCAGAAGCACTCGACCTTCTTGAAATGCGGCGTGGCGCTCTGCGGCGCATAACTGGGGATGGCTTGCGCATTGACGACGCGGTTTTGCGTGTTGACCACTTCATACATGACGGTCACCAGTTCGCCCGGATGCACTTGCATGCTCGACACGGTCGGGCGGAAGCGCCATGGCCCCTGCGCATTGCCATCGAACTCGACGGTGATGCTGCGCGTCGTGTCGACCTGCGTATTGTTGTCGTAGGCCACCGTGCCATCTTTTTGCGTCAGCACGTTGATGCCCATCACTTCGCAAATCTGCTTGTAGACGGGAATCAGGGCATAGCCAAAGCCAAACATCAGCACGGCAATGACGAGCAGCTTGCCCAGCATCTTGCGGTTCAGGCCGCGTGTTTCCTGTTGGTGGGGCGTCGTCACGACAGCCACAGCCGCTTGGCGAAGACGGACAGGAAGAAGAAGGCCGCCAGGGCCCCCAGTATCAGTCCCGTACGCAGGTTGTTCGGTTTCTTGCGCTCAGTTTTCACTTCGGTCATGGCAGGCACTCTATTCAAAGGGGCCGGCAGCGGCGCCGGCCCGTGACACTGGCATTACTTGCGGATGACTACTTGACGGTAGGCGGCGTTTCAAACGTGTGGAAAGGCGCCGGGCTCGGCACGGTCCATTCCAGGCCTTCCGCGCCTTCCCATGGTTTCGCCGGCGCAGCCTTGCCGCCGCGGATGGTCGGCAAGACAACGAAGAACAGGAAGTACACCTGCATCAGGCCGAAACCGAAGCCGCCGATCGAGGCGATCATGTTGAAGTCGGTGAACTGCGCCGGATAGTCGGCGTAGCGGCGCGGCATGCCGGCCAGGCCCAGGAAGTGCATCGGGAAGAAGGTCACGTTGAACGTGATCAGCGACAGCCAGAAGTGGATCTTGCCGCGCGTCTCGTTGTACATGTGGCCCGTCCATTTCGGCGACCAGTAGTAGAAGCCGGCGAACAGGGCAAACAGCGAACCGGCCACCAGCACGTAGTGGAAATGCGCCACCACGTAATAGGTATCCTGCAGCTGGATGTCGATCGGCGTCACGGCCAGGATCAGGCCCGTGAAGCCGCCCATGGTAAACACGAAGATGAAGCCCACCGAGAACAGCATCGGCGTCTCGAACGTCATGGAACCCTTCCACATCGTGGCGATCCAGTTGAACACTTTCACGCCCGTCGGCACGGCGATCAGCATGGTCGCGTACATGAAGAACAGCTGGCTCGTCACCGGCATGCCGGTAGTAAACATGTGGTGCGCCCAGACGATGAAGGACAGGATAGCGATGGAAGCGGTGGCGTACACCATCGAGGCATAGCCGAACAGGGGTTTGCGGGCAAACGCGGGCAGGATCTGCGAGACGATGCCGAAAGCCGGCAGAATCATGATGTAAACCTCGGGATGGCCGAAGAACCAGAAGATGTGCTGGTACATGACGGGATCGCCGCCGCCTGCCGCGTTAAAGAAGGACGTGCCGAAATGGCGGTCCGTCAGGGTCATGGTAATGGCGCCAGCCAGCACCGGCATGACGGCGATCAACAGATACGCGGTAATCAGCCAGGTCCAGCAAAACATCGGCATTTTCATCAGGGTCATGCCAGGGGCGCGCATGTTCAGGATGGTGACGATGATGTTGATCGACCCCATGATGGACGAGGCGCCCATCAGATGCATGGCAAAAATGGCCATGTCCATGCCAGGGCCCATCTGCGTCGACAGCGGCGCATACAGGGTCCAGCCGGCGGCGGTGGCGCCGCCCGGCACGAGGAAGGACGTGGCCAGCAGCAGCGCGGCCGGTGGCAGCAGCCAGAACGAGAAGTTGTTCATGCGGGCAAACGCCATGTCGGACGCGCCCACTTGCAGCGGGATCATCCAGTTGGCATAGCCGACGAAGGCCGGCATGATGGCGCCAAACACCATCACCAGGCCGTGCATGGTGGTCAGTTGATTAAAAAATTCTGGGTGGAAAAATTGCAAGCCTGGATGAAACAGTTCCGTACGGATCATCAGGGCCAGCACGCCGCCCGACAGCAGCATGATGAACGAAAACCACAGGTACAGGGTACCGATATCCTTGTGGTTGGTGGCAAACAGCCAGCGGCGGTAGCCGGTCGGGTGGTCGTGGGCATGGTCGTGATCGTGACCGGCGTGGTCCAAGGTACTCGTGCTCGTGCTAGTACTCATCTGCGGCTCCTAATTACTTGCGTGCAGCCACGACTTCGGCTGGTTGAACGATGTTCTCTGCGGCCTTGTTCGACCAGGTATTGCGCGTGTAAGTGATCACTGCGGCAATTTCCGTGTCGGACAGCTGTTTCCATGCTGGCATTTCAGCGGGATACTTGCCGCTCTTTTGCCCGTTCAGCAAGACGTGGATCTGATCCGCTTTCGGACCGTTCACCACGGCCGAGCCATCCAGCGGTGCAAACGCACCGGGCACGCCCTTGCCTGTCGCCTGGTGGCAGACCACGCAGTTGGCCGCATACACTTTCTCGCCCTTGACCTTCAATTCGTCGATGGTCCACACCTTGCTTGGATCATCAGCCAATGCGGCCATTTCCTTTTGTTTTACATCAACCCATGCCTTGTAATCATCTGCCGAGACGACCTTGACGACGATGGGCATGAATGCGTGTTCCTTGCCGCACAGCTCGGCGCAATTGCCGCGGAAGGTGCCGATATGGTCAGCCTTGAACCAGGTGTCGCGCACGAAACCGGGAATCGCATCTTGCTTGACGCCAAAGGCAGGCACGGACCAGGCGTGGATGACGTCGTTGGCCGTCAGCACCACGCGGATCTTCTTGTTGACCGGCACGACGACTTCATTGTCGACTTCGATCAAGTAGTTTTCGCCCCGTTTTTCCGTCGGCGGCGCGCCCGGCGCACCCACTTGCGAGCGCGGCGTGGCCAGGTTGGAAAGGAAGGAAATGCCTTCGCCCTCGCCTTTCAGGTAGTCATAGCCCCATTTCCACTGCATGCCGGTGGCCTTGATGGTGATGTCGGCGTTCGACGTGTCCTTCATGCCGACGACGGTGCGCGTGGCAGGCAGGGCCATGCCGATGACGATCAGGAAAGGCACGACGGTCCAAGCGATCTCGACGGTGGTGCTTTCGTGGAAAGTGGCCGGTTTGTGGCCCAGGGACTTGCGGTGCTTGAAGATGGAATAAAACATGACGCCGAACACGGCCACGAAGATCACCAGGCAGATGATCATCATCAGGGTGTGCAAATCGTAGATTTCATGGGCGATCTGTGTCGCCGGCGGTTGCAGATTCATTTCGAACGGCACGGGACCGCCGGTGCCGGGATAGGTGCTGGCAGCCGGTGCCGCCGTGGCCCATCGCCCGATGCCAAACGCTGTCAAAGACAGCCCGAGCAGCAACGATTGAAGTCGCTTTGCATGTGTCATGTTTTCCCCAACCACCCAAAAATAATGATATTTTAAACGGCTGCGGACTTCTCCGTACTGGACCGCTGCCGCTCCTCCATGAAAGCAACACGGCCGGAATGCGGCCATGTGCGTCAAGCACCAGCGAATTCCATGCTGGCTGCGGCAGCAAAAACGGCGGCGCGCAACCATGCTGGAACCCTGTTTTTCTTCCCCACACTGAAATGGCCTCGTGTGGAAGATGGTTACTATACTAATGCAGTAACTTCGAATTAGTCTTGCTTTGTTTTTTTTATTTTGTATGCAGCCCTTGTTTTTTCTACTTAACAAGCTGACAAACAATCAACGATTATAATCAAGTAAACTTGAATCCATCAAGCAATAATCGGCTTTGTGCGCGCCCTTCTCCCGGCCGCCGCGCGCTTTGCAACGGTTGCTGCAACATCCATGCGCGGATGGCGACCAAGTGTCGGTTTCTTTATGCTTTTATTTAGGCTTGCGCGGTAAATCAAAGCGGATGATGGCTTCGCCATTGCGCGTCACGCGCGGTGCGGGACGGAAGGCGTGGCCATAGATCACCTCGAAACTCAGGCCCAGCTTGCCATCGGGACGGCGCCTCTTTTCCAGCGCGTCCAGCATGCGCTGCCAGGCCGCCTTGCCCATCAGGCCGCGCCGGCGCGTGGTCAGCGGGTTGCCGCCGAAGGCGCGCACGTCCGCCAGCAGTTTTTCCGCCGTGTCGTAGGTGACGGTGATGATTTCCATGTCCAGCACGGGCGTGGAAAAGCCCGTCTCGACGAGCATGTCGCCAAAGTCGTGCATATCGACGAAGGGCAAGGCGTGCGGATACAGATCCGCTTCGGCGAAGGCGTCGCGCACTTCGCGGAAGGTGTCGGGGCCGAAACAGGAAAACATCAGCAAGCCGTCGAGGCGCAGCGCGCGCCGCCATTCGGCAAACACGCGGTCGGGCTGGGCATGCCAGTGCAGCGCCAGATTGGACCACACGAGGTCGATGCTGCCCTGCGCCAGCGGCAGATCGCCCAGGTCGCCGCACAATAAATCCACGCCCGCCTTGGCCGGCAAGAGTTTGCTGAGGAACTGGTTCAGGCTGGCCAGTTTCGACGCGGGCGCGCGCGCCGCCTGCATCATCGCTTGCGCTGCATCGAGACCGATAATCTGCGCTGCGGGATAATCCTTTTGCAACTGCGCCAAATCCGCGCCGGGGCCGCAGCCCGCGTCGAGCACACGGTGCGGCGTGATTTTCACCAGCTCCAGGCGCTCGTGCATGCGTGCCGACACTTCGCGGCGCAGGAAGTCCGACGGCGCGACGCGCGCCGGACGGGAAAAGAAATCGCGTACTTGCACCGCATCGATGGGCGCACTCATTTTGGGCGGACTGGTGGGAACTGGCATGTTGAATCGGGTGAGGTGAGATAATGTCGGCAGTGTACATGGAACGACGCCATCGCGATGCGGACCGCCACCCGGCACCGCCTTGACGCCGCCTGGCAGGCGCTGCGCCTGTGGCTGGGCGCCACGGTGCTGCCGGCGCAATGCGCGCTGTGCGGCATGGGCTGCCCGGAAGTGCTGTGTTCGCCCTGCCGCGCCCAATATCTGACGCAAGGGCGCCCCCGTTGCCGCCAGTGCGCCAATCCGCTCGACGATGCGGCGCTGCTGTGCGGACGCTGTTTGCGCCAGCGGCCCGCGTATGACGCCACCGTCGCGGCGTTTGATTATGCGGCGCCCGTCGACCAGTTGCTGCTGCAGCTGAAATTCGGCGCGCGCTTGGCGCTGGCGCCCCTGTTGGCAGAACTGTTGTATGTTGCCATTCAGCAACAGCAAGCGTGGGAAGCGCCGCAGCTGCTGTGTCCCGTGCCGCTGGGCCCGGCCCGGCTGGCCGAACGGGGTTTTAACCAGGCGCTGGAAGTTGCCCGTCCGCTGGCGCGCCTGCTGGACGTGGCTTTACAGCCGCGCCTGGCGCTGCGCGTGCGCGAAACCCGGGCGCAAAGCGGCGTGGCGCCGCAGGAACGGCAAGCCAACCTGGCGCACGCGTTTGCCATCGCGCCCGAGCATGGGGCCTTGTTGCAAGGATGCCATGTGGGCATCGTCGACGACGTGATGAGCAGCGGCCATACCGTCCACGCGCTGGCCACCGCCTGCAAGAGCGCAGGGGCGGCCAGGGTCAGCATCCTGGTCGTGGCGCGCACGCCGCCGCACTAGAACCGCATCAGATTCGCTATATATATGAGGAGAGCATTTTGTTTCACGTTGTTTTGGTAGAACCTGAAATCCCGCCCAATACGGGCAACGTCATCCGCCTGTGCGCGAACACGGGCGCTCAGCTGCACCTGGTTGAACCGCTGGGCTTTCCGCTCGACGATTCCAAGATGAAGCGCGCCGGCCTCGATTACCACGATTACGCCAACATGAAGGTGCACAAGAACTGGGCAGCGTTCCTGGCCGACACCCAGCCCGATCCGGCCCGCATGTTCGCCATGACGACGCGCGGCTCGCGCCCGTTCGGCGACGTGGCCTTCCTGCCCGGCGACGTGTTCGTGTTCGGTTCGGAAACAAAAGGCCTGGACCCGGCCCTGCGCGACGGTTTTCCGGCCGAACAGCGCATCCGCCTGCCGATGCGCCCGGACAACCGCAGCTTGAATCTGTCGAATACGGTGGCCGTCGTCGTGTATGAAGCGTGGCGCCAGCACGGATACGCCGGTGGCGCGTAGCTGACACCTCACCCAGTCTGCTGCGCGGCGCGCTTTGCGGCCGGCGATGCTCGCGCTACTAAAGTAGCGCTGCGCTTCTCGGCCACAAATCATCGCCGCTCGCTACGACTGGATGAGATGTTGAGACTCCTGCAATCTTCCTTTACCGCTGCGCCAATTGCTGCGCTACGTCGCTATTGTCGTCCAGCATCACCAGCTGCGTGCGCAAGTCGCGCGTGGCGGCCAGCTTGCCGTTCACGTACAGATTCGTCTTGACGCCGTACATGCCTTGCGACACGCCGGCCGGCAAGGTCAGCTCGAACGAGTTTTCAAAGCGCCCGCCCGACTTGTTGCTGCTGGCCAAGGCTTTCGAACCGGACTTGAACGGCTGGCCTTGCGGATCGAGCACCACCAGCTCTTCGCGCACGTCGTTGACGCTTTGCGCGCTGCCGTTGACCAGCTCCACCACGGAATTGACCTTGAACGGCTGGCCGCGCTTGACGGTCGACGCGCTCAGTTGCGGCGTGTACGACACCACTTGCGGCTCGCGCGGCAGCGCGCCGCGCGTGCGGATGTAATCGCGGTCCGCCTGCGCCGCCGTCTTGGTCTGGCGCGAATTGACATTGATGGCCAGGCAACCGGCCGCCGCCAGGCCGCCGCCGATGGCGGCTCCTTTCAGCGCGCCATTCTTGCCGCCCGCCAGCGCACCCAGCAATGCCCCCACGGCCGCGCCGGCAGCGGCCGTCGCGCCCACGCTGCACGGGTCCTCATCCGTGGCCGCCTGGGCGCCACCTTGCGGATAGGAGCTGTCCTGCCGCACGCCGTTCGGGCTCATCGGCGCCGTGGCGCAGCCGGCCAGCATGGCCGCGATGGTCAGCGCGGCGGCCGTCCGCAAGGTGGTGTGATTCAGCATGGTGACTCTCCAGATGACTAATTGATCGTTGTTTCCGTCTGCAACACTTGCCGTTCGCGCTCGCGGATGCGGCGCGACAGATTGTCGATGCGCGCATTGCCCGGATCGACGCGGCGCGCGCTTTCCAGATACGTCTTGGCCGCATCGAACTTACCTTCCAGCAAAGAACGCTCGGCATCGCGCAAGAACGCTTGCGCCATCTCGCTGCGCATGGCCGCGCCGCTGTCGACGGGCGCCGTTTCCTGCGGGCGGCGTTCGGCCACCGCTGATCGTTCGACCGCGCGTGCGGGCGCCGGTTCCGTGGGCACGACGCGGGCCGGTGCCGTTTCCACCGGTGCCGGGACCGGTGCGACGACGGACGCGGGCGCCGACAGCGCCTGCACATCGGCCCTCAACTGCGGCAATTCCGCCGCTTCGCGGTCGATGGCTTCCAGCCTGGCGATGCCATTGCCTGCCGCCGTCGCATCCTTGCCGTCCAGCGCCTGGCGCACGCCCACCAGCACGGACGCGGCAGCCGCTTGCTGGCGCGCCAGCTGCTTGCGCAGGGAATCCACGCTGGCAGCGCCCGCGCAATCGGCGTCGAGCGCGGCGATGCCCCTGGCCGCGCTTTGCAATTGATGACCATCAATATGGCGTTCGATGGCGCGCACGCCCCGCTGGCAACTGCCCGATGCGGCGCCGGCCTTGCCGATCGCCGCCTGCAAATCGTCCGCCTTGGCGCTGGACTTGCCCGTGCACACATTCTTGGCCGTCGCCAGCTTTTGCCGGGCGCCGTCCAGGCTGCCATTTGCCACCAGCTTCAAGCCGCTGTCGATGGCGTCGTTGCAAGCCGATTCATTCTTGCCGCCCGGCTTGCCATTCATGTAGACGATGACGGCCGCCAGCACGGCGGCGGCGCCCAGCCAGCGCAGCCACTTGCGCGGCGGTGGCGGCGGTACCGGTGTTGCCGGGGCAGGCGCCGGTGGAAGCACAGGCGCGGGCACGGGCTTCGGCGCCGCTTGCGGCGGCACCGGCTTGGGTGGCGGTACTGGCGCCGGCTTCGGCGGCGCTTTCGGCGCAGGCGCAGGCGTCACCGGCACGGGCGGCGGCTTGGGCGCAGGTGGCGGCGCTACCGGCGCAGGCGCAGGGACGGGCAGCGGCGGCGGCACGGCCGCGGCTGGCTTGGCAGCGTCCGCCATGGCGTGACCGCAGTACGGGCAATGGCTGACAACGGTCCACAGGCCCGTCTTGCATTTGTTGCAGATATCCAAAACTAATCCTTCATTCCAACGTCATTCCAGCGTTCACAAGGGCGGCGGCATCAACGGTGGCGGCGCGCCGAGGAACAAGGGCGCCAGTTCGGGGAACTGGGCCAGGTCGGCCCAGGCCGGCAAACCGGCGCGCCACACCTTGGTGGTGGCTGGCACGACCTGTCCCGCCTGCACGTACTGCACGATCTGCTGGGCCGTGAATGGTCCCTGCTGCTGGCCGTTGATGCCCAGGAAGTACTGGTATTCCACCAGCGGCGGCGGCATGCCGCCCAGTGGTGGCGGCGCCATGCCGAACGCGGCCGCCGCCGGCGCAGCCGCCGCGCCGGCCGGACGCAGCAATTGCTCCAGGCGCCCCGCTTCCAGCATTTCCGGCTTGATTGCATACTTCAGGCGCGGCTGGCCGTCCGCTTCCGGTTCGCGCACTTCCCAGTCGTAGGCATCGCCGTCGGAGTCGCCGATGACGTTCGCCCACTCCTTCAGGCGGCCCAGCAAGGCTTGCACCGTGCGGTCGAGCTCATCGCTGGCCATGCCCTTGCGGCGCGCCGACTCGCGCAGGCGCGTGCCCACTTCGGCGGAAATGGCGCTGCCAAAGCCGATGTAGGGCAGCTGCGAGCCATCGGCCTGCGCCACCAGCTTGGGCGCATACACGCCCCGCTCGTAGTATTTTGCCAGCGCCGCCATGGCCGCCGTCTGCACGGCATCAAGCGCCGTCAATTTTTCTTCGATGCGCAGGGCGATATTTTTCTCGTACGAAGCGGGCATGCCGTTCTGGCGGATGGCCCGTTCGTTGCCGATGCGGCGCAAGTCGCCCGGTTCGACGGCAAACTGGTACTGGCCCGGCGGCACGACCCGGCCCGTGTGGCGCGTCAGCACGCCCAGCATGATCGCTTGCAGGAATTCGCCGAAGTCTTCCGCCAGGCGCTTCATCTCGTCCGTGTTCGGCGCGATCGGGTGCGTGAATTGCGTTGGATCAATATGCGTGTGGGTCGGCGCCTTGTCGTTGTCGCCTTCCTTACGGTAGCTGGTGCGCCAGCCTTCCAGGCCGCGCAGCACCGTCATCGGCACGCCGGCCAGTTCGCAATAGCAGACGGCGCGCCCGCGGATGCCCGTTTCGACGATTTCCAGCTGGCTCACCGTGATGCCCACCTGGGTCGGCACGCACGATTCGAGCTCGGCGCCGAACTTTGCCTTGAAGGCGGCCGCGTTGGCCACGCCGATCACGCACTTGAACTGGTCCGACACGACCGTGAAGTCGCCCGCCATGTTGGCGTCGATCCACGGCATGGAGCAGGCCAGCAGCTTGCGGAAGCGGTCCAGGCGTTCGGACACATCCATCTGTTCCAGCGCTTCGAACAACGGGTCGGGCGTGCTCGTCGCCCCTTCCGCCAGGCCGGCAGTAGCGATCATGTTTTCCGCCATGCGCGTGACCTTGGCCAGGATCAAGGCCCGTTGCGCCGGTTCGCCCAACATGGGGAACAGCGCTTTCGAGCCGCCCATGTCCTTGAACGCTTCATCGGCCCACTGGCGCAAGGTGGCCGCCGACGGCAGCGCGATGTCTTTTTCCGTGACGGGAATGACGATCAGGGTCGCGTGTTCCTTGTCCAGGTCCTTTTGCAGGATGGTATTGGCCGTTTTCAACTCCGTCAGCATGGCCAGCACGCCTTCGCGGCCCGATTGCAGCTCGCCCACCAGGCCATTCCACTGGGCGCGGCCCTGCGCATCGACGCCGACCCGGTTGCCCAGCCAGCGCGACAGCTCGCCCAGCAGGAGGACGGACTCGTCCGCCGCCTTGGCGCGCAGATGGAATTTCAGCGCATTCGCCATTTCCGTGCGCAAATGGTCCATCACCACGCCCGCCTGCTTTTCGCCATTGCTGAGGAAGCCGAAGGTGCTGCGCGTCTGTTCCAGGTTGTTCAACAGGCGCTCGTATTCGCGCGAGCGCACGGCTTCCTTGATTTCGCGGTAGCGCTCGGCATTGTTGCCGATTTGCGCCGTCAAGCCGCTGCCCGGCGCCTCGATGCGGTCCTTGATCTGTTCCACCAGCGACAGCACGTATTCCAGGCCGCCGAATTCTTTATTATCAAGATAGCCATACAGCTGGTCGCGCACGACTTTCTTGACGTCTTCCAGCACTTCGCGGCGGCGCTTGCTGATGCGGTCTTCCGTTGTGTCGGCCGTGGAATCCTGGTCGCGCACGGCGTCGCGTTCCAAATGCTTCATGGCGTCG
The DNA here is from genome assembly GCF_030397595.1 of Janthinobacterium sp. SUN033. Classification (NCBI taxonomy): domain Bacteria; kingdom Pseudomonadati; phylum Pseudomonadota; class Betaproteobacteria; order Burkholderiales; family Oxalobacteraceae; genus Janthinobacterium; species Janthinobacterium sp. SUN033. Next base: position 99,298 of record NZ_JAPQNV010000007.1, read on the forward strand.
CGCACCTGCGCCGGCCATTCGCTGCGGTCGAAACCCGTGCGGATATCGTTGATGCGCGTATTGACGCGGTTTTCCACGCCGGCCAGCAAGTGGCCGTGGCGGTCTTCCAGCAATTCGTCAACGACACGGAAATCGATGAAGTCGCCGCTGGAGCGCTTCAGTTCGATGCTCTTGTCGGAAAACTCGGGGAAATCGCTGAACGGCGTGCCCTTCAGGAACATATTAGCGGCGAGGAAATTATCGCGTTGCGTATCCGTGGCCCGGTTGGCGCCCGCATCCGTGCCGCCCACGCCAAAGAACGCTTGCAGCATGGCGCCGGCCCAGCGGTGGGCCCGCTCGTCGCGCGCCGCTTCCTGGCGCGTATCGAGCACGGCCATGCCGAACGAGGAAAAACGCTTCGAGAAATACAGGCGCATGTCGCCGAAGCGGTCTTGCGGCACGGGCGCGTTGTACAGCGAATTCTTGTGCTGCGCCTGGTTGACGGCGATCGAGCGCTTAGCGCGCGCGAAGTCGGCCGAGGCGAAATCCTCGAACAGCGAATCGGCCACCATGTGATAGACGTCGCTGACATCCTTGGTGTGCTGCTGGGCAAGATTGCCCGAATCGATCAGGTAGACCTCGCTGTACGGTTCGCGCGTCAGTTCCGGGCGGTCATACGCATCCCAGCGGCCCACATAGCCCTTGTTGCCCATCATCGCCGATTCCAGCTCCATCAGCGCCGCGTAGCCGTTGGCTTCGACCCGGTCCTTGTTGGCCTTGGTGTAGCCGGTCGGCAAGAACAGCATCAGCTCCACGTCGGCCGCGCCCACTTCGCTGCGCGCCAGCCAGCGCGCCAGCAAGCCCATGTCCAGGAAGGAGCCGGAACCCGTGCCACCCGCAACGGAACCGACGATGACGATGCGGAAACGGTTCGTTTCCATGCGCAGACCCAGTTCGGCCAGCTGGCGCTCGTGCGACAGGCCCGCCTTCAGGGCTTTCAGTTTCAAGCGGATCTTGTCGCGGATCTTCGCGTACTTGTCGAAGAAATACAGGCGCGACACGGCGCGGATCTGCCCGGCGCCGCTGCTCATATCGAAACGCAATTCGCGGATGCGCTGCGGCGTCAGCGGCAGCCATTCCTTGATGTGCGGATATTTCTCCAGAGAATCTTCATCACGACTGTACTTGTCCATGTCGAACGATTCGACCACCTTGTCGTCATCCGTGAACTTCACCTGGTCGAACTGCAAGTCCTTCGCCTGCGACTCGCCGCTTTCGATCACGGCGCCATTGTCGAGGTCGAAATGGATGAATTGCGCGATGGGAAAGTCCGCCAAGCCCTCGATACGCGTGCGGTTGCCCGCGCCGCCCCACAGGGTATTGAGGATGCGCCGACGCACGCGCATCAGCACCTGCATGCCCGTGCCGCCGATGCCGATGAACAGGGTCGGGCGCAATTCGATGATCTTGTCCTGCTTGCGCTCGCTGGCGCCGCCGGTAATGGTTTGGTTCAGGTTCTCTGCCATGGTGATTCCTTCGATGATGCGTGCAACGGCGTGTTCTTAGCGGCGGCTGGAAGTAAAGGTCAACAACAGTGCAACGAGGCCCACCAGCACCAGCGGGCCCATGAACAGTGGCGCAAGGAATTTATGCGCATTCACGGCGGCCAGCACGACACCCGTCGCCAGGCTGGCCAGGAAGATGAACAGCCACCAGCCCGAGGCGTTGGCCTTGTTCGGCGGCACGCGCTTGGCCACCAGGCCATTCGCATAGGCATTCTTGGCAAAGAAAAAGGCGATGAACAGCAACAACAGCACCACGCCGCCGACCAGGGTGTCGCGCGACGAGGTATCGGTCGTGCCGGCAACGTCAAACGCGGGCGCAGCTTCGGTCGTTGCGGTGGCGGCGCTGGCCGCGGCGGCAGCGTCCGCGGCGGGCGGCGCCGACGCCGGGGCCGCTACCGGGGCCGGCAAGGTGAAACCTGCATTGTCTTTCGGAGTGTCTTGCGCCATGGTATGCCTCTATTGAATGGAAGGAATTTTTAAGGAATCTGTGTTCAGGCCAGGGTCAAGGTATGGCCTTCGGCCACGCGCACGACGGCCGGCTTGCCCAGGCCACGCTTGAGTTCGCCAATGTCGCTGCCGTCAGCGTCGCGGATCTGCACGCTTTTAAATGGTTTTAATAACACTTGCCGCTGCACGCCGTCGGCCATCACCTTGTAGCGCGTGGCGCGCGTGCTGACCAGGCCCAGCGCCAGCACGCCCAGCACGAGCGCCAGCACGCCGCCCAGTATCACCAGCACGGGCAGCAGTGGATACTGGATGCGCACCAGCAGCGGTATCGTCGCCTGCGACGCGCGCACGCTGTCGGGCGGCGTAAACATGCCGGAAATCGGGTCGCCAGGGAACAATTCCTGCAAATCCTTGCCGAAGCTGGACGCCAGCGCCAGCCGCTGTTCCGACAGGCCCACCTGCGCCTGCATCGGCAGCAGCACCTGCTTGCCCATGGCGGCGATCGCCTGCGCCGACCACGGCGACGGGATCTGCGCCATCGGCAGCGCGAACTGCACTTGCACGGACTGGCTGGCGCCCGGCTGCAGCTGGCGAATTTGATCCGGCGCAACGTGCAAGGGCGCGTTCTGCCCGGCCAGGCTGGCGTGCACTTTGGCGCTGTCGATCACGTACGGGAAAAACATGTTTTGCAAGGAGGCCTGCAGCACCACTTGCGGCACCAGGTTCGCCGCATCGACGTCGAGCACGATGGTGCGCCCGTCGCGGCCCAGGCTGGCATGCACGTTGGCGCTGTTCTTGACGGACTGGGGCACGATGCGCACGGCATCCTGGTCCACCGGTTTCAATCGCGCGGGCGGACGCGTCAGCACTTGCGACAGCCGCCCTTCGGCCAGGATGCGGTTCAAGGCCTCCGATGCCGGCTGGCCATACGCGAGCGCATACACCATCAAGCCCTTGGCGCTGTACAGCTTGCCCTGCACGGGCATGCGCAGCGGAAACACCACCGTCTTGGTGATCGACGGTTCCAGGTGCAGCAGGCGGTAAAAATCGCGGTTGCGCTCGGCCGTCTGGCTGTCGTTGTTCGGGCTGTTCTTGTTATTGGTAAAGATCCACACGATGCCGGACGCGGACTGGAACGGGCCCGTGATGGTCTTCGTCACGGCTTCCTGGAAATCCGTGTCGGCCAGCGCGCCGCCGGCGCCCTTGCGCGCCAGACCCAGGCTGGCCAGCTGGCCCGCCACGCCGGCGCCGCCCTGCCCTTGCCCCAGCAGCGACGGCGACACGTGCGCGCCGCTGCTCTGGCTGAAAGCCAGGGTATACACTTTATCGGACGGGTTTGTAGCGGCCTGCGCCACGGCGCCCACCAGGGCTTTCAGCTGCGAGTGTTCATCCGTGTAAAACGGCTCCATCCAGCCCGAATTCTGCACGAGGAACGCTTGCTGGATGCCGGCGGCCTGCACGCTGGCGCTGGCGAAGGCGAGGAAGGCGGCGCCGGCCGCGATCAGGACGCGCGCTTTCATGCCTGCAAGGCCCAGCCATCGATACGCGACAGCAGCGGGTGGTAAGCCCACAGCGTACCTTCATGCACAAACAGGCGCACGCGCCACGGTTCGCTGACGGCAAAGGTATGGAACACGTTTTCGCGCAATTCGTCGTCCTGCACCAGCTGGGCCGCCAGGCGATCGTTCGAGCGCAGCACGCTCGACAGGCCGGCGCTGGTGGCAAACTTCACGCCGAAGACGCTGTTGCCAACACTCGATTCCAGCAGCGGCATGACGGCCTGGTTCTTGCCGCCGTCGTCGCCGTGTTCCGGCTCTTCCCACGGCGCCGTTTTCAGCTTGGTGGCGAAGCGGTAATTGAAGCTGCCCGAGCACAGGCGCGGCGCCAGCGCGTCGGCCCGTTCGGACTGCGCGCCCAGTTTCACGTAGACATAGGTGCCGCGGCTGCGCTCGAAGCACAGCTGCCACAGGCCGCCGTCGCGCGACACGTAGGGGCTGCCGAATTCGAAATGCGGCACCAGCCCTTCGGGCCAGGGGGTGAACGAGGCGGCCACGTTGCCGTCCGGCTGCAATTGCAGGCGCAGCTGGCCGTTGGCGCAGGGCCACACGGCCATGCGGTTGTAGGCGACGGGCGCGCTGACGGCGCCCAGGTCAAACAGGCCGTCGAGCAGCACGTCGCTGCCCGGCTTTTGTTGCGCATCAAGGTTGACGAAGCGGAGGCGGCCATCGTCGTCGCGCAGCGGCGCCCACAGACGGTTCTGGAACCAGACGGGCGCGGCTGCGCACGGCGCGCCGCCCACGTGCTCGACCACATAGGTCAGCGACGGCACGTCGGGACGGATGCAGGCCAGGCCATGGCTGGTCGGCAAGACCAGCACGCTATTGAACTCCGGCACCAGCTCGGCGCGCCAGGCGCCGTGGGCCAGGTCCGATTCGGCCAGCAAGCTGCCATAGTCGGGGTCCAGCGCCAGCCAGCGTTTCGAGGCGGGCAGCCAGGCGTGCAAGACGGCCTTGCGCGGGTCGAGCGCCAGCAGCGCGGGCGCGCTGGTGCCGAACTGGGCGGAAAAGAATTCGTATTCGCCGGGCGGCGGCATCGGCAGCGAGACATCGGCCTGCGCATGCTCTTCGCGCGCGCGCTGATCCGCCAGTTTCAGGGGCGCGCTGGCCTGGCGCAAGCCGGACGGGCCCGGTGGCGGCACGTCGCTGACGGGAGATGCGCCGTAGGGCGGCACCCAGGGCGGCGTGGCGGAGGTAGCAGGCGGCACTTGCAAGGCCGCGCCCGAGGCGGGGTCGAACGCAAATTCAGGCGGAAACTGGCGCACGGGCGCACCGGCGGCTGCGGGCAGGCGCCGCGCATGCATCAGCTTGCCGATATCGGCATGGCTCACCAAGGGCGAGACGTTCTGACCGTCCGCGCTGCGCTGCATGGTCCACGCGCCCTCGTCATCCACGTGCCAGGCGCCGGAAGGCAGTGGCCAATCCCCAGAAGTTTTATGATCCATTTATTTTCTATGACTAGCAATGCATTCAGACGGTATAACGTGCTGGGGCTGACGAAACGAAGTCGCAGCCTTGGCAGTTCTCATAGTAACGTCTTTTTATCTGTATGGAAACATTGACGAGCTTCCTCAGCCTTGCTGCGTCCGCACTTTCGTCAACAGCTTGGTGGTCGAGCGGTCATGCTCGAAATCGATGGCCACGGCCTGGCCGCCATACGCCAGCACGGCGCGGCCTTCGGGAATGGCCGCCATGTCATAGTCGCCGCCCTTGGCATAGATTTCCGGCGCGATATCCTGCACCACTTCCAGGGCGCTGTCTTCCGAGAACGGCACGACCAGGCTCACCGCTTCCAGCGCGGCCAGCACGGCCATGCGGTCTTCGCAGCTGTTCAGGGGACGGTCATCGCCCTTGCCCAGGCGTTTCACCGAGGCATCGGTATTCACGGCAACGATCAGCGAGGCGCCCAGCGCGCGCGCCTGCGCCAGGTAGGTCACGTGGCCGCGGTGCAAAATGTCGAACACGCCGTTCGTCACCACCACCGGTTTCGGCAGGGCCGCGGCGCGGGCGCGCAATTCGTCGCGGCCGCACAGTTTGTTTTCAAAGTCAGGCATGGATATCTCTGGTTGGGTTAAATGGGGTCACGCCATGGTCGCACTCAGGCGTGGCTATCGCATTGGATGCCGCCGGCATCCCGGCGCCAGGCATCGATCAGGGCCACGACGGCCGGTTCCAGGGTCTCTTCGGCGATGCGATCTTGCCGGTAGTAAATCATCAGCGCATACACGCCGGCCAGGCGGCTGACGGGCGGCGACAGCGCATATTCGTTGCCGCGCGCCGGTTGCCTGGCACGCCAGTAATTGATCGCCGCTTCCAGCGCCTGCATCCGCAGTTCCATCGCCATCTCCCTTCGACGCCCGGTCCCGCATTATAGGGGGCGATCCGCTACAATACGCCATCGGCGCCACAGTTTCACGTTTGCGCCACCTTTCATTCATTGCAAGTAAGTACTTCCTGTGTTTCAATCAACCTATGACACTGACTGAACTGAAATATATCGTTGCAGTCGCGCGAGCGAAGCACTTCGGCCACGCCGCCGAAGCCTGCTTCGTTGCCCAACCCACCCTGTCAGTGGCCATCAAGAAACTCGAAGACGAATTGGGCGTGGTCCTGTTCGAACGGGGCGGCGCGGAAATCTCCGTCACGCCCCTGGGCGCGCAAATCATTGCGCAAGCCGAGCGCGTGCTGGAACAGACGGCCGCCATCAAGGAACTCGCCAAGCAAAACAAGGACCCGCTGGCCGGCCCCCTGCGCCTGGGCGTGATCTACACGATCGGCCCCTACCTGCTGCCGCCCCTGGTCAAGGCCATGATAGACCAGGTACCGCAGATGCCCTTGATCTTGCAGGAAAACTTCACGGTTCGCCTGCTCGAATTGCTGCGCCAGGGCGAACTGGACGTGGCCATCATGGCCCTGCCCCTGCCCGAACACGGCATGGCCATGCAGGAACTGTATGACGAACCGTTCGTCGTCGCCATGCCGCGCCAGCATCCATGGACGGCGCGCGAGAAAATCGCCGCGCAAGACTTGAAATCGGAAACCATGCTGCTGCTGGGCAATGGCCACTGTTTCCGCGACCAGGTGCTGGAAGTGTGCCCCGAAATGGCGCGTTTTTCCTCGCCCGGCAATGGCATGCAGCGCACGTTTGAGGGTTCCTCGCTGGAAACCATCCGCCACATGGTGGCCAGCGGCATCGGCCTGACGGTCTTGCCGCGCGCCTCCGTCGCCAATATGCACGCCACCGACGGCATGCTCGAATACCGGCCCTTCGCCGCCCCCGTGCCATCGCGCCGCGTGGTCATGCTGTGGCGCAAGAGTTTCACGCGCAAGGCCGCCATCGACGCCCTGTGCGCGGCCATCGCCAGCTGCAACTTGCCCGGCATTACGCCGCTGTGCGAGGACGAAGACTAGCGCCCCAGGCGCAAAATAGTACATTTACATACTATTTGCGATAATCGACCTTTCTCTTCAACAAGATCGAGTCTTCCATGAACAAGCTGGCGCTGTATTTCCGCCTGATACGGCTGGACAAGCCTATCGGTACCGTATTGCTGCTGTGGCCTACCCTGTGCGCGCTGTGGCTGGCGCAGCAGGGCGTGCCGGACTGGCGGCTGCTGCTCATCTTTACCCTCGGCACTTTCCTGATGCGCTCGGCAGGCTGCGCCATCAATGACTACGCCGACCAGGATATCGACAAATTCGTCAAGCGCACGGCCGAGCGTCCCATCACCAGCGGACGCATCAGCGGCAAGGAAGCGCTGGCCGTGGCCGGCGTGCTGACCGTGCTGGCCTTTTGCCTGATCCTGCCCCTCAACGCGCTGACCAAGCAGCTGTCCGTGGCCGCCGTCATCATCGCCGGCACCTATCCCTATTTCAAGCGATTCTTTGCGATTCCGCAAGCGTATCTCGGCATCGCCTTCGGCTTCGGCATTCCCATGGGCTTTGCCGCCATCACGGATGCCGTGCCCGCCGTCGCCTGGCTGCTGCTGCTGGGCAATGTCTTCTGGGCCGTGGCCTACGATACGGAATACGCGATGGTCGACCGCGACGACGATTTAAAAATCGGCATCAAGACCTCGGCCATCACCTTTGGCCGCTACGACGTGGCCATCGTCATGGCCTGCTATGCCGTTTTCCTGCTGCTGTGGCTGGCATGCGGCTGGTATCTGGGCTTGCGTTACTGGTTCGTCGCGGGCTTGCTGGTGGCGGCCGGCTGCGCCGTTTATCACTACACCTTGATCCGCGCACGCGAGCGTATGCCGTGTTTTGCGGCATTCCGGCATAATAACTGGCTAGGAGCGGCGGTATTTGCGGGCGTGGTACTGGACTTTGCTTTCCGTTAAGCAATGACCCTTGCGCCGCGGTAGCCCTTGAGGCGGCGCAAGACAAGCCTGGCCGCAGCTGCCTACACTGGTATTTCACTGTGCAGTTTCACTTCCATGAGGTAATACATGAGCTCGATACATACCGGAAAATCCAGCAGCGACAGCATCCTCGCCGACGCCGACAAGGCCCGCGACAAACTGGTCGGCGACTTGAAGACCGTCATCGATGAAGCGGAAGGCTGGCTCGATGGCGCCAAGGATCAGACGGGCGAGAATGTCAAAGCCGTCAAGGACAAGTTCATCGCCACCCTGGAAACGGCCAAGAAGGACTTGATCAAGCTGGAAGAAGACTTGCTCGAACGCACCAAGAAGGCGGCCAAGGCCACCGACGAGTACGTGCAGGACAATCCCTGGAAAGCCGTGGGCGCGGGCGCCGTCGTCGGCGTGCTGTTCGGTCTGCTGCTTTCCTCGTCGCGCCGCTAGATTGTAACGACGCGGTACCGACGGCGCAGGCCGTCACCTGACGCGAAAGGCAGCATATGGCTATCGTGCACCATGTCGCCCAAGTCGCAGCGACCCTCGCCGCCATCGTCCAGACCCGTCTGGCCCTGGCGGCCGTGGAAATGGAAGAAGAGTCGCTGCGCTTCCTGTCCTATCTGGCGCTGGCCATGCTGGCACTGTTGTGCCTGTTTGTCGGCCTCGTCTTGATCGTGTTCCTCGTCATCGTGCTGTTCTGGGATACGCACCGCATCGCCGCCATCGCCATCACGGCCGCCGTCTTCATCGTCGCCGCCATCGCCACCCTGCTGGGCGTGCGCGCCAGTTTCCGCAGCAAGCCGAAACTGCTTTCTTTTACACTTTCCGAACTGAACAAAGACCTGGACGAGCTGCAATTGCTGGCGCGCCGGGGATCGGAGCGGCCATGACCACGCACCCCACCAAATTGTCCAGCGTCCACACGGCCGCCAGCCTGGCGCAGCGGCGCGACGCGCTGCTGGCCGAATGCGCGCTGCAGCGCCTGGCCCTGGGCGTGCAGACGCGCCAGTTGCTGGAACCGCTGACGGGCGGCAATCTGCGCCACACCCTGGCCACGCGCTTTAAAATTCCCCTGATGGTGGGCGGCGCCGTGCTGGGCCTGGCGCTGGTACGTCCGCGCCGCATCCTGCCGCTGCTGCGGGCCAGCGGCGCGCTGCTCAAGCACGCCACCACGGCCATGCCCGTCCTGCTGGCGCTGGCGCAGCGTTTCAGCAAGAAAGAAACGCCGTCATAAAATATTTTGACCTGGCTGCATCCAAATGGCAGACCCATGCGTAGTAATGGTATCAACCAGCCGGTTGAGCCAACTACCAGGAGTTCGCCATGCTTGCCTTCACCGCCCCACGCCACGCCGTTCCCGCCCTCGCTGTACTGGGCGCCGCCCTGCTGCTGAGCGCTTGCGCCCCCATGAGCACGCGCTATTCGCAAGAACAATTACCGAACGCCGTCAAGGTACCCGATGGCCACCAGGTGGCCATGCAGACCGTGGGCGTAGGCAAGATCGCCTACGAATGCAAGGCCAAGAAAGACATGACGGGCCATGAATGGGTTTTCGTGGGACCGGACGCGGCCTTGAACGACCGCAGCGGCATGCAGGTCGGCACATATGTCGGTCCACCGGCCACCTGGGCCAACCTGGACGGCTCGAAAGTGACGGCGACGCAAGTGGCCGTGGCGCCGGCCGGCGCGGGCAATATCCCGTACCAGCTGGTGAAGGCCAATCCGGCCACGGGCAGCGGCGCCATGCAGGGCGTCAGCTACATCCAGCGCGTGGCCACCAGCGGCGGCGTGGCGCCAAGCAGCCCCTGCGGCATGGAAAGCATCGGCGCCAAACAATGGGTGCCCTATCAGGCCGACTACATTTTTTGGAAAGCCGCATAACAGCGTCAAATTGACGGTTGGCAAGCGGGTTTCTGGCCTATACTCGGCCTTGAAAACTTGCTAACCGTTTATTCCTGACGATTGCGCCGACCTTGCCAACGCTAGCCACTCCGTTCGATTACGATGCCGCCCTGCGCGCCTGCGCCAGGGGCGAGCAGCAGGCATTGCACGGCCTGTACCAGCAGGAAAGCCGCTACCTGCTGGGCGTGGCCCTGCGCATCGTGCGCCAGCGGGCCCTGGCCGAAGACGTGCTGCACGACGCCTTCCTGAATATCTGGCGCCGCGCCGGCAGTTTCGACGCCACGCGCGGCAGCGGCAAGGGCTGGATCTATGTGGTGGTGCGGCACCAGGCGCTGGACGTGGCGCGCGCCCGCGCCCATGAAGTACCGGCCGACGAGGATACCGTGGAAAACCTGCTGCACGAACGCCACAGCCACGATGCGGGCGAGGCCTATGCCGACCAGGCGAACCTGGGCAAGCTGCACGATTGCCTCGGCCACCTGGACGAATCGAAGCGCAACAGCATCCTGTACGCCTATGTCGATGGCTGTTCCCACAGTGAAATCGCGCAGCGCCTGCAGGCGCCGCTGGGCACCGTCAAGGCCTGGGTCAAGCGGGGCCTGGCCGCCTTACGGGAGTGCATGGGATGATCACCGGCGACGAGGAATTGCACAGGCTGGCCAGCGAATACGTGCTGGGCACCCTGGAGTTGGCCGAACGGGCGGAAGTGGAACGGCGCTTGCCGCGCGACGAAGCCTTGCGCGACGCCATTGCTGCCTGGGAACGGCGCTTACTGCCCTTGACGACCCTGGCGCCGCCCGAAACGCCCTCGGCGCAACTGTGGCCGCGCATCAGCGCCAGCCTGTTCACGCCTTCGGCCGTGCGGCAGGCGGGCGGCTGGCAAGCGTGGTGGAACAGCTTGGCGTTCTGGAGAGTGCTGGCGGGCGGCGGCTTGGCGGCCACGGCCGCGCTGGCCGTGCTGGTCAGCGTGCAACTGCAGGCACCCAGCGGACCTGGCTACCTGGTGGTGCTGGTGGCGCCGCAAGACAAATCGCCGGGCTGGATCGTGCAGGCGGGCGGACGCGGCGGCAAGAACCGCGACCTGAGCCTGATCCCGCTGGGACCGACGGCCGTGCCGCAGCAAAAGGCCCTGCAATTCTGGACCAAGGGCAAGGACTGGGGCGCACCCGTCTCGCTGGGCCTGGTCAAGCCGGGACAAAGCCTCAAGTTGACATTGGACAAGCTGCCGCCGCTGCAGCCGGAGCAACTGTTTGAAATCACGCTGGAACCGGCAACGGGCTCGCCCACGGGCCGGCCAACGGGGCCGGTTTTATACATCGGCCGCGCCGTCAAGGTGATCTAATTACTTCGACAGCTCATCACCCATCTCGCGCCCCCGCTGCGCAGCCGCCTTGATGCCCTTGACGATGGCCGCCTTCACGCCGCTCTCTTCCATGCTGGTGAGCGCCGCATACGTCGTGCCGCCCTTCGACGTGACCCGCTCGCGCAGCAAGGACACGGGTTCGCTGGAGTTCGCCGCCAGCTGCGCCGCGCCCGTAAACGTGGCGATGGCCAGCTGCGTGCCCTGCTCCGGCGTCAAGCCCAGCTCGGCGGCCGCCTGCTGCATCGCTTCGATAAAGTAAAACACATAGGCGGGACCGCTGCCGGACACGGCCGTCACAGGGTCGATCTTCGCTTCGTCATCGAGCCAGACGGTCTGGCCGACGGCGCGCAGGATGGCGTCTGCCGTCTTCTTTTGCTCATCGCTGACGCCGCTGCTGGCCACCATGCCCGTGATGCCCATGCCGATCAGGGCCGGCGTGTTCGGCATGCAGCGCACGATGGCGCGGTAATCGCCGAGCCAGCGCGACAGGTCGGCCGCGCGGATACCGGCCGCGATCGACAGGATCAATGGCGCACTGTCGCCGTCGAGGAAGGGCAGCAACTGCGCCGCCACGTCGCGCATGCTTTGCGGTTTCACGGCCAGCACGATCACGTCCACGCCCCGCAGCGCGTCGCCGGCGGCGGAAGCCGTCGTCACGCCGAATTGCGCCTGCAATTTTTCCAGCGCGGGCGCATGCGGGTCGATCACGTGGATGTTGCCGCCCAGGGTCAATTTACCCGCCAGGCCGGCGATCAGGGCCGCCGCCATGTTGCCGCCGCCCACAAAGGCGATATTCAATTCTGTCGTCATGGCTATGCTTTCTATCAATCAGTTAAGAGTAAGTGCGGGAACCAAAGATGGCGCTGCCCACGCGCACGATGGTGGCGCCTTCCAGCACGGCGGCGCGCAAGTCGGCCGACATGCCCATCGACAAGGTATCGAGCGCCAGGCCGTCCGCCTTCAATTGGTCGTACAGCACGCGCAATTGCGCAAAGGCGGCGCGCTGCAGGTCGACATCCGTTTCCAGCTCGGGAATGGCCATCAGGCCGCGCAGGCGCAAACGGGGCAATTGCGCCACGGCATGCGCCAGCGCCGGCAAGTCAGCCGGCGTCACGCCGCTCTTGCTGGCTTCGCCGCTGATATTGACTTGCAGGCAGATATTCAGGTCCGGCAAGCCGGCCGGGCGCTGCTCGGACAGGCGGGCGGCGATCTTTTCCCGTTCCACCGTATGCACCCAGTCAAAATGTTCGGCGATGGGGCGCGTCTTGTTGCTCTGGATGGGACCGATGAAATGCCAGACGGGTGCGCCTTGCGGCAGCGCAAGCTTGACGGCACTAATCTTGTCGAGCGCTTCCTGCAGGTAATTTTCGCCAAACGCCGTCTGGCCCGCGCGCATGGCTGCCAGCACGGCGTCCGCGCCGAAGGTTTTCGACACGGCCAGCAGGGTCACGTCACCAGGGGCGCGCTGCGCCTCCAAGGCAGCCTGCGCAATACTGTCGCGCACGGCTTGCAAGTTCTGTTCGATTGTGGACATAATCATTTTCTAGTGTATAGGGGCGGCGGCACAGTGCGCCAGCCCATCAATGCAGGCACAGGGATTATAAATGGACATCTCCGAACTACTCGCTTTCTCCGTCAGCAACAAGGCTTCCGACCTGCACCTGTCTTCCGGCCTGCCGCCGATGATACGGGTCAATGGCGACGTGCGCCGCCTGAACGTGGCGCCGCTCGAGCACAAGGAAGTGCACAGCATGATCTACGACATCATGAACGACAGCCAGCGCAAGGCGTATGAAGAAGCGCTGGAATGCGATTTCTCGTTCGAGATTCCCGGCCTGGCGCGCTTCCGCGTCAATGCCTACAACCAGGAACGGGGTGCCTCGGCCGTGCTGCGCACGATTCCGTCGAAGGTGCTGACACTGGAAGAGCTCAACGCCCCCCGCATCTTCGGCGAGCTGGCCATGCGCCCGCGGGGACTCGTGCTGGTGACGGGCCCGACGGGTTCCGGCAAGTCGACCACCCTGGCGGCCATGGTGAACCACGTCAACGAGCGCCTGAACCACCATATCCTGACCATCGAAGACCCGATCGAATTTGTGCATGAACCGAAGAAATGCCTGATCAACCAGCGCGAAGTCGGTTCCCACACGCATTCGTTCAGCAATGCGCTGCGCTCGGCCCTGCGCGAAGACCCGGACGTGATTTTGGTGGGCGAATTGCGCGACCTGGAAACCATCCGCCTGGCGCTGACGGCGGCCGAGACGGGCCACCTGGTGTTCGGCACCCTGCACACCTCGTCGGCGGCGAAATCGATCGACCGCATCATCGACGTCTTCCCTGCCGAGGAAAAGGAAATGGTGCGCGCCATGCTGTCCGAATCCTTGCAAGCCGTCATTTCGCAAAACTTGCTGAAAACCAAGGATGGCGCGGGCCGCGTGGCCGCGCATGAAATCATGCTGGCCACGCCGGCCGTGCGCAACCTGATCCGCGAAGCGAAAGTGGCGCAAATGTATTCGGCCATCCAGACGGGCAGCAACGTGGGCATGCAAACCCTGGACCAGTGCCTCACCGACCTGGTGCGGCGCGGCACGATCTCGGCGGAAACGGCCCGCTCGGCCGCCAAGTCCCCTGAAAACTTCCCCGGATAAGCCATGCAGACGACGCACGAACACTATGGCGCCATGCACGCGCTGCTGGCGCAGATGCGCGCACGGGGCGGCTCCGACCTGTTCATCACGGCCGGCTTTCCCGCCGCCATCAAGCTCGACGGCAAGCTGACGCCGCTGGCTGGCGGCGCGCTTGACGCGGCACAGGCGGCCGGCTACGTGCGCGCCGTCATGAACGAGCGCCAGGCGGCCGAGTTCGAGTCCAGCCGCGAAGCCAATTTCGCCATCAGCCCGGAGGGGCTCGGACGTTTCCGCGTATCCGCCTTCGTGCAGATGGGCCAGGCAGGCATGGTCTTGCGGTTGATCAATACCGCCATCCCCAGCCTCGCTGGCCTTGGCTTGCCCGCCATCCTGCAAGACATCGTGATGAGCAAGCGCGGCCTCGTCATCATGGTGGGCGCCACGGGCTGCGGCAAGTCGACCACCCTGGCGGCCATGGTGGGCCACCGCAACGCCCACAGCCACGGCCACATCATCACCATCGAAGACCCCGTGGAATTCATCCATCCGCACGGCAACTGTATCGTCACCCAGCGCGAAGTGGGCGTCGATACGGACGACTGGGCCACGGCCCTGAAAAACACCCTGCGCCAGGCGCCCGACGTGATACAGATCGGCGAAATCCGCGACCGCGACACCATGGACCACGCCATCGCGTTTGCCGAGACGGGCCATCTGTGCCTGGCGACCTTGCACGCGAACAACGCCAACCAGGCGCTGGACCGCATCATCAATTTCTTCCCCGAAGAGCGGCGCCAGCAGTTGCTGATGGACCTGTCGCTGAATTTGAAGGGCATGATTTCGCAGCGGCTGATCCCCAACAAGGATGGCGGCGGGCGCCAGGCGGCGCTGGAAATCCTGCTCAATTCGCCGCTGATGAGCGACCTGATCTTCAAGGGCCAGGTGCACGAGATCAAGGAATTGATGAAAAAATCGCGCGAGCATGGCATGCAGACTTTCGACCAGGCCCTGTTCGACCTGCACGAGACGGGCGCCATCAGCTATGAAGACGCGCTGCGCAATGCGGACTCCGTCAACGACCTGCGCCTGACGATCAAGCTCAAGGGCGCAACGGCGCCGGAACCGGCCCCGCAGGCGGGCGCCACCAAACTGGGACTCCTCTGACATGACCAACATCCACGATTTCCAGGCCGAGGCGCTGGACGGCACGCCGATCGACCTGGCGCGCTACAAGGGCAAGGTATTGCTGATCGTCAATACGGCCAGCGCCTGCGGCTTCACGCCCCAATACCAGGGGCTCGAAACGCTGTACCGCGAATTCCACGACCAGGGCCTGGTCGTGCTGGGTTTTCCCTGCAATCAATTCCGCCAGCAGGAACCGGGCTCGAACGAGGAAATTGGCGCCTTTTGCGAAAAAAACTTCGGCGTCACCTTTCCCCTGTTTGCCAAGGTCGACGTGAATGGCCCGCATACCCATCCCGTCTTTGCGCAATTAAAACAGGCGGCGCCCGGCATATTGGGCACGCAATCGATCAAATGGAATTTCACCAAGTTTTTGGTGCGCAAGGATGGCAGCGTATTTCGCCGCTATGCGACGGCCAGCAAGCCGGCCAGCCTGGCGGACGACATACGGCAATTGCTACAAGAGTAGAAGCGCAATACTTTGACTTAAGACAACAATCATGTGAAATCAATAAAACTGTATTTATTTCATGCTTGATATCAATATTGTGTTTCAAATAGCAAATATCGGTGATAATGTTTACATAATTATTCGCAGATATCGATCATAAAACGATGCCAGTCTTTGGGAAAATATTATCTTCATGGATGCGGATGGGCAGTTATTCCCGCCTCTTCATCCCTATTACCTTCCTGATACTCGCCGTTTCCGCCTTTCGCTATCACGCCCTGCTCGGGACGGAAACGGCGCTGGCCAATGCCCGCTACCAGAGCGAAGCCCGGCAACTCGACCTGTTCCTGGCCAATAGCGTGCTGCCGCTGGCCGTGCATACGGACCGGCATGCGATGCACGACAGCGTGCGGCAAGTGCTGCGCAGCGCCCTGCCGCTGAACCGCAGCCTCGCCGCCATGCGCTGGGATACGGCTGGCGCGCATGTCGAAGTGCTGGCCGACAACAAGCTGACCGACACGCTGGCCGACGGCGTGCCGGCGTGGTTTGCACGCCTGGCGGGCATGGCGGCCATCCGCAGCCGCCTGACGGTGGCGCTGCCGGATGGCGGCGACGGCATCCTCGACGTGCATTACACGCCCGGCCTGCCCCTGGCGCAGGTATGGCAACGGGTGCGCGGGCAGGCCGTCCTCAGCACCATCAACATCGTCCTCGTCTTCCTCCTGCTGGGCTTGATCCTGGCGTCGCACCGCAAGCTGCTGGCGCGGCTCGTGCAGGCGACCGACCGCTTCCGCGATGGCAACTTCGCCGTGCGCCTGGCGGCCGGCGCCACGCCCGAAGCGCAAGCCGTGTCGCAGTCGTTCAACGGCATGGCCGGCGATATCGAAGAACTGCTGACCTCGCTCAAGACCAGCCAGCGCCAGCTGGGCGAACAGTTGAACGAAACCGTGCACATGCAGCAGGCGCTGCAAAAGCTGTCATGGCAAAACTACAATGACGTGCTGACGGGATTGCCCAACCGCGCCGCGCTGGCCGCCCGCTTCGAACAGGAGCTGTTCCTGGCGCGCGAACGCCAGCGCCTGCTGGCCGTCTGCCTGTTCGACCTCGACCACTTCCAGGCCATCAACGACCGCTATGGCGCCGAAGCGGGCGATGAAATCCTCAAGCAGGTGGCCGGCCGCCTGCACGGCTTTACGGGCCAGATCCACTACGCGGCGCGCCTGGGCGGCGATGAATTCGTCCTGCTGCTGTGCGGCCAGGCCAGCATCGCCAGCATCGAACAGAACATCACGCAATTGCTGCAGGAACTGAGCCGCCCCTACCAGGGCGACCAGCAGGCGCTGCACGTGACGGCCAGCGTCGGCATCGCCGTCTACGCGGGCAAGGACTTGAATACGGAAAGCCTGCTGCGCCACGCCGACCACGCCGTCTACCAGGCGAAACTGACGGGGCGCAACCAGTACCACTTCTTCGACACCAACCTCGATGAAGAAGTGCGCACCCACCACAACCAGCGCACGGAAGTGCGCCAGGCCCTGATCAATGGCGAACTGCGGCTGTACTACCAGCCCAAGGTGAACATGCGCGCCGGCACGGTGGTGGGCATGGAAGCGCTGCTGCGCTGGCAGCACCCGCGCCGCGGCGTGCTGGCGCCCGCGCAATTCCTGCCGCTGGTGGAACAGACGGATCTGATCATCGACATCGGCGAATGGGTGCTGCGCCAGGCCCTGTGGCAGATGCAGCGCTGGGTCGCTTGCGGCAAGCACTGGGTCGTCAGCGTGAATATCGCGGCGCGCCACTTCCAGCAACCGGACTTCGTCTCGCGCCTGGAAACCATCCTCGGCGAATTTCCCGGCGTGCGCGCCAGCATGTTGGAACTGGAAATCCTCGAATCGTCGGCCCTGCACGACATCGAAGACGTGCGCCGCATCATCCGCGCCTGCCAGGCGCTGGGCATCACGTTTGCGCTCGACGATTTCGGCACCGGCTACTCGTCGATGTCATACCTGAAACGCCTGCCGGCGAATATCGTCAAGATCGACCAGAGCTTCGTGCGCAACATGCTCAACGACCGCGACGACCTGCACCTGGTGCGCGCCGTCATCGGCCTGGCCCGCTCCTTCAGCTTGACGGTGATCGCCGAAGGCGTGGAAAGCGTCGAGCATGGCGCGCGATTGATCCAGCTGGGCTGCGACCTGGCGCAAGGCTACGGCATCGCCCGCCCCATGCCGGCCGACGCCGTGCTGGAGTGGGCGAACAATTTCATCCCGGCGCCGCAATGGCGCATCGCGCAGTACAACGAAGTGCCTATTTGACCGGGGTCAAGGCCGAGTCGATCAATTCGATCCAGTGCCGCACGGGCGTCTCCGTGCCCGACTGCAGGTGGCTCAGGCAGCCGATATTCGCCGACACGATCATCTCCGGCTCGCACGCTTCCAGGTTCGCCACCTTGTTGTCGCGCAACTGTTGCGACAGTGCCGGCTGCAGGATCGAATACGTGCCCGCCGAACCGCAGCACAGATGGCTGTCCGCGCACAGGCGCACGTCGACGCCGACGGCGCGCAGCACCTGCTCCACCTTGCCGCGCACCTGCTGGCCGTGCTGCAGGGTGCACGGCGGGTGGTACGCCACTCGCTTGCCGATGCGCCCTTGCAGCAGCGCCGCCAGTTCCGCTTCAAACGCGGGCATGATCTCGGACAAGTCGCGCGTCAATGCCGCGATGCGCCGCGCCTTGTCCGCATAGAGGGCGTCGTGCGCCAGCAGATGGCCATATTCCTTCACCGTGGCGCCGCAGCCGGAGGCCGTCATGACGATGGCTTCCGCGCTGTCCACGCAATCTACGTAGGGCCACCAGGCGTCGATATTGCGGCGCATGTCGTCCAGCGCCGCTTCCTGGTCGTTCAAGTGATGGCGCAGCGCGCCGCAGCAGCCCGCCTTAGTCGCGACGATCAATTGCACGCCCAGGGCGTCGAGCACGCGCGCCGTGGCCGCGTTGATGTTCGGCGACATGGCCGGCTGCACGCAGCCGTCGAGCAGCAGCATGGTGCGCGCATGCCGGCGCGCGGGCCATGCGCCGGCCTTTTCTCCGGGACGCAGCTTGTCCTGCAAACCTTTCGACAGCAAGGGCCGCAGCGCCTGCCCCGCCTTGTACACGGGCGTAAACAGCCAGCGGCGCGGCAAGGCTTCCTTCAGGGCGAAGCGCAGCGCCCGTTCGCGCAAGGGGCGCTGCACGCGCTGTTCGACGACGTTGCGGCCGATGTCGACCAGGCGCCCGTACTGCACCCCCGAGGGACAGGTCGACTCGCAGTTGCGGCAGGTCAGACAGCGGTCCAGGTGCGTCTGCGTCTTGGCCGTGACGGGTGCGCCTTCGAGCACTTGCTTGATCAGGTAGATGCGTCCACGCGGGCCATCGAGTTCATCGCCCAGCAACTGGTAGGTGGGACAGGTGGCCGTGCAAAAGCCGCAATGCACGCAGGCGCGCAGGATGGCTTCGGCTTCGTCGCCTGCCGGCGTATTCTTGATGAAATCGGCGAGATTGGTTTGCATGCGCTCAAGTCATTCTGTGCGGGTTGAAGATGCCGGCCGGGTCGAAAGCGTGCCGCAGGCGCTGGTGGATTTTTTCAATGGCCGGCGCCAGCGGATGAAACACGCCCACGGCCTTGTCGCCGCCGCGGAACAGGGTGGCGTGGCCCCCAAGCGCGGCCACGGCCTGGCGGATGTGCTGGCTGCCTGCCGCATCGGCGTCGCCGTCGAGCTTGAGCCAGCGCTGCGCCCCGCCCCATTCGATCAGCTGGCGCCCCTTTAAAATCACGGCGCTGGCGTGCGGCGGCAGCGACAGGCGCCACAGGCTGCCCGCGCCCGCGAAGAAATCGTGCGTCTGTTCGCGCACGGACAGCCAGAAGGTGGCCGCGTCTTCGGCTGCCAGCAGCTCGCCATTCAAGGATTGCAGGGCTGCCGACACGGCCGCCTCGGCGCCGGACAGGCGCACGCTCAAGACGCCATCATGCCAGCAGCTGGCGGAAATCGGCAGCGGCTTGCCCGCCCATTCATTGAGCAGGCGCAAGGCGACAATTTCCGCGCATTCCAGGCGCAAGGTCGCTTCGCGCAGCGGCAACGGCAACACCTTCAGCGACACTTCCAGGATCAGGCCCAGGGTGCCCAGCGAGCCTGCCAGCAGGCGCGAGACATCGTAGCCGGCCACGTTCTTCATCACTTGTCCGCCGAAGGCCAGGCGCTGGCCGTGGCCATCCATCAGCACGGCGCCCAGCACAAAGTCGCGCAAGGCTCCCGCGCTGGCGCGGCGCGGGCCGGACAGGGCGCTGGCGACGACGCCGCCCACCGTGGCACCCGGCCCGAAATGGGGCGGCTCGAAGGCCAGCATCTGGTTGCGCGCGGCCAGCGCCGCCTCGATCTCGGCAAGCGGCGTGCCGCAGCGGGCCGTGATCACCAGTTCCGTCGGTTCATAGTCGATGATGCCCGCATACGCGCGCGTATCGAGCACCTCGCCTGCCAGCTGCTGGCCATACCAGTCTTTCGTGCCGCCGCCGCGCAGGCGCAAGGGGCTGCCTGCCGCGCTGGCCGCCAGGATCTGCTGCCTGAATTGTTCCGCTATCGCTTGCAAAAGAGTCTCCGGAAAATTAAAAACGGGGCAGGTTGGCGAACGGCAGGCGTCCCGCCGTCACATGCATCTTGCCGAATTCGGCGCAGCGGTTCAAGGTGGGAATCGCCTTGTCCGGGTTCAGCAAGGCATGGGGATCGAAGGCGCGCTTGACGGCAAAGAAGGCATCGAGTTCGGCGCGCGTAAATTGCACGCACATGGAATTGATCTTTTCCATGCCCACGCCATGTTCGCCCGTGATGGTGCCGCCCACGGCCACGCACAGGGCCAGGATGTCCGCGCCAAACGCTTCGGCGCGTTCGAATTCGCCAGGCATGTTGGCGTCGAACAGGATCAGGGGGTGCAAATTGCCGTCGCCCGCGTGGAACACGTTGGCGCAGCGCAAGCCATGCGTCGTTTCCATGCCGGCGATGCCCGTCAGGACTTCGGCCAGGCGCTTGCGCGGGATGGTGCCGTCCATGCAGTAGTAGTCGGGCGAGATGCGTCCCGCCGCGGGAAAGGCGTTCTTGCGGCCGGACCAGAATTTCATGCGCTCCGCTTCCGACTGCGACACGGCGATGGCGCTGGCGCCCGCCCCTTCCAGCACGGCCGTCATGCGGGCGATTTCCTCTTCCACTTCCTCGTGCGTGCCATCCGCTTCGCACAGCAAGATGGCGGCCGCGTCGATGTCGTAGCCGGCCTTGACGAACGGTTCGACCATGCGCGACGAGGTCCGGTCCATCATTTCCAGGCCGGCCGGGATGATGCCGGCCGCGATCACGTTGGCCACGGCATTGCCGCCCGTGACGACGTCGTCAAAGGACGCCATGATGACCCTCGCCGTGGCCGGCTTCGGGATCAGCTTGACCGTCACTTCCGTGACGATGCCCAGCATGCCTTCGGAGCCGATGAAGACGGCCAGCAAATCGAGGCCGGGCGAGTCCAGGCATTCGCCGCCCAGTTCCAGCACGTCACCATCAATGGTAACAACCCGCACGCGCAGCACATTGTGCACGGTCAAGCCGTATTTCAGGCAATGCACGCCGCCCGAGTTTTCCGCCACGTTGCCGCCGATGCTGCAGGCGATTTGCGAGGACGGGTCGGGCGCGTAGTACAAGGCATGTTGCGCCGCCGCTTCGGAAATGGCCAGGTTGCGCACGCCCGGCTGCACCACGGCCGTGCGCGCATACGCATCAAGGCGCACGATGCGGTTCAAACGCGCCGTCGACAGCACCACGCCGTCGGCGATGGGCAAGGCGCCGCCCGACAGGCCCGTGCCCGCGCCGCGCGGCACGATCGGCACCTTCAACGCGCGGCAGACGCCGAGGATGGCGATGACCTGTTCTTCCGTATCCGGCAACGTCACCACCATCGGCAGCTGGCGGTAGGCGGCCAGGCCATCGCATTCGTACGGGCGCGTATCTTCGGCGTCGGACAACACGCAGCGGGCCGGCAGCACGGCCAGCAGGGCCGCGACGACGGCTTGCTTGCGCGCGACGGTCAATCCGGATTCAGGGGCGGCATTGAGCATAGGATGTGAGCAAAAGTGCATGGGCGTGCAACGATTGTAAGCACAAAAGTGGCGCGCAGCGCATTTTTTGTCCTATTTGCGGGCAAATCCGGGGCCAGGCGGCGCGCGGTGTCGTATGCTGCCCCCATTCTTCTTTACAGGATCGATATCATGGGCAACCGACTTTCGAAAATCGCCACGCGCACGGGCGACAATGGCAGCACCGGCCTGGGCGACGGCAGCCGCACCAGCAAGGACAGCGCGCGCATCCACGCCATGGGCGACGTGGACGAACTCAATTCGAATCTGGGATTGCTGCTGTGCGAAGCCATGCCCGACGCCTTGCGCGACGAACTGGTGGCCATCCAGCACGATCTGTTCGACCTGGGCGGCGAAATCTGCATCCCCGGCTACCAGTTGATCAAGGAAGAGCACGTGCTGCGCCTCGACGACCTGCTGGCGAAATACAATGCGGACTTGCCTGCCTTGAGCGAATTCATCCTGCCGGCCGGTTCGCGCGCCGCCTCGCTGGCGCATGTGTGCCGCACCGTGTGCCGCCGCGCCGAGCGCAGCATCGTCGCGCTGGCCAATGCGGAACCGCTGCACGAACATCCGCGCCAGTACGTGAACCGCCTGTCGGACCTGCTGTTCGTGCTGTCGCGCGTGCTGAACCGCTTTGCCGGCGGCAGCGACGTGCTGTGGCGGCATGACCGCACGCGGGGATGAAATAAAAAACGGCGATGCCTGTCAAACCGCATCGCCATGCTTTATCCGGCTGACCGGGTGTTACTCAGCCGCAGGCCTGAAGACACGCTTTATTGGCACGGACGCATGAGGGAACACTGAACTCCATGACGCAGGCATCGAGCGCCATATAGCACTCGGATTGGCATTCCGATATATCGGCGGTACTGCTGGCCATGGCATACGAGGCGCTGACGCCCGTGGCGAACAGAAAGAAACCCAGCTTTTTGAACATAAGCACTCCTTTGCGGCAATAAGGGACGGCAGGATGGATGAAGTGATGCAGCCGGCCTGGCCAGCGTACTGGCCAGCCGGCAAACTTTATTGAATGCTACTCTTGCGCGCAGCGGTTGTAGCACATCTGATGAATCTTGGTGCAGGCGCCTGGCGACCTTGGATGGTCGGTCATGCACTGGTCCAGCCCTTCATCGCATTGCGAATAGCATTCCGGTTCGCCGCCGGCGATCGCGTACGAGGCGCTGAGGCCCATGGCAAACAAAAAGAAACCCAGTTTTTTAAACATCGGTACTCCTTTGCAGAAATGTCAGACGAGGGGCAACATCCATGGCGCGCCGTCTCTTACGCGCCATCCGGCAATCAGATTTTCTTCAGCGCCGCTTCCAGCGCGCCCGTATTGAAACCCTGGATCTTGCGGTTGCCGATCAACACCACGGGCACGCCGCCGCCGCCGAGTTCTTCATGGGCTTTTTTCGCTTCCGGCGATTTTTCGATATCGAGATCGACAAAGTCGATCTTGTTTTCCTTGAAGTACGCGCGCGTCTTGGCGCAATAGCCGCACCAGTCCGTGCCGTACAACACCACCTTCGCCTGGGCATTCGGGAAATACGCGGCGTAATTGCCTTCCGTGTAAGTCGATTTGAATAAACCAGGCAATAAAGACAGGCCATAACCGCTGCCCAGGCCGGCGGCCAATATCACGCCATCCATGGCGATGGTTTTAATTTTCTTTTGCATCATGAAGCCACCTTGACGTCGTTACTTCCAAGCCGGAGCAATGCTTGCGCCCCGGCACACCTGGTTTTCTTAATTCAAGGCGCAATCGGCCTTGCATGCATTTAACAAATCCTTGCACGTGTTGCTGGAATGGCCAGAATCGAGGCAATCGGTAAAGCCGCCATAGCACTCGCGCTGGCAGTCGCTCAAGCCATTGCCTGCCGCCCCCGCCGAATAGGACGCGCTGACACCGACGGCGAACAGGAAAAGTGCGATCTTCTGAAACATTTTCTACCTTTCGATTGACGTGGAAAAACAATGCCACTTGCGCTTAACTGCTTATTACCTTATAGAATTTATATCGTACAAAATCGAATATAGACCGCACTTATTTTAGAGTCAACGTTTCCTTCCGATAAATTTCCAATTTGGAAAATATATCGGGAAAGCCCCATGAATGTGGAATTTGGAGAGATTGGGAGGCGCCAAACGTCTATACAATATCGGCGCCGCAAGCAGGTAAAGGCCGGCTGCGGGCGCAGCCGGCCGAGCGGCCATAGCAGGCTATAGCACTTCCAGAAAACTCTTCAACGCGATGATTTCATCGGACGTCAGCTGCAAGCGCTGCAGCAGGGGCGACGTGACGGGAAACTTCGGATCGGCCGCCTGCTGCGCGTTCTGCGGCACGGGGCGCGACATGCCCGCGTTATACATGTTCAACATGCCCACCATCTGCGCGAACGCGCCATTGTGCATCCACGGCCCCGATTGCGCCACGCCGCGCAAGCCCGGCGTGCGGAACTTGCCCACATCCTCATTCTTGCCCGTCACCAGATAGCGCCCCAGGTCTTCATACTTGCGGCTGCCGTAATTGCTCAGCCCGAGG
The DNA here is from genome assembly GCF_030397595.1 of Janthinobacterium sp. SUN033. Classification (NCBI taxonomy): domain Bacteria; kingdom Pseudomonadati; phylum Pseudomonadota; class Betaproteobacteria; order Burkholderiales; family Oxalobacteraceae; genus Janthinobacterium; species Janthinobacterium sp. SUN033. Next base: position 123,422 of record NZ_JAPQNV010000007.1, read on the forward strand.
TTGTGGAATTGCTGGTCCGTCAGCAAGGCGCCGCTGTGGCACGTCATGCAGCGCGCCTTGGTGCGGAACAGGTGCAGGCCCAGCAGCTCGCGGTCGTTCAAGGCCGTGCGTTCGCCCTCCAGGAAGGTATCGAAACGGGTGACGGGCGGCAGCAGGGTGCGCTGGTAGTCGGCCAGCGCCGTCAAGATGCGCGGCAAGGTCACGCCGGCGCCCTGGCCAAAAGCCGCGTCGAACTGCGCCGGGTAGTCGCCCTGTGCGGCCAGCTTGGCGGGCAATTGCGCAGCCACGGCCGCCATTTCATCCGGATGCTGCAAGGGGCCCAGCGCCTGCTCTTCCAGGGTGCTGGCGCGGCCATCCCAGAACAGCATCCTGACCTGCGCCACGCCCAGCAAGCCCGGCGTATTGCGCTGTCCCAGCCGCCCCTCGTGTCCCACGGAAACGCGCTTGCTGTCGGCAAAGCTGTGGTCGGGACTGTGGCAGCTGATGCAGGCCACCGCGTTCGAGCGCGACAAACGGGGATCGTTGAACAGACGCTGCCCCAGCGCCGCGACGGCCGGTGCCACGGGCGGCACAGGTATGGCCGAGACGGGCGCCATTTCCGCGGCGGCCACGCCGACGGGCAGGTGCGGACGGGGCCAGTCGGCAATGGGACGCGCGTACGCCTGGCGCAGACAGGCTGAATTCCAGCCCGCCGGCATGGCGCAAACGGTGGTAGTGGCTTCGCGCGCCGCCGCATCCCCTCCTCCAGGCAATCCCACTGTCATGGCCAGCAGCGCTGCGGCCACCCATCCGGTCTTTCCTGCTGTAAATCTATACACGTCGCTCATTCCTCTTTTGTACGCTGGCTTCGACCAATGATAACCAGCAACATGGCAACAGCACAGCGAAAGGGGACAGGGCTTGTCTATTCGGCGATCTGCGTCAATTTTACCGGCGTTTCCTCCGCCTGCGCCTGCACATGTTCGCGCAGCAAGCCGCGCAGCAACTGCACTTGCGCCACGGCATCGGCCTGCAGCGGCGTCAGGCTGTCGGCAACGCAGGGACCAGGCGCGCTGGCGTCGGCGGCGCCGCGCAGCAAGGCGTCGATTTCCCCGCTGACGCCGGCGATCCACTGCTGCAGTGCGGGCGGCGCCGGCTCGGCCTGGGGACTCAGGCTGATGCGCGCCGTGCTGCCCGCCACGCGGCGCAACAGCGGCAAGGTGCGCAGCGCCGCCAGGCCCACGCCGCTGCTGCGGTCCAGGCGGCGCTCGATGCGCAAGCGCTGCAAGACCTGTTCCGCGTTATTGCTGGCCAGGCCCGCCTCGCGGCGCAGGCGCGCGATGGCGCTGTCCCACTTTCCGCCCGCCGCCAGCACGGCCAGCAGGTATTTCAGGTTGGCCGACACTGCCTTCGCCAGGCGCTGGTCCAGGTCGTCCGCCTCGCGGTCGGGCCACAGGAAAAACGTGGCCAGCAAGGCCAGCACGCAGCCCAGCACATTGTTGCCCAGACGACTCATCGCATACACCATCTCGCTGGCCGGCGCCGCATAGTCGGCCACCAGCACGAAGGCGGGCGTCATGAACAGCACGTGCAGGCTGTAGCTGACGCGGCGCAAGGCCATGGTGGCGACGATCAGGGGAAACACCACCAGCGAGATGCCCAGCGGAGTGTGAACCGCCAGGCCGATCAGCACGGCCAGCACGGCGCCCAGCACGCTGCCCGCCACCCGCTCGATGCCGCGCGGCCAGGTGGTCGACACGGACGGCTGCAGTATCAGCAAGGTGGCCATGGTGGCCCAGTAGCCGAAGGGAATATGCAAGGCCTCGACCAGCAGGAAGCCGGCCGTCGTCGCCAGCGACACGCGCGCCGCATGGCGCCAGCTCAGCGACTGCGGCGTGGCATTGACTTTCGCCGTCTGCCACGCCTGCCCCAGCGCCAGGAAAGCCGCTTCGCGCCACGGCAGCTGCGCCGCGCGCGGCAAGCCCAGCTCCATGAAGTCCACGTTCAGGCGCAGCGGCAGCAAGGCGCCCAGCGCCGCTTCCAGGCGCCGTCCGCAGCCAGCCAGGCGGCGCTGCAATTCCAGGGGCGGCGTTTCCGGCTGGCGCTGCACGGCTTGCCCCAGGCGGCGCAGCAGCACGGCCATCACTTCCAGGCTGCGCCGCGCGCGCGGGTCCTGGCGCAGGCGCTGCTGCTCGCGCTCGCACGTATGCGTGACGGCGATCAGATAGGCGAAGATGCGCTCGGCGTCGCTGAGCGCCAGCAGCAGGTTGTCGTACAGGGCGCTGCGGCCGGCGCGCGCTGGCGGCACGGCGGCCAGCGCCACGCGCGCCGCTTCCAGCGCGGCGCGCGCCTGCGAACGGTAGCTGGCGCCATGCGCGGCAACGTCCGCCTGCGCCGCATCATGTGCGAGGAAGCGCGCATTGTCGCGCGCGATGCCGGCCAGGCGCGAATACGCGGCGCGGATGGCGCGCCGGCTCGGGCCGAATGGGTGGATGCGCCAGACGGTAAAACTGAGCACGGTGGCGAACAGGCAGCCGAACATGTACAGGCCCAGGAAAGGCGCCGTCTGCGTCATCGATGCCAGCGGATGCGTAACCATCACCACGCAGGCCGTGGCGGCCAGGATGGCCACTTGCGCCGTGGCCGCGCCCCAGATGCGCGCCAGCGCGCCGGCCCAGGAAAACAGCAGCACGGCGATGGCGGCCGTCGCCACGCCATGGCCGGCCGCCAGCGCCGTCAGGCCGCCGGCCACCGTCGACAGCAAGCCGAAGCCCACCATCGAGACGAAGCGCATGCGCCGCGTGCCGGCCGCGTCGGCCAGGCACGTCCAGAAGGCGCCGATGGCGGCCCAGGAAAAATCGGGATGGTCGAACAGCAGGCCCAGCAGCAGCATGGCGCTCGAGGCGCACGCGGCCCGCAAGCCTTCGGACAGGTTCGTTTCATCGATGGCCAGGCTGACCATCCACAGGGGACGGCGCTGCGCCAGGGTGTCGGTATAGGCGTGCACGCCCGTCAGCCAGCGGCCGGCCAGTGCGCGCGAACGGCGGTGAAGTTTCCTGAGATACAAGTTGGACTTTGAAAGGGTATCAAAGCGTCATCGTAGCATTCCCGGGCGAAAAATGTTGCAGTGCAGCGTAAAATCCCCGAGAGCGAAAAAAAAGCGACACCGCGGTGTCGCTTTTCTGTAGGCAAGCCAGCTTAGCTGACGGCTGCCAGGCGCGGCGGCTGCGTGCCGCCAAAGCGCTGTTCGATCGACGCAGCGATGCCGCTGGCGTCCAGGCCGACGCTTTTCAGCAATTGCACGGGGTCGCCATGGTCGATGAAGGTGTCGGGCAAGCCCAGCATCAGGATAGGCTTGACGATGCCCTCCGCCGCCAGGGCCTCGGCCACGGCCGAGCCGGCGCCGCCCATGATGCAGCCCTCTTCCACCGTCACCAGGTAATCGTGCTCGGCAGCCAGCTGTTTCACCAGTGCCACGTCGAGCGGCTTGACGAAGCGCATATTGGCCACCGTCGCGTCAAGCTTCTCGCCCGCTGCCACGCTAGTCGCCACCATCGAGCCGAAGGCCAGGATGGCGATGCGCTGGCCCTGGCGCTTGATCTCGCCCTTGCCGATCTCGATGCTGGTCAGTTCCGGCACGATGGCCACGCCCGCGCCGGCGCCGCGCGGATAGCGGATGGCGGCCGGGCCAGGGTAGTGGTAGCCCGTGGTCAGCATTTGGCGGCATTCGTTTTCATCCGACGCGGCCATGATGACCATGTTCGGGATGCAGCGCAGGAACGCCATGTCGTAGTTGCCCGCGTGCGTGGCGCCGTCGGCGCCCACCAGGCCGGCGCGGTCCAGCGCGAACGTCACGTCCAGGTTTTGCAGGGCCACGTCGTGGATCAGCTGGTCGTAGGCGCGCTGCAGGAAGGTGGAATAGATGGCGACGACGGGTTTCAAGCCTTCGCAAGCCAGGCCCGCGCCGAACGTCACGGAATGCTGCTCGGCAATGCCGACGTCGAAGTAGCGGGTCGGAAACTTCTGTTCGAACTTGACCATGCCCGAGCCTTCGCGCATGGCCGGCGTGATGCCCACCAGGCGCTTGTCGTGGGCGGCCATGTCGCACAGCCAGTTGCCGAACACTTCCGTATACGTCATCTTGGCGGGCGCCGTGGCCGGCTTGATGCCTTCGGCCGGGTTGAACTTGCCCGTGCCGTGGTACAGAATCGGTTCCGCTTCGGCCAGCTTGTAGCCCTGCCCCTTCTTGGTCACCACGTGCAGGAATTGCGGACCCTTCAATTGCTTGATATTTTGCAAGGTCGGGATCAGCGAATCGAGGTCGTGGCCGTCGATGGGGCCGATGTAATTGAAACCGAATTCCTCGAACATGGTGGCGGGCACGACCATGCCCTTGGCGTGCTCTTCAAAGCGCTTCGCCAGTTCCAGCACGGGGCCGGGCAAGACGGACTTGCCGACATTTTTCGCGGCCGCATAGAACTGGCCCGACATCAATCGCGCCAGGTGGCGGTTCAGCGCGCCCACGGGCGGCGAGATCGACATGTCGTTGTCGTTCAAAATCACCAGCAAGTTGACATCTTCCTGCACGCCCGCATTGTTCATCGCCTCGAAAGCCATGCCGGCCGTCATCGAACCGTCGCCGATCACGGCGATCGCGTGCAGCGGGTCGCCCTTGATCTTGGCCGCCTGCGCCATGCCCAGCGCGGCGGAAATGGACGTCGACGAGTGCGCCGTGCCGAAGGTGTCGTATTCGCTCTCGTCGCGCTTCGGGAAGCCGGAAATGCCGTCTTTCTGGCGCAGGGTGTGCATGCGCTCGCGGCGGCCCGTGAGGATCTTGTGCGAATAGGTCTGGTGGCCCACGTCCCAGACGATGCGGTCGTGCGGCGTGTTGAAGACGTAATGCAGCGCGACGGTCAGCTCGACCGTGCCCAGGTTGGACGACAAGTGGCCGCCCGTCTTGGAAACGGAATCGAGCAGGAAGCTGCGCAATTCCTGGGCCAGCGGCACCAGTTGCGAGCGGGCCAGCTTGCGCACTTGCGCTGGTTCATTGATGGTTTCTAACAGTTTCATTTATGCCTTCCGCTGCACGACCAGGTCCGCCAGCTCGCGCAAACGGCGTGCCTTGTCCCCGAATGGCGCCAGCGCCGCATGGGCGTCGCACCGCAATTGTTCTGCCAGGGCTTTCGATGGTGCCAGCCCCAGTATCGATACGTAGGTGGGCTTGTTGGCGGCCGCATCCTTGCCTGCCGTCTTGCCCAGGGTGGCCGAATCGGCCGTCGCGTCGAGCACGTCGTCGACCACCTGGAACGCCAGGCCCACGGCGCGCGCATACGCGTTCAGCGCCGTCATGTCGTCCGCCGTCAAGTCCTTGCCGGCCAGCGCGCCGAGAATCACGGCCGCGCGCAGCAAGGCGCCCGTTTTGAGTTGATGCATCTGTTCCAGCTGCGGCAAGGTCAAGGCCAGGCCGACACTGTCGAGGTCGATCGCCTGGCCGCCGCACATGCCGGCAGAACCGGAGGCGTGCGCCAGCAGCTTGATCATGGCCATTTGCCGCGCGGGAGGAATCGCCGCGCCGTCGGCCAGCAGCATGAACGCCTGCGATTGCAGCGCGTCACCCACCAGCAGGGCCGTCGCCTCGTCGTAGGCGATGTGCACGGTGGGTTTGCCACGGCGCAAGGCATCGTCATCCATGCAGGGCATGTCGTCATGCACGAGCGAATACACGTGAATCATTTCCAGCGCGCAAGCAGCGCGCGCGAGGGTATCTTGATCGGCATCAAACAGTTCGCCAGCCGCCATCACCAGCAGCGGGCGCACGCGCTTGCCGCCGCCCAAGAGCGCATAGCGCATGGCAGAGTGCAGCTTGTGCGGCACGGCGTCCGCCGCCGGCAGGAACTGGTCGAGCCGGCCTTCCACGCCGGACTGGGTGCTTTGCATCCAGTCGCCGAAGGTAACGCCGTCTTGTTGCATGCTGGCCATCATTGGGCGGCCTCGCCGGCATCCGTGAACGGTTTCAACATGTCGCCTTCGAGTACTTTCACCTGCGCTTCGACACTGTCGAGCTGGGTCGCGCAATACTTGACCAGTTCCGAGCCGCGCTGATACGCCGCGACCGATGCTTCCAGCGGCAACTGGCCCGCTTCCATTTGCGTTACCAGCTGCGCCAGTTCCGCCATTGCCTCTTCAAACGAGGCCGGCACTGCGGCAGCGGCAGTTAATTTCTTCGACATAGACTCAGATCTCTTCGTGGCACGAGGGGCTTGTAGGGAGACGCCGGGGATTCCCGGCCAGCATAGAAGCGTTATTTTAGAACAAACCACACTATTAAGTGAAAACTAAAGCGCAATCGACGCGCTCAAAGTCAATAGCGTTGCCAGCTTGTCAGTAGATTTTAGCCGAATCGCCCCTCTGCGCCAGAAATTGCGCGCCAAATGACAATGTTTCTCATTAAAAGCCTATTTGCCGGGGGGTTTTGATAATGCCGAGGCCGATCCGCGCTATAATCGCCGGTTCTGTCCGAAATACCGTTTCAACAAATTTGAATTCAGGTCTTTGCGGATTCTTTCTCTCTGTAGCGGTTGCCCAGGGAATGGCCTGGGGCACTGCTGACCGTTGTACATTTATGGGGGGTTGGGATGTCCGATCTGGCTACTCACGCCAAGCTGGCGCGCTCAAACGCGCAACTTCCGGTCCACGTCTATTTTGACGAAACGCTGTTGCAGCGTGAAATGCAGCAATTGTTCCAAGCCGGCCCGCGCTATGTCGGGCACGAGCTGATGGTGCCGGAAACCGGCGATTTTGCGACCCTGGCGTCTGAGAACGAAGGGCGCATGCTCGTGCGCAACGCCAATGGCATCGAAGTGCTGTCCAACGTGTGCCGCCACCGGCAGGCGCTGATGTTCAATGGCCGCGGCAATGCGAACCATATCGTCTGCCCGCTGCACCGCTGGACCTACGACCTCAAGGGTGAACTGATCGGCGCGCCGCATTTCCCCGAGACGCCGTGCCTGAACCTGTCGAAAACGCCGCTGCAAAGCTGGAATGGCTTGCTGTTCGAGCAAAATGGCTACAACGTGATGGAAAAATTGAAAGATTTGTCCGTCTCGAAAGACCTCGACTTTTCCGGCTACATGTTCGACCACGTGGAAATCCACGAGTGCGACTACAACTGGAAGACTTTCATCGAAGTCTATCTGGAAGACTATCACGTGGAACCGTTCCACCCGGGCCTGGGCAGCTTCGTCAGCTGCGACGACCTGCGCTGGGAATTCGGCAAGGATTACAGCGTGCAGACGGTGGGCGTGCACCGCGGCCTGCAGCAAGCCGGTTCGCCTGCCTACAAGAAATGGCAAGAGCAGGTGCTGCAATTCCGCGGCGGCGAAGTGCCGCCGTATGGCGCCATCTGGCTGACCCTGTATCCGAACATCATGGTCGAATGGTATCCGCACGTGCTGGTCGTCTCTACCCTGTGGCCCGACGGCCCGCAAAAGACGCGCAACGTGGTGGAGTTTTATTACCCAGAAGAAATTGTGTTGTTCGAGCGCGACTTCGTCGAAGCGGAACGGGCTGCCTACATGGAAACCTGCGTCGAGGACGATGAAATCGCCCAACGCATGGATGCGGGCCGCAAGGCCCTGATGGCGCGCGGCGTGAGCGAAGTGGGTCCTTACCAGTCGCCGATGGAAGATGGCATGCAGCATTTCCACGAGTGGTACCGCAACAATATCGAACTGTAATCCCTCAAGGGCCGCCTCGTGCGGCCTTTTTTTATCCCCGCGTTTTTCAGGAATCAGATGCAATCTCTTTGGATGCTGTTTGCAAGTTTCATGTTTGCCATCATGGGCGTGTGCGTCAAATTGGCGTCGGAGATGTATTCGACGTCCGAAATCGTCATGTATCGCGGCATCATCGGCATGACCGTCATGAGCTGCACGATTTTGTACCAGGGCGGCAGTTTTAAGACCACGATGCCGGGCCAGCATCTGTGGCGCGGCGTGGTGGGCGTGATCGCCCTGTGGCTGTGGTTTTATGCCATCGCCATCCTGCCGCTGGCCACGGCCATGACGCTCAATTACATGGCGCCCATCTGGATCGCCGTGATCTTGCTGGCCGGCGGCTGGTGGAAGGCGACGCAGCAAGTCGAGTGGCCGCTGGTGGCGGCGATCGCCATGAGCTTTGTCGGCGTGACCCTGCTGCTGCAACCCGTGTTCGAAACGGACCAGGCTGCTGGCGCCATCACGGCCTTGATTTCCGGCATGTTGTCAGCCCTCGCCTACCTGCAAGTGCGCAAGCTGGGCTTGCTGGGCGAACCCGAATACCGGGTCGTATTCTATTTCTCGGTCGTCAATTTCCTCGCCGGCGTGATCGGCCACGTGGCCAGCGCCGGCGGCGGCCCCGTCGTCTGGCATGCGCACACGAGCGGCTACGGCATCGGCTTGCTGACCGCCATCGGCCTGTGCGCCACCATGGCGCAGATGGCCATGACGCGCGCCTATCGCCTGGGCAAGACCCTCGTGGTTGCGAATCTGCAATACACAGGCATCGTCTTTTCCAGCTTCTGGGGCGTGGTGATCTTTGGCGACCTGTTCGACTGGCATGGCTGGGCCGGCATCGGCATCATTCTCGCTTCCGGCATCGCGGCAACCTATTACAATACCCGCAACACGGCCCGTGGCGCGGCGATCGCGCGCACGGATCCCATCGCCAGCGAAGTGTAAGGAGTCATGACCTTGTATACGACCTTGATCAACAGCAATGATTTGTCCAGCCACGTGAATGACAGCAACTGGGTCATCCTCGATTGCCGCCACGACTTGCTCAACCCGACGGCCGGCAGCGACGCGTTTGCCGCCGGCCACATCCAGAACGCCCAGTTCGCCGATATCGACACGGCCCTGTCCGGCCCCAAGACGGCGCGCGGCCCCGCCTTCACGGGCCGCCATCCCTTGCCTGACCGCAATACCTTGCTGGCCACCCTGCGCGGCTGGGGCATCAATGACGACACGCAAGTGGTCGCCTATGACGGGCAAGGCGGCATGTTCGCCGCCCGTTTGTGGTGGCTGCTGCGCTGGGTCGGCCATCCAGCCGTGGCCGTGCTCGACGGCGGCCTGGCCGCCTGGCAGGCACAGGGCTTGCCGCTGGTCACGCCCGTGGCGCCCCGCCCTGCCGGCAAGCTGACGGAAAAAGCCAGCCTGACGCGCACCGTGACCGTGCAAGACGTCATCGCCAACCTGGAAACCCGGGCCTTGACGGTCATCGACGCGCGCGCCCCCGACCGTTATCGCGGCGAAAATGAAACCATCGATCCCGTGGGCAGCCACATCCCCGGCGCGAAAAACCGTTTCTTCAAGGATAATTTACAAGCGGATGGCCGTTTCAAAGGCGCAGAGGAACTACGGCGCGATTTCAGCGCATTGTTTGATGCACCGCAAGCGGCCATCCTGCAATGCGGCTCCGGCGTGACGGCTTGCCACAACTTGCTGGCCCTGGAAGTGGCCGGCTTGCCTGGCGCAGCACTGTATCCGGGCTCGTGGAGCGAATGGTGCGCCGATCCGGCGCGGCCCGTGGCGACGGGTAACTAAAAAAAGCGGACCTCGGTCCGCTTTTTTATGCGCTGTGGGTAACTACGACGTTATCCCCAGTGCTTGACTCAACTGCTCCAGTTCCGCCTGCCACGCCTGCTGGCTGGCCGGCTTCTGGTGGCGCGGTTTTCTCGCCAGGTCTTCCGCCAGCAATTGCTCCAGTTCGCACAAGCGTTCCAGCTGGACGTCGACGTCGGTTTGCGCTGGCGCAAGCGCAGCCGTTTCCACGCGCGGCGCGGACGCCGGCGCTTGCCCATCCTCAAGACTCAGCCGTGCATACGCGCTGGCCGCGTCGGGCCACTCTTCCAGCCCGCCGTCGGCCACCACCCAGTAGCGGTTGCACGCCGTCTCGATCAGGTCGCGGTCGTGCGACACCAGCAGGCAGCCGCCCGCAAAGCCGCGCAGCGCTTGCCCCAGCTCCCCCTTGCCCTGCATGTCCAGGTGATTGCTCGGCTCGTCGAGCAGCAATAAATGATAGCTGGCCAAGGAGAGGCCCAGGAACAGCAGCCGCGCCCGCTCGCCGCCGCTCAGGGTCGCCACCGTCTGGCCATGGCGCGCATACGGAAAACCGGCCGCTATCAGCGCCTGCTTGCGCGCCACCTGGCTGCGCGCAGCCTCGTTTTGCACGGCGAACGGGTACAGGGCGTCGGACAGGTCGGCCGTATCGGCCAGTTGCTTGAGCGACTGGTCGTAATAGCCGATGTTGGCCGCCTTGTGGTAGCGCAAGTCCGCACGTTCCTCCTGTGCCTGGATCGCTTGCCAGCACAGGCGCAGCAGCGACGACTTGCCGCTGCCGTTGGCGCCCAGCAAGGCGATACGGTCGCCCGGTTTCAGCCACAGCTGGCCGACCTGGAACAGCACGGGAGACGCGGGCACGGCGCGCACGTCCAGGCCGTCCAGCGCCAGCAGCTGGTCAGCCGCCAGCGCCTTGCCACGCAGACTCAAGCGCCACGGCGCGCCATCGCTGACGAACGATTGCTCATCCTTCAACTTGTCGATGCGCCGCTGCATGGTCTTGGCCTTGCGCGCCAGGTCTTCATTGTCATAGGTGCGGCCCCACAGGGCCAGGCGGGCGCTGCTGGCAGACAGGCGGTCGATTTCCTTCTGTTCGGCCGCATGCCGGGCGGCGGCGGCCACGTCCGCCTCGGCCAGCGCCGCCAGCGCCGCCAGCGCGGGGCCGCACGCCAAGTCGAAATCGTAGAGCCGGCTGTCGCGCAAGATCCAGCTGCGCGTGGCCACGTTGTCGAGCAATCGCTGGTCGTGCGAGACGAGGATGAAGGCGCCGCGCCAGGCCAGCAGGAATTGCTCCAGCCACAGCAGCGACGGCAAGTCCAGGTGATTGCTCGGCTCATCGAGCAGCAGCACGTTCGGTTCCTGCAGCAGGGCACGCCCCAGCAGCAATCGCGTGTGCTGGCCGCCGGACAGGGAATGCACGGGCACTTGCGCCGTATCAACATCAAAACCCAGTTCGGCCAGCAGGCTGTCGACCCGCCAATGCAGTTCCGGCTGTTCCAGCACAGGCGCCAGCAAGGCGTCGTACAGGCTCAGCTTGGCAAGTTCCGGCGGCAAGTGCTGCTCCACGTGCTGCAAGCGGCAGGCACGGGAATAATGGATGGTACCGGATGTCGCTTCGCGGGTGCCGCTGAGCAATCCCAGCAAGGTGGATTTGCCGCAGCCATTGTGGCCGATCAGGCCGATGCGGTCGCCCTGGCGCAAGGTAAAGGCGAGTTCATGGAAGAGGAAACCGTCGTGGGTATCCAGTTGTAAAGCTTGTGTCGAGATCAGGGTAGTCATGGCTCTTGTCTTTGTTCGGGATGCAAGCATCCGCGTTAACAGGAGCGCTAACGACAACGGAGTACCAGGAAAGGACTCGTCTGGGAGGGTGACTTTGCTCTGGCCAGGTTATCGCAGCGCGATAGAACGTGGGCAAGAGCTGGCAAATGCGCTTAAAGAGCGTGCGCGCCATACGGCGAGCAACAAGTTTTCTTCCATGATATTTTCCTCCTTTCTGTGCAAGTTAGTCAGAAAGGCAATATAGCATAGGTAGCACTGCGCCGGCAGTGCCGGACATCAACCGCCGTGGCGCTTATGCGTCAAAAACAGCACGATGCACACGCCCAGCGCGATCAGCAGCACTTGCGGGATGGTTTCGCGCAAGGTGGCGCGGCGCTGCATCTGCGGCATCAGGTCGCTCAAGGCGATGTAGATGAAGCCGGACGAGGCGAACACGAGCACGTAAGGAATCAGATTGCTGGCGCGGTCCAGGGTGAAATAGCCGAGCAAGCCGCCCGCCACCGCCATCAGGCTGCACAGCAGATTGAAGATGTAGGCGCGCAGGCGCGAGAAACCCGCGTTGAGCAGCACGATGAAGTCGCCGATTTCCTGCGGAATTTCATGCGCGATGATGGCCAGGCCCGTCACCAGGCCCAGCTTCGGGTCGGCCAGGAAGGCGGCCGCGATCAAGATGCCGTCCGTAAAGTTGTGCATGCCGTCGCCCACTAAAATCATCCAGCCGGACTTGCCCGCTTCGTGCTTGTCGTGGCCGTGCGCATGGTGGTGGCCGTCGCCTTCGTGGTGGTGCGAATGGCGCAAAATCGCGAATTTTTCCAACATGAAAAAGGCCAGCAAGCCCGCCAGCAGGGTGGCGAACAGGCTGCGCGGGTCCGCCTGCGATTCGAACGCTTCGGGCAAGGCGTGCAGCAGGGACGTCGACAACATGATGCCGACGGACAAGCTGACCATGCGCTCGACCACTTTGGAAAGGAATGCAAACGAAAAGATCGCCGCCGCGGTAATGCTGAACACGCCCGCGATCGTGGTCGCGAGCAAAATGGATATAAGGACGGGATCGATGATTTTCTTACCTCAAAATGGCGCCGGGTCACTGGCGCCCGCGATGCTGGCGTCTGGCCTGATGAATGCGTTGTTATCTATTGTTTAATTTTTTGCGCGTCTGGCGGCAGCGTCGCGCGATGAAGATGCAATTGTACTGCATTGGCGCGCACCGGGCATTTTACAGCCCGGTGCGGCTTTCGCGTCAATTTCTGGGAAATGCGGTATTTTTCTGTTGCAGCATTACGCCACGCCATGCTTTTTGAACCAGGCCAGGCAACGCGCATAACCGTCTTTTGCATCGGCCGCCACATAGCTGGGACGGTAATCGGCGTTGAAGGCGTGGCCCGCATCGGGATACACGACAAACTCGGATTGGTTGCCGCCCTTGGCCAGCGCATCCTTCATCTTGCCGATCGATTCCTGGCTGATGCCCGTATCCTTGCCGCCATACAAGCCCAGCACGGGGACTTTCAGGCTGGCGGCGATATCGATGGGGTTGCTCGGCTGCAAGGCAGTCGGTTCGCCGACGAGGCGGCCATACCAGGCTACGCCCGCCTTGACGGCCGGATTGTGCGCCGCGTACAGCCACGTGATGCGCCCGCCCCAGCAAAAGCCCGTGATGCCCAAACGGCTCGTGTCGCCGCCATTCTGTTTCGCCCATGCAACAACAGCATCGAGGTCCGCCATCACCTGCGCGTCCGGCGTCTTGGCGATGATGCCTTTCATTAAATCGGCAATGCTGGCCACCTTGGTGGCATCGCCCTGGCGCACGAACAGGTCGGGCGCCAGCGCCAGATAGCCCTGCTTGGCGAAGCGGCGCGCCATGTCGGCGATATGTTCATGCACGCCAAAGATTTCCGAAATGACCAATACCACGGGCAAACCCGTCTTGCCTTCCGGCTGGGCCGCATACACGGGCACGGCCTGGCCATCGACCATCACCGACATGCTGCCAGTGACGAGTCCGGCAGAATCCGTCTTGACGACGTTTTGCGCCGCCACGGGCAGCACGGCCACGGCAAAACCCGTGCCCAGCGCCACCTTCAGGAAACCACGCCGGCCATCCGGCCCGGACAAGCTGCTCTGGCCCAGCAAACTTTCACAATCGGTGATCATGTCGCTCATGCGTTTCTCCTGAAAATGTTGCGTTAAGTGAAGTCAAATCTCTGGACCCAGACAAAATCGTAGCGAGCGGCCCCGAGTTCTGGCCGAGAAGCGCAACTGTGCCAGGCACGGGGCCGCCGAGGCAGTGAGCATCGCAGGCCGGAAATTGCGCCGCGCAGTAGATTTGGTCTGGTGTCCTAGTGCGCTTCGTCCCAATTGCGTCCTACGCCCACTTCGGCCGTCAGCGGCACTTTCAGCGCGGCCACGCCCGCCATCAGTTCCGGCAGCTTGCGCTTGACCAGTTCCAGCTCGGCGTCCGGCACTTCCAGCACCAGTTCATCGTGCACCTGCATGATCATCTTCGTTTGCAAGCCGTCCGTTTCCAGCCAGCCTTGCACGGCGATCATGGCCAGCTTGATCAAGTCGGCGGCCGTGCCCTGCATGGGCGCGTTGATCGCCGCCCGTTCCGCGCCCTGACGGCGCGGGCCGTTCGGCGAATTGATTTCCGGCAGCCACAAACGACGGCCGAACACGGTTTCCACGTAGCCGCGCGCCTTCGCTTGCTGGCGCGTGTCTTCCATGTACTGTTTCACGCCGGAAAAACGGGCAAAGTAGCGGTCGATATAGCTTTGCGCGGCCGTGCGGTCCACACCCAGGTTACCGGCCAGGCCGAATGCGCTCATGCCGTAGATCAAACCAAAGTTGATGACCTTGGCGTAGCGGCGCTGTTCGCTCTGCACTTCCGCGGCCGGCACGCCAAAGATTTCGGCAGCCGTGGCGCGGTGAATGTCGATGCCGTCGGCAAACGCGCGCAACATGGCTTCATCGCCCGAGATGTGCGCCATGATGCGCAATTCGATCTGCGAATAGTCGGCCGAAACGATGTGGCTGCCGGGCGGCGCAATAAAGGCTTCGCGGATGCGGCGCCCTTCCGCGCTGCGGATGGGAATATTCTGCAAGTTCGGGTCGTTCGACGCCAGGCGGCCCGTCACGGCCACGGCTTGTGCATAGTTCGTGTGCACGCGCCCCGTCGTGACGTTGATCATCTTCGGCAATTTGTCCGTGTAGGTCGACTTCAGCTTGGCCATGCCCCGGTATTCGAGCAGCACTTTGGGCAGCGGATAATCCTCGGCCAGCTTTTGCAGCACTTCTTCATCCGTCGACGGCGCGCCCGTTGGCGTCTTCTTGACCACCGGCAGTTTCAATTTTTCAAAGAAAATTTCACCGATCTGCTTGGGCGAACCCAGGTTGAATGGCTGCTCGGCCAGCTCATACGCCTTCTTTTCCAGTTCGAGAATCTTGACGGCCAGCTCGGCCGACTGGATGTTGAGCAGCTCGTCATCGATCAGCACGCCGTTGCGCTCGATCTTTTGCAAGACCACGGCCGTCGGCATCTCGATCTTTTCATAGATGAAGGTCAGCTTCTCATCATTCGCCACATTGCCCCACATGGCATTGTGCAAGCGCAAGGTGACGTCCGCATCCTCGGCCGCGTATTTCGCCGCCTGCTCCACTTCCACCTGGTTGAACGTGATCTGCTTGGCGCCCTTGCCGCACACGTCCTCGAACGGGATCGTCGTGTAATTCAGGTGGCGCAGGGCCAGGCTGTCCATGTCGTGCTTCTTGTGCGATTCGAACACATACGATTCGAGCAAGGTATCGTGGGCGATGCCGCGCAACGTCACGCCGTGGTTGGCGAAGATGTGGCTGTCATACTTGAGGTTCTGGCCCAGCTTGGGCTTGTTCGCATCTTCCAGCCATGGACGCAGCTTCGCCAGCACGTGTTCGCGCGTCAACTGTTCCGGCGCGCCCGCGTAATCGTGGGCCAGCGGGATGTAGCAGGCGGCGTGCTCTGCCACGGAGAGGGAAATGCCGACCATTTGCGCCGTCATCGGTTCCAGCGACGTGGTTTCCGTATCGACGGCCGTCAAAGCCGCCGCATCGATCAGGGCGATCCATTTGTCCAGCTGCTCGTCCGTCAGCACGGTTTCATACACGGCTTCCACGGCCGGAGCGGCATCGGCAAACATGTCGCCCGTCGTGTTGGCCGCAGCGCCGCCAGTTGCCGGTGCGCCAACGGGCGACATCGGCGGCGGCGTGGCGCCCAGTTCGCGCAGCAGGGCCTTGAAGCCGTAGCGCTGGAAGAAGGCCAGCAGCGCTTCCTTGTCTTCGTGTTTCGCCACCAGCGAGTCGGCGATGGTCGTCATGTGTTCGGACAAGTCGCAATCGGTCTTGACGGTGATCAAGGCGCGCGCCTGCGGCAGCCATGGCAGGGCCGTGCGCAGGTTTTCGCCCACGGCGCCGCCCACCTTGGCCGCGTTTTCCATCACGCCTTCCAGGCTGTCGTACAAGGTCAGCCATTTGACGGCCGTCTTCGGGCCGCACTTCGAGACGCCCGGCACGTTGTCGACCGTATCGCCGATCAGCGACAGATAATCGATGATGCGGTTCGGCGGCACGCCGAACTTGACCAGCACGGCCGCTTCATCGAGCTTTTCATTGCTCATGGTATTGATCAGGGTCACCTGGCTGTTGACCAGCTGCGCCAGATCCTTGTCGCCCGTCGACACCACCACGTCCATGCCGGCGGCGGCCGCCTGCACGGCCAGAGTGCCGATCACGTCGTCCGCTTCCACGCCGTCGACCATCAATATCGGCCAGCCCATGGCGCGCACGGCTTCGTGGATCGGTTCGATCTGCAGGCGCAGGTCGTCCGGCATCGAGGCGCGCGTGGCCTTGTATTCCGGATACATGTCATCACGGAAAGTTTTGCCTTTGGCATCGAAGACGCAGGCGATATAGGCGGCCGGGTAGTCGGCGCGCAGGCGGCGCAGCATGTTGACCATGCCGTGCATGGCGCCCGTGGGATAGCCGTCCGGGCTGCGCAGGTCGGGCAGCGCATGGAAGGCACGATAGAGGTAACTGGAACCGTCGACTAACAGCAGGGTGTTTTGCATAATGCCAATAAAATAAGGTGAGCCGCGCCAGCCGGGAAGAAACAGCGGCGGGCGGGCGGAATATCGCCCAATTATCGCAGAGTTTAGGGCCGCGCCACCGGCCGCAACGCCTGCCGTTTCCGGCGTTTTTGCCACCCTGGCGGCCCCGTGCGGGCGCGCGGGCCGCCACTGCCGGCCATTTCGGCACATTAATCAGCCGTATTAAACAGCATTGCCTACCAGTTTGTTACAATGCCTTATAGATAAATTGACGGCATTACACTACTGCACGCGCTGCAGTCCCTCACATGGAAGCGAACCCATCATGATGCGTACATCGACACTCTGGACATTCCTCGCCCTGCCCCTGCTGGCATGTTCGGCCATCGCCAGCGCCCAGACGCCGGCCAAACCGAGCGACGCGCCGCCACAACTGGAACGCATCGAGGAAATGGGCGAAGCGCCCATCACCGTGGCGCCGGCCGCGGCCAAGCAGCAGATTACCGAAAAACGCGAAGCGGGCGTGACGTCCGAAGTGAAAGTGACGAGCGGCGGCAGCACCTATTACATGAAGCCGGCCGCCGGCGGCGACCAGGCCCACAGCGGCGCCCTGCGCGGCCCGCAATGGAAAGTACTGGAATTTGATCTGGGCAAGAAGAAACAGAAACAACGCGACGAAGAGGCCGCGGACGCGCCAGCGCCGCCCGCACCAGCGAAGTAAGCAGCCACTCTCTTCTGCCCTGCCCCGGCCACCTGCGGGGCAGCCGGCTTTTTTTGACCTTTTAGACCATTCCTCTCTTTCCCATGGCAGTTTTTACCGCGCTACACCTGGACGATATCGGCCAGTGGATCACGCAATTTCCACTCGGCAAACCTCTGGCGCTCAAGGGCATCGCGTCCGGCATCGAGAACAGCAATTTCTTCCTGAGCACGGAGCGCGGCGAGTATGTGCTGACGATCTTTGAAAACCTCAGCTTCGAACAATTGCCGTTTTATCTGCAACTGATGCGCCATTTGGCGGACCGGGGCGTACTGGTGCCGGCGCCGATCGCCAATGCGGACGGCGAACTGGTGACGGCCTTGCAAGGCAAGCCGGCCGCCATCGTCAGCAAACTCGACGGCAGCTCGCAGATGGCGCCGCAAGCCGTGCATTGCGCGGCCGTGGGCACCATGCTGGCGAAGATGCACCTGGCGGCGCAGGATTTCCCTCTGCAACAGCCGAATCTGCGTGGCCTGGACTGGTGGAACACCACCACGCCCCTCGTCCTGCACCACCTCGACGATGCCAGGGCGCATTTGCTGCGCGCGGAAATCCACTTCCAGGACGCCTTTGCTGCCTGCGATACGTATAAAGCCATCCCGCGCGGTCCCGTGCATGCCGACTTGTTCCGCAACAACGTCATGTTTGACGGCGAACAACTGACGGGCTTTTTCGACTTTTACTTTGCCGGCTGCGACACCTGGCTGTTCGACGTGGCCGTCACCGTCAACGACTGGTGCGTGGACCTGGCCACGGGCGTGCTCGACACGGTGCGCGTGCGCGCCCTGCTCGACGCCTACCGGGCCGTGCGTCCGTTTACGGATGAAGAACAGACGGCATGGCAACCGATGCTGCGCGCCGCCGCGCTGCGCTTCTGGCTGTCGCGCCTGTACGATTATTACCAGCCGCGCGAAGCGGAAATGCTGACCCCGCACGATCCCACGCATTTCGAACGCATTCTGCGCGAACGTATCGCCACACCTGCTCCGGAACTGTTTTAAACATGGAAAAATTACCTGCAAGTACAGGTTGGCAATGGGTGAAACAAGGCTTCGCCCTGTTTCGCAAGCAACCTGGCGGCATGTCGATGCTGTTTCTCGGCTATATGTTCTGCATGCTGGCCGTCAGCATCGTGCCCGTGCTCGGCCAGATGCTGCCCGTCATCCTCGTCCCCGTCTTTTCCGTCGCCTTCGTGCAAGGCTGCCTGAACATCGACCAGGGCAAGCGCGTCTTGCCCAGCCTGTTGATCTCGGGCTTCCGCAAGCCGGCCTTTCCTTCCCTGTTCGGCCTGGGCGTGCTGTACATCCTGATGGCCATCGTGGCCATCGGCGCCTCGACTTTGGTGGACGACGGCTTGCTGTGGCAACTGGTCACGGGGCAATTGACGGAAGAAGCGGCGCGTACCGCCATCCCCGAATCGCGCCTGGGCCTCGGCATCCTGCTGGCCATCGTGCTGTACGTGCCGGCCGCCATGGCCTTCTGCTTTGCCGCACCGCTGATCTACTGGAAACAAACCGGGCTGGGCAAGGCGCTGTTCTTCAGCTTTTTCGCCGTCTGGCGTTCGCTGTCGGCCTTCATCGTCTTCGCCGCCACCTGGTTCGCCATCAGCGTCGTCACCAGCCAGTTGCTGGCCGTCATCTTTGGCCGCACGCCGCTGATGATGCAACTGATGATGCCGCTGTCGATGATCTTGACCATCATCATGCATTGCTCGTTCTACGCCGCCTACCGCCAGATCTTCGGCTTGCCCGTCGATGAAAGCAAGACGGTGTCGCTGGACAAGCCGAACGACTGATTTTCACGCCGCATGAAAAAAGGGCAGCCTGCGCAGGCTGCCCTTTTTTATTGCTACTCAGCAAACTAGCGGCCCAGGCGTTCCAATTTGGCGATGCCCAGGTCGAGCACCTTCATGCCGTGCTGGCCGAAGTTGATTTGCGCGCGCGCATTGCCGCCGCCGCCTTCGATATTGACGATCACGCCCTCGCCAAACTTGGCGTGCGCCACGGATTCGCCGATGCGCCAGCCGCCGCCCGTGGCCTTTTGCGCGATCTTTTGCGCAATCGCATTGTCCGAACCCAGGCTGGCCAGCTTCGGCGCCTCGTCCCAGGCCGACTTGCGGTTGCCGAACCAGTTCGCCTGCACCTTCGGCGACAGCCATTTCAGCGATTCTTCCGGCAATTCGTCGAAGAAGCGCGACTTCATGTTGTAGCGCGTCTGGCCGTGCAGCATGCGCGTCTGCGAAAAGCTCATATATAAGCGTTTGCGCGCGCGCGTGATGGCCACGTACATCAGCCGGCGTTCCTCTTCCACGCCGTTGTCTTCCTTCGAGCTGCTTTCGTGCGGGAACAAGCCCTCTTCCAGGCCGGTAATGAACACGTTGTCGAATTCCAGGCCCTTGGCCGAGTGCACCGTCATCATCTGCAGCGCATCCTGGCCCGCCTGCGCCTGGTTGTCGCCCGCTTCCAGCGACGCGTGCGACAGGAAGGCGGAGAGCGGCGACATCACGGCCGGCAGCGGCGCGTCCGCGTCCAGGATTTCGATGCCATCCTGGTTCACGACGGGCGCGCCCGACTGCGCCTGGGCGGCTGGCCCCAAATGCGCGGGCGCGCCCTGGCCAAAACCTTCTTCGGAAATGAACTGGCTGGCCGCGCTGACCATCTGCTCCAAGTTCTCGATGCGGTCGGCGCCTTCCTTTTCATTCTGATAATGTTGCAGCAAGGTACTCGCTTCCAGCACCACTCTGACCATTTCCGGCAGCGACAATTGCTGCGTTTCGAAACGCACGCCTTCGATCAGCTTGACGAAGCCGGCCAGCACGCTGCCCGCCTTGCCGGCCACATACGGCACCGCCGCATACAGCGAGATGCCGTACTGTTCCGACGCGGCCTGCAATTGCTCGATCGAGCGCATGCCGATGCCCCGCGTGGGGAAATTGACCACGCGCAAGAAGGCCGAATCGTTGTGCGGATTGTCCATCAATTGCAAATAGGCAATTGCGTGCTTGACCTCGGCGCGCTGGAAATAGCGCTGGCCGCCGTACACGTGGTAGGGAATGGCGGCCGAGAACAGCGCGTGTTCGATCACGCGCGACTGCGCGTTCGAGCGGTACAAAATCGCGATCTCACTGCGCGAGGCGCCATCGGCGATCAGGCTTTTCGCCTCTTCGATGATCCATTGCGCTTCCTGCAAGTCGGAACTGGCTTCGTACACGCGCACCTGCTCGCCATGGCCCGCGTCCGTGCGCAGATTCTTGCCCAGGCGCTTGCTATTGTTCGCGATCAATACGTTGGCGCTGTCGAGGATGTGGCCGTGCGAGCGGTAGTTCTGCTCCAGCTTGATCAAGTTCTTCACCTGGAACTCGTGCTCGAAGGCACTCATGTTGCCCACGTTGGCACCGCGGAACGCATAGATGCTCTGGTCATCGTCGCCGACGGCAAACAGGGCGCCGCCATCGCGGCTGCCGTGGCCGGCCAGCAATTTGAGCCAGTTGTATTGCAGGTTATTCGTATCCTGGAACTCGTCCACCAAAATATGGCGGAAGCGCGCCTGGTAGTGCTCGCGCAAGGGCTGGTTGCGGCTGAGCAATTCATACGTGCGCAGCAGCAATTCGGCAAAATCGACGACGCCTTCGCGCTGGCACTGGTCGTCGTACAGCTGGTACAGCTCGACCATCTTGCGCTCGTGCGCGTCGTACGCTTCCACGTCCGTGGCGCGCAAGCCCTGGTCCTTGGCGTTGTTGATGAAATACATCACCGTCTTCGGCGGGAATTTTTCATCATCGATATTGTTTGCCTTCAACAAACGCTTGATCACGGACAATTGATCCTGGGAATCGAGGATCTGGAAGGTCTGCGGCAAGGCCGCGTCGCGGTAGTGCGTGCGCAGCAAGCGGTTGCACAGGCCGTGAAAGGTGCCGATCCACATGCCGCGCGTGTTGATCGGCAGCATGGCCGACAGGCGCGTGAGCATTTCCTTGGCGGCTTTGTTGGTAAACGTCACGGCCAGGATGCCGGGCGGCGATACCTGCTGGGTCTGGATCAGCCACGCGATGCGGGTGGTCAGCACGCGGGTCTTGCCCGAACCGGCGCCCGCCAGGATCAACGCATGCTGCGCCGGCAAGGTGACGGCAGCCAATTGTTCGGGATTAAGGTTGTGAAGAAGATTTTGCATGCCGTGATTATACCGGCATGGCTAAAAATACTGTGCATTTGTCCAGCGGTCGCGCCGGATTCGCCGCGTGCGCGCTACAATCGGCATCACTGCACAGCTGATAAAAACATGCCCATGACACCTCCCTGCCACCTCGACGGCGCCCGCGTACTGGCCTGGGCCTGGTCCGACTTGCCTTTCGGCCATGTCGCCGCTGAAGATGGCGCCGCCCCCATCGCCATCCACGGCCTGGCCGTGTGCCGCTACGGGGACGAAGCGCAAGTCTACCGTTTCAGCTGCGACGCGCGCTGGGACACGGTGCAGGATGACGCATATGCCAGCGAGGACGACGCCAGGCAGTTGCCGGCGCAATACCGCGCCGTGGCCGCCTTGTGGCATTCGCCGTGAGCTACGCCATCCGCGCAGCCAGCAGCGCCGACCTGCCCCTGCTGGCCCAGGTCGAGCGCAGCGCCGCGGCCCTGTTTGCGCAGGCCGGCCCCGGACTGGCGTGGTTGGCGCAGGGAGAACCCTTACCATTGAGCACCTTACAGGCGCTGCAGCGCGAGGGCGGCGTATGGGTGGCCGCCGATGGGCACGCCGCGCCAGCAGGCTTCCTGGCCGCCGAACCGCTCGACGGGCAACTGTTCATCGTGGAATTGTCCGTTGCCCTGCCGCATCAACGGCAGGGCGTGGGCGCCCGCTTGCTCGACGCGGCAGCGGCCCATGCCCGGGCGCTGGGCTGCGCCTGCCTGACGCTCAGCACGTATCGCCACCTGCCATGGAACGCACCCTACTATGCGCGCCATGGTTTCAGCGAAATCGGGGCTGCGGCGCTGGGCGCAGGCCACGCGCTCAAGCTGGCGCACGAAGCGCAGGACGGACACGATCCGGCGCTGCGCTGCCTGATGCGCAAGCCACTGGCCTGCTAATTGAGCACATCCTTCAGCGCACCAGCTTGGCCTTGCCCTCGCTGAGCGCCTGGGCGATCACCTGGCGCGTGGTCTTGTCCGCGATCTTGACGACTTTTTCCTGCTGGCGGCCCAGGTCGCCCATTTGCTTGCCCAGCGCTTCCATCGGCTTGCCGCGCTGCTCCATCTGGCGCGACATCTGCTCCATTTTCTCGGCCTCGCGCTCGTGTACGTCGGCGATGCGGTCGTTGATCTCTTCCATTTTGTCCTGCGCATCTTCCATCTGCTGCTGCAGGCCTTCCACGTCGCGCTCGGCCGCGCGGCGCGCCGTGTCGCTCGTCGCCAACGCCTGGCGGCGCGAAGCGTCGCCGAGCTTGCGGCCCAGCTCCTGCTGCTGGCGGCCCAGCAAGCGCAGCTGTTCCGATTCGCGCGCGCTGCCCTTTTCCAGGCTGCGGGCGCCCATCTTGCGGCCCATTTCACCCATGGCCTTGCCATGCGCGCCCATTTGATCGCCAAGCGCGCTCATCTCCTTGCCCAGCTGTTTCGAGGGTTCCCATGCCGTGCGCACCTTGCCCAGCAAGGCCGCATCCTGCAGCACATAGGCCTGCCCCTGGTCGCGGAACCACAGGAACGGCCCCTTGATCGAGCGCTTGAGTTTTTCCACCTGCTCCGAGTGAATATCGCTGTCGACGACGATGACGCCCTCGCTATCCCTGGTGCCATCGACCAGCGCATAGCTTTCGCCCTTGTCGAGCGAACGGCTGACCTGCACGCTGGGCGCGGCCGGCGGGGCCGGGGGCGCGGGCGGTTGCGGCGGCTGCACGGCCAGCGCGCTGCCGCCAAGCAGGATACCGGCCAGGCTGAGGATCAAACGATGGGAAGTGGTCATGGCTGCCTCGTCGCAAAAGTAGTGGAGCGTTGACTGTAGCGGCAAGCGGACCTGGCCTCCAGCGCCGTGCGACAGGCTGCAAAAAGACCTGCCTGGATGGCAAACACCGGCGATGGATGGCATGCCGGGCAAAAAAAACGGAGGCCGCAGCCTCCGCAAAAACGCCGTGGTACGGCGTATTTCAATTAAATTTCAATTAATTAATACAGCACGACGGAGCGGATCGATTCACCGCTCTTCATCAAGTCGAAACCTTGATTGATATCATCGAGCTTCAGCCTGTGTGTGATCAAATCATCGATATTGAGCTTGCCTTCCATGTACCAGTCGACGATCTTCGGCACGTCCGTGCGACCGCGCGCGCCGCCGAAGGCAGAACCTTTCCACACGCGCCCCGTCACCAGCTGGAAGGGACGCGTGGAAATTTCCTGGCCGGCCGCCGCCACGCCGATGATGATGGACTGGCCCCAGCCCTTGTGGCAGCACTCGAGCGACTGGCGCATGGTGGTGGTGTTGCCGATGCATTCGAACGAATAGTCGGCGCCGCCGTCCGTCAGCTGCACGATGGTATCGACAACGTTTTCCACCTCGTTGGCGTTGACGAAATGCGTCATGCCGAACTTGCGCGCGATGGCCTGACGCGCCGGATTGATGTCCACGCCGATGATTTTGTCGGCGCCGACCATCTTGGCCGCCTGGATCACGTTCAGGCCGATGCCGCCCAGGCCGAACACGACCACGTTGGCGCCCGCTTCCACCTTGGCAGTAAACAGCACGGCGCCCACGCCCGTCGTCACGCCGCAACCGATGTAGCAGACTTTGTCGAAGGGCGCGTCTTCGCGGATCTTCGCCAGGGCGATTTCCGGCACGACGATGTAGTTCGAGAAGGTGGACGTGCCCATGTAGTGGAAGATGGGCTTGCCGTCGATGGAAAAGCGCGACGTCGCGTCCGGCATCAGGCCGCGGCCCTGGGTCGAGCGGATCGACTGGCACAGGTTGGTCTTTTGCGACAGGCAGAATTTGCACTGGCGGCATTCCGGCGTGTACAGGGGGATGACGTGGTCATCCTTCTTCAGGCTTTTCACGCCAGGACCCACGTCGACGACGATGCCCGCGCCTTCATGGCCGAGGATGGATGGAAAGATGCCTTCCGGATCGGCGCCCGACAGGGTGTAGTAATCGGTGTGGCAAATGCCGGTGGCCTTGATCTCGACCAGTACCTCGCCCTCGCGCGGGCCGGCCAGATCGACTTCCTCGATGGTCAAAGGCGCGCCCGCCTTCCATGCAATCGCTGCTTTGGTTTTCATGTGTGTCCTGTGTATGGTTGAACCAGGCGCGCCAGCGCGCCGTATCGTCACATCATAACAAGGCAGGCGCCGACATGCCACGCCGGCGCCGGTGCAACGCTTACTTGAAACACTTACTTGGTTTTCGCCCGGTTCAAAAACGCGCCGTGCAAGCCGTTCAGGGTTTCCTCGGCCAGCAGCAGCTGGCTGGCGATTTCATTGATCTTGCGGCGGCTGGAGCGGGCGTGGTCGCGCAGCACTTCGAACGCCGTGTTGCGGTCCGTCTGGAACTTGCCCATCAGCAAACCGACGGCCAGGCTCGTTTCGCGGCCGGCGGCCAGGGCCGCGTTCAGGTTCAGCTCGGTGCGGCGCAGCTGGCGGATTTCATCGGCGCGCGCCAAGCCCGCTTCGAACGCCGGCATCAAGCGGCCTTCGTCGACGGGTTTGACGACATAGCCGACGGCGCCGTAGGCGGCCGCCTGCTTGCCCGATTCGCTGTCGCCGCTGCCGGACAGGAACATGAATGGCACGGCCGTTTCGCCGTGCAGGCGCTTGGCCAGTTCCAGGCCGGACATGCCCGGCATGTGGATGTCGAGCAAGGCCAGGTCAGGCTCGCGCTGGGCGATCAGCTGCAGCGCCACTTCGGCCGAATGGGCCAGGGCCGTCTCGTAGCCGGCATGGCGCAGGACTTCGCCAAGGAATTCCAACAGGAGCTGGTCATCGTCAACGATCAGGATAAGGCGTTTCGCGGCGGCTGGCTGACTCATGGGTAAAGGGACCTCGGTAATGAATGATGCCCTTATTATATGCCGATTATTCCCTCAAACCAGCCTTGGATTCCCATGCTCATGCCGCAAACAATTGATTGAATTGCTGCACTGCAATATCCACATCGTCCGCCTGAGATCCCTTGGCAAATACGCTGCTGATCGCCGCCACCATATCGGCCCCGCGCGCCACCAGCGGCGCCGCGTTCTCCGGCGTCATGCCGCCGATCACCACGCAGGGCAAGGCGATTTCGCGTTTCGCCTGCAGCACGATATCCAGGGGCGTCGTCACCGGATACTTTTTCACCAGCGACGGATAAAAGCCGCCGAAGGCCACGTAGCTGGCGCCGCCCTCTGCTGCCGTGCGCGCCAGGGCCATGTCGCCATAGCAGGAGGCGCCGACGATCTTGTCCTTGCCCAGGCGCGCGCGCACCTGCGCCATGGACGCGTCCGTGCCGCCCACGTGCACGCCGTCCGCGTCCAGCTCTTCGCACAGCTCGAGAAAATCGTTGACGATGAAAGGCACGCCATACTTGCGGGCCAGGGCCAGCAAGGCGCCCGCCTGTTCGCGCCGCTGCTCCGCGTCGGCGCTCTTGTGGCGGTATTGCAGCAGCGCCACGCCGCCATGCAAAGCCTGCTCCGTGATATCGAGCAGGCGGTCGGTGTCATCCCAGTTCGGGGTGACCAGATACAGTCCACGCATGATGTTTTCCTTATTCAATGAATCGTTGCGGCATGAGTTGACCTGGCGCAATCGCATACGCGCCGGCCAAGGCCGCATGGCAATAGCTTTGCGCGCCATCAAGCGCTTCGGGCAATGCCTGGCCCAGCGCCAGGCGGGCCGCGATGGCGGACGCCAACGTGCAGCCGCTGCCGTGGAATTCGCCGGGCAGACGCGGCCAGCGCCACTCGCGCGCGCCCCCGTCACCGTCCAGCCAGCGGTTGACGATCTCCTCGCCGTCGCCGTGGCCGCCCGTCACCAGCACGTGTCCACAGCCTTGCGCGCGCAGGTTTTCTGCGCCACCGAGGGCCAGCGCTTCCGGCCCGTTCGGTACGATGACGGTCGTCACCGGCAGCAAGGGCGCCAGCGCCAGCACGGCGTCGTCCCGGCTGAGCACGTCGCCATGGCCGCTGGCCAGCACGGGATCGAGCACGACGGGCAAGTTCGGCCGGGCCAGCCGCAATTGGGCGATCAGTTGCGCAATGACGGCCGCATTCGCCGCGCTGCCGGGAATGCCGATTTTCACGGCATCGATGGCGACCTTGGCGATCAACGCCTGCGCCTGGCGGCGCAGCAATTCCGGCGCCACAGGCTCGACAGCAAACACGCGATCGTTGTCCTGCACCGTCAGCGCCGTGATCACGGGCAAGGCATGCGCGCCCTGCGCCGCAATCGCTAGAATATCGGCGGCGATGCCGGCGCCGCCCGACGGGTCGGCGCCGGCAAACACGAGCACGGTGCGACGTTGCAGCGCCATCACGCCAGCCGGCCCGCCATCGGCGACGAAGGCGAGGCGGCGAACTTGCGCGGCATGCGCCCCGCCAAAAACGCTTCGCGCCCGGCCCGCACAGCCAGCTTCATCGCATGCGCCATGCGCACGGGGTCGCGCGCGCCGGCAATGGCCGTATTCATCAGCACGCCATCGCAACCGAGTTCCATGGCGATGGCCGCGTCCGACGCCGTACCCACGCCCGCATCGACGAGTACGGGCACTTTCGCCTGGTCGATGATCAAGGACAAGTTCCACGGGTTCAAGATGCCCATGCCCGAACCGATCAGTGACGCCAGCGGCATGACGGCCACGCAGCCGATGTCTTCCAGAATCTTCGCCTGGATCGGATCGTCGCTGCAATACACCATCACGTCGAAGCCATCCTTGACCAGCGCTTCGGCCGCGACCAGGGTTTCCGGCATGTGCGGAAACAGCGTCTTTTCATCGCCCAGTACTTCCAGTTTCACCAGATTGCGCCCGCCCAGGAGTTCACGCGCCAGTTGCAGGGTGTACACGGCATCCTTGGCGTTGTAGCAGCCGGCCGTGTTCGGCAAAATCGTGTACTGGTCGGGCGGCACGAAATCGAGCAGGCTGGGCGCGTTCGGATCTTGCCCGATATTCACCCTGCGGATCGCCACCGTGATGATCTGCGCCTCGGCCGCGTCCGTCGCTTCGCGCGTCTGCGGCAAATCCTTGTACTTGCCGCTGCCCACCAGCAGGCGCGATCGATACTGTTTGCCTGCGATGGTCAGCAGGTCGTTGTTTGTTGCGGTATTCATGTGCGTTTCCTTGTCTATTCTCAACTTAACCGCCGCCAATCGCGCGTACGATTTCCACCTGGTCTTGAATTTCCAGGACCCGGTCCTGCCACGCCTTGCGCGGCACGACGCTGCGGTTGACGGCCAGCGCCAGCGCCTGGTTTTCCAGCGACAGCGCGGCGATCAATTGGTCCAGGGTTTGCCCCGGCGGCACCTGGTGCGGCGCGCCGTTGAGCGTGATGTCGATCAATGCAGTCATCACGCCCTCCTTCAGACCTTGCGGTACAGCTCGGCGCCGTTCTTGATGAATTCGATGGCTTTCACCTCCATCCCCTGCTGGAGCGCCTTGTCTTCCGCGATGCCCATGCCGGCCGCGTATTCGCGCACTTCCTGCGTGATCTTCATCGAGCAGAAATGCGGGCCGCACATGGAGCAGAAATGCGCCACCTTGGCCGAATCCTTGGGCAAGGTTTCATCGTGGAATTCGCGCGCCTTGTCCGGGTCCAGGCCGATGTTGAACTGGTCGTCCCAGCGGAATTCGAAGCGGGCTTTCGACAGCGCGTTGTCGCGGATTTGCGCGCCCGGATGGCCTTTCGCCAGGTCAGCCGCGTGCGCGGCGATCTTGTACGTGATGATGCCGTCCTTGACGTCCGCCTTGTTGGGCAGGCCCAGGTGTTCCTTCGGCGTCACGTAGCACAGCATGGCAGTGCCATACCAGCCGATCATGGCCGCGCCGATGCCCGAGGTGATGTGGTCATAGCCGGGCGCGATATCCGTCGTCAGCGGCCCCAAGGTGTAGAACGGCGCCTCGCCGCACTGTTCCAGCTGCAAATCCATGTTTTCCTTGATCAATTGCATGGGCACGTGGCCCGGACCTTCGATCATCACTTGCACGTCGTGCTTCCAGGCAACTTGCGTCAGCTCGCCCAGGGTTTTCAATTCGCCCAGCTGCGCCTCGTCGTTGGCGTCGTAGATGGAACCGGGGCGCAAGCCGTCGCCCAGCGAGAACGACACGTCATACGCCTTCATGATTTCGCAAATCTCTTCGAAATGCGTGTAGAGGAACGATTCCTGGTGGTGCGCCAGACACCATTTCGCCATGATGGAGCCGCCGCGCGAAACGATGCCCGTCAGGCGCTTGGCTGTCATCGGCACATAGCGCAGCAGCACGCCCGCGTGGATGGTGAAATAATCGACGCCCTGCTCGGCCTGCTCGATCAGGGTGTCGCGGAAGATTTCCCAAGTCAGATCTTCCGCCTTGCCGTTGACCTTTTCCAGCGCCTGGTAGATGGGCACGGTGCCGATGGGCACGGGACTGTTGCGCACGATCCATTCGCGCGTCTCGTGGATATGTTTACCTGTGGACAGGTCCATCACATTGTCGCCGCCCCAGCGGATGGCCCAGGTCATCTTTTCCACTTCCTCGCCGATGGAAGACGTCACGGCGGAATTGCCGATATTCGCATTGATTTTCACCAGGAAATTGCGGCCGATAATCATCGGTTCCACTTCCGGGTGGTTGATGTTGGCGGGAATGATGGCGCGGCCGCGGGCGATTTCCTCGCGCACGAATTCCGGCGTGATTTCGACCGGGATGCTGGCGCCGAAGGACTGGCCCGGATGCTGGCGGCCCATCAGGTCGGCCAGGCGCTCGCCCATGGGGCCGGAAGCCTTGAGTTCGCGCAAATACTCCTGGCGGCGCATGTTTTCGCGGATGGCAACGAATTCCATTTCCGGCGTGATGATGCCTTGGCGCGCGTAATGCATCTGCGTCACGTTCTTGCCGGCGATGGCGCGGCGCGGCTTGCGGTGCAAATTGAAACGCAGCTCGGCGAGCTTCGGGTCCGCCAGGCGGGCGATGCCGTAGTCGGAGGTGGGGCCAGGCAATTCTTCCGTGTCGGCACGCTCCATGATCCATGGCAGGCGCGGCGTATCGAGGCCGGAGCGGATATCGATATTCACGTCCGGATCCGTGTACGGGCCGGACGTGTCGTAGACGTAGATCGGCGGATTCTTTTCGCCGCCGAACGACGCTTCCGTGTCGGACTGGCTGATCTCGCGCATGGGCACGCGGATGTCGGGGCGGCTGCCTTGCACGTAAATCTTGCGCGAATTGGGCAGCGGCGCGATGGCGGCTTCGTCGACCGTGGCGGTGGCGGAGAGGAATTTCGGGTTGGCGTTCATTTTGGCTCCTTGGCTAGACTATTTTTAAGCCTGGAGCCAGCTAAGGAGGTTCGGAATTGCGCACGCGGAAAAGCGGGGTGCAGTCATCCTAAAGCTTCCCTTCGCTGGCATTATCCAGATCAGGTTCGGAGGGTATTTCTCACCCGCGCTTGCACCGTGTTTCCACAGCGAAAGGCAGGACCCCTAGCGTTTGCCGCCTTGCGGCAGCGAGCCAATTATACGCGGTTCACGCCGCGTGGCCAGATGATTTCTTGCAGGTGTCGTCTTTGCGCATCTGCTGCATTGCAACAGACTGCATCGCGCTTATTTCTTCTTGCCCCAGCGCCAGCTGGTCGGTTCGCCCTTCAGCTGGCAGATGAAAATGAGCACGGCAACGATGGCCACTTCATAGACGATGTAGCCGACCAGCATGGTTTGCGGAGGGAACAGGAAGGCGCCGCAGGCGAACAGCGCCAGCGCGGCCAGGAACACCAGCCAGCCTTGCCAGGTGATGGGCAAGCCCCAGCCCCAGCCATAGGTCTTGGCGGGGAACCAGTAGGAGGGAGATTTGTCGGTCATGATTTTTCCTGGTCTGTATCGATGGCGCCCAGTATAAATCAGGCACTGCGATGGCGCTCCGTGACATCGAGGCCGATGCCGCGGTAGCCGATGAAGCGGCTGCCCGTGTCGAACATCGGTTCGCCGCTGACCTGCAGGTATTGCGTGCTGCCGTCGAGGTTGGCGCGGCTGTAGATAAAGTCGAGAAACGGTTCCCTTGCGGCAATCTTGGCGTCGAGCAAGGCGCGTTCGGCCGCGTTCCAGCGCTGCGGCTCTTCCTCGCTGCCGATACCCAGCATTTCAGCCACGGGGCCGGAAAAGCGCGTCAAGTTGCCCTGCGCATCCTGTTCCCAGTACCAGTCGGACGACAGTTCCGTGAAACGCTGGAAGCGCGCTTCGCTTTCGCGCAGCTCCGCCGTGCGCACTTCCACCATCTGTTCCAGCGACTTGTTGTATTCGGCCAGCTTCTGGTACAGCAAGCGCACTTCCAGCATGTTGTGGATGCGCGTCTTGACTTCCACCAGGTCGAAGGGCTTGCTGACGAAATCCTTGGCGCCCGCCTGCAGCGCGCGCAGCTTGTGGCCGGGCTGGGCCGTGATCACCAGCACGGGCAGATAGCTGCCCGCCTCGAGGTCGCGCAAGCCTTCCATGACTTCAAAACCATCCATTTCCGGCATCTGCAAGTCGAGCAGGATCAGGTCGTAGCGGTGCTGCTGGTGCAGCGCGCGCACGGCTTGCGGGTCCATGGTGGAGGTGATGCGCGTATAGCCGGCATTGCGCAGCACCTGTTCCAGCAGCATGACGTTGGCCTCCTGGTCATCGACGATGAGGATGCTGGCGTTCAGGATCTCGGTGGCTTGAAGCATGGCGGTATTCCTAAAAATAAATGCTGAATTAGCGTACTGCATGAGTGTCGTCGGCCAGGCCGTGCGCGGCCGCATAATGCAGGGCCACGTCGAGCGCATCCATGAATTCGACGACCTTGATCGGCTTGGTCAGGTAGCGGAAGAAGCCCGCTTCCAGGCCCTTTTCGATGTCGCGCGGCACGGCGTTGGCCGACAGGGCCATCACGGGAATATGTTTCGTGAGCGGATCGTCGTGCAGGATATACAGGGCGCCATAGCCGCTGATGCCGGGCAGGTTGATATCCATCAAGATCACGTCCGGCTGATACGTGCGCGCCAGGTCGATGCCCAGGTGCGCATCGATGGCCGTGAGCAGCTTCAAATCGCTGCGGCGGGCGATCAATTGCTCGACCAGCGCCAGGTTGGCGGGATTGTCTTCCACGTACAGCAAGGTGCGCTGGCTTTCCTGCGCTTCCTGCGCCTGCGGCAGCGCATCGCCGTCGCCCAGCATCAGTGCCGGCGCGCTGCTGGCGGCCAGTTCGAACCAGAAGGTGGTGCCCACGCCCACCGTGCTGTCGACGCCGATGGCGCCGCCCATCAGCTCGACCAGCTGCTTGGTGACGACGAGGCCGATGCCCGTGCCCTCTTCCGTGCTGTTTTCCTGTCCCAGGCGGTTGAAAGGCTGGAACAGCTGCGCCACCTGCCCCGCATCGAGGCCGGCGCCGCTGTCGCGCACGCTGACGCGCACCTTGGCGCCGCGCTGGCTGCAGTCGACGGTGACGGAACCGCCGCCCTGGTTGTATTTGATGGCGTTCGACAACAGGTTGATCATCACCTGTTTCACGCGCGTGCGGTCCGCATGCACGAAGTAGGCTTCGCCGCAGCGGGGGAAATGCAGGCTGATGCCGCGCTTTTCCGCCTGCGGCGCGATCATCGCCTGGCAATCCTGCAGCACGTCGAGCAGGGACATCGCTTCCTGCGACAACGTCACCTTGCCCGATTCGATCATGGCCAGGTCGAGGATTTCATTGATCAAGCGCAAGAGATACCAGCCGCCCTTGAGGATTTGTTCGATCGAGCGCTGCTGCGGCACGGTGGGCGGCGGCACGTCGGACGCCATCAGCTGCGCAAAGCCCAGCACGGCATTCAAGGGCGTGCGCAATTCGTGGCTCATGCTCGACAGGAATTCGGACTTGGCGCGGTTGGCCTTTTCCGCCACCAGGCGCGCCTTCTTCAGCTCGGCATTGTTGGTTTCGACGAGCGAGCGCGTGTACGCCTGCTGTTCGCGCAGGCGCTGGTCCAGCAGCGCCTGTTCCGCCTCGACCTGCTTGCGTGCCGTATTGTCGGTGCCGATCAGCAAGTAGCCGATGACCTTGCTCTGCGCATCGCGCAAGGCCGTCACGGAAACGATGGCGGGGAAGCGGCTGCCATCGTTTCGGATGTAGGTCAGTTCATAGATATCTTCGATGCCGCGCGTGGCCTTGAAGACGAGCGCTTCCACACCCGGCGTGATGACGGTGTCGAGTTCGGCGCTGAGGGCGGCCGCGCGCGCGACAATTTCTTGCGCATCGGAAATGCCAGCCGGCGTCAGCTTGTCCACCACGTCGCTCGCCGCATAACCGAGCATGCGTTCGGCGCCCACATTGAAAATCTGGATCACGCCCTGCGCATCGGTGGCGATGCACGAGAAATTGGCGCTGTTGAAGATCGCATCCTGCAAGGCGCCCGCCTTGAGCAGCTGGCGCGGCAGGCTGGCCGCCACCGTGCGCCGGTACAGCGCCACGAGCAGCATCAGCAGCAAGAAGACCAGCGCGTCGATGACGCAAGCCGTCTCGAACGGCGCGCGCCAGGCCAGCACGCCGACGGCCAGCAGCGCGACGGCGCTGAAGGAAAACGCCAGCGCCATGGGCCAGCGCGACGGTGCGCGCGGGGGAATGTTTTCGACAGATTGCATGAGGTAGCCCGGGCTATGACAACGATAAGAATACGAGGCAGTGCGGTCTTCAGGAAGACTGGCGCTGGCGCACGTCCGACAGCAGGCGCGCAAATTCCTTTTTGACCACGCCATAGCATTCGCACACATGGCCTTCGAGGCCGGCGCGGTCCAGCACGGAAATATGGCCGCGCCGGTAGCTGATGAAGCCGCGCTGCTGCAGGCGCCCGGCCGCTTCCGTCACGCCTTCGCGGCGCACGCCCAGCATGTTGGCGATCAACTCCTGCGTCATCGTCAGCTCGCGGTTCGGCAAGCGGTCCATGGTCAGCAGCAGCCAGCGGCACAGCTGCTGCTCCACCGTATGGTGGCGGTTGCACACGGCCGTCTGCGACATTTGCGTGATCAGCGCCTGCGTATAGCGCAGCAGCAAACGCATGACGGGCCCCGCGCGGTCGAACTCTTCCATCAGCAAATGCGCCTTCAGCCGGTAGCCGACGCCGCCCGTCTGCACGACGGCGCGGCTCGGTGTCGAGTTGCCGCCCATAAACAGCGACACGCCCACGACGCCTTCATTGCCGACACCGGCAATTTCCGACGAACCGCCATTTTCCAACAGGTAATGAATGGAAACGATGGCCGTGGTGGGGAAATACACATGCTGCAGCTTGTCGCCCGAATCGTAGATCACGTCGCCGAGCAGCATCGACACTTGCTCCAGGTACGGGGCCAGGCGCGCGAAATCGGCGTCGAGCATGGCGGCAAGCAAATGGTTTTGATTCGGGTTGTGCAACTGGGCATGCGGACTCGACACGGGCAGGTTTCCTGGTTTCCAGTCGTCAGCTAGGGGATCGATGAAAGGCGTCCGAACGAGGGCCGCCATGTGGTGCAGCGTAACACAGCGCTGGCACGGTGCCCCGACTATATTTCTTGCCGGCATGGCCGTCCGTTCGGTAGCGAACGGACGGTATTTCGCCGCCCGCCCTACAGTCAGTCACTGCCCGGCCTGCCTGATCATGGATCGGCACCGGCGCTGCCACGGGACGTCACCATGCAATCATTCTTCAAGCGCATCTCCATTTCCGTTTCCACTTCGGCCCTGCTCACCCTGGCGTTCGGACTGTGTCTGACGGCCCTGTGCTACGCCTCGGCGCGCCAGATCGAGTCGGAAAGCACCCGGCTGCTGCTGCAGTACCACGCCAGCGCGCATACCCTGGGCGCCGCCCTGCTGCCGGCCAAAGGCATGGGCCTGGACGCCAACCACCGCGGCTCGCTGTATGTGCTGCTGGGCGGTTTGCTGTCGAGCCTGCTGGCGGCCGCGTATGTGTATCAGCTGGTGTCGCGCAATTCCGTGATTGCCCGCATCACGGGCGAACGCACGGCGGCGCTGCAGTTTGCCAATTTGCGCCTGTCCGAAGACATCGCCGCGCGCATGCACAATGAAAAGTCGCTGCGGCTGCGCGAACGCATCATCGAAGTATCGGCCAATGCCATCATCCTGTGCAGCGCCGACGCGCCCGGCTACCTGATCGAATACGTCAACCCCGCCTTCGAACGCATCACCGGCTATGCGGCCGGCGAAGTCATCGGCCAGCGCCTGGAAGACTTGCAAGGTCCCGAGCAAGGGCGGCAAGACATGCACGCCATTACGGCGGCCCTGCGCGAACAGCGCGAAGGCAAGGCCATCGTGCGCAATTTCCGCAAGGATGGCAGCTGCTACTGGAGCGAGCTGTTCGTCGCTCCCGTGCGCGACGATGGCGATGGCCCCGTCAGCCACTTTGTCGTAGCGCAATACGACATCAGCACCGTCATGCGTTTCGAACAGGAACTGGAATTCCAGGCCAGGCACGATATCCTGACGGGCCTGGCCAACCGGGCCCTGCTGCGCGAACGGCTGGAGCAGGCGATGGCCGTGACGCGGCGCAGCGGCCTGCCCCTGTGGGTGGTTTTCATCGACCTCGACCGCTTTAAATTCGTCAACGATACCCTGGGCCACGATGCGGGCGACCTGGTGCTGAAAAGCGTGGCCGAACGCCTGCGCGACGCGACGCGCGAAGTCGACACCGTGGCGCGCCTGGGCGGCGACGAATTCGTGCTGTTGTTGCCCCAGCATGGCAATGGCGAACCGGGCGTGGCCATCCTGCAGCGCATCCAGGACGCCGTGACGCAACCGCTGCAACTGGGCGAATATGAATTTTTCCTCAGCTGCTGCATGGGCGTGGCCGTGTATCCCGACGATGGCGACGATGCCGACACCTTGATCAAGCACGCCGACATCGCCATGTACCGCGCGAAGGAACAGGGACGGGGCCACTGGCAATTCTATGCCGCGAGCATGAATACGGGCACCCTGGAACGGCTGGGACTGGAGAGCGAGTTGCGCCACGCCCTGGAGCGGGGGCAATTTCACCTCGAGTACCAGCCCCAGCTGGACCTGGCCAGCGGCACGGTGGTGGGCATGGAAGCGCTGCTGCGCTGGACCCACCCGCAGCTGGGGCGGATTCCGCCGGCCAGCTTCATCGGCCTGGCCGAGGAAATGGGCTTGATCACGCCCATCGGCGACTGGGTGCTGCGCACGGCATGCGCCCAGGCGCGCGCCTGGCAGCTGGCCGGCCATGGCCCGCTGCGCCTGGCCGTCAACCTGTCGGCGAGGCAATTCAAGCAAAAGAACCTGCTGCACGCGGTGG
Organism: Janthinobacterium sp. SUN033; assembly: GCF_030397595.1. NCBI lineage: Bacteria > Pseudomonadati > Pseudomonadota > Betaproteobacteria > Burkholderiales > Oxalobacteraceae > Janthinobacterium > Janthinobacterium sp. SUN033. The sequence continues at coordinate 159,050 of NZ_JAPQNV010000007.1, forward strand.
CGCAGGCGCTGGCGGACACGGGACTCGCCGCGGCCCATCTGGAACTGGAATTGACGGAAAGCATGGTCATGCATGACGTGGAACAAGCCACGGTCATCATGGCCAAGCTGAAGGGACTGGGCGTGCAACTGTCCATCGATGACTTCGGCACCGGCTATTCCAGCCTGGCCTACCTGCGCCACTTTCCCATCGACGTATTGAAAATCGACAAAACCTTCGTCAGCGACATCACGCACAGCATGGACGACGCGGCCATCGTGCGCGCCATCATTTCGCTGGCGCACAGCCTGCGCCTGAAAGTGATCGCCGAAGGCGTGGAAACGGCGCAGCAGCTGGACTTCCTGCGCCAGCACGGCTGCGACCAGATGCAGGGCTATTTGTTCAGCCGCCCCCTGGCCGCCGCCGCTTTCGAGACATTGCTGCTCGAAGGCAACATGCTGCCCGCTTAAAACGCGTGGCGCAGGCCGATGTTGAAGGCGCGGTTGCCGCTGCCCACTTCCGTTGCATTGCCCACCATGTAGGCGGCGTCGTTGCGGTTGCGGATATGCGCGTAGGCAACATACACCTTGCTGCGCTTGGACAAGGCATACGTGGCGCCGATGGCCAGCTGTTGCGCGTCGCGGTTGGCCGCATCGCGGTCATCCTTGCGCACATACGAGGCCAGCAGGGTCGTCGCGCCGAGCGGCACGGAGACGCCGACGATGGCGTCGCGGCTGTCGGTGGACTGGGCCGGCGCCTGCGCCGCGCCGTACGGATTTTCCGCAAAGAACATGCTGCTGCCATCGCCCGTGTTGCGGCCATAGCCGGCAAACGCCGTGGCCACGCCAAAGTTGTAATTACCGGCCAGAATGGTGTTATTCACGTCGGCCTTGCCCGGCTCGCCGGCACGGCTCTGGCGCGCCAGGCGCAAGGTCAGGGGACCGTTGACATAACCCAATGCCAGGCCCAGCGAACGTTGATCTGCCGCAATCCCCGTGTGCTCGCCGGCACCATACATGACGGTGCCCGTCACGCCGCGCCATTCCGGCGAGGTGTAGCGCACGGTATTGTCGATGCGCGTGGCCGAATAGCCGGCCAGGTTGGTCGCCGCGCCGGCCAGGCCGCCCTCGAACGGATCGGCCACGTCGGTCAGCGCCTGGCTTTGCAGGTTGTACTGGCGGCCCACGGTCAGCATGCCCAGCGGGCTGTCGATGCCGACAAACGCCTGGCGGCCGAACAATTGCCCCGCCTGGTCGGAGCGGCCCGAGTCGCTCAGGACGCCCGCTTCCAGCGTGAACACGGCGTGCAAGCCATTGCCCAGGGATTCCGTGCCGCGCACGCCCAGGCGCGAGCCGGCCGATACGCCGCTGGTGAGCTTGCTGACGCCGCCTTCCTGCACCAGGCCCGCATCCATCAAGCCATATAGGGTGACTGACGACTGGGCGTGGGCGGCAGGCAAGGCGCCCAGGGTGGCGATGGTCGAAACGAGGCCGACACTGATCGAGAGTTTTTTCATGCTGGTTTCCTTGTAAAGGCAAAACCGGGAAAGCGCGCGGCCATGGCGCGGCCACAGGCGTCAAGGCGCGCCGTAGTTACATGCCGTATCGAAAGACGACGGGCCAGATAACAACATTCCTGGCTAAGCTGTGGCGGCGCGGCCGATAAAGACGATGGCGCGCGGTATTCCGCCGTGAATGGTGCACCGCTGGCGGTGCGCGTGGCTCAGGCGCCCGGCCCGAAGGGGACGCGCTGAAGGTGGCTGGCATCGCGGATGCGCTGGCCTTGAGACGCGGGCGCGTGTTGGATATGAAACGTTGATACAACCGCGTCTGCAGGCGCCGTCCGCGAGGATGAGGCAGGAGGCGCCGAGGCCGGCATTATAGCATCGGCAGCGCCTTGATCCCCGTTCTGTTGCAGTAAAACGACTCGCCAGACCGCCAAAACACGGGCTTACGGCCCCCTCCCGATGCCGGGACGGTCGCCCTGCCCAGGCGACGGCCGCGCTTACTTCACCTTGTCGTACGACAGCATTTGCCCATCGCGATTCCAGGCCAGTTGGCCCTCCTCGATGCCGATGACGGCGTGGAAATCGCGCATGCCCGAGCGCGGCGGATACAGCGCAAAACGTAACAGGCCTTGCCGGGCCGGCAGCGCCACCGTGGCGATGCCCGCTTCCGGATGGGACAGCACCAGATGCCGTAGCTGCCCGGCAAACGGCACCTGCCACGGCTGCTTGCCGCTGACGCCTTTGGCAAACGCGGGCGCGTCGCCCAGCGCCGCCAGGCCGATATCGGCTACGGCCTCGTCGCGATACTCGACGATGATGCGGGCCGGGCCGGTGGTGGCGTCGCCCGGGCGCGGCGGCAACAACGCAAATGGCGCATCGGGCGATGCCCCATCGCCCTGCAGCAGCAACTCGCCGTCCAGCACCGACCAGCGTCCCTGCGCCGCTTGCTCATCGACGCCATACACCATCCCGTAGCTGAAACGCCCGTCGGCGCGCAGGACGATCTGCGACGCGACCTCGGTCTTGCGCCCCAGCGCATAGCGCCCCGGCAAACGCCGTTGCAGCGCCAGGTCGGCAGCCTTGTCCTTGTGTACGGGCGCGGCCGCAACCGCGGCCGGCGGTACCCGCCAGCCACCGGCCGCCAGGATGGCCAGCATGTCGTCGCGCCCCGCGGTGCGCAGCGCGCTCCAGTCCTGCGGCGCGAGTTGCCGCAGGCCGCCAGCCAGGCGCGGCAGGCGCGCGGCAAAGCGCTGGCCCAGCCAGCCGGCAAGTATGCCCCCCGGTTCGTCGGCAAAGGCGGTGATCAGGCGCGGCGCCATGGCGTGCTCGCACTGCTGCGGCGCGGCGGCAAAACCCTGCTTGAGCAGCAAGTTCCAGTACGCGTCGGATGCGTTCATGACGATATTGACCAGGTTCGACGTGTCCGGCAGGCATACCTTGTCCAGCGGCAGCGTCGAGCCGCGCGTGACGAGGGCCAGCATATCGGCGTCGAGGCTGGCGGCAGCCAGGTCCAGCGCGCCGCCCCATGCGTGCCCCGTGCTGTCATCGATCCGCGCGCCGCGCGCGATGAACAGGCGCACGGCCTCGGTCTCGCCGCTGACGATGGCTTGCTCCAGCGCACTCTTCTGATTGGCGCCGCGCCAGTTCGGGTCCAGTCCCAGGTCCAGCAGACGCGGCAGCAGATCGCCGCGCCGCGCCCGCAGCGCCTGGCGCAGCACCGCCGCATCGCCCGGCGCGCGCCGCACGCCGTCGGCGCGCCGCAACATGCCGTGCTCCAGCAACAGTGGCGCCAGTGCGCGCTGCGGCGAGGCCACGGCGAGCATGGCGGCGTTATTGCTCAACTGGCTGGCCGGCAAGCCTGCCGCCAGCATCAGGCGTACCCGTTCGACGCCGGCCGCATCGCGCACGGAACGCAGCGCCTCGTCCAGCGGCGACCACTTGAGGTCTGCTGGCGGCTGGCGCGCCGCGACAGCGGCCAGCAACAAGGTCAGCACCGAATTGCTTTCCGGCGTCGGCTTCAGTTTCAGCGCCGTCCTCAAGACGGGGAATTCCCCGCCCAGCGGATCGGCGCCCAAGTCCAGCAGCAGCTTGACCATTGCCGCATCGCCATTTTCGACGGCCGCCAGCAAGGGGGGGCGATAGCCGTCGCTGACGACGGGCGCGCCCATCGCGGCCAGGCGGGCGACCCAGGCGGGCCGCTGGCTGCGCACGGCATGCCACAGCAGCGTCTCCGTTTCCAGGTGCAGCGTATCGAGCGTCGTCAGTTTTCTCATGTGCAACCCTTCGGCTGCGGGGCCGACTTGCGCCCACGGCATGCCGGGCATCACCAACTGGCGCAGCACGTCCTCGGACGCCGGCTGGTGCTGGTACATGGCGCGCATCGCGGCATCGAGCCAGCGGTCATTGCCTTTTGCATCATGCCGGGGCACGCGCTGCTTGAGCCAGTCCAGCGCGCCGGCGTTGCCCGCTTCGGCGGCGTAGGCGTACAGCGACTTGCCCTTGTCGTCGATCTCGGGCGTGGTGCCGGTGGCCAGCATTTTATCGAGCACTTCGGTGCCGCGCGTCAGGCCCAGCAAGCGGCTCCACAGCACGTCATCGGCCTGCGGCCGTTCGGCCGGCCGCGCCGCGCCGTCTTTCGTCTTCTGTGCCTGGCGCAGCTCTGCCATGCGCTGGTCGCCCACCAGATACGGCAGGCCGGAACCCGCGTCCAGCAAGGCGACCATGTTCGCCGTACGCTCATCCGCGTCGAGCAATTCCGGCAGAGTGTCCGCAGCTTCCTGCTGCAGCGCGTATTCCAGCGGCGCCAAGGTGTCGTTTCCGGCGCCATAGTGCCGGACGTCGGCGCCATGGGCCAGCAACAGCCGCACCATCGCGGCGTTGCCATACATGGCCGCCAGGTGCAGGGGCGCGACGCTCCTGCCCCCGGTGCCTTCATCGACCGGCACGCCGCGCTGCAACAGCAGCGTCATCATGCGCAGTCTGGCCGGCAGCAGCGCGGCGTGCCGCTCGCGTTGCGCCTCGCGGTGCGCCCGCCGCTGCATCTGTTGCAGCAACTCATCGTCCAGACGCGGTTGCGCCTTCTGCCACGCCTGTTCCGCTTCGACCAGGCTGTACGCGGGCAAGATCAAGACGTGCAGCAAGGTATTCTCGCCGCTCCGGTAGGCACCCGGCGAGGCGACGCCGGCCAGCAGCTTGCCGAAAGCGGCTTCATCGCCCTCGCTGGCGGCGTCGAACAGCGCTCGCACCTCGGGCGTCGGCGGCAGCTTGTCGCGCGCCTCGCGCACATAATGGATCACCCGTTCCATGCCGTGCACGGTAAGCTGCGGCAGCGGCATGCCCACCTTCCACACCCGCGCCAGCTGGTCCGCCTCGGCGTTTTGCGCCGCGTTCATCGCCTTTGCCCAGCCGGCCACGACGGCGGCGGCCCCCGCTTCCCCGCCCGCCGCCGCCAGCTGGCTCAGCATGGAAGCGAGCACATAGTCCTGCGGCACGCCCCGATCCAGGCCGTACACCGTGGCCAGCTGCAGCTGGGCCTTGGCGTTGCCGCTTTCGGCCGCCTTGCGCAGCCAGCGGGCGGCCTCCTTTTCATCCAGGCCGTCTGCCCCGTTGCAGCACAGCATGCCCAGCTGGTAGGCGGCGTCCATGTCGCCGCCCTCGGCGGCGCGGCGGTACCAGTCCTGCGGCGAGCGCCGTCCCGTCTGCGACGTCGCCGGCAGGGACGCGCCGCGCTTCCAGCGGCCGGCCAGGCGCACGGCCTCGTCGACCTGGTCCGGCGACATCGCGCGGCGGCGCGCCGGCAGATACGTCTCCAGCTCGGCCGCGCCCTTCCATTTCTTGTCTTGCAGCGCCAGCAGTCTGAGCGCATACGACACCACCTTGTCGGCCGGCACGCCTTCGCCCCGTTCATACATTTGCGCCAGCTGCGCCATCGGTTCGCCGGCGCCCTGCGATGCCAGACTGCGCAGCCAGGGCAGCGCGCGCGCCGGATTGCGCAGGCTGCCCGACCAGCTCGTATACAGGGAAACCAGTGCCTCCTGCGCAACGCGATCGCCGCCCTTCGCAGCCAGCAGATACCAGCGCCCGGCTTCGGCATCGCTGCGCGCCACGTCCGCACATCGCTCCTCGCCCAGGTAGATATCGCCGAGAACCTTTTGCGCCTTGATATTGCCGCCCAGTGCCGGTCCCCGCAATTGCGCCACGGCATCGATGCAACGCCCGCGCTGGAAAGCCGCCATTCCCTCAGGTACGCCGGCGCATGCTTCCCCGGCAGCCAACCCGGCGCCGAGCACGGCCAATTGCCACAATTTCTTCATGATATTCTGGACTTTCAAATAATGTTGCAAAGATGATAGCTTAGAAAAAATACAATGAAGCAATATTGCTCAATCGTGCGCGGCTTTTCGGCGCATCCAGGGCCGCTATTTGCTGCGCATGCTTTATGCACCCCTTATAATGGTTCCTTTTGCCAATCACACGCCAAATCATGGAATTAGCCAAGTCTTTCGAGCCCGCCGACATTGAACAATTCTGGCGCACCGAGTGGGAACAGCGCGGTTACTTCACCGCCACCCTCGATGCCGGAAAACCTTCCTTCAGCATCCAGTTGCCGCCGCCGAACGTCACCGGCACCCTGCACATGGGCCATGCGTTCAACCAGACCATCATGGATGGCCTGACCCGCTACCACCGCATGCTGGGCCACAACACGGCCTGGATTCCCGGCACCGACCACGCGGGCATCGCCACGCAAATCGTCGTGCAACGCCAACTGGACGCGCAAAAGATTTCGCGCCATGACCTGGGCCGCGAGAAATTCGTGGAAAAAGTGTGGGAATGGAAAGAAAAATCCGGTTCCATCATCACCGGCCAGATGCGCCGCCTGGGCGCGTCGGCCGACTGGCAGCGCGAATACTTCACGATGGATGAACCGCGCTCGAAAGTCGTCACCGACGTCTTCGTGCGCCTGTTCGAACAAGGCCTGATCTACCGCGGCAAGCGCCTCGTCAACTGGGACCCCGTGCTGGGCACGGCTGTGTCCGACCTGGAAGTGGTGTCCGAGGAAGAAGACGGTTCCATGTGGTACATCAAGTACCCGCTGGCCGATGGCAGCGGCTTCCTGACGGTGGCCACGACCCGTCCTGAAACCATGCTGGGCGACGTGGCCGTGGCCGTCGATCCGACGGACGAGCGCTACACGGCGCTGGTGGGCAAGATGCTGAAACTGCCGCTGACGGAGCGCGAAATCCCCATCATCGCCGACGAATACGTCGACAAGGAATTCGGCACGGGCTGCGTGAAGATTACGCCTGCGCACGACATGAACGATTACGCCGTGGGCCAACGCCACAAGCTGGCGCAAATCGTCATCCTGACCCTGGATGCGAAGATCACGGACGATGCGCCCGAGGCCTACCGCGGCATGGACCGCTTCGCCGCGCGCAAGCAGATCGTCGCCGACCTCGATGCGCAAGGCTTGCTGGAACAGGTCAAGCCCCACAAGCTGATGGTGCCGCGCGGCGACCGCACGGGCGTCGTCATCGAGCCGATGCTGACGGACCAGTGGTTTGTCGCCATGAGCAAGCCGGCCCCGGAAGGCACTTTCTTCCCAGGCAAGTCGATCGCGGAAACGGCGCTGGACAAGGTCGCCAATGGCGAAATCAAGTTCGTGCCGGAAAACTGGAGCACCACCTACAACCAGTGGCTCAACAACATCCAGGACTGGTGCATCTCGCGCCAGCTGTGGTGGGGCCATCAAATCCCGGCGTGGTACGACGACGCCGGCAATATCTTTGTTGCGAAAACGCAAGCCGAAGCGGAAGCCAAGGCGCTGGCCGCCGGCAGCACGGGCCCGCTGAAACGCGACGACGACGTGCTCGACACGTGGTTCTCGTCGGCCCTGGTGCCGTTCTCGACCATGGGTTGGCCTGAAGAAACCCCGGACATGAAGGCCTTCCTGCCGTCGTCCGTGCTGGTGACGGGTTTCGACATCATCTTCTTCTGGGTCGCGCGCATGGTCATGATGACGGCGCACTTCACGGGCAAGGTGCCGTTTGAAACCGTCTACGTGCACGGCCTCGTGCGCGATTCGACGGGGCAGAAGATGTCCAAGTCGAAGGGCAACACGCTGGACCCGATCGACTTGATCGACGGCATCGACCTGGAAGGCTTGATCGTCAAGCGCACCACGGGCCTGATGAACCCGCGCGACGCGGAAAAGATCACCAAGGCGACGCGCAAGGAATTCCCGGAAGGCATTTCTGCCTACGGCACGGACGCCGTGCGCTTCACCATGGCCAGCTATGCATCGCTGGGCCGCAACATCAATTTCGACCTGGGCCGCTGCGAAGGCTACCGCAACTTCTGCAACAAGATGTGGAACGCCACCCGTTTCGTCATGATGAACACGGAAGGCAAGGATTGCACGGCAAATGATGTTGATCTGTCGCAAGCGGACAAGTGGATTATTTCCCTGCTGCAAAAAGCGGAACTGGACGTGGCCAAGGGCTTCGAAGACTTCCGTTTCGACAATATCGCCGCATCGATCTACAAATTCGTGTGGGACGAGTATTGCGACTGGTACCTGGAAGTCGCCAAGGTGCAAGTACAGCAAGGTACGGAAGGCCAGCAGCGCGCCACCCGCCACACCCTGCTGCGCGTGCTGGAAGTGGTGCTGCGCCTGGCCCATCCGATCATCCCCTTCGTCACGGAAGCCCTGTGGCAGACAGTGGCACCACTGGCCGGCAAGACGCTCAAGCCAGAGGGCGATTCGATCATGATGCAGCCGTATCCGATCGCCAACACCGACAAGATCGATGAATCGGCCGAAGCGTGGATGCAGCAGCTGAAAGCCTTGACGGACGCGACGCGCAACCTGCGCGGCGAAATGCAGATCTCGCCATCCGTGCGCGTGCCGCTGATCGTCGAGGCAGGCAATGCCAGCGAGAAAGAAGCGCTGGCGTCGTACGCACCGTACATCCAGTCGCTGGGCAAGCTGGCCGACGTGCAGATCGTCGATGCATTGCCGGACTCGCCTGCGGCCGTCGCCATCGTCGGCACCACCAAGCTGATGCTGAAAGTGGAAATCGACGTGGCCGCCGAACGCGAGCGCCTGGGCAAGGAAATCGCCCGCATCGAAGCGGAAATTGCCAAGGTCAACAGCAAGTTGGGCAATGAAAGTTTCGTCGCGCGCGCCCCTGCCGCCATCGTTGCACAAGAAAACGAGCGTTTGCTCAGTTTTTCGGCGACAATTGAAAAACTGCGCGAACAGTTTGCTAAACTAGCCAGCGCATAAGGCAAGTTTGGAAAGATTGCGCGGCGTCATCCGTGACGCCGCGCAGGATGGCTGGTCTTGCCTTGGTATATACACTGTTCGTGACCCGATCAAAAAAACCATTGGAGACTAGCAATGCATAAAATTTTCAAAGCAAGCGTCACAGCAAGCATCATGATGGCCGCCCTGGCCATCGCCGGCAGCGCCGCCGCGCGCGACGGCAACTACACCCCCGTCGGCACGTGGAAAACCATCGACGACGCCAGCGGCAAGCCGAAATCCCTCGTCGTCATCACGGAAAGCAACGGCGTCTTGCAAGGCAAGATCGAAAAGCTGTTCCGCGGCCCGAATGAAGAGCAAAATCCCAAGTGCGACAAGTGCACGGGCGCCAACAAGGACCAGCCCATCATCGGCCTGGTGATCCTGTCCGGCCTGAAATATGACGGCAAGGAATGGACGGGCGGCGAAATCACGGACCCGGCCAGCGGCAAGGTCTACAAGAGCAAGGCCGAGCTGATCGAAGGCGGCACCAAGCTGCAAGTGCGCGGCTATGTCGGCGTGCCGATGTTCGGCCGCTCGCAGACATGGGTGCGCGAAGAATAAACAACGCACGCCCTGCCCTGATGAAGCCGGCCATGCGCCGGCTTTTTTTCGTCCTTCCTGCGGCAAACCTGTTGTTTTCCAGGCCGAATTGCTCGCATTCCCGCGTATTTCCACGTGCGGGCAAGCTATGCGCGCCACCGAACATACTTGAAGTTTCCTAAATGAAATAGTGCATGCCTGTGACGCCATCGCCCTGTAGCGAAAGGCGGCATGGCTCTGCCGGATGACCCCATCCGCGGATGCCCGGCAATGACTGCCATGCACAAAGGAACTATATGAATCTCTTCAAGCGATATCTGACCCCGCTGCTCGTCTCGGCAGGTTTGTTGGCCATGACCGCCCTCGCCGGCTGCGGCGGCGGTGACCAGGGGCGCGATCCCATCCTCGGCTTGCCGGGCGCCACCCTGTCCAGCCTGGCAGTCACGCCCGCCACGGCCACCGTCGCCATCGGCGCGGGCCAGCAATTCACGGCCATCGCCACGTACAGCGACGGCTCGGCGCAAGACGTCAGCGCCAAGGCGGCCTGGACGTCGGCCACGCCGGCCAGCGCTACGGTCAATGCCGCCACTGGCTTGAGCACCGGCATCGCTGCCGGCACCTCGGCTATCGCTGCCGCATTTGGCGGCAAGAGCGCCAGCAGCATGCTGACCGTCACGCCAGCGACCTTGCTGGCTATTGCCGTCACGCCGCAAAACCCCATCATCCCCGTCGCCGCAACGCGCCAGCTGGCCGTCCTTGCCACGTATTCGGATGGCAGCACCGCCGACGTCACGGCCGGCAGCAGCTTCGTTGCCGCCACGCCCGCTTTCGCCAGCGTCGCCAGCAATGGCCTCGTCACCGGCGTTGCCTTTGGTAACAGCGTCATGAATGCCAGCTTCAACGGCAAGACGGCCAGCACCACCGTCACCGTCCCTGCCCTCACCCTGGCCAGCATCGCCGTCACGCCGGCCACCGCCAGCATCGCTGTCGGCGCCACGCAGCAATTCGTTGCCACAGCAACGTATTCGGACAGCTCGAACGCCATCATCACCAATAGCGCCGTCTGGACGTCGGCTACGGTCGCCAATGCCACGGTATTGAACACGGGCGTCGCCACAGGCATCGCCGCCGGCACCAGCAATATCACGGCCACGGCCGGCGGCCAGTCGGGCAGCGCGCTGCTGACCGTCACCGCCGTCGCCATCCCGCCCGTCCTGAACCCGATCATCCTGGGTCGCGCGGCGCCATTCGGCGTGCTGGCCGGCACCTCGATCACGAACAATTCGGGCGGCACCACCCTGATCACGGGCGACGTCGGCGCGCCTTCGCAAACGGTCGACCCGACCCAGGCGGCAGGTTTTACCAACTACAAGTCGGGCGCCATCCTGGCCGGTGCCATGACGGATTTGCAAGCGGCGATCACGGACGGCAATAGCCGCACTTGCGACGTCAGCTTTGCCGGCGGCATCGACCTGGGCGGCCAGACCTTCGGCCCCGGCGTGTATTGCTATGCGGGTGCCATCAGCATCACGGGTACCTTGACCCTGAACGGTCCCGGCGTGTACATCTTCCGCACGGCGCTGACCTTGAATTCGACCGTCAACTCGGTGGTTGCCCTGAACAATGGCGCCACGGCCGACAACGTCAGCTGGCTGCCCGTCGGCCCCACCACCCTGGCCGCGAACAGCGTCTTCAAGGGCAATATCCTGGGCCAGTCGGCCGCCATCACGGTGGGCGACAACACGACCCTGCTCAATGGCCGCGTGCTGACGGCTGCCGCCGTTACCCTGCGCAACAACCAGATCACCAAATAACCGGGACATGACCATGACTATCGCACACACACTGGGCGCCCTGAGCGTGATGGCCGGCGCCTTGCTGGCGGCGCAATCGGCGCAGGCGCAGGACAACACTTTCATCAACCCGGACTGGGCCAACAGCGCCTGGTACCTCGGCGCGGGCGTGGGCCAGTCGCGCGCCACCATCGACGAACCGCGCCTGCGCGCCAGCCTGGCCGCCAACGGCGAAACCGTCACCGGTTTTTCCAAGGACCAGCGCGACACGGGCTATAAATTGTTTGTCGGCCGGCAACTGAACCAGTATGTCGCCGTGGAAGCGGGCTACTTTGACCTGGGCAAGTTCGATTTCCAGTCGACCACCAGCGGCAACGGCGTGCTGAACGGGCAAGCGGGCTTTCGCGGCGTGAACCTGGACTTGCTGGGCCAGCTGCCGCTGTCGCAGCGCCTGTCCCTGCTGGGCCGTGTCGGCATGCACTACACCAAGACCAACACGGAGTTCAGCGGCAACCGCCTGCTGGGCTCGGCCAATACGCATACCAGCGAGCGCAAGCTCAATGCCAAGCTGGGCCTGGGCCTGGAATACAAGTTCAGCGAAGCGCTGGCCCTGCGCGGCGAAGTCGAGCGCTATCGCTTGAACGACGCCGTGGGCAACCGCGGCGATGCGGACCTGTATTCCGTCAGCCTCGTGTATAAACTGGGCCGCCCGGCCAGCGCCACGCCCGCCTACCAGCCGGCGCCCGACGTCGCCCCTGTCGTCGCCATGCCGGCGCCTGTCATCGTGGCCGCGCCGGCGCCAACACCAGTAGCGGAAAAAGTGTCGTTTGCTTCGGAGGCATTGTTTGATTTCGATCAATCGACGCTCAAGCCGCAAGGCAAGGCGGCGCTGGACCAGTTGCTGGGCCAGTTGAACGGCATGGACCTGGAAGTCATCGTCACGGTTGGCCATACGGATGCCGTCGGTCCGGATGCCTACAACCAGAAACTGTCGCAGCGCCGCGCCGAAGCCGTCAAGGCTTACCTGGTGGCGCAAGGCGTGGAAACGAACCGCGTCTACACGGAAGGCAAGGGAGAAACGCAGCCCGTGGCCGACAACACGAGCGCCACCGGGCGTGCCAAGAACCGCCGCGTGACGGTGGAAGTGGTGGGTACGAGAAAAGTTGTGCGCTAGATCAAACTGGCTTTAAAAAAACCGGCTTGCGCCGGTTTTTTTTCGCCTGCCGCTTTACGCCGGCTTGCGGTGATGCTTGCTCAGATGCCGGTCCAGGCTATTGGCGAACTGTTGCCGATCCGACTGGTTGAAGGCGGCCGGGCCGCCCGTGTCGACGCCGCCGCTGCGCAATTCTTCCATGAAGGCGCGCATCGTCAGTTGCTGAGCGATATTGTCCTTCGTGTAAAACTCGCCGCGCGGGTTCAGCGCAAAGCCGCCCTTCGTCAGCACGTCGGCGGCCAGCGGGATATCGCCCGTGATGACGAGGTCGCCCGGATTGAGCAGGCGCACGATTTCCTGGTCCGCCACGTCGGCGCCGGACGGCACTTGCACGGTACGGATGAAACGCGAGGGCGGCACGCGCAAGCCCTGGTTGGCCACCAGGGTGAGCGGCAACTCCAGGCGGTCGGCGACTCTGTACAAAATTTCCTTGATGACGACGGGACAGGCATCGGCGTCGATCCAGATCTGCATGCCCGGCGCGGTCTGTTGGCTGCCTTCCGCCATCACAGTTCCCACGCTTCGCCGCCGGGACCCATGCGCGGGGCGCTGACGCCGAAGTGCAGGTACGCGGCCGGCGTGGCGACACGCCCACGGGGCGTGCGCTGCAGGAAACCTTGCTGTATCAGGTATGGTTCCAGCACGTCTTCGATGGTATCGGCCGCTTCGCCGATGGCCGCCGCCAGGTTGCCGATGCCGACGGGGCCGCCGCCGAACTTGAACAGCACGGCTTCGAGCAGCTTGCGGTCCATCACGTCAAAGCCGGCGGAATCGACGTCGAGCATGGCCAGCGCCCTGTCGGCCACCACCTTGGTGATCTCGCCATTGCTTTTGACTTCCGCGAAATCGCGCACGCGGCGCAGTAGGCGGTTGGCGATGCGGGGCGTGCCGCGCGCGCGCTGGGCGATTTCATGCGCGCCTTCCGGATCGATGGGCGCCTTCAGCAAGGCGGCGCTGCGCGTGACGATCTTCGTCAATTCGCCCGTGTTGTAGAACTCCAGGCGCGCGACGATGCCGAAGCGGTCGCGCAGCGGATTGGTCAGCATGCCGGCGCGCGTGGTGGCGCCCACTAATGTAAACGGCTGCAGATCGAGTTTTACGGAACGGGCGGCCGGGCCTTCGCCGATCATGATATCGATTTGATAATCTTCAAGCGCCGGATACAAAATCTCTTCCACGACAGGCGACAGGCGGTGGATTTCATCGATGAACAGGACGTCGTTCGCTTCCAGGTTCGTCAGGATCGCCGCCAGGTCGCCCGGACGCTCCAGCACGGGGCCGGAGGTCTGGCGCAGGTTGACGCCCATTTCGCGCGCGATGATGTGCGCCAGGGTCGTCTTGCCTAGGCCAGGCGGGCCGAACAATAAAGTGTGGTCGAGCGCTTCCTTGCGCTGGCGCGCGGCCGTGATAAAAATTTCCAGCTGGTCGCGGATCTTTTCCTGCCCCACATATTCGTCGAGCTGCTTCGGGCGCAAGGCCCGTTCGATGGCCTCTTCGTTGTGCGAAATGGGCGCCGCGTCGATGATGCGCTGTTCCGTGAAGCTGTCGGTCTGGATGCTCATGCCCTATCAGCCTTTCGACAGCGCTTTCAGCGCCAGTTTGATGCCGTCCGACACGCCGCTGCCGGCCGGCACGTTTTTCACGGCCGCCAGCGCTTCCTTGTCCGAATAGCCGAGCGCGACCAGCGCGTTGAGGATATCCGACTGCGCATCGGGCGCCGCGTGCGCGCCCAGCGGGCCAAGATCGGCACCGATCTTGCCCTTCAATTCCAGTAATAAACGTTCGGCCGTCTTTTTGCCGATGCCCGGCACTTTCACGAGGCGGCCGGAATCCTGCAGGGTAATCGCCTGCGCCAGGTCGGCGATCGTCATGCCGGACAAAATCGACAGGGCCATGCGCGCGCCCACGCCCGTGATCTTGATCAACTGGCGGAACACGGCACGCTCGGCCGCATTGCCGAAACCAAACAGCAGGTGCGCATCTTCGCGGATGGCCTGGTGCGTGAACAGCACGACTTTTTCGCCCACGTGGGGCAAGTTGTAAAAAGTGCTCATCGGCACGTCGACTTCATAGCCGACGCCCTGGCAATCGACCAGCAATTGTGGCGGATTCTTTTCAAGCAAAATACCGGAGAGACGGCCTATCATCGCGTGTTCCTAATGTTGTGTATATATATGAGGGCCATGCAGCTATCCCACTAAACGGCCGCGCTTCATGCGCAGCCCCTGCAGCTGGGGCGCCAAGGCGCCTATCATGGCCAGCGCATCGATGCTGTTGGCATGGCAAATGGCCACGCCCAGGGCATCGGCCGCATCCGTGCCGGGCAAGCCGGGCAAGGACAGCAGGCGCGACACCATGTCCTGCACCTGTTCCTTGGCCGCCTTGCCGTGGCCCGTGACGGCCTGCTTCACTTGCAGCGCCGTGTATTCGGCCACCGACAGGTCGGCGTTGACGAGCGCGCAGATGGCCGCGCCACGCGCCTGACCCAGCAGCAAGGTCGATTGGGGATTGACGTTGACAAACACTTTTTCGATGGCCGCGCAATCGGGCTGGTAGGTGCCGACAATTTCGCTCACACCCTGCAAGATGATCTTCAGGCGCGGCGGCAACTCCCCTTCGGAACCCGTCTTGACGGTACCCGACGCGATATAGCGCAGCTTGTTGCCGTGTTTTTCAATGACCCCAAAGCCGGTCGTGCGCAGGCCAGGATCGATGCCAAGAATAATCATCGCCAGATTCTATAATGAATACGGCAGGCACCGGTGAATAACCGGTGCCTGCCGCTGAGTTACTGCCAGCCGGGGTATTGAATCCCGGCCTGTTCCAGATCAATGACGGAAGTGACGGGTTCCGGTATACAACATGACAACGCCGCGCTCGTCCGCCGCATCGATCACTTCCTGGTCGCGCATGGAGCCGCCCGGGTGGATGACGCAGGTCGCGCCCGCGTCGACGACGACGTCGAGGCCGTCGCGGAACGGGAAGAAGGCGTCCGACGCCACCACGGAGCCGGTCAGGCTCAGGCCGGCGTTTTGCGCCTTGATGGACGCGATGCGGGCCGAGTCGATACGGCTCATCTGGCCTGCGCCCACGCCCAGGGTCATGTTATTGCCGCAGAAGACGATGGCGTTCGACTTGACGAATTTCGCCACTTTCCAGGCGAACATCAGGTCGGCCAATTGCTGCGGCGTTGGCTGCAGCTTGCTGACCACGCGCAAGTCGCCGATACCGACGTTTTTCGCGTCCGGCGATTGCACCAGCAAGCCGCCACCGACGCGCTTGAAGTCCATGGCGTGCACGCCGCCGCCCAGCGGGATTTCCAGCATGCGCACGTTTTGCTTGCTCGACAGAATCTGTTTCGCTTCGGCGGAGAACGATGGAGCGATCAGCACTTCGACGAACAGCTTGGCGATTTCGCCGGCCGTGGCGCCGTCGAGTTCGGTATTAAACGCGATGATGCCGCCGAATGCCGAGGTCGGGTCCGTCTGCAGGGCGCGCGCATACGCTTCCGCCGCATTCTTGCCCAGCGCTACGCCGCATGGGTTCGCGTGCTTGACGATGACGCAAGCGGCGCTTTGCTCGAAGCCGCCCATGCTCTTCACGCATTCCCAGGCCGCATCCGCATCGGCGATGTTGTTGTACGACAATTCCTTGCCTTGCAGCTGGCGGTAGTTGGCCAGCGCGCCATCGGTGGTGACCAGGTCGCGGTAGAAGGCGGCGCTCTGGTGCGGGTTTTCACCGTAGCGCATGTCTTGCACTTTCTCAAATGCAACGTTGAGGATTTGCGGGTAGGCGCCGCGCTCGGCGTGCACTTTCGTCGGGCCCAGGCTGGTCAGGTAGTTGGTGATGGCGCCATCGTATTGCGCCGTGTGCGCAAAGACTTTTTTCGCCAGCATGAATTTGGTGTCGTAGCTGACGTCGCCGGCCTTGCCGTCGGCAGAGCGCATTTCCGCCAGCACGGCGTCGTAGTCGCTCGGGTCGCAGATGACGACCACGTCCTTGTGGTTCTTGGCCGCCGAACGCAGCATGGTCGGGCCGCCGATATCGATGTTTTCGATCGCGTCTTCCAGGGTGCAATCGGCCTTGGCGACCGTGCCCTGGAACGGGTACAGGTTGACCACCACCATGTCGATGGTCGGCATGTCGTGCTCGACCAGTTTCGACATGTGCTCAGGGAAATCGCGGCGCGCCAGGATACCGCCGTGCACTTTCGGGTGCAGGGTCTTCACACGGCCATCGAGCATCTCCGGGAAACCCGTGTAATCGGCAACTTCCGTGACGGGAACACCGTTGTCTGCCAGCAATTTTGCGGTACCGCCCGTGGACAGGAGGTTGACGCCGAGGGCGGACAGGGCGCGGGCGAATTCGAGAACGCCGGTCTTGTCGGAAACGGAGAGGAGAGCTTGTTTGATCATGGCTGTGGCTAGGTGGTTAAGTGTTCTTGGCGAATGGCGCCGCTCAGTCGTCTGGCTGAGGCGGCGGCGGATTCAAATCTTGGCGTCACTTGCATGCCGGCATTACAGCAAACCGTGCTCCTGCAATTTCTTGCGCAGGGTATTGCGGTTGATGCCCAGCATCTGCGCGGCGTGCGACTGGTTGCCATCGGCGCGTGTCATCACGACTTCCAGGATGGGCTTTTCCACGGTCAGCACGACCATGTCATAGATATTCGATGCTTGCTGTTCGCCCAGGTCATTGAAGTAATCTTCTAGACTTTTCTGTACGACTTCCTGAATGCTTTCTTTGCTCATTTGTATGCTTCAACCGGCTGAACACCTGGCTATCCGGTGCCGCGTCGCTCATGCGGTCCGCGTGCTGCCCTCTTGCCTCGGTGTTGTAATTAATATTGCATGACGCTCTGTATATAGGCGCTCGCCCTTGTACTGCTGGTCACTGATTTATGCTGCTTGCTGCTATCTGCTCATGCTGCCGTGGCCACAGGTTCGATCACATCGATCAGGCCACTTTCACTGGATTCGGAGAGGCGGTATTGTAACCGTTCGCCAAATTTCCATTGCGACTCAAAAAATTGATCGACGGCCAGCAACTGCGCTTCCGTCGACTCCAGCAAGTTCATTTGCTGTCGGAACGCTTCGCCGCCTTCCAGATCCTTGACATACCAGCCGATGTGCTTGCGCGCCGTGCGCACGCCGAGAAATTCCCCATAAAACGCGTAATGGGCGCGCAAATGCTCATCCATCAGGGTGCGGACTTCATCCACGTAAGGCGCCGGCAACAAGGTGCCGGTGCGCAAAAAATGGTCGATCTCGCGGCAAATCCACGGCCGGCCCTGCGCCGCGCGGCCGATCATGACGGCATCGGCGCCCGTTTGATCCAGCACAAAGCGGGCCTTCTCAGGACTGGTAATGTCGCCGTTGGCCACCACGGGAATGCCCACCGATGCTTTTACGGCGGCAATCGTTTCATATTCGGCATCGCCCTTGTAGCCATCGGCGCGCGTGCGGCCGTGCAGGGTCAGCATCTGGATGCCGGCTTGCTCGGCGATGCGGGCGATTTTCAGGGCATTCTTGTTTTCGCGGTTCCAGCCCGTGCGAAATTTCAGGGTGACGGGCACGTCGACGGCGTTGACGACGGCGTGCAAGATCCTTTCGACCAGGCTTTCGTTTTGCAGCAAGGCCGAACCGCACCAGCTGTTGCACACCTTTTTGACGGGGCAACCCATGTTGATGTCGATTATCTGCGCACCCCGGTCCACGTTGAACTTGGCGCAGTCGGCCAGGTCTTGCGGATCGGCGCCGGCGATCTGCACGGCCTTTGGCTCCATTTCGCCTGCATGGTCCGTGCGGCGCGAGCTTTTTTCCGTCGCCCACAGGCGCGGATTCGACGCCGCCATCTCCGACACGGCGTAACCGGCGCCCAACTGCTTGCACAACTGGCGGAAAGGCCGATCCGTCACGCCCGCCATGGGAGCGACGAAAACGTTGTTGCGCAGAATGTGAGGGCCGATTTGCACTGAAGAACCTGGAATGGACGGAGGAACCTGCTATTTTAACCGATTCCCTGCCTAATTAATAAGCACTATTTTTTTGTTCAGTGCGTCAGAGTGAGGAGGGACCGCTTAGCCCAGCTCGTCCATCGCGGGCGCGCTCAAGTGTTCGATATTTCCCCAGTGCACCAAATGCAGCTTGCCGTCGGCGTAAGAAAAACGGTTGACGCTGGCATTTTTGACCTGGAAGTCGCGCGGACTGTCGAGCGTCATGCCGACCGCCTCGCGGTAAGCGCACTCGAGCACGCCGCCGTGGGCCACGATGGCGATCGTCTGGCCGTCATATTGCCGGGCCCAGCGGGCGATGGCGCCATTTGCGCGCGCATAGAACTGGCGGAAGCTTTCGGCCTGGCGCTCGCCCGACGGCATCACGGCGTCGATCTGGCGCGATTGCCACTGTGCATACTCGTGCGGATAGCGCGCGGCGATGTCCGCATACAGCAAGCCTTCGAAGGCGCCGTAGCAGCGCTCGCGCAGCAAGGAATCCGTTTGCACGGGTAAATCTTTCACGTCGGCAACGGCTTGCGCCGTCTGCTGCGCGCGTTGCAAGTCGCTGGCGATGATGGCGGCCAGCGGTTCGTCCGCCAGCGCCTGCCCCAGCGCCCCCGCTTGCGCCAGGCCCGCCTCGTTCAGGGCGATGTCGATATGGCCCTGCAGGCGGCGGCCCGCATTCCAGGCCGTTTCGCCATGGCGTATCAGTAAAATCGTGGTGCTCATGCTTTATTTCTTCAGGGTAAGTGCCAACTCGGGGTGAAGCGAATAGGCGACGACGAGCTGGGCTTCGTCGAGGATGTGGCCGTACAGGGCGGCATGCGCCTGCTGCCCCGTAAAACGCTCGGGCAAGGCCAGTTGCGGCACGTCGAGCGCATACAGGCGGAAAATGTAGTGGTGGATGCGCTCGTCATTCCACGGCGGGCATGGGCCATCGTAGCCGTAATAGTCGCCGGCCATGTCCGGGTCGGCGGCAAACCAGCCCGTGTAGTCGTTCAAGCCCTGGCGCAGCCCAGTAGCAGTCCCGGCAGCCTTGCCGCGCGGCGTGATGCCGCTGGAAAATTCTCCGGCGGCAATAACCCGCATGGCAGGCGGCAAGTCGAGCAAGCTCCAGTGATAAAAGTCGCCGCGCGGCGCCGTCAGCGGCAGGACCTGGCCTTCAACATTGACCAGGCTGGCGTCTTGCGGCGCATCGGGATCGATGCAGAACAGGGCCAGCGACTCGGTGCCGTTCGGCACCTCGTCCCAGGCCAGATGGGGATTGCGGTTGCCGGCGAGGCGCACGCGGCTGGCCGGATCGATCTCGGCAAAGGCATACTCGGCCGGCATCAGGCCGCCATCACGAAACGTCTCGCTCCACAATTTCATCGTTTGCTCCTCTTTATAATTATTATTTCAATAATAAACCGTAGCGAGCGGCAACCAGTTGTGGCCGAGAAGCGCAACTGTGCTGAAGCACAGTGAGCATCGCAGGCCGCAAATGGCGACGCGCAGTAGGTTTACTTCGCGTTCACTTGCAGCCAGAACGTGACAGGGCCGTCATTCGTCAGCGACACTTGCATGTCGGCGCCGAACTGCCCCGTTTGCACGGTCGCATGGCGGCTGCGCGCCTGGTCCACGAAATGCGAAAACAGACGCAAGCCGTCCTGCGGCGCAGCGGCCGGCGTGAACGACGGTCGCGTGCCAGACTTGGTGTCGGCCGCCAGCGTGAACTGCGGCACCAGCAGCAAGCCGCCAGCGACGTCCGTCACGCTGCGGTTCATCTTGCCGGCGTCATCGGCAAACACGCGGTAGCCGAGCAGCTTGGTCAGCAAGGCGTCCGCTTCCTTTTCCGTATCGCCCCGCTCGGCACACACGAGCACCATCAGGCCGGCGTCGATGGCGCCGACGGTGGCGCCGCCGACGTCGACTTTCGCCTGCGTGACGCGCTGCAGCAGCGCGATCATGCCGTCAAGGTGACGCGCGCAAAACTGCGCTTGCCAACTTGCAGCACGAACTGACCGGCTTCCACTTGCAAGCCCTTGTCGCTGATCACGGTGCCGTCGATGCGCACGCCGCCCTGGTCGATCTTGCGCATGGCTTCCGACGTCGATGGGCACAGCCCCGCCTGTTTCAGCAGTTGCGGGATGCCCAGCGGGGCGCCGGCCAAGGTCACTTCCGGGATATCGTCAGGAATGCCGCCCTTCGAGCGGTTGACGAAGTCGGCCAGCGCATCTTCGGCCGCCTGCTGCGAGTGGAAACGGGCGACGATCTCTTGCGCCAGCGCAACCTTGGCATCGCGCGGATTGCGGCCTTCCTCGACTTCGCGCTTCAGTTGCGCCAGTTCGGCGATCGAGCGCCACGACAGCAGCTCGTAGTAGCGCCACATCATGACGTCGGAAATGCTCATCAGCTTGGCGAACATGGTGTTGCCCGGTTCCGTGATGCCGATGTAGTTATTCTTCGACTTGGACATTTTTTCCACGCCATCCAAACCTTCCAGCAGAGGCATGGTCAAAATACACTGCTGCTCCTGTCCGTACTGCTTTTGCAGTTCGCGGCCCACCAGCAGGTTGAACTTCTGGTCCGTGCCGCCCAGTTCCAGGTCCGACTTCAGGGCCACCGAGTCATAGCCCTGCATCAGCGGGTACAGGAATTCATGTACGGAAATTGGAATGCCGCCCTGGAAGCGCTTGGTGAAGTCGTCGCGCTCGATCATGCGCGCCACCGTGTAGTGGGAAGCGAGCTGGATGATGCCGCGCGCGCCCAGCGGATCGCACCATTCGGAGTTATAGCGGATTTCGGTCTTGCTGGCGTCCAACACTAAAGATGCTTGCGCGAAATACGTCATCGCGTTAATCTCGATCTGTTCCTTGGTCAAAGGCGGGCGCGTGACGTTGCGGCCCGAAGGGTCGCCGATCATGGACGTGAAGTCGCCAATGAGGAAAATGACTTGATGGCCGAGGTTTTGCAACTGGCGCATCTTGTTCAGCACGACAGTATGGCCCAGATGCAAGTCGGGTGCGGTCGGGTCCAGGCCCAGTTTGATGCGCAGTGGAACACCGGTTTTCTCGGAGCGCGCTAATTTTTGCGCAAATTCGCTTTCGATCAAGAGTTCGTCGACGCCACGCTTGGTAATCGCGAGGGCTTCTTGTACTCTGTCCGACAGCGGAAGCGCGGTCTGAGCGGCGTTAGCCTTTGTAGGCGATGCGGTGGTGTTGATTTCCATAAAATTTGACTGTAGATCTCAAAATGGTAGTAGGTTTGCGGAGTTTGCTATAATGCTCGATCCCATCAATCTTGCCGTATGAAAACGAACCAAAATAACAATAACAAAGAGCACTAGTTCACGAATCGTTCAAGGGCAAATTTTAACTGATTGCATGAACCCTATACATAAAATCACAGGCTCACGCTTGTACACACAGCTGACGACGACACGCAAGGCACGCATTATCGGTGCCTCCGCAGTGCTGCTCGCCGTGGCCGCCTTCGGCGCGGTCGCTGTGTCGCCCATGGCGCCCGACGCATCGGACTTGCCGGTAACGTCCATCGCCCAGAACCTGGAAATGCCTGATCTCGCCTCGCAAATTTCCGCGATGGAACAGGTAGACCAGAATTTCACCCACGAAGAAAAAGTCCGCGCCGGCGATACCCTCGCCACCCTGCTGACCCGTCTCGGCGTGGATGATCCGGCGGCCGCCAATTTCATTAAAACCGACAAGATCGCGCGCGGCGTGATGTTGCTGAAATCGGGCAAGCGCGTGCAAGCGCAAACGACCGAAAACGGCGACCTCAACTGGATGCGCGCCACCCTCGTCGACGGCACCGACAAATCGGTCAAGAACATCCTGATCACCCGCAAGGGCGACAAGTTCGTGGCCACGGAAGTGGCAGCCCAGCTGGAACGCCGCGTTGAAATGCACGCGCGCAAGATTACTTCCACCCTGTTCGCCGCCACCGACTCCAGCCTGGACGGCACCCGCCTGCCAGACTCGATTTCCGCGCAAATCGTGGAAATGTTCTCCACCAATATCGACTTCCGCTCCGACCTGAAACGCGGCGACTCGTTCAATGTTGTCTACGAAACATTCTGGCAAGATGGCGAATTTGTCCGAGCGGGCCGCATCCTGGCCGGTGAATTCACCAACCGCGGCACGACTTACCAGTCCGTTTGGTTCGAAGACCCAGCCAGCAAGCAAGGCGGCGGTTACTACAGTTTCGACGGCAAGTCCCTCAAAAAAGCCTTCCTGAAATCCCCCCTCGAATTCTCCCGCATCTCGTCCGGCTTCTCCATGCGCGTGCACCCGATTTCCGGCAACTGGAAAGCGCACAAGGGCATCGATTTCGCCGCAGCAACGGGCACCCCTATCCGCGCCTCGGGCGACGGCGTGGTCGATTCCGTCGGCATGCAAAATGGCTATGGCAATGTTGTCGTCCTGAAACACTGGGCCAACTACACCACCGCCTACGCTCACATGAGCCGCTTCGCTTCGGGCCTGAAAAAAGGTCAAAAAGTGAGCCAGGGCGATGTGATCGGCTACGTCGGCACCACCGGCTGGTCGACGGGCGCCCATTTGCACTATGAATTCCGCGTCGGCGGCGTGGCGCAAGACCCAAGCAAACTGAACGTACAAGCCCAGGCGCCATTGACGGCCGCCGAGCTGAGCCGCTTCCGCATGGTGTCGGCCGACATGATGCACCGCTTCACCCTGCTGCGTCCGAACGACACGGCACTGGCGTCGCGCTAAGCAACACGGCCTTCGGGCAACAATAAAGGCACCGCCCATGCAGATGGCCGGTGCCTTTGTTTTTTCCCGCGCGCTTTTGTTTTTCCTGCGCGCTTTTGCGTACGGCACAAATGCGGCACAATGCACTTCTTTACTGACGCATTCAAGGAAAACCCCATGCTGTATATCGGTTTGATGTCGGGCACCAGCCTGGACGGCGTTGACGGCGCGCTGGTCGACTTTTCCGACGATGGCGGCACGCGCAGCCTGGGCGACGCGTACATTCCCTTTCCCGCCAGCCTGCGCGCCGACCTGATGGCCTTGCAAAGTGCCGGCCAGAATGAAATCGAACGCGAAGCGCTGGCGGCCAATCAACTCGTGCGCCATTACGCCGAGTGCGTCGCCATGCTTTTAAGCAACGCGGGCATCGTCGCGGACGCCATCGCCGCCATCGGCGCGCATGGCCAGACCATCCGCCACCGCCCCGAGCTGGGTTTTACGCGCCAATTGAACAATCCGGCCCTGCTGGCCGAATTGACGGGCATCGACGTCATCGCGGACTTGCGCAGCCGCGACGTGGCGGCCGGCGGCCAGGGCGCGCCGCTGGTGCCGGCCTTTCACCAGGCCATCTTCAATCTGCCGGGCCACACGCGCGTGCTGGCCAATATCGGCGGCATCAGCAATATCAGCGCGCTGCATGCGGACGGCACGGTGACGGGCTACGACACGGGTCCCGGCAATGCGCTGATGGATGGCTGGGTCTTGCGGCACCTGGGCCAGCCCTACGACGCCAACGGCGCCTGGGCCGCCACGGGCCAAGTCATCCCCGCCCTGCTGGCGGAGTTGCTCAATGACGCCTATTTTGACTTGCCGGCGCCGAAAAGCACGGGGCGCGACCTGTTCCATGCCGACTGGCTGAGCACCAAGCTGGCCAGGCATCCGGGCGCCCAGCCTGCCGACGTGCAGGCGACGCTGACCCAGCTGACGGCTGCCAGCCTGGCGCACGCCATCCTGCGCGACGGGGCGCAGGCGGAAACCGTGTATGTGTGCGGCGGGGGAGCGCAGAACGCCAGCCTGATGGCGGCGCTGGCCGCTGAATTGCCGGGCATGGCGGTGGAGTCCACGCAAGCGTTGGGCGTGGCGCCCAGCCAGGTCGAGGCGCTGGCCTTTGCGTGGCTGGCCTGGCGCTTTACGCAGCGCAAGCCGGGCAACTTGCCGGCCGTGACGGGCGCGCAGGGCTTGCGGGTACTGGGCGCGCTATACCCGCGCTGATACCGCGTTGATCAGGAACAAGTATTCCAGAAACACAAATAGCGGATCATCGATCCGCTATTTTTACGCTGCGCCTGTAAACCAGCGCGCCTGAAAAACGTTCAGGGCAAGGCGCATTGCCGAAGACAGTACGGATAGTACGGCGAGGCAATGCAACGCCGCCATGGGCGTTTTCTCGGGTGTGCTTATACCGAGAAAGACGAACCGCAACCGCAGGTGGACGTCGCGGTAGGGTTTTTAATCACGAACTGCGCGCCTTCCAGGTCATCCTTGTAGTCGATTTCCGCGCCGACCAGGTACTGGTAGCTCATGGAATCGATCAACAGCTGCACGCCGTTCTTGACCATGGTGGTGTCATCTTCGTTGACGATTTCGTCGAAGGTGAAGCCGTACTGGAAGCCGGAACAGCCGCCACCCTGCACGAACACGCGCAATTTCAGGTCGGGATTGCCTTCTTCCTCGATCAGCTGCGCGACTTTTTCGGCGGCGCTATCGGTAAAGATGATAGGCGAAGGGATCACATCTTGCATTTCAGCGACTGCATTCATTTCAGACTCCTCAGAAAACATAGCCTCATTATAGACTGTTGGCGCAAGTCACGCTGCGGCCGCCGCTGGCGCGGCTGGCGGGTGTTGTTCCTGCTCACATTTCCGACACGGCCAGGTGCAGCACGGGGTCGGCGCTGTCGTGACGGCTGAGCTTGCCCTGGACTTGCGCGCCGCTGTGCATTTCCAGCACCTTGTAATAGACCTCCCCTACAATGCGGGCTTTTGGCTGGATTTCAAGCATTTCGGACACATACACGGGGCCGTTGATCTCGCCGCTGACGACCAGGCTCGAGCAGCGCACCTCGCCATCGATGCGGCCCGCCTCGCCCAGCACCACATAGGTGGGGTCGCCCGGCTCGCCCGTGACGTTGCCGCGCACATGGCCGTCGATGCGCAGACCGCCGCAAAACAGCAAGTCGCCCTCGATCCGCGTGGAAGCGCCGATCAGGGTATCGATGGGGTTTTTCGCGTTGCGCTCGAACATGAACGTCATCCTGTCGGGGTACGTGGCAGTCCAATTTATCACAGGTCCGGCAAAAAGGCGCCGGACCTGCGCAAACGCCTGTGCCTATATTTAAGGCATCACGGCGATATGTTGCAAACCAGCCGTTTCTTTCAGGCCAAACATCAAGTTCATGCATTGCACGGCCTGGCCCGCTGCACCCTTGACCAGGTTGTCCTGCACCACCAGCACGACGACGGTATTGCCGCCTTCGGGACGGTGCAAGGCCAGGCGCAGCATGTTCGAGCCGCGCGTGGAGCGGGTTTCCGGGTGCGAGCCGAACGGCATCACGTCGACGAAAGGCTCATCCTTGTATTGCTCTTCGAACAAGGATTGCAATTCTTCATTGCTGACATCCTTGTTCAGCTGCGCGTACAGGGTCGAATGCATGCCGCGGATCATCGGCACCAGGTGCGGCGTGAAGGTCAGCGCCACTTTCTCGTCCGTGAAACGCTGCAATTGCGCCGTCGTTTCCGGCAAGTGGCGGTGGCCGGCCACGCCGTAGGCCTTGAAGCTGTCGCTTGCCTCCGAGAACAGGATGCCGATTTCCGCCTTGCGGCCGGCGCCGGACACGCCCGACTTGCAGTCAGCGATCAAGCCGCCCGCGTTGACCAGGCCCGCCTTGAGCAGCGGGTAAAAGCCCAGCTGCATGGTGGTCGGGTAGCAACCGGGGTTGGCGATCAGCTTCGCTTGCTTGATGTCTTCGCGGTTCAGTTCCGGCAAGCCGTACACGGCCTGCTCGATCAGCTCCGGCGCCGTGTGGGGAATCTTGTACCATTGCTCGAACTTGGCCTGGTCTTTCAGGCGGAAGTCGGCGGCCAGGTCGATGACTTTCACGCCGGCGGCCAGCAGGGCTGGAGCTTGCGCCATCGCAACACCGTGCGGGGTGGCAAAGAAGACCACGTCGCACTGCTCCAGATTGGCTTTGTCGGGCGAGGAAAACGCCAGTTTCACGTGACCACGCAGGGAAGGATACATGTCAGCAACGGGCAAGCCATCTTCCTTGCGCGAAGTAATCGCCGTCAACTCGACATCTGGATGGGTAGCGAGCAAGCGCAGCAATTCCACGCCCGTGTATCCAGTGCCGCCGACGATGCCAACTTTGATCATGTTCTTTCCTTGTGTATATATTGCATAGAGATGGAGGGGAGACAGTCCCCCGCGGGATTTCCGCGTATTTTACAGCGCAACGCCGAGTCACGCTGAAATGCAAAAAAGCCGCGGGACCGAAGTCCAGCGGCTTTTCGACCAGCACCCCGGAAGGTGCTGTAGCGTAGAAATTAACGCTTCGAGAATTGCTTTGCGCGACGTGCTTTGCGCAGACCAACTTTTTTACGCTCGACTTCACGTGCATCGCGGGTCACGAAGCCGGCTTTCGCCAGTTCCGGTTTCAACGCTGCATCGTAGTCGATCAGAGCGCGGGTGATGCCGTGACGAACTGCACCAGCCTGGCCCGACTCACCGCCGCCATGGACGTTGACTTTGATGTCGAAACGCTCGACATTGCCGGTCAGTTCCAGTGGTTGACGGATGACCATCAGACCCGTTTCGCGCGAAAAGTATTCGTTTGCTGGTTTGCCGTTAACAACGATCAAGCCTGTGCCAACTTTGATAAAAACCCGAGCCACTGCACTTTTGCGACGGCCGGTTCCATAATTGTAATTACCGATCATGTCAGTTCCTTAGAGAACAAGTGCTTTAGGTTGCTGAGCAGCGTGCGGATGGGAACCTTCCGCGTACACTTTCAGCTTCTTGATCATTGCGTAGCCGAGTGGGCCTTTAGGCAGCATGCCTTTGACCGCTTTCTCAAGCGCGCGACCTGGAAAACGCTGTTGCATTTTCTGGAAGTTGGTTTCGTAGATGCCGCCTGGATAGCCAGAGTGACGGTAGTAAATTTTCTCAGTAGCTTTGGTACCGGTCACACGCAGTTTGCCTGCGTTGATGACGACGATGAAGTCGCCGGTATCGACGTGAGGAGTAAATTCTGGTTTGTGTTTGCCGCGCAGTCGGAGTGCCACTTCGCTGGCAACACGTCCGAGGACTTTGTCCGTCGCGTCAACCACGAACCAATCGCGCTGGACTTCATGTCCTTTAGCGGAAAATGTTTTCATGTTGACTTCCTAATAGATTACACGCTCAAATGGTGGTTCCGCCGATGCTGCTATGCGGACTCTGCCTTATTTACTTTTCCTGAGCGAACGGAAAGCCGACAAGTATAAGCGGCTTTACCTTGCCGCGTCAAGCTGCAATCGAGGCCGGCTGCGGCCCGGCGGGCGGCACATGGATGGGCATTCCTCTATTACAATACAAAACGCTTACAATTTTCGGAGAGTACGATGGAATGCAAAGTCAGCTGGAATGGCCCGTCGGGCATGAGTTTTCGGGCAGAAACGGGTTCCGGCCACCTGGTAACCATGGATGGCGCGCCCGATGGCGGCGGCCACAACCTGGCGCCACGCCCCATGGAAATGGTCTTGCTGGGCACGGGCGGCTGCACCGCCTATGACGTGGTGCTGATCCTGAAACGCGGGCGCGAAGCCGTCAGCGGCTGCGAAGTCACCCTGAAGGCCGACCGCGCCGACACCGACCCGAAAGTGTTTACCAAGATCCACTTCCACTTCACCGTGCGCGGCAAGGCCCTGAAACCCACGGCAGTCGAACGGGCCGTAGCCTTGTCGCATGACAAATATTGCTCGGCGTCGATCATGCTGGCCAAGACGGCGGAAATCACCCATTCCTTCGAGATCATCGAAGAAAGCGCCTGACCAAACCTACTGCGCGTCGGTATAGGCGGCCTGCGATGCTCACCGTGCTCCAGCACGGTTGCGCTTCTCGACCACCTCTCCCTTCCGCTCGCTACGGTTTTGTCAGGCGTTTCACGGCTCAGATATGGATAAAAAAGGCGCTCTTCAGAGCGCCTTTGTTTTAAATGTAATACGCGGTTTTCGTCATCACTTTCCCCATGATGCCCATCAGCGCCTTCACGGGCGCCGGGGTGTCGATGGCGCCCAGTCGCTGGGCGGCGGCGCCGTGTTCCACTTCGTCGATGGCCATCTGTTTCACAATGGCGCGCGACTTGGCGTCCTGCGGCGGCAATTCCTGCAAGTGGCTGGCCAGGTGCGCTTCCACCTGGCGTTCCGTTTCCACCACGAAACCCAGGCTGCGGCCGTCGCCCATGCGCGCGGCGATGGTGCCCAGCGCAAACGAACCCGCATACCACAGGGGATTGAGCAGGCTCAGACGCGAGCCCAGCTCCGTCAGGCGCTGCGCCGTCCAGGCCAGATGGTCTTCCTCTTCGCGTCCCGCTTCGTCGAACTGGGCGCGGATGGCCGGGCTGTGCGCATAGCGCGCCTGCGAGTTGTACAAGGCTTGCGCGCACACTTCGCCCACATGGTTGACGCGCATCAAGCCGGCGCTGTGGCGCTGTTCGGCCGGGCTCAGTTCCGCATCGGGCGCATGCGCGGCCGGCGTGGGGCGCGAGGCCGAGGCCACGCCCGCCATGACGCGCAGGGCCTTGTCGGCGCCAACAATCAAACGATCCAGGGGGTCAAAGTGGCGGTTCGCGGTCATCGTGGCTATTCATGTAAGGGAAAACATGGATTATAGGACGATCAGGGCCAGCCGTACCCACGCCGCGTACAGGGTGAACGGGGCTTTATTGACTTGTGCGCGCTTTTTCCCGCTCGATCCAGTCCACCACGGGGCCGACGGCGTCCAGGCCGGACAGGCTTTTCGCCACGCCCAGATTCAGTGAAATCAGGAAGGAAATGCTGTCGACGGGGATGTCCGGGCAATGTTCGGCAAACGCGGCGCGAAAACGCTCCGCTTGCAGCACGCGCAAGACTTTCTCGCCGCTCATGAATTGCAGCACGCTGGCGATGCTGTGCCCGCCACCGATCGAGTGGTAGATAAAACGGTTGTACTTCGCGTCGATCTGCTTGAAATCGAGGGTTTCCTCCGTCATCAGGCCCGCCAGGTAGTACAGCCCGAGGCTGACGCGGAAGAAACCGATGGCTTCGGCACTGGTCATGCCGGCGCGCGCCACGGCCAGTACCTTGTCCTGCATCGCCTGATCGATCGTTTGCATTGCGCTCTCCCGCGCCGTCCGCCGGCGCCCACCGGGCCAGCTTGCATGAAGATGCTGTTTTTTTCAATAGACCAAACGATATTTCCACCTTGCAAGTTACATTTTTTGCATGCTACTCTCGTTCTTCACCGTTAAATGGATGAAGCACATGATTGAGGTCAAGCACCTGGCAAAACGTTTCCGCATGCCGCCCCACAAGGGCAAGGCCGCGCACGTCAGCGATCCGCGCGAACACGAGGGCTGGTTTCACGCCGTGCGCGACGTCAGTTTCAGCTGCGCCCCCGGCGAAGTGCTGGGCCTGCTGGGCCCGAATGGCGCCGGCAAGACCACCACCCTGCGCCTGCTGTCGACGGCCTTGCAGGCGGACGCGGGCAGCGCCCTCGTCAACGGCGTCGACGTGCTGCGCCAGCCGCTGGTGGCGCGCCAGAGCATCGGCTTCCTGTCCGGCTCGACAGGCTTGTATGGCCGCCTGACGGCACGCGAGAACGTGGAATATTTCGGCCGCCTGCATGGCATGCCGGCCGACAAGCTGAAACGCCGCTGCGACGAACTGTTTTCCCTGCTGCAAATGGAAGAATACGGCGGCAAGCGGGCCGATCAATTGTCGACGGGCATGAAACAGAAGTGCGCGATCGCCCGCACCGTCGTGCACGAACCGCAGGTGGTGATCCTCGACGAACCGACGACGGGCCTGGACGTGATGTCGGCCAAGATCTTGCTCGACTTCATCGCCAGCTACAAGGCGCTGCGCGTGCCGCTGATCTTTTCCACGCACCACCTGCACGAGGTGGAAAAGCTGTGCGACCGCGTCTGCATCATCAACCGCGGCACCACCGCCTTCAATGGTACGGTCAGCGAACTGCGCCACCTGGGCGGCAGTGCCGATCTGTACGACGCCTTTGTCAGCGTCATCAACCAGGGAGCCTGAGCCATGTGGACCATTTATGTGAAAGAGTTGCTGGAACTCACGCGCGACCGCAAGACGCTGATCTTCACCATCCTGATCCCCATCTTTGCCATGCCGCTGATCTTTGGCGGCTTCGCTTATGTTTCAAGCAATATGTTCAAGAACGCGAAAACGGCGGAAATGCGCTACGCCCTGTTCGGCAAGGACCATTCGCCCGGCTTGAGCGGGCGTTTTGCCCAGCAGCACAACCTGCGCGAAGTGCCGCTGGCCAGCGAGGGCGACATCCGCCGCGCCATCGGCGACGACACCATCAAGTTCGCCGTCGTCATTCCGCCGCATTTTGAAGCATCGCTGCAGCAACAACAGCAAACGAAGGTAGTGCTGCACTACAACAGCGCCAGCACGGTCGACGTGACCCAGCAGCGGGTGCGCGAGATCGTCGAGGCGTACAACGCCAGCCTGCGCGAAAGCGCGCTGTCGGCCCTGAACCTGAGCCCGGCCCAGCTGGCCTTTGCCCTGCACCCCATCGTGCTCGACAAACAGTCGACGGCCAACGAGCGCGAGCAGATGGGCGCCATCGTCGGCGGCATGCTGCCCTATCTGCTGCTGATGGTGTGCCTGACGGCGGCCATGTATCCGGCCATCGACCTGGGCGCCGGCGAAAAGGAGCGTGGCACGCTGGAAACCCTGCTGCTGGCGCCCGTGCCGCGCAGCGCCATCGTGCTGGCCAAGTTCCTCGTGCTGTTTACGGTGGGCATGACGTCGGCCGTGCTGATGGTGGGCAGCATGGGCGCCCTGCTGGCCATCTTCGGCAGTTCGCTGGAAGGCAACATGGCCGTCATGGTGCGCAGCATCGGCTTGCCCGACCTGGCCATGGTGACCCTGATGCTGGTGCCCACGGCAGCCATCTTCGCCTCGCTGCTGCTGTCGATCTCGATCTACGCGAAAAGCTACAAGGAAGCGGCCGGCATGATCACGCCATTGATGCTGTTCGTCATCCTGCCCACGGTAGCGGCCATGCTGCCCGGCGTCGAGCTGAACTGGATGTGGGCCATGGTGCCGCTGACCAACGTGTCGCTGGCCATGAAGGAATTGGTCAAGGGCACCATGGATTACCGCATGTTCGGCGTGATCCTCGCCTCGACCACGGTGATCGCGGGCGCCCTGCTGATGCTGTGCCGCTGGTGGTTTAACCGCGAATCGGTGCTATTCCGTAATTGATAGTCACGCGGCGCGCCAGCGGGGCGAAACAGGCCCCCACGGAAGCCCCATACGGGCGCGCCGTCCACCCCGCCCAATTGCACTCTGGTCACGCGAAAATGCCGTGTATCGCATGCAACTGCCCAGTACGTCTTAAATTCAATACAATGCCAGCATACAGAAGCCCTGCACCATCGGGCTGCAACGCATGAGTTAGGAGTTGTATGGAATTGCAGATTCGCAAATTGTCGAAGACCTACGCGAATGGCGTGGTGGCGCTGGATAACGTGTCGCTGACGATACCGCCCGGGATGTTTGGCTTGCTGGGCCCGAATGGCGCCGGCAAGTCGACCCTGATGCGCACCCTGGCCACCTTGCAGGAATGCGATTCCGGCTCGGTCTTCTTCGGCGACTACGACGTGCTCGACGACAAGGACGAGATCCGCCGCATGCTCGGCTACCTGCCGCAGGACTTCGGCCTGTACCCGAAAGTGACGGCCTATGAGCTGCTCGACCACTTCGCCACCTTGAAAGGCCTGTCGCAGCGGGCGCGCCGGCGCGAGGTCGTCGATGGCCTGTTGCAGCAAACCAACCTGTTCGACGTGCGCCACCAGCGCCTGGGCAGCTTTTCCGGCGGCATGCGCCAGCGCTTCGGCATCGCGCAAGCCCTGCTGGGCGACCCGAAACTGATCATCGTCGACGAACCGACGGCCGGCCTCGACCCGCAGGAAAGAGTCCGCTTCCATAACTTGCTGTCCGACATCGGCGAAGACAAGACGGTGATCCTGTCGACCCACATCGTGTCCGACGTGGCCGACCTGTGCGCCAACATGGCCATCATCAACAAGGGCCATTTGCTGCTGTGCGGCAAGACCCAGGAACTGATCGACGAAGTCAGCTGCAAGATCTGGGCGCGCTTCGTCGAGAAGAAAGAGCTGGCCAGCTTCCAGCAGCGCCACGCCGTCATTTCCACGCGCTTGCTGTCGGGCCGTACCTTGATCCACGTCTACAGCGACGACGACCCGGGCGACGGCTTCGAGGAAGCCATCGGCGACCTGGAAGACCTGTATTTCGCCACCATTGCCGGGCGCCACCGCGTCGCCCCGCAGTGCGACTGAGGGGCGCGCCATGTTTGCCATCGCCCGCTTTGAAGCGCGACAGCGGCTCAAGCTGCTGTCCACCTGGGTGTATTTCGCCATGTTCCTGGCGCTGGCCATGCTGTGGATGGCCGCCGCCGGCGGCGTCTTCAAGGAAGCGAGCATCAGTTTCGGCGGCAAGTTCCTGATCAACGCGCCCCGCTCGCTGGCATTCACGTGCAGCCTGCTGGGCTGTTTCGGCGCCGTCGTGGTGGCCGCCATGATGGGCCGTTCGGTGCAGCAGGATTTCGAATACGGCATGCAGCATTTCTTCTTCAGCGCGCCGATCCGGAAATACCAGTATGTGTTCGGCCGCTTCCTCGGCGCCTGGCTGGTGCTGGCGGTGGTGTTTTCCAGCATCGTCATCGGTGCCTGGCTGGGCGCCTGGTTGCCCGGCATCGACCCGGAACGGCTGGGGCCGCAACGGGCGCTGGCCTACCTGATGCCGTATGTATTTACCCTACTGCCAAACCTGTTCATCTTTGGCGCCATCTTCTTCGTCATCGCGGCCCTGACGCGGCGCATGCTGCCCGTCTACATCAGCTCGGTGGTCATGCTGATCGGCTACCTGGTGGCCCCGTCCCTGGCACGCGATCTCGACTACAAGACCCTGGCCGCCCTGATCGACCCCTTCGGCACCACGGCGCTGATACGCCTGACGGAATACTGGCCGAACGCGGAGCGCAACACGCGCCTGGTGACCCTGGAAGGCGTGTATTTGCTGAACCGCGCCATCTGGTCCGGCTTCGCCCTGGTGGCATTGCTGCTCGGCTACTGGCGCTTCCAGTTCCACGCCACGACGGACGCGGGCGCCGGCAAGCGCCGCAGCGAGGGCGACGTCCCGCTGCGCCTGTCGAACGCTTCGCTGTCCACGCAGGAAACACCGGACTTCGCGCAGCGTAACCTGGCCGCCCTGCTCCTCAAGATGAGCTGGCTGAATCTGCGCGAAACCATCAAGAACATCTATTTTGTCGTCATCGTGCTGGCCGGCGTGCTGACCATGTATGGCGGCGCGCTCGACATGGGCTCCATCTATGGCACGAATACGTATCCCGTGACGGAAAGGGTGCTGGACATGGTCAGCGCCTCGTTCGCCCTGTTCATGCTGATCATTACCACTTTCTATGCGGGCGAACTGGTGTGGCGCGAACGCGAGGCGGGCACGCACTTGATGCTCGACGCCCTGCCCGTGCCGAACTGGCTGCCCCTGCTGTCGAAGCTGTTTGCGCTGATCGGCCTGCAGGCCTTGCTGAGCCTGGTAATCATGCTGTGCGGCATGTCGATCCAGGTCTTCAAGGGTTATTACCGCCTCGACCCCGGCCTGTACCTGGAATCGCTGTTCCTGTCGCACCTGCCGTCCTACGCGCTGATCGCCGTGCTGGCCATCTTTTTGCAGCTGTTGATCAATCACAAGTACCTGGCGTATTTCGCCATGATCCTGTACCACATCGCCAGCATCAGCTTTTCCTCGCTGGGCCTGGGCGATCCGCTGCTGCTGTACGGCAACACGCCGGACTTCGTGTATTCGGCCATGAACGGCGCCGGCCACTATCTGTTGCGCGAACGCTGGTACTTGCTGTACTGGAGCGGCGCGGCCGTCATGCTGACGGTGCTGTCGCTGCTGTTCTGGCCCCGCGGCGCGCAGGACAGCTGGCGCATCCGCCTGCGCCTGGCGCGCCACGGCCTGACGCAGGGCGTGCTGGCCAGCTTTGCCGGCGGCGCCCTGATCTTCGTCGGCGCCGGCGCGGTGCTGTTCTACGTCTACCACGTGGCCAACGATTACAAGTCCGAATTCGCCCGCGATGCGGACCGCGCCACAGTCGAGCGCCAGTACCGCAAGTTTGCCGCCACGCCGCAGCCGAGAATCACCGACGTGAAACTCGACGTGGCCATCTACCCGGCGCAGCGCACCTTGGCCGTCACGGGCCGCTATGTGCTGCAAAACAAGACCAGCCTGCCGATCAGCCACATTTTTGTGCAGCAAGATCCGAGCTCCACCATGCGCCTGCGTTTTGACGCGCGCGTGCATCCCGGCCTCGATGACGGCAAGCTGGGCTTTTACAGCTACCGCCTGGCCGCGCCGCTGGCGCCGGGCGCCACCCTGGGCCTCGATTTCGACGTCCGCTTTGCGCCGCGCGGCATCTTCGGCCTGGGCCAGGACACGCCCGTGGTGGCCAACGGCACCTTCTTCACGAATGCCGTGCTGCCCCACATCGGCTACCAGCCGCAGCAGGAATTGACGGACCCGCGCGACCGCAAGAAACACGGCTTGCCGGCGCGCGAACGGGCCTTGCCGCGCGACGATGCACGGGGGCTGGCCGACAATTACATCAGCAACGACGCCGACCGCATCAACTTCGACGCCACCGTCAGTACCGTCGACGGCCAGACGGCCATCGCGCCGGGCATGCTGGACAACGACTGGATCGCCAAGGGCCGCCATTACTTCCATTACACGATGGAACAGCCGATCCTGAATTTTTACGCGTTCCAGTCGGCCCGCTACGCCGTCAAGCACGAGCGCTGGCAAGACGTGGCCATCGACGTGTATTACCACCCTGGCCATGAATACAACCTCGATCGCTTCGTGCGCGGCAGCAAGGAAGCGCTCGAGTACTACACGAAGAACTTCGGCCCCTACCAGCACAAGGTCCTGCGCATCGTCGAATTCCCCCGCTACGCCACGTTTGCGCAATCGTTCCCGAACACGATACCGTACTCGGAAGGGCTGGGCTTCATCGCCAGGG
Organism: Janthinobacterium sp. SUN033; assembly: GCF_030397595.1. Classification (NCBI taxonomy): domain Bacteria; kingdom Pseudomonadati; phylum Pseudomonadota; class Betaproteobacteria; order Burkholderiales; family Oxalobacteraceae; genus Janthinobacterium; species Janthinobacterium sp. SUN033. Next base: position 194,500 of record NZ_JAPQNV010000007.1, read on the forward strand.
TCGATGACAAGAATCCCAAGGATATCGATTATCCGTTCTACGTGACGGCGCATGAAGTGGCGCACCAGTGGTGGGCGCATCAATTGGTGGGCGGCAATACACGGGGCGCTACCGTGCTCAGCGAAACCCTGGCCGAATATTCGGCCCTGATGGTGATGAAGAAAACCGTGGGGCCGGCCAAGATGCGCCGCTTCCTGCGCTATGACCTGAATCAATACCTGATGGGGCGCAGCGAAGAGCGCAAGAAGGAATTGCCGCTGGCCGAGAATGAAAACCAGCCCTACATCCACTACAACAAGGGCAGCCTGGCCATGTACTTGCTGCAAGACATCATCGGCGAAGACAAGGTCAACGGCGTGCTGCGCGAATTGCTGAAGACGCATGGCCAGAAAGGCCCGCCGTATGCCAGCGTGACGGCCCTGATCCAGGGCTTGCGCCAGGTCACGCCGCCCGAGCAAGCTTACCTGATCGACGACCTGTTCGAGAAAATCGTGCTGTTCGACAACCGCGCCCTGTCGGCCACGGCCACGAAACGCAGCGACGGCAAGTACGCCGTCACCGTGAAAGTGCAGGCGAGCAAGTTGACGGCCGGCGAACAGGGCGAGGAGCACGACGCGCCCCTGCACGACTGGATCGAGATCGGCGTCGACGACGCGAACGGCCATCCGCTGCTGCGCGAACGCCTGCGCATGACGGCGCGCGAAGCGAGCTATACCGTCATCGTGGGCAGCCGTCCCGGCAAGGCGGGCATCGATCCGGACAACAAGCTGATCGACCGCAAGCCCGATGACAATATGGTCACCGTCGACATCGCCGAACCATGACAAAAAATGGCCACCCTGGAAAGGTGGCCATTTTTTTATTCTCAGGCGCTTCTCAAGCCTCGGCGCAACGCGTCACCAGGCTCAGGCTGATGCCCATTTCCGTCAGGTGCTGCATGTCGGCCAGGGTCAGATCCAGCGGAGAGTCGACCGTGTCGTCGCCATTCAGCTCCAGTTGCAGCTCGGCAACGATACGCGGCATGGTGAAGCTGACGCCGCGCGAGCGGCATTCGGCCAGGTAGCTGCGTATGCGCGAGGGCAACACTTGCGATTTGGATGCCTGCGCGATCAGCACCTCGAAGCCGGAATCGAGATGCACGCGGCCCGCGCCCTTCGCCTCGCCCTTGCGCCATTGCCGTTCGGGATCCGTGGGCAAGACTTCGAGGATGGATTTGAGCGTGGGGTCGTCCCCATGCACCGACAGCTTCGCCATATTCATATTACAAGACTTTCTAGTCAGGACGCTGCCAGGAAGGCCGCGCGATCATCAGACCGACAAGTCTACGCATGGGCGGCAAATATGTCCATACGGCAATATTTGGTATCTCCCTCTAATTTGTGCTGTATCAACAACAGGCGGAACAAGCTTGTTCCGCCTGCAACACATAATTACAGCACCACGCCACGCGCCTGCAAGGCGGCCCGCACGCCGGCGCCATACGCGGCATCGGCCCGGTCGAAGTGGCCCAGCTGACGCTGCAGGGTTTCCGGCCGCACCTGGCTCAAGGGACCGGCCAGGTTGTCGAACAGGTTTTGCTTCGCCTGCAGCGACATCAAACGGAACAGATTGCCGGCTTGCGTGTAATCATCTTCCACGCCGCGGCCATCGTAGCGCGCCGCGCCGCCGGCCAGGTCCAGCGCCGGCTCGCCGTGGCCCAGCCCTTGCGGCTGCGTGCCGGCCGCCGCCACGTTCGCATAGTTGCGCGCCGCGCCGCCATTGTTGATCGCCATGCCGCCATCGCGCTGCTGGTTGTGGAAGGGGCAGCGGGCCGCATTCACGGGCAAGTGCTGGTGGTTCGTGCCGACCCGGTACAGTTGGGCGTCGTGGTAGGCGAACAAGCGGCCTTGCAGCATCTTGTCCGGTGAATATCCCATGCCGGGCACGGCGTTGGCCGGCGAAAAGGCCGCTTGCTCGACTTCCGCGTGGTAATTATCAGGGTTGCGGTTCAGCTCGAAAATACCGACTGGCAACAGCGGGAAGTCCGCATGCGGCCACACTTTCGTCAAATCGAACGGGTTCCAGCCCGTGCGCTGCTCCCATGCATCGAGTTGCTCCTGCGTCGCCACCTGCAGCTTGACTTCCCACTGGGGGAAATCGCCGCGCTCGATGGCGCCGAACAGGTCGCGCTGGGCGTAGTCGGGGTCGGCACCGGCCAGGCGGCCCGCTTCCGCGGCAGGCAGGTTCTTGATGCCCTGGCGCGTCTTGAAGTGCCATTTCACGTACACGCGCTGGCCGTCGGCATTGATCAGGCTATACGTGTGGCTGCCGAAGCCATCCATGTGGCGGTAGCCGTCCGGCGTGCCCCGGTCCGAGAACAGCATGGTGACCTGGTGCAAGCTTTCCGGCGCATGGCTCCAGAAATCGAACATCATTTCCGCCGATTTCAAGTTGCTTTGCGGATCGCGCTTTTGCGTGTGGACAAAGTCGGGAAACTTGATCGGGTCCTTGATGAAGAACATCGGCGTGTTGTTGCCAACCAAGTCCCAATTGCCCTCTTCCGTATAGAAGCGCACGGCGAAGCCGCGCGGGTCGCGTTCCGTGTCGGCGCTGCCGCGTTCGCCACCGACGGTGGAAAAGCGCGCGAAGGTGGCCGTCTGCTTACCCACTTCACTGAACAGCTTGGCCTTGGTATGGCGCGAAATGTCGTGCGTGACGGTAAAGGTGCCGTAGGCGCCCGACCCTTTCGCGTGCACCACGCGCTCGGGAATGCGCTCGCGGTTGAAATGCTGGAGTTTTTCGATCAGGTGGAAGTCTTGCAGCAGCAAGGGGCCACGGGGGCCGGCGCTGAGGGAATTCTGGTTATCGGCGACGGGGATGCCCGAGGCGGTACTGAATGGCGGCTGTTGGCTCATGGCTGCTTTTCCTTCGTTGTTGACTAATAGAACTAGTGTAACGAGGTCAACAACAAAGGAAAAGCTAATTGATTTTATCGAACCGATAGATATTTACAATGCACAACCGTGTGCATCGCACACGCCGCCCAGTTGCGCCTGCAGTTTCGCCGGCTGGCCCAGGAAGCCGCCGATATCGATCACGGACAGCTTGCCGCTGCCATCGTCGAGCACGAAGGTAGGAAAGCCCTGTCCGCCCACCTGCGCCAGCAAGGCGCGGCTGGCGTCGATATGCCGCTGCGTGGCGGCGCCCGCCTGTTGCGCATATGCGGCCTGGAAGGCGGCGCCGTCCATGCCCAGTTCTTGCGCCAGCGCCACCAGCACGGGCAGGTCGGCGATGCGCAAGCCGTCCACGTAATGGGCGCGTTGCACGCGCTGCAGCATGTCCAGGCCCTTGCCGGCCAGCATTTCCGCCGCCAGGATGGCCGTGATCGGCGGTTCGGAATCCATCATGGCCGTGGTGTCGTTCAGCAAGCCATTGATATAGGCGTCGCCAAACGGCTGGCCAGACAATTGCTCGATGCGCCGGTCATGCGGCAGCACATAGCCGCGCCAAGCGGGCGTGATCTGGCGGCGATTGCTGCCCGTCATCATGCCGCCGGCGTGAAAGGCCAGCGCCAGTCCGGGCACGGCGCGTGCCGCCTCGACCAGCGGCGCGGCGCCGTAGCACCAGCCGCACAGGGGGTCGAAAATGTAGTGCAGTGTGGGCATGGTTGACTCCTTGTTGCCGCTTACCATTTCATTTCGCCTTTGGCGACCTTCGCGCTGGTCTCCAGGGCGCCATCGAGGCCCAGGCTCGGGTAATGCTGTTTCATCGCCTCGATCAGGGCGGCCGAATTGGCGGCCTTGGCCGTTTCCGCTTCGAACGTCACCAGGTAGTCACGCGTAAAACCGATGCTGTCCGGCGTCAGGGGCGAACCGACCTTGAAGTGGCCCGGCACGACGGTGACGGGTTTCAGGGCGGCGATGCCGTCCAGGGTCTTGAGCCAGTCCTGGCGCGATTGCAGGCTTTGCGTATCGGCTGTCCACACGTGCAAGTTGCCAAACAGCACCACGCCACCGACGACGGCCTTGATCGATGGAATCCACACATAGGTGCGCGCTGGCGTCGGGCCGGCGATGTCCAGCGACTGGCCTTCCAGGCTGATGCGCTTGCCCTTCAGCGCGTCGGGGATGACGATGCCGTGCGGCGCATTGTCTTTCAGGATCGGGCCCCAGTAGGCGACCTTGGCGTCAGCCTTGCGGCGGATTTCCGCGACGGTTTCTGGCGTGGCAACGATTTTCGCCTGCGGGAACGCAGCCTTGATCACGTCGAGGCCAAAGTAAAAATCGGGATCGCTGTGGCTGATGTACACGGTCGTCAGTTTCTTGCCGCTGGCGCGGATCTTTTCCACCAGTTTTTGCGCTTCGGCGCGCGAAAATTGCGCATCGATCAGCACGGCGTCATGCTTGCCCGCGACCAGCACGGAAGCGACGGGAAAGATAGCCGCTTCGCCCGGATTGAAGACTTCCAGGGTCAGGGGTGCGCTGGCGGCGGCCGAGGCGGCGCCGGCGGCAAACAGGGTGGAGACAAAAACGCTGCTGATGGATTTGGAGAACATGATGCGCCTTCACAAGATGATTGGGATGACTGCATCTTACGTTGCTCAAAGCGGTAGAAAAACTAGGTAAAGCGCAATAGTTTGTTGCTTATATCGATGCAATCACCCGATGACGAACACGCTACGGCGTATTTTTCCAACGACGGCGCGCGCCAAAGTCACGCCACTGCGGCGGCGTAGTGCCGTCGCAAAATGTGTCACAGCGTCATGAGGGTGTCACATTGGATTGTTATCTTGCTAGCTCTTTCAAACCTAGCCGGATGAACCACATGACACGCAGAAAAATTTCCGTCGCTGGCTGCAGCGTCGCCATCACCCTGATGCTGGCCGCCTGCGGCAGCGACGCAAAAAAAGAAGAGACAGTGGCTGAAGCGCCGCCGAAAAACGTCATCTTCTTCCTTGGCGATGGCATGGGCCTGACCACCATGACGGCCGCGCGCATCTATTCCGTGGGCGAAGAGGGTGCGCTGACCATGGACACCCTGCCGGAAACGGCCTTCGTGAAAACGTACTCGAACGACGCGCAAGTGACGGACAGCGCGCCATCGATGGCCGCCTACATGACCGGCGTCAAGATGAACAATGAAGTCATCTCCATGTCGTCCAACACGGTCGCCATCGATCCGGGCACGGATGCGAATAACAACAAGCTGGTCAACAAATGCGGCACCGGCAACGGCACGCCCGCCACCACCTTGCTGGAACTGGCCAAGGCCAAGGGCTTCGCCGCCGGCGTCGTCAGCACGGCGCGCGTGACACACGCCACGCCGGCCGCGACCTACTCGCACATCTGCCACCGCGACCTGGAAAACGATATCGCCGCGGCCCTGGTGCCGGGCGGCACGGGCTACAACAGCGCCCTGGGCACCACCGGCCTGGAAGTGGTCCTCGGTGGCGGCGCGCAATTCTTCAAGCAATTCAAGGATGGCGGCAAGCGTTCCGACGGCCGCGACCTGATCGCCGAATTGAAAGCCAAAAGCTACACGGTCGCCAACAACGCCACCGACTTCAAGGCCGTCGATGCGGCCAAGACGGACCGTTTGTTCGGCGTGTTCACGTCCAGCCACATGAGCTACGACCTGGACCGCGACGCAGCGAAGGAACCTAGCCTGGCGGAAATGACCACCAAGGCCATGGACGTGCTGGCCAAGAACAAGAAGGGTTATTTCCTGATGGTCGAAGGCGGCCGCATCGACCATGCGCTGCACGAAACGACCGCCAAGAAAGCGTTGCAAGACACCGTCGCGTTCGACAACGCCATCAAGGCCGCCATCGAAAAAGCCAAGCTGACCGATCCGACCCTGGCCAATACCCTGATCGTCGTCACGGCCGACCATGACCACACGCTGGTGCTGAACGGCTACGCCAAGCGCACGGGCAAGACGGCTGCCGGCAACCCTGGCGTGCTGGGCGTGGTGAAGAATTACGTGACCGGCGCGGTCGAGAAAGACCTGGATGGCGCACCGTATTCGATCATCGGCTTCGGCAATGGCGAAAACCGCACGCAATCGAGCCGCGCCGCCATGGCCAGCCTCGATGAAACCGTCACCAGCGCCAATAATTACCACCAGGAAGCAGTGATCCGCACCTCGGTCGGCAATGAAACCCACGGCGGCACCGACGTCTTCCTGGGCGCCATCGGCAAGGGTTCGGAAACCTTCCTTGGCACCATCGAAAACACCAAAGTATTCGGCCTGGTCAAGACCGCCGGCGGTCTGTAATCCCCAAGAGACAAGAATTGGACAAGCACATGAAACTTGCATCGACACCCGCCGCACTGAAATCGGCCCTGAAACTCTCCTTGCTGACCACGCTCGTGGCCGCCAGCGTCGCCAGCGCCTACGCCGCCGACGCCAAGAACGTCATCTTCTTCCTCGGCGACGGCATGGGCCCGTCCGTCGTGACGGCGGCGCGCATCTACCAGTACCAGGAAGACGGCAACCTGACGATGGACACGCTGGAGCGCACGGCGCGCATCAAGACGTTCTCGAACGATGCGCAAACGACGGACAGCGCGCCATCGATGGCCGCCTACATGACCGGCGTCAAGATGAACAATGAAGTCATCTCGATGGCGCAGGACACCATCGCCAAGGAACCGAGCCGCGACGTCAACGGCAACCTGGGCGTGGACAACTGCCCGGCCGGCGGCAAGAGCGCGCCGACCATCCTGGAATTGGCGAAAGCCAAGGGCAAGGCCGTGGGCGCCATCACCACCACGGAACTGACGCACGCCACGCCGGCGACGACTTTCTCGCACATCTGCAACCGCAATGCGCAATACGCGATCGCTGCACAAACGGTGCCGGGCGGCGCGGGCTACAACGCGGCCCTGGGCGACGGCGTCGACGTGCTGATGGGTGGCGGCCGCAACCACTTTACGCCTTGGTCGGCCAGCAACAAGTATGGCCGCGCCGATGGCCGCAACCTGTTGACGGAATTTGCCGCCAAGGGCTATACCGTGGCCGCCAACAAGGCGGAAATGGCCGCGGCGCAGAGCGGCAAGAAATTCATCGGCCTGTACAGCACCCGCAGCCACCTGGAATATGAACTGGACCGCACCGCCACGCCGCCGCTGGGCGAAGGCGCGACCCAGCCTAGCCTGTCGGAAATGACGCTGAAAGCCATCGACTTGCTGTCGAAAAACGCGAACGGCTACTTCCTGATGGTCGAAGGCGGCCGCATCGACCACGCCTTGCACGGCATCAACGCCAAGCGCGCGCTGACGGACACCATCGCCTTCGACGACGCCATCAAGGCGGCCATCGCCAAGATCAAGGAAACCGATCCGAAGCTGGAAAATACCCTGATCGTCGTCACGGCCGACCATGACCACACCCTGGCCTTCAACGGCTACGGCAAGCGCGGCAACCACATCCTCGACATCAACCGCGGCTACAAGGATAACCAGCCGAGCAAGGATGCCGATGGCAATACCTACACCACCCTGGTGTTCGGCAACGGCCCGAACCGCCCTGCCCTGCGCAGCAACGTCGACAGCGCCACGGCCCTGAAAGACAACTACCTGCAAGAAACAGGCGTGCGCCTGGCCAGCGAAACCCACGGCGGCGGCGACGTCAAGCTGCTGGCCACGGGCGCCGGCGCGAAGGCCTTCAAGGGCACCCTGGACAACACCAAGGTGTTTGACCTGCTGAAGGCGGCCTTCGGCTTCTGATCCACATCAACACGGTAACCCCACCGGGGCGGATGGCGTATGCCCTCCGCCCCTCTGCACGTAAAGGCAACACCATGAAATCGTCCCTGATCGCCGTCCTCCTCGCCGCCGGCTTTGCCGCCAGCGCGCAAGCCGCTCCTGCCACGCCTGCCGACCTGGACCTGGGCATCACCTATTACAGCCGCGTCCTGACGCCCGAAGGCGTGACGCGCGAAAGCCGCTACGAAGAAAAGATGCTGCGCCGCCCCGGCCACGTGTGGGTCGAGCGCGTGCTGGCGCCGTCGGCCGATGCGCATGCGGGCCACAGCCACGGTGAAAACAAGAAAGTGGCATTGAAAACGTCGACCGCGGCCACGCAGCATGAGCACAAGCACTTCAATCCCGTGCTGATACCGCGCCACGTGATGCTGGAAAAGAACACCGTGCGCGTGGAATACATCGATGCGCATGACAAGATCGTCGTCGCCATCCCCAAGGCCGAGTACGAAAACGTCAATTTCGACGGTTCCTGGGAAAACAGTTTTTATCTGCTGGACCCGAAACTGGTGGCCGCCATGCCGCTGTCGAAACAGGCGTCGAACGTGACGGGCGCGCGCTGGCGCGAAGTGGAAAAGAATGGTGTGTTCCAGCGCATCCTGTGGGATGAGCAAAAACAGATTCCGCTGATCATCGAAAGCGGCGACCGCGCGAATACCTTCTATCGCCGGGTCGACGTCAAGCTGCAGCCCACCGTCAGCAAGGCGCAGCCGTGGGCCAACTTGCAGAACTACGCGCAGCGCGAGTATTCGGACTACCTGGACTAAGCGCCCCGGGACGTAAAAAAAGCCAGGGAGCGATCCCTGGCTTTTGTCTGTCTGGCTGGCGCCGGATTACTCCGCCGCTGCCGCCTTCTTCGCCGGCGCCTTCTTGGCGGCCGGCTTTTTCACGGCCGCAGCTTTCTTGGCCGGCGCTTTTTTGACGGCTGCCGCTTTCTTGACGGCCGTTTTCTTTGCTGGCGCCGCGCCTTCTTCGCCTTCGGCCTCGGCCGCTGCCGCCTTCGTCTTGGCGCCCGGCTTGGCCTTGCGCTCTTCAAACTCGAAGCTCACCTTGCCATCCTTGCCGCGCACGAGGAATGCCTTGAACGGGCGGCGGGTACGCTGCGAAACAAAGCCCGGCAGCAAGTCCGTCTTGCCGTCGTTGAGCAGTTTTGCCATTTGTTCCGGCAAGATTTCCTGCTGCAAGATGATACGGCCGCTGCGGAAGTCGCACGTCTTCGGCTTGGCCACGCTGTGTTCGCACACATAGGCCAGGCCCATTTCGTACACGCCGGCGTTGCACTTGGGGCACGGTCCCACGGGCGTCTGGCCCGTGAAATCGACGCCTTCGCCGTCTTCGCTCTCGTCGTTCTGGCCGAAATCGAATTCCAGCTTGAAATTCTTGATCTCTTCATCGCGCACGATGCGCAGGATGGCCGCGAACGGACGGCCCATCTTCGAGCGGAAGCCTTGCAGCGGGCCGATGGTGCGGTCCTTCAGCAATTGCTCCACTTCGGCAATTTCGAACTGGCGCGAACCCGGTGTCTTGCTCATCGAGAATTCGCACTTGGTGCAGGCGAAACGACGGTAGTTTTCCTTCACCACGCCGCTGCAGTTGGGGCATGGCGTTTCCAGGGTCGCATAGTCGCCCGGAATGGTGTCATTATCGTATTCCTTGGCGCGCTTGACGATGATCTGCGTCATCTGCGCGATTTCGCGCATGAATTCTTCGCGCGAAATCTTGCCCTTTTCCATCTGCGACAGCTTGTATTCCCATTCGCCCGTCAGCTCCGGCGCCGTCAATTCATTGACGCCCAGGCCTTTGAGCAAAGTCATCAGCTGCGATGCCTTGGCCGTCGGAATCAGTTCGCGGCCTTCGCGGATCAGGTAGCGTTCCGTCAGCAAGCCCTCAATGGTGGCCGCGCGCGTCGCCGGGGTGCCGAGACCCTTGCCGGCCATCGCATCGCGCAACTCGTCATCGTCGATCAGCTTGCCGGCGCCTTCCATGGCCGACAGCAAGGTCGCCTCCGTGAAGCGCGCAGGCGGCTTCGTCACCAGGCCGTTGGCGTTGACGCTTTCCGTCTGCACTTTTTCGCCCTTGGCGACGGGCACCAGGTTGCCGTTGCCATTGCTTTCCTTGTCGGCGTCCGTCGACGCTTCCTTGCCGTAGATGGCCAGCCAGCCCGGATTGGTCATGACCTTGCCTTCAGTCTTGAACTGATGGCCGGACACTTCCGTGTAGCGCGTAGTGACCTGGAATTCCGCAGGCGGGAAGAACACGGCCATGAAGCGGCGCGTGACGAGGTCATACAGCTTCTGTTCCGGCTCGGACAGGTTTTTCGGCGCGATCGTCGTCGGGATGATCGCGAAGTGATCCGAGATCTTGGTGTTGTCGAAAATGCGCTTGTTCGGCTTGACCCAGCCCTTGTCGATGATCTGCTTGGCGAACTGGTGGTAGTTGCTGTTGTCCTTGACCGTTTCCAGCGCCTGCAGCACGGTCGGCATGTAGTCTTCCGGCAGGTGGCGCGAATCGGTACGCGGATACGTCAGCACCTTGTGCTTTTCATACAGCGCCTGGGCCAGGCCCAGGGTGTTCTTGGCCGAGAAGCCGAAACGCGAGTTCGCTTCGCGCTGCAGGCTGGTCAGGTCGAACAGGCCCGGCGCCATCGAGGTGGTCGGTTTCGACTCTTCCGTGACATTGCCTTGGCGGCCGCGGCAGGCGGTGGCGATCGAATCGGCAGCCGTCTTGCTCCACAGGCGCTCGGCGCGCTTCTCGGGGTCGTTCTCGTCCTTCTTGAACTTCGTGTCGAGCCAGCGGCCTTCATAGATACCGGCCGCGCAAACGAATTCGGCGCGCACTTCCCAGAAGTCGCGCGGCACGAATTTCTTGATCTTGTCTTCGCGTTCGACCACGATGGACAGGGTCGGCGTTTGCACGCGGCCCACGGTGGTCAGATAAAAACCGCCTTCCTTCGAATTAAACGCCGTCATGGCGCGCGTGCCATTGATACCGATCAACCAATCGGCTTCCGAACGGCAGCGGGCCGCATCGGCCAGCGGCAGCATTTCTTCGTCGCTGCGCAGGTGCGAGAAACCGTCGCGGATGGCGCCCGGCGTCATCGACTGCAGCCACAGGCGCTTGACCGGTTGCTTGGCTTTCGCGTTTTGCGCGATCAGGCGGAAAATCAGCTCGCCTTCGCGCCCCGCATCGCATGCGTTGATGAGGGTGGTGACGTCTTTGCGTTTGATCAGCTTGTTTAATACTTTGAGGCGCGCTTCCGTCTTGGCGATCGGGTTCAGCGCGAAATACGGTGGAATCATCGGCAAGTGCGCGAAACTCCATTTTCCGCGCTTCACGTCGAATTCTTCCGGCACGGCGATCTCCAGCAAGTGGCCGACCGCCGACGACAGGACGTATTCATCCGATTCAAAGTACTCATCGTGCTTGGTAAAGCCGCCAAGCGTCTTCGCGATATCGTTCGCGACAGAAGGCTTCTCGGCGATGATGAGGGTTTTTGTCATATTTTTTAGTCTCGAAAAATGCTCTAGGATAGTTTCAGCATGCGCATCATACAGTGCATTGCCAGGCGCCGACGCTTTTGTCTGCGCAAGGCCTTGTGACTTGTGGTCTTGTCAAGCGGCCAATGATAAGCGCCTATTGAAGAATTCGGCAAGTTATCTGCAAGCAAGAATGCGCAAGCGCAAACACAACAGGCTGGCGGGCGTGCTGGTGCAGCACATGGTAATGGGGATGGCGCGGCAGCGGCGCCAGGGTCAGGCAGGCAGCGACAGCGGCCGCCAGCGACGTCTATATATTAGTGCAATAAGCGCGGCGGGAGGTCTTCGTCGTCGACAAACAGATCGTCGAACATCAGGGCGTCCGGTTCCTTGCCCTGGCTCCACAGCAGCATCAGCACGATGACTTTCAGCTTGCCCAGCGAAACGGGTGCCTCGTCGAGCGCCAGCGCCCGTTCGATGACGATTTCGCGCTGCAGCGGCGACAGCACCTTGGCGCTTTCCAGGAACTGGATGAAGCCGACGGCGGCCGTGCCCAGCACGTCGCTTTCCTGCTGCACATAGAAGCGCGTGCCCGTGGAGCTGGCCGTCAGGGTTTGTTCGACGCCGGCCATGGCGTTCAAGTCCGTCAGCCAGACGAGCGCTTCGGAAATCTCCACGTCGTCGAAACCGACGGCCGACAGTTTGCGCGCCAGGACTGCCGGCTCGGGGCAGGCATCGGGGCGATAGTAAGTCTCGTAGAGGTACACCAGGATATCGAACATGGCTCTACTCTATCAGCTAAGTTCGCTGCGACACAAGGGTGCGCGCCGACAAAGCGCCCCCGTGCGGCAAGGCCGCCACACAAGTGACAAGCTGTCATTTACAGCGTTGAAACAGTCCTCCCGGCAAGCGTTCCACCCGGCCTGCCAGCTCCAGCGCCAGCAATTCCCCCATCAGCACGCCCATGGCCAGGCCGCTGCGCGCGGCCAGGGTATCGGCATCGAGGGGATCGTGGCCCAGCGCGGCCAGCAGCGGCGCTTCGTCTTCCACCGCTGGCGGCACCTGGGGCACGCCGCCCAGCCATTGCAACTCTTGCAGCACGTCATCGGCCGACTCGACCAGCTTGGCGCCCTGCTTGATCAATGCATGGCAGCCCTTGGCCAGGGTCGCATGGATGGAACCGGGCAAGGCATATACATCGCGCCCCTGCTCGCCGGCCAGGCGCGCCGTGATCAATGAACCCGATTGCGCGGCCGCCTCGATCACCAGCACGCCGCGCGCCAGGCCGCTGATCAGGCGGTTGCGGCGCGGAAAGTTAGCTGGCATGGCGGGCAAGCCCAGCGCGTACTCGCTGACGATGCAACCCTGTTCGGCAATTCTTTGCGCTAGATCAAGGTTACGTCGCGGATACACCAGATCGGCGCCCGTGCCGATCACGGCCACCGTGCCACCCGCGCCGCGCAAGCCGCCCTCGTGCGCGTGCGTATCGATGCCCAGCGCCAGCCCGGAAATGATGGTCAGGCCCGCCATGCTCAGCGCTTGCGCGAAAGCGGCCGCATTCTGCATGCCTTGCGCGCTGGCATTGCGGCTGCCGATGATGGCCACGCCGGGACGCGACAGCAATTCCGCCCGCCCCCGTACATATAACAACAGCGGCGGATCGGCGATTTCCAGCAGCAGGGGCGGATACGCGGCATCGGCCAGGGTCAGCACGGCGTTGCCGGGCCGCTGCAGCCACTGCAGGGTGAGTTCCAGCTGGCTGTTGGTCACGGGCTTGGGCGGCTGCACGATGGCGCGCGCCACGCTGGCCGGCACCGCTTCGCGCAAGGCCTCGAAGGGCATGGCGAAGATCTCCGGCGGCAAGCCGAAGCGGGCCAGCAAGGCGCGCGCCGCCACCGGCCCCACGCCGGGCAGATGCTGCAGGCGCAGCCAGCCCGCCAATTCCGTGGCCGTGTCTGCCGTCGTTGCAAGTGCATGCATGACCACCTCGCTGTGTGCTGTGCCCTCCCATGCTAGCGCCATGGCGCGCACGCGATACCGACGCGCGCAAGGATGCGTGCAAGGCGCGTGCAAAACGGCCTCCCATCCACAGGAGCATGGGCGTCTGTGATAAAATTTCCCTTTGCAGCAAACGATTAGCGCACTGGCAAACGCATCTGCCGCGCCGTTGTGCCATACGCGCCCAAGCATGGCGTACCCAACAGAAAATAGCCCTGCCATCGTTCGCATGGCCCAGGCATGAATAATCCGGCGCACCGGCGCCCACCTTAACCAGTCGAATCCGTATGTCCATATTAAATATCCTGCGTTACCCCGATCCTCGCCTGCACACGATCGCCAAGCCCGTCACCGAATTTGACGCGCGCCTGCAAACCCTGATCGACGACATGGCTGAAACCATGTACGACGCCCCGGGCGTCGGCCTGGCCGCGTCGCAAGTGGACGAGCATATCCAGATGATGGTGATCGACATCACCGAAGAAAAAAACCAGCTGCAAGTGTTCATCAACCCGGAAATCACCTGGGCCAGCGAGGAAAAGCAGGTCTACGACGAAGGCTGTTTGTCCGTGCCTGGCGTCTACGACGGCGTCGAGCGTCCGGCCCGCATCAAGGTGCGCGCCCTGGACCGCCACGGCAAGCAGTTCGAACTGGAAGCCGATGGCTTGCTGGCCGTCTGCATCCAGCATGAGATGGATCACTTGCTGGGCAAGGTATTCGTCGAATACCTGTCGCCGCTCAAGCGCAACCGCATCAAGACCAAGATGATCAAGGAAATCCGTGGTCTCGAACGCGAAGCGAGCCTGCGCGCACAGAACCGCCGTTTCTAAGCCGCTTTTGCAGTACTGCTGATAGACTGACCGTAACACCCTGCCAGCCTGGCGCCTTCGGCGCGGGCCTGCGCACCTCACGTCAAGGAACCATATGAAAGTGATCTTCGCAGGCACGCCTGAATTTGCCGCCACGGCCCTGAAAGACTTGCACGAAGCGGGATTCGAGATTCCGCTGGTGCTGACCCAGCCCGACCGCCCTGCCGGACGCGGCATGCAATTGCACGCCTCGGCCGTCAAGCAATATGCACTGCAGCACGGCATCGAGGTGCTGCAGCCCTTGTCGCTGCGCATGGACAGCAAGGACCCGCAGCGCGCCGCCGAGGCAAAAGCAGCGCACGAGCGCCTGCTGGCCACCGACTACGATGTGATGGTGGTGGCGGCCTACGGCTTGATCTTGCCGCGCAGCACCCTCGACATCAAACCCTGCATCAATATCCACGGTTCCCTGCTGCCGCGCTGGCGCGGCGCCGCGCCCATCCACCGCGCCATCGAAGCCGGCGACGATGAAACGGGCGTGACCATCATGCAGATGGAAGAAGGCCTCGATACGGGCCCCATGCTGGCCATCGAGCGCACGCCCATCGAAGCGGGCGATTCCACGGCAAGCCTGCACGACAAGCTGGCCACCCTGGGCGGCAAGATGATCGTCGAGACCCTGCGCAAGATGCAGCTGCAAGCGCTGGAAGCCGTGCCCCAGCCGGAAGCGGGCGTCACCTATGCGGCAAAAATCGCCAAGGAAGAAGCGGCGCTCGATTTCAGCCTGCCGGCGCTGGAACTGGGCCTGAAAATCCGCGCCTTCAATCCGTTTCCCGGCGCCTGCGGCCAGGTCGATGGCACCATCATCAAGATCTGGGCCGCCGACGTGCTCGAAGCGGACAGCAAGGAAGCGCCGGGCCAGGTGCTGGCGGCCGACGCCCAGCACGGCATCGTCGTGGCCTGCGGCAATGGCTCGCTGCGCCTGACGGAACTGCAAAAACCGGGCGGCAAGCGCCTGCCTGCGGCCGAATTCATCAAGGGCTTCCCCCTCGAAGGCAAGCGCTTCGCCTGACTTCACCGGATTGCACCGCGCCATCATCCCGATGGCCATAAAAAAAGGCTTGCCGCGGCAAGCCTTTTTTGCATCCGCCCCGCTAGCTTAGCGGCGCTGCACCTTCATCAGGCGTGCGCCCACGGACGACGACAGGCTGACCTCGAAACGGCCGCCGGCCGGCAAGGCGCTCACGTCGACATTGGCTTTGCCACCCGTCAAGTCACTGGCGACCACCGTCTTGCGGCCATCGGCAGCCACGTGCATGACTGCGGCATACGGTTCCGCCTCGGCATTCCAGACCAGCGCCAGCTGGCCACCGCTTTGCGCCGCATCAAACGTGGCATCGTTGGCGGCGGCCTTGCTGCGGCGCGCCGGGCGTTCCAGCTTGGCTAAAGCCTTGCCATTTGCCAACACTTGCACATCGCTGATTTCGCCCGGATTGGCGAAGCTGACGCGGAAGTGGCTCATGGCGTTGCCGCCATGGTCGGCCACGGAGACGCCATCGAAGGGCAAGTCGATAGTCTGTCCGGACGCCGTCAACACGCGCAAGGTATAAGCATGGCCGCTGCCGCTGGCAGCGGTGCCGATGCGCGCCGACGAGGCAACAGCCGGGCGCAGGGCCACGCCGCCAGGCGTGATGCGGCCGGAAATGGTCAGGTAGCCGTTCTGGGCCACGGCCATGCTGGCGGCCAGCACATTGCTGCCCGTAATCTGCGTGCTGCGTTTTTCCAGGAATTGCTGCACCCGCGCATAGCTGTAGTCGGAGAACCAGGCGCCGCTGCAATAGCTCATCACGTCCTTCATCGGCGTGTTGCCATAGACTGCCTTGCTCAGCTGGCCGATGCTGCCTGCATAGTTGCTGTTGTACAGCGGTTGCGGGCCCAGATTGCCATTCGCATATGGGTAGTCGACAGCAGCGCCAGCCGGACCGCCGCAGGGAACGTGCTGCAGCGAGTGGTTGTGGCCCAGCTCATGCACGAGCGTAGTCAGCCACAGAGGCCATTGATTGGAGAATGGGTCGACCGCCGCGATGCTATTGGACTGGGCATCGAGGCCGATGGCCGACGTAAAGTCGTTGCCGCTGCTGCGCTGGTTGATGTAGGCCAGGCCGGCGGCGTTGGTGACGGACATCTTCGGCACGAAACCATAATAGTAGGCGCCGCTGTCTTCCAGCGCGCGCCGGTTTTCCAGCTTGCCCAGGGCATCGCTCCACCAGCTGTCGGCCGTGCTGCTGCCTGGCAGGCTCAGTGCGGCGCGCGTCGTGATGCTGATATTTTCCGTCGCATACGGATACACGCGCAGCAGCGCGGCGCGGATCACCTCGGCATCAGGCAGTTGCGCCACGCCATCATCGGTGCTCAAGGGCACGAGCACCAGACGGATCTTGGCCAGGCTGGCCACCACGGGCGCCGCTTCCTGGCTCACTTGCACGCCGTCATTGCCGACGGCCGTCACGCGCACGCGCACGCCGGGCAAGATCCAGCCTGCAGGCAGGACGGCACTGAAATTGCCGTTGAAACTGTCATCGTTCTTCGTCGTCGGCAAGAGCGCCGGCCCCGTCATCGCGATGCTGCCCAGGTTGCTGCCATTGGCGGCGGTCGCATTCAAGGTGACCGCCGGGCTGGACTGGCCCGCCTGCCCGGCCAGCACGGACACGCGCACGGCGGCCGGCTTGCCGCGCGTCAAGCGCAAGGCCGTATTGCTGGCATTCAAATTCAGTACTTGCGCGAAATCAATGCTGCCCAGGGTAAAGGCCGACACCGTGCCCGCATTCACGGCGATGCGCGACGCAGCCGCCAGCATCACGTTGCCCGTTGCCGCGGCCGGCGCGGACAGCAGCAGCTGGCTGGCAGTGGCGCTGACGATGACGGCCGGCGTATTGCCCACCGACGCCGAAGTGACCTGGTCGAGATTGCTGCCCTGCACCGTCACGGACAAGCTTCCGTTATTGACGGCCGAGGTGATCGACGTCACTGTCACGCTGGCCAGCACCGTGTACGTGTCGCCGCTGAGCACATCGTTGTAGGGACCGCGCACCGTCAGCGCGCCTGTCGCCGCGCCCGCAGGCACCAGCACCGTCACGCTGCCGGCCGTCTGGCTTTGCGGCGTTGCCGCAGCACCATTGCCAAACTGCACCGCCGTCACGGCGCCCATGCCGCCGCCCGTGATCGTCACGCTGGAACCGACGCCGCCCGTCGCCGGTGCGACGCTGCCCACGCTCAAGGGCAGGTACACATTGACGTTATAGCTGGTGGCCGCCGTGCCGCTGGCGCTGACGAGGCTCAAGGCGCCCGATACGGGCACGCCCGGCATGGTCAGGGTGATGCTGGTGTCGCTGGCGGCGCTGGTGGCAACGGTCACGCCGCCCACCTGGAAAGCCGTCACGCGGCTCAGATTCGTGCCCGTAAGCACCAGACTGCCACCGACGGCGACATTCGCCGCCGAAACGGCCGTCACGGCAGGCAGCAGCACGGGCGTACCCGACGTGGTCGCCACCACCGTGTCGCCGCCCCCACCGCCACCACCGCCGCAGGCGGACAGGCCCAGCATGACAAACAATGCGACAAGCAGATGGTTTTTCATGGCTGGCAACCATGTTGATGCAGCGCGATGCCGGGAAGGACACGAGATAAATGTGACATATTGGTGACTTTTGGTGAGAATTTAATTTCGAAGAACCAATATTATGGTTTAGTTCGATTCCCAAAGACAACTATTAATGCTTTTGATTCAATTGGTTTTGATAATAATTAAAATATCTGCTTGGCAAACTTTACTCTGGGCATTATTCCCCTCACTCTGTATTGGCTAAAATCAAAATTACTTTCCTTTGCAGCTATTGCCATTCAACTCATTAAAAATATGCTGATGCGGCGCAAATAATGTGGAAATTTTTCCACAGCCTAGACGCCATATCGTTCTGCCAACTTTGCTGGAATAATTAACGTTTTGAGTAAGATTTTCAGGAATGTAATTTTCAGAAGCAGGCGTGGCGGCAGGCGATGTGTTGCAAGAAGGCCTGCCGTGGGGCGAACGGCCGCTTTTGCTTAAAACCAAAGCAGCCTGATGCCGTATAATTTTAGACCCGGTGAAATCAGGCGATTGCCACCTTCTGCCTGCCCTACCCGGCCGGCAACTCTCCGTCAGCTGATCCTGCTGACCCGCATCCGCCTCGTAACGTCTTGTCGCCGCGCCGCCGCCCGTTTGCCTATTGAAAGCATGAAATGAACGATACCGTGATCCCCGCCATGTCCCCGACCGAAGCCACCTTGCGCGCCATTCTGGCGCAGCGGATCATGATTCTCGACGGCGCCATGGGCACGATCATCCAGCAATACAAGCTCGACGAAGAAGCGTACCGCGGCGGCCCCGCCGGCCGCTTCATCGATTTCGCCGCGCCGGCCGACAGTGGCGCGCGCGAACTGTTCGTCAAGGGCAATAATGAGTTGCTGACCCTGACGCAGCCGCACATCATCCAGGAAATCCACGAGCGCTACCTGGCGGCCGGCGCCGACCTGATCGAAACGAATACCTTCGGCGCCACGACGATCGCGCAAGACGATTACCACATGGCCCACCTGGCCTATGAAATGAACGTCCAGGCGGCCAAGCTGGCGCGCGCCGCCTGCGATAAATATTCCACGCCGGACAAGCCGCGCTTCGTCGCCGGCGCCCTCGGGCCCACGCCGAAGACGGCGTCGATCTCGCCGGACGTGAACGACCCTGCCGCGCGCAACGTCACCTTCGACCAACTGGTGGCCGCCTACCTGCAGCAGACGCAGGGCCTGGTGGAAGGCGGCGCCGACGTGTTGCTGGTGGAAACCATCTTCGATACCTTGAACTGCAAGGCGGCCCTGTTCGCCATCGACCTGTTCTACGAGCAAAACCCGGATGTCGTGCGCCTGCCGCTGATGATTTCGGGCACCGTCACGGACGCATCGGGCCGCATCTTGTCGGGCCAGACCGTGCCCGCCTTCTGGAATTCCGTGCGCCACGCGAAACCGCTGACCATCGGCCTGAACTGCGCGCTGGGCGCCGCCCTGATGCGCCCGTACGCGGAAGAGCTGGCCAAGATCGCCGACACCTTCGTCTGCATCTACCCGAACGCGGGCTTGCCCAACCCCATGAGCGACACGGGTTTCGACGAGTTGCCAGCCGACACGTCGGCCCTGCTGCGCGAATTTGCCGACGCGGGCTTCCTGAACATGGCGGGCGGCTGCTGCGGCACCACGCCCGAGCACATCGCCGCCATCGGCGAGTTGCTGTCAAAAAATACCCCGCGCACCGTGCCGGCCCCATCGCACGACTTGCGCCTGGCGGGCCTGGAACCGTTCGTCGTCAATGACGAGTCGCTGTTCGTCAACGTGGGCGAGCGTACCAACGTCACGGGCTCGAAGGCGTTCGCGCGCATGATTCTCAACGAGCAATATGACGAGGCGCTATCCGTGGCGCGCCAGCAAGTGGAAAACGGCGCGCAAGTGATCGATATCAATATGGATGAAGCCATGCTCGACTCGCTGGCGGCCATGACGCGCTTCCTGAACCTGATCGCCTCGGAACCCGACATTTCGCGCGTGCCCATCATGGTCGACTCGTCGAAATGGTCGGTCATCGAAGCGGGCCTGAAATGCGTGCAGGGCAAGGCCATCGTCAACTCGATTTCCATGAAGGAAGGCGAAGAGGAATTCCTGCGCCAGGCCAAGCTGTGCCGCCGCTACGGCGCGGCCGTCATCGTCATGGCCTTCGATGAGAAGGGCCAGGCCGACACCTTCGAGCGCAAGATCGAAATTTGCGCGCGCGCATACCATTTATTGATCGATGCGCTGGACTTCCCGCCGGAAGACATCATTTTCGATCCGAACATCTTTGCCGTCGCCACCGGCATCGAAGAGCACAATAATTACGCCGTCGACTTCATCAACGCCACGCGCTGGATCAAGGAAAACCTGCCGTACGCGAAGATTTCGGGCGGCGTGTCGAACGTGTCCTTCAGTTTCCGCGGCAACGATCCAGCCCGCGAAGCCATCCATACCGTATTCCTGTACCACGCCATCAAGGCCGGCATGACCATGGGCATCGTCAACGCCGGCATGGTGGGCGTGTACGACAACCTGGACCCGGAATTGCGCGAGCGCGTGGAAGACGTGGTGCTGAACCGCCGCGACGACTCGACCGAGCGCATGATCGAATTTGCCGGCACCCTGAAGGCGGGCGGCAAGGCCGAGGCGCAAACCCTGGCCTGGCGCGAAGGCACGGTGCAGGAACGGCTGTCGCATGCGCTGGTGCACGGCATCACGCAATTCATCGTGGAAGACACGGAAGAAGCGCGCCAGGAGCTGCTGCACAATGGCGGACGCCCCATCCACGTGATCGAGGGCCCGCTGATGGCCGGCATGGACGTGGTCGGCGACCTGTTTGGCCAGGGCAAGATGTTCCTGCCGCAAGTGGTCAAATCGGCGCGCGTCATGAAACAGGCCGTGGCCCATCTGATTCCATTTATCGAGGAAGAAAAGCTGCTGGAAGAAAAGCGCACGGGCATCGTCGCCAAGCCGAAGGGCAAGATCATCATGGCGACCGTGAAAGGCGACGTGCATGACATCGGCAAGAACATCGTCACCGTCGTTCTGCAATGCAATAACTTCGAAGTGGTCAACATGGGCGTGATGGTGCCGTGCTCGGAAATCCTCGCCCGCGCCAAGGTGGAAAACGCCGACATCATCGGCCTGTCGGGCCTGATCACGCCATCGCTGGAAGAAATGGCCTATGTCGCCAAGGAAATGCAGCGCGACGAACACTTCCGCATGCTGAAGATTCCTCTGCTGATCGGCGGCGCCACCACCAGCCGCGCCCACACGGCCGTGAAAATCGCCCACAACTACGAAGGCCCCGTGATCTACGTGCCGGACGCCTCGCGTTCCGTGTCCGTGGCGCAATCCTTGCTGACGCCGGAACAGCGCGACAAGTACGTGGAAGACATCGAACTCGATTACGCGCGTATCCGCGAGCAGCACGCCAACAAGAAGGCGCTGCCGATTTTGCCGCTGGCGCAGGCGCGCGCCAACAAGATGCTCGTCCCGTTCGACGGCGCCTGCACGCCCGTGAAACCGAAGTTCATCGGCCGCCGTGTCTTTAAAAATGTCGACCTGGCCACCCTGGCCAACTACATCGACTGGGGCCCGTTCTTCCAGACCTGGGACCTGGCTGGCCCCTTCCCCGCCATCCTGACGGATGAAGTGGTGGGCGACGCGGCCACCAAGGTCTACGCGGAAGGCCAGGCCTTGCTGAAAAAACTCATCGACGGACGCTGGCTGACGGCCAACGGCGTCGTATCCTTGCTGCCGGCCAACAGCGTCAATGACGACGATATCGAGGTGTACACCGACGATACGCGCAGTAGCGTGGCGTTCACTTACTATGGTATGCGCCAGCAGGGCGTGAAACCCGTGGTCGACGGCGTGCAGCGTCCGAACCAGTGCCTGGCCGACTTCATCGCGCCGAAGGCATCGGGCGTGAAGGATTACATCGGCATGTTCGCCGTGACGTCCGGCCTCGGCATCGAGAAATACGAAAAACGCTTCGAGGATGCGCACGACGATTACTCGTCCATCATGCTCAAATCCCTGGCCGACCGCCTGGCCGAAGCGTTCGCCGAATACCTGCACGAGCGCGTGCGCAAGGATTTGTGGGGCTATGTGCCGGACGAACACCTGGGCAACGACGACATGATCGCCGAAAAATATGTCGGCATCCGCCCCGCGCCAGGCTACCCGGCCTGCCCCGAACATACCGTCAAGAAAGAGATGTTCGAGGTCATGCAAGCCGAGGAAATCGGCATGCAGCTGACGGAATCGTATGCCATGTTCCCCGGCGCGGCCGTGTCCGGCTTCTATTTTGCCCACCCGGAGTCGAAATACTTCGTCGTCGGCAAGATCGGCATGGACCAGGTGGAAGACATGGCCAAGCGCCGTGGCGTCAGCATCGAGGACGTGGAACGCTGGCTGGCGCCGAACCTGTCGTAATGCCATAATATAAGCACAAGGCGCGCGGAACTTATCGCGCGCCGAAGCGCACTAACGCAGTATGCCGGCCGGCATGCTGCATGCCCGCTCCGGCCCGTTCCCAACCGGCAAGGAGGATATATGGCAACCAATTTCAAACTGAAACGCTGGCAGGATCAGGTGATCCTGTTGCTGGGCCTGTGGCTCGTCGTCTCGCCCTGGGCGTTTTCCTATCCCGAAGGCTCGCCGCAGATGATCAACGCCTTTGTCTCGGGCCTCGTGATCGCCATCCTGGCCGCCTTCGACCTGTACAAGACGTATTTCTGGGCCGTCGTCGTCAACCTGCTGGTGGGCGTCTGGGTCGCCGCCTCGCCGTGGATACTGCGGCTGGCCGAACAGCGCGTCGTCCTGTGGAACGAGCTCGTCGTCGGTATCGCCGTTGTCGTCCTGGCCCTGTGGGAACTGCGCACCGACCCCGAACTGCACAAGCACTGGCCCGGCGCCGCGGCGTAGTGCAGCTACCGGCGTAAAAAAACCCCGCCGGGCACTGCCGGGCGGGGTTCTTGATATGGCTAGCTATGCCAATTACAGGGCGTATCTGACAACGTTATCGCTCCATTCGTAGGCGGCCATTTCCAGCTCCACCAGGTCGTCCGGCGACATGGCCAGGTCGCGCAAGGTTGGCACGATCTCGCCTTCCATGTCTTCGATGCGCTCGATGCACTCGGCCAGGCGCAGCAGGTCGCCGTAGAAGCCTTCGCGCGACAGCAGCGCTTCGGCCACTTCGTCGATCACTTCGATCTGGCCGAGGATTTCCGACATCGGCACGCCGAACAGGGTATCCATCAGCGACATGATGCCGACCGTAAAGGCGATATCGGCCGAATGGGCGTGGTTCGGGCGCAGTTTATGCGCGAGCAACTCCAGCAAACGGCCGC
This sequence comes from Janthinobacterium sp. SUN033, assembly GCF_030397595.1. Classification (NCBI taxonomy): domain Bacteria; kingdom Pseudomonadati; phylum Pseudomonadota; class Betaproteobacteria; order Burkholderiales; family Oxalobacteraceae; genus Janthinobacterium; species Janthinobacterium sp. SUN033. The sequence goes on from NZ_JAPQNV010000007.1 coordinate 217,518, forward strand.
GCGTGGTGGCCAGCATCAGCAGCGGCGTCATGCTATGGCCGCGCTTGCTTGGTTCCGCATACAGCATGATTTGCAGCCAGCGCTGCAATTGGCGGCGGCCCAGCACGGTCACGGCCTGGCTCAGCGAATCGATGCGCTGACGCGCGCCCACGGCCGGTGTATTGACCAGGCGCAGCAGGTTCAGGGCCAGCGACACGTCGCGCTTGATGGCGCGCTCGATGTCCATATTGTCGGCGTCCGAGGTCACCAGGGTCATCAGTTCCATGACGGCCAGTTGCGACGGCGACAGTTTCTTGCCCGTCATGATGGCGGGCTTGGCAAAGTAATAACCCTGGAAGTAATCGAAGCCCAGGTCCAGGCCCGACTTGAATTCTTCGCGCGTCTCGACCTTTTCCGCCACCAGTTTCTTGTTTTCCTGCTTGAAACGGGGCGCCAGGGCTGCCAGCACTTTCGGGTCGACCGTGCTCATGTCCATCTTGACGTATTGCACCAGCGGCAGCAGTTCCTGCACTTGCTCCGTGTCGGAGACGACGTTTTCCAGCGCGAAGGTGAAGCCATGGCCCACCAGTTCGCTGATGCGCGCGCGCACTTCCGGCGTGACGGGCATCGATTCGACGATTTCCAGCACCACTTTTTCACGCGGCAGGAACACGAAGATGTCGCTCATGATCACGTCGGCATCGACGTTGACGAAACCGAGCGCGTCGCCGATGACCTTTTCCATGCCCAGCTGGGAAGCGTGGGCGATGACGGAGGCCGTGGCGGACAGGTCGCTGGTAATGTTGGCGGGACCGACCGGAGCGTTGCGGAATAGCAACTCATAGCCAAACAGGGCTTGATTGCGGTCAAGGATAGGTTGTCGCCCCAGATAGAACTCGCGCACGCGCAAGGGTTTCGGGGTGATGTCGTTGCTGGAAATATCGATCATTAACTCTTCATCAATCACGTCGAGTGACACCGGCCGCGCCGCGCCCGCATCAAGGTTCACTATTGACAATACTTTAGCTGAATTCCGCCCGCGCTGTGGGTATTTTGGCAGCAATCCAGTTTATTGTCGTCAACAAATTAGGCGACTGGCGTGTCTTGCACCATCCCGTCGACAAATAATTTCAATTCGCCCGGCGCAAACGCCGTCCATTGCTCATTCGTCGTCAGCGGCTGGGTAACAATCACGGCCACGCGGTCCTGGGGTGTCGTCACCTGGGAAAAGTCCACGCTCAGGTCTTCATCGGAGAGTTTAGCAGTTGGAAACGGATGTTGTCGCACCAGATAGTGCAAGCTGGTCGAGCAATGGGCAAACAGCGCCTCGCCGCTCGACAGCATCATGTTGAAAGTGCCGTGGGCGGCGATGCTGGGCAGCAACTCCGCCAGGGCCGCATGCAGTTGCGGCAACGCCGGCGGGGCATCGCCAAAGCGCGCGTGCAGTTCCTGCAGCAGGTAGCAGAAAGCCCGTTCGCTGTCCGTGCAGCCGACGGGGCGGTAACTGCCCGTCAGCACGGGGTTGAAATCCTTCAAATCGCCATTGTGGGCAAAGACCCAGTAGCGGCCCCACAGTTCGCGCACGAACGGGTGGCAATTTTCCAGCGCCACCTGGCCTTGCGTCGCCTTGCGGATATGCGCGATGACATTGCGCGACTTGATGGGGTAGCGTTTGATCAGTTCGGCCACGGGCGAGGCGATGGCCGCCTGGTGGTCGACGAAATGGCGCACGCCGGCGCCTTCGAAAAAGGCGATGCCCCAGCCGTCATGGTGGGTATCGGTATGGCCGCCGCGCATGGCGAAGCCGGTAAAACTAAAGACAATGTCCGTGGGGACATTGCAATTCATTCCGAGAAGTTGGCACATGGTCTGTTTGCAGCTGAATAACACAACCACCATACCATACCTAGAACCCTAACATAACCTACTGCGCGGCGCGATTTGCAGCCTCCGATGCTCACTGGCTCGGCGCCCCCGTACATTCGCACAGCTCCGCTTCTCGGCCGCAACTCACTGCCGCTCGCTACGGTTCTGTTAAGGTTCTTTCTAACTAGTGCAACAGGACGGGCTGGCTCATGAGGGAATCATAGCTGCCCAAAAATTCATCGATCTCTTCCATGCTGGGTTCGCTGGCAATCAGCTCCGTAACGTCGCGGCGGAAGTGTTGCGCAAGGATGCCGGCGATAAACGTTTCCCGCTTGCCCCCCTTGTCGACGATTTCATAGCCGCCAAAGCGCAGGGCTTCGAGGTCGCCGTCGACGCCGAATTCCACGACGCTGTATTGTTCGCTGTTATAGATCAGGTTCATTTTGCATCCTTCGCTCAAGCAGGAGAAGCTCCTGCGGTGTCAGAACAGAGGTGGGGTTCACACGGCGCCATTTCAAGCGGCCATGCCACCCTGCGGGCTACAGAGTTGTAACGAGATGCAAACTACGACTGCGGTAAGGCGATCAAGAAATCGTCAGGAAACCACCATGTCTGCTTGCAGCGCCAGCAGGGCATCGTAGGGACTGGCGGTGAGCCAGGTGCGCAATTGTTCGATGTGCGTGGCGTCGGCCAGGCTGATGAACAAGTGTGCGGGTGGATGGCGCAGCAGACGATTCAATGTTACACGCAATACGAGATTGCCGCTGCAGCACAGGCAACCTGGCGCGATGCGCAACAGTTGCAATGGAAATGATGGAGGAGGAGAAACTTGCCCGGCCAGATCGGCCAGGATGGCGTTGCCGTCAGCCAATCCTTCCAGGATCACAGCGACCGGCTGGCCAGGCGGCAAGGCTTGCGCGATGGCCGCTTCGCGCCCGGCGGCGCGTCCACCGCTGACCAGAGTCAGCGGCGTCGGACGCCGCACGGTTGCCGTCACAGGCTTTTCTTGGCCAGCTTGCCCGGTTCGACACCCAGCTGTTTCAGCTTGCGGTACAAATGGGTGCGCTCGAGGCCCGTTTTTTCCGCCACGCGGGTCATGCTGCCGCCTTCGCGTCCCAGGTGATGTTCGAAATACATGCGCTCGAACGCGTCGCGTGCCTCGCGCAGCGGCAAGTCGAACGACAGGTTGTAGCCATGGCCTTCGGCCACCGCCGGTACGGCGATGCCTGGGCGCACCATCAGCTGTTGCGGCGCGCTGCCGCCAAAGCTCGGCACGGGATGGCTGCTTTCCTCGGCCACCACGGGCGCCACGGGGCGCGGCGCCACGCTCGGCGCGCGCACGGTTTCCTGTGCCCGCGTCAAGCCTTGCTGGACTGCCTTCAGCAGTTTTTGCAGGGCAATCGGTTTTTCCAGGAAGTTCATGGCGCCGATGCGCGTCGCCTCGACCGCCGTATCGATGGTGGCGTGGCCCGACATCATGATCACCGGCATGGTCAGCAAGCCGTCGCGCTGCCATTCCTTGAGCAGGGTGACGCCATCGGTGTCGGGCATCCAGATATCCAGCAATACCAGATCCGGCGCACCGGCGGCACGCGCTTCGCGCGCCTGCTGCGCATTTTCGGCCAGCTGGATAGCATGTCCTTCGTCGCCCAAAATTTCCGAGAGCAACTCACGGATACCCATTTCATCATCCACTACGAGTATGTTTGCCATTCGTGTCTTGCCTTCCTCATTTCGCCGGCCGTCGCGCACAAGATGCACACGGCGGACAACTATGATTTTATTAGTGTTTTAAATACTAAACCAGACCCTCACGCCAGGAATTCCTGGGCAGGAGTGTCGGGAGCTAACTTTAACAGCAAAATGACCACCGAAGCGCCATTGCCGTCGACCCGGTTCTCGATATCGATGCGTCCTCCGTGTTCATCGATAATTTTCTTGACCATCGCCAAGCCCAATCCCGTGCCGCGCGCCTTCGAGGTCACGTAGGGCTCGAAGGCCCGCGCCAGGATTTTTGGCGCGAAACCAGGGCCATTGTCGCTGATGGCCAGCCGCACGGCGATATTCACGCCGCCGTCCGCACTGCGATAATGAATTGCTTCCGTCCTTACGTCAATCCGCGGATGCGGCGAGTCCGGCGGCAGGTCGGCCATGGCGTCCTGCGCGTTCTGCAGCAAGTTGTGTATCACCTGGCGCAACTGGGTCGGATCGCCCATCACCATCGGCAAATTCGGCGCCAGCAGCGGGTGGATGATGTCGCCATCGTCGCCGCGCAGGTACAGGTTCAGTATTTCTTCGATCAGCTCGTTCAGGCGCAGCGGCGTGAGCACGGCCGGCGGCGTGCGCGCATAGTCGCGGAAGTCGTCGACCATGCGCTTCATCGCATCGACCTGCTTGACGATGGTGGTGGTGGCGCGACTGAGCAGGTCGGCATCGGGCTGCTCCAGCTTGCCTTCGAGCTTCATCTGCAGGCGCTCGGCCGACAGTTGGATGGGCGTGAGCGGATTCTTGATTTCATGCGCCAGGCGGCGCGCCACCTCGCCCCAGGCGATCGAGCGCTGCGCGGAAATCACGTCGGAAATATCATCGAAGACGACGATGTAGCCGCTGCCGGACTCCAGCGGCAGGCGCGAACCGCGCGCCAGCAAGGTGATGTCATGCTCGTCGGCACTGCTGCCCAGGCGGCGCGGAATCTCGATCTGGCGCTGCCAGTGCAGGCGCTGCTGGTTGCGGCCCGATGCCGATTGCGCGCTTTGCGCCGTGAAGGCGCTGATGATGGCGCCGCCAAACTCTTCCATTCCAGCAATATTCGCCAGCGGCTGGCCCACCATGCTCATGCCCGAATGCTGCAGGATGCGCTCGACCGACTCATTGCAGGTCACCAGTTTAAAGTCGCCGTCGAGCACCATCACGCCGGCCGACATGTTCGCCAGCACCGATTCCAGGTGGGCCTTGGCGTTTTGCAAGGCGGCGCGGTTGCTTTCCACGGCCGTGCGCGCATCGAGCAACTGGCGCGTCATGATGTTGAACGACTGCGTCAGGGTGCCCAGTTCATCCTTGGTGGCGACGATGGGGCGCGGCGACAGGTCGCCCTCGGCCACGGCGCGCGTGCCTTCGGCCAGCAGCAGCAGGGGCTGGGCCAAATTACCGGCGATCAGGAAAGCGCTGCCGATGGCGCCGAAAATAGCCAGCAGCAAGGTCAGGGTGAGGATTTCCATGTACATCTTGCGCAGTCCCACGCGCGCGACGAAACGTTCCTTGTATTCGCTGTAGGCGGCGCGCAGCACTTCGCCATTCGTCGCCAGCTTGGGCGGCACCGATTGCAGCAGTTGCAAATAGCGGGGCGAGACGGAAGGCCCCGGCACGGCCACCAGCACGCGCAGGCGCAGGCTGGCCGCCGTTTCCAGCGACGCCGGCAGGCCCGAGCGGAAACCGCCGCCGCCCGACTCCGTGCCATCGTCGTGCAACTCCAGTCCGCCCTCGGCGGAGGCATAGCCGGCCGGCAAGGCTGCCTGCACCAGCATGGGCGGCGTCGGCAAGTCGGCCGCGCTGTGCGGCCCGGCGCTGGCCAGCAGCACGCCGTCGCCGCTGACGAGCATGACGTTTTGCATGCCCTCTTCGCGCAGCAGGCTGGTCAGCACGGCCGGACCGGCCACCGGGTCGGCGCCCAGTTCTTCGACGGCCTTGTGGCCCCGGTGGTCGAGCTCGACCAGGGCCGCATCGAGGCCGGCACGGCCCAGCTCAATCCCCGATTCCAGCGCCGCTTCGATCTTGACGTTGAACCAGGATTCGATGGAGTGGGAGACGAATTGCACAGAGACAAGGAAAATCACCAGGCCCGGCAGGATGCCGACAGCGGCGAACAGCATCACCAGGCGCGTCATCAGCTTGGAGCCGAACTTGCCGCTCTTGTAGCGCGCGTACAGGCGCGCCAGGGAAATGCCCACCAGCGCCAGCAGGGACACGGCGACGGCCGCGTTCAGGCCCAGCAGCCAGGTGTAATAGCGGTCGAAAAAGCCGGAATTGTCGGAAGCCGACGCCAGCAGGAACAGCAGGATACTGACAATGCCGCCGCCCACCACCAGCAAATAGCGCAATGCTTGACTCACTACTCCGCCGTATACAAGAAGGTTTTTTTATTCGAAGCCAGGCGCCAGTCGCTGTTATTGAAGGCATTGACCTGTATCGGCTTGGGCAGGTAGTCGCGGTCCATGCCCATGCGCAAGGTGACGTTGTACGTCTGCCCCACTTTCAGCTCGCCGCGCCGCGCCACCAGCCAGCGGCTGGGACGGCGGATCAGGAACAGCGCATCGTCGAGGGTGGGAAAGCTTTGCTGCAAGCCGCCGCCCGACACATGATACTGGCGCGTCAGCACGTTATAGGACAGCTTGCTGGTCTGGCGCGCCACGATGGCTTTTTCATCGAACCAGTACCAGCGGGGCCGGGTCAGTTCGATTTCTGTCGTGAAATACAGCGGCACGCCATGCTGTACTGCATCATCGAGGTCGTGATTGAGCTCGAAGGAATACGTGGCGGCCAGCTTGTAGCCCTCTTCGCCCGACTCGATATAGGCACGGGTGATCTCGACCATGTCGGCGGCATGCGCGCGTGGCATGGTACATGTCAGCATCAGCAGCAGGGCCAGGAGTCGGAAGAGTCGTGTTGTCACAAGTGTGCCGGTAGTGTCCGTAAGAAAAGGTTCGACGAATCGCTCAAGCCGCATTTTTTTGGAATAGCGCATAGAACAAACCGTCGTGGTCCTGCTCCGCGCTGCCAGTCGGCAACAGCTGGCCAGGCGCTGTCAATCGGGTCGCATTATTGCGTACCGCAAATGCCGCCGCCTGTGCCTCGGACTCCTGCGGCCACAATGAACATGTCACGAACAGCAATTTACCATCGGGGCGCAGCATCTGCCACAGGTTGTCCAGAATTTTGGAGGAAAGTGTTGCAAGTTGGAACGCATCCCCCTTGCGGCGCAACCAGCGAATATCGGGATGGCGGCGCACGATGCCCGAGGCCGTGCACGGCACGTCGGCCAGGATGCGGTCGTACTGCTGGCCGTCCCACCACGCGCTCGATTGCGCATCCTGCGCCTTCAGGGTGGCGTCCAGGCCCAGGCGCTCGAGATTTTCCGCGATGCGCGGCAGGCGCTTGGCGTCCGCATCGATGGCCGTCACTTGCACGTCGGCCAGCTCCAGGATGTGGCACGTCTTGCCGCCCGGCGCCGCGCAGGCGTCCAGCACGCGCATGCCATCTTGCAAGTCCAGCAGCGGCGCGGCCAATTGCGCGCCAGCATCTTGCACGGAAACGACGCCCTGCTCGAAGCCGGGGATCAGCGCCACGCCGATCGGTTTGTCCAGGCGCACGGCGAACGGTCCCACCTGGCGCGCGGCGATGCCCGCCTCCGCCAACACGGCCAGATACGCTTCGACCGTGCTCTTGCGGCGATTCACGCGCAGGGTCAGCGGAGGCACGGCATTGCCGGCCGTCAGAATGGCTTGCCAGTCGCGCGGGTAAGCCAGGCGCAGCGAGTCGATCCACCACTGCGGATAATTCCATTGCGCCAACGGTTGCTGCAGGGCCGCTTCCAGCAAGGATTTGCGCTCGCGCAAGAAACGGCGCAAGACGGCATTCACCATGCCCTTGGCATGCGCCAGGTCAGGGTGCGAAGTGGCCACTGTGACAGCCTGGTCGACAACGGTAAACTCTTCGTACGGCTGCTCGCCCGGCTCGGCCGACATCAGCGACAGCGCGCAGCACAGCAGAGCGGCCAGCATCGGCGGCTCGGGCGCCTTCGACGTCATCAGGCCGACCAGGGTTTCGCTGCGGCCCAGCTGGCGCATGGTACGGTAGGAAATATCCTGGATGGCGCCGCGCGCCTGCGGGCTGGCGTTCGATTGCGTAAACACCTTGGCCAGCGCCTGCGGCAGGGCCGTGCCCGTGCGCACTTGCGCCACAGCATTGGCCGCGCCGAGCAGGCAAAACGCCAGCGAGTCGGCGCGCAAATCGGGTTGGAAGCCTGGCTGCAAGACCGGTTTCAGGTCGGGATGGTAGCTGGGACGCAATTTCGGTGCGGCAGGAGCCTGGCCTGGCGCCGGCTTGGTTTTCAATTTCAGCGTGGGGCGCTTGTTCATAGTTATCCGGTGTGGCTGCGCGCGGCGGGCTGCATGGTGGCAAAGTCGCGGCCGCGCGTCATCAATAAAGGGTCGATTGTAGCGTTTGTGGCGCCCTCTGGCCCAAGCGATTGCAGCGATACATGTAAATTGCGGCAAAAAACTGCATATATACAAGCAGAATGCGCCATGCTGATGTTTTCGTGCACCAACATAGGCATGCTGTCCTGATAATATCGTGAAAAGCGCCGGCAAGGGCACACTGCCGGCTGGCGTATTGTTCCCGGCAGCAAACCAGTATAATTAACGCAGTCTGGGCGGCTTGGGTACTGGCCGTCCGTTTTGCTTTTTGATTCATTCTATTCATTCTTAACGCGGTTCCACCGCCATCCTGCTCATGCTCGCCCAACAGAAACAAGAAATCATCGCCCTGTTCCAGGCCGCCCTCGCTCCCGTCCTGGCCGGCACCTCGCTTGCGCCTAGCGTAGTGCTCGAGCGACCACGCGATGCATCGCATGGCGACGTCGCCTGCAATATCGCCATGCAACTGGCCAAGCAGCTGAAACAGAATCCCCGCGAACTGGCGCAAACCATCGTAACGGCCGTGCTGGCCAATCCGGCCGGCAAGGGCCTGGTCGAGGCAGTGGAAATTGCCGGTCCCGGCTTCATCAACGTGCGCGTCTCCGCCGCCGCCAAGCAAGCCGTGGTGAAAACCATCTTGAGCGAGGCCGACAGCTATGGCCGCAGCACGGCAGGCGCCGGCAAGCAAGTCATCCTGGAATTCGTCTCGGCCAACCCGACCGGTCCGCTGCACGTGGGCCACGGCCGCCAGGCAGCCCTGGGCGACGCCCTGTCTTCGCTGTTCGACGCGCAAGGCTATCAGGTGACGCGCGAGTTCTACTATAACGACGCGGGCGTGCAGATCCAGACCCTGGCCAACTCCGTGCAGGCGCGCGCGCGCGGCTTCAAGCCGGGCGACGCCGAATGGCCCGAGTCCGCCTACAACGGCGACTACATCGCCGATATCGCCAACGACTTCAAGGCCGGCAAGACCGTCTCGGCCAGCGATGGCTTGCCAGCGACGGCCAACGGCAACGTGGACGACATCGATTCGATCCGCCCGTTCGCCGTCACCTACCTGCGCAACGAGCAAGACATCGACTTGCAGGCGTTTGGCGTGAAGTTCGACAATTACTACCTGGAATCGTCGCTGTACGCGGACGGCAAGGTCAATAGCGCCGTGGAAACCCTGATCAAGGCGGGCCACACGTATGAGCAGGATGGCGCGCTGTGGCTACGCACCACCGACTTCGGCGACGACAAGGACCGCGTCATGCGCAAGACGGACGGCACCTACACGTATTTCGTGCCGGACGTCGCATATCACCTGGTGAAATGGCAGCGCGGCTTCGTGCAAGCCATCAATATCCAGGGCAGCGACCACCACGGCACCATCGCGCGCGTGCGCGCCGGCCTGCAGGCGGTCGACATGGGCATCCCGCAGGGCTACCCCGACTACGTGCTGCACAAGATGGTCACCGTCATGAAGGATGGCGAAGAAGTCAAGATTTCGAAGCGCGCCGGCTCCTACGTGACCGTGCGCGACCTGATCGAATGGTCGGGCGGCGGCGACATCGCCAAGGGCCGCGACGCCGTGCGCTTCTTCCTGATCTCGCGCAAGGCCGACACGGAATTCGTCTTCGACGTCGACGTGGCGCTGAAAACCACCGATGAAAACCCGGTCTATTACGTGCAATACGCGCATGCGCGCATCTGCCGCATCCTGGAAAACTGGGGCGGCGATGCCAGCACGGTCGCCAGCGTCGACCTTTCCCCGCTGACGGCGCCGACCGAAGCGACCCTGCTGGCGACCCTGGCCGCCTACCCTGAAATGCTGGCGCGCGCGCAAGCCGAACTGGGACCGCACCAGGTCGCCTTCTACCTGCGCGACCTGGCCGCCAACCTGCACAGCTTCTACTTCGCCGAAAAAGTGCTGGTCGAGGACGAAGCCGTCAAGATGGCCCGCCTGGCCCTCGTCATCGCCGCGCGCCAGGTACTGCGCAACGGCCTGGCACTGATCGGCGTGTCCGCGCCAAACAAAATGTAATCGCGAAGGTCAAACCGTCAATGAATCACGCTTCCCGCTACTCTTCGTCCCGGCGCCAGCAGGGCAATACCCTGGTCGGCATCATCATCGGCCTGGTCATCGGCCTGGGCATCGCCGTGGTGGTCGCCCTGGTGATCACCAAGGGCGCCTCGCCCTTCACCGACAAGTCGGGCAAGGCCGGCAAATCGGCCGAGCCGACGGCCGGTCAGATCGCCGACCCGAACAAGCCGATGTACGGCAACAAGGAAGCGGCCAAGGAAGCGGCGCGCGACTTCTCCAAGGAGCCACGCGAGATCACCACGCCGACGCAGCCTGCCGCACCGGCGCCCGCGCCCGCCACCGCGCAGCAGCCGAAGGCGCCGCCGCCGGACGCGCTGCAGGAATTGATCGGTACATTGAAGGACAAGCCGGCGCCGAAAACGCCAACGGCGGCACCAGCAGCGCCCGCGCCGCAAGTCAAGGCAGACGCGAAAGAGACCAAGGCCGATGCAGCCAGCGACAAATGGATTTATTATCTGCAGGCTGGCGCCTTCCATGACATGTCGGACGCCGAAAGCACGCGCGGAAAACTGGCGCTGCTCGGCTTCGAAGCGGCCATCAGCGACCGCAGCACCGATGCGGGCGTGCTGCACCGCGTACGGGTCGGGCCGTTCAACCAGCTCGAAGCGATGAACCGCGCACGCACCAAACTGTCTGAAAACGGCATCGATGTCGCCGTCGTCCGCAACCAAAAATAAGGAACCAGCATGCGTTTTCTGAAGAACATCCTGATCGCCGCCGCCCTGTGCACCGCCGCCATGGGGGCGTCGGCGTCGCCGGCCGAGCCGAAGAACGGCGTCGAGTACGAAACCCTGCCCACGCCGCAGGCGACGGAATCGGGCAAGAAAATCGAAGTGACGGAATTCTTCGCCTATTACTGCCCCCATTGCAACGTGCTCGAACCGCAGCTGGCAGCCTGGGTCAAGAAACAGGGCGACAACATCGTCTTCAAGCGCGTGCACGTGTCGCGCGATGACAGCGTGGCGCCGCAGCAGCGCTTGTTCTTCACCCTGCAAGCCATGGGTCTGGTCGACAAGCTGCACACCGGCGTCTTCCACGCCATGCACGTGGAACGCAACCGCCTAAACACCGACGATGCCGTCTTCGACTTCGTCGCCAAGCAGGGCGTGGACCGCCAGAAGTTCATCGACACCTACCGTTCGATGGGTGTCTCGGCCCGCGTGCGCCGCGCGGACGCCATGATGCAGGGTTATAACGTGACGTTCTGGCCCATGATCGCCATCGATGGCCGCTACATCACCTCCCCTTCGCAGGCCGACCAGGGCAGCAAGTCGGCCAAGAACGAAGAGCAGCTGAACGCCCAGGCGCTCAGCGTGATGGACGTGCTGGTCGCGAAAGCCAAAGCGGAAAAGAAATAAGCATGGCCACTTCCCTGGCGCGCCCGGGCATCGCCTGATGCATCGCGTTTTCATCACGGGCGCGTCGAGCGGACTGGGCGCCGCCCTGGCGCTGCAGTACGCGCGCCAGGGCGCCCATCTGGGCTTGCTGGCCCGCCGCGGCGACACCCTGCAGCAACTGATCGCCTCCCTGCCCCACCCTGAACGCCACCGCGCCTACGCCGTCGATGTGTGCGACCACGCCGCCCTGAAAAGCGCGGCCGGCGACTTCATCGCCCATGCCGGCGGCATCGACGTCGTCATCGCCAGCGCCGGCGTGTCGTACGGCACCTTGACCGAACATGCGGAAGACCTCGACGCCTTCGCCCGTTTGATGGCCATCAACGTCACGGCCACCGTCGCCACCTTCGCCCCCTTCATCGCCACCATGAAAAGCCAGGGCAGCGGACGCCTGGTGGGCATCGGCAGCGTGGCCGGCATCCGCGGCCTGCCCGGCGCCGAAGCCTACAGCGCCTCGAAGGCGGCCGTGATCAGCTACTGCGAATCGCTGCGCCTGGAATTGAAACCGGCGGGCATCAAGGTCGTCACCATCACGCCCGGCTACATCGACACGCCGATGACGCGCCATAACGCCTACCGCATGCCCTTCCTGATGCCGGCCGAAAAATTCGCCGTGCGCGCCGCGCGCGCCATCGCCGACGGCGACAGCTACCGCGTGATCCCGTGGCAGATGGGCGTCGTCGCCAAGCTGCTGCGCGCGCTGCCCAATGCCATCTACGACCGGGCCTTCGCGAATGCGCCGCACAAGGCGCGCAACTGAACTGACCACCATGACGAAGCACTCAGACCTGAACAGCGCGGCCATTGCCGCCCATTGCGCCACAGGCGCCTCCCACGTGGCCATCGAAGTGGTCGACGAAACGGGATCGACCAACGCCGACCTGCTGGCGCGCTGCGCCACCCTGGCCGGCCCCACCCTGCGCATCGCCGGCCAGCAAACGGCCGGACGGGGACGCGCCGGGCGGCCGTGGGTGTCACAACCGGACGCCAGCCTGATGTTCTCGCTGGCCTGGCGCTTCAAGGGACCGCTGCACCGGCTGGTCGGCCTGCCGCTGGCCGTCGGCGTGGCGCTGGCCGAAACCATGACGGCGCTGGGCGTGCCCGTGCAGCTGAAGTGGCCAAACGACCTGCTCAAGGATGGGCATAAACTGGCCGGCATCCTCGTCGAGACGCAGCAGACGCAAGACGGCGGCGTGTGGGCCGTCATCGGCTGCGGCCTCAACCTGCTGATGCCCGATGCGCTGGAACGGCAGATCGGCCGCAGCGTCTCGGCCGTGCCCTGGCTGGCGCAGATGGAGCGCAACACCCTGGTCGCGGCCCTGCTCAGCCGCCTGGCCGGCGTGCTGGCCGAATTCGACGACACGGGCTTTGCGCCCTTCACGGAACGCTGGAACGCACTGCATGCCTGGCAAGGCCAGCACGTAAAAATCCTCGACAATGGCCAGTTGCTGCAGCAAGGCGTGGCGGCCGGCGTAGATGAACTGGGCCGGCTGCTGCTGCGCGGCGAAGATGGCTTGCAGCACATCATGTCCGGCGACGTGTCCCTGCGCCTGACGGGGGGGTAAGCGCATGCTGCTGCTGATCGACGCCGGCAATACGCGCATCAAATGGGCGCTCGTGGCCGCCGACAGCGCCGCCGGCGGCTGGCTGGCCAGCGGCGCCGTCACGCATGCGCAGATCGACACCCTGGCCGCGCAGTGGGCGTCACTCGCCATCAGCGAGGCACTGCTGTCGAACGTGGCAGGCGCCGTCATCGGCACGCGCCTGCGCGCCATGCTGCCGGTCGTTGCCCGCGACTTTGTCTCGCTGCCGCAGCTGGCGGGACTGACGAATGGCTACCGCATGCCGTCGCAACTGGGCTGCGACCGTTTTGCCGCCGCCGTCGGCGCGCACGCGCTGGCGCCTGGCCAGGCCGTCATCGTCGCCAATTGCGGCACCGCCACCACCATCGACGCCATCACGGCCGATGGCGTTTTCCTCGGCGGGATGATCTTGCCGGGGCTGGGACTGATGGCCAGCTCGCTGGCGCGCAACACGGCGCAGCTGCCGCAGATCGCCAGCGACGCCCTGCTGCCGGCCGGCTTTGCCGACAACACGGATGACGCCATCCTCTCCGGCTGCCTGGCGGCCCAGGCAGGCGCCATCGAACGGGCCGTGCGCATGCACGGCGCCAGCGCCTGCCTGCTGTCGGGCGGCGCCGCATCGCGCATCGCACCGGCCCTGGCGCTGGCGGTGCCGCTGCACCTGGTCGACAATATCGTCATGCTCGGCCTGCAGGCGGCCGCACGCGCCGGGGCTGCAGGAACACAAGGAAATCACCCATGCTGAAATTCGTCTTCTGGCTGCTGGCCGGCGTCAACCTGCTGGTGCTAGCCATCGGCCAGGGCTATCTGGGCAGTTTTCGCACGGAGACACGCGAGCCGGCGCGCCTGAAAAACCAGCTGCAGGCGACCAAGCTCACCTTGCTGACGCAGGAGCAGGCCATGGCGCCCGCCGCGCCGCCTGCCGCGGAAGAAGCAGTGACGCCGGCGGCGGCCGCACCGGCGCCACCGCTATCGTATGCCTGTACGGAAGTGGGCAATTTCCTGCTGGCTGACGGGCGCCGCTTCGAAGCGCAAGTGGCGTCGCTGGACCTGGGCGACCGCCAGTCGCGCCGCAACGTGGCCGGCCAGGAGATTTCCAGCTACATGGTGTACATCCCGCCGCAGGGCAGCAAGGAAGGCGCCGACCGCAAGGCGGGCGAATTGAAGCAGCTGGGAGTGACGAATTACTTCATCATGAATGAAAGCAGCCCGCTACGCTGGGGCATTTCACTGGGGGTGTTCAAGTCGGAAACCAGCGCGCAAAGCCAGCTGGCATCGCTCAACAAACAAGGCGTGCACAGCGCCCGCGTCGCACCGCGCTACAGCGCCAGCAAGCAGATGGCTTACCAGTTCCGCGACCTCGACGCCGTCACGCGCGCGCGTCTGGAAAAGATCAAAACGCAGTTCCCTGACCAGGAACTGCGCAACTGCAAATAAGCACCTGACTAAACCTACTGCGCGTCGCGCTTTGCGGCCTGCGATGCTCGCTGTGCTCCAGCACAGCTGCGCTTCTTAGCCAAAAATCGCTGCCGCTCGCTACGGTTTTATCAGGTGCTTTGCAGCATCAGGCGAGCCTAGCGTTGAATGACGATAGGCTTGATGCCTGTCGATTCCGGCAAGTTCGCCGCCGCGCGCGCCGCCTCGGCGCGGCTGGAGAACGGTCCGCCGTACAGGCGGAACAGGTTACCGGCCTGCACCACACCCAGGGTACCGAGGGCTGCCGCGTATGGCGCCAGGCGCGAACGTCCCGATTCCGCATTGTCGGCGCGCGAATAAGCACCCAGCTGCAAGTAGAAGCCGCTGGCCAGCGCCGCCGGCGCCGGCATCGCCACCGTCGCATCGACGGGCAGCATCTGCGTCGACACTTCCGGCTGCACCACGGCGCCCGTTTCTACCGGCGTGTCGATGGAGATGGCCACCACGGACGGCACCGGCTTGGGCGCCGCACGGGCCGCCAGGATGGCGTCGATATCTGCCGGCAGCAGCCGTTCGACGACCACCTGGTGGCTGCCCTTGCCGAGGAAGCCCAGTTTCAGCGCCGCCGTGTAGGACACGTCGATCACGCGCGTGGCGTGGAACGGCCCACGGTCGTTGATGCGCACGATCACCTGCTCGCCGCTGTCGATGCTCGTCACGCGCGCATACGATGGAATCGGCAAGGTCGGATGGGCCGCCGTCATCTTGTACATATCGTAGATTTCACCGGACGAGGTGCGCTGGCCATGGAATTTCTTGCCATACCAGGTACCCGTGCCTTTCTGCTTGAACGGTTCGTTATCGGTGATCGGCGTGTAGGTCTTGCCGAAGACGACATACGGGCGGTTCGAGCGCGTGGAATACGGCTCGTTGCGCACTTCCGCATCGGGCACGTCGCGCAGGTTGGCCGGCGGATTGTCGCCCGGGCCGTCATCCTTGTAGTAGCCGCCACGCCCGGAGCCGGCCGCCGGCAGCGCAGGCAAGGTGGGATCCTGGCGCACAGGGGACTTGACCTTGCCGCCGGATGGCAGCGGCACGTTATTCGATGCGGGCTTTTGCGGCGTCGTGCCGCAGGCGGCCAGGGTCAGCAAGACCGCCAGCAGTGTGGCAACATTCGGCCCGCGCATGACAAAGGTATCGAAAGGCGCGCGCATCAGGTCTGCACCAGCTTGCGGTGGCGCTGAATGCTCATCAGGATACCGGTGGCCACGCCCAGGGTCAGCAGCGCGGTGCCGCCATAGCTGAGGAATGGCAAGGGGACGCCGACCACCGGCACGATGCCGCTGACCATGCCCATGTTGACGAAGGCGTAAGTAAAGAAAATCATAGTGATCGCTCCTGCCAGCAGGCGAGTGAAAAAACTGGGGGCGTTGGCGGCGATCATCAGCCCCCGTCCCACCAGCAGCAAATACATCAGCATCAGGATCAAGTTACCGACCAGGCCGAATTCCTCGGAATATACGGCAAAAATAAAATCGGTCGTACGTTCCGGAACAAACTCCAGGTGGGCTTGCGTGCCGTGCGTCCAGCCCTTGCCCGTCATGCCGCCGGAACCGATGGCGATGATGGACTGGATGATATGGAAACCCTTGCCCAGCGGGTCCTTGGTCGGGTCGATCAGCATCATCACGCGGTCGCGCTGGTAATCATGCAGGTGCGACCAGGCGATCGGCAGGCAGGAAACAAAGGTGATCAGCAAGCCGGCCAGCACCTTCCACGACAGGCCCGCCAGGAAGATGACGGTAAAGCCGGCCGCCACCACCAGCAGCGCCGTGCCCAGGTCGGGCTGGCGCGCGATCAGATAGACGGGCGCCAGCAACAGCACGGCTGCCATCACGAACGATTTCCAGCGCAGGGCGCCCGCATTGTGCTGGAAGAACCAGGCCAGCATCAGCGGCGTGGCGATCTTCAGGAATTCGGACGGCTGGATGTCGATCACGCCGATATGCAGCCAGCGCCGCGCACCGAGCTTGATGGTGCCGAACAGCGCCACGGCCACCAGCAAGATCACCGACACCGTATAGGCGGGCACGGCGATGCGCATCATCATCTGCGGCGTGACGTTGGCCGCCACCCACATGACGAAAAAGCACAGCAGGATATTGCGTAAATGGTCTTCGATCTTGCCGGGGATGCCGATGCTGGCCGAATACAGGGTCAGCAGGCTGGTGCTGAGCAGCATCAGGATGATGATCATCAGCGGCGGATCGAACACCGCCAGATAGGGTTTGGCGCGCCGCCACAGCGAGCGCCTCTCGTTAATGGGCATGTGCTTCCTTATTGTCTGGCAGGTGCCGTCGGGGCTGCTTGCTCGTCCGTGATTTCTTCCAGGGTGCGCACTTCGTCGACATCTTCCTTGGGCACCTTGGTGGTGTCCTTTTCCTTGTCGCTCGGGCGCTTGCCCAGCAGGTAGTAGTCGAGCGCCTTGCGCGCGATCGGCGCGGCCACGCCGGCGCCGAAGCCCGCGTTTTCCACCACGATGGCAATCGCGATGCGCGGCTTGTCGGCCGGCGCGAAGGCCGTAAACAAGGCGTTGTCGCGCAGGCGTTCGGCCAGCAGCTTGGCATTGTACTTCTCGTTTTTCTTGATGCCCACCACCTGCGCCGTACCCGTCTTGCCGCCCACCGTGTACTGCACGCCGGTGAAGATGCGCGCGGCCGTGCCGCCCTGCTCGCTGGTCACGCCCACCATGGCGCGCTTGATGATGTCGATGTTTTCCTGCTTGAGCGCGATGCGGTAGCTTTCCTTCGGCACCGTCAGAGTACGCGCGCGCGTGGCGGCGTCTTCGATGATCTTCACCAGATGCGGTTTCATCACCACGCCGTTATTGGCCAGGTTGGCCGTCGCGTGGGCGATCTGCAGCGGCGTATACGAATTGTAGCCGGAGCCGTTACTCACCGAAATCGTGTCGCCGCCCACCCATTTTTTCTGCTGCGGCGTCTTGAAGCGATTGCGCTTCCATTCCGTCGATGGCAGCACGCCCGTCTTTTCGTTATTCAGGTCGATACCCGTCAACTGGCCGAACCCGAACGGCTTCATGAAGTCGTGGATGGCGTCGATGCCCATGTCGCGGCCCAGCTGATAGTAATAGGTGTTGCACGAGACGACGATGGACTTGTGCATGTCCACCGTACCATGGCCGCCCACCTTGTCGTCGCGGAAGGTATGCCCGCCGAGAATGAAGAAACCGGGATCGGAAATCGACTGGCTCGGCGTGCGCTTGCCCAATTCCAGCGCGGCCAGCGCCATGAAGGGCTTGAAGGTCGAGCCGGGCGCGTAGGTGCCGGACAGGGGGCGATTGACCATCGGCCGGTCCAGCGAGGTATTGAGATCATTCCAGCTTTGCTGGTCGATGCCGTCGACGAACAGGTTGGGGTCATAACCTGGCTTGGAGACGTAGGCGAGGATGTCGCCCGTGGCCGGATCGATAGCCACGGCCGCGCCGCGCCATTCGCCGAACGCTTCCTCGACCACTTTTTGCAGTTCGATGTCGATCGACAGGATCAGATTGTTGCCAGGCGTGGCCGCCGTGCGCGACAGGGTGCGCATGGCGCGCCCGCCGGCCGACACTTCCACCTCCTCGTAGCCGGTGGTGCCATGCAGCTGCTTCTCGTAGCTTTTTTCCAGGCCTTCCTTACCGATATGGTCGGTGCCGTTGTAGTTGGCCGCGTCCTCGCCCTCTTCCAGCGCCTTCGCTTCATTGCGGTTGATGCGGCCGATAAAACCCACCACGTGCGAGGCGATTTCGCCCATCGGATACTGGCGGAACAGGCGCGCCTGCACCTCGACGCCAGGGAAGCGGAAGCGCTGCGCCGTGAAGCGCGCCACTTCCTCGTCCGTCAGGCGTGTGCGCAGCGGCACGCTGACGAAGTTCTTCGACTCTTCCAGCAGCTTCTTGAAGCGGCGGCGGTCCTTGATGTCGATCTGCACCAGAGTCGACAGCTCGTCGATCACGGAATCGAGACTGGCGCTCAATTTCGATGGCGTGATTTCCAGCGTATAGGCCGAGTAATTGCGCGCCAATACCACGCCGTTGCGGTCGAGGATCAGGCCGCGCGTGGGCACGATGGGCACCACGGCGATGCGGTTGTCTTCGGCCTTGGTCGCATAATCCTCGTGCTTGATCACCTGCAGCCAGATGAAGCGCGCCAGCAGCAGCGAAAAGCAGACGAAGACGAGCCCGCCCAGGATGGTCAGGCGCATGCGGAAAAAATGCAGTTCGCGCTCGGTGTTCTTGAGTTCAGTCATGGCAGGCGCTCGTCAAATCGGCCGGTTGTGGTCGCGGTCCACGGCGCGGCGCTGCGGCGCCAGCAGGATCCACGTGACGAGGGGCCACAGGGCCACGGCGACGAAGCTCTCGATGAAATTGAGCCAGCCGGGGAAACGGCCCGAGACGATCAGCCGCGTCAGCAATTGCAGCGCCTGCGTCAGCAGCAGCAGCGGCAGCACGTGCAGCGCCTGCGTCAGGATGGGGAACCACAGCACGCGGCGGTGCATCATGATGGCGAAATACGAGAGCAAGGTGTAGGCCAGCGCATTCTCGCCCAGCAGGGTCGAATCGTGCACGTCCATCATCAGGCCCATGAAGAACGCCACGCCGATACCGACCTTGCGCGGCTGGTGGATGCCCCAGAAGACCAGCACCAGGGCGACGAAATCGGGAACGCCGACGAACTGCCCCCACGGCAGCAGGTTCAGCAAAAAAGCGCACAGCAGGGAAAAACCGATGAACAGGGGGCTGACCGGCAGCAGGATGTAATGCGGGCGGTTCATCGTGTCGCTTCCTTCGGTGGCACGGCGGCAGGTGTTGGTACAGGCGTTGGTACAGGTCCTGCAGGCGCCGCCGGTTTCGGCGCGGGGCTGGCAGGCGGTTTCGCGGCCGGCACTGCGGCCGTATTGGCAGCCGGTGGTGTCGCAGCGGCAGCCGCAGGCTCCTTGGCAGGGTCCTTGATCGGCGCCATCTTGCCGGCGATCTTGCGGCCCGTCTTGACTTCTTCGGCGGGCGGACGCGGTGGAATGTCCGGCGACGTCATCAAGATGAGCAGCTGGGTGTTGCGCTCGATGCCGGCCAGCGGCTGGCACACGACGCGGCCGAACGGACCATGCGCATTGCGCTCGACCAGGGTCACGCGCGCCACGGCCAGGCCCGCCGGGTACAGGCCGTCGAGGCCCGAGGTAATGACGATGTCGCCGATCTGGATGTCGGCGCTGGGGGCCGTGAAGCGCAGCTCCATGGTGCCGGACTTGCCACGGCCGATGGCCACGCTGCGCACGCCATTGCGCAGCAGTTGCACGGGAATGGCTTGCTCTTCATCGGTCAGCAGGGTCACTTCGGAGGTGAACGGGAACACGCGCGTGACTTGCCCCACCACGCCGAGGTTGTCGATCACGGGGCGGCCCAGTTCCACGCCATGCTGGATGCCCCGGTCAAGCACGATCTTGCGCGTGGCCGAATCGCGCGTGTCATACAGGACTTCGGCCATCATGGTCTTGACGGGAACGCGCTCGCGCGCTTCCATCAATTTGCGCAAGTGGTTGTTTTCAACGATGTTGAGCTGCGCCTGCTGCAGGATCTGCGCCGAGGCGATTTGCTCGTGTTTCAGGTCGCGCACCTGTTTTTCCAGGGCGGACAGCGAAGAAAAGTAATTGCCGACGCCAAGCGCCACATCGCGCGGCACCAGGGCCGCCATCTGCACCGGATACAGCACGGTGCCGACGGCCTGGCGCACGGCCGTCAGCGCGTGCATGCGCGAATCGACCAGCAGCAGGGCGATTGAAATGCCGGCGAACACCATCATCTTGACGCGGGCGGAGGCGCCTTGTTTGAAAAGTGGCGGAGGACTGTATTCCATGACTTCCAATAATCAGGCCAGGCGCAGTGCGCCAACGTGCAGGCCCCGGTCAGACGCCGGCGCCAAAACCAAAAAAAGGCCGGAGTTGGTTTCCGGCCCTTCTGTCAGATTATTCGTAGGAGAAGATCGAGCCGAGCTTGTCCATACGTTCCAGAGCCATCCCGGAACCGCGCACCACGCAGGTGAGCGGGTCCTCGGCCACCAGCACCGGCAGGCCGGTTTCCTCCATCAGCAGGCGGTCCAGGTCGCGCAGCAGTGCGCCGCCGCCCGTCAGCATCATGCCTTTTTCGGCAATATCGGCGCCCAGTTCCGGCGGCGTCTGTTCCAGCGCGTTCTTCACGGCCGAGACGATGTTGTTCAGCGGATCGGTCAGCGCTTCGAGGATCTCGTTGCTGGAGATGGTGAACGAGCGCGGGATGCCTTCGGACAGGTTGCGGCCCTTGACTTCCATTTCCTTCACTTCCGAGCCAGGGAAGGCCGAACCGATGGCCTTCTTGATGGCTTCAGCCGTCTGTTCGCCGATCAGCATGCCGTAGTTGCGGCGGATGTAGTTGACGATGGCTTCATCGAACTTGTCGCCGCCGACGCGCACGGAACCCTTGTAGACCATGCCGCCCAGCGAGATGATGCCCACTTCGGTGGTGCCGCCGCCGATGTCGACCACCATCGAGCCAGTCGCTTCGGACACGGGCAAGCCCGCGCCGATGGCCGCTGCCATCGGTTCTTCGATCAGGTACACCTGCGAGGCGCCGGCACCCAGGGCCGATTCACGGATGGCGCGGCGCTCAACCTGGGTCGAACCGCACGGCACGCAAATGATGATGCGCGGCGATGGACGGAAGAATTTCGAGTCGTGCACCATGCGGATGAATTGCTTGAGCATCTGCTCGGTCACGGTGAAGTCGGCGATCACGCCATCTTTCATCGGACGGATCGCTTCGATATTGCCCGGCACTTTGCCCAGCATCTGCTTGGCTTCCTTGCCGACTGCCTGAATGGTCTTCTTGCCATTCGGACCGCCTTCCTGGCGGATGGCGACAACGGATGGCTCGTCCAGGACGATACCGAGGCCGCGTACATAAATAAGGGTGTTGGCCGTGCCCAAGTCAATGGCCAGATCGGTGGAGATATACCTGCGTAAAAAACCAAACATGAGTGTCCTGTAGCGCATCGAGCTGCGCAAAAGCTGTTTATGGGGAGTTTCAAAGCGGGCGCTTTCAGGCACCCTGAAAATCCAAAAGGCGATTTTTCCGGGTTTCGCTTGGCGCTTGCGCAATCTTTTCTATGCTGCGGCAGCAGTCCATCAGCGCCGGCAACGCATTAACCCGCCATTCTACCTTATAATTTGAATGCGATTTGCTCAAAAACCATGGAAAAGTGCGACTCTTGCAGCCGCGAGTTACGCGGCATTCCTCGATTTTTGTGAGCAAAATAGCAGTAAATACCCGCGTTTTATCAAAACGCCAACTTAATACTAATGCGCGGCACTCCGCGCCATTCGCCATGTCCCTGACACTCTCCGACGTAAAACGCATCGCCCACCTGGCCCAACTTGAAATGGCCGACGACCAGGCCGTCACGTCTTTGGCCCAATTGAACAAGATTTTTGCACTCGCGGAACAAATGCAAGCCGTCAATACCGATGGCGTGGCGCCCCTGAGCCACCCGCTGGCCGCCCACATGGACAATATTGCCCTGCGCCTGCGCGACGATATCGCCACGGAACAGAATCGCCGCGACGCCTACCAGGCCGTGGCGCCGAAGGTACAGGATGGCCTGTACCTCGTGCCCAAGGTCATCGAGTAAACACGCCGTAGCGCTGTTCCCGCCTTTTTGCCGAATATCAAAATAGAAACGCCATGCATACAAAATCCATCAAACAGCTGTCCACGCTTTTGCAGAACAAGGAAATTTCCGCCGTTGCACTGGCGACGCATTTCCTCGACCGCATCGAAGCGGACACCTCGAACGCCTTCCTGCACGTCGACCGTGCCCTGACCCTGGCGCAAGCTGCCGAGGCCGACGCGCGCATCGCCGCCGGCACGGCCACGCCCTTGACGGGCGTGCCGATCGCGCACAAGGATTTGTTCGTCACGAAAGGCTGGCGCACGACAGCCGGCTCGAAAATGCTGGCCGACTACGCCAGCCCGTTTGACGCTACCGTGGTGGAAAAATTCCAGGCCGCCGGCATGGTCACTCTGGGCAAGGTCAATTGCGATGAATTCGCCATGGGCTCCGGCAATGAGAACTCGGCCTTCGGCGCCGTGCAAAACCCGTGGGACAAGACGGCCGTACCAGGCGGCTCGTCCGGCGGCTCGGCCGCCGCCGTGGCGGCTGGCCTGACGCCGGCCGCCACCGGCACCGACACGGGCGGCTCGATCCGCCAGCCTGCCGCCTTTTGCGGCATCACCGGCATCAAGCCCACGTATGGCCGCGTCTCGCGCTTCGGCATGATCGCCTTTGCCTCGTCGCTGGACCAGGGCGGCCCGATGGCCCGCTCGGCCGAAGACTGCGCCCTGCTCTTGAGCGCCATGGCCGGCTTCGACGAGCGCGACTCGACCAGCCTGTCGCCGGAACAGGGCGGCGTAGCGGAAGATTTTTCGCGTGAACTGGGCCAGCCATTGACGGGCTTGCGCATCGGCGTGCCACGCGAGTACTTCGGCGAAGGCCTGGCCAAGGACGTGGAAGCGGCCGTGCGCGACGCGCTGGCGCAGTATGAAAAGCTGGGCGCCACCCTGGTCAACATCTCGCTGCCGAACACCGCCCTGTCGATTCCCGCCTATTACATGATCGCGCCGGCCGAAGCGTCGTCGAACCTGTCGCGCTACGACGGCGTGCGCTACGGCCACCGCGCTACCGAGTACAAGGACTTGCAGGACATGTACAAGAAGTCGCGCGCGCAGGGCTTCGGACCCGAAGTACAGCGCCGCATCATGGTCGGCACCTATGTGCTGTGCCACGGCTACTACGACGCCTATTACCTGAAGGCGCAAAAGATCCGCCGCCTGATCGCGCAGGATTTCGACGCCGTGCTCAATGGCCCGAACGCCGTCTGCGACGTCATCATGGGCCCCGTCGCGCCGACCGTCGCCTGGGACCTGGGCGACAAGACGGACGACCCGGTGGCGAACTACCTGGCCGACATCTACACCCTGTCGACCAGCCTGGCCGGCCTGCCCGGCATGTCGATCCCGTGCGGTTTCGGCGAGGGCGAAAAGAACGCCAAGCGCCCCGTCGGCCTGCAAATCATCGGCAATTACTTTGGCGAAGCCAAACTGCTCAATATCGCCCACCAGTTCCAGCAAGTGACGGACTGGCATACGCGCAGCCCGGCAGGCATTTAAGAAGTAATTCGCGCCGCCCAGGCGGCGCCACCAAAAAATAAGCGAGAACACTATGCAATGGGAAGTCGTCATCGGTCTTGAGAACCACGTGCAGCTCACGACCGAATCCAAAATTTTCAGCGGTTCGCCGATCAAGTACGGCGCCGAAGCCAACACGCAAGCCAGTCCCGTCGACCTGGCGCTGCCAGGCGTGCTGCCGGTGATGAACAAGCAAGCCGTCGACCGCGCCATCCGCTTCGGCCTGGCCGTCGGCGCCACCGTCGCGCCGCACTCGGTCTTCGCGCGCAAAAACTATTTTTATCCCGATTCGCCCAAGGGTTACCAGATCAGCCAATTCGAAGACCCCGTCGTCATCGGTGGCGCCCTGACCTTCGGCTATGAAAAGGATGGCGAATTCGTCACCAAGACGGTCAACCTGACGCGCGCCCACCTGGAAGAAGACGCGGGCAAATCGCTGCACGAAGACTACGCGGGCATGAGCGGCATCGACTTGAACCGCGCCGGCACGCCGCTGCTGGAAATCGTCTCGGAACCGGAAATCCGCAGCGCCGCCGAAGCCGTGGCCTATGCCAAGGCCCTGCACTCGCTGGTCATGTGGCTGGGCGTTTGCGACGGCAACATGCAGGAAGGCTCGTTCCGCTGCGACGTCAACGTCTCCGTGCGCCCCGTCGGCCAGAAGGAATTCGGTACCCGCTGCGAAATCAAGAACCTGAACTCCTTCCGCTTCATCGAGGAAGCCGTGCACGTGGAAGTGCGCCGCCAGATCGAACTGATCGAAGAAGGCGGCAAGGTCGTGCAAGCGACGCGTTTGTACGATCCGGACCGCAAGGAAACGCGCGAAATGCGCAGCAAGGAAGACGCGCAGGATTACCGCTACTTCCCGGACCCTGACCTGCCGCCGCTGGTCATCTCGCAAGCGTGGATCGACACGGTCAAGGCCTCGATGCCGGAACTGCCGGCCGCCATGCGCGCCCGCTTCATCAGCGAATACGCGCTGCCGGAATACGACGCGCTGGTGCTGACGCAGTCGAAAGCCATGGCCACCTACTTCGTCGCCGTGGTCGACAAGGCTGGCAAGGAAAACGCCAAGGCCGCCGCCAACTGGCTGATGGGCGACGTGTCGTCGACCCTGAACCGCGAAGGCGTGGACCTGGACGACGCCCCCGTCTCCGCCGCGCAGCTGGCCGCCATGCTCAAGCGCATCGCCGACGGCACGATCTCGAACAAGGCGGCAAAGGAAGTCTTTGCCGGCATGTGGGAAGCGAAGTCGGACGACGAAAATCTGGTCGACACCATCATCGACGCCAAGGGCCTGAAGCAGATCTCGGACTCAGGCGCCCTGGAAGCCATCGTCGATGAAGTGCTGGCGGCGAACGCCAAGTCGGTGGAACAGTACCGCGCCGGCAAGGAAGCGGCGATTAACGCGCTGATCGGCCAGGCCATGAAAGCGTCCAAGGGCAAGGCCAACCCGGCCCAGCTGACGGAACTGCTGAAGGCCAAACTGGCGGGGTAATCTTCGCGAGAGGCATGCAAAAGGACGCTGCGGCGTCCTTTTTTTATGCGCCGCCCGCTTGCGGGTATGATCATGGATTCTTCCACGCACCTGTGAATACGCCATGAACAAGATCAAAACCGGCCTGGTCGGCTACGGCTTTGCCGGCTCCACCTTTCACGCTCCCGTGCTGTCCGCCATCGAGGCCCTGGAGCTGGCGGCCGTCGCTTCCAGCAAACCGGAGCTCGTGCACAAGGATTGGCCGCACGCGACCGTGTATGCCGAGCCCGCGCAGCTGTTTGCCGATCCATCCATCGAGCTGGTCGTCATCGCCGCGCCCAATGAGGCGCATTTCAGCCTGGCGCAAGCGGCCCTGCAGGCGGGCAAGCATGTGGTGGTGGACAAGCCCTTTACCATTTCCAGCTTTGAAGCACAGAGCCTGATCGCGCTGGCCAAAGAGCGCAAGCTGGTGCTCAGCGTGTATCACAACCGGCGCTGGGATGGCGACTTCCTGACCCTCAAAACGCTGCTGGCGCAGGGTACCCTGGGGCGCATCGCCAGCGTCGAATCGCATTTCGACCGTTTCCGTCCCGAGATCCGCCAGCGCTGGCGCGAGTCTGGCGCACCGGGCGGCGGCTTGCTGTACGACCTGGGTCCGCACATGCTGGACCAGGCCATGCAGCTGTTCGGCCAGCCGGAAAAACTGTACGCCGATATCACCCTGCAGCGCGACGGCGCGCAGGCTGTAGATTATATGCACCTTGTGCTGTACTACGACCGGCTGCGCGTGGTGCTGCAAGCGGGTTGCCTGGCAAAGGCGCCGACGGCGCGCTTCGCCGTGCATGGCGACAAAGGCAGTTTCGTGAAGTTTGGCCTCGACCCGCAGGAAGACGCCCTGAAGGCAGGCGGCAGGCCGGACCAGCCCGGCTGGGGCGTGGATCCCGTGCGCGGCGCCCTGCACCTGGGCACGCAGCCGGACGGCCATTTCGAACACCTCGAGATGCAAGCGGGCCGCTACCAGGACTTTTACCAGGGCATGGCCGACGCCATCCGCCACGGCGCACCGGTGCCCGTGGCAGCCGAAGATGCGGCGGCGACGATACGCCTGATCGAACTGGCGCTGCAAAGCGCCACCGAAGGGCGCGTACTCAAGGTCAGTTGATGACGAAGGCCAGCACCACGGCGCCCAGCGCCAGCAGGGCCAGGCCGCAAATGAACAGCAGTTCGCCCCACCATTCGTAGCGCAAGCGCGACTGGCCGGGGCGCAGCGACATGAACGAAAGCACGGCGCTGACGAGAAAGACGATGGCATCGACGGCCAGCAGCTTGTCGATCGCCACGCGCACCTCGCCGCGCGGCGCCAGGTGCCCGATCGACAGCACCGTCATGCATACGCCGACCATCGTCGCCGACGTGGGCAGGATATGGGCAGACAAACCGCGCGCCGGCACGCCCCGCTCGGGCGCCTTGCCATCGCCCGGCATCAAGGCCGGCCCTGATTCGTTCCCGCCGGCCAGACCAGCTCCACGCGCGCGGAGCTGCCCGCCTTGACCTGCACCTTGCGTTCCAACGTCTTGCCGGCCAGGGTGGCGCGCAAGCGGTAGCTGCCCGGCGGCAGTTTCGCCAGCAGGAACGGTCCGCTGGCCGTCGTTTCCAGCACCGACATCCCCTTGGCATCGCTGATCTGCAGCTTCACGTCGGAGGCAAATTCCGCCTTGCCTGCCGCCTGCACGGAAAACACCAGGCTCAATGGCCAATGCCGGCTGGCGCTCTTGATGGCCGTCGACTCGTCGAGGCCGATGCCGCCGCTCAGGTACTCCACCGCCCCGCTCTTCTGCACGGGCGGCAGTGCGTTATCCGTTTGCGCCTGCGCCGCACTTCCCAGCAACAGCCCGGCGGCCAGCATTGCCGCCGCCAGGCCCAGGGTACCGCGTCTGTTTGATGCCATCTCACTCTCCTCGTGTCGGTTGAATCAAGATAGGAAGCGCAGCTTAGGCAGGACTTAGGAAACCATCAACGCCGGCGCATGGCCTCGGCGATCTTCTGGTCCGTCTTGAACTGGCTCAGCGCATATACGGCCCAGATCGTCGCTGGCAGCCAGCCGATCAAGGTGATTTGCAGGATCAGGCAAATGATGCCGGCGATCGGACGGCCGATCGTGAAAAAGGTCAGCCACGGGAATATCAGGGCAATCAGCAAGCGCATCGTTCATTCCTTCAGTATTCCCCTGCGCCGCGGGGACCGGGCCGGCATGCGGCGGTAAAATCCATTGACCTGATTATAACGATACCTGCGCCTCACGCCGCGCGGGTGCCAGTTGTTTTTCCATCCACGCCAGAATGGCGGCGAAGATCTCCTCGCGGTTCAGTTCATTGAAATTCTCGTGATAATTGGCCGGATAGTAGTGATAGTCGAGCAAGCCATCGGGCACGCTGCGCAGCATGCTCTCCGTGGCGCGGCTGTCGGCCAGCTTGTCGTCACCGGCCACTACGGCAAACAGGGGGAAACGCCAGCCCGACAAGCCGCCCGCCAATTCCTTTTGCGCCGACGTCAAGGCATGGGCGAAACGTACCGAGGCGGCACTGGCGCGGATGCGGTCGCGCTCATCCTGGAAATGGCGCGCGGTAATGGTCTGGTCGTGCGTGAGCAGCATGGTCAGGTTCCCCAGCGGCACCTTCATCGTGGGGAAGCGCTGCGCCAGCCAGCCCGACAGCATCTGCAGCACCTTCGGCACGGGAATCGCATTCACGTAATACGGCGATGAGATGACAAAACCCTTGATGGCCGGGTCGCCCGCAAAGCGCCGCAGCCCCAGATGCGTGGCGATCAAGCCGCCCATGGAATGGCCCATGACGAAAATCGGCACGCCTGGATACGCCTGCTTGACCCAGGCGAGGAACAGCTCTTCGTCGTCGAGGAAAGCCTCGAACGATGGGATATCGACCTTGCGCTGGCCATCGTGGCCCACCATGTCGAAGCTGACGGTGGCGATGGCGTGCTGGCGGAAGTACAGCGCCGGCGTGACGTAATCGCCCGCATGCGCCATGCCGCCGTGGATCGCCAGGATCACGGCACGTGGCTGTTGTGGCCCTGGCGGCTGCCAGATGTGGATGGGGCGCTCGACCTGGTCGCTGCACCGCAGGCTGGCCATCTTGTCTTCTGAAAAACGCATCGCTGCTCCTGTCATGCCCTGTCACGCCTTCAGGTGATCGATCAACTGGCGCGCATACAGGGGTAATTCGCTGAACTGGCGCACGCAAATCGTCAGATTGCGTACCGACCAGGGATCGGATAATTCCAGGCAGCGCAGCGCCATCGTCTGCTGGCAGCGGCTGGCCGCCGCCAACGGCACCACGCTGATGCCCACGCCGCTGGCCACCATGCGGCACACGGCATCGAAGCTGCGCAGGCGCACGCGTACCTTCAATGGGCGCCCCAGGCGCGCCGCATGCATGCCCAGATACTGCTGCATCGCGCTGTCATCGGCCAGGCCGATGAAATCGTGATCCAGCAGCGTGGAAAACGCGACGACACCATCCTGGCCCAGCGCGCGGTGGTGCACGCCGTCGGCCGCGGCGATGACCACCAGGCGGTCGGGGCGAAACAAAAACGTCTGCAAGCCGCGCATGTCGACCGAGTCGGACACGATGCCCATATCGGCCAACCCTTCCGAGACAGCCTTGACGATATCGTAACTGAGGCGCTCTTCCAGGTCGATGGTCAGGTTCGGATGGCGGTCGAGAAAAGCGCCGAGCGCCTCAGGCAAAAATTCGCTGAGCGCCGCCGTATTGCACAGCAGCCGCAACTGCCCTTTCAAGCCGCGCGCAAACTCTCCAAGCTCGCCGCGCATTTTCTCCATTTGCAGTAAAACGAGGCGCGCGTGATGCAGCAAGGTCTGGCCCACGGGGGTCGGCTCCACGCCGCGCCGCCCGCGCAGCAGCAAGGGCATGCCCAGCATCTCTTCCATGCCGCGCACGCGCGCACTGCTTGAGGCCAGCGCCAGGTGGCTGCGCGCGGCGCCCGCCGTCAGGCTGCCCGCCTCCACCACGTTGACAAACAGCTGCAAATCGACCAGATCAAAGCGCATGGCGGCTCTCCTTTTCGCCATCTTATCAGCCTTCGTATTTTACAGAGGCTGACTCAAAATAATCCACCTTGGCGAAATCCGCAAGCGCGCGCAGAATCCACGCAAAATCACTGTGGGATGAAAAAGATGGAGACGTCATTTATGCTGGCCGTCGGCGCCAGCTTCCTCGTCGCTGGCTTCGTCAAGGGCGTAGTCGGCCTGGGGCTGCCGACGGTGGCCATGGGCACGCTCAGCCTCGTCATGCCGCCCGTGCAGGCGGCCGCCCTGCTGATCGTGCCGTCGATGGTGACGAATGTCTGGCAACTGGCGGCCGGCCCCGGCCTGCGGGCGCTGCTGCGTCGCTTGTGGCCCATGCTGACCGCCGTCATGGCGGGCACGCTGGCCGGCGGCGCCCTGCTGCCGGCCGACAGCGGGGCCTGGGCCATCGTCGCGCTGGGCGTGGCGCTGATGCTGTATGCGCTGGCCGGCCTGTTCTCGCTGCAGCTGCGCGTGCCGGCGCGGCACGAAGCGTGGCTGGGGCCCGTGGCAGGCGCGGTAACGGGACTGGTGACGGCCGCCACGGGCGTGTTCGTGATCCCCGCCGTGCCGTATCTGCAGGGACTGGGCCTGGCGCGCGATGCGCTGGTGCAGGCGCTGGGCCTGGCGTTTACGGCGTCGACCGTGGCGCTGGCGGCCAGCCTGGCCCTGCACGGCGACTTCAGTCTCGGTGCGGCCGGCGCGTCGGCGTATGCGCTGCTGCCGGCGCTGGCCGGCATGCTGGCCGGTCAATGGCTGCGCGGGCGCATCGCGCAGCCAGTATTCAAGCGATGCTTTTTTATCGGCCTGTTCGCCCTGGGTTTGCATGCGGCGCTCAAACCATGGCTGGCGTGATGATGCAGATAGACTGGCAAGGGGACAGCGCGCTGTGCGCGTGGATCGACGGCCAGCAGGTGGCCATGCTCGACATCAGCAAGTGCGCGAACGAAGTGACGGTGAACATGCTGTTCGTGAAACCGCCGTTCCGCCGGCGCGGCATCGGCGGCGCACTGCTGCGGCGGTTATTGCAATGCCATCCGCAGGCCAGCGCCGCCTGCAGCGACCCGCGGCTGCGGGCGCTGCTGGAAAGTAGTGCGATTTAAAGTGTTCAGGGCAAGGCGCAGCGCGGCAGACAGCACGCTAGTGCGGCAACGCGCTGCAACGCCGCCATGGGCGCTTTAAATCCCGTAGCGCGTGCGGTAGGCGGAAACAGCCTCTTTATGTTTCAACAGTTCCGGATCGGCGCCCGCACCATTCAGGTAGCCGAACAAGTCGTCAAGGTTGCCGATCGAGATGACTGGAATGCCGTACTGTTTCGACACTTCCTGCACCGCCGAACTTGGCGACAGCTGGCCATCGGGGCCCGAACGCTCCATGCGGTCCAGGGCGATCAGCACGGCGCATGGCTCGGCGCCGGCGGCGCGGATCATGTCCACCGATTCGCGCACCGAGGTACCGGCCGAGATCACATCGTCAATGATGACAACTTTGCCATGCAATTTGGCGCCGACGATGGTGCCGCCTTCGCCATGGTCCTTGGCTTCCTTGCGGTTGAAGGCGAACGAAGTGTTGCGGCCCTTGCCGGCCAGCGCCACGGCGGTGGCCGAGGCCAGGGTGATGCCCTTGTAGGCGGGACCGAACAGCATGTCGAATTCCACGCCCGAGTCGAGCAGGGTCTGCGCGTAGAACTGCGCCAGTTCGGCCAGGGTGGCGCCGTCATGGAACAGGCCCGCATTGAAGAAGTACGGCGACTGGCGTCCGGCCTTGGTGGTGAACTCGCCAAACCGCAAGACTCCCTTGGATACTGAAAACGCGATAAACTGCTGGCGTAAATTATTCACATTAGCCTCATTTTTTAAAAGTGCCTGTATTTTAATCCGCGCGCACCGGCGAGACAATCGCCATGCCGCGCCCGCCGGCCCCGTCCAGCGCCCTTTCACTCTAGACCTATGCCAAAAATTATCTCCGCCAACCTGAACGGCATCCGTTCCGCCGCCAAAAAAGGCTTTTTCAACTGGATGGGCACGCAGACGGCCGATTTCATCTGCGTGCAGGAATTGAAGGCGCAACTGCCCGACATGACGCCGGAATTCCTCAACCCGCACGGCTATCATGGCCATTTCCACTATGCCGAGAAAAAGGGCTATTCCGGCACGGGCGTGTACAGCAAGGTGGAACCGGACGCCGTGCATATCGGCTTCGGCAGCCCTGAATTCGACGCCGAAGGCCGCTACGTGCGCTGTGATTTTGGCAATCTTTCCGTCATTTCCGTGTACTGCCCGTCCGGTTCGTCCGGCCCGGAGCGCCAGGAAGCCAAGTTCCGCTTCATGGAACTGTTCCTGCCGCATTTGCTGGAATTGAAGGCGCTGGGACGCGAAGTCGTCATCTGCGGCGACTGGAACATCGCCCACCACGAAATCGACCTGAAAAACTGGAAGGGCAACAAGAAAAATTCCGGCTTCCTGCCGGAAGAACGCGCCTGGCTGACGCGCGTCTTCGACGAAGTGGGCTTTGTCGACGTACACCGCGGCCTGGACAAGCGCGAAGACCAGTACACGTGGTGGAGCAACCGCGGACAAGCCTACGCGAAAAACGTGGGCTGGCGCATCGACTACCACGTCGCCACGCCCGGCATCGCGGCCCAGGCGCATACGGTCAGCGTCTACAAGGACGAGCGCTTCTCCGACCACGCGCCGCTGATCATCGACTACACGCTCAAGGCGTAAGCGCCGCTACAGGCTGCGCCGGCTTTCAAAATGGCGCGGCGCGCCGCTCAACGGGTCCGTGAAATCGATCGCGCGCGCCAGCAACTGCAAGGGCTGCGACATATCGTCGTCCTTGCACGGCAGGGCCACCGGGTAAAACGCATCGTTGACGATGGGGATGCCCAGCGCGGCCAAGTGCACGCGCAATTGATGCTTGCGCCCCGTGTGCGGCTGCAGCCGGTACAGATTCAACTCGCCACGCCGCTCGATCACGTCGATGACGGTTTCCGAGTTCGGCTCGCCCGCTTCCTCGCGCATGAGGAAAAACTGCTCCCCCTCGACCATGCGGCTGCGGTAGGTAAATGGAAAATCGCGGCCATCCAGACGTGGCGCCAGCGCCTCGTACGTCTTGCGCACTTCGCGGCGCTGGAACAGCGATTGATAGGCGCCGCGACTGGCCACCTGGCGCGAAAAAATCACCACGCCAGCCGTCTCGCGGTCGAGGCGGTGGATCGGCGTCAGGTCGGCACAGTCCAGGGTTTTCTTCAGGCGCGTCAGCAGGGTCTCCTGCACGAAGCGCCCGGCCGGCGTCATGGGCAGGAAGTGCGGCTTGTCGACCACCACCAGGTGGTCGTCCTGGAACAGGATCTCTTCCTGGAAGGGGATAGGCGTTTCCCGTTCCAGCTCGCGGTAGTAAAAAATGCGCATGCCGCGCTTGTAGGCGCTGCCGGGTGCCAGCACGGCGCCGTCGCCGTTGACCACTTCGCCGCGCGCCATGCGGTCCCGCCATTGCGCGGCGCTGATCTGCGGATAGCGCTCGATCAAAAACGCCAGCATGTCGGGCCATTGCCCTTCCGGCAGCCACAGGTAGCTGGGCGCCACGCCGTCGCGCATGGGCAACGGCGCCGCTGCCGGCTTGTTGCCGGGACTGCGTACAGACATCCTAGCGCTGCGCGATGGCGTTGCTGCGGTACGGCGGCAAGGCGTCCACGCTGACGCCCTTGCTGCGCGCGTACAGGGGCAGCACTTGCGCCATGTGGCTGTTCATCTGCGAGATGCGGTCCTTGCCCGACGGGTGAGTCGAGAGGAATTCCGGCGGCGCGCCCGCGCTCACGGCCGCCATCTTCTGCCACAGCACCACGCCGGCGCGCGGATCGAAACCGGCGCGCGCGGCCAGGTCCATGCCGATCAGGTCCGCTTCACGTTCATCGTCGCGCGAAAACTTCAGCATCACGCCCTTGGCCGCCATGTTCGTGGCGGTGCTGGTCAGATTCGGGTCGACGCCGAGCCAGGCCGACAGGCCGGCACCCACCAGCTTCGAGCCGACGGCGGCCAGGTTGCCCTTGCCGGCCTGCGCTTGCGAGTGTTCGCGCAAGGCGTGCGAAATTTCATGGCCCATGACGACGGCCACTTCATCGTCGGTCAGGTTCAGTTTGGTGATGATCCCGCTGTAAAAAGCGATTTGCCCGCCCGGCATGCAAAAGGCGTTGACCTCGTCCGAGTTGAGCAAGTTGATCTGCCAGTTCCAGTTGGCCGCCGCATCGTTCCAGCGCGTGGCAAACGGGATGATGCGCTGGGCGATGGCGCGCAGGCGTTTCACTTGCGGATCGCTGTCCGGCACCAGCGCGTTTTTTTCCTTCGCTTCGTTGACCAGCTGCGTATATTGCTGCTTCGATTCCGCATTGAAATCGGTGCCGCCGGCAAAAATGCGCGACGTCGACAAGGGACGCACCTTGATGCCATCCTGTACCGTTGCCTGCTGGGCGTAGACGGACAGGGGCGCCAGCGCCGTGGCCGCGCACAGGCTGGCCAGGACGGTATAACGTTTAAGGGATATTGGTGCCATTGGCAGACCTCCATGGAGCGATTTTAGGCAGCATCATCATGGCCGGGAAGGCCAGGAAGAAGCACACGATGAAAAACGAGAACCAGCCCAGCTCGGCGACCAGGAAGCCCACCGAGGCATTGATCAGGGTGCGCGGCACGGCGCTCAGGCTGGAAAACAGCGCATATTGCGTGGCCGTGTAGCGCGGGTCCGTGGTGCGCGACAGGAACGCGACAAAGGCGGCCGCACCCAGGCCCAGGCTGGCGAAAGCTTCAAAACCGATCACGGCGCTCAATAGCATGGTGTTCGGCCCCACCTGCGCCAGCCAGGCGAATCCCAGAATCGCGACCGCCTGCAGCGCGCCAAACACCCACAGGCCCCGGTTGATGCCCAGCTTGAGCATCCACACGCCGCCCACCACGCCGCCGGCCAGGCTGGCCCAGAAACCCGTGGTGTTGGCGGCCAGGCCGATCTGCGTCATGGAAAAGCCCAGGTCCAGATAAAACTTCGTCGCCAGCGCCGTCGCCATGCTGTCGCCGATTTTATAGAGTAATACGAAAGCGAGAATCCACATTGCGTTACGCCAACCATCGCGCGCGATGAATTCCTGGAATGGCAAGATGATCGCTTCGCGCATGGTCTTCGGCGGCGAGCCATACACGGTCGGCTCCCTGATCAGCAGGGTGCACACGAGGCCAGGCAGCATGAAGGCGGCCGTGATCCAGAACACGGGCTGCCACGGCATGCGGTCGGCCAGGATCAGCGACAGCGCGCCCGGCACCATGCCCGCCACCTTGTACGCGTTGACGATGACGGCGGCGCCCAGGCCCTGCTCGTTATCGCTGAGGATTTCGCGCCGGTAGGCGTCGATGACGATATCCTGGCTGGCAGACAGAAAGGCCACGCCGCCGGCAGCGGCCGCGATCAGGCCGATCTGGGTGAGCGGATCGAGCATGCCCATGGCGCCGATGGAAAAGAACAGCGCCACCTGCGTCAGGGCCATCCAGCCGCGCCGGCGGCCCAGCCCCAGGATGCGGTAGCGATCCATCAGGGGCGCCCACAGGAATTTCCAGATATACGGGAACTGCACCAGGGCGAACAGCCCCAGCGCCTTCACGTTCAATCCCGACTTGGCCAGCCATGCCTGCAGCAGATACAGCAGGATGAACAGGGGCAGGCCGGAACTGAAGCCCAGCACCAGCACGGCCAGCATGCGGCCATTGGCATAGGAACGCCAGCCTGGTGCCGGGCTTGTGCTCATCAATGCACCGCTTTTTTACGCAGGCGGAAGACGGCTAGGTCGCCGCGCAGGTTCGGCAGCACGGAAACCATCTTGCCTTCGGCCAGGGCCACGCATTCGATCACTTCCAGGCCGCATTCCTCGGCCAGTTCGCGGAAGTCGTTGATGGTTGCGCAGCGCACGTTGGGCGTGTCGTACCACTGGTAGGGCAACGATTTCGACACGGGCATGCGCCCTTTCAGCAATGCCACGCGGTGCGGCCAGTAGGCGAAGTTGGGGAACGAGACGATGGCCTCGGCGCCCACGCGCACGATGTCGCGCAGCAGCGGCTCGACCTGCTTCATCATCTGCAGGGACGACAGGCACAGCACCGTATCGAAGCTGTTGTCGCCAAAGACGGCCAGGCCCTTTTCCATGTCCTGCTGGATCACATTGACGCCGCGCAAAGTACTGGCCAATACCTTGTCGTCGGCGATCTCGATGCCGTAACCGCTGCACTCCTTGTCGCTTTGCAGATATTGCAGCATCACGCCGTCGCCGCAGCCCACGTCCAGCACATGCGCGTTGTCCGGCACCCAGTGGGCGATGAAGGCCAGGTCGGGGCGCAGCGCGCTCAATTCGTCAAAAGTCATGCGGTCTCCTTGGCGCCCTGGCGGACGGCGGTGTGCTGTGCAGGAGCGGGCAAGCCCGCCCCGATGTCGTTCCATACCTGGCCATAGTAGGCGCGCACCATGTTCATGTAGCGCGCATCTTCCAGCAGGAAGGCGTCGTGGCCGTGCGGCGCGTCGATTTCCGCATACGTGACCTGGCGGCGGTTGCAGACGAGCGCCTCGACGATTTCCCGGCTGCGCTCGGGCGAGAAGCGCCAGTCGGTGGAAAACGAGGCAAGGAAGAACTTGGCCTTGGTGCCCGACAGGGCCTTGGCCAGGTCACCGCCGTGTGCGCGCGCCGGGTCGAAATAATCGAGCGCCTTGGTGATCAACAGATACGTGTTGGCGTCGAAGTATTCGGAGAATTTGTCGCCCTGGTAGCGCAAATACGATTCGATCTCGAAATCGATGCCGAAGCCGAACTTGTAATCGCCCGTCTGCGCCGCATCGCGCAGCTTGCGGCCGAATTTCTCGGCCATGTCGTCATTCGACAGATAGGTGATATGGCCCACCATGCGCGCCACGCGCAAGCCGTTCTTCGGCACCACGCCGTGGGCATAGAAGTCGCCGCCATGGTAATCGGGGTCGGACAGGATGGCCTGGCGGGCCACGTCATTGAAAGCGATGTTTTGCGCCGACAGCTTGGCGGTCGAGGCGATCACCACGCAGTGGCGCAGCCGCTCGGGGAACATGATGCTCCACGCCAGCGCCTGCATGCCGCCCAGCGAGCCGCCCATCACGGCGGCGAACTGCGTGATGCCCAGTTCATCGGCCAGCCGCGCCTGCGCGCTGACCCAGTCTTCCACCGTGACGACGGGGAAGGAGGCGCCATACGGCTTGCCGGTGGCGGGATTGGTGTGCATGGGGCCCGTCGAACCGAAGCAGGAACCCAGGTTGTTGACGCCGATGACGAAAAATTTGTTGGTGTCGAGCGGCTTGCCCGGTCCCACCATATTGTCCCACCAGCCCGTGCTTTTCGGTTCATCCACGTAGACGCCGGCCACGTGGTGCGAGGCGTTCAGGGCGTGGCAGACCAGCACCGCGTTCGATTTGTCGGCGTTCAGGGTGCCGTAGGTTTCATACATCAACATATAGTCTTGCAGCGATGCTCCGCTTTGCAGCTGCAAGGGTTGCGCAAAATACATGGTTTGCGGCGAAACAATTCCAATGGATGACATGTGTGTCGGTTTATAAAAGGGGGGCGGCCCCACGGGCCATGGTCGATGCAGCACCGCGATGATAGGTGCTGCAACTTTAGCATCAGGACACCTCTTGCCGCGCGCGAGGTGTCCTGATGCTGATAAGGTGACAGTTTACATGAGCTGCAGTTGCTGGACAGCTTCCGCGATCACATTTGGTTCCATGGAACGCATAATTTTGCGCATTTGTGGCGCAATCAGGCCAAGATCGCTGTTGAGTATCTCTTGCTTGACCGCCAACAGCTGGGCCGGATGCATGGAAAACTCGCGCAGCCCCATGCCCAGCAGCAAGCGCGTGAGCTTCACGTCGCCCGCCATCTCGCCACAGACTGCCACGTCGATGCCCGCCTTGTGGCCGGCGGCGATCGTCATGGAGATCAGTTGCAGCACGGCCGGATGCAGCGGATTGTACAAATGCGCCACTTCATAGTCGACGCGGTCGATGGCCAAGGTGTACTGGATCAGGTCATTCGTGCCGATCGACAGGAAGTCCATGCGCTTGACGAACATGGGCAAGGCCAGCGCGGCGGCGGGAATCTCGATCATGGCGCCCACTTCGACCTCGTCGTCGAACTTGACGCCGTCCTCGCGCAGGCTGGCCTTCGCTTGCGCGATCATGGCCAGCGACTGGTCGATCTCGAACGCATGCGCCAGCATGGGAATCAGGATGCGCACCTTGCCGAAGGCGGAGGCGCGCAAAATGGCGCGCAGCTGCGTCAGGAACAGCTGCGGCTCGGCCAGGCAGTAGCGGATGGCGCGCAAGCCCAGGGCGGGATTCAAGGCCGTATGGTCGGACTGGTCGAGCGGCTTGTCGGCGCCAATGTCGAGCGTGCGGATGGTCACCACGCGCCCCTTCATCGATTGCACCGTGTTGCGGTAAGCCTCGAACTGCTCGTCCTCGGTGGGAATCTTGTGCGCGCGGCCCATGAACAGGAATTCGGAGCGGAACAGGCCCACGCCGCTGGCGCCCGATTCCAGCGCGAACGGGCAATCCTCGGGCAGTTCAATATTCGCCAGCAAGGTAATCGGCGTGCCGCACCTGGTGACGGCCGGCGTCTTTTTCAGCTTGCCCAGCTTCTTGCGCGCGCGCTGCATGGCCACCTGGCGCTCGCGGTACTGTTCCAGCACCAGGGGACTGGGGTTGGCGATCACCACGCCCGCGTCGCCGTCGATGATCAGCCAGTCGTCCTGCTCGATCAGCATCGACGCCTGCGACATGCCGACGGCAGCCGGGATATCCAGGCTGCGCGCGACGATGGCCGTGTGCGAGTTCTGGCCGCCCACGTCGGTGATGAAGCCGATGAAGGAGCGGTCGCGGAACTGCAGCATGTCGGCCGGCGAGATATCGTGGGCGACGACAATCATCTGCGCCAGCAATTCATCGTCGGCGGCCGCTTTCGGCAGCAGCTGTTCCGTGCCCAGCAAGACCTTCAGCACGCGTTCGGCCACTTGCTGGATGTCGGCCTTGCGTTCGCGCAAATACGGGTCTTCGATTTCGTCGAACTGCGCCGATAATTCATCAATCTGCGTCAACAGCGCCCATTCGGCGTTGTAGTGGCGCGAACGGATGATGTCGAGCGGCGCTTCGGCGATCATCGGGTCCGACAGGATCAGCGCATGCACGTCGATGAACGCGCCCAGTTCCGTGGGGGCGTCCTTCGGCAGCTCGTTCCACAGGGTTTGCAGCTCCTTGTGGACGGCGGCGATGGCGTTTTGCAAACGCTGGACTTCCGCTTCGATCTGTTCCTGGGCGACCAGGTAGTGTTTGACGTCAAGGGCGGCCGGCGCCAGCAGATGCGCGCGGCCAATGGCGATGCCGCGGGAGACCGGGATGCCGTGGAGCGTGAAAGATGCCATGGGGTGACCTGTCGGAATGCGGCTGCGGCTGCGTTCGGCGGGCATTACTCGCCTTCGCCAAACCTGTCATTAATCAGGGCGGTGAGCGCATCGACACATGCCTGCTCATCATCGCCCTCGGCTTCCAGGGTCACTTTTGCGCCCTTGCCGGCGGCCAGCATCATCACGCCCATGATGGACTTGGCGTTGATGCGGCGCGCGTTGCGGGTCAGCCAGACGTCGCTCTTGAACTTGGCGGCGAGCTGGGTAAATTTGGCGGAGGCGCGTGCGTGCAATCCCAGCTTGTTGATGATTTCGAGTTCTCTTTGAATCATTTTTGTATGGTCTCTATCCCTGAATGCACTACGCTGATGACAATCTTGGCCTATAAAAACCGCCGCCTTCAGGGCGGCGGCCATGCACTTCCTTATTCTCCCACGCGGATGCGGTTATCGACGCGCACGGCGCCGCTTTGCGCACCGGCCAGCGCCATCTCCACCACCACGTCGAGCGTGTCGCGGCGATACGTGATGGCGCGCAGCAGCATCGGCAGGCTGATGCCGGCGATGACTTCCACCCGCCCCGCATCGGCCAGCTTGTTGCAGCAGTTCGACGGCGTGCCGCCCTTCACGTCGGTAATCACCAGCACGCCGGAGCCGTCGTCGAGGCGGCAGATGGCGTCCGACGCCAGCTTTTGCACTTCCGCCAGGTCCTGGTCGGCGACGACGTCGATGGCTTCAAACCGTTCCGTTGGCCCGCGAAACACATGCGCGCAGGCGGCGATGAAGGCCTGTCCCAGCGGTGCATGTGTCATGAGCAAAATCCCTACCATAGTCATTTCACCTTCTAGCGCTGCTGCGCTTGCGCAACGCCATGCTCGACGGCGTCGACAAACATGGCCGCCACGTCAAAGCCCGTCTGCTGCATGATTTCCTGGAAGCAAGTCGGGCTGGTGACATTGACTTCCGTCAGATAGTCGCCGATCACGTCCAATCCTACCAGCATCAGGCCACGCGCGGCCAGGATCGGGCCCAGCTTTTCCGCGATTTCCAGGTCGCGCGCCGTCAAGGGTTGCGCCACGCCCGTGCCGCCGGCGGCCAGGTTGCCCCGCACTTCCCCCGCCTGCGGGATACGCGCCAGCGAAAACGGCACCGGCTTGCCGCCGATGACGAGGATGCGCTTGTCGCCCTTGACGATGTCGGGAATAAACCGCTGCGCCATGATGGTCTGCGCGCCATTCTCGCTCAGGATCTCGATGATGGCGCCCAGGTTCAGGCCATCGGCCTTGACGCGGAAGATGCCCGTGCCGCCCATGCCGTCGAGCGGCTTGAAGATGACGTCCTGGTGCTTGGCGTGGAAAGCGCGCAGGCGCGCTTCGTTCGACGTCACCAGGGTCGGCGAGGTGAATTCGGAAAACTGGGCAATGGCCAGCTTTTCATTGTTGTCGCGGATGGCGGACGGCTTGTTGAAGACGTGCGCGCCCTGCTTTTCCGCCAGTTCCAGCAGATACGTACCGTACACGTACTCCATGTCGAACGGCGGGTCCTTGCGCTCGATGATGGCGTCCAGGGCCGACAGGCGCACTTCTTCGGTGGAAACGACCTTGTACCAGTCGCGCTCGTCGCCCGTCAGCTCGATATGTTTCACCAGTGCCGTGACGATGCCCTCTTCCAGCGCCATGTCCTTCTGTTCGAAGGCGTACACGGCGTGGCCGCGTTTGGCCGCCTCGCGCATCATGGCGAAGGTGGAATCTTTGTAAGTCTTGAAGCCTGCCAGCGGGTCGGCAAGGAATGCAATTTTCATGGTGCGTCCAATCGGGGAGCCTGGATAAGGAATGCTTGATTCTAGCCGAGATCGCCGGGCGCGGTAGTCACCGCGCCCGGCAAGCCGCAGGGATGGATCAATACACCTCGGGATTCGGGTCCGTGCGCTCCATTTCCAGCGACGCGGCCAGCAAGGCCAGGCGCGCCACCACGCCATACACATAGAAGCGGTTCGGCGCGGCCGTGCCCGGCTTGGCCTTCAAGTCCGGCACGGCATGCTGCTGGGCAAATGCCAGCGGCACGTACTGCGAGCCGGGCGCGTTCAGGTTCTGGTCCACGCCCTTTTCCGCGTGCACGCGGTAGAAACCGCCCACCACATAGCGGTCGATCATGTACACGACCGGCTCGGCCACGGCATCCTTGATGCTTTCAAAGGTCGGCACGCCTTCCTGGATGATGACATCGGTGACAACCTTGCCGTCCTTGACAATGGACATCTTGTCGCGCTGCTTGCGCGACAGGTCACGCACTTCGCCGGCGTCGCGCACCGTCATGATGCCCGTGCCATACGTGCCCGCATCGGGCTTGACGATGACGAAGGGCTTTTCCTTGATGCCGTATTCCTTGTATTTCTTGCGGATCTTGGCCAGCAGCACGTCGACGCTGGCGGCCAGCGCATCTTCGCCCTCGCCTTCCTGGAAGTTCACGTCGCTGCACTTGGCGTGGAAGGGGTTGAGCATCCACGGGTCGACATCGATCATCTTGCCGAATTTTTTCACCACTTCATCGTAGGCCGTGTAGTGGTTGCTCTTGCGGCGCAAGGCCCAGCCCGCATGCAAGGGCGGCAGCAGGCTTTGCTCATGAATATTTTGCAAGATATCGGGAATGCCGTCCGACAAGTCGTTATTCAGCAGAATCGTGCACGGGTCGAAATCCTTCAAGCCCAGGCGGCGGCCATTGTTCAGGCGCACGAGGGGCTCGATGACGAGCATGTTGCCATCTGGCAACGCCAACGGTGTCGGCTGGGTGATGTCGGGCGACCAGGAACCGAAGCGCACGTGCAGCCCCGTCTGGCGGAAGATCTGCATCAATCGCGCCACGTTTTGCAGGTATTGCGGCGTGGTGTTGTGCAATTCCGGCACGATCAGCAGGTTGCGGGCATCCGGGCAATACTTGTCGATGGCGGCCATGGCCGCCTGCACGGACAAGGGCAGCATTTCCGTCGCCAGATTGTGGAAACCGCCAGGGAACAGATTGGTATCGACGGGCGCCAGCTTGTAGCCCGCATTACGCAAGTCTACCGAGCAATAGAAGGGCGGCGTGTGCTCTTGCCACTCCATGCGAAACCAGCGCTCAATGGCCGGCGTCGCGGCCAGAATCTTTTTTTCGAGGTCGAGCAGCGGTCCGGTCAGGGCCGTGACGAGATGGGGAACCATAGTTACATCCTTAAATTATGTGCAGTATTCAAAAAAGCACACAGAACTGCCGACTATATTACCGTGTAAGTACCCCAAATCGGGGCAAAAGCCTTGTTTTAAAGACCTTTTCCATTCCCATAACGAAAAAAAGGCGCCTCAATGAGGCGCCTTTTCCAGCAGGACATGCCGCGCCGGGGCGCTGGCATGCCAGATAATTGCTATTTAGCCATGATAAGCTTGCTCGCCGTGGCTGGTGATATCGAGGCCTTCGCGCTCTTCCTCTTCCGGTACGCGCAGGCCGATGACGATGTCGACCAGTTTATAGGCAACGAGGGAAACCAGGGCCGACCAGAGGATGGTGGTGCCGACCGCTTGCGCCTGCACCCACACCTGATGGCCGATCGAGTACGGATCCGCCGACATCTTGTTGGTGACATAGTCGAAGATGCCCTGGCCGCCCAGTTGTGGTGCAGCAAACACGCCCGTCAGCAAGGCGCCCAGGATACCGCCCACGCCATGCACGCCGAATACGTCGAGCGAATCGTCGGCGCCGATCAGGCGTTTCAGGCCATTCACGCCCCACAGGCAGACGACACCGGCCAGCAAGCCGATGACCAGGCCGCCCATCGGGCCGACAAAGCCGGCCGCCGGGGTGATCGCCACCAGGCCGGCCACGGCGCCGGACGCGCCACCGAGCATGGAAGGCTTGCCCTTGGAAATCCATTCGCCAAACACCCACGACAGGGTGGCGGCAGCCGTTGCCAGCAAGGTATTGACGAAGGCCAAAGCCGCCACGTCGCCTGCTTCCAGCGAGGAACCGGCATTGAAACCGAACCAGCCCACCCACAGCAGCGACGCGCCGATCATGGTCATCGTCAGCGAGTGCGGCGCCATCGATTCGCGGCCGTAACCGACGCGCTTGCCGATCATGATGGCGCCCACCAGGCCGGCGACAGCGGCGTTGATGTGCACCACGGTGCCGCCGGCGAAGTCCAGCGCGCCTTTTTGCCAGATCCAGCCCGCCTTCAGGGCTTCGCTGGCCGAGGTGGCGGCATTGGTGATCAGGTCAGGACCGGTCCAGAACCACACCATGTGGGCCGCTGGCAGGTAGGCGAACGTGAACCACAGCACGACGAAGGCCAGCACGGCGGCAAACTTGGCGCGCTCGGCAAAGGCGCCGACGATCAGCGCGCAGGTGATGGCGGCAAATGTGCCCTGGAAAGCGACGAAGACGAACTCGGGAATGACGACGCCCTTGCTGAAGGTGGCGGCGGCGGCAAACGTGCCCTTGGCCGGATCCCAGATGCCGTTCAGGAACAGGCGGTCGAAGCCACCGAAGAAGGCGGTTTTTTCCGTGAAGGCGATCGAGTAGCCGTAGATGCACCACAGCACGATGACCAGCGCGAACACCATGAACACCTGCATCAGCACCGACAGCATGTTTTTCGAGCGCACCAGGCCGCCGTAGAACAGGGCCAGGCCGGGGATCGTCATCAAGATCACCAGCAAGGTGCTGATCATCATGAAACTGGTGTCGCCCTTGTTGGCAACGGGCGCGGCGGCTGGCGCGGCAGCGGCCGGGGCCGGAGCGGCGGCAGCCGGAGCGGCGGCGTCAGGCACGGGCGTCACGGCCGGAGCGGCGACGGCCGCGGTCGTGGCAGCCTCCGTCTTGGCGGGCGCATCGGCAAAGCTCGGCGTGGCGACACCAAACGCACACAGACAGGCTATCCCGGCTAGCAATTTTGTTATATTTTTATGCATCAATATTCCCCTTAGAGCGCTTCGTTGCCGGTTTCACCGGTACGGATGCGGATGACCTGTTCCAGGTTGTAGACGAAAATCTTGCCATCACCGATTTTACCGGTACGCGCGGCGCCTTCGATCGCTTCGATGGCCTGGTCGACAATGGCGTCATCGACGGCCGCTTCAATCTTGGTTTTTGGCAAGAAATCAACGACATACTCGGCGCCACGGTAGAGTTCCGTGTGACCTTTCTGGCGGCCGAAACCCTTGACTTCCGTGACGGTAATGCCTTGCACATTGATAGCCGACAAGGCTTCGCGTACTTCGTCCAGTTTGAACGGTTTAATGATTGCAGTAATCATTTTCATGGCTGTCTCGCTTAAAAGGTTTTCGATACGGTCAGCACGAGACCGGATTTCGCCAGATTCTTGCCATTCGGTGCCAACGATACGATATTGGCCTTGACGACCGCCAGGGCAACGGTCGCCATGCCGAAGTCCTTGGTCACGCCGATCTTGTAATCGCTGTAGCTGAGGGAATCGTTGTGCTCAACCTTCTGGCGCCCGGCGTGCAGATTCAAGATGTAACCGTCGTGCACCTCGACGTTGGCGCCCACGTCGAGGTAGCCGCTGTTCTTGCTGTCGGCCACGCCGAACAGATTGGTGGTCGAATGCGAGTACTTGATGTACGCGGGGCCATAGCCCAGCTGGCCGTACAGCTCGAAGGTGTTGGCATTGGTGCTCAGTCCATTCGATGGGTAGAAGTAG
Source organism: Janthinobacterium sp. SUN033 (assembly GCF_030397595.1). NCBI lineage: Bacteria > Pseudomonadati > Pseudomonadota > Betaproteobacteria > Burkholderiales > Oxalobacteraceae > Janthinobacterium > Janthinobacterium sp. SUN033. The sequence goes on from NZ_JAPQNV010000007.1 coordinate 262,035, forward strand.
TACAGGCCGCCCACGTCATAGGTAAAATCCTTGCTGATCTCGCCCCGCTTGCCGCCGTAGATATCCCATTCCAGATTGGTATCGCCGCCGCCGTCCTTGATCCATTTGATACTCGACAGCCAGGTGCCCACATACAGGCCCGTCGGGTTATGGGTATAGTCGGCACCGCCGCTGATGGCCGGGTTCAAGCGGCTTTGCGAGATGCCGCGGTAACGGTAGTCGCTGGTCAGCGCCACGTTGTAGCTCACCACGTTATCAGGTACCGCTTCGGCCGCAGCAGGCGCCGCCACTGCATCCTGGGCCATGGCGCTACCGCACAAGGCGGTCATGGCCAGCGTCAACGCTGCAGCTAAAGTCATGTTCTTGGACAGATTCTTCATGGCGATTCCCTTTTATTGAACTTTTAAAGCGGTTGAGGTTTAAAATCTTGGCTGGAGATCACAAAGCGTTCATACCTTCTTTAGCAGAATACGTGCCAGCTCTATTGCCACCTTGACAGGTGCATTTCCGTCCATACATACCCTGCACACGGCCAGGAATGCGGCAACGGACTGCTGAAGCACAATGAAGCGCCCAGTTTCGCACCAGATTAACGCCGCTGTGCACCGCAATGGTGCGATGCACCGGCCGCACCATAAAAGGACTGACCATGGACATGAATACCTTCTTTAACGACTTGCAGGGCAAGATCCATCAAGCCATCGAAAACTCGCCGGCCAAGGATATCGAGAAAAATGTGAAATCGATGATGACCCAGGGCTTCGCCCGCCTCGATCTCGTCACGCGCGAGGAATTCGATATCCAGGCGCAAGTACTGGCCAAGACCCGTGCCAAACTGGATGCACTGGAATTGCGTCTGATCGAACTGGAAACGCGCCTGAACGATCCAAAAGCCTGAACCGCTGCTGCACGCAGGGCGCCGTAATCGGCGACCTTGCTGGCATACCTCAAGCCTCACACCTTTTCAAGCGCTAGACTGATCCTGCCCGCGTCCGCGCTACAGGGGAGTCTGATGAGCCTGGCCGTCCTGAAAAGCCGCGCCCTGGCCGGCATGGAGGCGCCCGAGGTAAGTGTCGAAGTCCACCTTGCCAATGGCTTGCCTTCGTTTACGATAGTCGGCCTGCCGGATACGGAAGTGAAGGAGTCGCGCGACCGCGTGCGTGCCGCGTTGCAAAACTGCGGCTTCGAGATGCCGGCGCGGCGCATCACGGCCAATCTGGCGCCGGCAGACTTGCCCAAGGAATCGGGCCGCTTCGACTTGCCCATCGCACTGGGCATCCTGGCTGCCTCCGGCCAGTTGCCGGGCGACCAATTACAGCACTATGAATTCGCGGGCGAACTGTCGCTGTCTGGCCAGTTGCGTCCCATCCGCGGCGCCCTGGCCATGACCTTTGCCATGCAGCGCAGCCAGTCGGGCACGCCACGCGCCTTCATCTTGCCGCAGGCGAACGCGGACGAGGCGGCTCTCGTCAGCGATGCCTGCATCTATCCCGCCCACAGCCTGCTCGAGGTCTGTGCGCATTTTGCCAGGCACGCCAGCCAGACTGCCCTGCAACGCCACCAGCCCGTGCTGGCACCGCACGCTTTTCCCTATCCCGACTTTGCCGACGTGCAAGGGCAGCTGCAGGCACGACGCGCACTGGAAGTGGCGGCAGCGGGCGGTCACAACATCCTGATGGTGGGACCACCGGGCGCAGGCAAGACCATGCTGGCCAGCCGCTTCCCCGGCGTGCTGCCGCCCATGAGCGATGAAGAGGCGCTGGAATCGGCGGCCGTGCATTCGCTGGGTAGCCACTTCAAGGTGGAGCATTGGAAACGGCGGCCCTATCGCGCCCCGCACCAGACGGCGTCCGGCGTAGCCCTGGTGGGCGGCGGCAACGTGCCGCGGCCAGGTGAAATCTCGCTGGCCCACTGCGGCGTGCTGTTTCTTGATGAAATTGCCGAATTCCACCGCCGGGTGCTCGACGTGCTGCGCCAGCCCATGGAATCGGGCGTGATCAGCATTTCACGCGCGGCACGCCAGGCCGAGTTTCCTGCCCGTTTTCAATTGATCGCCGCCATGAATCCCTGCCCGTGCGGCTATCTGGGCCACGCTTCCGGTCGTTGCCGCTGTACGCCAGACGCCGTATTGCGCTATCACAATCGTCTGTCGGGCCCCCTGCTCGACCGTATCGACCTGCAGATTGAAGTGGCCGCCATGCCGCCGACGGCGCTGGGGCGACGTGCAGGCGCCGGCGAAAGTACGCAAGCGATCGCCGCGCGGGTAGCGGCAGCCTATGCCTTGCAGTTGGCACGTCAGGGAAAAGCGAACCAGCAGCTGAGCAACACAGAAATCGAACAACATTGTCGCCTGGAACCACATGGCGAACAGTTGTTGCATGGCGCCATGACGCGCCTGCACTGGTCGGCGCGCACCTACCACCGGGTGCTGCGCGTGTCGCGCAGTATCGCGGACCTGGCGGGCAGCCCCGCCATCACGCAACCGCATGTTGCCGAAGCGATCCAGTACCGGCGCGTACTGCGCGAGATATAAGGCAAGCGGTGAACCCCGCACGTGCGCGATTGCGCGTGATTGGCAGCGCTGCTACCATCTGCTGATGAAAAAAACATCACTTGCCCTCTTTCTGGCTACGTTCGCGGCCGCCAGCGTCCTGTCCGCCTGCAGTCCGAAATTCGACTGGCGCGACTATCGCAGCCCCGACGCCCAGTTTACGGCCCTGTTTCCGGGCAAGCCGGCCGTGCTGACGCGCGAGATCGATCTCGACGGCAAGAAAGTCAGCCTGACCATGACGGCGAGCGAGGTCGATGGCAATACCTTCGCCATCGGCAGCGCCGTGCTCGACAGTGCGGAACAGGCACAAACGGCCCTGCCCGCCATGCAGACAGCCCTGTTGAAAAATATCAATGGTGTCGTGCGCAGCGAGAAATCCGCATCGACGGCCAGCAGCACGGCGGCCGGCAGCCATCAACGCAGCGCGCTGAGCGTCGAAGCGACGGGAACGCAGCAGGGCAAGCCGGTCCTGCTGGTCGGCCGTTTTGTGGCGCAGGACAAACACATCTTCCAGATCATCATACTCGGTGAAGAAAGCAAGCTGTCGCGTGACACCATCGACACTTTCATGGACTCGGTGAAACTGGATTGAGACTTAACGATCGCTTAAACGGATGTTTTCACGGTAAACACGCTCTTGTAAATACGTGCGTTGTCCAACAGATGGCCCTATCCGGCTTGCAAATGTGCAATCCGGGCAATCGGACGGCCTGTGCGACATTTCAAGTCGTGATATTGTTTCGACACTAACAACAAGTTTCAGAAAGCGCTTATGTTGATCTCATTCAAATCCAAATCCTCCCCAGAAGTACTGATGTACCAGGAACATGCCCAACGCATCCTCGACATCCTGCACAAGAACCCCACGCGCGGCGTCATCACGCCAGCGGAAGCGGGCGATGCCCTGGCCCTGCTGGAAAAAGAAGTCGCGGAAAGCAAATTGCATCCGGAAAACGACATCGAACACGATGCGCATACCCCGGAAACGCTGGAAGATGGCGAAACGGGCGCTCATGCGCGCGCGCAAAAAGTACATTTTTCGCAGCGCGCCTATCCCTTGATGGAAATGCTGCGCTCGGCCAAGGCGGAAAATGAAAGCATCACCTGGGGCATCTGATCCGATGAATGCTGCAGACGAAAAAAAACCCCGCACACGCGGGGTTTTTTTATATAACAAGCCTGACGATAACCTACTTTCACACTGGTTGCAGCACTATCATCGGCGCAAAGTTGTTTCACGGTCCTGTTCGGGATGGGAAGGGGTGGGACCAACTTGCTATGGTCATCAGGCAT
>NZ_JAPQNV010000008.1:0-238141 GCF_030397595.1 Janthinobacterium sp. SUN033
ACTTATCGACTGTTAATTGTTAAAGAACTGTATTCGGTTACTGCTTTCGCGCTATCGACAAAGCGTTGTGTTTGTCAGCTGCGAAGAAGGAAGAGTATGAAGCAATTTGCTACGTCCGTCAACCCCGTTTTTCAGCGCATTGCGCTTAAAAACTTTTCTCACTTCACGCTGCATTTGCATGCGTCGTTCAGCGAGGGGGCGAATTATAGCCAAGCAACAGCGTGTCCGCAAGAGCCATTTATGGCAAGACGAATGATTTCACCAAGGTCAATTCGCCGGCGGCCCGCATCGGCACCTGGAAGCTCTGCAGCTTTTCACGTGGCGTGCCTTCGTTGGTGATGACCGATATGCGGGCGACGGTCAGCATGGCGGTGTTCTCGCCGCTGCCGTAGTAATTCACATAGACGTGATAATTACCCTTCACAGGCGCCGAACTGGAGAAAATCTCCGGGCCATAGCCGGTGGTCACGTCCACATCCAGCGCGCCACCATCTTTCAGGACGCGATTGCCGTACCAGGCATGGCCGCCATCCGGCGTGACCACGTGCATATCGAGGTCGGTGCCGGCGCTGTCCCAGGACAGCACGATGCGCAGGCGCGCCTGGGTCTTGCCCTGGTAGCTGTCAACAAACTGGGCGCGCGCGCGGCTCCTGCCATCGGGCGAACGCACTTCCACGCTGTTCGAGCCGCTGCCAAAGCCATACGGACGGCCATAGCTGCCATCCTCTCCCACTTCCATCGGCATCGCCACGCCATTGACCACCAAAGTAGCGGGCTTACCCTTGACGGCGCCTGCGATGCGTCCCCGTATCTGCGCCGTCTCGGCCTGGCCCGGCTGCAGGTTGACCGACGCGGCGGGATAGTTGACCGCTTGCGTGTATTGCTCGCTGGCGCCGGCCGAATTGCGCCAGCCGCTCCTGGGGGCGTCGATGGTGACCTGGGCCTGCGCCCAGATTGGCAATAGCATTAGCGGAATCGAGCAGCGGATAGAGAAACTCACAGGGCCTCCAGGTTAAGGTCGACGAGCCGGCGGGCCAGCCGCTCGACATATTCTTCGTCCTGGCCGCGCGGATGGTTGCGCAGGCCAAGATGCAGGTATTCATGGGCCAAGGTGATGCGGTCTTCGCGCGTGGCCAGCGGCCGCATGAAGATACGGTTGCGCGACTGCTCCGAATACGGCGCGCCGCTCTGCAAGGCGCAGACCAGCGGCGCTGGCGACGGCGCCTCGTAGCCGGCCTCCCGCAGCAGCACGCGCTGCCAGCGCAGCACGGACCGCGCCAGCCAGTCCTCGTTCTGCGCCAGGCGCCGGCAACGTGCGCCGGTATTGCCAAAGGTACTCAGCGCGCCGCCAGGATATGCCGCCGCCAGCAATTCATCATAGTGCTTGCCTTGTCTGGCCTGGCGCACCGCCTCGCTCCACGCCATCGTGCCCTCGGACGGCTGGTTACTGTGATAGCGCACGGTGACGCCATCGACGATCAGCTGGTCGGTCCAGCGCGCAATCGCCAGCGCCGCCGGCGTGGCGGGGCTGGGACTGACGCGCTGGGTCGCGCTGCTGTCGGCGATCTGCTGGCAGCCCGCCACCGTCACCGCGTTCTGCTGCAGATACGTGCGCGCGGCGATCGCCAGCGCCTTGGCCGCTTCCGGCTCGCCGGCGTTCGCTTCGCGGTCGAGCACGCGCGCCACATATTCATTGACGCCGAAGCGGCCGCGCAATTGCGGACGGCCGCCCTTCTCCTGCAACAGCATCAATTCGCCCGTGCTGCGCAAGGCGAGGTTCTGGCCATTCTCGAATTGCACATGGTAGCGGCCATTCAGCGGGCCAGCTGCGGCCACGCCACGCTCGCCGCGCACGGCGCGCACGGCGCGGATCGGATAGCGCTTGAAGTAATCGACGACCACGCAGCCGCCATCGTCGGCCGCGCCCACTTTCGGCAAGCTGGCGGCCAGCCTGGGTGCCCACTGTGCGAAGACATTGCTGCTGCCACCCGCGCCGCCAAACCAGATCGGCGTGCCGTCGGCCAGCCAGCCGGCCGCGCCGCCGATACGCTCTTCTGCCTGACCCTTTTTCTGCTCGTGCCAGGAATACGTCTTTACGCGCAGCTGGCTGCCGAACCAGCGCGCCGTACCGGCGCCGCGTCCGTCGAGCACCACGCGCAGCAGCGCTGCCTCGGCATCCACGCGGCTGGCGACCGGGATGCTGTCCAGCGCGCGCAGCAGGCTATCGAGCCGTACCAACCGCCCCGGCGCAAGCTGCGCAGGATCGGATAGCCAGGCAAAGTCGCCTGCCGGCGCGCTCCCCAGGCGGCCGGTCCAGTAGTTGCGCCATGCCGCCGGCGCGATCATCAAGCGTCTGGGCGAGAAAAATGGGCCGCAGGACTGCGCCAGCGCCGCATCGTGACCGATGCTCTGGCCCGCATCACAGCAATACACCTCTTCCGGATCGCGGCCACCGCAGCGGTAATCCGGCATCGCCACCTTGTTATCCGTCGCGTATATATATACGAACAGCTTCCACAGGCTGGCCAGCGGTATTTGCCGCGCGCCGTCAAACGGCGGCGAGAGGGGCTGCGCGGCGCCCCCCTGGCGCAACTGCCGCACTTCCGTCTTACCATCGCGCCACCAGGCCATGTCCAGCGATGCAGACCACGCAGGTACGGCCAGCAGCAGGGTTGCCGTCAATGCAGGAAGTGCCACGCGCATCACTCGACCTTCAGCGCGCGCGTGGTCTTGCCGCCGCCTTCGAAGGCTTTCTGCTCCGGCTGGTACATGCGGTAAAAGCGCGCTGGCGGCAGCACATAGCTGCCCTTCTGCGCAAAGCGCAGCAAATGGCGCACCGTCACGTCGCCGGCCAAAGGCTCGATCGGCACGGCGTAGCCGTCGCGGCGTTCGGTGTGGCGCGCGCGTTCCAGCGCGGCCGGCTTGTCACCCGCCATGACCATGCCCCATGTCGTCGATTCGACCACGGCGCCAGGTGGCAGCGCCACTTCCAGCAAACCAAAGCGGTGCTTCGCTCCCGGTGCAGCCTTCAAGGTGATTTCATCGAGATACAGCGCGTCCGTGCTCAGCGCCTCGCCCGGCTTGACCAGCTCCGTCGTGTAGCCGCCCTTGCCCGCCTTCATGCGCAGGATGCGGCGCTCGACGGCAACCGGCAAGGTTTGCGCTTCGACGGCGTGGCTGTCGTACTGCAGCACGGCCACCGTGCCCGCAGGCGCCGGTGCCGCGAGACGCAGTTTGTCAGGCTGGCCCTTGGCGTCGCTCCAGCGCCAGACCGGCTGGCCGCTGCGACTGTCGCGTTTTTGCCAGGCGCCGTCCAGCGTGACGGCCGGCCCCTTGCCGAACGATGCGCCGCCCAGCTTCTTTTGCACCCACATCAACGTCATCGCGCGGTCCAGGGTCGGCATCTCGGCACGCACGCCAGCCAGCACCGCGTCGGCCTGCGATGGCGGCACTTCGCCGGCCAGCATCAGCAAGGCTTGCGCCACCGGCGCTTTCGATTCGCGCAAGACTTGCCAGGCGCTGGCCACTTGCAGTTGCAGCCCATGCGGCAAGGCGATGCCATTCTGGCCGGCCACCAGCGCCACCAGGCCCAGCGACATCGCTTGCGCTTCGCGGTCAAGGGCTCCGCCCAGCAGCAGGCTGCTACTGTCGCCCGCCTGGCGCGGCTTGCCGCCCAGGACGGCGATGGCGCTGTCGTCCACCAGGCCGGCTGCCAATGTCTGCGTGGGCAAGCCCATTTCGCGCGCCATCCACAGCACCAGCGCGCGGTCGCCCATCGCATCCTTCAAGCCATGTTCGCTGTAGACGGCCAGCAGCTTGTTCCAGTGCTCGGGCGGCAGCTCGATGCGCAGCGCGCGCGCCGCGTACCAGTCGGCGTAATAGGCGTAGGCCGTCATCAAGGCATTGCCGGCCGTGGCGTTGCCCCACCAGCCGAAGACGGCGTTGGGGCCCGCCATCGACACTAGGCGCAGGCGCTGCGCCGTCAGCAGCGTTTGCAGACGCTCACCCGCCGCGCCGGCGTCCGGCCCCAGGCTTTGCGTGGCCAGCGCCAGCGGAATCAAACGGCTCGCCGTCTGCTCCACGCAGCCATATGGATAGTCGATCAGGTCGTCGGCGATGCGCGCGAACTGGCTGGCTGCTCCTTGCGCGAACGAGACGCGGATATTGCGCGCGTCCGTCGGCAGCTTGAGCGGAATATCAGTAGTGGTCCCATCGAGCGGCAGCACCAGGGTGCGCGGACTGCTCCAGGCGGCGGGCAAGGTTTGCATGGCCGTGTCCAGCGCGTCGACCACTTTGCCATTCTGTTTCAGCTCCAGGCGCAGCGGCCCGGTAGCGCCAGCAGCGAGCGGAAACTCGACGTAGTTGACGCCCGGTTTGGCGGACAGTTTTTCCGTCTTCGGCTGCGCCCCGCCGGAGAGAACGACGTCGAGCGCCTGCTCCTTGCCAGTCTGGTTGAACACGGCCACCGAGGCACGCGGCGCATCGCCGGCGCGCATCCAGTCGGGCGCCGTCCACTTGGCATAGAAGTTCTTGTCCGACCGCAGATAGGCCGTGCGCTGGCCCACGCGCCCCTGCTCGTCCATCGCGCGGCCCGTGATACGCCAGCGGGTCAGCGCGTCCGGCATGGTGAAACTCACGCGCGCATTGCCATTCGCGTCGGTCTTGAGCGATGGCGCCCAGTACGCCGTATCGATATTGTCGCGGCGCGGACGTTCGAGCACCTTGACGCCGCGCTCGTTGTAATTGTGGCGCGCGGGCGCACCGGCGGTGCGGCCCTGCGCCATGTCGTAGCTGATGAAAGACAGGCTGGCCGTGGTGCGCACGTTGTTGCGGCGCGGATGGTAGAAGAAGTCGCCGATATCCGGCGCGATTTCCGGCTGCAGCACATAGATCATTTCATCGACCACGCCCAGCGCCACCATGGTGCTCAGCGGCTTGCCGTCGAGGGTGGCCTTGACGTCCAGGGTCACCTTCTCGCCGGGCTGGTAGACCTCCTTGTCGCTCTTGAATTGCAGCGCGATGCGCGGCTCGATCACTTGCAGACCGGCATTTTCGAAGACGAAGTCGCCATTGCGCGTATACGCCACCGAGAACGTCATGTTCGGGCCATGCTCCTCCCTGACGGGGATGCGCACGCGCCACTGCCGCGGCGCCACGCGCTTCGCCTGGTACCAATCCGCGGCGCCGGCCATCAAGCCATGGTGCTCCACCTTGTCGCGTTCGAGCGTCAACAGCGCCTGGTCGACCTTGTCGGAGAACGTGATCAAGGCTTCGGCGGTGTCGCCCGGACGATAGCGGGCGCGGTCGAGCACGATCTCGATGCTGCCCGGCGTCGTTTGCACGCCATCGCCGGCGACCCAGTGGCTGGCGGCGGCCAGCAGGTTGCCCCGTTCGTCGCGCAGCGCCAGCTGATACGAACCCGATGCGGGGAATGTCACGTCCCAACCCTTGGCGTTTGGATCGAATGCGCCCTCGGTCTTGCCTTGTTTTTCCAGCTGCACCATCTCCCAGCGCACGGGCTTGGCCGCGCCCTGGCCGTCGGCCAGCAAGTCGAAGTGCACGGACTGGCCCGGATCGGAAAACTGGCGCGCGGCCTTCAACTGGTAGCTGCTGCTCGAGCGTTCTATCATCAGCTCGCGCGTCGCCTTGACGCGGTAGGCCGCGCCATCGGTCGCCAGCACAGTCAGGATGTAGCGCGAAGGGTCGGCGGCGGGCGGCAAGGTGAAGTCCACATTGCCGCTGCCGTCGCTCGTCACTTCCTCGGTTTTCAAGGCCACCGGGAACAGGCCGCTGTAACGCAACTCGCCCTCGACCATGGTGTTTTGCTGGCCGCGCAGCGACAGGGTCATCTTCGCGTTTTTCACCGGCTTGCCATCGGGGTAGCGCAGCGCGATGCTGCCCTTGACCGCCTCGCCCGTCTTGAACTCCGGCTTCGATGGCTGGACGTTGATTTCAAAGTGCGGCTTGATGTATTCGGCCACGCGGAAGGCCGCGCCATATGCGCCATCCTTGTAATTGAAGCGCAGTTCATAGCCGCCGGCGGTGGCTTCCGTCGGCAGGCGGAAGCGCGTGTCGGCGCCCGTGTCGCCGGACAGCTGCAGCGTTTGCGTCAGCAGCGGCGTGCCATTCGGATTGAGCACGGTCAAGCTTAGCGGCGCGCTGGCCGCCGCCTGCGAGTTGCGCGCCGACGTGAATTCGCGGCCCACAAACTTGACGTTGACCTCGTCGCCGGGTCGGTACAGGGGCCGGTCCGTCACCGCATAAATCTTGGTGTTATAGATTTCGCTGTCATAGTAAAAATTCTCGGACACGAACACGCCGCCGGCACGGTCCTGGCCCAGCACATACGTGTGTTCGGGGCTGCCGCGCTCGAGCGATGCGACACCATCGGCGCCGGTGGTGGCCGACTGCAGCACGCCGGTGCCGTCGGTCCACGCCACGCTGGCGCCGGCCACGGCGGCGCTGTTGTCGCGCCGCGCCGTCCACACCAGCATCTGGCCGGACGATACCTTGGTGACGGCCACCGTATCCGACACGAACACCAGGGTGGTGGCGCGGTGTTCGCCGATGATCGCTTCGATCAGGTACAAGCCAGGCTGGCGTTTGCCCAGCGGAATCATCACGTTACCGGCACCGGCGACGATGAAATCGCTGCTCGATCCATCGAGCTTGACGCCTTTCGGCGGTGTGATGGCCTTGGCTTGCCAGATCGGATAGCGGAAGCTGTCGACCAGCTCCATGCCCTTGATCGGCTTGTATTGCGGATGGTTGGCGAACACAGTGCGCCGGCGGATCGCGTCATTCGTCGCCAATTGCGGCTGTTCCTTCGTTACCGCGAGGCGCGCCTCGCCGGAAAACAGCTTGCGCCAGGCCAGGCGCGACTGCTTCCACCAGCTATCCCACAGAAAGCTCAGGGTATTGGCCAGGCCTTCGCCCTGGTAATTGCCCTCGACCTGGATGCGGTGCAGATTGCGCTGCTTTTTCAGGAATTCCATCGGTTCGGGCACGCGGTAGACGACGATGTCGGCGCCCGAATACGCTTCCAGGTTCATGCGCCCCATGTCGCGGCCCGGCACTTCCAGGCGCACGCGCGCTTCATCAAGACTGCCGTAACTGGCGTCCGACAGCAGGAAGAAGGGTTCGCCCTTGAAGGTGGCGTAGTTGCTCGGTTCGCGTTCCTGCGCCGAGGCGCCGCCAATGAGGACCAACGCCAGCAGGCTGGCAAATAACAGTTTCATGAGAAGCTTCATGACAGGAACGCCAGCCGGAACACACCGGCGAAATTCGGATTGTTGACCACAGGTTGCCACCGCGTGTCCTTCCAGCTCGTAAGTTCTTTGATATCGACGGTCCGCAGACCATTGTCGTCGGGGGTGACGGTGCCGGTGTGGTAGGCGATGCGCGCCCCCATCCAGACCATCAGATGCTGTTCGTCGCCCTGGTCGAAAAACAGCAGGTCGCCGGGCAGCGCCTGGCTGATTTCGCGGGCGATGAAACGGCTGTTGTGCTGCACCAGCGCCAGTGCCGTGACGAAGTGGCCGACCGTGCCATCCGTCTGCACCCAGCGGTTGCGCAGGGCCGCCTGGGCCGCGCTCAATTCCAGTTCGGGCGGCAGGCGCCGGTCGCTGGCGATACCGTTCGCGCGCAGCCATTTCGCATCATGCACGGTGAGCGCCTCATTGACGGCAAAGCGCACGAGGCCCGCGCAATCGCGGTGCGTCCAGCGTGGCGACGGTCCCCGTTCGATCTGCACATTGACAATGCGCAACATCCAGGCCTGGAAGGCGCGGCCCTGGGCCTGCGACAGCTGCACTTGCGGTTCGGCGGCCGCGCGCAGGGCCCACGCCCGGGGCGCAGCCACGGTGGCGGCGCAAGCCGCGAGCCAGCGCAAGGCCGCGCGGCGCGCGTGCCGCACCGTCATCGCGCAGTCTCCTGCCATTCCAGCGCTTCCCATGCGGTGCCGCTGGCTGGCTGCCGCTTGAGCACCATGCGCAGCGGCGGATATTTTTTCAAGGCGTTCAGGCGCGGCACCAGGTGTTCGTTGGCGGCCGCGCGCAGTACCGGTTCGTTATTCGCCGGCAGGGTGTCGAAGGCTTCCAACTGGATCAGCCGGGCCAGCGATGCCGGGGCGATCAGGCCGATGGTATGCGCGCCATCGGGCAGCAGGTCGCTGGCCGCCGGGGCCTGCTTGCGGCGCACGGCCAGCACCTGGTCCACCAGCTTGCCGTCGGCCGAGAAGACAACCGTATTGCCGGCCACGGCCAGCGCCGGCGTGGACTGGCCCAGTGCCGTGGCGACGCTGCGCTCCCAGCGTACGAACTCACCTTTACTATCCTTGCCGGTCGTCTTGCGCACGGGGTCCTTGCCGCCGATGGCCGCCTCGAACAGGCTGCCATATGCAGCGTCATCCCCGGCCTGTGCACTGCGCGTGGCGACAAACACCGGCGTATGCAGGCGCGACGTGCCGTACCAGCAGGCGGCGGCCGGCCCTTGCAAGTGCCCGGCCAGCGGCACCACCGGCTCGGAAGTCTTGCTCCCCAGGCGCTTGAGCACGGGCTGCAGTGCGGCCCAGTCCACCGGCACGCTGAAGCAGGCGCTGGGACTGTGCGGCAGCACGGGCCACAGGGCACTGCTGTCATAGCCGCCGTTTTTCAGCTTGTCGGCATTGAGCAGCACCTTGGACTGCCAGGCGCCCTTTTGAAAATCGAAGCGCAGCGCTTCGAGCGCGCCGAAGAAGGGCTGGTAGCCGAACGACAGGAAGTCCGCCTTGACGGCGATGCTGTGGCCCTCGGGCGGGGCGCCGTCGAGATGGAATTGCGCATGAAAGACGTTCTGTTTGGCGGCTTCCGGCGCCAGCAGGCTGGCCACGGTTTTCTCGGCCGTGCCATCGCCGCTCTTGCCGTCGCTGCCGCCGTACAGCATGCCGGGATGGGACAGGATGACCAGGCGCTGGCCGTGCGCGGCAAACAGCAAGGTGCGCTGGTAGGCGTAATTGAGCGCATACACGGGCACCTGGCCGCCATCGACGCGCAAGCTGCCGGCCACGCGCATTTGCGTATCCTTCAAGGCGATCTTGCCCGCTTCCTCGAGCAGGCGCGTCAGCTGGTTGCGCGATACGGCAATGGCAAAATGCTTGAGCGAGCCATCGGCGTCGCGCCACAGGGCCACTTCCGCGGGCTGGTCCAGCACCATGCGCAGCAGCTGGTCGCCCCAGCCCAGTTCATGTTCGTAGGCGATGCGGCGCAAGCTGCCCTTGAGCCCCAGCCGGTCTTCGCTCTGCTCGTAATAGAACAGGAAATCCTCGCGCAGCACGTCGCGCGCCAGCGGCACCGTCAGCAAGTCGCGCGGCAAGGTCGACAGGCTTTTCGTGCGGACCAGCGCGTCGGGCCTGGATAAGTCCAGCTTCAGGCCGTTGACCGGCCCCAGCATGCCCCAGCCGAAGACCCGGTAACCGACCAGCGCGGCAGCCACCACGGCCACGCCAGCCAGCGCCCCGAGCAGAATTTTCTTATTGAGTACTTTTTTCGCCAGCACCGTATATCCCTTTTACCCGCCGTAGCATTGACAAGTTAGTAATTATTGACAAATGGTAACATGGCATTTGTGGCCGCAGCGCACAGCTGACGCGACAGCGTAAAATAGCGGTTTCGCCGTTTCAATCGCCTCCCATGACCATCCTGCTCTCCACTCTGAACGCCCGCTACACCCACGCCTCGCTGGGATTGCGCTATTTGCTGGCCAATATGGGGCCGCTGCAAGCGCAGACGCGGCTGCAGGAATTCGTCATCGGCACGAAAACCACGGAACTGGTCGAGCGCATCCTGCAAAACAAGCCCCGCATCATCGGTTTTGGCGTGTATATATGGAACGTCGAGGAAACAACGAAGCTGGTGGCCATGCTCAAGCGCGTGGCGCCCGAGGTCATCATCGTGCTGGGCGGGCCGGAAGTGTCGCATGAGGCGGGCGAGCAAGAGATCGTCAAGCTGGCCGACTACCTGATCACGGGCTGGGGCGACGTCACCTTCCCCAAGCTGTGCGGCGAGATCCTCCACGGCCCGAAGCCGCTGATGAAGATCCATGCGGGCGTGCAAGCCCCGCTGGCGGAACTGCAACTGCCCTACTCCCTGTATACAGACGACGATATCCGCCACCGCACGATTTACGTGGAAGCGTCGCGCGGCTGCCCGTTCAAGTGCGAATTCTGCCTGTCGGCGCTGGACAAGACGGCCTGGCCCTTCGCGCTGGAGAACTTCCTGGCCGAAATGGAGTCCCTGCATGCGCGCGGCGCGCGCCTGTTCAAGTTCGTCGACCGCACCTTCAACCTGAACATCAAGACCAGCCTGAAGATCATGCAGTTCTTCCTGGACAAGATCGAGGCGAATCCGGACGATCCGATCTACGCCCACTTCGAGCTGGTGCCCGACCACTTGCCCGACGCCTTGAAGGAAGGCATCGGCAAATTCCCGCCCGGCGCGCTGCAATTTGAAATTGGCATCCAGAGTTTCAATCCGGACGTGCAATCGCTGGTCAGCCGCAAGCAGGACAATCAAAAGGCGGCCGACAACATCCGCTGGCTGTGCGAAGAATCGAACGCCCACCTGCACGTGGACTTGATCGCCGGCTTGCCGGGCGAGGATGAAGCGAGCTTTGCGGCCGGTTTCAACAAGCTGGTGGCCCTGAAACCGCATGAAATCCAGTTCGGCATATTAAAACGGCTGCGCGGCACGCCCATCATCCGCCATACGGAAAACTATGGCATGGTGTTCGACCCGCACCCGCCGTACACCATCCTGGCGAACAAACAGCTCGATTTCATGAGCATGCAGCGCCTCGTGCGCTTCGCCCGCTACTGGGACCTGGTGGCCAACTCGGGCCGCTTCGCCAATACGGTGCAATGGATGCTGGGCGATGCGCCGTTTGAAAACTTCATGGACTTTTCGAACTGGCTGTACGCCCACACGGATGCCACGCACCGCATCGCCATGGAGCGCCTGGCCAAGCTGGTGGCGCAATGGCTGCAGACGCGCGGCATGAGCGCGCTTGAAGCCAATGCCCTCGTGGCCAGCGACTATGCGGGCGGCGCGCAGGCAGCCGCGCACGCCAAGCCAGCCGAAGTGAGTACTAGCAATGCCAAGGTGCGCCCGGACGTCGCCCTGCCGCAGCGGCAGGCGCGCCACCTCGCGTCCTGAGGGGCCGGCGATTGAACAGCGGTGGCGGTCTGCGCCATTCTCCCTTAAACTGGCACGATGCCGACTGTACAATCGCCGAAACTGACCCTCTCCCAGACCAGCTCCCAACAGGGAGCCCTTGTCACTGCCAGCGGCACCTGGCAGGTGCACGCGCTGGCGCATGACAATGCGATCAAGGCCATCGATGCCCAGCTCAAGCCCTTGCAGGGCGATGCGAAGGCGCAATGGGACCTGTCGGCCATCGACAGCATGGACCATATCGGCGCCCAGCTGTTCTGGAATGCCTGGGGCAAGCGGCGTCCCGCGCAACTGACCCTGGCGCCGTCGCAGGAAGAGTTTTTCCGGCGCATCGAGGAAACGGGGCCGCTGGAAACGCCGCCCTCGCGCGCCAACCGCCTCACGCCCGTGATGAAGCTGGGCATGGCTATTTTGCTGTTTTTCCAACATTTGAAGGGTTTTATCGCCCTCGTAGGCCAGGTGACGCAGGATATCGGCCGCTTCGCGCGCCATCCGATGCGCGGGCCGTGGCGCGAAATTTCCGCCAATATCTTCCATGCGGGCTTCCAGGCGCTGGGCATCACGGCCCTCGTCGGCTTTCTGATCGGCGTGGTGCTGTCCTATCTGTCCGCGCAGCAGCTGCGCGCCTTTGGCGGCGACATTTACCTGGTCAACCTGCTGGGCATGAGCGTCATCCGCGAACTCGGGCCGCTGCTCGCCGCCATCCTCGTGGCCGGCCGCTCGGGCTCGTCGATCACGGCCCAGCTGGGCGTCATGCGCGTCACGGAAGAGCTCGACGCCATGCTGGTGATGGGCATTTCGCACGGTTTCCGCCTGATCATGCCGAAAGTGCTGGCCCTGGCCATTTCCATGCCCCTGCTCGTCATCTGGACGGATACGGCTGCGCTGATCGGTGGCATGGTGGCGGCCAAGGTAGAACTGAATCTTTCGGCGCGCTATTTCATCCAGAAGCTGCCGGACGCCGTGCCGCTGGCCAATTACATGATCGGCCTGGGCAAGGGCGTGATTTTCGGCATGCTGATCGCGCTGGTCTCGTGCCACTTCGGCCTGCGCATCAAGGCCAACACGGAAAGCCTGGGGCGCGGCACCACCACCGCCGTCGTCACGGCCATCACCGTGGTGATCCTGGCCGACGCCGTGTTCGCCATCGTCTTCAATGGAGTGGGCTACTGATGGCGGACAACGATATCGCTTGCGGCACGGGCAAGGAAGGCCAGTTCAACCTGCATGGCGACGCGCCCGTGGTGGAAATCACCAATCTGTGGACCAAGTTCGGCCGCACCGTCGTGCACCAGGACTTGAACCTGGAAATCGAACGGGGCGAGATCCTTTCCATCGTGGGCGGCTCCGGCACAGGCAAGACGGTGCTGCTGCGGCAGATGCTGGGCCTGGAACATCCGGCGCGCGGATGCGTCAAAGTCTTTGGCGAAGATATCAACCAGGCAAGTTCCGACCAGCTGCAGCAATTGCGCAACCACTGGGGCATGCTGTTCCAGCAAGGCGCCCTGTATTCGGCCCTGACCGTGTTCGACAACGTGGCCCAGCCGATGCGCGAATTGCGCGTGCTGCCCGAGGCGCTGGTGCACGACGCGGTACTATTGAAGATGAATATGGTGGGCCTGGGCCCGGAACATGCGCTGAAAATGCCGTCGGACTTGTCGGGCGGCATGATCAAGCGCGTGGCCCTGGCCCGCGCCCTGGCGCTGGAACCGAAGCTGCTGTTCCTCGACGAACCGACGGCCGGCCTGGATCCGGACCTGTCGGAAAGTTTCGTGTCCCTGATCCAGTCGCTGCACCGCGAACTGGGCTTGACGGTGGTGATGGTCACGCATGACCTCGACACTTTGTTCGCCCTGTCCACGCGCATCGCCGTGCTGGCGGAAAAACACGTGATCGCCATCGGCCCCACGCGCGAGGTGATCGAAGTCGACCACCCGTTCATCAAGCAATTTTTCCTCGGCGACCGCGGCAAGCGCGCGCTGGCCGTCCTCGACGAGAAACAGGCGGCCGGCAAGGCGGCGCAGCCGGGCGACGACGCCGGCACAGACAAGAAAGCGGAGAAGTAATGGAAAACAGATCACATGCCCTGATGACGGGATTTTTTACACTCACCCTGCTGGTGGCCGCCATCCTGTTCGGCGTCTGGTTCAACCGCGACCGCGTGGAACGGGTGCCGTACCTGCTCGCCACCACCCTGTCCGTGCCTGGCCTCAATCCGCAGGCGACCGTGCGCTACCGGGGCCTGGAAGTGGGCAAGGTCGACGCCATCGACTTCGACACGCAAAAAGCGGGGCAAATCCTCGTGCACATCAGCGTGGCGCCCGACACCCCCGTCACCAACACCACCTTTGCCACCCTGGGCTACCAGGGCGTGACGGGTATCGCCTACATCCAGCTCGACGACGAGCACGTGGGTTCGACACTGCTGGGCACCAGCAAGGACAAGCCCTCGCTGATCCCCCTGCGCGCGGGCTTGCTCGACCAGCTGGAAAAGCGGGGCAAGCGCATCCTCGACCAGGCCGAACAGATCACCAACAAGGTCAACAACCTGCTCAGCCCCGACAACCAGGCGGCCATGCTGGGCGCCTTCAACGAAGTGGGCAAGGCGGCCAAGGCCTTCGGCGCCATTCCGCAGCAGCTGGAACCGACCCTGACGCAATTGCCGCAGCTGACGGAACAAACGCGCCAAACCTTGACGGCCGTCAGTACGGCCAGCAAGAACGTGTCGGACTTGACGGCCACATGGAAAAAGCTGGGCAACGATATCCAGGCGCCCGGCGGCGTGCTCGAGAAGGTCAATGGCACGGTCGACCGGGTCGGCAATTCCGTGGAAACGGTGGCCAATGGCGTGTCGCTGGAAGTCTTGCCGCAGGTAATCGAGCTGAGCGGCGAGGCGCGTTCCTCGATGCGCGCCCTGAAAACCACCATGAGCACGCTCAATGAACAGCCGCAGAGCATCTTGTTCGGCGCCCCAGACATTCCGCCCGGCCCGGGCGAGCCCGGTTTTTCGGCGCCGGGCAAATAAGGAGATTGCACGATGAACTTCCCCCGCTTTTCCCCTGTCAGCGTGCTGACCCTGGCCACGGCATTGTTGCTCGGCGGCTGCGCCAGCCGCGGCCCCGTCCCCACTTTCTATGACTTCGGCCCGGCCGCGCCGACGGCAGCCGCGCAACCGGCCACGCCAGCCGTGCCCGTGCCCGTGCTGGTGATCGCCGACGCCAACGGCCCCTCCTGGCTCGACAGCCAGCGCATGTATTACCGCCTGCTGTACGCCGACGCGCAGCAATCGCGGCCGTACGCCTACAACCGCTGGAACACGCCGCCGCTGCAGCTGCTGAGCCAGCGCCTGAAGACGCGCGTGGCGCAAAGCGGCGTGAAAGTGCTGTCGACCACGGACGCGGCCGCCGGCATGCCCCTGCTGCGCATCGACGTCGATGATTTTTCGCAAAACTTCGATACGCAGACGCAGAGCAGCGGCCACGTCTCGCTGCGCGCCTCGCTGTTCCGCGGCCACCGCCTGATCGACCAGAAAACCTTCAGCCGCAGCGGCCCGGCAAGCAGCGCCGACGCGCAAGGGGGCGCGCAAGCGCTGGCGGCGGCCTCGGACGCCATCGCCGCCGACCTGCTGACCTGGCTGGGCACGCTGACCATCCCGAAAGAATGACGGCGCCAGCTTCCCCCGCCAGTCCGGCGGCACCACTGCCGCCCGCCCGCTCCTCGCCCGTGTCGCGCGCGACCCTGCTCGCCTACGTCTTCCTGATCGTGTACGCCAGCTGGTTTCCATTCACGGGCTGGCACAGCAATGGCTTGTCGCCGCTGACGTTCCTGGAAAACACGCGCATGCCCCGCTACTGGACGGGCTTCGACGTGGGCATCAACGTCGTCGGCTACATCCCGCTGGGCGCCTTGATCGTGTATTCGCTGTTTCCAAGGATCACAGGTTTCTTTGCCGTCATCGTCGCCAGCCTGTGCGGCGTGTTGATTTCCGGCAGCATGGAAGCCGTGCAAACCTATCTGCCCAGCCGCGTTTCGTCGAACCTGGACTTTTATACGAACTCGGCCGGCTGCTTCATCGGTTCCCTCATCGGCGCCTTGACGGCGCGCAAGCTGCTCGACCATAGCCATTTGTACCGCCTGCGCCAGCGCTGGTTTGCCCAGCACGCCAGCCAGGGCCTGGTGCTGGTGGCCCTGTGGCCGCTGGCGCAGATCTATCCGCAAGGCTATCTGTTCGGCCTGGGCCAACTGCTGCCCATCCTGTCGGACTGGCTGTCGCGCCTGGCGGGCATGGAGATCGACCTGGCCACCTACCTGCGGCCCGACGTAATCTTAACTGTCGAGCAATATTGGCTTTCAGAAACCATCATCACGGCCTGCGGCATGACGGGCGCCGTGCTTACCTTGCTGTGCCTGCTGCGCCGCGCCGCGCCCCGCGCCGTGCTGATGCTGATCCTCATCGCCGCCGCCCTGACCGTGCGCTCGATGGCCAGCGCGTTGCTGTTTTCGCCGGAAAACGCCTTCGTCTGGATCACGCCGGGCGCCCAGGGCGGTTTCCTGATCGGCCTGATCATGCTGGGCGGCCTGGCGTTCGCGCCGCACGTGGCGCAACGCCGCATCGCGGCCGCCACCTTGCTGCTGAGCCTGGTAATGGTGAATACGACGCCGATCAACCCGTATTTCATGTCGACCTTGCAAGGTTGGGTGCAAGGCAAGTTCCTCAACTTCAATGGCGCGGCGCAATTCCTCGCCTTGCTGTGGCCCTTCATGGCCCTGTGGTTCCTGTGCCTGCCCTCGCACCGCCTGAACCGGCAGGAAGACGCGCAGCGCCAGCGTCGCGAAGACCACCCATAAGCGTTATCATGGCGCATTGATGAATCAGCAGGAGAATAGTATGAGCGACGCACCGTATTTTGAACGCCACGTTTTTTTCTGCATGAATAAACGTGAAGACGGCCGCAACAGCTGCGGCGACCATGGCGCGGAAGCGGCGCAAAAGCATTGCAAGCGCCGCATCAAGGAGCTCGACATGAATGGCGCGGGCAAGATCCGCATCAACCAGGCCGGCTGCATGGACCGCTGCGAAGAAGGCCCGCTGCTGGTGATCTACCCGGAAGCGACCTGGTACACCTATGTCGACACCAGCGATATCGATGAAATCATCGATACGCACCTGGTGGGCGGCAAAATTGTCGAACGCCTCAAGATTTAATGCCAATTTAAGAGATACCCACCAGTATGAGCATCATGAACAGAAACTCGGAAAAATTTACCCTCGCCGGCCATGCAGGCAGCATGGAAGGCTTGCTCGATTTCCCGGCAGACACTCCGCGCGGCATCGCCCTTGTGGCCCATCCGCACCCGCTGTACGGCGGCACGATGGATAACAAGGTCACGCAAACCCTGGCGCGTGCGTTTGTCGCGCTCGGTTACGTCGTGGCGCGCATCAACTTCCGCGGCGTCGGTGCTTCCGAAGGCGTGCACGACCATGGCGCGGGCGAGACGGACGACATGCAGTTGCTGTATGAACACATGCGCGGCCTGTATCCGGGCTTGCCCGTGGCCCTGTCCGGTTTCTCGTTCGGCACCTTCGTGCAATCGAAACTGCAGGAACGCCTGGCCGCCGCCGGCACGCCCGCCGAGCGCCTGGCGCTGATCGGCAGCGCGGCCGGCAAGTGGGCCATGGCGGACATTCCCGCCGACACCATCTTGATCCACGGCGAACTGGACGACACGATTCCCCTGTCCGCCGTCTTCGACTGGGCCCGTCCACAAGACATTCCCGTGATCGTGATCCCCGGCGCCGACCATTTTTTCCACCGCAAGCTCAATCACATCAAGAACCTCGTGATTGCCCTGTGGCATGGTGACAAACCCGCAATAGCAGCAGATGATCATTGAAGTGTGGGCTTACTAGCGCCTCCACGGCTATAATTGATCCGTTTTTTCCACGCGGCCATGCAGGTAGCAACAGCATGGCCCTCAGCCTTCATCTTTTTCTCGCAGACCAGCCCCATGAAAAAACTTTTAGCGGCACTGGCCTCCAGTGTATTTTTCTTTTCCGCCGCCTACGCCCAAAGCGTTCCAGCCCCGACCATCGCCGCCAAGTCCTGGCTGTTGCTTGACGCCACCAGTGGCCAGATCATTGCTTCGCAAGATCCGGACGCGCGCATCGAGCCGGCTTCGTTGACCAAGATCATGACGGCTTACCTGACGTTTGCCGCCATCCGCGAAAAGAAACTGGCGCTGGACCAAAAAGTGAATGTGTCCGTGCGTGCCTGGAAAGTCGATTCGAGCAGCTCGAAGATGTTCATCGACCCGGCCACGCCCGTGTCGATCGACGACTTGCTGCACGGCCTGATGATTCAATCGGGTAACGATGCCGCCGTGGCCCTGGCTGAAGCCGTGGCCGGCGATGAAGGCACCTTCGTCGTGCTGATGAACCGCGAAGCGCAACGCATGGGTCTGAAAAACACGCGTTTTGCCAATCCGCATGGCTTGCCTAGCCCAGATAACTATTCCACTGCGCAAGACCTGTCCGTGCTGGCCAAGCGCGTGATCGCCGACTACCCGGAATTCTACAAAATCGATTCCGTGAAAAGCTTTACGTACAACAAGATCACCCAGCCTAACCGCAACCGCCTGCTGTGGCTGGACCCAACCGTGGACGGCATGAAGACGGGCCACACGGAAGCGGCCGGCTATTGCATGATCGCCTCGGCCCGCCGTCCAGGCGGCACGGGCGAGCGCCGCCTGATCTCTGTGGTGCTGGGCACCACATCGGACCAGGCCCGCACGCAGGAAAGCCAGAAGCTGCTGAACTGGGGCTTCCAGAACTTCGATACGGTCAAGCTGTACTCGAAAGGCCAGGCAGTGGCCACGCCGGAAGTGTGGAAGGGCTCGAAAGGCACCGTGAAAATCGGTTTCGCCCGCGATGTGCTCGTCACCGTACCAAAAGGCACGGCTGCCAAGATGAAACCTGTGCTGGAACGCAAGGACCCGCTGGTCGCGCCACTGGCTGAAAACGCGCCTGTCGGCAAACTGAAAATGATGGTCGACGACAAGGTCCTGCTGGAACTGCCGGTCGTTGCGCTGGAGACCATCAACCAGGCCACGATCTTCGGCCGTGCCTGGGATTCGATGCGCCTGTGGTTGAAATAAGCAGTTAGCGTCCCCCATAAAAAATGCCCGCAGATGCTGCGGGCATTTTTTTCGTCTTGCGTTACGTCAATTACTTCGCCGGCGCATCCTTCAAGTGCGGCTGGCGCGCCACGGGCGGGAAGGTGCCGTGGCGGCCCGCCGCAAACGTCGCTTCCGTCTGCGATGGCTCCACCGGCACGGACACCTTGCGCACCTTGGCCACCTGCGCCGCCGTCACGGGCGTGCCGCGGTTGCCCCAGCTGGTCTGGATGAAGGTCACCACCTGCGCAGTCTGCTCATCGTTGAAGATGTCGGCATACGGCGCCATCGTCAGCGCCGACGGCGCCGTGCGCGTGGCGGGCACGGCGCCTCCCGACAGCACGATGTTGATGGCCGACGTGGGATCGTTCGTCTGCAGCACGGCATTGCCGGCCAGCGCAGGGAAAGCCTTGTCGTAGCCCTTGCCGTCGGAACGGTGGCAACCGGCGCAACGGTCCAGGTACAGCTGCGCACCCGTGGAATGGACGATGCCGCTGAACAATTGCTTGCCCAGCTTGTCGTCCGCCACGAAGGCCGGCGTGGCCGGGTTCGATGGCGGCAGGGATTTCAGGTATTTCGCCATCGCCGCCAGGTCACCATCCGTCATGTGCTGCATGGAATGGGCCACCACGTCGTTCATGGCGCCGAACGAGGCCGTATGGCTGTTGCGGCCCGTTTTGAGGAATTCGGCGATCTCCGCCGCGCTCCAGCGCGCCAAACCGCCGCCATGTTCATTGCGCAACGAGGGTACGGACCAGCCGTCGATCACGCCGCCGCCCGCCAGGAAGGTGGTATTGCCCTCGTCCGTCAGCGATTTTTCCTGCATGCCCACGCCGCGCGCCGTATGGCAGGCGCCGCAGTGGCCCAGGCCTTGCACCAGGTAGGCGCCACGCAGCAATTGCGCGTCGCCCGTGACCGGCGTTTTATACGGCTGCGGCGTGGGAGCGAAGGCCCAGCGCCAGATGGTCAAGGGGAAACGCATCGACAATGGCCACGGGATGTCGGCCGCCTTGTTCGGCGTCGGGTCCGCCTTCACGCCATGCATGAAGTAGGCGTACAGCGCCTGCATGTCCGCCTCGCTCAGGCGCGAGTACGACGGATACGGCATGGCCGGATACACGGTATAGCCGTGCTTGGTCACGCCCGTGCGCATCAGCTTGTCGAAATCGGCAAAGCTCCAGTCGCCGATGCCGGCCTTCTTGTCCGGCGTGATATTGGTGGAATACACCTTGCCGATCGGCGTTTCCATGCCCAGGCCGCCCGCGAACGGATGGCCTTTCGTGCCGGCCGTGTGGCAGGCGATGCAGTCGCCGGCGCGGGCCAGGTATTCGCCCTGGCGTATCAGCTGGGCGTTCGGAGTGGTGGCAGCGGCCGTGGTGGCGGACCAGGCAGTGCCGGAGGCGAGCGCCAGCAGCAGCGCGCCCACGGTATGGGTGAATGTGTTGTTCATCTTCTTGTTCTTTATCAAGCGACCAGGGGACGGGGATCTTTCAAGTATTGCTCGCGGATGGCCTTGGCCGACCAGTAGGTCAGCGCGCAAGCGAGGCCCGTCGGGTTGTAGCCGATGCCGACCGGGAACACGCTGGAACCCACGGCAAACACGTTGTGCACGTCCCAGCTCTGCAGGTAGCGGTTGACGACGCTGGTCTTGCGGTCCGCGCCCATGGCCGTACCGCCCGCCCAGTGGGTGGTCTGGTAGTTGCGCAAGTCGAGGTGGTCGCCCACGTTCTTGACGGACACCTTGATCGATTCCGGATTCATGGCCTCGGCCACCTTCATCATCTTGTCGGTGACGAAACGGCTCATCTTGATGTCGTTTTCCTTCCAGTCAAAGGTAAAGCGCAGCAATTGCTGGCCATACTTGTCCGTGTAGGTGGGGTCGAGGTCGACATAGCAGTCGCGATACGTCATGTTGGCGCCGTGGCAGTCGAAGGAGACCGTGTTCAGGTAGCTCTTCTTGACGGCCTTTTTCCAGGCCGAACCCCAGGCGGGCGTACCGTCCGGCGTGGCGATGCCGGAAATCGGCTTGGAACCGGCCGGGTTGCACCAGGCGGGCGAGCCGCCGACAAAACCCAGCGGGCCATGGTCGAAGTTGTCGCCATTCCAGTCGTCGAGCGCGACGCCGGTGCCGCCGGCGCCGATGAAGGGGTTCGTGTTCGTGTCTTCCTTGAAGAAGGTCTGGATGGTGGACATCATCTGGTAGGCGATGTTGCGCCCCACCACGCCTTCATTGCTGACGGGGTCATACGGCTTGCCGATGCCCGACAATAGGAACAGATGCGCATTGTTGTAGGCAAAGGCGCTGGCGATGACCAGGTCGGCCGGCTGCTCGACGGCCTTGCCGTCCGCATTGATATAGGTCACGCCCGTCGCGCGTTTCTTGCTGCCGTCGAGATTGATGCGCACGACGTTGCAGTTGGCGCGCAATTCGAAGTTGGCCACCATGCGCAGGGCCGGCATGATGTTGACGTTGGGCGAAGCCTTGGAATAGTTGTAGCAGGCATAGCCGGAGCAGAAGCCGCAGAAGTTGCACGGTCCCATCTGGCAGCCGTACGGGTTCGTGTACGGGCCGGATGCGTTCGACGAAGCGTTGACGAACGGGTGGTAGCCGACGGCCTTGGCCGCGCGGCGGAACAGTTCGGCCGTGTACGGCACTTTTTGCGGCGCCAGCGCGTAATTGTCGGAGCGGTCGCCCTCGAACACATTGCCGTCGCCGACGACGATGCCGTTGACCTTATATGCCTGGCCCGAGGTGCCGAAGACTTTTTCCACAAAATCGAAGTGCGGCTCCAGCTCGGCGTAAGTCACGCCAAAGTCCTGGATCGTCATGCCTTCGGGGATGAATTTCTTGCCGTAGCGGCGTTCGTAGTGGCTGCGGATCTGCAGCTCTTCCGGCAAGACGCGCCAGTGCATGCCTGACCAGTGCAAGCCCGCGCCGCCCACGCCCGTGCCGGGCTTGAAGGCGCCGATCTGGCGGTAGGGCACGGCCACGCCCGTGATGCTGTGGCGGAAGGTGAACGTGCTTTTCGACATATCCTGGAACAGCTTGCTGCGCTGGATGTAGGTCAGCTCGTCGAGGGTCTTCGGATAGGCGCCGTCGGGATAGGTGTCGCGGTACTCGCCGCGTTCCAGCGCGACCACGTTCAGGCCCGCTTCCGTCAATTCCTTGGCCATGATGGCGCCGGTCCAGCCAAAGCCCACAATCACGGCATCGACAGGCTTCATTTTTACATCTGGTTTGATATCACTCATGATGGTTTTTCTTTTTCTTTGATCTGCTACAAAAAGTCTTATGCGATAGAAACAGGGGGCAGCGGGTATTTCTTGCCATACTGTTCCACCCAATCCATGTAGTCGGCGCGCGCGCCGGGGAATCCGACCATCTTCCAGGCCAGCATGTCCTTGTTGCCGCCGTGCACGGGATCGCAAAAGTAACCTTCGCGCGTGTTTTGCAGCAGCTGGTTGAAGAAGACTTTGGCCGGCACTTCGCCGATGTCCAACGTCCCCTTTTGCAATTGCGTGATGACGGCGTCGCGCTCGGCCCCGTTCAGCTGCACGAAAGGCTTACCGGACTGTTTATGGACGGCTGCGTTGACGCCGGCCAGGGCGCTCTTGTACAGCTCGCGCGGCGCCATGTGGAACTGGTAGCCGAACTGTTCGATCGACGGCACGAACGGTCCCTGCATGTACCACAGCGCGCCATACGCGTAGGGCGTGTTCATCTGCGCATCGATGAATTCATGCGCGCCCGATTCCAGCGCGCCCGGCCCTTCGCCGTCGGCGGGGATCAGGCGGTCGACCAGCGCCGTCAGGGTGGCCCATTCGGTGGCGTCGAAAAAGCGCGGTTTGTAGGCAGGCTGGTCCTTGGAGACGGCCATGGCCAGACCGCCGCCGGCGCCGGCCAGCAAGGCCACGGCAGGCGCGGCGCCGACGGCCTTGCGCAGGAAGTTACGCCGATGGGGCGAAATCCCGATGATTTTCATAGGTTTTCCTCAGGCGGCACGAGCCGCCACAGTGATGGATGTGGAAGTCAGAAAGAAAATGCGGACACGCGCCGCGGAGAGTGCAGATTTCACGTAGAGATGACTGGAGTATCGCGGCGCGGCGTACCTGCCTGTCGGTTAATTGATCAGGATGATTGACAAGCAGTTGCTTTGCATTTACGGTGCGCATCGTACCATAATTAAAAGAAACATTCAGAGACAGGTTAGACGTGATCAAAAAAGAGGCAGTGGCGCGTGGCCGCCCGCGCAAGGCAGGCGTGGAAGATGCGGTATTGGAAGCGATCGTCATGCTGGTGCGCCTGCATGGGCTCGACGCGGTGACGATACAGATGGTGGCCGACGCTGCCGGCGTGGGGCGCCAGACGATCTACCGGCGCTGGCCGCGCCGCGAAGACATGCTGCTCGACGCGCTCGTCAAGCGCACGGCGGAAAAGCTGCAGCGCGCGCTCGACATGCCGGACGGCCAGGAAATCGAGGCGATCTGCGCGCGCATCTTCGACAACCTGAACGCCGACGGCCGCTTCACCTGCGATTTATTGGTGCTGATCCACAACGATGCGGCGGCGCAACTGCGCTTTCGCGAGCAGATCGTCGCGCCGTGGATCAGCCTGGTGGTGCAGCGCCTGCTCAACATCGGCGTGCGCGCCGACCTCGACCTGCGCCTGTTCGCCTTCATGCTGCAATCGGCGCTCGTGTACCAGATGCAGCTGGGCGGCCAGCTCGATGCGGCCTTGCAGGAGCGGTGTTGCCGCTTTATCCGCAGCATGCTCTAGATTAGCTGGCTATAATCGTGGCGAGTCCCCTCACGCCACCATCAGAAAGCCAGCCCATGAGCCATGTATTTCCCGCCAGCCTGCAAGCGCCGCGCAGCCGTTTGAGCAGCAACGGTCCCGAACTGTCGCGCATCGTCGCCGGCATGTGGCGCATCGGCGAGTGGAATATGTCTGCGCAGCAACGCCTGGCCTTCATCGAGCAATGCCTGGCGCTGGGCGTATCGAGCTTCGACCATGCCGACATCTATGGCGATTACAGCGCCGAAGGCCTGTTCGGCGAAGCGCTGGCCCTGCAGCCGGGCTTGCGCGACAAGATGGAGCTGGTCAGCAAATGCGGCATCAAGCTGCTGTCGCCGCACCGTCCCGGCCATGCCATCCAGCATTACGACACGAGCGCGGCGCACATCACCAGTTCCGTGGAACACACCTTGCGCCAGTTGCAGACGGACCGCCTGGACTTGCTGCTGATCCACCGCCCCGACCCGCTGATGGATTTCGACGAAATCGCCGGCGCCTTCACGCAATTGCAAGCGGCGGGCAAGGTCTTGCACTTTGGCGTGTCGAATTTCAGCCGCCACCAGTTCGAATGCCTGCACCGGCGCTTCCCGCTGGTGACGAACCAGGTGGAATTTTCGCCGCTGCACGTGACGCCGCTGTTCGATGAAACTTTCGACGGCTTGCAGGACGTGGGCGTGGCGCCGATGATCTGGTCGCCGCTGGCGGGCGGGCGGCTGTTCCAGGGCGGCGATGCGAATGTGGAGAACTTGCGCAATGTCATCAAGCAGATCGCGGATGAACTGCAGCGTCCGTTTGCCAGCGTGGTATTCGCCTGGATCATGCAACTGCCATGCCGCCCCCTGCCGCTGACGGGCACGGGCCGCATCGAAGCCGTCGGCGTGGCCGTGGAAGGCACGCAATTTGCGCTCAGCCGCAGCGACTGGTTCGCCATCCTGCGCGCCGCGCGCGGGCACGAGGTGGCTTAGTCTATCTCGTCCGGGTCGTTGAATACCTGCGGCAACGCAATACCCCGCCAGCCCAGGTGCCACGCCAGGTTGAGCGCCAGGGTGGCGCCGATGTAGACGGCGAAGAACAGCGCGAAGAAGCTGGTCTTCAGCCACACCAGCAGGGCGACGGCGACGATCAGCACCAGCAGCGCGGCCAGGCTTTTCTTTTGCTTGGAGCTGGGGAAGCGCAAGGTCGACACCATCAGGCTGCCCACGCCCACCAGCAATAGCATCAGCAGATAGCTGTGCAGCATGGAATTGATGGGCGCCGGCCAGGCCACCACGACGGCCGCCACGCACGCGGCCCCGGCCGTGATCGGCATGCCGACGAAATACAGGGGATCCGTCCGTCCCACGTTCACATTGAAGCGCGCCAGGCGCATGGCGCCGCACGCGACAAAGAAGAAGCTGGCCATGCCGCCAAAGCGCAGCAGCAGCGGATCGTGCACGCCCATCTGCACGAAGCCATAGCAGTACAGCAATACGGCCGGGGCGCAGCCGAAATTCATCACGTCGGCGATGGAATCGAGCTGCACGCCAAACTGCGAGCTGGTGTTCGTCAGGCGCGCCACGTAGCCGTCGAGCGCGTCGAACACGCCGGCCAGCACCAGCAGCGCGGCCGCCAGCCGGTAATCGGCGGGGTTGCCGACACCGGCGTTATCGACGGAGATGACGATGCTGGCAAAACCGCAGGCTATCGAAAGCAAAGTCACCATGCTGGGCAAGGCGTATTTGGCGCGCTGCAGGCGCGACTTGGGCAATGTGTTCAAATTTGTGGGCAATCAAAGTAGCGGAAATGAGGCAACGCAGCGGCAAACGCTGCACTATGCTCATTCTACCCTGCGCAGCTGCGGCACCGTCTGCGCACGAGCACGCGACATATCTTGTCATCGATGCTCTACGGCACATAAAA
The DNA here is from genome assembly GCF_030397595.1 of Janthinobacterium sp. SUN033. Classification (NCBI taxonomy): domain Bacteria; kingdom Pseudomonadati; phylum Pseudomonadota; class Betaproteobacteria; order Burkholderiales; family Oxalobacteraceae; genus Janthinobacterium; species Janthinobacterium sp. SUN033. The sequence continues at coordinate 25,075 of NZ_JAPQNV010000008.1, forward strand.
ATGCCTTAGAATCGTTTCACAGGGCAGCACGCCGGCCCCCACCGCTGCCCGCTTACCTATACAGGAGTCAACTTGATTGTCTCGTCACTGCGTTGGAAGTACTGGATACCCGCCCTGCTGAGTGCAGCCCTGCTGAGCGCCTGCGGCGGCGATAACGGCGGCAAGACGTCGCTGAACACCTCGACCCAGGCCGGGCAGCTGACACAGGAGCCAGGCGCTCCCGTCCTCAGCAACAATATCGCCACCGATGGTTTCAACTGGATCAATTACCGGCGCAGCCAGATCGGCCTGGCGCCGCTGGTGCGCAATAGCCAGATCGACAACGCGGCACTCGGCCACTCCAATTATCTGAACAGCAATAATGTGGTGGTGCACAATCAAGTCAAAGGCAAGCCCGGCTTTACCGGCGAAACACTGTATGACCGCCTGAGCGCGTCCGGCTATGGCGTCACTTCCGTCTGGGGCGAAGTCATCGCGGGCATGGCGACCAATTCCGGTTTCTACATGGCGGAAAACCTGATCACGGCCGTGTATCACCGCTTCCTCATCTTTGAACCGGTCTTCAAGGAAGGCGGCGCCGGTGCGGCCGTCAACAACAGCGGTTACGCGTATTTCACCACCGACCTGGCGGGCAACAGCCGCTACGGTCCCGGCTTGCCGGCCGGACAGATCGTCAGCTACCCGTTCGACGGACAGACCAAGGTCGCCACCAGTTTCGCCAGCAATGAAGAGGAACCCGATCCCGTGCCCAACCAGGACGTGGTCGGCTACCCCATCAGCGTCCATGCGAATTTCGACGCCACCCTCAGCGTGACGGCATTCACCGTGCGCCAGCGTGGCGCCGGCGCGGACCTGGCGGTACGCCTGCTCAGCAAGGAAACTGATGCCGTCAATACATCGCGCTCGGTGGCCGCCATCATCCCGCTGGCCCCCCTGCTGGCGGCCACCACCTATGACGTGAGTTTCATCGGCAAAGTCAATGGTGCGAGCGTCACGCGCAGCTGGTCATTCACGACGCGTTAGTCTGGCAGCGTCTGCCAAGCGGACGCAGTAGCGAGGGCAACTGGATGTAAAATAGTGGATATTGCATGAATGCAATTGACAAGTTTTGGGGCCCTCTGCACACCAGGCATGATGAAACCACACGCCACTTGCGATGATGATGCCGCCCTCGCGGCATCCGACATGGTCCGGATTCTCGATGTCGAGAACGGACTGGGCCGCATCATGGGCGACCGCATCCTGTACCTGAAAATCCTGCGCCGCTTCCTGCATGACCACGGCACCACGCCGTGCCAGATCCGCGCCGAATTCGACACGGGCAACTATGCCTCCGCGCGCCTGAAGGCGCATACCTTGAAGGGCGCCGCCGGCATGATCGGCGCGCACCACGTGCACGGCCTGGCGGAGACGCTGGAGTCGGCACTGCGCGCGCAGGCGCCCGACCTGGCCCGGCAGATGCTGCAGCTGGAACTGGCCCAGGATCAATTGCTGGGCGCGGTCAGCAGCATGCTGGGCACGCCGGAGGCGACCCACACGGCGGCGCAGGACGTGGCGCCCGATCCGGCCGCGCCCGCCATACAGCTGCTGCTGGCGCGCCTGGCCAGCCACCTGCGCGAAGGCGACGGCGCGGCCATCGACATCCTGGAAAACTCGGCCAGCCTGCTGGCGGCCAGCTTGGGCGTGCACGTCTACCAGGAAGTGGCGGCTGCCGCACATGAGTTCGACTACGACGGCGCGCTGGCGGCGCTGCTGCGGCGCCGCTAATTACCGAACTCAAGGGTGGTATTGCGCCTCTTCCGCGTAAGCCATGCCACAGCTCTTGCCGCAAAAGCGGCGCACGGCGTCGAGCGGCTTGTCGCAGTACCAGCACGCGCCTTTCGGCGGCAAGGTGGCGATCAATTCCGGCATGGCGGGCAATCGTCGCGCCACGACCTCATCCCCGCATTCCACGACATCCGGCTGTTTGCTGTCCATGGCGCTTCCTTTCCTAGCGGCACTTCAAGGCCGCTCAGCAAGATTACGTCAGCGCAGTTTGAAGCCCATGACATTTCTCAACGGCGGCCACGCTTGCCCCATCGGCGCCTTGAAATTTCCAAACGACAACGTTGTCACTTCACACTACAATCGGTGTTCCGTTCACTTGCGCGCCTGCCATGAAACACATCCCCCTGCTGCTCTCCTGCTTGCTGCTCAGCGCCTGCGCCACGCAGGCGCCCACCGCCTACACCCTCAATTCGGGCGCCGAACGCACGCCGGAACAGTTGGCGGTGGTGTTCGAACACGCCGACCTGACCTTGCGCATCGACCCGGCCAGCCGCAGCATCGCCGGCGACGCGCGCCTGACCTTCCTGGCGACGCAGCCGATCTCGCACTTCGCGCTGGACCTGGACCGCAACCTGCCCGTCGATGCCATCGAGATCGACGGCAAGGCGCTGCGGCCGCAAGACTATGCCAACCCGGACGGGCGCCTGAGCATGACCTTGCCGGCCACCCTCGCGGCCGGCGCGCGCACCACTATCCGCATCGTCTACCACGGCGTGCCGCACGTCGCCGTGAAGGCGCCGTGGGATGGCGGCATGGTGTGGTCGAGCACGGCCGATGGCGCGCCGTGGATCGCCAGCGCCGTGCAAGGCGAAGGCTGCGACCTGTTCTGGCCCTGCATCGACCACCCGATGGGCAAGGCCCAGCTGATCGACCAGCACATCCAGGTGCCAGCGCCGCTGGTGGCGGCCGGCAACGGCATCGCGCTTGGCATGGATGAGGCCGACGGCTGGCGCACCTGGCACTGGCGCGCCAAGCACCCGAGCACCTATGGCATCGCCCTCAACGTGGCGCCCTACCGCAGCTTGCAGGGCGAGTACGCTAGCCGCTACGGCAACCGCATCCCCCTGCAATTCTGGTATCTGCCGGAAAGCGAAGCCAAGGCGGGCGCCCTGTTCGCGGAATTGCCGCCCATGCTAGATTTTTTTGAAAGCGTCATCGGCCCCTACCCGTTTGGCGATGAAAAGGTCGGCATCGCCGAAACACCGCACAAGGGCATGGAGCACCAGACCATCAATGCCTATGGCAACAAATTCGCCAAGACCAGCTATGGCTACGACGAACTGCTGCAGCATGAATTTGCGCACGAATGGTTCGGCAACCAGCTCACCAACAGCAACTGGGACGATATGTGGCTGCACGAAGGTTTCGGCACCTACATGCAACCTCTGTACATGCAATATCTGCGGGGGGAGCAGGAATATTTTGCTGCGTTACAGCAAATGCGCGCCGGCATCGTCAACAAGGCGCCCATGGTCTCGGGCAAGCCGAAAAGCGAGGAAGAAGTCTACGACCTGAAAAAGGGCGGACCGGGCGGCGACATTTATGTGAAAGGGGCGCTGGTGCTGCACACCTTGCGCGGCCTGATCGGCGACGACGCCTTCTTCCGCGCCGTGCGCCTGCTCGTCTACGGCACGGAACAGCCGCAGCCGGGCCAGTTCCAGCCCCGCTATGGCAGCACGCAGGAATTCATGGCCATCGTCAACAAAGTCACGGGTAGCAATTACGACTGGTTCTTCCAGACCTATCTGTACCAGGCCGCGCTGCCGGAGCTGTCCGCCGTGCGGGACGGCGACACCCTGCGCCTGCTGTGGAAGACGCCTGCCGACCTCGCCTTCCTGATGCCGGTGGAAGTGCGTATCGGCAAGGAAATCCATACCGTTTCCATGGCGCTGGGCTTTGGCGAACTGCCCCTGCCGGCTGGCGCCACGTACACGCTCGACCCGCGCTCGCGCGTGCTACGGCGGGCCGAGCATATCGAAGCCTTCCAGACATTCAAGGAAGAGCAAGCCAAGCGCAAGAAGAGCTGAGCTGCCGCAAGCCAGGGCGGCCGTTACTTCCGGAAACTGCGCACCGCGTCATTGGCATTGTCGGCAATGACTTTTTCCAGCTTCGGCTGTCCCGCATACTTGGCGGACAGCCGTTTCCACTGCCGCTGCGCCTGGCCACAAAAAGCGGCCACGGCTTGCGTGATCTCGCGCTGGCGCGCCTTGTCATTGTCATCCCACTCGCCGGCAAAGTGTTCGCACATTTGCGCATGATCAATGAACTGCACCACGTCGCGCGGCAGCTTTTCCTCTGCCTGAACCAGCAAGGGCAGACAGCACAGTACGGCAGCGATCAATATTTTCATCGTGTGCCCTTACTTGCCGATGCAGAAACGGCTGAAAATCACGCCCAGCAGATCGTCAGGCGAAAACTCGCCCGTGATGCTCGACAGCTGCACTTGCGCCAGGCGCAGTTCTTCGGCAAACAAGTCCAGCGACTGGTCGTCCTGCGCCGCGTGTTCGGCGGCGATGTCCAGGTGCTTGCCGGCCGATTTGAGCGCGATCAAATGGCGTTCGCGCGCCAGGTACAGCGATTCGCCCGTCTGCTGCCAGCCGGCGATGCGCAACAGCTCGGCACGCAGCAAGTCGATGCCGATGTGCTCGTGCGCGGACAGATACACGTGGGTGGCGTCGGGCAGGCTGTCGACGCTGGGCTTGTGGCCCGACAGGTCGATCTTGTTCCACACGCGCACCACCGGCACGCCCTCGGGGAAGGCGGCGACGATGGTTTCATCGGCCAAGGTGGGGCCATGATCTGCGTCAAGCAAGTGCAGGATCACATCGGCCTTGCCGATCTCGCCCCACGTGCGTTCGATGCCGATGCGCTCGACGGCGTCGATGGTGTCGCCCGCGCTGCGGATGCCGGCCGTGTCGATGATGTTGAGCGGAATGCCTTCGATCTGGATGGTTTCGCTGACCTTGTCGCGCGTGGTGCCGGCGATCGGCGTGACGATCGCCACATCGGCGCCCGCCAGCGCGTTCAGCAACGATGATTTGCCCACGTTCGGCTGGCCCGCCAGCACGACATTGAGGCCTTCGCGCAGCAGCGCGCCCTGCGCCGCCTGCGCAAACACTTTATGCAACGCTGCGATGACGGCTTTCAATTGGCCGCGCGCATTCGATTTTTCCAGGAAGTCGATTTCCTCTTCCGGGAAGTCCAGGGTCGCCTCGACCAGCATGCGCAGTCCCGTCACCTGTTCGACCAGCGCGTGGATGGTGTTCGAAAACGCGCCCGACAGCGATTGCGAAGCGGACTTGGCGGCCGCTTCCGTGGAGGCGTCGATCAGGTCGGCCACGGCTTCGGCTTGCGCCAGATCAAGCTTGTCATTCAAAAACGCGCGACGCGTGAATTCGCCCGGTTCGGCCAAGCGCAAGCCGCTGTCACGGCCCGCTTCCAGCACGCGCGCCAGCAGCAGCTGCAGCACCACGGGGCCGCCGTGGCCCTGCAATTCCAGCACGTCTTCGCCCGTGTACGAATGCGGGCCCTTGAAGTGGATGGCGATGCCCTGGTCGATGATGGCGCCGTCGCTTTCCGTGAATGGCAGATAGGTGGCGTGGCGCGGTTTCAGTTGCTGCGCGCCGAACAGGGCGGCCATCAAAGGGGCGAGATTTTTGCCGGAGGCGCGTACCACGCCGATGCCGCCGCGCCCGGGAGCGGTGGCGATGGCGGCGATAGGGGAAGAGTCGAGTTTCATGGGGATATTGTAGATTATTCGGGGAAGGCTGCAGGAGCCGCACTATTTTCAGCGACAAACCGGGTGCACATGAAGGGGGTCAGTGGAAAACCGGCAAAACCCACTTTTTTTTGACATCGTACCCACTGGGTAGGATGTCAAAAAAAAGCCCGCGCGAGGCGGGCTTTCTGTTCGCTGGCCGGACTTACTTGACGGCAGGCGCGTATTTCTTGGTGATCACCCATTGCTGGCCGATCGACAGGACGTTGTTGACGACCCAGTAGAGTACCAAGCCCGACGGGAAGAAGAAGAACATCACCGAGAATGCCAATGGCATGAACAGCATCATCTTCGCTTGCATCGGATCGGCCGGGGCCGGGTTCAGCTTGGTCGTGATGAACATCGAGATCGCGTACAGCACGGGCAAGATGCACCATGGGTCATGCTGGGCCAGGTCGGTGATCCAGCCGATCCATGGCGCGCCGCGGATTTCCACGGACGCGTTCAAGACCCAGTACAGGGCGATAAAGACGGGCATCTGGATCAGGATCGGCAGGCAGCCGCCCAGCGGATTGATCTTTTCCGTCTTGTACAGCTCCATCGTGGCCTGGTTCATCTTTTGCGGATCGCCCTTGAAGCGTTCGCGGATCGCTTGCATCTTCGGCGTGACCAGTTTCATCTTCGCCATGCTGCGGTAGCCGGCGGCCGACAGCGGGAAGAACAGCAGCTTGATCAGGATCGTGAAGGCGATGATGGTCCAGCCCCAGTTGCCCAGCACGCTGTGGATCTGTTCCATGACCCAGAACATCGGCTTGGCGATGATGGTCAGCCAGCCATAATCCTTGACCAGTTCCAGGCCAGGCGAGACGTTTTCCAGCAGGTGCGCGATTTGCGGACCCGAGTACAGCTTGCTGTCCATGCTGGCCGAAGCGCCTGGCGCCAGGGTAGGCAGGGGCAGCACGTTGCCGATGGCGTACAGGTTGGGACCGACCTTCTTCGTGAAGATGTCGCGCTTGGCGTTCTCAGGCGGAACGAAAGCGGATACGAAGAAGTGTTGCGAAATCGCAAACCAGCCGCCATTCGCCGTCGCCGGGTGCAGGCCCTTCATGGCGTTGTCGTTGCCCTTCTTCTCGTCTTCCAAGGCCGCTTTTTCGATTTTCTCGAACGTCAGCTTCTGGTACTTGTCTTGCGGCGTGTACAGGGTCGGGCCCGTGAAGCTGCTGTTGAAGAAGGAGTCGCCGACCGGCTTGTTGCCGTCATGCGTCAGTTGCAGATACAACTGCGGCGTGACAGGGGCCGCGCCCACGTTGGACACGTCATGGCGCACGTCGATGACGTAATCGCCGCGCTTGAAGGTAAACGTCTTGGTCAGCTTGACGCCGCCTTCGACCGCTTCCATTACCAGTTGAATTTGCTTGCCATCGGCCAGGGTACGCACGCCAGGCTGTACGGTGAAACCGCTCGCATGGGTAGGGAAGGGACCGCCGACCAGGCCCGATTGCGCCAGGTAAGTGTGGTTCGCGCCTTCGTCGAACAGCACTTCGTTTTGCTTGCCGTCGTCAGGCTGGCATACCTTGAACAGGCCGAAGCAGCCGCCAAACCAGCCCGGATTACCCGCGCCCTTGAATTTCAGCAATTCCAGACGCTTGACCTGGCCGCCCAGGGTGTCGATATCGACCTTGATGACGTCGGTGGTGATGGTAATCACTTCGCGCTTGAACGCGGCGGGATCGACAGCGTCACCCGGCAGGGCAGGCACGCCTGCCGCGGCTGGCAAGGCAGCCGTCTTGGCAGGGGTCGCAGGCGCCTTGGCGGTTTGTTCCGTGTTCGCGGAGAACATCGACGGCTTGCCGTTCGAGATCATCCATTCGTTCCAGAGAATTACCAGCGAGACGGAAAACACGATCCACAGGATGGTACGTTTATTGATATCCATTAGGGTATTTGTCAGGAGTGGTTGCAACCGCAAGCGGTCGTTGAAGATTGTTTGCAATCGGCCGGCGGCACCGGGTCGACGCCCCCTTCATTCCAGGGGTGGCAACGGCACAGGCGCTTGGCAGCCAGCAGGCTGCCCTTGGCAGTACCGTGCACGCGCAGCGCTTCCATCGCGTAATGCGAACAGCTCGGATAGAAACGGCAATTCTGTCCCAGCATGGGGCTGATCAGCAACTGATAAGCGCGCAGCAGGAACAGCAGCAGGGTTTTCATGGCGCGGATGGTGGTGGCGCAGCAACAGAACGGGCCTGGGCGGCGATTTGCGCCGCGAACAGGCGGCTCAATTCCTCGCGCAGCTCGGCTTTGAGCTGCGTCGTGGTGGCCGGGCCATCCTTGCTGTTGACGGCGCGCGACAAACGCACCACGCAGTCGACCGGCGGCATCGCGCTGTTGCGAAACAGCTCGCGCGTGACGCGCTTGATCGTGTTGCGGGTCGCCGCGCGCGGCGCGAAACGCTTGGCCACAACGACGCCCAGCCGCGCATGCGGCAATTGATTGTGTCGGGTGTACAGCACAAAATGCGCTGTTTTTTGCGAAGGGCGCAAACGAAAAACGGATGAAAATTCATCCGTTTTAACGATACGCCGAACGCGCGCGAAGTCGTGTGAACCTTCGCGTTGATTGCCGACTGGAGTACAGCTAGCCACGCGATCAGCTGTCAACGACAAGCCTAGACGGCCAGACGTTTGCGGCCCTTTGCGCGACGTGCGTTGAGCACATCACGGCCACCACGGGTAGCCATACGAGCGCGGAAGCCGTGCGTACGCTTGCGGCGAACGACGGAAGGTTGGTAAGTACGTTTCATGTTGGTCTCGCTAAAAACAAAAAAAATGCAAAATCGGGTCTGACGTCCCGTCAGTTTTTGGTGCCAATGACAATCGCGCACTTATGCCAAGGCACAAGCTGGCCAATCTCATCGCCCGCTTAATCCACGCTTAGTCCATATTGTCGTTCCAAATGAATAAACACGGAATACGGGCGGGGAACCCTGAATTATTCAGCATATGCCCCCCTCTTGTCAAGGATTGCCGTGATCGCCCGGAAATTTACGCGCCGGCCCCCATCTGCCGGCAAGGCCCCGCCACAGGCCGCGCCAGCACTGCCTGTGACGGGATAACCGGGGGATAAGTCGCCTCTTATGCACACGGCGCCCCACCCCGCCACACAAAAATAACAGCCGTGCCTGTGGATAACTTTCGCAGTCGGGAGTAGAATAGCGCGTTACGTGTGGCGAGCCCTCGCGCGACGCCGGCCTTGCAACACGGTGAACGCAGGGCAGAATCGATACGCCCTCCCACACCTTTTCACATAGACATACATGGATAATTTCTGGCAGGCCTGTTCCGCGCAGTTGGAACTGGAGCTGACACCGCAACAATTCAGTGCGTGGATCAAACCGCTTATCCCTCTCGATTACGAAGAGGGCAAGCTGCGCATTGCTGCGCCCAATCGCTTCAAGCTCGATTGGGTCAAGACCCAGTTCGCCAGCCGCATCACTGCCCTGGCCATTCAGTACTTCGAAGCGCCGACGGAAGTGCAGTTCGTGCTCGACCCGCGTCTGGCCTTGCCGAAGAAACCCGTCACCGCCAGCACCCCGGCCAGCGATCCGAATGGCGGCGCGCCCAGCGCGCGCGCCGCGGAGCCGCAGCCGAGCGTGCCGGAACTGAGCATCGGCGCCGCGCCGCGCCGCGAGCAGAGCCGCATCAACACCGACCTGACCTTCGACAGCTTCGTGACGGGTAAGGCCAACCAGCTGGCGCGCGCCGCCGCCATCCAGGTGGCGAACAATCCGGGCGTGTCGTATAACCCGCTGTTCTTCTACGGCGGCGTCGGCCTGGGTAAGACCCACTTGATCCACGCCATCGGCAACCAGGTGATGGCCGACAATCCTGGCGCGAAGATCCGCTACATCCACGCAGAACAGTACGTTCGCGACGTAGTGACCGCTTACCAGCGCAAGGGTTTCGACGACTTCAAGCATTACTATCACTCGCTCGACATGCTGCTGATCGATGATATTCAATTCTTTGGCGGCAAGAGCCGCACGCAGGAAGAGTTCTTCTATGCCTTCGAGGCATTAATTGCCGCAAAGAAACAGATCATCATCACCTCGGATACGTATCCGAAGGAAATCACGGGCATGGACGACCGCCTGATCTCGCGCTTCGACTCGGGCCTGACGGTGGCCATCGAACCGCCGGAACTGGAAATGCGTGTGGCCATTCTGTTGAAAAAAGCCAAGCAGGAAGGCGTGACCTTCTCCGACGACGTGGCCTTCTTTGTCGCCAAGCACTTGCGTTCGAACGTACGCGAACTGGAAGGCGCGCTGCGCAAGATCCTCGCGTATTCGCGTTTCCATGGCAAAGATATCACCATCGATATCGTCAAGGAAGCGCTGAAGGACTTGCTATCGGTGCAGAATCGCCAGATTTCCGTGGAAAACATCCAGAAAACGGTGGCCGACTTCTTCAATATCAAGGTTGCCGACATGTATTCGAAGCGCCGCCCCGCGAATATCGCCCGGCCGCGCCAGATCGCCATGTACCTGGCCAAGGAATTGACACAGAAGAGCCTGCCGGAAATCGGCGAGCTGTTCGGCGGCCGCGACCACACCACGGTGCTGCATGCCGTGCGCAAGATCGCGCTGGACCGTACCAAGAACCCGGAATGCAACCATGAATTGCATGTGCTGGAACAAACGTTAAAAGGCTAAGCGCCGCTTGGGCAAGGCTGGCTCAAAACGTGCTTTACCCTTATTATCTGGGAGAGCGCCGCAGCCGGCCTGCCGGGGCTCCCCTTGCAATGATTGTTAAATTACTACGTTAAACTTCATACCTATACATTGAGGATAAATATGCAATTGGTCAAAACCACCCGAGATACCCTTCTCCGGCCACTGCAGATCGTGAGCGGTATTGTCGAGCGTCGGCACACTATGCCGATTCTGGCCAATATCCTCATCCGCAAAGACGGTGAAAATGTCTCCTTCCTGTCGACCGACACCGAAGTGCAGATCACCACGCACGCGGAAATCGGTTCCGGCGCGGACGTCACCGGCACCACCGTGGCCGCGCGCAAGCTGCTGGACATCCTGCGCGCCCTGCCCGAATCGGGCGACGTCACGATGACCCTGCTGAACAAGCGCCTGACCGTGCAAACGGGCAAGTCGCGCTTCGCCCTGCAAACGCTGGCGGCGGAAGAGTTTCCAACCGTGCAACAAGCGGAAAGCTACAACGCGTCCGTCACCCTGCCCCAGAAAACCTTGAAGCACCTGTTCAACATGGTGCATTTCTCGATGGCGCAGCAAGACATCCGCTATTACCTGAACGGCTTGCTGCTGGTTCTGGATGGCAATAATGTCATCGCCGTGGCCACCGACGGCCACCGCCTGGCGTTTTGCCAGGTGGCTACCGAGCAGACGTTTGCACGCCAGGAAGTGATTATTCCGCGCAAGACCATCATCGAACTGCAGCGCCTGCTGGAAGAGAACGATGAGCCGGTGCAACTGGACATCGCCGCCAACCAGGTGAAACTGACCTTTGCCGACATCGAGCTGATCTCGAAGCTGGTGGAAGGCAAGTTCCCCGACTACACGCGCGTGATTCCTAAAGGCTACAAAAACGACTTCACCATCGGCCGCGATGAACTGCTGCGCTCGCTGCAACGTGCCGCCATCATGACCAGTGACAAGTTCAAGGGCGTGCGCTGCATCATCACCCCGGGCAGCATGAAGATCAGCTCGACCAATGCGGACCAGGAAGAAGCCGTCGAAGAGCTGGAAATCGATTACGGCGGCGACTCCGTCGACATCGGCTTCAACGTGACGTATCTGCTGGACGTGCTGAACAACCTGAAATGCGAATACGTCAACATCGCGCTGGGCGACTCGAACTCGTCCGCCCTGATCTCCATCCCTGACAACGCGGACTTCAAGTACGTTGTCATGCCGATGCGCATTTAAGCGTAACCCAATGCAAAACTGGGGTCTGATCCGACAGGGTCAGGCCCCGCAATCAGCAATCGTTATTTGAGAAAGCAGTCCATGTCCGAGAATCCACAAGACACCCCGATCCAGGCCAAAACGGAAGAATACGGCGCCGCCTCCATCCAGATCCTGGAAGGCCTGGAAGCCGTACGCAAACGCCCGGGCATGTACATTGGCGACACCTCGGACGGCACCGGCTTGCACCATCTGGTATTCGAAGTGCTGGACAACTCGATCGATGAATCGCTGGCCGGCCACTGCACGGAAATCCACGTCACCATCCACAGCGACAATTCGATCTCGATCACAGACAATGGCCGCGGCGTGCCGACCGGCCTGAAAATGGACGACAAGCACGATCCGAAGCGTTCGGCGGCGGAAATCGTCATGACCGAACTGCACGCGGGCGGCAAGTTCGACCAGAACTCGTACAAAGTATCGGGCGGTTTGCATGGCGTGGGTGTGTCCTGCGTCAATGGTCTGTCGAAATTGCTGAAACTGACCATCCGCCGCGACGGCAAAGTGCATCACATGGAATTCGTGCGCGGCGTGCCGCAAGACCGCCAGATCGTCATGGTGGGCGACATCGCCACCTCGCCGATCAAGGTCATCGGCGAAACGGACAAGCGCGGCACCGACGTGCATTTCTGGGCCGACGAAGAGATTTTCACGCACGTGGAATTCCACTACGAAATCCTGGCCAAGCGTATCCGCGAACTGTCCTTCCTGAACAATGGCGTCAACATCAAGTTGTCGGACCAGCGCACGGGCAAGGAAGAAGTCTTCGCCTTCGAAGGCGGCACGCGCGGCTTCGTCGAATACATCAACAAGGCCAAATCCGTCTTACACCCGACCATTTTCCAGGCCACGGGCGAGCGCATGTCCGACCAGAACACGAATATATCGGTCGACGTGTCGATGCAGTGGAACGATGCCTACAATGAACAGGTGCTGTGCTTCACGAATAACATCCCGCAACGCGACGGCGGCACCCACCTGACGGGCTTGCGCGCAGCGATGACGCGCGTGATCAACAAATACATCGATGAACACGAGTTCGCCAAGAAGGCGAAAGTGGAAATCAACGGCGACGACATGCGCGAAGGCTTGACCTGCGTCTTGTCCGTGAAAGTGCCGGAACCGAAATTCTCGTCGCAGACGAAAGACAAGCTGGTGTCGTCGGAAGTGCGCGGCCCCGTCGAAGAGATCGTCGCCAAGACCCTGGCTGATTACCTGCAAGAAAAACCGAACGACGCCAAGATCATTTGCGGCAAGATCGTCGAAGCGGCGCGCGCCCGCGAAGCGGCCCGCAAGGCCCGCGACTTGACGCGCCGCAAAGGCATCATGGACGGCCTGGGCCTGTCGGCCAAGCTGGCCGACTGCCAGGAAAAAGACCCCGCCCTGTGCGAACTGTACATCGTCGAGGGTGACTCGGCAGGTGGCTCGGCAAAACAAGGGCGCGACCGCAAGTTCCAGGCGATTCTGCCGCTGCGCGGTAAAGTCTTGAACGTGGAAAAAGCCCGTTTCGAAAAAATGCTGTCGTCGGAGCAGATCACCACCCTGATCGCCACGCTCGGCACCTCGATCGGACCGGACGAATTCAACGTCGAGAAACTGCGCTACCACCGCATCATCATCATGACCGATGCGGACGTCGACGGCGCCCACATCCGTACCCTGCTGCTGACCCTGTTCTACCGCCAGATGCCGCAACTGGTCGAGCGCGGCCACATCTACATCGCGCAACCGCCGCTGTACAAGGTGAAGGCGGGCCGCGACGAGCGCTATCTGAAAGATGACGCCGAGGAAGCGAGCTACATGATGACCGTGGCGCTGAACACGGCCGTGCTGGTGCCGCGCGAAGGCGCGGAAGGCATTTCCGGCGAAACGCTGACGGAACTGGTGCGCAAGTTCAACCTGTCGAACACCATCATGACGCGTCTGACGCGCGTCATCGACCGCGCCGCCCTGACGGCCATCATGACCGGCGTGCAGCTGGACCTGTCGACCCTGGACCTGGCGGAAACCTCCGCCCTGGCCCTGCAGACGGCCATCAACGACAGCGCCGTGCGCGTGCATGTGCGTTCCGACGACTTGTCGGAAAAACACAAGCTGCACATCGAGCGCATGTACCACGGTAACGTCAAAGTGACGGCCATCGACGCTGACTTCGTGCAAGGCCCGGACTACGCCGTGCTGAGCAGCGGCGCCGCGACCTTCGAAGGCTTGATCGGCGAAGGCGCGTTTGTCCGCCGCGGCGAGGGCGAGCGCATCAAGGAAATCGCCGTGGTCGACTTCCACCAGGCCATGCAATGGCTGCGCGACGAAGCCGAACGCACCGTCTCGAAACAGCGCTACAAAGGTCTGGGCGAAATGAACCCGGATCAACTGTGGGAAACGACGATGGACCCGACCGTGCGCCGCTTGTTAAAAGTGCAGATCGAAGACGCGATTGCGGCAGATCAAATCTTCACGACCTTGATGGGCGACGACGTGGAACCACGCCGCGCCTTCATCGAAAACAACGCGCTGCGCGCAGGCAATATCGACGTGTAAGCCAGCTTCCCTGGTTTGCGTGACTGCCAAGGCGGCCCTCTTCAGGGCCGCTTTTTTTATGCCTGCCAGAATCCTGCCGCCCTATTGACATACTTGCTTTAAGCAAGCAATAATCTGCTATAAGCAAGTAAATGGAGGTGTCACATGCAGGCGGATCAACTCGGCGAACGCACGGAGATCGTGCGTCGTTTCAACCGTTTCTATACGCGTCAGATTGGCGTGCTGCATGAGCACTTGCTGGATAGCGTATTTTCTCTGACGGAAGTGCGCATCCTGTATGAATTGGCGCACCGGGAGCAGCTGACCAGCGCGGACCTGTGCCGCGAGCTGGGCTTGAACGCTGGCTATCTGAGCCGGGTCATTGCCGGGTTCGAAAAGCAGGGGCTGATTGCCAAGACGCGCTCGCCCACGGATGCGCGCGCGGCGCAATTGCAACTGACCGGGCAGGGACAGCGCACCCTCGCCCCCCTGATCGACGCCTCGCGGCGCGAAGTGGCCGCCATGCTGGAACGTTTGCCGCCAACGGCGCAGCAGGAGCTGGTCGCTGCCATGGAGCAAATCCAGGGTTTGCTGGGGGAACCATCGCCCAGCTATCTCCTGCGCAATCCGCAGCCGGGCGACATGGGCTGGATCATCCACCGGCAAGCCGTGCTGTATGCGCAGGAATATGGCTGGAACAACGAGTACGAGGCGCTCGTTGCCGACATCCTCGCCAAGTTCGTGCGGGAGTTCGACCCGGCCCGCGAGCGCTGCTGGATCGCCGAGAAGGACGGCAAGGTGATCGGTTCGGTCTTCATCGTGTGCCAGGACGACACTACGGCCAAGCTGCGCCTGCTGTATGTCGATCCCTGCGCACGCGGCCTGGGCATCGGCAGCCGCCTGGTCGACGAGTGCCTGCGCTTCAGCCTCCAGGTCGGCTATACAAAAATGGTATTGTGGACCAACAGCATCCTCACCGATGCGCGCCGCATCTACGACAAGGCCGGCTTCCAGCTGGTCGAGGAAGAGGCGCATCACAGCTTTGGCAAGGACTTGATCGGCCAGGTGCTGGCGCGCGACCTGTGACCACCCGCGCTCCCGCCGCCATATGCCACTGTGGCGGCGGAAGGACAGTGTCAGCCGTTTTCCACGCCACTCTCCCCACGGCCCCCAAGAAACCAGTACACTAGTTCCTGAGCGCAACTAATTTTGTGCGCGCGCCATGCCGCCTGCCGTTGCCGGGAGGCGTCCCTGCCGCAAGGCGTGTTGTCTGCCTGGACAAATGCAATGTTCACTTCGCGCAGCCTGTCTCCTGCCTTCTATTACCTGTTCTTTTCAGGAGAACGGGAGCAGCAACAGCGCTTTTTCAAGGAACTGCATTTCATTTCGATAGCCATCCTGACGTTTGGCCTGGCTTGCTGGCTGGTCACGTTCAGCCTGACCTTGCCGCGCGCTTCGCTCGATCATGCGCAGGCGGCGCTGGGCTTGACGGGCATGCTGGTCGGGCTGCTGCTGACTGTGTATGCGAAGTCCTTGCAAGCCATCATCGCCAGCGGCACCATCAGCGTGCTGTTCATCGCTTTCAGCTTTCGCGTGCTGATGCTGGGCACGGAAGATCCCGCTTTCTGGGTCTTGCCGCTGGGCGTGATGATCACCCTGACGACGGCGCCCATCTTCAGCGGCATTGCGTATTACCTGGGCGTATCGCTGTGCGTGTGGGCCATCCTGGGACTGGGGCAGTTTCCCGTGCATGCGGGCCAGGCCGACCAGCATTGGCCCGTGCTGGCCGTCACCATCAGCGTGATCATCGGCCTGGCGCTGAATATCTATTTTCTCGTCTTGCGCATCAACAACTACCGCGCCCAACGCGAGCTGGCGACCATGGCCTACAAGGATGGCTTGACCGGGCTCAACAACCGACGCATGTTTACGCAAAGCGCCCGCACCTTGCAGCGCACGGCGCATACGCCCGCGTATTTTTTAATGATCGACATCGACGACTTCAAGCAGATCAACGACGTGTACGGCCATGACGTGGGCGACGAGGTGCTGAAAAAGATCGCCGAGGTGATCGGTGAACTGTCGGGCGAGCACCTGTGCGGCCGCCTGGGCGGCGAGGAGTTCGCCGTCATTTACCTGGGTGAAAAGACCGCCGCCTGCGCCTTTGCCGCGCAGCTGGTCGACAGCGTCGAAGCGGCCTTCGTGCCGGAACGCAAGGTGTCCGTCAGCATCGGCATGGCGGAACTGATCAAGGAAGCCGACTTGTCGCACAGCTACCGGCGCGCCGATGAATCCTTGTACCAGGCCAAGAAAAGCGGCAAGAACCGCTACGTGCTCAACGCCGCCTGAACGCCACCGTCCGGCGCCGCATCGAGCAGCGCCAGCAAGGCTTGCGGCGAAATCTTCCAGGGATCGCGCCGCTCGGGGTCCACCTCATACCAGCTGTCCTGGCCACCGATCTTGAGAATGGTCAAGGGGATATCCTTGCTCTCGAAGAAGGCCAGCATGCGGCGGATCAAACGGCTCACCTTTGCGTGCTCGTCCGTATACAAAGAGCAAGTATAGAAACAGCCCTTCTCGCCCATGTGCAACAGTTTGGCCGAGCCGAGGCGCGAGCGCCCCAGATACTTGTGCAGGAACTCGGTCACTGCCGCATCGTCGACGGGAATACTGCAGGAAATAATGATCTGGGCCATGACAACGGGGGACAGTGATTCAATAGCCAAGCTTAGCAGAAAGAGATTCATTCCTGAAATGCTAAGATCGCGGCCCGCGCATGCCGGCAACCGGACCGGCCTGGCGTCTCGACAAGGATAGTCATTGAATACCCCAGGAAAAATCACTGTTCGCATGCTGTCGCTGTGCGCCGCCCTGTGCCTGCCGCTTGCCAGCATGGCACAAGCCATTCCTGCCGAGGATGCCGCCTTCGTGGCCGCCACCGTGCCCGTGCCGTCGCCGCCGCTGCGCCTGAGCGCGCATCCCGAAATCCGCGCCGATATCTTGAAACTGCTCGGCTACGCGCGCGGCAGCTATACGCAGGGCAACACCCTGATCGCGCGCCAGGTGCTCGACAGCATGCAATCGCTCGACGACATCACGCGCACCATGTTGCCCGACGGACGCTCCGTGCTGGCCTCCATCGATGCCAGCACGCACGGTGCATGGCGCGCCGCCATGCTGTTCGACCCGCAACGCAAGCTGCTGGCCCTGGGCCTCGTCAACGGCCATTGCCGGGCCGCCATCGGCGACGCCGCTCCAGCCTGCCTGCCGTCCACGCACGCCGTGCTGACGGTGTTCCTGCCGCCGGGCGCAGAGGACGAGATGGCCGCGCCGCTGCTCGTGTGGGCGCGGCAACTGCCGGCCATGCTGGCACAGGCCGCGCCGGAACGGCGGCAAAGCATTGCTGCGGTGGAATACATCACCACCCGCCCCGGCCAGCCCGGCTGGGAAGCGCGCGACGTGCCGCCCGGCTTTCCCGTCAGCTTGCAGCACCTGCTGCTGCCGAATGCGGAACTCAACGGCAGTTCCAGCGGCGGCAAGCTCATCGCACCGGCGGGCCTGGCGGGTTTGCCCATGCGCACACAAGCGGCCGAGGCGGGAGACGAGCCCCTGCCCGATGCCGACATCACCCTGCGCAGCTATGCCGATTTCCACTGGGTGCTCAACACCTACGCCACGCTGGCCAAGGGCGCGCAAGTGAAGGGCCATGACGACAAGGTCGTGTTCACGGGCAACGATGCGAGCGGCCGCTATACGGTGACCTTGCGCGAGCCCGACAAGGACGATGGCGTCTTCATCACCGTCGCCAGCTGGCGGACCCAATAAGCGGGGGAAGAATGGGAAAAGCATTGCCATTACGCACAAGAGCATGGCATTTTGGCATTTTGCGGTATGATTTCCGGCCGTGCGGCGCGGCCCGATCCCTGCCTTGCCCACCCTGCCCTTCAAGCCAGTCACGCTTGCGTCGCATCCTGCCCTAAGGAATTCATATGTTCGGTTTTAACTTGCGCGTTGCCAAGATGGTGTGGACGGCTTTCCTCATCGCCTTCCTGCTCTTTCTCACCTACAAGGTCTCGTCGACCCTGATCGTCGTGGTCTTTGCCATTTTCTTCAGCTACCTCGTGTATCCGCTGATCGGCCTGCTGGAACGCCATGGCCCGAAGCGCTTGCCGCGCACGGCTGCCATCGGCATCGTCTTCCTCGTGGTGATCTTGCTGGTGGCGATACTGGGCTCCATCTTCGGCGCCCGCATCGAGGAAGAAGCCAGCAAACTCAGCGCGCAATTGCCGACCCTGCTCAAGGGCAATAATTTTGCCGAGCGGATTCCTTTGCCGGAATTCATGGAACCGTTGCGCGCGCGCCTGCTGTCGTTCATGCAGACGCAGCTGAGCAGCGGTACGGGACAAGCCATGCCGCTGGCGAAGGAACTGGGCTTGACCGTCATGCATGCGGCCAGCAACCTGATCTATCTGGTGCTGGTGCCCGTGCTGAGCTTTTTGCTGATCAAGGAAGGCCCGGACATGCGCGACGGCTTGCTGTCCCTGCTGAACCGTCCCAACAAGAAACTGTGGGGCGCCATCATCGACGACCTCGACATCTTGCTGTCGCGCTATGTGCGCGCCCTGCTGCTGTTGTCGATCGCCACGTTTGTGTCCTACAGCATCGCCTTTTCCCTGATGGGCGTACCGTACAGCCTGCTGCTGGCCGGTGCGGCCGCCTTGCTGGAATTCATTCCGTTTGCCGGCCCGCTGGCGGCCGCCGTCATCGCCGTGGTCGTGGCCGGTTTCAGCGGTTTCGAGCACGTGTTCTGGCTGATCGGCTTTATCGCCGCCTACCGCTTGTTCCAGGATTACGTGGTCAACCCATACTTGATGAGCGAAGGCGTGGAAGTGAGCCCGCTGATGGTGATCGTCGGCTTGCTGGCCGGCGACCAGCTGGGGGGCGTGGTGGGCATCTTCCTGTCCGTGCCCGTGATGGCGGCCATCAAGATCGTCTTCGTGCGCGCCCGGGCGGCCTTGCAGGCGCGCCATGATGCACTGGAGAAAGCGGAACAGGCGGCAGAGGAAGCGCGCGCCCAGGCCTTGGCCGAGGCGGCGCGCTTGCAGGAACAGGGCAGCAAAGTTACCCTGGAAGCGCAGTAACGCAAGCAGTAACTTAGAACTCTTCCCACTCGCCGCTGTTGTCTGCGGCAGGCTTGGCCGGACGCGGTTTGGCGGCAGCGGCAGGGGCAGCAGCGGCACCGGCCGGCGCCAGGCGCAGCGCCGGGCGTTTCAAGGCCGTGCTGGCGGCGGCCACGACAGGCTTGCGCAAGGCAGGCTTGGCCGCTGCCGGACCGCTATGGTTGGCGTCGAGCTTGAAAATGCTGACCATTTCGGCCAGCGCCGCCGCCTGCTCCTGCATCGATTCCGAGGCCGCCGCCGCTTCTTCCACCAGCGCCGCATTCTGTTGCGTCACGGTATCCATTTCCGCCACAGCTTGATTGATCTGGCCAATGCCCAGTTCCTGCTCACGGCCGGCGGCGCTGATCTCGCCCATGATGTCCGTCACGCGGCGGATGCTGGAAACGATTTCATCCATCGTCGTGCCCGTCTGGCTGACGAGCGCGCTGCCGGCGCCCACGTTCTGCACCGACGCTTCGATGAGCACTTTAATATCCTTGGCGGCGCTGGCCGAGCGGTGCGCCAGGTTGCGCACTTCCGTGGCGACAACGGCAAAGCCACGGCCTTGCTCGCCGGCACGGGCCGCTTCCACGGCCGCGTTCAGGGCCAGGATATTCGTCTGGAAGGCGATGCCATCGATCACGCCGATGATGTCGGCGATCTTTTTCGACGATTCGCTGATGGTGCCCATGGTATCGACCACTTGCGCCACCAGTGCGCCGCCCTTGACGGCCACGTCCGATGCGGAGACGGCCAGCTGGTTCGCCTGGCGCGCATTGTCGGAATTCTGCTTGACGGTCGAGGTCAGCTCTTCCAGCGAGGATGCCGTTTCTTCCAGGCTCGACGCTTGCTGCTCCGTGCGGCTCGACAAATCCAGGTTGCCCGAGGCGATTTCATTGCTGGCCGTGGCGATGGCGCCGCTGCCGTCGCGCACGCCGCGCACGGTGCTCGACAGGCGTTCCTGCATTTTCTGCAAGCCCGTCAGCAAGGCGCCCATCTCGTCGTGGCGCGTGATGACGATGTCGTTGGCCAGGTTACCGTCGGAAATGGCGCCGAAATGGCGCAGGGCCTGGTCCAGCGGGCCAAAGATGGCGCGCAGCAGCAGGATGCTGGAAATGATGGTCAGCAAGGCGCCGACGATCATGCCGCCGATGGCCATGGTCACCTGCGTGTGGTAGCTGGACTGGCTTTCCGCATACATCGCGGCGGCCGACGTGGCCTGGTATTGGGTCAATGTTTCGGCGGCCTGGTCCAGGGTGCGGTACAGCGGCGTCAGCCCCTTCATCATCAAGCCGTCCGCTTGCTCGATGTTGCCTTCACGCAAAGCCTTGCTCATGACCAGCACGCCATTGTTGATATAGTCGCTGCGCTTCTTGTCCATATCGTCGGACAGGCGCTTTTCGTCCGCGCTTTGCGGCAAGCCCAGGTACACCTTCCAGGACTTGTTGGACGCTTCCAGGAATTGTTCCGCGCGGGCCAGGGTATCCTTGGCATCCGGCGCATCCGGGTGCACCATCACGCGGTCCATCGTGAAACGGGCGCGGCCCAGGGCAATTTGCGATTCGCCGATCGCTTGCGTCGATGCCAGCTGATTGCTGTAGACCTCGTTGAGGCTGTTGTTGGCCGATTTCAGGCTGATGATACTCATGACGCCCAGTACGGCGATCAGCAAGCCCAGCACACTCATGGTGGCGATCAGGCGCATTTTTATTGTTATGTTCGACAACATGCAGTTTCCTTGGTAAGGGCGCAACCATGCCTGCGCATGCCGGACGAGATAGCGGCAAACGCCAGATGGGCGGGTCACGTGAATTGTTCAGGACAGGTCGATACGGCGTGTGCGGCAGCAGGGGGGAAGGCGGCCCGCGCATATCGTCAGGAGTGCAATACAGGGCAACGAGGTTGAGGTTTCCCGTACTTTTAATTTCCTGACTGCAAGATACAGGGAAAGATTACCAGTAGCAACATCCAGCATGGATTTTCACGATTTGTAACAAGTGGATGATGTTTTTTGCGCAGAACTGGCATTCCGCTGTCGTGCGCGGTCGCGGCGGAATGCCATTTATGCTAGTCAGCAAGTTAATACATGGTTTCTTCGATCAGCTGGCCATCGTCGCGGAAATACTGGAAGCGGCCCGTTTTCCTGCCCATGTCGTAGGCGCCGATCTGCTTCGGTTTTCCGTTCTGGAAATTCTCGACGTTGACGCCATGCAACACGCCCTGCTGCCAGTTGCGGTGAAATTGCGGCAATTCGCCATCGGGATAAAACAGAGTTTCTGCGCCATCGCGCTCGCCGTCGACAAACGCCCCCTGGTAGCGCCGCTTGCCATCCGGATAAAAACTCTCCATCGGCCCTTCCAGCTTGCCCAGGCGGTAATGTTCGACCAGTTCCAGCTGGCCATCGGCCCCGTATTGTTCCAGCTTGCCTTCCGGTTTGCCATCGAGCATGGTCAGCACTTGCCAGCCGCCGTCCGGCGTCGCCTTCTTCCACGGCCCCTGCTTGACGTCGTCGACATAACGGCCGCCACCGCCAGGTTCCACCCACTGGCCCTGCTTCTTGCCGTTCACATAATTGCCCTGCCATTGCACCACACCATCGATGCGGCGCTCGCTGGGGCCGTCCAGGCGATCTTTCACGAAATGGTCGTAACCGGTGAAGCTGTGCATGTCCGCTTCGCGCCATTCGGCCACGCCAGGGCTTACTTCCCAACGGCCCGTGCGCTGGCCCTTGAGCATCTGTCCCGTCGTCGTTTCATCGCCGCTTTCATACGTCCATGGTCCTTCCGCTTTGTCGTCGACAAAGGCGCCAGACGAGCGGATGGTGTTCGGCTCTTCGTAGTGCCATACGCCGGTACGCTTGCCGTGCGCATACTGGCCGCGAGCAAACACGCTGCCCACGCAGCAATTCACGTCATATTCGATAAACAAGCCATCCTGGCTGGCGGCAAAATGCTGCGGCTGTGTTTCCCAGGTGATCCACTTGGCGTGATAACTGGGCGCGCGCCCCCCTTGCCAGCCCTTGCCCAGCAGATAGGTGACCGTGAGGAAATGACCGTCTTTCTCCTGGAAAGTTTTTTTATAGGCAAATGCGGGCTTATCGGCCGGCTTGCCGGGCAATAACTCGCCATCGATATTGAAATAGCCGACCAGGGTGCCATGGCCATGCTCGATGGCGTCGAATTCGGCCACGCCCGTGGGCGCGTAATCGATGCTGTAGTCGATCAACTGCAAACGGCCCAGCGCGGCGCGCACCCGCGCTTCATCCATGACCTTGGCGCCGCGCACGAGCGCGTCCAGGGTGGGCTGCAGGGCGGCGACCTTGAACATCTTGCCGCCGCTGGATTCGTAGCGGTAAGCATGCAAACCATACGCCGCGCCGCTGCCAGCGCTGCGGCTAAGCACGAACGTCGTTTCGCCTTCGCTGTCGAGGTCAACCTGGAACACGGCCGCGATGCTGGCCTTGCCATACTTGTCCAGGTTCATGCGCTTGTCGCTGATGCCCTTGCACTGGCAATAGTAGCCGTTGACTTCGCCGTTTTCCCGCAGGAAAGCCAGCACCACGCCGCCGTCGCGGCGCTCGACAACCTTGGCGGTGGCCATGGGGACGCCTTCATAGAAACGCGCCGCCTGCGCCGGCGCCGCATTTCCCAGCGCCAGCAGCGCCGCCATCGTGCTCATCCAAAATGTTTGCCGCATGTCAACTCCACTGCCGAAAAACCGCCATTATGCATGGCCATTCAGGCAAGACCGGACACGCGAGGACGCTGGCGCCACAGGGGCCGCTGCACCGTCTGCGCCAGCAGCACGCCCAGCAGCGAAATCCCGCCGCCGACCAGGTGGTACATATGCATGCTTTCGTGCAACCAGACGATGGCCAGCAAGGCCGTCAGCAAAGGCAGCAGGTTGACGTAAATGCTGCAGCGGTTCGGCCCCAGCAGTTTTACGCCTTCGATCCACAGGTAGGACAGCACGATGGACGAACCGATGCCCGCATAGCCAATCAGCGGCAAGGTGGTGGCGTCCAGCCTGGCGCTGCCGGGCGGCAACAGCAGGAACAGCGGCAGCATGCACGCCAGTGCCGCCAGCGCCTGGCAATAAATGGCTTGCCAGGCGGGAATCGATAAACGCCAGCGGCGCAGCAGCACGCCGTACAAAGCAAAGACCAAGCAAGCCAGCAGCATCAGCGCATCGCCCGCATGCACGCCCTGCTGCAGCAAGGCCAGCACGTCGCCGCGCCCCACCAGGTACAGCAAGCCGCCAAACGACAGCACACCGCCGGCCGCCATGCCCAGCGTCAAGCGTTCGCCCAGCAGCAGCACGCTGAGCAGGGCCGTCATCAGGGGCGCCAGCGCCGTGACAATGGCCATATTCGTCGCCGTCGTCGATTCGGCGGCGCGGTAGGACAGGCTCTGGAACAGGGCCATCGACATCACGCCGCACAGGGCCAGCTGCCACCACTGGCGGCGCAGGGCGGTGCGGTTGCGCCACAGGGGACGGGCGATAAACGGCGTCATCACCAGCAAGACCAGCACCAGGCGGTAAAAAGTGATAGCCGTGGGGGCGATGCTGGACGCGGCCAGTTTCGAGACGACGACGTTGCCGGCCCACAGCAGCATGGCCAGGAACGGGTACAGATAGGCGCGCACGGGCATGTGTTACTCCGGGAATAGTTGCGGGGAACCATCATGCCGCAGGCGCGCCGCGCTTTCTCGCGCTAAGATGTCCATACCTGTCGCAAAACTGACCCTCTTTCATGGATTGTTCCTCCGCCGCCTTTCAGGAATTGCTGCCCGTCACGGCGCGCGCCATGGCGCTGGCCGTCGACTATGCGCATGGCCACGTGATTTCCGTGCACCGCCACACGCATGCGCAATTGCTGTACGCCATCGAAGGCGTGATGACCATCGAAGCCCAGGGCGGGCGCTGGGTGGTGCCGCCCACGCGCGGCGTGTGGTTGCAGCCCGGCATCGCGCACCAGGTGCGCATGAGCGGCGCCGTGAAAATGCGCACCGTCTTCATCGATTGCGCCAGCTCGCCATTACTGCCGCGCCACAGTTGCGTGCTCGACATCAGCCCCCTGCTGCGGCAACTGATCGTGGCGGCCGTCGACATCGCGCCCGATTTCACGGAAGGCAGCCGCGACTGGCATCTGCTGCAATTGCTGTTGCACGAGCTCGACAGCCTGCCCGTGCTACCCCTGTATCTGCCGCTGCCCATCGATGCGCGCCTGCGCGGCATTTGCGCGCGGCTGATGGAGCAACCGGGCGAACAGCAGACGGTGGCGCACTGGGCGCAGGAATTAGCGATCACCGAGCGCAGCCTGCACCGCTTGTTCCAGAAACAGACGGGCATGCGCTTTGGCCAGTGGCGCCAGCAGGCGCGCTTGCTGCGGGCGCTGGAACAATTGGCGCACGGCAGCAAGGTCATCGACGTGGCCATGGACAATGGCTACACGAGCCAAAGTGCGTTCACCGCCATGTTCAGGAAGCACTTCGGCACCACGCCCACCGCGTTTTACCAGGCAAAAGTCATCGCTGCGTAAAAAAAATGCTGCTATGCATCAATAATCATGGGCGATAGCCGCCGCTCTTGTTATCATCGCAAGCCTTATCGCACCGCGCCCATCCTGGCAGCGGTGTTGACCTCAATCACACCACCATGACACAGAATTTCTTCCAGACTTTTATCCTGCTCTTGCTCGTCACCGATCCGTTCGGCAACGTTTCCCTGTTCGTCAATGCCCTCAAGCGTGTGCCGGTCGAGCGGCGCTGGAAAGTCGTGGTGCGCGAGTGCATGATCGCCTTCGGCATCTTGCTGCTGTTTATGTTCTTCGGTCGCCATTTCCTGAACGCCTTGCAATTGTCGGAAGTCGCCCTGCGCATCGGCGGCGGCGTGATCCTGTTCCTGATCGCCATGCGCATGGTGTTTCCGCAGCCCAACGCCGGCAATAGCGACCACGAGATGGGCGGCGAACCGTTCATCGTGCCGCTGGCCATCCCCGCGCTGGCCGGCCCGTCGGCCCTGGCGACCGTCTTGCTGTTTTCCTCGCATGAAATGAACGACGTCATCGCCCACGTGGCGGGCTTGACGGCCGTGGCCGCCGTCTGGCTGGCCGTCTTCCTGTGCGCGGAACGCTTGCAACGGGCGCTCGGTCCAAGGGTCATGACGGCGTTTGAACGCCTGATGGGCTTGATCCTGACGGCGATGGCCATTGAAATGTTGCTCGCCGGCATACGGGCGTTCCTGAAATCCGTTTAACATAGTCATTCATCCACTGAAGGAGTCCAGCATGAGCCGTTGCGCCCACCTTTGCCTGATGGCCGATTACAACCAGTGGATGAATGCCAAGGTCTACGCGGCGGCGGCCAGCCTGCCGCCCGAAGAGCTGCAACGCGAGCGGGGCGCCTTCTTCGGTTCCCTGCTGGCCACCCTGAACCACGTGATGGTGGGCGACACGCTTTGGCTGCAGCGCTATGCGAAGCACCCGGCCGGCTTCCCCCTGCTCGACCCCATCCGCGCCATCACGCCGCCCGCGTCGCTCACGCACCCGCTGTTCGCGGCCGAGGATTTTGCCGCCATGCATGCGCACCGGCAATGGCTGGACCGGCTCATCGTCGACTGGGCCGCCTCCATCCGCGAAGAAGACCTGGACCACTTGCTCGATTACCGCAACAGCAAGGGGCCGAACCGGCGCGAATTTTTCAGCCTGCTCATGCATTTCTTCAATCACCAGACCCATCACCGGGGCCAGGCCAGCACCCTGCTGTCGCAGGCGGGCGTGGACATCGGCGACACGGATCTACTGTTTCGCATCCCCAACCATATTCAAGACTGACGATGGGCGGTAGCGCCACGCCTTGAGCAAGATCAAGCCCAGCGCCAGCGCACCGAACAGCCCGCCGCAAGCCAGCGCCCCCGGCATGCCGTAGCGGGCGATGGCCACGCCGCCTGCCAGTGCGCCCACCGTCACGCCCAGGTTGATGGCGGCGATATACACGCCGATGGCGAACGCGGGCGCCTCGCGCGCTTCGCTGCTGAGCCACACTTGCGTGACGATCAGTCCGCTCGTGTGCGCCGCGCCCCAGAACAGCAGCAAGATGGCCAGCGCCGCCCAGCCGAGACCAGCTCCCGCATGGCGGTACAGCAGCCAGTACGCCAGCCCCAGCAGCAGTGGCTGTAGCACCACCGTGCGCAGCACATGCGTGCCCAACTGGCGCCCGGCGAACAGATTGCCCGCCACGCCGCCCACGCCAAACACCACCAGCGCCAGCCCCGTCTGGCGCGCCGACAAACCCGCCACCTGCTGCAGGTAAGCGGCCGCATACGCATACACGGCAAACATGGCGGCAAACACCAGCACGGCGGCGGCAATCGCGAGCCACAAGGCGGGTTTGCGCAGCACGGCCAGCTGGCGGCCATACGCCATCGGCGCCTCGCGCGGCGTGTCCGGCAAGAACAGGAACAGCCCCAGCGCGGCCAGCGCGTTGACGAGGGCGCAGGCAAGGAACGATGCCTCATAGCCATACTGCGCGGCGATCCAGGTGGTGAGCGGGATGCCCAGCACCATGCCCATGCTGGTGCCCGTGAACGCATGCGCGCCGGCCCGCGCCGCATCGCGTGGCGGATACAGGGCGGCAGCCGCCACCATGGCCAGCGAGAAATACACGGGATGGAACAGGGCCGGCACGATGCGCAGCGCCAGCAGCAGTTCGAAGCGGGGCGCATAGGCGGACGCCGCGCTGGCCAGCGCGAACACGAGCAGCGAGACGATCAGCACGTTCTTGCGGCGCCAGCACGTGGCCAGCAGCACGAGGAAGGGGCCGCCCACGGCGATCACCAGGGCGAACAGGCTCACCAGCGAGCCCGCCTGCGCGGCCGTCACGGCATAGCGCCGCATGATCATCGGCAAGATACCCACCACGCCAAACTCGATGCAATACACGCCGAACAAGCCCAGCGCGAGGAAGACGATAGGATGCGGGCGGGTCATTGCCCCTGCTCCACGCCATACACTGCCTGGCACAACTCCGTCACGAACGGCCCCGCCATGCCCTCCAATGCCGTATTCGTGAACGCCACCACGGACAATTCTTGCGCAGGATCAACAAACCACGAGTGGCCATACGTGCCGCCCATGCGCCAGCTGCCAGCCGACTCGGGCGTGGCGGCCAGTTGCGGGTCCGTCAGCACGGTAAAACCCAGGCCGAAGCCGCGGCCGGGCCAGAACGGCAAGTCGAAATCCCCCGTCTGGCTTTCGCCCATCTGGCGCGCCAGCGCTGGCGGCAACAGCGGCGCGCCGCCCAGCCGCAAGGTTTCCAGCAGGCACATGAAGTCGGGGGCGGAACCGACCATGCCGGCGCCGCCGGACGGGTAGGCGTGCGCATCGCGGGCACGGGCCGGCGACAAGGTAAAACCTGCCATGCCATCGAGAAACGGCAGATGGTCTTCCCCCACGTCCAGCAAACGGCGCGGCCGGGATTCTCCCGCTGCGCGGTCCGCATAGGCGACGGCCAGGCGCGCCGGGTCCGCAGTAAAAAAACCCGTGTCGCGCATGGCCAGCGGCGCCGTCACCAGGTGTTGCACGGCGTGCGCCAGCGGCAAGCCCGTCACCGCTTCGATCACGGCGCCCAGCACGTCGGTGGCGATCGAATACGCCCAGCGCTCGCCCGGCGCATATGCGAGCGGCACGCTGGCCAGGCGGCGCAGGTTATCCTCCAGGGAAATACGGGAGGCATCCATGCCGTCCGACACCCCGGCCTGCGCATACTCGCCGCCCGGCGGCTGGAAGAAACCGTAGTCGAGGCCAGCCATGTGCGTGAGCAAGTGCCGCACGGTCATCGCCGCCACGGCGCCGTCCGGCTGGCACGGCGCAAAATACGGCAGCCAGCGCGCCACCAGGTCGTCCAGCCCCAGGCGCTGCTGCCCCACCAGCGCCAGCGCGGCCGTCGAGACGATGGGTTTGCTGACGGACGCCAGGCGGAAGATGGCGTCCTCAACCATGGGCGTGCCCGCCTCGCGGTCCAGGTGGCCGGCCGCGCGGCGATACACGTCCTGGCCACGGTGGCGCACGAGCACCACGGCGCCCGCCAGGCGCTGCTGCTGCAAAACAAGGTTCAGCAAGGCATCGATGCGGCCGGACATGGCCGCGGGAGAGAAGTTGTACATCATGGCTGAGCCTTTCAAATGATCAGGCTGCCAAGGTAAGCCAGGCGCGATCAAAGAAAAACAGGCTATAGTTTCTGTCTGTGCGGACGCTGACATCCGCAATCAACGGTAATGAAACGGAAACGACATGGATAACCTGGCGGGATTCACGGCCTTCGTGCAGGCGGCCGAAACGCGCAGTTTCGTGGCGGCGGGCCGGGTGCTGGGCATTTCCGCCTCGGCCGTAGGCAAGAGCATCGCGCGGCTGGAACAGCGCCTGGACGTGCGCCTGTTTCAGCGCAGCACGCGCAGCATCGCGCTGACGAGCGAAGGCACGGTGTTTCTCGAACGCTGCCGGCGTATCCTGGGCGAGGTCGAGGCGGCCGAGCTGGAGTTGTCGAACAGCAAAAGCGCGCCCCGAGGCCGGCTGCGCGTCAGCCTGCCGCAAGTGGGCAGCCTGCTCAATCCTGTGCTGGCGGCCTTTGCGCGCGCCTATCCGCTGGTGGAGCTCGACCTCGATTTCAGCGACCGCCGGGTCGATGTCATCGAGGAAGGCTACGACGCCGTCGTACGCGCGGGCGAAAGCGCCGACAGCCGGTTGATGAGCCGCCAGCTGGGCCAGTTCCAGCTGCAGCTGGTGGCCGCGCCCGCCTATCTGGCGCGCAACGGCACACCGGCGCTGCCCGCCGACCTGGCGCAGCACACTTGTTTGCTGTACAAGTTTCCCAGCAGCGGCAAGGTCGAGGCCTGGCCTTTGGCCGAATGGCCCGCCTTGCAGGCGGCCGGCTTGCCGGCGCTACTGAACTGCAACAATGTCGAGACCCTGCTGCACTTTGCCGAAAGCGGCCTGGGCATCGCCGCCCTGCCCGACTTTGCCGTGCGCGCGGCGCTCGCTAGCGGCCGCTTGCAGCCAGTGCTGGACGCGCACCGCCGGCACGACGGGACCTTTCGCATCCTGTGGCCCAGCAGCCGCCACCTGACGCCGAAACTGCGCGCCTTCATCGACTTCCTGGCCACGCACGTGTTTCCGGAAAGCTGAGTCCGCGTCCGGCGCCGCGCTCGTTGTTTCCACACGACAACTTATTTAATTTGCTACCAATTTTTAAACTTTTCGGGGACTTGATACAAGTTTTTGTATTGCAGTGCGGAATTTTGAGGAACAATTACAGGCTGGTCGCCCTTACGTATAAACCCGTAGCCCTGGCCTGTCGACGTTTTCCTTCACTTCCGCAACACGAAAGCAATCATGTCACTCACACAATTCAAAATCGGCACCCGGCTCGGGATCGGGTTTGCTGTCGTCCTCGGCCTGCTGGTGGCCGTCTTGCTCGTCGGCCTGTATTCCATGGGGCAACTGAGCGCGCGCACGCACGACATCGTGGCCGACAAGAACGTCAAGATGGCGGCCGCCAATACCATGAGCGACAACGTGCGCAACATTACCCTGGCGATCACGAGCATTGTGGTGGCGCCGACGGAAGCGCTGGTGCAGGCGGAACTGGCCAAGATCGGCGAAGCGCGCAAGAAATACGGCGCCGCCAAGGAAACCTTGCAAAAGAAGATTTCGACGGACAAGGAAACGGCGCTGATGGCCGAGCTGGACGCGGCCCTGAAATCGGGCGCGCCGCTGAACAACAAGGTCATCGAGCTGCGCAATGCGGGCCAGACGGAAGAAGCGATCGCCTTTTTGACGCAGCAGGCGGCACCGAGCTTGAAGATCGTGCTGGGCGCGCTCGACAGCCTGGTCGCCTATGAAGCGCAGCAGGCGGCGCAGGCGGCGACGGACGCCGAAACGCTGAGCACGAGCGCGCGCGCTTCCATGATAGCCCTGGGCAGCGTGGCCGTGCTGCTGGGCGCCTTCGTTGCCTGGATCATCACGCGCTCGATCACCCAGCCCATCAATGCGGCCGTCAGCGTGGCCGAAACTGTGGCCTCGGGCGACTTGTCGTCGCACATCGTCGTCAATTCCAGCGATGAAACGGGCCGCCTGCTGGGCGCCCTGAAAGCCATGAACACGAGCTTGCTGGGCGTGGTGGCGCAAGTGCGCCACGGCACGGAGGCGATTTCCACGGCGTCGAGCGAAATTGCCGCAGGCAACCTCGACCTGTCGTCACGCACGGAAGAGCAAGCCAGTTCGCTGGAAGAAACGGCGTCGGCCATGGAAGAGCTGACCTCGACTGTGAAACAGAACGCGGACAATGCGCGCCAGGCGAACCAGCTGGCGAAAAGCGCGTCGGAAGTGGCCGTGCGCGGCGGCAGCATCGTTTCGCAAGTGGTCGACACCATGGGCACCATCAATGCATCGTCGCGCAAGATCGTCGACATCATCGGCGTCATCGACGGCATCGCCTTCCAGACGAACATCCTGGCCTTGAACGCGGCCGTGGAAGCGGCGCGCGCGGGCGAACAGGGACGCGGCTTCGCCGTCGTGGCCACGGAAGTGCGCAACCTGGCCCACCGTTCGGCCTCGGCCGCCAAGGAAATCAAGGAACTGATCGCCGCGTCCGTCGCCAACGTGGACACGGGTTCGCGCCTCGTCAATGAAGCGGGCCAGACCATGGGCGACATCGTCGACAGCATCGTGCGCGTGACCGACATCATGGGCGAAATCACTTCCGCCACGCACGAGCAGACCATCGGCATCGAGCAAATCAACATGGCCATTGCCCAGATGGATGAAGTGACGCAGCAAAACGCGGCCCTGGTGGAAGAAGCGGCCGCCGCTTCGCAAAGCATGCAGGAACAGGCGGGCGAGCTGGCGCACGTCGTGGGCTTCTTTAAAACCGGCAACCATGTCGCCAGCGCACCCAGGCTGACGCCGGTGCGCACCGCAGCGGCACCAGCGGCGGCGAAAATCGCGCCTCCCGCAGCCCGGCCCGCGCCCGCGCGCAAGGCCATCGCGGCCGCGCCGGCACGCCGCAGCAATGCCGGCGCCGAGAGCGAATGGGAAGAGTTTTAACCAATAGCAACATCCTCACCACGGGAAAGCCAGGCAGGAAGTTGCTGCCTGGCTTTTTTTCGTCCGCAATCGCCACTTTTTTTGCGGCAAAGCCCGCGCAATAGGCAAAAGTGCAAAACGTGCACCGCGCATACGCTTTACAATCCTCGCTCGCTTTACAAAATATTGGTCATCATGAATCAGGCAGAACAGCAGCGCCTCCTGGCTATCCTGGAGTATTGGCACAAGATCGAATTCTTTATCCCGTTTGACCTGAATCAAATCACGGACGTTGAAGACCCGTCCACCGTGCGCCTCCTGCAGCGCGAACAGCTGGCGCAATTGCCGCCGCAGTTCGCCACGCAATGGCAAGTGCCGTCCGACCGCGAGATCGACGGCTTCAGCCTGTTCCTCGGCGTGTTCGACAAGGCCGAAATCAACAAGGCTTGTCCGCCGGCCAACGGCCCTGAAAACATGGCCGAAACAGAAAAAACAGAACTGCTGGGACGCTCGTGCTTTGCCCGCCTGAACCTCAATGCGCTGGGCGAGCCACAGTTCGATCCCGTGTCCGTGTCGACCTTGCCGTGGGCCCTGGGCCGCGCCCGCACGCCGGACTGGTCCGGCCTGAGCCTGGACGCCTTCAGCGACAGCCAGCTGGCGCTGCAAGACAGCCTGCGCAACTTCGCGGCAAGCCGCGCGCCGCAGCCCGTGACGGACGAGGCAGGCAATGTCTCGTCACCCCTGTCCGGCATGGAAATCGCCGCGCTGGCCGACCTGCTGATGGACTGGGCCGGTTTCCGCCCGTCCGCCGGCCAGCCGCTGGCCGTGCTGGAATTGCGCACGCGCAAGAAACGCGTGGCCGCGACGGACGCCGATACGCTGGAGACCAGCCAGAACCGCACGCTGGACTTCGGCGACGCGGTGGAACCTTCGATCGATATCCTCAACAGTTTTTACCTGGACGACCTGGAACAGATCATCCGCGCCTTGCGTGGCGGCAAGCTGCCCGCGACGGTCGCCGCCTACCTGACGCCGCTGGCGCAGGATGAGCGCATCGACCTGTACAGCCCGGCAGGACGCCAGGCGCTGGCCGCCATGCTCAATCCGGCCAACATGAACCGCGGGCACTGGCTGGAAGACGCCAGCTATGCCATGAGCCTGATGCAGCAGTTCGCCATCCATGGCGCGCGCACGGGCTTGCACGAGCGGGGCATCTTTTCCGTCAACGGCCCGCCCGGCACGGGCAAGACGACCTTGTTGCGTGAATTGTTCGCCGACAACATCGTGCGCCGCGCCGCCGTGCTGTCTTGCCTGGACCGCGCCGGCGACGCCTTCATCGGCAAGGTGGCCGTCGCCTTCGAAGGCGTGCGCGACCCCATCACGATAGCCCGCTTGCGCCCGGAACTGACGGGCTTTGAAATGGTCGTCGCCTCGTCGAACAATGCGGCCGTGGAAAACATTTCCGGCGATTTACCTAAACCCAAGCAGCTGGGCAAGGAATGGGCGCGCACGCGCTATTTCGAAAGCGTGGCGCGCCGGGTCGTGGCGGACGGCAATGGCGCCAACCGCGCCCTGGGCGAGGCGGAAGCGCCGTGGGGTTTGATGTCCTGTGCGCTGGGCAACAACGCGAACCGCCGCCGCTTCGTCAGCAATTTCTATGACGACGACTGGGACAAGAGCACGGCGCGCAAGACGCCGAACGCGCAGAATATCCGCCAGTGGCTGGCCAGCTACCAGGGCGTCAGCTTCGCCCAGGCCGCGCGCGAATTTCGCGAGACGGAACACGTGGTGGAAAAGGCCCTGGCCGAGCACGCCCAATACGCGGCCCTGTGGCAAGCCGTGGGCACTTGCACGGAGGCCGATTTCATCGAGGCCAGCCAACACGCGCTGATTGCCGCGGAACAAGAAATGGATGCGGCCAACGGCACCCTGTCCGGCGCGCTGACGCAGCAGGACACCTTGCTCGCCAGCAAGAAGGATTTGCTGGAAGAGGAACGCCTGGTGGCGCTGACGCAGCCCGGTTTCTTTGCCCGCCTGTTCCGCACGGCCCCGGCGCGTGCCTACAAGGATGCCGTCGTCGCCAATGCCGAAGCGCAACGCCAGGCCGCGCGCGACGTGTCCGCCATCAAGCTGCTGCTGAAGGGCGAACTGGAGCCACGCTGCGAGCGCGCCCGCAACAGCCTGCACATCGCCCTGCGCACGGCGCAATCGCGCCAGCGCGAATGGGATGACAGCACGGAACTGCTGCGCCGCGCGCGCATGCGTTTCCCCACCATCATCGCGCCGGCTACCTTGGATGAACTGGACGGCGACGCCCTGCAAATTGGCGGCCTGTGGCATGAACCGGCGCTGGCCCGCCTGCGCTCGCGCCTGTTCGCCAAGGCCCTGGCCCTGCATGAAGCGTGGCTGGCCGAGGTGGCAAAGAAGGGCGGACCCGGCTTTGGCGGCAACTTGCTGGCCGTTTCCAAATTGCTGAAAAACAAGCGCGCCTACGACCAGTCGCACATCGCCATGGTGTGGCACAGCCTGTTCATGGTGGTGCCCGTCGTGTCGACCACGTTTGCCTCGTTCGCGCGCCAGTTCCAGGGCATGGGTCCCGAATCGCTGGGCTGGCTGTTCATCGATGAAGCGGGCCAGGCCGTGCCGCAAGCGGCGCTGGGCAGCCTGTGGCGCGCCAAGCGCGCCGTCGTCGTGGGCGACCCGCTGCAGATCGAACCCGTATTCACGGTGCCGGGCCGTCTCGTGCAAACCTTATCCGCCCTGTCGCCGCACACGCGCGATGGCAGCTATGCGCCAACGTCCGTATCCGTGCAGACCCTGGCCGACAAGGCCAACCGTTATGGCGCCGTCGTCGGCGCCGGCAGCGCACAGCCGCTGTGGATAGGCAGCCCCCTGCGCGTGCACCGCCGCTGCGTGGAACCGATGTTTTCGCTGGCCAACAGCATCGCCTACGAAGACAAGATGGTCTACGGGCTGGCCGAGCGCACGCCGCCGGCCGGCGCCCGGGGCCTGACGCGAGGCCCCAGTTGCTGGATCGACGCCGTCGGCCCCGTCAGCTACAAGCAGGTGGTGCCCGTGCAGCTCGATTTCGTGCTGGAAGTGCTGTTGAAGCTGTACCGCCGCGACGGCAAGCTGCCCGACATGTATGTGATCACGCCGTTCAAGGCCGTGCGCAACGAATTGCGTTCGCGCATCGTCGACATGGACTGGGACCGCCGCCTCGGTTACGGCAAGGCGCCGACGGCCCGCGAATTGCGCCAGTGGAGCAGCCAGATGGTGGGCACCGTGCACACCTTCCAGGGCAAGGAACAAAGCGTGGTGATGCTGGTCCTCGGCGCCGACGACAGCACGGCCGGCGCCGCGCAATGGGCGGCGGCTACGCCGAACCTGCTCAACGTGGCCCTGACGCGCGCGCAGCATTACGTGTATATCGTCGGCAACCCGCTGCTGTGGGGGCAGTTGCCGCACTTTGCGCCGGCGTGTGCGCAGTTGCCGCATACGGGCATGCATGAGTTTTTGGTGGAAATGGGGTAGAACACCTGAGCAAACCTGCTGCACGTCGCGGTTTGCCGCCTCCGATGCTCACTGCCTCGGCGGCCCCGTGCCTGCGCACAGTTCCGCGTCTCGACACAATGGGGGCGCCGAACCTCTCTTGTGCTCGCTACGGTTTTATCAGGCGTTCTCAACGGGGAAAACAAGGGTAAACGTCGTGGCGGCCGCGTCGGACGCCACGCTCGCGCTGCCGCCATGCAACTGCATGATGGCCGTGACGATGGCCAATCCTAAGCCTGTGGAAGCGGCCGAATCGCTGCGGGCCGGGTCGGCGCGGTAAAAGCGCTCGAACAGGTGCGGCAGGTGGCGCGCGGGGATGGCGGGACCGAGGTTGCTCACGCTCAATTCCACACCCTCGTTCGTCGCGTACGAACGCAGCAGTATCGTGCTGCCGGGCGCCGCATGGCGGATGGCGTTCGACAGCAAATTGCCCAGCGCGCGGCGCAGCAGTTGCGGCTCGGCCGTCACCGCGCCGCTGCCGTGGCACGCCAGCGCCAGCTCCCTCTCTTCGGCCAAGCCTTCAAAGAAATCAGCGAGGCGCAAAAACTCGTCCTGCACGGGCAAGACTTGCTTGACGAGCACCATTTCATCCTGCTGCGCCCGCGCCAGGAACAGCATGCTGTCGATCATGCGCGACAGCCGCTCCAGCTCTTCCACATTCGACGACACCAGCTGTTCATACTCGTGCGCACTGCGGGGCCGGGCCAGCATGACCTGGCTTTGCCCCAGCAGATTGGTGACGGGCGTGCGGAATTCATGCGCGAGATCGGCGGAAAACTGCGACAGCCGCGCATAGCCTTCCTGCAGCCGCGCCAGCATGGCGTTGAGCGCCTGGATCAAGGGCAAGAGCTCCGTCGGCGCCCCGCGCGCATCGAGTTGCTGCTCCAGCTTGCCCGGCCGCACAAGAGCCGCATGCGCGGCGATATTGCGCAGCGGCCGCAATCCCCGCAACAACATCACGCTGGCCAGCAAGGCCGCCACCAGCGCGCTGACGGCCACCGATACGACGATCTGCCAGCGGTAGGCGGCAAACATGGCCGTGCGGTCGCCATAGACCCGGGCGACGGAAATGTCGGCCATCTGCGCGGGATCGCCGATGCGCGCGCTGGCCGCCACGACCCTGGCCGGATAACCGTCGCGGCTGATCCAGCTGACGATGTCGCCGGCCGTCACGGGGACATCGACGGCCACGGGAACAGCATGCGCCACCATCTCGCCGTGCGGGTTGACATCGATCAAACGCGTGCCATCGGCGCGCACGATGCGCACCAGGGAATTCTCTTGCCCGCTCATGGTGTCGCGGAAATACTGGGGCCGCTCGCGGATGATATCCAGGGTGCCCGCATTGCCCAGCAATTGCTGGATTTGCCGCAGCTTTCCCAATAATAAAATATCGTCGCGGCGCTCGATTTCCGCCACAAATGAACGGTACAGATGCATGCCCAGCCCGGCCGACACGAGTGCCACGATCAGCACGAACACGAGCGTGACGCGCAGGGTCAGCGAGCGGCGCAGTTGCGAGAATTTCATGCGTCGGCGCCGTTGTCGGATACGGTCGGCGCGCGCAATTCGCAGACATAGCCCATGCCCCGCAAGGTGTGGATCAGCTTGGGTTCGAACGGATCGTCGAGCTTGCTGCGCAGGCGGCGGATGGCCGCGTCGATGACGTTGGTGTCGCTCTCGAAATTGATGTCCCACACTTGCGAGGCGATGATGGAGCGCGACAGCACTTCGCCCTGGCGCCGCGCCAGCAGATGCAGCAAGCCGAATTCCTTGGCCGTCAGGGTGATGCGCTGGCCTTGCCGGCTGACCTTGCGTTTCATCACATCGATTTCCATGTCGCCGATGCGGATCACGTCGTCTTCACGCGGCGGGCCCCGGCGCAACAGGGTGCGGATGCGCGCCACCAGTTCGGCAAAGGCAAACGGTTTCACCAGGTAATCGTCGGCGCCCAGTTCCAGCCCCTTGACCCGGTCCTGCACCTCGTCGCGCGCCGTGAGGAAAATCACGGGCACGTCGGCGCCGCCTTCCTGCAGCCGCAGTGCGCGCAAGACTTGCCAGCCATCCATGATGGGCAGCATGACGTCGAGCACGATGAGATCGGGCGCCTCGCTGCCGGCCATGTGCAGGCCGTCGCGGCCGTTGCGCGCCAGGCTCACCGTGAAACCGGACTCGGCCAGGCCGCGCAACAGGTAGTCGCCCGTCTTCGGTTCGTCTTCAATGACCAGGATGCGCATGGCGACTTTCTAATGGGAATATGAAACCATTTTACGCCGCACGCACGCCGCCGCGGATGATAAAAATGTCATGCGGCGATCATCTTCCCGTAGGGCAAGCCTGGCCATACTGGCGCCATCTTGTTTACTGGACGCCACATGAAAACCCTTATTTTTGGCAGTACCTTGCTGTGCCTGCTGGCCAGCCCCGCCTACGCGCAATTGCGCAGCATCAATGACCTGCCGCTGGCGGCGGCCAACAATCTGGCCAGCGCGGCCATGGCCGCGTGCCAGGCGCAGGGCCGGCACATCGTCGTCACCGTGCTGGACCATGGCGGCAATGTCGTCGCCGTGCAGCGCGCCGATGGCGTCGGGCCGCACAACACGGAAGCCAGCCGGCGCAAGGCGTACACGGCCTTGTCCACTAGGAGCGACACTTACACGTTGGCCGTGGCGGCCCGCAACAATCCGGACATGAGCAATTTGACCACCGTGCCGGAACTGTCGCTGCTGGGCGGCGGCTTGCCGTTGATGGCACAGGGGCAGGCGGTTGGCGCCATCGGCGTCGCCGGTGGCGGTGGCGCCCTGCAAGACCGTGCCTGCGCCCGGGCGGCGCTGGCCGCCCTCCCTGAACTCGATTCCACCCCACCTTGAAAGCAACAACGATGACTTGTCTGAAAAAAATCACCGCCGCCCTGGCCTTCGCCAGCCTGTCCAGCACGGCCCTGGCCGCCGCCAATCCCTTGAGCGTGCACATCCTCGACTTGCAAAGCGGCCAGCCGACGGCGGGCGTGACGGTAACCCTGGAGCAAAAGAAGGGAGATGACTGGAAGCAATTGTGCAGCGCCGTGACGAATGCGCAGGGGCGCATCGCGGCCATGTATCCGGCCGATACGCCCCTGCAGGCGGGCGATTACCGCATCGTGTTCAAGACAGGCGAGCACTATGCGCGCCTGAAACAGGAAACTTTTTTCCCGGAAATCCCCGTGCAATTTCACGTGGAAAAGACCGACCAGCACTATCACATTCCCTTGCTGCTCAGTCCTTTCGGTTTTTCCACTTACCGGGGAAACTGACCATCGATCACGCCACCGTCTTCGCCGTCTGTCCGAACAGCACGCTTTTCGCGTCGCCGCTGACGGTGGGCTGCACATTGATTTCGGCCGCCCGCGCATAAGCGCGCACGGTGGCGGGACGGGCGGCGATGGCCGCGAACCAGCGCGCCAGGTGCGGGAAATCTTCCAGCTTCTGGCGCTGGCGGGCGTGCGGCACGATCCACGGGTAGATCGCCATGTCGGCGATGGAATAGTTGTCGCCGGCCACGAATGCACGGTCCGCCAGGCGCTTGTTCAGCACGCCGTACAGCCGGTTCGTTTCATTCACGTAGCGCGTGATGGCGTATTCGATGGGTTCCGGCGCATATTGCACGAAATGGTGGTTTTGCCCAGCCATGGGGCCCAGGCCGCCCATTTGCCAGAACAGCCACTGCATGACTTCGGCGCGTCCCCGCACGTCGTCCGGCAGGAATTGCCCGCTTTTCTCGGCCAGGTATTGCAAAATGGCGCCCGACTCGAACAGGGACAGCGGTGCGCCGCCATCTGCCGGCGCCTGGTCGACGATGGCGGGGATGCGGTTGTTCGGCGCGATGGCGAGAAACTCGGGCTGGAACTGTTCGCCCTTGCCGATATGCACGGGAATAATGTTGTAGGGGATGCCCGCTTCTTCCAGGAACATCGTCACTTTGTGCCCGTTGGGCGTGGTCCAGTAATACAGGTCGATCATCGTGGTCTTTCCAGGTAGATAAGTAGGGCAGGCGGCCTCCGCATCACTATTGTCGCGCCGCAACTGATATGCATGGATATAATGCCACGTAAGCGAAAAACAAGACGGCGCCCAAGCGAGGCAAGCGCCCACTCGCGCCGTCACGCAGGCATCCCGACATTCCAGAGCACAAACAAAGAAAGCCGACCATGCGCAAACTCCTGATCGTCACGCTGTCCGTCCTGCTGTCAGGCTGTGTCCAGGACTTCGCCATCTATATGTTCGATGGACAAGACCATTCCCTGACCGTGCGCCGCCAGCAACGTTATTTTTGGCAAGATACGGTGGAAGTGCAGCTGATGGCGACCAATTTGCCGCAATGCCAGCGCCTGCATACCCTGTCGACGGATGCGCCGGCCGACATCACCGTCGAGCTGTTTGCGGCCGGCGACGGCATCTGGAATATCCGCATGGGCAAGCAGCTGTGGCAGGCGGAAACGAATACCTGCAATGAGCTGACGGAAATGGAAAACGACCCGAAAGCCGACCTGGGCCAGCCGATCGGGCAATTCGTGGTCGTCGATGACAAGCTGGAATTCGAACCGGCGCCGCAAGCGGCGGCGCCCGCCCAGTAAGTCCTGAACGAAACCCCTAGCGCGCTGCCAGGCTGCGCAGCGGCTTTTTCGCCACGGCGCGTGGCGCGCCAGCCGAGCTTGCCGCCAGGCGCGGCGCCGTCCCCGATTCCTGCGCCGACAGCTTGAAGCGCGCCACCAGTTGCGCCAGCACGGCCGCCTGGTCTTGCATGCTCGACGCCGCTGCCGCCGCCTCTTCCACCAGTGCCGCATTTTGCTGCGTCACGCTATCCATCTCCGTGATCGCCTGGTTGACGTGGCCGATGCCCGTGCTTTGCTCGTGCGAGGCGGCCGTGATGTCGGCCATGATGTCGGTCACGCGCGAAACGGAAGCGACCACCTGATCCATGGTCGTGCCCGCCTGTGCGACGAGGGTGCTGCCGGCCGCGATGCTGTCGACGGAAGCGCCGATCAATTCCTTGATTTCCTTCGCCGCGCCGGCCGAGCGTTGCGCCAGATTGCGCACTTCCGACGCCACCACGGCAAAGCCGCGTCCCTGTTCGCCCGCGCGCGCCGCTTCCACGGCCGCGTTCAGGGCCAGGATATTCGTCTGGAAGGCGATGCCGTCGATGACGCCGATGATGTCGACGATCTTGCGCGACGAAGCGTTGATGGTGTCCATGGTGCCGATCACTTGCGCCACCACGGCGCCGCCCTGGCGCGCCACGGCGGAAGCGGACTGCGCCAGTTCATTCGCCTGCACGGCGTTGCCCGCGTTCTGGGTCACGGTCGACGTCAATTCCTCCATCGAGGCGGCCGTTTCTTCCAGCGAACTGGCTTGCATTTCCGTGCGCGCCGACAAGTCCATATTGCCGCTGGCAATCTCGCTCGATGCCGTGGCAATCGTCTCGGCGCTGTGGCGGATTTCGCTGATCGCATCGACCAGGTTGGTCTGCATGGTTTTCATCGCGTACAGCACGCTGTGGCGGTCATTGGCATGCGTGCGCACGACGCCGCTCAAATCGTTATTCGCGATCTTTTCCGCCACGTCGGCCGCATACTCGGGATCGCCGCCCAGCGCATGGCGCAGGCTGCGGTTGATCACCACGACGACAGCTGCCAGCAAGCCGCATACCAGTACCAGCACGCCCAGCGAGGTGAGCAGCGACTGGCGGAAGGCCGCATCGATATCATCCATGTACACGCCCACCACCAGGGTCCAGGCCCATGGCTTGTAAGCCACCACGCGGCTCATCTTCGGTTCGGGGGTTTTCTGGCCGGGACGGGGGAAATAATAGTGGACAAAGCCCTTGCCCGCATCGCTCTTGCCGACGGTAACGATGTCGCGGTACAGATAAGTACCGTTGGCATCTTTAAAATCCGACATGTTCTTGCCGTTCGTTTGCGGTGCGGCGGGATTCATCACGACGACGGCATCGAGGTTGATGATGGACAAATAACCGGTCTCGCCGAAACGCATGCTCTTGATCACGGCCGTGGCCTGCTTCTGCGCTTCTTCCTTCGTCAGGGCGCCGCTGGCGGCCAGGTCGCCGAACATCTTGACGGCGCCCAGGCCCAGGTCGGCGGCATTGCTCAGGTCGGCACTGCGCTCTTCGATGCGGATCTTGCGCACTTCCAGGGCGTTATAGACAAAAATAACGGTGATGCACAACAGGCTGCAAATCAGGGGAATCCATAACTTTTGCTGGAACGTCAATTTCTTCATGCTGTGTCTCCAACTATCTATTTGCGGCAAAGGGGCGTGGCCCGCTTCCAGCTCGGCTGGCCAGGAATGCGGCGGCGACGGTGCTCTGGCGGCACCGTTCAGACTGCTTCAGCATACGCTCGAACGACCGATATTTACAATGCCGGGAAGCAATGAATTTTGCCCAGTGTTGTTAATGCGTTGCGACAATTGATGAGAATTGATGTTGCGTTGCAATAAAATTGGGGCCAGCGGCCGCCGTTCTTTTGCGCTACAGTCACTCCCATTCCCCACCGCGCAAGGAGTTCCATGTCCACCACCATGAGCTGGCAAGGCTTTGCCATCCTGTCGGCCGTGTTCGCGGCCCTGACGGCCATCCTGGGCAAGCTGGGCGTGGCCCACCTGAACAGCAACATGGCCACCTTGATACGCACGGGCGTCATCCTGCTGGTGACGGCGGCCATCATCTCGCTGCGCGCGGAGTGGCAGCGCCCCGCCGGCGGCAACTGGGTGGGCTGGACTTGCCTGATCGCCTCGGGCGTGGCCACGGGCTTGTCGTGGCTATGCTATTTCCGCGCGCTGCAGTTGGGGCCCGTCTCGCTGGTGGCGCCCGTCGACAAGCTCAGCGTGGCGCTGGTGATGCTGGCCGGCTGGCTGGTGCTGGGCGAACCGTTCACGCTGAAAGGGGCCCTCGGTGGCGGCTTGATCGTGCTCGGCTCGCTGATTTTGCTGCTGTGACGCATTCCACGGCACGCGGCGGCGCGCCTGTGTCAGAATGCACGCCGCATAGATCGAATCACGAAAGAACAGCATGACCAAGAATGAAGCCATGAAACGCATCAACGACCGCCTGGGCAAACCCACCCTGACGGACAAGAACACGCACTTTGCCAGCGTCGCCAGCTATGGCACGGACGAAGGCTGGTGGCTGAAGATCCCCTTCCTGACGTTCAAGCAGGAATTGCACTTCATCCTCAACAATGAAAAAACGAAAAGCTTCCAGCACCTGAAGATCGGTGCCAACCAGATCCTCAGCCCCGGCATGAAGTTCCGCAGCACGGGCGGCGCGGCCGACGCCTTCATGTCGGCCTCGGCGCCGAAACGCCTGATCGACTTGCTCGACGGCGGCAGCAAGTACAACTTCACCAAGCATTTTATTAATGACTACCGCTACTGATGCGCAGCCGTGCTGCCGCCGCCCGGCGGCAGTTGCGGCGGCAGCCACACCCTGAGCAAATGCTGGGCGATGTCGAGCGCGTCGTCGCGGCTGGTGCCGAAATGCAGGGGATAGCCCCAGAACTTGCCAAATAAGACGGCAAAAGCCTTGCCGGCCAGGCGCTTGGCGGCGCTCGGTTCGATCAGCACCATGCCCTGGATATACGCGCGGATGGCGGCCTTGTTCTGCTTCATCCACAGCGATGCGCGCTTGCGCTCCGCCTGCGGGTGTTCATGCCCGTCTTCATCAAAACCTTCTTCGCTGAGGATGACAAACGCCTGCCGGCGCGCCAGCAGCGCGTCGAACTGGGCAAACAGCACATCGGCCTGGGTATCTGCCGCGCCGTCGCGGCGCATCCAGACGAGGGGGAATGTGGAAAAATCGAGTTGCATGGGATGACTCCTTCAAGGGGGTTGCCGTTCCTCCTCACCTTCATCAGAACACTGGCGGCGGCGGTTGCCGTGGAAGCGGGGCTGCGGATGCCCATACGATAGCGTTGGCAGTGCTGCGCGTCATTGCATAAAATAGCCACAATATTATTCAATCCAGCCAAAGTCTTCCCATGCCCCATCCCCTTTTGCCCAGCATGCTGACGGCCCGCCTGGGCCTGGACGACGACGCCTCCATCCTCGATTTCGATGTCGATGGCGTGCTGCGTCCCTTGCTGGCCGTGGGCCTGGCCAGCGTGCCCGAGGATGCGGAACAGGCGCCGCACCAGCACCGCAAGGGGCAGTTGCTGTATGCCACGCGGGGCGTGATTCATTGCGAGGTGGAAAGCGGCGTGTGGATCGTGCCGCCCCAGTGCGCCGTGTGGATACCGGGCGGCCTGATGCACGCGGCGCAGGGCGTGGGCGAGGCGCAATGTTATTGCCTGTTTGTCGAGCCGGGCATGGCACCGGCCTTGCCCGCCGTCTGCTGCACCGTGGCCGTCTCGCCATTGCTGCGCGAACTGATCACCAAGGCGGCCGGTTTTCCCACCCTGGCCGCGCTGCAGGGCGCGCAGGAACGCCTGGTGCTCACCCTGCTCGATGAACTGGCGGCCGCACCCATGGAAGACTTGCATTTGCCGATGCCGCGCGATGCGCGGCTGCGCCGCCTGGCCGCCCTGCTGCTGGCGCAGCCTGCCGATAAACGCACGCTGGCCGAGTGGGCCAGCCGCATCGGCATGAGCGAGCGCAGCATGACCCGGCAATCCCTGGAGGAGATGGGCATGAGCGTGGGCCGCTGGCGCCGGCAATTGCACGTCATCCTGGCCTTGCAACGGCTGGCGCAAGGGCGCAGCGTGAAAGCGGTGGCGCTGGAACTCGGCTATGAAAATACCAGCGGTTTTGTCACCATGTTCCGCAAGGCAGTGGGCAAGCCGCCGGCCCGCTA
Organism: Janthinobacterium sp. SUN033; assembly: GCF_030397595.1. NCBI lineage: Bacteria > Pseudomonadati > Pseudomonadota > Betaproteobacteria > Burkholderiales > Oxalobacteraceae > Janthinobacterium > Janthinobacterium sp. SUN033. Next base: position 68,772 of record NZ_JAPQNV010000008.1, read on the forward strand.
CCTGGCGGAACGGGAATCCAGGAGAATATAAAAACGCATAAAAAAAGGCGGCATATGCCGCCTTCGTCCTGCATCATCGCTTAAATCATCATACTTCGCGCGCCAGTGCCAGGAACTCCGTGCGCAGCGCCAGGTTCGGCTGCATCTCGCCCAGCATGGCCGAGGTGATGGTTTCTTCGCCCGGCGTGCGGATGCCGCGGCTTTCCATGCACAGGTGGCGGCAGCGTACGACCACGCCCACCGACTTCGGTTCCAGCACTTCCATCAAGGCATTGGCGATCTGCATCGTCATGCGTTCCTGCACTTGCAGGCGCTTGGAGAAGCAATCGACGAGGCGCGTCAGTTTCGACAGGCCGACGATCTTGCCGTTGGGCACATAACCGATGGTGGCCTTGCCGAAGAACGGCGCCAGATGGTGTTCGCAATGGCTGTAGACGGGGATGCCGCGCACGACGATCAGCTCGTTGTACTGTTCCGCGCCATCTTCAAAGGCTTTCAACAAATCGACCGGATCCTGGCCATAGCCGGAGGTCCAATGTTTCCAGGCTTTTGCCACGCGCGCCGGCGTTTCCAGCAAGCCAGGACGCTGCGGATCTTCACCAAAGCTGCTGATGAGCCGGCGCCAGTCGTTTTCGGAGAATTCTTGAGACATGCTAAACCACCCTAAAATTTGCAATTGCCGCCAGTATATAGAAAATGCGGCAAGCTGCCTGAGCAGCCCCCGCTTTACGGCACTACCGGCGGGCGGTGCGCCTGCACCAGCAGCGCGGAAATCGACACGCTGGAACTCGCTTCCGGCCAGGCATCGCCGGGGCCGAACCAGCGCGCCTCGGCGATCTCGTTCTCGTCGAGGCGGATCTCGCCATCGAGGTAATCGGCCGTAAACGCGATCATCAGCGAATGGGGAAACGGCCAGGATTGGCTCATGAAGTACTGCAGGTTATGCACGCGCAAGCCCACCTCTTCCATCACTTCGCGGTGCACGGCTTCCTCGATCGATTCGCCCGCTTCCAGGAAACCGGCCAGGGGACTGAAACGCTGCGATGGCGAATGCTTGTGCATGGCCAGCAGCACTTGCTCGCCCTTGCGGATGAGTACCATCATGGCGGGCGAAATGCGCGGATACGCGAGCATGCCGCAGGCGGCGCAGGTGAAACAGCGTTCGCCGCGCGTGCGCTGCATGGGCGTGGCGCACACGCCGCAATGACGGTGCGTGCGCGCCCACTCGGCCAGCTGCGCGGCGCGGCTGGCCAGGCCCAGGAAAGCATCGTCGACGGCATGGAACAGCGAGCGCATGCCGTGCCAGGCCAGGGGGGCATCGGCGGGCAAGGCATCGTCATCCGTCCAGACGGTATGGCAATAGCGGCCCTGCCACAAGCCCACGGGCTGGGCGCGGCTCAGGTCGATATCGAGCGCGGCCGCCTCGGCGGCAGTGGGCAGGGTCAGCTCGGGCGTGCGCAACAATAAACGCCCGCGGTGAAAGACGAATGTCAGCGTGTCGGCTGCCGCCGGGGCCGGTTCGGGAGCATCGATCAGGGGGACGAAGGCATCGGGTGTCTGCAGCATGCTTGGCGGAAATTTGTAAAGGTTGCTCATCATACTCCCGCTGCCGGACGCCTGCGCGCGTAGCAGCGGCCATGCAGCAAAGCAAGCATTCATGGGCCATGACAGTGTTTTTTTTACGGCACACCCAATCCGTTGCGTAAACGAGACTGATAACGATTCTCATTTACGAATTAGCGCCCAATAATTACAATGTCTGCCTACCCGTCCATCGCCAGCCACTTGCCCGCTTGCCACAGCACAGCGTCGCGCAGCCAGCCAGGAACCACTACCCTGACCTTATCGAGAGAGCAAGATGGCAATCAAGAGCCGCAAACACGTCCAATCCCGTTTCAACCAGCACATCGGCGCCGCCCTGGCCGTGATGCTGCTGCCCGTTGCCGCCCAGGCCGCCGATCCGGCCGGTCAGAGCGCGCCTGCATCGCAGCAAACCCTGAACGAAGTCAAGGTCATTGGTTCCAAGGAAAATGATTTCAAGGCCGAAAAAGCCTCGTCGCCGAAATACACGGAGGAGCTGGTCAACACGCCGCAAACCATCGTCGTGATCAAGAAGGAATTGATCGAACAGCAAGGCGCGCTGACCCTGACGGATGCGCTGCGCAACACGCCGGGCGTGGGCACTTTCTTCCTCGGTGAAAACGGCAACACGAACACGGGCGACGCCGTCTACATGCGCGGTTTCGATTCGTCCGGCAGCATCTATGTCGATGGCGTGCGCGACGTGGGTTCCATTTCGCGCGACGTCTTCAACATCGAACAGATCGACGTCTTGAAGGGCCCGGCGGGCACCGACAGCGGCCGCGGTTCGCCGACCGGCTCGATCAATCTGGTCAGCAAGACGGCCACCATGGAAAACAAATTCAATTCGCTGCTGACGGCGGGCAGCGGCAAGCAGAAACGCGCCACGGCCGACTGGAACCGCATCCTCGACAGCGATACGGGCACGGCCTTGCGCCTGAACCTGATGACGCAGGACAGCGGCAATCCGGCACGCGATGAAGTCAAGAACAAGCGCTGGGCCTTCGCGCCCACCGTCACCTTCGGCATCGGTAAACCAACGCGCATCACGGCCAGCTACCTGCACGTGGATCAAAACAACGTGCCCGACGGCGGCGTGCCGACCATCGGCTTGCCGGGCTACTCGACACCGGACGTTCCAACGAAGGATCAACCGGTCATCCGCAGCTTCCTGAACAGCGCCGCCAGGGTCGATCCGAAGAATTTCTACGGTTCTACCTCGGACTACGACAAGATCAAGGCCGACATGGGCACCTTGCGCATCGACCATGATTTCTCGCCCAACGTGCAAATCCAGAACACCACGCGCTACGGCAAGACCAAGCAAGACTACCTGCTGACGGCCTTCATGGGCAGCATGGGCAACCTGAAGACACCGGTCACCACCGATCCGTCGACCTGGACCCTGGCGCGCTCGCTGCGCACCGTGAAGGACCAGGAAAACACGATCCTGACCAACCAGACCGTGGTCAGCGCGCAATTCGACACGGGCGTGCTGAAGCACTCCGTGGTGGCCGGCGCCGAGTTCACCAGCGAAAAACAGACCAACTACAGCTATGTGCCCGCCAGCCTGGGCACCTTGCCGGCAGCGAACCTGTACAAGCCGAATCCGCGCGACACCGTCACCGGCCACAACCCTGTGCGCAGCGGCGCCTTCACCGAAGGCGAAGTCAACACGCAAAGCCTGTATGTGTTCGATACCATCAAGTTCGGCGACAAGTGGCTGTTCAACGGCGGCGTGCGTTTCGACCATTTCAACACCACGTATGACGCCGTCGCCCTGCAAGCGGCCGTGGCCAAGGACCAGGTGCAAAAACTGCCGGTCGGTACGCCAATTCCCACCCACCTGACCCTGGGCGACACCTTGGCCAACGGCAAGATCTCGGCCATGTACAAGCCGACGCCGGACAGCAGCGTGTACGCCTTGCTGGCCACGTCGAAAGCGCCACCTGGCGTCAACTTCGCCCTGAGCGCCGCCGCCAGCAGTGCGCAAAACCCGAACTATGACCCACAGGAAACCATCACCAAGGAAATCGGCACCAAGTGGGACTTCCTGAAGCAAAAACTGTCGCTGTCGGCCGCCGTCTACCAGACCACCGTCAAGAATGAAGTGGAGCAAGATCCTGTCATCTCGACCATTTATTACCAGACCGGCAAGAAACGCGTGCAGGGCCTGGAACTGGGCGTGGTGGGCGAGATCATGCCGAACTGGCTGGTCAGCGCCGGCTATACCCGCATGAATACCAAGGTCGAGTCGAACAAGGTCTTCACGGCCAGCGGCGAGAAGAGCCTCACCTACACGCCAAAACAGGCGTTCACCAGCTGGACTTCGTACACCCTGCCGTTTGGCCTGAAGATCGGCGGCGGCGCGCGTTACGTAGGTGAAATGCTGCGCGGCACCGACGGCGCCGTCGGCACGCCGGCCCGCGTGGATGCCTACTGGGTCTTCGACGCCATGGCAACCTATACCGTCAACAAGAACCTCGACGTGCAGTTGAACGCCTACAACCTGGCCGACAAGACCTATGTGGCGGCCATCAACAAATCCGGCTTCCGCTACACCCCGGGCCAGCCACGTTCGTTCAGCCTGACGGCGAATATCAAGTTCTAACGTCAAGAGAACACGCATTGCGTCACATCAAGCCCCTCTTCGGAGGGGCTTTTTTATTGTCCTGATAATCTTGTCTTTTTGGCGCACCGCCGCCCTGCCGCGACTAGCGTATGAAAAGTCATACAGCGATATCCCGTCGCGTCCAATATTTCGCGCAAGCACGCCAAGTTGCGACATCTAAACAACAAAAAAGCATCCTTAAATCAACAACTTAAGAAGTTAGGTTCCAAATTCCCATTTCAGGCATATCCTTTGCTATGTACAGGTTTTGCTGCAAATAATCGCTGGCACGCAAGGGCTTGTTTTTGAGAAATATTGACTCCAAGCTTGAGTTGCTCGCTATCAATAATCCGCTCACAGCGGCGTTTCACCGGAGGAGTCAAAATGAAAAAGAAACGGCCATTAACCCTGTACATCCTGATTGCCATGATCCTCGGCATTGCCGTGGGCTATGGATGCAACACCGCTTTCCCTGATGCCAAGCTCAGCGCTCAAATCGCTGGCAATATTTCCATCGTCACCGACGTCTTCCTGCGCCTGATCAAGATGATCATTGCGCTGCTGGTGTTCTCCACCCTGACCGTCGGTATCGCCCACATGGGCGACGGCAAGACGGCGGGCCGCATCGGCCTGAAAGCCATGTGCTGGTTCGTGGTGGCCTCGCTGGTGTCGCTGGCGCTGGGCATGGTGCTGTCGAACCTGATGCAGCTGGGAACCAACCTCGGTTTGCCATTGCCGGACATTCACGCGTCGACCAATCTGAAAACGGCCGCCTTCACCTTGAAAGATTTCTTCACGCACCTGGTGCCGAAGTCGCCGATCGAGGCCATGGCCAACAATGAAATCCTGCAAGTGCTGGTGTTCTCGATCTTCTTCGGCGGCGCACTGGCCGGCCTGGGCGAATCGGGCAAGACCCTGACGGCCGTCGTCGACCAGCTGGCGCAAGTCATGCTGCGCATCACCGGCACCATCATGAACCTGGCCCCGCTGGCCGTGTTCGCCGCAATGGCTTCCGTCATCACCACCCACGGCCTGGGCGTGCTGGTCACGTTTGCCAAGTTCATGGGCGGCTTCTACGTTGGCCTGCTGTGCCTGTGGGCCCTGCTGATCGGCGCCGGTTTCGTGGTCATCGGCCCGCGCATCTTCAAACTCGTCGGCCTGATCCGCGAACCCTTCCTGCTGGCATTCTCGACGGCCAGCTCGGAAGCGGCCTATCCAAAACTGCTGACGGCGCTCGACCAGTTCGGCGTGGACCGCAAAATTTCCAGTTTTGTGTTGCCAATGGGCTACTCCTTCAACCTCGACGGTTCGATGATGTACTGCACCTTTGCCGTGCTGTTCATCGCGCAAGCCTACGGCATCGACCTGTCGATCGGCACCCAGATCACCATGCTGCTGCTGCTGATGCTGACCTCGAAAGGCATGGCCGGCGTGCCGCGCGCCTCGCTGGTGGTGATTGCCGCTACCCTGAACCAGTTCAATATTCCGGAAGCGGGCTTGCTGCTGCTGATGGGCGTCGACCAATTCCTCGACATGGGCCGTTCGGCCACCAACGCGGTCGGCAATGCCGTCGCCACGGCCGTCGTCGCCAAGTGGGAAGGTGGCCTGGCCACCGAGGAAGAAGCCGCCGCGGCCAACGCGGCCAGCCTGAACACGGAAAGCCATTGGGGCGAAGCGGATCACGCTAGCAAAGCCTGATAGCGCCATGGCCCGCCACAAGCGGGCCATTTATTTGTTGTCGATGTTGAGTAACAAGCAGTCAGGTAGTGCGATCAGTAGTCATTCCAACTTATTAGAGAGATTTTCATGAAAAAAGTCCTGTTTACCCTGCTGACCCTCGGCGCAGCCTCCACTGGCGCCATGGCCCAATCGAGCGTGACCATCTACGGCGTGGCTGACGCCGGCCTGGTGTTCGACAAGGATGCGGCTGGAGACCGCCTGAACCGCGTCGCTTCCGGCGTCGCTTCCGGCTCGCGCATCGGCTTCAAGGGCAAGGAAGACCTGGGCGGCGGCCTGGCCGCTACCTTCGTGCTGGAAAGCGGTTTCAATATCGACACCGGCACCTCGGGCCAGGGCGGCCTGCTGTTCGGCCGCCAGGCATATGTCGGCCTGACCGGCAGCGCCGGCGCCGTCACCCTGGGCCGCCAATATTCCCCGTACTACCTGGCCCTGCGCGACGTGGCCGATCCGTTCGTCATCGGCCTGGCCGGCACGGCATCGAACCTGATGGTGACGAATATCCGCGTCGATAACATGGTGCAATACACCACGCCGACCTGGAGCAAGCTGTCGGCCGACCTGGCGTATGGCTTTGGCGAAGTGGCCGGTGACAATGCAAAAAACCGCAGCATGGGCGGCGCCGTGCATTACATCGACGGTCCGCTGAACGTGACCCTGACGCACCACCGCAAGGAAAATGCGCTGGCGACCCAGCAAACGCGCAACACCCTGCTGGCCACGCGCTACGACTTTGGCGTGCTGCAAGGCAACTTCGGCTACGCCGACAACCGCGCCCTCGACAACAGCAAGAGCAACGACATCCTGGTCGGCTTCAGCGCACCGTTCGGCGCCACCAAGCTGGTCGCGTCCTACATCCGCCACAACGACAAGAGCAATGCCAACCGTGACGCCCAGCAATGGGCCATCGGCGCGTTCTACGCCCTGTCCAAGCGCAGCGACCTGTACACCGGTTACGGCCACATCAGCAACAAGAACGGCGCCACTTTCGTCGTCGGCAATGCCACGGACAATGGCACCGGCAACAGCGGTTTCAACCTGGGCATGCGCCATACCTTCTAAGGACGTCGAGCTGTCCGTGACATAGAAGTGTGAGCCGCCGGATGCATATCCGGCGGCTTTTTCTTTTTACGCAATATTTAAATGCGATACTGTGGGTTCTTGCAAGTTGGCAGCTGATTTTATGAATAGCAGTACTACGAAACCCTCCCTTTCCTGGCGCCAGCGCCTGTCGCAACGGTCGGGCCGCGAAACGCTGGCCTGGGGCGTGGTGCTGGCCGCCTGTCTGGCCACCGTCTGGCTCGTGTATTTCTGGACCGAACGCATCGCCATCGGTAAGCTGCAGGCCAGCGGCGCGCAGCGCCTCGAGGTGTATGTCAGCAGCCTGGAAAATGCGCTGGAAAAATACGACTTCCTGCCCAAGACGCTGGAACTGAACCGCGACGTCATCCGCCTGCTGCAGCACCCGGAAGACCCGGTGCTGGTCGATACGGTCAACCATTACCTCGAGCAAATGAATGCTCAGGCGAAATCATCGACCATTTTCATCAGCAACCTCGACGGCAACACGCGGGCCGCCAGCAACTGGCAGCAGCCGGACAGCTTTATTGGCGACAATATCTCGTTCCGCCCCTACGCCCAGGACGCGCTGCGCGGCACGCCGGGCCGCTTCTATGGCGTGGGCACGACGCGGCTGGAACCCGGTTATTTCTTTGCCCACGGCATCTACCAAAATGGCCACATGCTGGGCCTGGCAACGGTGAAGGTGAACCTGGAAAACCTGGAAAAACGCTGGGTGCAGGGCGCTGACAAGGTGATGCTGGCCGACGAGCACGGCGTGATCTTTCTCAGCTCCATGGCGGACTGGAAATACAAGACCCTGGCGCCGCTGTCGCCCGCCATCGTCGAAGAACTCAACCGCACGCGCCAGTATTATTCGAAGCAGCTGGCAGCCATCCCCTTCGTTTCCGACCGCCAGCTGGGCAATGGCGCCCGCGTGATCAGCGTACGCGAGCAGGAACACGCCGACACGCCGCCGAAGATCAGCTCCAGCGTCATGACGCAGATCAAGCTCAAGTCCCCGCAAGGCTGGACGTTCATTTACCTGTCCGACCTGGCGCAGGCCAAGGCCAGCGCGCGCGCCGCGGCCGCCTTCTCTTGCGTGCTGCTGGGCTTTTTCATGCTGCTGTTCTTTTACCTGCGCCAGCGCCGCGCGGCCGTGGCGCAAAAATTGCGCGCCCGCGAAGATCTGCAACATGCGTACGACAACCTGGAAGCCATGGTCGAGGAACGCACGTCGGAACTCAATGCCATGACGCAAAGTCTGAGCCAGGAAATCGACGTGCGCAGCAAGGCCGAGCAAAAACTCCACATCACGCAAAACGAACTGTTTCAAGCCGGCAAGATGGCCGTGCTGGGGCAAATGTCCGCCAGCATCACGCATGAACTCAACCAGCCGCTGACGGCGCTGCGCACCATGTCCGACAATGCCGTCATCCTGCTCGAACGCGGGCGGCTCGACGACGCGCGGCGCAATTTGGCGAAGATCTCGCAAATTGCAGCCAGGATGGGGACCATTACGGGTCAATTGAAGATTTTTGCGCGCAAGTCGACCACCAGCCTGACCTCCGTGTCGATCCCCACGGCGATCAGCAACGCCCTGTTCCTCGTCGAACGCCGGCTGCAGGTGGAAAATGTGCGTTTTACTTTGCAATTGCCGCCCGAAGACATCTTCGCCATGTGCGAAAGCAACCGCCTGGAACAGGTGCTGGTGAACCTGTACGCCAACGCGCTCGACGCCATGAACGGCAGCGACGTGCGCAGCCTGCGCGTGGCCGTCGAATGCACGCAGGAGCACGTGCTGATCCACGTGGCCGACACGGGACCGGGCCTGTCGACGGAAGTGTGCGAACACCTGTTCGAACCGTTCTTCACGACCAAGCCGCAAGGCCTGGGACTGGGACTGGGGCTGGCCATTTCCGAACAGATCACGCGCCAGTTCGGCGGCGTGCTGCGCGCCGAAAACGCCCCCGGCGGCGGCGCCATCTTCACCATCGAACTACAGATTGCAACGCAGGAGGAAAAACATGTTTGACGGCTTGAAGGTCTTGCTGGTCGAGGACGACCCCACCGTACGCGAAGGCAGCGAGCAGGCGCTGCAACTGGCCGGCCTGGACGTGCTGGCGTTTCACTCGGCCGAGCTGGCCTATAAACTGCTGACGCCGGATTTCCCCGGCATCGTCGTCAGCGACGTGCGCCTGCCCGGCATGAGCGGCCTGGAATTGCTGCAGGCGGTCAAGACGCTGGACGCCAACCTGCCCGTGATCCTCGTCACGGGCCACGGCGACATTACGATGGCCGTGCACGCCATGCGCACGGGCGCCTACGATTTCATCGAAAAACCGTATTCGTCCGAGCAACTGGTCGACGTCATCCTGCGCGCGCTGGAAACGCGGCGCCTGACCCTGGAAGTGCACAGCCTGCGCCGCCAACTCGAGGACGGCGGCGGCATCGAAGCGCGCCTGCTGGGAAATTCCGTGGCGATGCGCGACATACGGCGCCTGATACTCGACGTTGCCAACGAACCGGCCGACGTGCTGATCTATGGCGACACGGGCACGGGCAAGGAAATGGTGGCGCGCTGCCTGCATGACTTCAGCCACCGCCGCAAGCACAACTTCGTCGCCGTCAACTGCGGTGCGATTCCCGAAAGCATTTTTGAAAGCGAAGTCTTCGGCCACGAACCGGGCGCGTTTACGGGCGCGGCCAAGCGGCAGGTGGGCAAGATCGAGCACGCGGATCAAGGCACTTTTTTCCTCGACGAAATCGAATCGCTGCCCCTGTCCCTGCAAGTCAAATTGCTGCGCGTGCTGCAGGAACGCTATATCGAGCGCCTGGGCTCGAACGTGCCCACGCCCGTCGACGTGCGCGTCATCGCGGCGGCCAAGCTGGACCTGGAAGACTTGTCGCAGCAACAGAAATTCCGCAGCGACCTGTACTACCGCCTGAATCTGATCGTGCTGCATCTGCCGCCGCTGCGCGAACGGCGCGAGGATATTCCCATCCTGTTCGAACACTTCGTGCTGGCCGCCGCCGCCCGTTACAACCGCGCTGCGCCCGTCGTCTCCAGCGCGCAGATGCGCAACCTGATGGCCCATTCCTGGCCCGGCAATGTGCGCGAGCTGCGCAATATCGCCGACCGCTTCGTGCTGGGCATCGCCGGCGGCGCCTCGAGCTTGCTGGCGGCCGGGCTGGCCAGTCCCCTGTCGCTGGCGGAACAGGTCAACGGTTTCGAACGCGCACTGATCGAACAGGAACTGCGCGCATATTCCGGCAACGTCAGTGAAGTGAGTGCAGTGCTCGGCTTGCCGAAGCAAACCTTGTACCACAAGATGCAGAAGTACAACCTGGTGGCCGAAGAGTTCCGCTGATCAGCCGACCCGGCCCGTGCGCAAGGGCGTGACCCAGTCGGGCCGCCCGTTCGCCAGCGCCAGCCGGGCTGCCTTTTCCCAGTCATATGCGACGGCGTGCAACTGCACCGTCCAGGCGCCATCGGCACCCTGCTCGGCGATGGCATAGCGCGCATGCGGCGTGCCGTTTTCCATCACGTGCGGATAACCATGGTCGTCGTCGTAGGCTTGCAAGCCCACGCTGCCCGGATTGACGACCAGCCGGCCATCGGGCAAGCGTACCTGGCGCGGCATGTGCGTGTGGCCGCACAGGATCAGGGCCGCGTCCGTCATCCCCGCGCGTTCGGCCACCTCGTCCGGCGTGGCGGCGCGGCTGCCTTGCGGCGTGACGCTGTCGAGAAAATACACGAGATCGCTTTGCGGCGTGCCATGCACGAGCAGCACATCCTTGCGCAAGCGCAAGGTGGCAGGCAGCGCATTGATCCACGCAAATTGTTCAGGCAGCAGTTGCGCGCGCGCAAAAGCGTCCGACACGCCCATGCGGGCCGGGTCGCCGAACAATTGCCGCTCGTGGTTGCCGCGGATGGTGGGCAAGTCCAGCCCCATCAGGCGCGCCGCCGTGGCGCGCGGCTGCAGATGGCCCGAGACGATATCGCCCAGGTTGACGATCATGTCCACGCCACGCAGGGCGATGTCGGCCAGCACGGCCTCGAGCGCGTCCAGGTTGCCGTGGATATCGGAAATGGCGGCAATTTTCATGGTGTGACTCCCTCCCGTGCGCACCATTCTGCGCGCGTCAGCCGATACAGGCAATGCGTGCGCAAACGGTGGCCAGGCGGCAGGGCCGGATGCTCGAACGTGGCCGCATCGCGATGCATGCCCAGGCGCCCCATCAGCGCGCTCGAGCGCACGTTGGGCAAGGCGGTGAACGAGACGATTTCCGGCAATTGCAAATGGGTAAAACCCGCCTGCAAGGCGGCCTGCGCCGCTTCCTGCGCGTAGCCTTTGCCCCAGTAATCGAAGGCCAGGCGCCAGCCGATTTCCACGCATGGCGAGCACGGCAATTGCGCGTCGGGAATATGCAGTCCCGTCATGCCGATGAAGGTATTGTTTTCGCGCAAGGACACAGCCCACCATCCCCAACCCCGCTCGGCGATGAGGCCGCGGCAACGCTGCGCCACGGCGTCGCTGGCCTCGCGCGACAGGGTAGCGGGAAAGCAGGCCATCACGCGAGGGTCCCCATTCAGGGCCGCAAATGGCGGCAGGTCGCTGTCGCGCCATTGGCGCAGCAGCAAGCGCGGCGTCGTCAGTTCGATGATCTGTTGCATGTTTTTTCCTCTCTTGACTAATGGTGACATCGGGTAGGACAAGTCCGACGGCCAGTTGCGTCGTGCGGCTACGTGATCCAAAAGTAACAATTGCTACCATTTCCTCATTGCATTACCGCATCACGCCAGCCGCCCCGACGTCGCGGCCCGTTCACTTTATTTTGAGGAGTAGCCCCATGTTTGCCACGCCCGTCCCCGCCCGCCTGACCCCGCCACGTTTGCGCCATCTTGCCTTGCGCAGCACCATGATGCTGGGCGTGCTGGGCGTCGCCACGGCCGCCGCCACGGCGCGGGCGGAACCGTCGCCCGCGCTGGATCGCGTCAGTATCTCGGTAGGGGCGTTTTCCGCCGATCCGCGCATCAATATCGGCGCCGACACGCAGTTTGGCCGCATCGATGCGCCCGAATCGAAGCAAAGCCACACGACCATCCCCCGCATCAAGGCGGACTTGCTGATCGGCGACCGCCATGGCCTGGCATTCGACTACTACCGTTACGACAAATCCTACACGCCAAGCCTGACAGGCGACACCATCATCAATGGCCAGCCCGTCACGGGCACGGCCACGGCGAATGCCGATTTAAAACTGGATCTGGCCAAGCTGGCCTATAAATGGTGGCTGGGCAGCGGCAACGACACCTTCGGCATCGGCCTGGGCGCCGCCTACTACCACGCCAGCCTGAACGGCACAGCCACCGGCATCGTCAATGGCGAGACGGCCACGGCGCGCGATTCCATCGGCGAGCACGCGTTCGCGCCGCTGCTGGAAGTGGGCTGGCGCCACGCGTTTACACCGGACTTGCGCATGTATGCGGAAGCGTCAGGCATCAAGAAAAACGGCGGGCGCATCAACGGCCACATCTACGGCGGCAATATTGGCGTGGAATGGTTTCCGTTCAAAAATATCGGTTTCGTGGCCGACTATGGCATTTCGAAAATCAAGCTGCACCGCGACAGCGAACGCGATGCCGACCTGAACGTGCGCCTGACGGGGCCGTCGGCGTATGTGAAAGTGCGCTTCTAAACGCGCTCAAGCCGCCGGTTTCAGCACGGTCAGCTGGAACTGCGGCAAGGCAGGGTCGTCATACGCCTCGACCCTGGCAAACGGCAGACGCGCAAACGCGTGACGCCAGAACGCGCAGGCAGCGGCATCGTCGCGAAACGTCGCCACCAGCCACGTCTGCGCGCTGTCCAGCAGCACCCTGCGTACCACTTCCAGCGCCACGCCCCGGCGCCGGTATTTCTTCAGGATAAAAAAGTCGCTGAATTCCTGCACCGGCAGCTCACCCGCCATGCCAGGTTCCGTGAGGAAAAAGCCAGCCAGTTCGCCATCGACCTCGATCCAGCTGGCCGTGTGGCCGGCTGCGTGCACATACGACGCCAGTCCTGCGTCGCACACGTCATAGCGGCCATCGGCCAGCAGCGCCTCGCCGCTCCAGCTAGCATTGTCGTAACAATACAGCTGGAACAGCCGGGCCAGCGCTGCCTCTTCGCCAGGCACGATGGCGCGCAAAGTCATGTTTCCCGGCGTTGCACGCATATCCCCATCCTTTCCGCACCATGGCGTCATTGAAGCTGGCGAGTGTAGCACCGGGGCATTCATCCCGCCCCTCCAGTATTTCATCCCTGCATTTCCTTCCTTGGTCACAAAACCGTTTTTTCCCTCAAGTTGCCTATATACCATCCCCTTTCATTAACGTCCGCCATCGCGGTTGATAAAGACAAGGGTGATCCCCTATCACAGGCCGGCAGGCACGCCTCTGCCGGCGTTTAGACCCACGTCCTGGAGAGTGCTGCATGCTAAAGATCAAACAGTTGAACAAAACGTACGCGAATGGCGTCAAGGCCATCAACAATGTCAGCCTGGAGATTCCCAACGGAATGTTCGGCTTGCTGGGGCCGAATGGCGCGGGCAAGTCCTCGCTGATGCGCACCATTGCAACATTGCAAGATTCCGATAGCGGCAGCATCCATTTCGATGGCGTCGATGTGCTGCAGGACAAGGCCGGCCTGCGCCGCCAGCTCGGCTATCTGCCACAGGATTTCGGCGTGTATCCGAAGGTCAGCGCGGAAACCCTGCTCAACCACTTTGCCGTCTTGAAAGGCTTGACGGAGAAGGGGCCGCGCAAGGAAGCCGTGGAAGCCCTGTTGCAGCAAACCAATCTGTGGGAAGCGCGCAAGCGCAACCTGGGCACGTATTCGGGCGGCATGCGCCAGCGCTTCGGCATCGCCCAGGCGCTGCTGGGCGCGCCGCGCCTGGTGATCGTCGATGAGCCGACGGCCGGCCTGGACCCGGACGAACGCAACCGCTTCCTGAACCTGCTGGCGAAGATCGGCGAGCAGGTGGTAGTGATCCTGTCGACCCACATCGTCGACGACGTGACGGACCTGTGCCCGCGCATGGCCATGATCGTCAAGGGGCAAGTGCTGGTGCAAGGCGAGCCGCAGGCGGCCATCGACACCCTGCTCGGCAAGGTGTGGCGCCGCAGCGTCGGCATGGACGAGCTGGCGCAGTACCAGCAGTCGCACAATGTGCTGTCGACGCGCCTGGTGGGCGGCAAGCCGCAAATCAATGTGTATGCCGACAACCAGCCCGACAGCGGCTTCGTGCAGATCGCCCCGGACCTGGAAGACGTGTACTTCTTGCATGTGCGCAACGCTGCCCGCAACGGCGCCGCCGTTCCCGCTGCGGCACCGTCCGCCGTCGCGGCGTAAGGAGCGCGCCATGTGGAAGGAATTTTTCAAGTTTGACCTCGGCTATCAGCTGAAACAGCCGCTGCTGTGGGTATTTGCCGTCATCCTGGCCTTGCTGGCCTTTGGCGCCAGCAGCAGCGATTCGATCCAGATCGGCGGCGCCATCGGCAACATCAACCGCAATGCGCCCACAGTGGTGGCGCAGCTGCTGACGATGTTCAGCCTGCTGTCGATGTTGCTCATCACCATCTTCATCGCCGGCGCCGTGCTGCGCGACAGCGAAGTGGGCATGGCCGACATGCTGTTCGCCACACCCATGCGTAAATGGGACTACCTGTTCGGCCGCTTCGCCGCCGGCTTTGTCGCCTGCCTGGTCATCTTCGCCTGCATCGCCTTCGGCACCATGCTCGGCCCCCTCATGCCCTGGGTCGATGCGCAGCGCGTGGGCGCGTTCCCGCTGCAGGCGTATGCGTGGAGCTTCGCCGTGATGGTGATCCCCAACCTGCTCTTCATCGGCGCCCTGCTGATGCTGCTGGCGGCCACCACGCGCTCGATGATGCTGGTCTACGTGGGCGTGCTGGGCTTTTTCGTGCTGTGGGGCACGGCCGGCGCCTTTACGCGCGACATCAACAACGAATGGATCGCCGTCCTGCTCGACCCGTTCGGCATGCGCGCCCTGGGCCGCATGACGCGCTACTTCACGTCCGCCGAAGCGAACGCGGGGCTGCCGCCGTTTGCCGGCTTCCTGCTGGCCAACCGCCTGCTGTGGCTGGGTATCACGGCGGTGCTGTTCGCCGCCACCGTGATCCTGTTCAAGCCGCAGCGCACGGGCACGGGAAAACGCCTGTTCGGCAAGCACAAGGCCGAAACGAGCGGCCCCGCCGTCACGGCGCCGCGGGACCTGCCGCGCAGCGTCCCCACCTTGACGGCCGCGACAGCCTGGCGCCAGTGGTGGCAAATCCTGCGCTTCGACGCCGTCGGCGTCTTCAAGAGCCTGCCCTTCCTCGTCATGCTGCTGTTCGGCATGATCAACCTGATCGCTGCCGCGAATGTCGGCAAGAATATGTATGGCACGGCCGTGTATCCGATGACACATTTGCTGTTACAGCAGATCAGCAACAGCTTCAGCTTCCTCCTGATCATCATCGTCACCTTCTATGCGGGCGAACTGATCTTCAAGGAACGGCAAGCGCGGATCGCCGACGTCAGCGACGCCATGCCCGTGCCCGACTGGGTTCCCCTGCTGGCCAAATGCACGGCCCTGATCGGCGTCATCGCCGGCTACCTGCTGGCGGGCGTCCTCACGGCCATCGGCTTCCAGCTCGTCAAGGGCGGCGCGCCCGTGGAACTGGGGCTGTACTTGAAAGGCACCCTGCTGGGCGCCCTCTTCTTCGTGCTGATGGGTTTGTGCACCCTCACCCTGCAAGTGTTGTCGAATAACAAGTTCATCGGCTACCTGCTGGTGATCCTGCTGATGGTGGCGCAAGCCGTGCAGGGCATGCTGCACTTCGAACACAATCTGTACGCCTTTGGCGGCACGCCGGCCATCCCGTATTCGGACATGAATGGCTATGGCCACTTCTTGACGGGCTGGGCCTGGTTCGCGCTGTACTGGAGCCTGTTTACCGTGGCCCTCGTCATGCTGGCGCAGGCGTTCTGGGTGCGCGGCCTGCCGAACGGCTGGCGCGCGCGCCTGGGCCTGGCCCGCCAGCGCCTGCAAGGCCGTGCAGGCGCCGCGCTGGCCGTGGTGCTGCTGTGCTGGACAGGCACGGGCGGCTGGATCTTCTACAACACGAACGTGCTGAACAAGTACGAGACGTCGAACATCCGCATGGACAAGCAGGCGCGCTACGAAAAACTGTACCAGCGCTACCAGCACTTGCCCCAGCCGAAGATCACGGATGTCCAGGCCGATGTGGATATTTATCCTGAGCAACGTAAAGTCTTGATCAAGGGCCATTATGTGCTGCAAAACAAGACGGCGCAGCCGCTCGATACCCTGCGCATCCAGCTCGACCCGCAACTGAAGACGACGTGGTTGAACTTGCCGGCGCACAAGGTCGTACTCGACGACAAGGAGCTCGGTTTCAGCATCCTCAAGCTGGCGCAAGCGCTGGCGCCCGGCGCCACCCTGCCGCTGGACTTCACGGTGACCGTCACGCACCAGGGTTTCACCAACAGCGGCGCGCCGGACCAGGTCAACCTGAACGGCAGCTTCTTCAACAACCAGGCTTATTTCCCCCACTTCGGCTATGCGAAGGAAATGGAATTGCTTGACCGCAATGAACGCCGCAAGCGGGGCCTGGGCGAACCGCAGCGCATGGCCAAACTGGAAGACACGTCCGCGTATGGCAACACGGTGCTGGGCGGCGATGCCGACTGGATCCATTTCGACACGACGGTGTCCACCAGCGGCGGGCAGATCGCCCTGGCGCCCGGCTATCTGCAAGGCAGCTGGGAAAAGGATGGCCGCCGCTACTACCGCTACAAGATGGACCAGCCGATGCTGCCGTTCTTTGCCTACCTGTCGGCGCGCTGGGAAGTCAAGAAAGGTGCGTGGCGCGGCTTGCCAATCGAAATCTATGTCGACAAGAAACACGGCTACAACACGGACCGCATGATCACGTCCGTGCAAAAGTCGCTCGACTACTACAGCACCGAGTTCACGCCCTACCAGCACAAGCAGGTGCGCATCCTGGAATTCCCCGGCTACCAGAGCTTCGCCCAGTCGTTTGCCAATACGATTCCGTATTCGGAAGGCATCGGCTTCATCGCCGACCTGCGCAACAAGGAAGACATCGACTATGTGTTCTACGTCACGGCGCATGAAATGGCGCACCAGTGGTGGGGCCACCAGGTGATCGGCGCCAATGTGCAGGGCGCCAGCATGCTGATGGAATCGCTGGCGCAATATTCGGCCTTGATGGTGATGGAAAAGGAATACGGCCGCGACAAGATGCGCCGCTTCCTGCGCTATGAACTGGACCGCTACCTGAGCGGGCGCGGCGGCGAAGCCATCGAGGAATTGCCGCTGGCGCGTGTTGAGGGACAGCAATACATCCACTACAACAAGGGCAGCCTGGTGTTCTACCGCCTGCGCGACGAGCTCGGCGAAGCCGCCCTGAACCGTGCCCTGAAACGCTATCTGCAAGACAAGGGTTACCAGCAGGCGCCGTTCACCACGTCGTCGGAATTGCTGGCCTATATCCGCGCCGAAGCACCGCAGGACAAGCAAGCCCTGATCACGGACCTGTTCGAGAAAATCGTGTTCTACGATAACCGCGTCACGCAAGCGACGGCCGTCAAGCGCCCGGATGGCCAGTGGGATGTCACCATGCAATTGCACCTGGCCAAGCTGGAGTCCGACGGCAAGGGCAAGGAAAGCCCGCGCGCCTACGACGAACCGGTGGAGATCGCCATCTTCGCGCGCGCGCCGGGCGCCGGGGAAAAAGACGAAAGAATCTTGTTCACCGACAAGCGCATGTTGTCGGGCAGCGACCCCGTGCTCACCATCACGGTGAAGGAAAAACCATTTGAAGTGGGTGTCGATCCGTACAACAAGATGATCGACCGGGTCTCGCGCGATAACCGCAAGGAAGTCAGCGTGAATTAAGGCTGCAATGAAACCTTGAGGCAACGCAAACAGGCCGCCTATCCGTGATAGCGCGGCCTGTTTTTTTTACGGCGGGCCCGGTACTTTTTCAGGCCAGAAAAAAGATCTGGCGCAGCGCACAGCCCACCTGTACCACACAGAACACCATGGCAAGGAGCAATAGCCCCAGATGGATCTTTAAAAAGATATCCAGTCGTTCCCGGCCGGCCACGGGCGGCACGGCGGCCGTTTTAAAACGCAGCCCTTTTCCGGCCAGTAGCAATAACACTATGCTGACTGGAAAAGATTGCAGAAAAATACGTCCTGGATACAAAGTCCACGCCAGTCCGATCAGGATGGAAATCAATGCCAGCACATCGCACAAGAGAAATAGATATTTTCTTTTTTGAAAATTCGCCAGCGATGCAAGCAGCCATCCCTTTTCCTTGCCGAATATGCGCTCCAGAACCAGCCATTGCGAACCTGATGAATCGACAGCTATATGCATTGCAAGATTTTTCTTCAATTGAGCCAGTGACATTATCTTCGCACCAATAGCCACAATATACGCACAGCATATTGCGGCCACGTTACGAGCAGCGGTATATATCAAGCGGGCATGTTCAACCCGCCATTATCTGTCCGCTTATGCCGAACAATAGGAATTATAGGCATACATCACGCCGGCGCCAATCAAGATGCCGCCACCGAGCGCCTGGCCGCCTGGCACGGTAGCCACGCCCGCACCGACAGTGCCGACACCGCCCCAGAAACCTGCCGTGGCGGTATATTCGCTCGACGACATGCTATCCGAACAAAATGCACGACCGCCCGAGATGTCTTGAATTTCCATTTCCGATAAAACTTGCATTCTTACTCCAGTAATTACATCAGCATGGAAAATGTCCATGCGCCACGTCTGCAGAAAACACGATATCGGTAAATAGCATGTCTTCCATCAGATTCGTATTCATCGCATGCGTGAATTACATGCACTGCATCCCTCCGATAAAATTTATTCAAAGAAACATTGCAAACAATATACCATCGCACAAACAATCGCCCAAATAACTTTATTGGCGAAATAAACAATGGCAAAGCGATTATTTTCCTTATGCGAAAATATCATAAGAATATTTGTATTTCGTCTTATTCAAACCGGGGTTTGAAGAGAAGCGCAATCCGCACCATGCGATGGAAATGCGGATGGCGCTGCGGTACAGGCAAAGCCTGGCGTAAGATGGACGGTATCGTCGGCGAGTGCGCCGGCACCACCTTCAAGGGGAATTGCCTATGCCGCATCGTCACCTGCCCATCCGCGCCAGCCTGCTGCTGGCGGCCCTCGTTTTCACGACGCCCGCCTGGAGCGCCGATGCCATCCACAAGGAAACAGTAGAACTGACGGCAGGCAAGGCTGCGCTCAGCGTGAAAGGCAAGATCAAGGGCTATGCCACGGCCGAATACACGCTGGCAGGCAAGGCGGGCCAGACTCTCGGCGTCAAGCTCAAGACCAATCAACCGTCGAATTATTTCAACCTCCGTCAAGCCGGGCAGGAGGATGCCCTGTTCATCGGCTCGAGCGGCGGCAACAGTTATGAGGCAACACTGCCGGCCGATGGCGAGTACACGGTGCAAGTGTATTTGATGCGCAACGCGGCGCGCAGGAATGCCGTGGCCAGCTACAGCCTGGAGATGCGGCTGCGCAATTGAGTCTCCGCGGCCATGACAGCGCAAGAGGCGGGAGCGCCGCCCCTGTCTTATCTGGCCGGATGCGCGGCCTGGCGTCGGGCGGCCACGAGCGATTCCAGCACCAGGCCCGTCATCACGGCCAGGACCGGCATCATGGGCTCACGGTATCGGAAGATCACGTAAAACAGCATGTGAACGCCCGTGTAGCACGCAAGCGCCAGCCAGAGCAGGGCGACCTGCCGATTCCTGAGCCTGGGCATCAGCACAGTCCCGATAGCACCGGCAATCAGGAGCAGGAACTGTATCGCCCACAGCAGACGCACAAGCTTTTCTGCCGGCGACTGGTTGCCTTTTCCCGCATGCAGGGGAGGCGTCCAGAAGTATGCCGCTTTTTTCACCGCCAATGCCAGGAACGCTGCCGGGTGGGCCTTCAACCAAGAAATGGCCTCTTGTTTCAAGGTCTCGGAAGCCTGGACTTCCCCCGTTTTCCGAAGGGCATCCCAGGTGGAGCCGCGTGGTGTTTCCGAGATGGAAATGAACATGCCTGTCGCTGCCGGGTTGTTACCCAAATACAGATTGAAGCCGCCATTGGTGTTCAAGACAGGGGCGCCTATCACTTGCATGTTCCGGAACAGCCATGGGCTGGAAATCACCAGCGCCACGGACAGCGCGAGCATGGCCAGGCTTGCCCGCCGAACCGTCGATGCGGGAGACAGCAGCAACGCCCATGCAAGGACTGCAAGCAGTGACAAGGCGGCATTGCCCGTCAGTGCCAACAGACCGAAGAGTACTCCGCACCCGGCCGCCACGCTCTTCGAGGGCTGGCGTGCCAGTCTCAGCGCACACCACATGACACCCAGCATCAGGGGAATCATCAGGTTTTCCTTCGCCAGGTAGATCCCGTAGATGCCGCCTGGCAGATAGAGCGCCCAGGCAGCCGCGGCGATGAGACGCCCCGACCGGCCTGCGCCAGCCTCTTTGGCCACCAGGTAGCACAGCACGATTGCCGCGCCGCCCAGGCACATGTTCACCAGGCGAACCGCCAGCAGATCGTCGCCAAAGAGAAAAAAGACAGGCGCGAGTATCAACAGGGGATAGCCCACGTTATACATCGCGCGGTTGCCCATGCTGTCGACGATGCCATTCCCGCCAAGCAAGTTAAGCGCCATGCTCCGGTAGGCAAGTTCATCGCCTTCCGGCACATGCTGGAAGCCCGCAATCGCCGCCGCCCTCAGGGCAAGGCCGATGCCGGCGATGATTGCCAGCCACAGCCAATCTCGCTGTTGTTGGGCATCATGCTTGTCCTTCATCAACTCCTCCCCACCAAAAACACCCCCGCACAAATCAGCGCAACGCCCATCACACGGGGCAGGCTGACCTGCTCGCCCAGCAGGCAGGCGATTGGCAGGGTGAGCACGAATCCCAGGCCTGCCAGGGGATAAGCCTTGCTCACTTCCCATTGCGACAGTACGCCTAGCCAGGCCACCGCCCCCAGGCCGTACAGGAGGAATCCCCCCAGCACATACTTGTCCGTGAGGATATGCATGAGGGTCATGAATGACTTGGGCTGCGCCATCATCGCCTGCACCCCGTCACCGGACATGCCGGTCTTCAATGAGAACTGCGCCATGACGGATAGCGCGATGCTCAGGATGGCAATGCAGAACGTGTTCATGGGTAAGTACCCAACACCAGAAAATGCGCCCCCAGCATGACGGCCACCATGGCGCAGACGGTCATGCGGCTGCCGTGGTCCTTGAGGGCGTAAATCACCGGGTCATCGTGCATTTCACCTCGGGAAGTTTTCACCCACAGGCGCGCAAGCCAGTAAATCAATCCCAGGGCGACCAGCCACAGCATCTGCGGGGTGCCGTAGCGCACCTGCGTTTCCGGTGCACTGATGAACAGCCCGAACACCACCACGGCGGAGAGTGCCGCCCCGCCCCCCAGAGGCCACAACACGGCCAGGTCGCTCACCTGGTAATCGCGTCCACGCGTGGCTGCCTTGCCATTTCCTTCCAGGGTGACCAGCTCCGCACAGCGCTTCACGAGGGCGAGGCTGAGGAACATGAAGACCGAGAAAGCCAGCAACCAGGAACTCGTGGCAGTGCCAATGGCAACGGAACCGGCCAGGATGCGCAAGGTATACAGCAAGGACAGCATGAGCACGTCGATCAGCACGTATTCCTTGAGCACCCAGCTATACGCGCTGGTCAGCACCAGGTAAAGCAGGAGCATCAGGAGGAAGGCATTCGACACGGACCAGGCCAGAACGAGGGCCAGGAGCAAGGCCCCCGCAGCCACGACCAGGCCCTTCAGAATCGGCAGGCGGCCGCTGGCAAAAGGGCGAAGCCGCTTGCGGGGGTGCGCCCTGTCGCTTTCCAGGTCCCACAGGTCGTTGACCATGTAGGTGGCGGAAGCCGCCAAGGAGAATGCCAGGAAGGCCACGCCCATGGTGCTCATCTTGCCCAGGTCGAGGAAGGAAAATGCCGTCAGCAGGGGCACGAACAGCAGCAGATTCTTTAACCACTGGTGGACACGCAGGGCTTTGAGCCACACGCCAAGCCCGCCGCTCGCTCCCGGAAACTCGCGTTCGATCGGAACGTGCCGCCGCACGGCTTGGGTCGTATTCCAGGCGACATCCACCAGCACCGCCGCCTCGGCGGCTTGCCAGATGGGAATATCTGCCTTGCTGTCGCCGGCATACACAAAGCATGGCCCGACCTGCTCCCGGATGGCTTGCAGCTTGGCCTTGCCCTTGAGGTTGCGACCGGCCTGCGTCGCCAGCACCTTGTCGAACAGGCCCAGGTGCCCGGCCACGTTGCGGGCGATCGAATGGTGGGCCGCCGTCGCCAGGACAATAATGCGGCCCTTGCGCTTTTCCTCGCGCAGGTAATCCAGCAGGCACGCGCGGTAAGGGAGGTGTTCGCCCGAGATGCCGGCACGCGCCGCAATGGTCTCCTTGAAGCCCGCCCGCCCTCGCATGAGCCAGAACGGCATGCGGAGCACATTGAGCGGGGAGTGCTTCACCACTTGGATGACGGATTCCAGCAGGGTATCGGTTGGCGTCAGCGTGCCGTCAAGATCGACAACCAGGGGCGCTTTGGTCGAAATAGCCACCATTTTCTCCCGATTCTGGTGTGGCATGGCAGATGGAGTGCTGAAAGCAGTGATTAAATTATAGGGGGAGCCACGATGGCGATGACCAACATATATCAAGGAAGAGAGCGGTTATCTGCTTGAGCTGAACGCCCGTAGCACCTGAAAGAGACCTGCAAAAAAAAGAAACCCGCAACAACAAATAAAAACGCCTCGCAAATCCAGGATTTGCGAGGCGTTATGCAGCAATGAGCCGTAGTGCGTCTTAGAACGGAATATCGTCATCCATGTCCGAGAAGTTCGGCGCCGGCTTCGGTGCCGGACGTGGCGCCGGGGCTGGTGCCGGACGCGGGGCCGGTGCCTGGCGTGGGGCCGGGGCTTCGTAGCCGCCGCCACCGCCGTAGCTGTCATCGCCACCGCCGGCGTCGCCGCCCATGCCGGAACGGCCGCCCAGCATTTGCATCTGTTCCGCGATGATGTCGGTTGCGTACTTCTCGACGCCGTCCTTGTCCGTGTATTTACGGGTTTGCAGGCGGCCTTCCACGTAGACGGACGAACCTTTTTTCAGGTACTGGCCGACGATTTCCGCCAGGCGGCCGAAGAACGAGATACGGTGCCACTCTGTCAATTCTTTTTGTTCGCCCGTGTTGCGGTCCTTCGATTTGTACGAAGTGGCCACGGCGATGTTGGCGATCGCGTCGCCGCTAGGCATGTAGCGGATTTCCGGGTCACGGCCCAGATTGCCGACGATGATGACTTTGTTGACTGATGCCATGAATAACTCCTGATGAACTGCAGCGGGAGCCGGTGTCCCGCGCGTTAGTTTAGTGTACTAAACGAGGATTATAAGCGACCACGCGGCGCAAAGCACCCGCTTTCTGGCGGACGCCCTCTCCCGTGCGGCAGCACGTTTTTTTCACGGCAGGTGAAAACAAGAAACTTGAATACTGGTATTATATACAGTGTTTAAACTGTCTGCACGCATCTGTATCAAACTTTGTCAGGGCACGTTCGCCTGGCGGCGCAATCCGCCCGTGGCTGCCTCAGGCATGCAGAGCAAAACCCGGCTATAGTAACAGGTTGACCCGTTGTGGCTCCTCATCTGCACCCAGGCACAATGCGCCGGCCGCACCACTCACTGAAAGCAAGGCAATCACATGGAACAGATCCGCATTCGCGGCGCTCGCACGCATAACCTCAAGAATATCAATCTCGATTTGCCGCGCAATAAGCTGATCGTGATTACCGGCTTGTCCGGCTCCGGCAAGTCTTCGCTGGCCTTCGACACCCTGTACGCAGAAGGCCAGCGCCGCTATGTCGAGTCGCTGTCGGCGTATGCGCGCCAGTTCCTGCAGCTGATGGAAAAACCGGACGTCGACCTGATCGAGGGATTATCTCCCGCCATCTCCATCGAACAGAAGGCAACGTCGCACAACCCGCGCTCGACGGTGGGAACCGTGACGGAAATCCACGATTATTTGCGCCTGCTGTATGCGCGCGTCGGCACGCCCTACTGCCCCGACCACCCGGAAAACGCGCTGGCCGCCCAGTCCGTCTCGCAAATGGTCGACGCCGTACTGGCCATGCCGGAAGACACCAAGCTGATGATCCTGGCGCCCGTCGTCGCCAACCGCAAGGGCGAACACGTGGACCTGTTCGAGCAGATGCAGGCGCAGGGCTTCGTGCGTTTTCGCGTGCAAAGCGGCACGCACGCGGCCAAGATCTATGAAGTCGATGACCTCCCGAAATTAAAGAAAACGGAAAAACACACGATCGACGTCGTCATCGACCGCGTCAAGGTGAACCAGGAGATCAAGCAACGCCTGGCAGAAAGTTTCGAAACGGCCCTGCGCCTGGCCGACGGCCGCGCCATTGCCTACGAAATGGATACGGCCCAGGAACATGTGTACTCCAACAAGTTCGCCTGCAATGTGTGTGGCTATTCCCTGCAGGAACTGGAACCGCGGCTGTTCTCGTTCAACAACCCCATGGGCGCCTGCCCCGAATGCGACGGCCTGGGACATATTGAATTCTTTGACCCGAAACGCATCGTCGCGTTCCCGAACCTGTCGCTCGCCTCGGGCGCCGTCAAGGGCTGGGACCGCCGCAACCAGTTTTACTTCCAGATGCTGTCGAACCTGGCCGCATATTACGAGTTCGACCTGGACATGCCGTTCGAACAGCTGGCACTGAATGCCCAGCAAGCCGTGTTGTACGGTTCCGGCAAGCAAGTGATTCCGTTTACCTATGTCAACGAACGGGGCCGCACCGTCATCAAGGAACACACGTTCGAAGGCGTGGTCAACAATCTGCAGCGCCGCTACCGGGAAACGGACTCGATGGCCGTCAAGGAAGAGCTGGCCAAGTTCATCAATGAAAAATGCTGCCCCTCATGCGATGGCGCGCGCCTGCGCGTGGAAGCGCGCTTCGTCAAGGTCGGCACGGGCAAGCAGCAGCGGGCCATCTATGAAGTGGCGGAAAAACCGCTGCGCGAGACGCTGGAATTCTTTGAAAAGCTGAAACTGACGGGCGCCAAGAAAGAGATCGCCGACCGCGTGGTCAAGGAAATCATTTCGCGCCTGAAATTCCTCAACAATGTGGGCCTCGATTACCTGTCGCTGGACCGCAGCGCCGACACGCTGTCCGGCGGCGAAGCACAACGCATCCGCCTGGCGTCGCAGATCGGCTCCGGTTTGACGGGCGTCATGTATGTGCTCGATGAACCGTCGATCGGCTTGCATCAGCGCGATAATGACCGCTTGATCGAAACCTTGAAACACTTGCGCGACATCGGCAACAGCGTGCTGGTGGTCGAGCATGACGAAGACGCCATCCGCACGGCCGACTATATCGTCGACATGGGCATCGGCGCGGGCGTGCACGGCGGCGAAATCATCGCCGAAGGCACCTTGCCCGAGATTCTGAAGAACAAGAAATCGCTGACGGCGCAGTACCTGAACGGCAAGCTGAAAATCGCCGTGCCGGCCAAGCGCCACGCCAGCAATCCGGAAAAGCAGTTGCTCATTACTGGCGCGACGGGCAACAACCTGAAGAAAGTGTCGCTGAGCTTGCCGGTGGGCTTGATGACGTGCGTCACGGGCGTGTCCGGCTCGGGCAAGTCGTCGCTCGTCAACGATACCTTGTATCCTGCCCTGTCGCGCCATTTGTATGGTTCGCAGACGGAACCGGCGCCGCACGACTCGATCAGCGGACTGGAACACTTCGACAAGGTCATTTCCGTCGACCAGGCGCCGATCGGCCGTACGCCGCGCTCGAATCCCGCCACCTACACGGGCTTGTTTACGCCGATCCGCGACCTGTTCTCCACCGTGCCGACGGCCAAGGAACGCGGTTACAGCGCGGGCCGCTTCTCGTTCAACGTGAAGGGCGGACGTTGCGAAGCGTGCCAGGGCGATGGCGTGATCAAGGTCGAGATGCATTTCTTGCCCGACGTCTACGTGCCATGCGACGTGTGCCACGGCAAGCGCTACAACCGCGAAACGCTGGAAGTGCAATACAAGGGCAAGAACATCACGGAAGTGCTGGGCATGACGGTGGAAGAGGCGCATGAATTCTTCAAGCCGGTCCCCTTGATCGCGCGCAAGCTGCAAACCCTGCTCGACGTGGGCCTGGGCTACATCAAGCTGGGGCAAAGCGCCACCACCCTGTCCGGCGGCGAGGCGCAACGCGTGAAACTGTCGCTGGAATTGTCCAAGCGCGACACGGGCCGTACCTTGTACATCCTCGATGAACCGACGACGGGCTTGCACTTCCACGACATCGACTTGCTGCTGAAAGTCATCCACCGCCTGCGCGACCAGGGCAACACCCTCGTCATCATCGAGCACAACCTGGACGTCATCAAGACGGCCGACTGGATCGTCGACCTGGGTCCCGAAGGGGGCGCCGGCGGCGGCCAGATCATCGCCACGGGCACGCCGGAAGACGTGTCCCTGAATCCGGCCAGCGTGACGGGTAAATACCTGGGGCCGCTGCTCAAGCAATAAGCCGCGCCTCCCGCTCGATCCCCCGGCCAATGATCTTGCCCGGGGGATTTTTCTATGGGAAACTATTTTCTCTGGTCACAGCACCGGCTTTCAGAGAAAACATGCCGCACTTCCCTTCACGTTTATCCAGCTGGGTTCGCCATTGCGTAACCACGTCATGGTTGCTGTCGTCCAGCGTGGCGGTGGCGTGTTCCTGCATGCAGGGGATATCCGGCGAGTTCCTCCATGCGGCACCGGCCGCATCCGGCAAGCCGGCCGTGGTCACGGTGCCTGCCAATGCACGCGGCATCCTGTTTCTTCCAAATCAATCTCCCGATTTCCTGCTCAGGGATCAGGATGGCCATATCCTTGTCGGCCCGCCAGTCCCCCTTTCCACCAAGCGGTTTCGTATTATCGAGCGCGGTACGGGGCGCAAGCTGACACCGGTGGCGGTACGATTGCGCGTGGAAAAACAGGTGGGCGTACAGCCCTATATTTACTATCTGGCCAACCCGGAAATGCAGCAATGCGCCGAAGAGAAGAACGCGTCCATGCCGATATGCCGCAGAGTGAAAGCCATGGAACGGAGCTGGGACAAACCGGAACCGGAGGGGCCGAGCGATGCCGTCAAGCGCTTCGCCATGCAGCAGGGCTTGCGTGAGGTCAGCGAGGAAATCGATGCCTCC
Organism: Janthinobacterium sp. SUN033; assembly: GCF_030397595.1. Classification (NCBI taxonomy): domain Bacteria; kingdom Pseudomonadati; phylum Pseudomonadota; class Betaproteobacteria; order Burkholderiales; family Oxalobacteraceae; genus Janthinobacterium; species Janthinobacterium sp. SUN033. Next base: position 96,185 of record NZ_JAPQNV010000008.1, read on the forward strand.
TATGGCTTATACAGGATCGAGGCGCGCGAAGGCTTCAAGCCTGGCAAGCTGTACGACATCAGCTATCGCTCTACAGAGCGCAAGCTAACAGCGGTGCTGCGCATGGGCACCACGCCCTTGCGCATCAATGCCCCAGGCCAATTTTCCATTCGCACAGACGGCGCACCGCGGCGTGAGCGTTTGCAGATGGCGCAGGGTGGCACTTGCTCCAGGACCGCCAAGCTGGCCAGCCAGCCCTTGCAACTGGCTTGGCCACCAGCCTACGACGCGTATGAGTCGCTTGTGATGTACTTCATGCGGCACAAATTACATCAGGAAGACAGGCAGCAAACCGCGCCGCCAGGACGCTTTTTTTCATTCCAATACTGGCCGTCCCTGTGTACCAACATCGCCCATGGCAGCAGCTTTCATGGCAATGGCCGCGAACTGGCGGTCGGCGATTGCCAGGCGCCTGCCGCACGCGAGGTCAAGGCCTACGCAGGCGTGCTGGAAGTGGAGGACCGCTTGCATGAGACAGCGCCCCTGTCCGTCACATTTCCAAAGGCAAAGCCGGATGAATGTCCAGCAATGATGGACGAGGTCTATCCGATTTATTTCGTGTCGGCCCAGACAGGCTAGACGCCTCGAACGCGCCATAAAAAACGGCGCGGATTGCTCATGCAATCCGCGCCGTTTCTCTTTTTGCTAGCACCCCAGTCATTGCCGGCGTGTCATTTATCTCACGCCAGTCTTTGCCAGCGTGTTTCTCCCCCACTACAACTCTTCACACCTGACAAGCTTGTCAGGTGCCGCTTGACGCTAACTTACGCACCCAGCCGCTTTTCCAGCGCAGCCTTGTGACCTGCCAATTCCTGCGGCAGATGATACGCGAGTTTTTCAAACAACTCCGTATGCAATTTCAATTCTTCCACCCACGCGGCCTTGTCGATCGAGGTGATGGTGTCGAACTGTTCTTGCGTGAATGGCAAGCCATCCCAGTTCAGGTCGCCATACTGCGGCGTCGTGCCGAACAGGTTTTCCACGCCGCCCGCCTTGCCTTCGATACGCTCCAGCATCCATTTGAGCACGCGCATGTTGTCGCCAAAGCCAGGCCAGACGAATTTGCCAGCCTCGTCCGTACGGAACCAGTTGACGCAATAGATCTTCGGCAGGGCAGCCGGGTTGACCTTGCCCACCTTGACGCCCATGTCCAGCCAGTGCTGGAAGTAATCGCTCATGTTATAGCCGATAAACGGCAACATGGCAAATGGATCGCGGCGCACGACGCCCATCTGGCCCACGGCCGCGGCCGTCGTTTCCGAGCCCATGGTGGCGGCCATGTAGACGCCCTCGACCCAGTTGCGCGCTTCGGTGACCAGCGGCACGGTGGTCGAGCGGCGGCCGCCGAAGATGAAGGCCGAGATCGGCACGCCGGCCGGATCGTCCCAGGCTGCGTCGATCACAGGGTTTTGCGTTGCCGCAACCGTGAAGCGCGCGTTCGGGTGCGCCGCCTTGGTGCCGGACGCTGGCGTCCAGTCCTTGCCCTGCCAGTCGATCAGGTGGCTTGGTGCTTCTTTCGTCAAGCCTTCCCACCAGACGTCGCCATCGTCCGTCAGCGCCACGTTGGTGAAGATCGTGTTGTCGCGCATGGACGCCATGCAGTTGTAATTGGTTTTTTCGTTGGTGCCCGGCGCCACGCCAAAATAACCGGCTTCCGGATTGATGGCGTACAAACGGCCGTCGGCACCCGGCTTGATCCAGGCGATATCGTCGCCGATGGTCGTCACTTTCCAGCCGTTAAAACTTGCCGGCGGAATCAGCATGGCGAAGTTGGTCTTGCCGCAAGCGGACGGGAACGCTGCCGCCACGTAGTGTTTCTTGCCTTCCGGCGATTCCACGCCGAGGATCAGCATGTGTTCGGCCAGCCAGCCCGGGTTGCTGTCCGATGCTTGCGCTTCCTGGTAACCCATGTTCGAAGCGATGCGCAGGGCGAAACATTTCTTGCCCAGCAAGGCGTTGCCGCCGTAACCCGAACCGAAGGACCAGATTTCGCGCGTTTCCGGGAAATGCACGATGTATTTGGTGCTGTTGCACGGCCATTTCACGTCGGCCTGGCCGGCGGCCAGCGGTGCGCCCACGCTGTGTACGCACGGCACGAACTCGCCATCCGTACCCAGCACGTCGTACACGGCACGGCCCATGCGGGTCATGATCTTCATGTTGACGGCGACATAGGGCGAATCGGACAGTTCCACGCCGATGTGCGCGATCGGCGAACCCAGCGGGCCCATCGAGAAGGGCACGACGTACATGGTGCGGCCGCGCATGCAGCCATCGAACAGGCCGTTCAAGGTATGGCGCATTTCGCCGGGCTCGGTCCAGTTATTCGTCGGGCCGGCCGCTTCTTTCGTTGCCGAGCAGATATACGTGCGGTCTTCGACGCGGGCCACGTCGCTCGGATCGGAGCAGGCCAGGTAGGAATTCGGGCGCTTTTGCGCATTCAATTTTTTCATGGTGCCGCTGGCAACCATTTCAGCGCACAAGCGCTCGTACTCTTCTTGCGAACCATCGCACCAGTAAATACGCTCTGGCTTGGTCAGCGCAGCAATGTCGGCCACCCAGTTGATCAGTTTCTGTTGTTTAATATAAGCTGGGACGTTGAGTGCGGCGACGCCACCCATGACGGGCTGATTCATATTACCTCCAATACCAATAAAAGAAATTCTGGTCATTCCGGCAAGACAGGCAGCATCGTTGAGAGGTGGCTGCGGCTCACTGCGGGCGGTGTGCTCACGCGGGCAGGGCTCTGGTGTCGTTTACCTGGATCATGCACCCAGGCTGCAGGAACAGTTTGCGCTATAACTATAATCAGGAAGCTTCAAAAGTGCCGGCGATTGTACACCCGCGTAACGGCTATTCTCGCAAAAATGTAGGAGAATAGCTTGACTAATGTAGTAGGCTATTCAGCATTTCCCGTATCCTGTTATTTCCCTACCAAATCCTCACTAAAATCGGCCATCCACCATGAAAATTGCCATACTCGATGATTACCAGGATGCCGTGCGCGGCCTCGATTGCTTCCAGTTGCTCGATGGCCACGAGGTCAAGGTCTTCAGCAACACGGCGCGGGGCCTGGGCCAGCTGGCGATCCGCCTGGCGCCGTACGACGCGCTGGTGCTGATCCGCGAACGCAGCAGTTTCAACCGCGCCTTGCTGTCGAAATTGCCGAACCTGAAACTGATTTCGCAAACAGGCAAGGTCAGCGGGCACATCGACGTGCCGGCCGCCACCGAGCTGGGCATCGCCATCGCGGAAGGCATCGGCTCGCCCACGGCGCCGGCCGAACTGACGTGGGCGCTGATCATGGCGGCGCAGCGCAAGATCGTGCCATACGCGCAACATTTACAGGAAGGGCTGTGGCAGACATCGTCGCTGGAGCCACAGCGCAATACGCTCGGCATGGTATTGAAAGGGCGCACCCTGGCGATCTGGGGCTACGGCAAGATCGGGCAATTGATCGCCGGCTATGGCCGCGCCTTCGGCATGACCATCCTCGTGTGGGGCAGTGAAGCGAGCCGCGCGGCGGCCGTGGCGGCCGGCGATACGGCGGCCACGTCGCGGGAAGCCTTCTTTGAACAGGCCGACGTCTTGACCCTGCACCTGCGCCTGTCCGATGCGACGCGCGGCCTGGTAACAGCCGAGGACCTGGCGCGCATGAAGCCGACGTCCCTGTTCGTCAACACGAGCCGCGCCGAGCTGGTGATGGAGGGCGCGCTGGAAGCGGCGCTGCCGCAGGGTCGCCCGGGCGCCGCGGCGCTGGACGTATTTACGGACGAGCCGCTGCCGCCAGGCTCGCCATTGCTGCTGCTGCCGAACGTGCTGGCCACGCCACACCTGGGCTACGTCGAGCGTGACAGCTATGAACTGTATTTCCGCTACGCCTTGCAAAACATCGTTGATTTTGCGCAAGGTCAATGCACGCGCCTGCTCAATCCCGAGGCGCTGGCGCATGCGCGGCAAGCTCCTCAGGAACGCTGAAAGCCCTTCAGCAGGTCCGGCTCGCCCGTGATGCGGATGGCGGGCGCGGGCAGCACGTGGCGGCCGCGCCACAGGCCGGCCCAGCCGGGCGGCCAGGCGATGTCCGGTCCGGCGTACGGCGCCACGCCGGCGCGCACGGCGACGACCGGCACGGGCGGCATGTCGGGCAAGGGTTCGCCTGGCGTGCGCTGCATGTCCAGGCTGTACATGTAATGGGGCAATAACGCATCGCAGACGCGGCCAAACCAGTCGCTATGGTCATCGTCGCGTCCCAGCGCTTGCGCCAGGCCCTGCGGGTCGAAACGGGCCAGGGCATCGATCAGTTCGCCCGTGGTGGCGCCCGGCGTATCGCCCCAGCCCATCACGGGATTGACGTTGTAATCGGCGCCCGAACCGTACCAGCCTTCGCGCCAGGGCCGCTGCATCCAGTCGCGCGGCCCCGTAAACAAATGCCAGCGCCAGTGCAGGCCGGACGGCTTGGGCCAGGAATACAGATACAGCTTCTGATAGCCGGCCTGGTGCAGTTCGCGCACCATGGCCATCAGGCGCGCATGCGGCATGCGGTCCGGCGGCGCGCGGCGAAACAGGATCGCTTCGCCATCGGCAAACTGCACGTCGTCGGTCGACAGGTTCAGGTCCAGGGTCCGCGCTTCGCTGCCGAAACGGGCGGCGATCCAGCCCGTCAGCAAATTGACGGACGTGATCACCCCGTAACCGCGGTGGCGGTGAAAAATGACGGTGCCGGGAGCGAGCGCTTTCATACGGAGTCGGGGTGGCAGGCAAACAAAGAAACCAGTGTACTCACAGATGACCAAATTTTCCAGATGCGGCGCGGTAGCGGGGCGCAGGCACGCTGCCCCATCTGCGGCGGCATTCACGCAACGCTGCCAATCCACGCTATCATGCGCGTCATTCTCCACTGACATCGTGACCACATCATGACTTTGCGCATACTCGCCACTGGCGGCACTTTCGACAAACACTACAACGAATTGAACGGTACCCTGGGCTTTTCCGACAGTCATTTGCCGGCAGCGATTGCCCGCGCGCGCATGACGGCGCCCGTGGCGCTGGAGCAATTGCCCCTGCTCGACTCGCTCGACATGCAGGATGCGGACCGCCAGCGCGTGCTGGCCTCGTGCCGCGCGGCACAGGAAAAAGCCATCGTCATCATCCACGGCACCGACACCATGCGCGAAACGGCGCAGGTGCTGGGCGCGGCGAACCTGCAGCAAACGGTCATTTTGACGGGCGCCATGATTCCCTACGAAATCGACAACTCCGACGCCCTGTTCAACCTGGGCTTTGCCTGCGGCGTGGCGCAAACCTTGCCAGCCGGCGTGTACGTGGCCATGAATGGCCAGATCTTCGCCTGGGACAATGTGCAAAAGAACCGCGCCGCCGGCGTGTTCCAGCCCTTGTAAGCCGATGGCAGGACAGGGGGTAAAAGCAGACCGGCCCACGGCCTGACTGGCCCTCTGTCACAATTCGACCAGCCCGTTTTCAACGGGCTTTTTTTATGTTTTTTTGCCTTTCACAAATTCTGCGAAACCACAGAATTCGTCGAATTATTGCAGGTAAAACATCAAATTGCCAATATAATAATTTTGTGTTGTAAAAAAACGCCATTGATCATTTTTAAAAACACCGATATTATTAAATATAAAACTGCAATTTAACAATTAAATTAAATATTCTTCTGTATCCATAATTTATTGCCAAATCCGACACGGTTGATATGCATTTTTTCTTGCTGAGACGACATAATGTTCGCCTCGACAAGTCAAAAGTGCATTTATAACAATATTGCGCTAAGTAGTCTTCCACCTCCCACCGACGTGGTTCCGCCTACCGTACACGAGCACCGCTGGCCATCTACCCGATGGCCAGAGCGGTGCTCGTGTACTGCTTGTCGTTATTAAAACTACTACGGAGTAATTGTTACAATGGCATTTAAAGAAAAAATTGGCGTGCGCAGCGTACGCCTGGCCCTGACCGTTCTGGCAGGTAGCGTCTTGTTCTCTGGCCAATCCATGGCGGACGAAGCAATTCAAAAAGTTGAAATTACCGGTTCGAGTATCAAGCGTATCGCTGTCGAAGGCGCCTTGCCTGTGCAGCGCCTGACGCAAGAAGCGATCGCCAAATCGGGCGCCACTTCGGTAGCCGACCTGATCCAGGCCCTGCCAGCCATGCAAGGCTTCACCATCGGCGCAGTCGCAGCAGGTTCCGACTCGGGTGGCAATACCAGTGCTTCGCTGCACGGTATCGGCGAGTCCTACACCCTGGTACTGCTGAATGGCCGCCGCATCGCGCCACAAGGCTCCGGCACCACGGTCAACCTGAACGCCATTCCGATGAGCGCCGTTGAGCGCGTCGAAATCCTGACCGACGGCGCTTCGGCCCTGTACGGCTCGGATGCCATCGCCGGCGTACTGAACTTCATCCTGAAGAAAAACCAGCAAGGCGCCACCCTGGAAGCCACCTACGGCGGTCCGGAAGACAAGGGCGGCAACGCCTGGAACACCAGCGTCACCTATGGTTTCGGCGACCTGGACGAAGACCGTTTCAACGTGCTGGTATCGTACCGCCACGATGAGCAGTCGAAACTGATCGCGACCGACCGCGATTTCGCCAATACCTCTTTCCTGAAATTCAAACGCGGCGGCAACAACTACATCTGGGACCGCACCAGCACCTCGGCATCGCCAGCAGGCGCCACCGTAGCCTACAAAACGAAGAACAGCGCATCGACTTCCTTCACGCCTTACTTGCGTCAAAACGGAAATTGCCCTGACGATTCCTTCGTCACGACCGGCAATTCACGCGCTTGCGGCTTCGACACGGGTTCCACCGTGGAAATCGTGCCACAATCGAAACGCGACAGCCTGTTTTCCAAAGCAACGTACAAGCTCAATGACAGCCTGAACGCGTTCGCCGAACTGGCCTACTCGCGCTACGACCTGACGGCGCGTATCGCCGCCAACCCGATCCCCATCTCGATCGCGCAAACGGTAAAGAACCCTAAAACCAACCTTGACGAGCTGGTGTTCAACAATCCAGCTGCCTACGCGAAATACGTGCAACCTTACCTGACGCCAGCGCAACAGGGCGATCTCAAATCGGTCACGGCCAACTACCGCAGCACCGACTTCGGTTTGCGCGCAAGCCAGACCATTACCCAAACCAAACACATGGTGGTTGGCGTGGAAGGCGAACTGGGCGCGTGGAACTTCGAAAGCGGCCTGACCTGGTCGCAAAACTCGATCGACGAGCGTTACACGGGCGGCTACGCGACAAATCAGGGCTTCAATGCGATCCTGGCCAATCCGGATTTCGATGCGTTCGCGTTGGGCCAAAAGCCATCCGTGCAAGCGCAAGTCGCCGGCGCGCAGTTCGTCGGCTCCGTGCGTACCGCATCGACCACGATGCGCGGCGTCGACACGCACGGTTCGCGTGAACTGTTCTCCTTGCCAGGCGGCAAGGCCAGCCTGGGTATCGGCGGCGACTACCGCACCTACCGCTATGAGCAGTCCCCAGGCGCCACCGGTGACGATATCTACAGCTTCAACACGAAAGCTTCCTACGACATGAGCCGCGACACCTACGGCGCGTTCGTCGAGTTGCTGGCTCCTCTGACCAAGTCGTTCGAAATGACCGTCGGTGGCCGTTACGATGCTGTCAAGGCGATCGATGACAAGCTGAACAGCAAAACAGTCGGTAAAAAAGACAGCGCCAATACCTACAAGGTATCGGCACGCTGGCAGCCGGTACAAACCGTGCTGATCCGCGGCTCCTACGGCACGGGCTTCAAGGCGCCAAGCATGCTGGACATCGCTCAGCCACTGGTCAATGCCGGCTTTACCGCCAAGAAATTTACCTGCCCATACCCAGGTACCGAGTTCTGCCGCGGCGAACCAATTCAATACAACGCCGTATCGGAAGGCAATCCAGAACTGCAATCGGAAAAATCGAAACAGTTCACCCTGGGCTTCCGTGTTGAGCCTAGCTCGGCCTTCTCGTTCGGCGCCGACCTGTGGGATGTGAAACTGCGCAATGCCGTCTCGGAAATCACCGAAGATCAGGCATTTGGCGATCCGGTCAAGTATGCGACAAGCTTCGATTACTACAGGGAGCCATCGACCGGCAATATGTACTACGCGTTCAAGAAACTGTCGGTCAACGTCGGCAAGAAGGAATACCGTGGTATCGACTGGGATCTGTCGGCCAACCACAAGTTTTCCTTCGGTAAGCTGACTGCTCAATTGAGCGGTACGCACATGTTGCACGCGAACTACACCAAGGCAGGCAGCAACAACGTGTTCACCAGCAACATGAACTTCTTCGGCGACACCAACGAAGTCACGTTCCGCAACCTGATGAAGCTGACGACGACCCTGGATACGGGCCGCCTGAGCAACACGGTAACGGTCAACTACCGTAACGGCTATACCGATGCGGCAGCAAGCGTGTACAACGAGGACACCAAAACCAAAATAGACGACTTCCGCCTGCAAGTACCGTCGTACACGACGTTCGACTGGCAAGCACGTTTCGCCTTTGACAAGCAAACCACGATCCGCGCAGGCATCAAAAACCTGTTCGACCGTGCACCGCCGCTGTCGCTGCGCGCTTCGTCGGGCCACCAGGTTGGTTTCGACCCACGCTACGCCGATCCAATGATGCGTTCGTTCTACATCACCGGCAACTACAAGTTCTAATTTGACGTTGTGAATTAGCTTGTCCGAAAGCGCCTTGCACTTCACCGTGCAAGGCGCTTTTTTTATCTTTTCGCAATCCACAGGCGAAAAAAAAAGGAGCCGCAGCTCCTTTTTCGTACCGGCATGACTGCGCTTATGCAGTCGCTTCGCCGCCCAGGGCTTCGACCACGTCGGCCATCAGCTTGCTCAGTTCGCCCGTCATCAGCATCACGTCGCCGTCGAAACGCTCTTCGTCGTTCTTCGTGCTCGATTCCGTTTCCTTGATCACGTCCAGCGGCTTGACGCTCTTGATGGCCAGCGATTCCGTCAGCACGAACGAAATCTTGTCGTTCCACGTCATGGCTAGGCGCGTGCACTGCTTGCCGGCCGCGATGTGGCGGCGCACGTCGTCCGCTTCCAGGGTGTGGCGCACGTAGCGCACGGTGGCCTTGCTCTCGCCCGTGGCGCGCAATTCCGTATCCATGTCGACCGTGAAGCCGGCCGGCGCATCGTCCGCCTGCAGCCATTCCGTCATCACCGCCACGGGCGAGCGCTGCACGCGCAGGCTTTCCAGCGGCAATTTATCCACGGCCTTGAGCAGCAGCTTGATGACTTCATCGGCTTTCGCCGGGCTGGCGGCATCGACCACCAGCCAGCCATTGACGGGGTCGATCCACGTCCAGACGTTACTGCGGATGCTGAAGGCGCGCGGCAGCAGCTCGTCGGCCACGCGTTCCTTCAATTCTTTCATGGCTTTCTTGCCAGGCGCAAAGCCTTGCGCTTCTTCCATCTCGGCGGCGCGGGCCTTGGCCACCTGGTTGATGACGGTCGCTGGCAGCAATTTCTTTTCCGTGCCCAGCAAGATCAGCATCTGCTTGTTGACCACGTGGACCAGACCGCCGTTCGGGCGTGGCGTATCCCAGCCCTGGCGCATCAGATCCATGCTGGTCGCCGGCGTAAATTTGTTCGAGGACAAGGCCTCTTCCAGTTGTTCTGGCGTATAGACCCATGGTGCGGGCAGGCGGTAAATCTGAAGATTCTTGAACCACATAGTTTTTGTCTTCCGTTTGTTTCAGTAGTGCCAGGGGAACGCCATTCTACACTTTCGACACGGGAATGCCGTCAAAAGCGCGGACTGGCGCGGTGTTGTTGATGCGTGGGGAATGCCGCTACAGGGCGGGAAACAGCTCCGCCTGGGCTGGCGCCTGCCGCATCACGATGGCCGGATCGGACAAGGTCGAGATGCGCACGCCCAGCAGGCGGATTTTCTTTTCAAATGGCACGCGCCGCAAGCAATCGCGGCTGGCCCGCAGGATGGCGGCGGCGTCCGCCGTGGCGCTGGGCAAGGTGATGTCGCGCGTGACGGTGCTGAAATCCTCGAAACGCAGCTTGATGCCCACCGTGCGCCCCGCCAGCGACTGCTTGTCCAGGTCGCCCGCCACGCGCGTGCACAGGCTTTCCAGCTTTTCCGACAGCGTGGCGCGGTCGCGCACCACCTGCAAGTCGCGCTCGAACGTCGTTTCGCGGCTGACGGACTTGGTTTCCCGGCTCGTCTGCACGGGCCGCTCGTCGATGCCCAGCGCCGCCTGGCGCAGCCAGCCCGTGTACAGGTCGCCAAACTGCGTGCGCAGCATGGCCAGGTCGGCTTGCGCCAGCTCGCCGATGGTGATGATGCCCAAGGCTTCCAGCTTGGCCGTCGCCTTCGGGCCGATGCCGTTGATCTTTTTCGCCGGCAAGGGCCACACGCGCGTGGCGATATCCTCGGGCGACAAAATGGTGAGTCCGTCGGGTTTTTCCAGGTCGGAACAGATTTTCGCCAGCAATTTGTTGGGCGCCAGGCCAATCGAGCACGACAGGCCCGTCGCCTCGAACACGGCCGCCTTCAGGCGCGCTGCCATGGCCGGCGCCTGCTCGCCATGTTCCGTCAGGTCGACATAGATTTCATCGATGCCCACGTTCTGGATGATGGGGCACAACTGAGCCACGGCTTGCTTGAAGCGGGCCGAATACTCGCGGTAGGCCTCGAAATCGGCCGGCAGCAGGATGCTGTCGGGCGCCAGCCTGGCCGCCTTCATGATGCCCATGGCGGAAAACACGCCAAACGCGCGCGCCGCGTAGGTCGACGTGGTAACGACGCCGCGCCCCACGTAATCGCGCATGCGCGCAAATTGCCGCGTGCCATCAATCTGCAGCACGGGCTGCTGCAGGCGCCCGCCGCCGATGACGACGGCTTCGCCGCGCAATTCCGGATATTTCAACAGTTCCACGGAAGCGAAGAAGGCGTCCATGTCCAGGTGGGCGATCCAGCGGCGCGCGGCGGGTGCTTCGGCAAGTGTGGGGGCAGATGGAATCAAAAAACACCTCGCGGCGGATCGGCTTGCCTTCATTGCGGCAAGATACTGTGCATGCATACAGTATTACCGGAAATGACCGCGGATGCAAGTTGAAACGCACGGGACCCGATGGCGACGATCAGCGGTTGCTTTTCTCAATAGCAAGATTACAATCCTGACACAACTATTCAAAGGAGTTGCCTTGTCCACAGCACATCATGCTTCGCGCCGCCGGTCCGTCTGGTCATCCATCCTGCCGGCCCTGCTACTGTCCACGCTGGCGCCATCCGCGCTGGCCGCCGACGCCACCACCACCATCGCCACGGCCGTCGCCCCCGTCGCCGCCAAGACAGCCTGGCAGGAAACGCGCCACGGCACGGTCGTCACGGACGACTACCGCTGGCTGCAAAAGAAAGCCGATCCTGCCGTGATCGACTACCTGAATGCGGAAAACGCCTACACGGCAGCCGTCACGGCGCCGATCCAGCCGCTGGCCGACAAGGTAACGGCGGAAGTCAAGGGACGCATGCAGGAAGTGGACTTGTCCGTGCCTGCGCGCCAGGGCAATTTCTACTATTACACGCGCATGGAAGCGGGCAAGCAATATCCGATTCACTGCCGCCGCCCCGTCGGCGCCAGCGGCGCCTATGATGCGCAGGCGGCAGAGGAAGTCTTGCTGGATCAGAATCAATTGGCCGAAGGCCACAAATTCTTTGCCGTGCGCGCCTTCAGCGTCAGCCCGAATGAACAGTTGCTGGCCTACACCACCGACACGACGGGTTTCCGCCAGTACGAGCTGCATGTCAAGGATTTGAAAACGGGCAAGTTGCTGGGCGACAGCATGCCGCGCGTGACATCGCTGGCCTGGGCGGCGGATAACGCCACCCTGATGCTGGCGCAGGAAGATGCCACCACCAAGCGCTCGGACCGCTTGTTCCGCCTGGCCCTGGGCGGTGCGCCGCAACAGGTCTACCACGAGCCTGTGGAGCAGTTCGCCATCAACGTGGGCCGCACGCGCGACAAGCAATTCTTCGTGCTCACCTCGGGCAGCACGGACACGAGCGAAGTGCTGCTGCTGCCAACGAGCAAGCCGCAAGGCACGTTCCAATCCGTGCTGAAACGTGAAAAAGGCCACCGCTACGGCATCGAGCACCGCGACGGCCAGCTGTATATTCTGACCAACAAGGGGGCGAAGAATTTCCGTGTCGTCAGCGCGCCATTCTCCGCGCCGCAGCCGAAGAACTGGAAGCCCGTCGTGCCGCACAACAAGGATGCCGTGATCCAGTCCATCGACGTCTTCCAGGGCTACCTGGTGGTGATGGAAAAGGCGCGCGCCCTGAACCGCGCCCGCATCTTTGATTTTGCGCAAAAGAACTGGAAGGCGGTGCAGTTCGACGACCCCGTCTACCTGGCCACGGCGGCCGGCACGCCGGAGTTTTCCGCCACGCAATTTCGCATGTCCTACCAGTCGCCCGTCACGCCGCCCACCGTCATCGACGTCAGCATGCAGGACGGCAAGCGCACGGTGCTGAAGCAGCAGGAAATCGTCGGCGGCTTCGACAGCAGCCGCTACACCACGCAGCGCTTGTGGGTGAAGGCGCGCGATGGCGTGCAAGTGCCGCTGTGGGTCGTCTACAAGAAAGGCGTCAAGCTCGACGGTTCAGCGCCGCTGCTGCTGTACTCGTACGGCTCCTACGGTATTTCCACGGAAGCCACTTTTTCCATCAGCCGCATCAGCCTGCTGGAACGGGGTGTCATCTATGCGCAAGCGCATATCCGCGGCGGCACCGACATGGGCGAAGCCTGGCATGAAGACGGCATGTTGATGAAGAAGAAAAACACCTTCAATGACTTCATCGACAGCGCCGACTACCTGGTGCGCGAAAAATGGACCAGCCCGAACCGCCTCATCATCCAGGGCGGCAGCGCGGGCGGCTTGCTGATGGGCGCCGTCGTCAACATGCGCCCCGACCTGTTCCACGCCGTGCACGCGGCCGTACCGTTTGTCGACGTGATGAACACCATGATGGACGCCAGCCTGCCCCTGACGACGGGCGAGTACCTGGAATGGGGCGACCCGAACCAGAAGGCCGCGTACGACTACATGCTCAGCTACTCGCCGTACGACAACATTGCGCGCAAGAACTATCCCGCCATGCTGGTGACGACGGGTCTGAACGACAGCCAGGTCATGTACTGGGAACCGGCAAAATATGTGGCCAAGCTGCGCGCCTATAAAACGGACGGCAATCCCCTGCTGCTGAAAACGAATATGGGTGCCGGCCACGGCGGCGCGTCGGGCCGCTATAACGCCATCGCCGAGAATGCGTTCAATATGGCGTGGATGCTGTCGCAATGGGGCATCACGGAATAGGAGCCCTGAGAAAAAGCCCATGGCAGCGTTACATTGCCTCGCCGTACTATCCGTACTGTCTTCGGCAATGCGCCTTGCCCTGCACTTTTTTCAGATGCTCCCAACCGCATTCGGGCAATAATCTGAAAAAAGCGCTTGCAGAAGGATTTTACCCGTCCTATAATAGCGCCTCTTCCAGACGTGGTGACAAACGTCGGGATGGTTTTCTGAGACAAGCAACGGGTGCTTAGCTCAGTTGGTAGAGCGGCGCCCTTACAAGGCGTAGGTCGGGAGTTCGAGCCTCTCAGCACCCACCAAATCAGAAAACTGTCCAGTGCTTCATGGATCAGCAATACAGATCATACGAGCTTGGAGTGGTAGTTCAGTTGGTTAGAATACCGGCCTGTCACGTCGGGGGTCGCGGGTTCGAGTCCCGTCCGCTCCGCCAATAAAAGAAAAGCCCTTTGGTTCCTGGAACCGAAGGGCTTTTCCCATTTCAGAAGCCAAAAACACGTCCATCCCCCCTCGCCTGAACATTTTTGCGCTTTTCAGCAAAAAAACTGCCATTCCCCCTCAAGAATAGTTGCACAAGCATGAAAGCGCCCCCTATAATAGTGCCTCTTCCAGACGTGGTGACAAACGTCGGGATAGTTTTCTGGGTATGCGGGTGCTTAGCTCAGTTGGTAGAGCGGCGCCCTTACAAGGCGTAGGTCGGGAGTTCGAGCCTCTCAGCACCCACCACCAAACAGAAAATTATCCAGTGCTTCATGGATCAGCAACACAGATCATACGAGCTTGGAGTGGTAGTTCAGTTGGTTAGAATACCGGCCTGTCACGTCGGGGGTCGCGGGTTCGAGTCCCGTCCGCTCCGCCAATAAAAGAAAAGCCCTTTGGTTCCTGGAACCGAAGGGCTTTTCCCATTCTGGGAGCGCAAATGCACTAGAATCAGCGCTCTTGCCGACTCCGCCGCTCCTGCCTGATGCGCCTGCCCCGCAGCTTTTCCCCCTACCTCGCCCTGCGCTTGCGCCTGGCCCATCATGCTTTGCTGCAATTTGCCGCCAGCCTGGCCAGTTCCATGGAAATTCTCGTGTTCCTGGCCGGTCCCGTCCTGCTGGGCCTGCTCAGCGTCATCGCCCTGCCGGGATTTCTCGCCATGAACCTGCCCTGGCCAGCGGCCCTGGGCTTGCTGGCGGCGCAAGTGCTGCTGACATGCCTGCCCGCCTGGCTGCTGCGCAAGCGATTGTTGCCGACCAGTACCGCCGCGTGGCTGCGCCAGCTGCCCTTGCCGCGCCACCTGCGCTGGCAAGCCGACATCGCCGTGGCCGGCCTGCTGATGCTGCCGCTGGGCCTCGCCTATGCCGTCTCGGCCACCATCTGGCTGCTGCAGTCGCCGCCCTGGCTGCGCCCCATTGCCGCGCCCGGCATGGCGGCCACCCTCGCCGTCTGGCTGCTGGCGTGGCTGCTGACGGCGCGCATCGTGGCGCAACGCCTGCGCGCACCGCGGCCCGCACACAGGGCGCGTGCGCCCACGATGACGGCGTATGTGCCGCAACGGCCCCGCTGGCGCACGATATTCCTGTGGCGCCAGCTGTTCTGGCTGCCGTTCTGGCGCAATGAAAATGTGATCGGCCTGCAGCAAAGCGTGCTGCTGGCCACGGCTGGCGCCAGCATGCTGGCCTGGCTGCTGCGCGCGCCGCTCGTACCCGCGCCGCTGCTCGGTTTGCTGGCCAGCGCCAGCCTGATCATCGTGACGGACCGGGGCGACAAGGCCGTGCGCGAACAGATCGCCGTGCTGCGCCCCGCATTGGACGCCTGGCCCCTGGCCAGCACGGCCCTGACGCGCCTGGCCTGCGCCGCCAGCCTGCTCCCCGCCTTTGCCGTGCTGCTGGGCGCTGGCATCTTGCTGTATTGCATCGATCCCGCCGCCCTGCAGCGGCGCGTGACCGGCGTCTACGCCCTCACCGCCAGCGCGGCCCTGCTGGCCATCGTCGGCCTGCCCCGCCTGACGCCGCGCGGGCGCGTCGCCCTCGTCGTTTTCTCCATCCTTGCCTTGAGCGCCATCGGAAGCGAATTATGGAATTGAACCTGCCTACTCCCGTGCTGCACCTCGAGCACCTCGATTTTCACTTCCCCACGCACAGCGTCTTCCAGGGCTACAACCAGCAATTCGGCCCCGGCGTCACCTGGCTGCGCGGCGCAAACGGCGCCGGCAAGACGACCCTGCTGAAACTGGCGGGCGGCGCCCTGCTGCCCGCGCGCGGCGCCATCCGCCTCGATGACATCGACAGCGTCGCCATGCCGCTGGCCTACCGTGCCCAGACCTTCTATTGCGGCGGCGACACGCCCGCCCTGCCCTGGCTGCAAGTGCACGAGTTTCTCGACCTGCACCTGGCCCTGTACCCAGGCAGCGACCAGTCGCTGCTGAACGCGGAACTGCACGCCTTTGCCATGACATCAACCTTGCAGCAAAGCATCACCGCCCTCTCGCTGGGCCAGCATAAAAAGCTGCAACTGGCCCTGGCCCTGGCCTTGCCCGTGCGCCTGCTGCTGATCGACGAACCGTTCAACGGCCTCGACGCGGCCGCCATGACCCACCTGCGCGCGCGCCTGGCCGAACCGTCCCGCCTGGCGCGCCAATGCATCGTGCTGACCAGCCATTTGGCGCCGGACGTGCCGCTGGCGGCGACGCTGGAAATATAGACAGGAAATACAGCTTTGCAGATCGACCAAGGACAGCTTACGATGCCGTGTTGCAAAAACCGGCGATCCCGGTGCAGCCATTACCCATAACACGGCGCGCTTATTCACCGCGCCTGGCTTATTCTTGGAGATTACTATGTTGAACACCCACCGCCGCGCCCTGGCGATTTTGTGCGCCGCCTTCGCCACCTCGGCCATCGCCGCCGGCCCCACGGGCACGGCTACCGACTATGGCAGCAGCGCCCCGCACGCCGCTGCCCAGCGCACCATCGAGCTGCAGGCCGACGCCCGCCACATCAACGTCACGCACGGCGAAACCGTCACCATCGCGCGCGCCGGCCAGCGTTTTACGTGGCACGTGCACACCTTCAACAACAGGACCGTCTTCGCCCTGGCCGACATCGCGCCGAAGGACATGCCCGTCGATGGCATCCAGGTGTATGTGGCCGGCAACCCGCTGTACGCGGGCAGCTAAGTTTCTTCTATGCATAAAAAAAACCGGAACCCCCTTGCGGCGGTTCCGGTTTTTTCTTGATACGGCTCAATAGTTACGCCGTCAGTGCTTCCTTGGCGGCAGACTCTTCGACCACTTCCTCGTCATCCGAGCGGATCAGGTGGTCAAAGGCGGACAGGGCTGCCTTGGCGCCTTCGCCGGTGGCGATGATAATCTGCTTGTACGGCACCGTGGTGACGTCGCCGGCCGCAAACACGCCGGGGATCGAGGTCTGGCCGCGGGCATCGACTTCGATTTCGCCGTGGCGCGACAACGCTACCGTGCCTTTCAGCCATTCCGTGTTCGGCACCAGGCCGATTTGCACGAAGACGCCTTCCAGCTCGACCTTCTTCGATTCGCCGCTGACCCGGTCCGTGTAGCTCAGGCCATTGACGATCTTGCCGTCGCCGTGGATCTCGGTGGTTTGCGCCGAGGTGATCACGGTCACGTTAGGCAGGCTGTGCAGCTTGCGTTGCAGCACCGCATCGGCGCGCAATTCCGCGCCGAACTCGATCAGGGTCACGTGTTTCACGAGGCCGGCCAGGTCAATCGCCGCTTCCACACCCGAGTTGCCGCCGCCGATCACGGCCACGCGCTTGCCCTTGAACAGCGGGCCATCGCAGTGCGGGCAGTAGGCGACACCGTGGTTGCGGTATTCCTTCTCGCCCGGCACGTTGATTTCGCGCCAGCGGGCGCCGGTGGCCAGGATGACGGTCTTGGCTTTCAGGATCGCGCCATTCGCCGTTTCGATCTGCACCAATTTGCCCGGCGTCAATTTCGCGGCGCGCTGGGTGTTCATGATGTCGACTTCGTATTCCTTGACGTGCTGTTCCAGCGCCATGGCGAACTTCGGACCATCCGTTTCCTTGACGGAAATAAAATTCTCGATGGCAAGGGTATCGAGTACCTGGCCGCCGAAACGCTCGGCCAGCACGCCCGTCTTGATGCCTTTGCGGGCCGCGTAGATGGCCGCTGCCGCGCCGGCAGGGCCGCCGCCGACGATCAGCACGTCGAACACGTCTTTCTTGTTCAGTGCCTCGGCCTGGCGGGCGCCGGCGTTGGTGTCGAGCTTGGCGAGGATTTCCTCGACATTCGTGCGGCCCTGGCCGAAGTGTTCACCGTTCAGGAACATCATCGGCACGGCCATGATCTGGCGCGCTTCCACTTCTTGCGGGAACACGCCGCCATCGATGGTGGTGACCTTGATGCGCGGGTTGATCACGGCCATGGCATTCAATGCCTGCACCACTTCCGGGCAGTTATGGCAGGAGAGCGAAATAAACGTTTCAAACTCGTAATCGCCGTCAAGGTTGCGGATCTGCTCGATCACGGCATCGTCGAACTTGATGGTGTGGCCGCCCACTTGCAGCAGCGCCAGCACCAGCGAGGTAAATTCATGGCCCAGCGGCACGCCGGCGAAACGCACGCCGATATCGGTGCCTGGGCGGTTGATGCTGAACGACGGGGTCCGTACGCCAGCGTCAGTGCGCTCGACCAGCGTGATCTTGTCGCTCAACAGGACTATTTCCTGGAGCAATTCTTTCATCTCGCGGGCTTTTGCGCTGTCATCGAGAGAAGCGACCAACTCAAGCGGATACACCACTTTTTCCAGGTAGGATTTCAGTTGGGTTTTGAGGGTGGCGTCTAACATGATGTTTTCCTTTTCTACAAATATTTAGGCGAATGCCGGGCCGGACACCCGGTCCGGCATCGCGGTAACTACTTGTTTGCTGCTAGATGTTGCAAGGTTTCAAGACTTAGATCTTGCCAACCAGGTCCAGCGATGGGGTCAGGGTCGCTGCGCCTTCCGTCCATTTGGCTGGGCACACTTCGCCTGGGTGGTTCGCCACGTACTGAGCGGCTTTGACTTTGCGCAACAGTTCCGCTGCGTCACGGCCGATGCCGTTGTCATGCACTTCCAGCACTTTGATGAAGCCGTCAGGATTGATGACGAAGGTACCGCGCAGTGCCAGGCCTTCTTCTTCGATCATGACTTCGAAGTTGCGCGACAGGGCGCCGGTCGGGTCGCCGATCAGTGCGTATTGCACTTTCTTGATCGCGTCCGAGGTGTCGTGCCAGGCTTTGTGCGCGAAGTGGGTATCGGTCGAGATACCGTAGACATCGACGCCCAGTTTCTGGAATTCAGCATGGTGATCGGCCAGATCTTCCAGTTCGGTTGGGCAAACGAAGGTGAAGTCGGCCGGGTAGAAGACGAATACCGACCACTTGCCTTTCAGCGACGCTTCCGTCAGGTCGACGAATTTGCCATTGTGGTAAGCGGTTGCCTTGAATGGTTTAACTTGGGTATTGATCAGCGACATAGTCATTTCCTCTCGTGTGGTGAATCAGTAAGACTCTAGTGTAAGGGGTTTTAACCCATATGCAAAATTGATTGTCACAATAGTTTCAATTAGTTTTAGCTATCATGACGCCATGGGAACTCCATGATAGGCAGTTCCCACGGGATTGGATAGCGGTGACAGTGGATACCCCTGCCGCCGCCAGATGTTCAATTCTTAATTCTTCAGCTCTTCCGGTACCTTGCCGCCGTTTTCCGCCAGCTTGATCATCACCTGGCGGTGCAGCCAGATATTCATGCTGGCCGAATCGTTGGTGTCGCCCGTGAAATGCAGCTCTTGTGCCAGTTCCTTGCGCGACGCCAGGCTGCTGTCCAGTTGAAGCAGTTTCATCAGGTCAACGATGGACGTGCGCCAATTGAGTTTTTCCGCGTTCTTGCTGGCCAGGTCGACCAGCACCACTTCCACGTCCACCACCGGCACGGCAGCCGCTGGTGCGGCGGCCGGTGCGGCCGCCGCTGGCGCGTCGGTAGCGGCGGCTGGCGTGGCTGCCGGGGCAGCGTCGGACGAATGGTGGAAGATCTTGTTGTAGATATTGCTGAAAATGCCCATGAGGTCACCTCGAGTTGAGTGAATGGAAGAAATACTGCCTGCGCTCCCGGTGTAGGTACCGGTGACAGCAAAGCCGGGCGCAGGCGCCAGCCCGTCGAGTATAAGCCCGTTCAAGCCGGGAGCCCTGTCCCGCAGGCGTGGATGCCATCTGGTGGCAGGCGATGCCTGTTTCAAGGGTGCAAGGGCCGCTGCGCGCGCAGCAGCGCATCGAACGCTTCGATGGCCAACGGCGGCGCAAACAGCTCGCCTTGCGCAAAATCGCAGCCGATCTCCAGCAGGCGCGCACGCTGCTCATCGGTCTCCACCCCTTCGGCAATCACCCGCAAGCCCAGCTTGTGGGCCATGGTGACGATGGCTTCGCACAGCACCAGCTCGCTGGCGCCGGGCGCCAGCTTGCGCACCAGCACGCCGTCGAGCTTCAGGTAATCGATGCCGCATTGCTGCAATTGCGTCAGCGAAGCATGGCCGCTGCCGAAGTCGTCCAGGGCGATCTGCAAGCCCGCTTCGCGCAAGTGCTGCAAGCGTGGCGCCATGCTGGTGCCGCCAGGTAAAAGCACATCTTCACGCATGTCGAGCACAATGGCCGAGGCCGGCACACCGAGCGCCGCCAGCTGGCGCAGCCAGGTGCCGGGCGCCTCGACTTCGCGCTGCAATTCCAGCGACGACTGGTTCAGGCACAGTTGCAGCCCCGGCAAGCCGATGGCATGGCACTGCGCACGCCAATGCAGCAGTTGCGCCGCCGCCGTGCACAGCACCCAATCGCCGATCTCCACGATCAGGCCGCTGCTTTCGGCCAGCGCGAGGAAATCCGGCGGGCACACGAGGCCCCGCTGCGGATGGTGCCAGCGCAGCAAGGCTTCCGCCTTCTCGATGCGTCCGCCATGCAGCGCGACGATGGGCTGGTAATACAGCTGCATCTGCTGTTCGCGCAGGGCCGTGCGCAAGTCCGCTCCCAGGCGCATGCGGTTGACGGCCGCCACCTGCATGGCGGGCGTAAAGTAGCTGTAGCGGTTGCGCCCCGCCCCTTTCGACACATACATGGCCTGGTCCGCGTGCTTGAGCAATTCCTCGATGGTGCCCGCGTCGTCCGGATACAAGGTGATGCCGATCGAGGCCGAGACGAACGCCTGCTCCTGCCCCAGCAGGAATGGCGCCAGCAAGCCGTCGAGTATCTGCCGCGCGATGCGGTCGACTTGCTGCAGATCATCGAGGTCGGACAGGATCACCGTGAATTCATCGCCGCCCAGGCGCGCCACCGTGTCCGTCTCGCGCACGCCCACGCGGATGCGCCGCGCCGCCTCGATCAGCAGGATATCGCCCTGGTGGTGGCCGAGGGTGTCGTTGACTTCCTTGAAATGGTCGAGGTCGATGAACAGGATGGCCACGCGGCTCGTATCGCGCCGCCCCTGAGCCAGCGCCTGGCGCAGGCGTTCGTGGAACATGCGCCGGTTCGGCAATTGCGTCAGGGTATCGAAGTTGGCTTGCTGCCAGATCAGCGCTTCCGTTTGCCGCTTGTCCGTCACGTCTTCCAGCATGCACAGGTGGTGCGGGCCGCCATGGCGCGCCGTGGCGATGGCCGTCACCGAGGCGTCAACCCACACCACGCCGCCATCGGGCCGGACGATCCGCTTGGCGTGGCGAAAGCCCTGCAAGCTACGCGCCAGCAACTGCGCCACCTGCTCCTGCTCGCCGGGCACATCGTCGGGATGGCTGATCTCCATCCAGCTCGTTTGCTTCATGTGTTCCAGGCTGCGCCCGCTGATGGCCAGGTAGCGCGGATTGATGTCGAGAAACTGTCCGCTCACGGTATCGATCAGGGCGATGCCCATGGGCGCTTCCTCGAACATGGTGCGAAAGCGCAATTCCCCCTGGCGGATGGTTTCCTCCGTGCGGCGGCGCTCGCGTGCCAGGTTGTTGAAGTGAAAGGCCGCCGACACGGCCAGCAAGCTGCCCGCCAGGCCCAGCGACAGGTATAGCCAGCCCAGGTCGGCGCCCGGCACGGGGCGATACAGGAAACCCTTGTAGGCGCGGCTGTCCGTGGCATTGCGCGGCAGCACGCCCATGCTGGCATACGTGTCGGCGATGTGCTGCCAGCGCTGGGGATTCATGTAGCCGAGCTCCACCAGCACGGGCTGCAGCAGCAATTCCATCTGCTGCGCCTCGTACAGCAGGTGCGCGCGGTCGTGGCGCTGGCTGTACTTGACGTGGATCAGTTGCGCCATTTCCTCGCGGTGCGCCATCGCGTATTGCCAGCCGCGCAGGCTGGCCGCGCGAAACGCTTTCACGCGCTCGGGATGGCGGCGCAGTTCGTGCTCGCTGGTAAACAGGTTGTCGCCGTAGAAATCGATGCCGGCCGTGCGCGGCGTAAATTGGTAATAGGGAAAGCCCGCCCGGTCCAGGTAGTCCGGTTCGTTGGTGGAATACGCGGCGATGGCGTCGACCTTGCCATCGATCAAATCTTCGATGCGGTAGCTGGGAGGCAAGTGGCGCATCTGCTGCGGCGCGACACCCATTTTCGCCAGGAACAGCGATACTTCATCGGCGGCAAGGGCCACGTCGCCGGCCGCACCGATCATCACGGGCGCCCCCACCAGCTTGCGCACGTCGGGCGCGCCGCCCTGCTGGCGCATCAGCAGCACGCTGGGCGAATGCTGGAACACGACGGCCAGCACCACCAGGGGCTTGCCGGCCAGCCGGCTGAGCAACAAGGTGCTGTTACCCACGCCATACTCGGCCTGGCCCGCCAGCACGGCCGCCTCGGCCAGCGGCCCGCCGCCGCCTTCGACCAGCCTGACTTCCAGGCCCGCCTCGCGGTAATAGCCTTGCTCGATGGCCGCGTAATAACCGGCAAACTGGAACTGGTGCGTGAAATTGAGTTGCAGGGTAACGGGTTCCAGCGCCCGGGCTGGTGTGGCCAGGCACAGCAGCAGGAAGACAAAGCCGCGCCAGGCGCGCGCCAGCCTGCCGGCGAGCGGCAAGACAAGGCGGAAAGCGTCGCGGGCTTTCATCGGCATGGCGGAACACCACAGGAAGCTGCCGAGCTGGCAGGGGTAAGGCTATTGTAGCCGCCCCTTTTGCCAATGGATAACTATTTCAGTGAGGACAATAGCGTTGATGTTTTTGGCAAACAATGTCGCCATTGTTTGCGCTAGAACACGACGCCGGCCACCAAAATGATGTTGGCGTACGGACTGCACTCGCCCGTGCGCACGATGGCGCGCGCGCCCTTGCTCAATTGCTTGAACTCCTCATGCGTCACCTGGCGCGCATCGGGCAAAGCCAGGGCTGCCACCTGCGCCGCCATGGCTGGATTGTGCTGCGGCAATTCGCTGGCGAGCAAATGGTATTCCACCTGCATTTCAGTCAATACCGTGTTGACGGTATCGATGAAGCCGGGGATGCCGCGCGTCAGGGCCAGGTCGATCAGGGGCACGCCCGGCTGCGACGGCAAGCCCGCGTCGCCGATGACGAGCATGTCGCCATGGCCGAGCGAAGCGATCAGTTGCGACAGTGCGATATTGAGCAGCGGATTCTTTTTCATGGTTGTTAGAACAGCTCGTGCAAGTGGGGGATCGAGGTTTGCGCACCGGGCTTGGTGACGCTCCAGGCGGCCGCGCGCTGGCCTTGCTGGATCGCTTCGGCCTCGTCCATGCCGGACGCCAGGCCCGCCACAAAACCGCCGATGAAGGTGTCGCCGGCGGCCGTCGTGTCGACGGCTTGCACCACTTCGGCGGGGAAGGTGAAATCGCCGCCGTACAGGGCCGCGTGCACGCCCTTGGAACCGAGGGTAATGATGACGTTGTCGCTGCCCAGCTTTTGCAGCGCGGCGGCCAGCGCCCCGGCATCCGCGCCATCCGGGCTGACGCCGGCCAGCATGGCCGCTTCGATTTCATTCGGAATCAGGTAGTCGACCAGTTCCAGCACGCCATTCGGCAAGCTGGCCGCCGGGGCCGGGTTCAGCACCACGGTCTTGCCCAGCGAACGGGCCAGCTTGATCGCATGCACGACGGTGGCCATCGGGGTTTCCAGCTGCAGCACGACGATATCGGCCTGTTCGATCAAGCCTTGCGCCGCATCAATGTGTGCCGGGCTCAACAGATCGTTGGCGCCGCCGGCGATGACGATGCTGTTCTGGCCATTGTCATCGACGAGAATCGAGGCGATGCCGGAGGCCACGCCCGGCAAGGTGGTGATGTGGCTGTCGATGATGCCGTCGCCGACGAGCGCCGCGCGCAACGTCGCGCCGAACGCGTCGTCGCCCACGCAGCCGACCATGGCCACTTGCTGGGCGCCCGCCACTTTGCCGCTCAGGCGCGCGCAGGCCACGGCCTGGTTGGCGCCTTTGCCGCCAGGAATGGTGCGAAAGGCGCCGCCCGTCAGGGTTTCGCCGGGGAGGGGCATGCGCGGCACGCGCAAGACCAGGTCCATATTGATGCTGCCGATAACCACGATCATGATGTCATTCCCATCAGTTCAGTTGCAGGTGAAGAAGTAGGTGCGGAAGAAGATAGCGTGACGGCCGCGCTGGAGCCGCGCACGTGCAGTTCCGGGGCGATGCTGCGCTGCTGGCGCGGCAAGGCGGGGTCGGCGATGCGCGCCAGCAGGCAGGCGGCCGTGATGCGGCCCAGTTCGCGCGTATTTTGCGCCACGCTGGTCAAGGCCGGATGCACGAAGCTGGCCAGGTCGATATCGTCGAAGCCGACGACGGCCAGGTCCACGGGCACGGCAATGCCCCGCTCGGCGGCGGCGCGCAGGGCGCCAAAGGCCATCAGGTCATTGCAGCAGAACAAGGCGTCGGGGCGCTGGTCTGGCGGCAGCGCCAGCAAGTCCAGCGCGGCCGCATAGCCGCCAGCGCTCGTAAAATCGCTGTAGCGGCACAGGGCGTCGGCCAGGACCACGCCGGCGTCCGCCATGGCGCTGCGCACGCCGGCGATGCGGTCGTTGGAAATGCTCACTTCGCGGGGACCGGCGATGCAGGCGAGGCGCCGGCGTCCCAGGCCCAGCAAATGGCGCGCGGCCAGCACGCCGCCGGCGCGGTTGTCGACGGCCACGGCATCGATGGACAGGTCGCTGGGCGCGCGGTCGAGCAGCACGGCCGGCACCTTCATCTTGCGCAGCAATTCGCCATCGCTGTCGGCCAGCGCGGACAAAATCAATCCGTCGCAGCGTTTGGTCAGCAGCACGTTCAGGTAATCGCGCTGCTTGACGGGGTCGTCATCGGAATTGCACAAAATGACGCTGTAGCCGGCCGCGTAGCAGCTGTCCTCGATGCCGCGCGCCACTTCCGAAAAATACGGGTTCGTATTGTTGGGAATGATCAGGCCGATGGTGCCCGTGCTGCGGCTGCGCAGGGAACGCGCCAGCGCGCTGGGCACATAATGCAATTGCTCCGCCGCCGCCAGCACGGCGCGGCGCGCCTCGTCGCTGACGGGGCGGGTATTGTTGAGGACGTGCGACACGGTGGTGAACGACACCCCCGCCGCCTGCGCCACTTGCTTGATGGTTGCCATGGGCGATGTTGCGCTTAGGCGCGTTCGCCGCGGCGGCGGTAGGTGTCGAGCACCACGGCGGCGACGATCACCAGGCCCGTGACGATGCGTTTCACGGGTTCCGACACGCCCACTTGCGCCAGGCCCGCTTCCAGCACGGAAATGATCAACACGCCGATAAAGGTGCTGATGACGGAACCGCGCCCGCCCATCAGGCTCGTGCCGCCGATCACCACGGCGGCGATCACTTGCAATTCCATGCCCACGCCGCCGTTCGGGTCGGCCGCTTCCAGGCGCGACACCTGGAACAGCGCGCCCACGCCGGCCAGAAAGCCCATCAAGGCAAACACCAGCACTTTCGACGGTTTTGTATTGATGCCGGACAAACGTACGGCTTCCTCGTTCGTGCCGATGCCGATCCAGTGGCGGCCCAGCACCGTGCGCGTGAGCACCAGGTGGCCGATGACGACGATGGCGATCGAGGCGATGAAGGCGGGCGACAGGCCGAACGCGATTGGCGAGCTGATGCCGTCAACGGCGCTGCCGATGTACTCCGTGCGCGAGTTCGTCACTTGATACGCCATGCCGCGCGCCATTTCCAGCACGCCCAGCGAGACGATGAACGAGGGAATGCGCCAGCCGACGGAAATGAGGCCCGTGGTGGCGCCGCACAAGGCGGCGACGAACATGCCCAGCAGGGCCGCGCTCCACACGGGCCAGCCCCAGTGCACGACGGCCAGCGACAGCACGGACGCGGCCAGCGCCATCACGGAACCGACGGACAGGTCGATGCCGCCGATGATCAGCACGAACGTCATGCCGACGGCCATCACCACCAGGGTGGGGATGTTGTTCGACAGGGTGCTCAGGGTGGCGAGCGTGAAGAAGTTTTCGCTGGCAAACGAGAACAGCACGCACATGGCGACCAGGGCGCCGATCAGGCCCGCATAGTTTTTCAGATCGGCCAGGCTGCGCTGCAGATACGAAGGAGAGGAGTTGGTGGTCATGGGAATCTTTCCGGCGGATCAGGCCGCAGCTGGAGTGGAAGTGGGGGTCAAATAGCCGGAGAAGGCGGCCGACAGCAGCGCGTCCTGGCTCCAGGCGCCGCGCTCGAAGGTATCGACGATGCTGCCGGCGCTCATGACGGCGATGCGGTCGCAGATCAGCATCAGTTCGCGCAAGTCGCTCGAGACGATGACGAGGCCCTTGCCCTGGCGCGCCTGTTCGGCCAGCACCTGATAAATATCAAACTTGGCGCCGATATCGATGCCGCGCGTGGGCTCGTCGAACAGCATGACGGGGCAGTCGCGGTACAGCCAGCGGGCGATCACCACCTTTTGCTGGTTACCGCCAGACAATTCGGCCACCGTTTGCGCGCTGTTGCGCGAGCGAATGCCCAGGCGCTGGATATAGTCATCGGCCACCGTCGCTTCGGCCGCGTCGTTGAGCCAGCCAGCGCCGCTGACGGTGTCAAGCGAGGCCAGGGTCGTGTTCACGGCGATGGACTGGCGCAGCAGCAAGCCTTGGCCCTTGCGGTCTTCCGTGATCATGGCGATGCCCGCTTGCACGGCGGCCTGCGGCGAGTGCAAGGCGGCAGGCGTTGCGCTGTCGCCGAGGAACACGTCACCGGCGTCGGCGCGGTCGGCGCCGAAGATCAGGCGCAGCAATTCCGTGCGGCCCGAGCCGATCAAGCCGGCGATGCCGAGGATTTCGCCGGCGCGCAAGTCGAACGAGGTGGGGTTGACGACCTTGCCGCGCGCCAGGCCCCGCACGCGCAGCAGCGGTGCGCCGATGGTGCGGCCGCTCAGGTCGACGGCGTCGTCGGCCGAGCGGCCCACCATCAGGCTGACCAGGTCGGCGGCGGAGTGGCCCGCGATATCGTCGTCGCACACGAGCTGGCCGTCGCGCAGCACGGCGATGCGGTCGGCCACGCGCTTGAGTTCTTCCAGGCGGTGAGAAATATAGATGATGCACACGCCGTCGGCTTTCAGGCGTTCGATCTGCAGGAACAGCAATTCCACTTCGCGGTGCGTCAGCATGGCTGTCGGTTCATCGAGCACCAGCAGGCGGCAAGCGCCAATTAAATTGCGCGCGATCTCGATCATCTGCTGGTGGCCGATGCCCAGTTCGCCGACCAAAGTCCACGGATCGAGGCCGCCCAAGCCCACTTTTTCCATCTGTTCGCGCGCGTCGCGCTCAAGGCGCGTACGGTCGATGAAGCCGAAACGCTGCGGCAGATTCTTCAGGTACAGGTTTTCCGCGATCGACAGGGTGGGAATCAGGTTGAGTTCCTGCATCACCATGCGGATACCCAGCGCCTCGGCGGCGCCGCGCGAGGCGGGCTGGTATGGCTTGCCGTCGAGCAGCATCGTGCCCGTGGTGGCTTGCTCCAGGCCGCAGATGATCTTCGACAAGGTGCTCTTGCCCGCGCCGTTCTCGCCCGTCAGCGCCAGCACCTGGCCAGGGGCGAAGCGCAGGCCCACGCCACCGAGGACGGGGCCGACATAGGACTTGCCGATGTTATCGAGCGTTAACAAGGGGATGGCGGCTGGCGCCGGGGGAATGTCGGTGGGCATGATAAAACTCCGCGGTAGTGGCGGCGGGGCCGGCGCCGCCTGCTCGGTGAGCAAGCGGGCGCCGGCCCCGGCGGGATCAAACGATCAGGACTTGGCGCCCTTGGCGACCAGTTCGACCTTGGTTTCGATGACGCCACCAAGCTCGGCCTGTTTCTTCTTCTGCGCCAGGGCTTTCAGCACGGTCTCGATGCCGAACACGGCTTGTTGCGAACCGAACTGGTCGGCGGTAGCCAGCACGCGGCCATCGGCCAGCATCGGCTTGATGGCGTTGATGTTGTCGTAGCCGACGACGAGCACTTTGCCCGTCTTGCCGGCCGCCTTGATGGCGGAAATGGCGCCGATGGCCATGTTGTCGTTACCGCACAGCAAAGCCTTGATATTCGGGTTGGCGTTCAGCATGGCGGCCGCCACCGTGTTGGCGGGGGCGATTTCCCACTGGCCCGACTGCACGCTGACAACCTTGGCGCCGGCTGCCGTCATTGCATCCTGGAAACCCAGGGTGCGCTGCTGCGCATTGTAGGTGGTGGACACGCCTTCGATGATGCCGACGGGGTCGCCCTTCTTGATTTGCTGCGCCAGATAGTCGCCGACGACCTTGGCGCCCTTGCGGTTGTCCGGGCCGACGAACGGCACGGTGATGCCCTTCTCTTTCAGGGCGCCCGCGTCGAGCTTGTTGTCGATATTGACGACGATGATGCCCGCGTCGATGGCTTTCTTCAGCACCGGCACCAGCGCTTTCGAGTCGGCCGGCGCGATCACCAGCGCGTTGACGCGCGAGACGATCATTTGCTCGACCAGCTTGATCTGGCTCGACGTATCCGTTTCATCCTTGATGCCGTTCGACAGCAGGTCGTACTTGGCGGCATTCGCCTTCTGATGCGCCTTGGCGCCATTTTCCATGGTCAGGAAAAATTCATTGGCGAGCGACTTCATCACCAGCGCCACCTTTGGTTTGGCAGGTGTCTGCGCCATCGCCGGCACGGCGGGCAAGGCACACACCAGGACAGCGGCGGCAATCATTTTCAGGCGAATACGGGATGTCATGAGCGTCTCCAGAGTTGTTGGTCAAGCACGTGTACTGCATGCTTTTTAGGAAATTCGTTGCGCGCAAACGTTTGCGCGAAGCGAATAGTGCCTCAATGCCCCATATCAGTGCAAGCAAAACTGTATGTGCGGTGCAGCAAAAAGGGAGCGTTCAGAGGGAAACAGGCAGGCTGATGCCATCAGCCTGCCGGAGGGAAATACGCGGAAGTCAGGACTTTGTTGCGGGACGGGCGCTGGCCCACTGCACGGCCAGCACGCTGGCCAGCACCAGCAGCAAGCCCAGCATCGACCAGCCCGTCATGGCCTGGCCCAGCAAGGCCCATCCCAGCACGACGGCCATCAGGGGGCTGAGCAAGCCCAGCGAGGACACGGCCACGGGCGACAGGCGGGCGATGCCGCGGAACCACAAGGCATATGCCAGCAGGGCGCCGGCCAGGCACAGGTAGGCGTAGGCCAGCACTTGCTGCCAGGACAGTGCCGGCAAGGGCGCGTCGGCCAGCCAGGCGACGGGCGCCAGCATCAGGCCGCCGAGCAGCAATTGCCAGCCCGTCAGCGCCAGCACGGGCAAGTCCGGCTTCCAGCGCCGCGTCAGATAGGTGCCGGCCGCCATGCAAGCCGTGCCGCCCAGCGCGGCGGCGATGCCGATGGGCTCCCACACCGTGCGTGGCGACAACAGCAGGACGCCCATGCCGGCCACGCCCAGCACGCTGGCGCCCAGGGCCAGGCGGGCCGGCCGGCGCCCTTCCACGCCCCAGGCGAGCCCCATCACCAGCAGCGGCTGGATGGCCCCCACCACGGCCGCCAGGCCGCCCGGCAAGCGGTAGGCGGCCACGAACAGCAGCGCCTGGAAGACGCCGATATTCAGGGCGGACAGGATCAGCACGCGGCCCCAGTCGCGCCGTGCGGGCAGGCGCCGCATCAGCAGCAGCAACAGCAGACCGGCCGGCAACACGCGGATCAGGGCTGCTGTGAAGGGACGGTGCGGCGGCAGCAGTTCGGACGTGACGATATACGTGGAACCCCAGATCAGGGGCGCCAGCGCCGTGAGCAGAATATCGCCCCAGGCGGGGCGGGCAAAGGAAGAGGTCATGAAACTATCTCGACATTAAGATAAAAGACCAGTGTGGGCGCGAACTATCTTGATGTCAAGATAAATACCTGCCTCCCCTGTCTGGCAGGCGGCGAAAAAAAACCCGGCATGGCCGGGCTTCTGGAATGCTGCAAGGCGGCAAGCTGCGCCGCCTGGACAGCTGCCTAATCGCGCATGCGGCGCAGGGTCGTCACCCGCATGCCGCCCATGCTGATCTGCGCCGTGCTGCCATCGTCGCTGACGATAATGTCCATGGCCGTTTCGCCCGCGCCTTCCGGTGCTATCGTCACGGTATTGCCGTTGGTGGTGAAGGTGGCCTTGGTCGAAGTCCCGTTATTGATCACGCTATCGCGTGTAAATTCCAGGACATTGCCCATCGCCGCCTGCCATTTTCCCACGGCCGGGTGGCCGCCAAAGCTGAACACGCCTTTCAGCTTGTCCAGCATGCCAGCGCCCTGCCCGGCCCGCGCTTTGCCCATCACACCGGTCATGGCCGCCTGGCTCATCTGCGCTTGGTCGATGACTTGCCACTGCTTGTCGACCAGCGCCAGCGGCAGCCGCACTTCCAGATCGCCGTCCGGCAAGCGTTGCAAGATCAATGCGCGGTCCGGCGACTTGGCGAACCACGCCGCCTCATCGGTCAACGCCAGGGTGGCCTTGGCCATCGCCACTTGCTGTTCGCCCAGGTCGCGCACCTGATCGTAGCCGCTGACCTTGGCCACTTTCACGCCCTTGGCCACGCACAGCTTGTCGCCGCGCAAGGCCGCCTTGCCCGGCGCGGCCAGCGCGTAGACGAATTGCGATTGCACAACCCAGCCGCCGCTGCCTTGCTCGACGGGTGCGCTGTACAGCCCGCTACGCACGAGGATATCCAGCCATTGCCGGGTGGAACTGTCGTACGACGCCACGCGGATCTCTTCCTTCTGGTACGGCAAGTTGGCAAGGCACAGCAACTTGTCGCGCGCCGCCTCGTCGGCCGCCAGATGGGCATCGATGGCGCGGCTGAAACTGCTGGACGAAGCTGCCTCTGGCGCCAGCAACCACGCCAGTGCGCCACCGGCCACGACGACCACCGCCAGCACGCCGCCGGCAAGAATGAGGTGGCGCCGCTGCACACCGGCCGGCTTGACGGGCGCGACGGGCGCCGGCGCAGGTGCGGGCGACGGCGCGGCGTTCACGGCCTTGCCGCATTCATCGCAAAAACGCGCGCCCGGCGCATATGCGGTACCGCATTGGGTGCAGAAGTGAGCCATGGCGTGCCTTTACTTGAGTTTATGCGCGCATTCGCCGCAAAACACATCATCGGATGCGACCGGTGCCTTGCAACTTGGGCACTGCAGACTGTCAGCCGGTGCGGCGGCCGGTGCAGCGGCAGCGGCTGGCGCTGCGGGGGCGCTCGCCTGCTCGGCCAGTGCACGCGCGCGCTCGCGCGCTTCCTCGGCTTTTTTCTTGACCGTGGCCAGGCCGTCGTTCAGACTCGCTTCCGAGGCGCTGAAATCAACATTGCGCGTGGCGTCCAGGTAAATGATGCACACGCCCTTGGTAAAGATCAGGCCAGGCACCACGGCCGCGGCCGCCATCAGCAAGCCGCCGCCCAGGCCGGCTGCGACGATGTAGCCGGAACCGGAGCCGCCACGACCCAGGCCCGCAGCCAGCGCATACATATTCATCTCGCCCAGGCTGAGGATGCCGGCCGACATGCCCGTGGTGAGCGACACGCCGGTACCGAGCACGCCAAAGATCAGCAGGGCCACAAACGCGGTGATCAGGAACAGCAGCACTTCCAGCAAGATCACGGACACCAGCTTGGTGCGCACGATCTGGTTCAGGCGGGCAATGATCTGGAACACGCTGGCACCCGACCAGGCGGCGGGGCCGGCCAGCGGCAGCATCACGTAAAACAGCGCAAACACCAGCACGCCCAGCACGATGGCCGACAGCGGGAAGACGACCGCGTACAGCACGGGGCCGAGCACGGGGATCTTGCAGACGAACAAGATGATGGCGATGGCGATCATGGCCGCCAGCACGATCAGAAATTCAAGGAAGACGACCGCGATCAGGCGGTGGCTCGTGTACAGCGAAACGAGCACGGCATCCACCAGGCTCATGCCCGGCTGGCCTTGCGCATCGCGCATCAGCAGGATGCCCACGGCATTGGAACCGTAAAACATCACAAGGAAGGCCATCAAGGCGCCCAGGAAGGCCAGCAGCGCGCTGCTCATGCCGCCGGCAAGCATCGTCAGCACGCCACCGACGAGCACGGCGCCGATGAAGGTCAGGGCCAGCAAGGCAATCGCGCGGAAGTTCCTGATGGCGTCGGTCGCTTCGATCAGCGAACCCACGGCGGAGGAAAAGGGAAGAGGTTTAGCTGCTTCTGTGGAAATGGTCATGTCTAGCCTGAAAGGGGGAAATCGAAAGGGGACGGCCTGCCTGGCCGCCCCGTGGTAACACGGTGTTAGTAGGCCTGCGCCAGTTGCAGCTCGGATGCCGGCGCCTGGCGCTGGACGATCTGCAGCTTGACGTCCTGGCCACCGACGCGCTTGCTATTCAGGTACAGGGCCGTGCGCACCGGGTAAATGCCCTGCGGCACGCCTTCGGGCATGGGAATCGAGAAGCCGCCCTTGTAGGCGCCGCTGCCGTTATTGCTGCTGACCACCTTGCGCACGGTTTTGATCAAGTCGCCATTTGGCTTGTACAGGCTCAATTCCTCTTCCACCAGCGGGTTCGGATCGCGCGTGCCGGCCGCCACTTCGATATACGAATTGGTCTGCGCCTTCTGGCCCGGACGCACGGAGGACGGCGTAAAGCCCGTCTCGTATTTCACCAGGGTCGACTGCTCGGGCAGCTTGCCCTTGTTGGCCACCTTGTAGTCGGTCTGCACCTGCTGCGCCGTCTTGACTTGCTGGCTTTGATAATTCAAGGCCACGCAGGCGAGCGCGCCCAGGCTGGCGCCCAGCGCCGCGCCGCGCACGGTGTTGTTGCCGCCGCCCAGCAAGCCGCCCACGACGGCGCCGATGCCGGCCAGCATGGCCGTATTGCATTCGCCGCTGGCCGCTTCCGTGCCTGCGGTAGTGGTATTGCCGGTGGCGCCAGGGCCGCCCGGCGCGGCGCAACCGGCCAGCATCGAGGACACGACCAGCATCGCCACCAGGGGCTTGGCCATTTGTTTCAGGTTTTTCACGTTATTCTCCGGAAAGATCAATCAATAGGAATGGAAGGCAAGCAGCGCGGCTTACTCGATCTGGATTTGCGACAACGCCTTGTCTTGCGCTTCTTTCGCCTTGCGCTTGATATCGAGCGCGTAGCGGTTGCCCGTGTCCATGCGCAACACGGCATTCGCGTTGGCAATGGCACAGTCGTATTTGCGCTGGCTCATGCAGTGGCTCGCTTCCGACAGGCTGTCCGTGATCACGCTTTCGAGACCGGAAGGCTTGCTGGCAGGCGCGGCCGGCGGCGTCACCTTGACGGGCTTGGCGGGCTTTTCCGCGACAGGTGCCGGTGCCGGCGCCGGTGCCGGAGCAGGAACCGGTGCGGGGGCTGCCGCTGGCTCAGGCTCAGGCTCGGCAGCAGGTGTCGCGGCATGGTCGGCCGTCGTGGCGCCATCGAGCGCAGGGTCGCTGATGGCCAGCGGCTGCTCGGCGGCAGCCGTCGTGTCGTCGGCGGGAAGCGTCGGCGTGGGGATTGGCGCGGGTTCGGCAGGCTTGGCTGACAGGTAATAATATCCGCCTGCCGCACCCACTACCACTACCGCCGCGATGGCTGCGACGATCAGCTTGATCCGGCTGCCACCGGCCGGGCTGTCGGATGCCGCTGCGGGCACGCCGGCCGGTACGGGAACAGGTTCCGCTGCGGGGCCAGGATCGGCACGGCGCTTTTCCAGCACTGGCGCTGGTGGCGCGACAGGCTCTGGCACGGGTGCCGGGGC
The DNA here is from genome assembly GCF_030397595.1 of Janthinobacterium sp. SUN033. Lineage (NCBI taxonomy): Bacteria > Pseudomonadati > Pseudomonadota > Betaproteobacteria > Burkholderiales > Oxalobacteraceae > Janthinobacterium > Janthinobacterium sp. SUN033. The sequence continues at coordinate 129,814 of NZ_JAPQNV010000008.1, forward strand.
AGGCTCAGGTTCTGGCACGGGTATGGATGCAATGACGGGCTCAGTGACGGGCTCGATAAGCGGCTCGATCACGGGGGCGATCGCAGCCTCGATGACCGGCTCGATAACCGGCTCGATGCGCGGCTCGATGACCGCTTCCGGCAGCGGCGGCGGCACCGCTGCGGCAACGGGCGCCACGGCAAAGCTGAATGCGCACTTGGGGCAGAACTTGGCGTCCGGCTTGCAATCATGGCCGCACTGGCCGCAGGATTTGCCTGGCACGGGAGCGGCGGCGGCAGGAGCAACGGCAAACGTCGTGCCGCAGGAAGAGCAGAATTTTGCGCCCGGCTTATTTTCGGCCTGGCAGGAAAGGCATTTCAATTGGCATCTCTTTTCATCTAAACGCTGGAAGTCGCGTACGCTGGCGCTTGCCAGAATGGCAGCATTGTTGCCGTACGGCTAAATATTCAACGAGTATATTTTCAAACACCAAGTTGCCACAAGGGAAAATTGCCTTTTGCTCTATTCAATTTTTAAATATTGGTAAAAATTCCGCCATCACGGCATGTCGCGCCCCATGCTGGTGCGCAGATAACAAAAAACCCGGCAACGCTGTCTGCGTTGCCGGGTTTTCAGGCGATGCCCGGGGTGCCGAGGACGGCTTACTTGCGTCCGCCCCGTGCCGGTGCGGCATGGCCGCCCTTGGCTGGCGGCTTGCTGCCACGGCCCATCGGCACGGCGGCCGGCTTGGCCTTCGTCTTGATGGTCGACAAGATCGATGGACGCACCTTCGACTCGACGGCAGTCGCCTTCGGCGCCGCGGCCGTGCCGCCCAGGGCGATACGGTTCTTGCCCGGCGTAACCTTGAACTTGTCCGGCGTGCCGGCGCCATGCGTCTGGCGGCTGCGTTCGCCGGCGGCCAGGCCGCCCGACTCGGACGAGGTCCAGGCGGGAATCAAATGCTTGTCGCCATTGCCGATCAAGTCGCCACGGCCCATGTTGACCAGCGCTTCGCGCAGGATCGGCCAGTTGGCCGGGTCTTGGTAGCGCAGGAACGCCTTGTGCGTGCGGCGGATCTTGCCGCTGCGGGCCGTTTCCACCACTTCCGAATCGGCTGTCACCTTGCGCAAAGGATTCTTGCGCGTGTGATACATGGTCGTCGCCATGGCCATCGGCGTGGGCATGAAGGTTTGCACCTGGTCCAGCTTGAAATTGTTTTTCTTCAGCCACAGGGCCAGGTTCAGCATGTCCACGTCCGTCGTGCCCGGATGGGCGGCGATGAAGTAGGGAATCAAATACTGCTTCTTGCCTGCTTCCAAAGAGAAACGGTCGAACATTTCCTTGAACTCGTCATACGCGCCGATGCCGGGCTTCATCATCTTCGACAAGGTGCCCTCTTCCGTGTGCTCAGGAGCAATCTTCAGCAAACCGCCGACGTGGTGCGTGACCAGTTCCTTCACGTACTCGGGCGAACGCACGGCCAGGTCGTAGCGCAAGCCCGAGCTGATCAAGACTTTCTTGATGCCGGGAATGGCGCGCGCCTTGCGGTACAGGGAAATGAGCTTGCTGTGGTCCGTGCCCAGGTTGACGCAGATGGACGGGTACACGCAGGACAGCCGGCGGCACGAGACTTCGATCTCTTTTTCCTTGCAGGCGAGGCGGTACATATTCGCCGTCGGGCCACCCATATCGGAAATGGTGCCCGTAAAGCCTTTGGTTTTATCGCGGATATGTTCAATCTCGCGCAAGATCGACGGTTCCGAACGGCTCTGGATGATGCGTCCTTCATGCTCCGTGATCGAGCAGAAGGTGCAGCCGCCGAAGCAGCCGCGCATGATGTTGACGGAAAAGCGGATCATTTCCCAAGCCGGGATATGCGCCTTGCCATAGCTCGGATGCGGGGCGCGCGCATAATTCATGTCGTACACGCCATCCATCTCGTCCATGGCCAGCGGCAGCGGCGGCGGGTTGAGCCACACGTCGCGTTCGCCGTGCGCCTGCACCATGGCGCGCGCATTGCCGGGATTCGATTCCAGATGGAACACGCGCGAAGCGTGCGCATACATGACGGGGTCATCCTTGACGACGTCGTAGGCGGGCAGGCGCACCACCGTCTTGTCGTGCTTTTCCTTGGCCATGGCCAGGCGCTCTTCGCGGCTCATGATGCGGATCGGCTTGATGACTTCGGCCGACTTCGACGCATTTTCCGTGGCGCAGGCGGTCTTGTCTTCCTGCACCATCTCGTACGGGCTGTAGTGCGGATCGATCTTGCCGGGCACGTCGACGCGGGTGGAATTGTGCACGCCCCAGTCGTCGCCAGGCAGCCAGCCGGACGGTACCATGAAAGCCGTGCCGCGCAAGTCGCGGATATCCTTGATCGATTCGCCGGCAGCCAGGCGGTGCGTCAGGTCGACCAGCGCCCGCTCGGCATTGCCGAAGATCAACAAATCAGCCTTGGAATCGGGCAAGACGGAACGGCGGACCTTGTCCGACCAGTAATCGTAATGCGCGATGCGGCGCAGCGACGCTTCGATGCTGCCGATGACGATGGGCACGTCGGGATACGCTTCACGCGCGCGCTGGGCGTACACGGTGACGGCGCGGTCCGGGCGCTTGTTCGGTTCCGCGTTCGCCGTGTAGGCGTCGTCGGAGCGGATCTTGCGGTCGGCCGTGTACTGGTTGACCATGGAATCCATGTTGCCGGCGGTAATGCCGTAGTACAGGCGCGGCTTGCCGAGGATGCGGAACGCGTCGGCCGACAGCCAGTCCGGCTGGCTGATGATGCCGACGCGGTAACCCTGCGCTTCGAGCAGGCGGCCGACCAGGGCCATGCCGAAACTCGGATGGTCGATGTAGGCGTCGCCCGTGACGAGGATGACGTCGCACTGGTCCCAGCCCAGCGTGTCCATCTCGGCACGCGACATCGGCAGGAAAGGCGCCACGGCAGCGCGGGCAGACCGCTTGGGAACGGTCGCAAATAAATTGGTAGGGGAGCTCATAGGGTACGGATTGTACCGGAATTGGCCATTTCCAACCTGACGGCCTGCTTTTTACTGTTGGATTTCAGTACAAAAAACGTTTAATTTTCAATTACTTGGGAGAAAGAGGCCCTTGGGGTCAGACCCGGCGGGTCTGACCCCAGATGTTGCTTTAGGGTTAAATTAAATACCCATATTGGCTAGAATCTCACCAAGTTCTCGCAGCGCCGGCTCCAGTTTCGGATGCTTGACGGCAAACTTGGCCGACAATTCCTGGCTGCGCTCGGCCAGTCCATAGGTGGTCGATTCTTCTTCCTGTTCCTGCGCGGCGCGCTTTTCCATCAGCAACTTGATGTCGACATCGAGTTTTTGCAGCAAACCATGCAGTTCTTCATCGACGGGGCCGCTGGTTTCCAGCGTCGAATGCAGTTGTTGCAGCGATTCCTTGAGTTTGCTATCCATGTTTTTTCCTGTCAGTCAGTAAATTGCGTGTCCAGGTACAGCTGTTCCACCTTGCTCCTGGCCCACGGGGTCTTGCGCAAAAACTTCAGGCTCGACTTGATGCTGGGATCGCTGATGAAGCAATTGATATCGATGTGCTTGGCCAGGCCGTCCCAACCGTAGTGGGCGTGCAGGCGCGTCACGATACCTTCCAGGGTAATGCCATTCAAATCTTGCTGACTCATATACTCTTTCGACTGCCTTCTTGTTTACATCTTACTCAATTCTACGCCGCCGGCACGGAAAGCTTGCGTGCGCCAGGTCAACGCAACGCAAGCTTCTGATGGGGACGTCTTACTTGGCGTTCAAGCCACGGCGTTCCAGCAATGGTTCCACGGTGGCATCACGGCCGCGGAAGTCGCGGAACAGCTGCAGCGCATCGACGCTGCCGCCGCGCGACAGCAATTTGCTGCGGAACCAGTCGCCATTCTTGCGCGTCAGGCCGCCGTTTTCCTTGAACCAGTTGACCGATTCCGCGTCCAGCTTTTCCGACCACAGGTAGGCGTAATACGCCGCCGAGTAACCGCCGGAGAAACTGTGCGAGAAGTAGCTGGTGCGGTAGCGCGGCGGCACGGGCGCGTAATCGACGCCCGCATCCTTCAGCGATGCCGCTTCAAAGGCCAGCACGTCGGTCGGAACCTGGCTCGGCGCCAGCTGGTGCCAGCGCTGGTCCAGCAGGGCCGCCGACAGGTATTCCGTCGTCATGAAACCCTGGTTGAATTTCTTCGCCGCCGTCACCTTGTCGAGCAACTCCTGCGGCATGGCCGCGCCGCTCTGGTAGTGCTTGGCATAGTTTTGCAGCACTTCCGGCCAGACGGCCCACATTTCATTGACTTGCGATGGATACTCGACGAAGTCGCTCGGCACGCTGGTGCCGGCAAAGCGCGGGTATTTCACGTTCGAGAACATGCCGTGCAGCGCATGGCCGAATTCGTGGAACATGGTCGTCACTTCATCGAACGTCAGCAGGGTCGGTTGGCCGGCGGGCGGCTTCGGAATGTTCAGCTGGTTGGCGACGACGGGATGCGTGCCCATCAGCATCGACTGCGACACGTATTCATTCATCCATGCACCGCCATGCTTGTTGCCGCGCGCATAGAAATCGGCGATGAACAGGGCCAGCGGCTTGCCGTTCGCGTCCAGCACGTCGTAGACGCGCACGTCCGGGTTGTACACCGGCAAGTCCTTGCGTTCTTTGAAGCTGATGCCGTACAACTTGTTCGCAGCAAAGAAGACGCCGTTGTTCAGCACGCTGTTCAATTCCAGGTACGGTTTCAGCTCGTTTTCATCGAAATTGAAACGCTGCTTGCGCAGCTTGTCCGTGTAGATGGCCCAGTCGGCTGCTGCCACCTGGAAACCGCCCTTCTCGGCATCGACGATTTGCTGCAGGTCGGCCGCTTCGCGGCGCGCATTGGCAACGGCCGGTTTCGCCAGTTCCGACAGCAGGGTGTTGACGGCCGTGGTCGTCTTGGCCGTCTGGTCTTCCAGCGAATACGCGGCGTAGTTGGCGTAACCGAGCAGGGTGGCCCGTTCGGCGCGCAGCTTGGCCAGCTTCAGCACGATGGCGCGGTTGTCGAACTCGCCGCCCTGGCTGCCGCGGTTCAGCGACGCATCCATCAGGCGCTGGCGCGTCTTGCGATCCGTCAATACCGCCAGCGGCGGCTGGCCGCTGGTGTTCACGAGGGCGATGACGAACTTGCCGTTCAAGCCGCGTTCCTTGGCTGCCGTGGCGGCCGTATCGATATCGCTGTCCGTCATGCCCGCCAGCTCGGCGCGCGTGTCGACGACGATGCTCTTGGCATTCGTTTCCTTCAGCACGTTTTGCGCGAAAGCCGTTTCCAGGCCCGCCTGTTCGGCGTTATAGGCTTTCAGCTTTTCCTTGTCCGCATCGGACAGCTTGGCGCCGGCGCGCACGAAATCCGTGTGATAGCGTTCCAGCAGGCGCAAGGATTCGGCATCCAGGCCCAGCTTGTCGCGCTTGGCGTACAGGGTGTCGATGCGGTTAAACAGTTTCGGATTCAGGGTGATGGCGTCGCCATGCGCGGCCAGTTTCGGCGACACGTCCACTTCCACCGCTTCCAGCACGCTGTTCGTGTTGGTCGACGTCATGTTGCTGAAGATGCTTTGCACGCGGTGCAGCAGCTGCCCCGTGCGCTCGAGCGCCACGATGGTGTTTTCAAACGTGGGCGCCTGGCGGTTGCTGGCGATCGCGTTGACTTCGGCCAACTGGCGTTTCATGCCTTCGGCAAACGCCGACGCGTAGTGTTCATCCTTGATCAGGCCGAACTGCGGCATCTGGAATGGCAGCGGACTCGCTTTCAGCAGGGGGTTCTGCGCGCTGACGGTGGCGGCAGGCGCGGTTTTTGCAGTGGCGGCAGCCATGGCGGATGGGGCGGCGTGGGCCAGCATGACGCTGGCGGCGATGACGAGCAGTTGTGGACGGATCATGACATCTTTCAGGAAGCGCGGGAAGAACCGCGATCGCGTCGCGGGCCAGTGGCAGATCATAGCAGCCTGTCACACAGGCGTCATCCAACATGGGCGATCCTGTGGTGCATCACGCAAAATGCGCGGTTTACCACGGTTTACGAGCAGAATCGCCAAATAAAAATGGCCGCCCGTTGCGGGGCGGCCATCGATGTTCAGCACCGGCCAGGCCGGTGACGGGGGATTACTTGGCGTTCAAGCCACGGCGTTCCAGCAGCGGCTCGATCTTCGCATCGCGGCCGCGGAAGTTGCGGTAGATGTCGAGCGCATCGGCGCTGCCGCCGCGCGACAGCAGTTTATTGCGGAACCAGTCGCCGTTCTTGCGCGTCAAGCCGCCGTTTTCCTTGAACCACTCGACCGTGTCGGCGTCGAGCTTTTCCGACCACAGATACGCGTAGTAGCCGGCCGAATAGCCGCCCGCGAACGCATGCGAGAAGTAGGTGGTGCGGTAGCGCGGCGGCGCCGGGGCGAAATCGACGCCCGCGTCGCTCAAGGCGGTTTTTTCAAACGCCAGCACGTCGGTGGGGATCTGTGCCGGGGTCAGCTGGTGCCAGCGCTGGTCCAGCAGGGCCGACGCCAGGTATTCCGTGGTTTTATAGCCCTGGTTGAAATTGTCGGCCGCCGTCACTTTCGCCAGCAGCTCGGCCGGGATGGCCGCGCCCGTCTGATAGTGCTTGGCGTAGTTTTGCAGCACTTCCGGCCACAGCGCCCACATTTCATTGACTTGCGACGGGTATTCGACGAAGTCGCGCGGCACGCTGGTGCCGGCAAAGCGCGGGTATTTCACGTTCGAGAACATGCCGTGCAGCGCATGGCCGAATTCGTGGAACATGGTGTTGACTTCGTCAAACGTCATCAGGGTCGGCTGGCCCGCTTCCGGCTTCGGAATGTTGAGGTTATTCGCAATCACCGGCTTGCGGTTCAGCAAGGTCGACTGGCCCACGTAGGCATTCGCCCAGGCGCCGCCGCGCTTGTTGCTGCGCGCGTAAGGGTCCAAGGTAAAGATGGCCAGTTGCGTGCCGTCTTCATTGAAGACGTCGTACACCAGCATGTCGGACGTGTAGACGGGCAAGTCGGTGCGCTGCTTGAAGGTCAAGCCGTACAATTTACCTGCGGCAAAGAACACGCCCTTGGTCAGCACGCTGTGCATTTCAAAATACGGTTTGAGTTGATTTTCGTCAAAGTTGTAGCGTTCGGCGCGGACCTTGTCGCTGTAGAAGGCCCAGTCGGCGGCGCCTACCTTGAAGCCGCCTGTGCCTGCATCGATGACCTTCTGGATATCGTCCGCTTCACGGCGCGCATTGACGACGGCCGGCTTCGCCAGCTCGCCCAGCAAGGCGTTCACGGCGGTCGTGTCGTGCGCCGTCTGGTCTTCCAGCGAGTAGGCCGCGTAGTTCGGGTAGCCCATCAGCGCGGCACGTTCGGCGCGCAGTTTCGCCAGTTCCAGCACTTCCTGGGTGTTGTCGAACTCGCCGCCACGGCTGCCGCGCGCTTGCGAAGCGGCCATGATGCGTTCGCGCACGGCGCGATTGGTCAGCAGCGACAGCGGCGCCTGGCCCGTCGTGTTGACGAGGGCGATCACGTATTTACCGTCCAGGCCGCGCTTCTTGGCCAGGCCGGCGGCCACCTCGATGGCGGCCAGCGACAGGCCGTCCAGTTCTTCGCGCGTATCGACGACGACGGCCGAGGCGTTCAATTCTTTCAGCACGTTCTGTGCGAACTTGGTCGACAGGGCAGCCAGCTGGCCGTTGTAGGCGCGCAGCTTTTCCTTGTCCGCCGCCGACAGTTTGGCGCCGGCGCGCACGAAGTCCGTGTGATAGCGTTCCAGCAAGCGTTTCGATTCCGCATCCAGGCCCAGCTTGCCGCGCTTGGCGTACAGGGTGTCGATGCGCTTGAACAATTTGTCGTTGAGCATGATCGCGTCGCTGTGGGCCGCCATTTTCGGCGCCAGTTCGCGTTCCAGGCCCTGGATCGTGTCATTCGTGTTCGAACCGGACATCACGGAAAACACGGTGCGCACGCGGCTCAGCAGCTGGCCCGAGCGTTCCATGGCCACAATGGTGTTGTCGAAGGTGGCTGCTTTCGGGTTATTCGCGATGGCATTGATTTCCGCCAGGTTGGCGGCCATGCCTGCCGTAAAGGCCGGCGCGTAGTCGGCGTCCTGCACCTTGTCGAACGGCGGATAGTTGAAAGGCAGGCTGCTGGCCTGCGCAAACGGGTTCGAAACGGGCAGCGCCGCGGCCGCGGTAGCGGTGGTGGCAGGCGCAGCGGTGGCGGCAAAAGCGGCTGGCGCCAGCATCAGGCTGGCGGCGATGACGAGCATTGTTGGACGGGTCATGTCTACTTTCAAGGAACGCAAGAGAGCCGCGATTGTGTCGCGGGCCAGCCTGAAATAATAACAGCCTGAAACACTTGCGTCACCAGCAACTACCGATGGTAGCGCGCCAGCCAGTGATGAACGGTTTTCATGCGCCCCGTATCACGATGCCGATTTAGTAATGCGGCGGACGTTCGTTGACCAGCCCGCCATTTGCCTGCTGCGCCCCGTCACGCACGTGCTCGCCCAGCTTGTGCAGCATGGCTTCCAGCTGGTCGATGCGTTTGCCCTGCTGGTACACCATCTGGTTCAGCGACTCGACCAGGTCTTCCTGCTGCGCCAGCTTGATTTCGATATCGACGAAACGTATTTCCATCTGTTCTGCATTGTCCATGGTGCTTCTGCTCATTTCTGACTGAAAGCGGCATTCTACCGCCGCAGCGACGTGCGCCAGAACAAACAAACGGCATTCTTCCCGGTGCGGCGCCGATTCTTGCCTATTCTCTCCTTATAGCTTGATCAAGCCGCTTGACGAATGAGAACAAACGATTACAATGGTTGAACCAACACCAACACCAACCGAGCCACTGCTGATCGACACGCGCAAGACGGCCGAATATCGGCGCTGGGAAGATTCCCTGCACGATGTGGCGGCGGCCGCCATCGATGCGCGCATCAAGCATTTGCAGCACGGTAAAAAGGGCGACTGGCGGCCAGTGGGTGAAGGCGTGTGCGAACTGCGTTTTTTACAGACGGGACCGGGCTGGCGCGTGTATTTTCATGAAACGAACCGGGGCACCCTGATCTTGCTGCTGTTGGGCGGCAATAAATCCAGCCAGCAGCGCGACATCAGGCAGGCGCAAGCCATCCTGCGGGAGCTGAAAGCCCGGCAGGCAGCCCTCAAGAAAGCAGCGGCAAGCCCCTCGACAGGAGTACGAAAGAAATGAACCACGACATCGACCACGACACCTTCGACCTCGACGACCTGGAAGCATTGGGACTGAGCAAATTCGACCCGACGCAACACCTGACCAGCAAGGCCGCCGTGGCCGCCTACATGAGCGAAATCGTCGCCACCGGCAATGCCGAACTGTTCCAGTCCGCCATGAACGACGTGGTGCGCGCCTACGGCATGGGCAAGGTGGCGGCCCGTGCCGACATCACGCGTGAAGGCGCGTATAAAGCCTTGCGCGAAGGCAGCAAACCGCGCTTCGAAACCATCTTGAAAATGCTCGATGCGCTGGGCATGCAGCTGGCCATCGTGCCGAAAACCACGCCGGACGGCGCCGCGGAAGCCTGAACGCCGCTTACACTTTCGGCGCGGCCAACAGCGCCTTCATGCGCGCCAGCCGTTCTTTCGGCGAAATCACTTCCGCCTCCGTCGGCACGGCGTCGCCCACGTCGAGCTGCATTTCCTTGATGAAACGCGACGGGTCGCAATGGACTTGCTCGCCAGCCCGCTTGCGCTTCTTGCACCAGGTGACGTGCAAGGTGCGCTGCGCGCGCGTGATGCCCACGTACATCAGCCTCCGCTCTTCCTGGATGCGCGCGGCGATGGTTTCGGCCGGCGCATCCGCGTCGCCCTTGTGCGGCAAAATTCCCTCTTCCACGCCGACCAGGAATACGTGCGGAAATTCCAGCCCCTTGGACGCGTGCAGGGTGGACATGCGCACGGCGTCCTGCTCCTCGTCCTTGCCTTCCAGCATGGTCATCAGGGCCACCATCTGCGTCAATTCCAGCACGTTCTTTTCTTCGCCGTCGCGGTCCTTGCCGCCCCGGCCCCGTTCCTTCAGCCAGTTGACGAATTCCAGCACGTTCTGCCACTTGCTTTGCGCTTGGCGTTCCTCGAAGGCATCGTACAGATACGATTCGTAGTGGATTTCCTTCATCATGTCGTCCAGCACTTCGGCCGCGTTGTCGCCGCTGCCGGCCGCGCCCGGACGGCTGGCGCGCGATTCCAGGTCGTTGATGAAGTTGCAGAAGTCGCGCAGCGGCCCCAGCTGGCGGTCCGTCAGCTTGGCCTCGATGCCGCCTTTAAAAACGGCCTGGAACAGCGAGCACTGCCACTGGCCCGAAAACGCCCCCAGCACCTCCAGCGTCGACTGGCCCACGCCCCGGCGCGGCGTCGTCACGGCGCGAATAAACGCCGGATCGTCGTCTTCGTTGGCCAGCAGGCGCAGGTAGCTGATGATGTCCTTGATCTCGGCCTTGTCGAAGAAACTCTGGCCGCCCGAGATCGTGTACGGAATGCGTTCCTTGCGCAGGCACTGCTCGATGATGCGCGCCTGGTGGTTGCCCCGGTACAAAATCGCGTAATCGGAAAATTTGTTTTTCCGCTCGAAATGGTCGGCCGAGATCATGATGGCGACCTGCTCCGCCTCCTGCTCGTCCGTCTGCATGCCCAGCACCTTGATCGGCTCGCCCAGGCCGTGTTCCGACCACAGCGACTTTTCAAACAGTTTGGGATTGTTGCCGATGACGGCATTGGCCGCATTGAGCACGCGCATGGTGGAGCGATAATTTTGCTCCAGCTTGATCACGCGCAAATCGGGGAAATCCGTCTCCAGGGTCTTCAGGTTTTCCACGGTGGCGCCGCGCCACGCATAGATCGCCTGGTCATCGTCGCCCACGGCCGTAAACATCGGCTTCTTGCCGATGCCCGTCACCATCAGTTTCACCAGTTCGTACTGGCAAGTGTTCGTATCCTGGTATTCGTCGACGAGCAGGTAGCGCAAACGGCGCTGCCACTTGTCGCGCACGGGGCCGTTGTTGCGGAACAGCTCCACCGGCAAGCGGATCAGATCGTCGAAATCGACGGCCTGGTAGGCGGACAGCGTTGCCACGTAGCTGCGGTAGATGCGCGCCGCATTCGCCTCGTCCTCATCCTTGGCTTGCGCCAGCGCCATATCCGGATCGATCAGGCCATTTTTCCACAAGGACATGGCGTTCTGGATGCCACGGATCACCTGTTTATCGGTGGTAATGGCGAGATCTTGCACGAGGGAAAAACAGTCGTCGCTGTCCATGATGGAAAAGCGGTCCTTCAGCCCCACGCCATTGGCTTCCTGGCGCAGGATTTTCACGCCCAGCGAGTGGAAAGTCGACACCGTCAACTGCTTGGCCTGGCGCGGCTGTTTCAACAGTTTGGCGATGCGTTCCTGCATCTCCAGCGCCGCCTTGTTGGTGAAGGTCAGGGCAGCGATGGTGCGCGGGTCGTAGCCCCGGTCTTCGATCAGGTGGGCGATCTTTTGCGTGATCACGCGCGTCTTGCCCGAGCCGGCGCCCGCCAGCACCAGGCAGGGGCCGTCGAGGTAGGTTACCGCTTCGCTTTGGGGCGCATTCAGACCGAACTGTGGTGCTTTGGACATCAGGGTATTTCCGCAGGGAACAGCAGCCCATTGTAACAGTGTCGCGCCCGCCTTTTGCACGCTGGCGCATGCCCGAAAAACAGGCAACGGCATTGATATATCGCCATATGCCGCCATCTGAGCCGCTGCAATGCGTGCGGCGATGCCACGCCTGGAGTACCATTCCGCCTATATCGCCCCTGTGCGCCCACTTACCGAATGGCAGTCCCATGAAATTTGAACACCTGATTGAAATCAACGATCCCTTGAATCCGCTGATCGACACCTTGACCCTGGAGCAAGTCTGGCGCGGCCTCGTCTTGCGCGCCGAATCGCCGAAGCTGTTCGTGCCCCACCTGGACGAATGCCAGATCAGCGAGCGCAGCGACGCCGGTTTCGCGCGCAGCCTGCGCTATGGCGAACTGGTCATCAACGACAAGGTGGTGCTGGTGCCGCAACTGCAGGTGCGCTACGAAGTGCCGGCGCAAAAGGATATCAGCGCCTCCTCGCTGGTGATGACCATCGAGATGCCCGACGAAGCGAGCCTGTGGGTGCGCTTCCAGTACGACGACGGCCACGACGCGGCCACCGATGCGGCCAACGCCCTGTACGACGACTTCCGCCGCTCCGCCTACAAGGAGTCCGACATCGACACCGTGCGCATCATGCGCGAACTGGCGCTCGAAGGGCGGCTCGATGCGGGTTTGCTGAATTAAACGCCTGCGCTAAATTCTTGCGCTGCGGCCCCATAGCTGGTCGGGCCGGAACTGCAAGCCCGCCTGCTCCGCGCTGAGCACTTCGCGGATGGCATGCAAGTCCACGCGCGTATCGCGCCGCAGCGGCACGTCCAGGCGCGCGCCGCGGGGGCCGATCAGCGATTGCACGTGGGGCGTGCTGGCATTCAAGCCCTTGCGCGTGACGACGCCGATTTCTCCATTCAGCAGTTTCACGAAGGTGCCGATGGGGTAGATACCCAGCTCGCGCACCAGCAAGGACGCCAGCGGCGCATCCAGGGTGGCCTTGTCGGCCATCAACATTTCGCGCAGGGCCACGTTCGGCAGCAAAGGCTGGCGGTAGCTGCGCTTCGAGACGCGCGCGCAATAGCGGTCGGCCAGCATGATCAGGCGGGCGCCGATGCCGATCGCCTCGCCTTGCGTGCCCAGCGGATAGCCGCTGCCATCGATATTTTCATGGTGCTGCAACACGGCTTGCAGCCAGACGGCGTCCGTCACGCCCGTCGCGCGCAGCAAGTCGACACCGGCTTGCGGATGGGCGCGCAAATAGGCGCGTTCCTGCGCATCCAGCGGCCCCGCCTTGTGCTGAAAATCCGCATGGCGTTCCAGCATGCCCACATTCATGCTCAGCGCGGCCAGCACCAGGCTGCGGATCACGCCCTCATCGAGTTTCAGGGCGCGCGCCAGCAAGGCCGTGATGACGGCCGTGTCGACGCTGTGGCGCACGGCAAAGTCGCCCGCGCCCTGGTTGTGCAAGATGCAGGCCAGCGCCACGTCGGCGTCCAGCACGACCGCCTCTTCCACCAGCTGCGCCAGCGCGGCCAGCGGCAGGTGGCTGCCCGCTTGCCCGGCGGCAATGGACGGCAAGACGAGGGCCAGGCCCGCCGTGACGAGGTTCAGCATGCGCAAGGCTGACGGCGCTTCCGTAGCCGTGCGCGGCACGTCGGCACTGGCATCGGCGATGACGCCGCGCGCCAGCAGCAATTCGATCTGGTTTTCGCTGCTGATGACATGGCCCAGCCTGGCCAGCAAGCCGCCCGTTTCGCCGTGCACGTCCCAGGGCAAGGCCACGCCCAGTGCGAGTTCTCCTGCGTAAATGCGCCGAATTTTCACATCGTCTCCATCATCGCCTGCACCCGCCTGTTTTTACCATCCTGGCATCAGCGGTATGTACCGATTGAAATGTTTTTTGCTTTTAATCAATATTTCAATGTGGCAGCGATGATCGCGCAATCATGTGAGCTTGTCTACAAAATTATGTAAATCGCAAAGTTGCCTTCAAGGGCCGGGGGTACAGTCGGCGCAGCCGGGCGCGTGTTCCGGGTCTTTTTCCAGGTGCAGCGCCAGTTCGCGCAAGGCCGTGCGCACGCCTTCCTCGATGACGGGGTGGTAAAACGGCATGTCGAGCATGGCCGGCACCGTCAGCTGCGCCTGGCACGCCCAGGCCAGCAAATGGCCCAGGTGTTCCGCCCGTGGGCCGATCAGCTCGGCGCCGAGAAAGCGCTTGCTGCCGAATTCCGCATACACGCGCAGCAAGCCCTGGTTTTGCAGCATCACGCGGCTGCGGCCCTGGTTGCCGAACGACACGGCGCCGACGGCGAAACGGCCCGCGTGGCTCACGCACAATTGCTGGTATGTCGCGCCCAGGGTGGCGATCTGCGGCTCCGTGAAGGCGATGGTCAAGGGCGTGCGGCGCAAGCCCGGTTTGACGTCCGGAAAGCGCGCCGCGTTGTCGCCCGCGATGCGGCCCTCGTCGGCCGCTTCGGGCAGCAGCGGCAGCGCATTGTCGGCATCGCCGGCGATGAAGATGGCGCTCTTGCCGCACTGCATGGTGTGCGCATCATGCAGGGGGACACCGTGACGGTCGAGCTCGATTTGCGCCGTTTCCAGGCCGATCTTGTCCACGTTCGGGCGGCGGCCGACGGCGGCCAGCAGATACTCGAACTGCTCGGTTTTTTCCACGCCGGCGGCATCGCGGCTGGTCAGCAGGATACCGCTGCCATCGGGCGTTTTTGCCACGTGCGCGACGCCGGTCATGAAGCGGATATCGAGTTCGCGCGCCAGCACGGCGTCCGCCTCGCGCAGCACCAGCGGGTCCGTCAGTTGCGCGACTTTATTGCCACGCGCAAACAGGGTCACGCGCACGCCGAGACGCGCCAGCGCCTGGCCCAGTTCCAGGCCGATCACGCCGCTGCCGACCACGGCCACGGAAGCGGGCAAGTCCGTCCACTCGAACACGGCGTCGCTGGTGATGACTCGGTCTCCCGCCGCCTGCCACTCGGACGGCACGATGGCCGTGGAACCGGTGGCGATCACCACGCTGGCCGCTTCCACCAAGGTATGTTCATCCACCTGCAATGTGCCGGGGGAAATAAAACGCGCGTGGCCGCGCAGTTTTTCTTCGTCAGGGATGGCGTTGACGCCGTCGAGCACGAAGCCGACAAAACGGTCGCGCTCGCTGCGCACCCTGGCCATCACTTGCCGGCCATCGATGCGCACGGGGCCCGGGTGCACGCCAAAAGCCGGCGCGGCAGCCACGGCATGGGCCGCCTCGGCCGCCGCGATCAGGAGTTTGCTGGGCATGCAGCCCACCCTGGCGCACGTCGTGCCGTACGGCCCGCTTTCTATCATCAGCACGCGCTTGCCCTGCATGCGCGCCGCCCTGTGCGCCGTCATGCCGGCCGTGCCGCTGCCGATCACGGCCACATCCACTCGTATCGTCTTCATGCCGCTGCCCATCCGTTTGAGGTTGCTCACAGCGTTCGATACTACCCGTTTGCTGAAAATAAGGTTTTACTTTGCAGCAATATATGCATTAGTATAACTAATCATTTTCAAAATTTATAAGCTGAGCTAATGGGATCACTCGATTATCGCGCGCTCGCCGTGCTGGACGCCGTCGCCAGCCATGGCAGTTTCGACAAGGCCGCCCTGGCGCTGGGCATCACCCAGTCGGCCGTCTCGCAGCGCATCAAGGCGCTGGAAGACGCCAGCGGGCGCCTCTTGATCATCCGTGGCCAGCCAGCCGTGCCGACGGGCCTGGGCCAGCGCCTGATCGTGCATCACCGCAACGTCAAGCTGATGGAAGCCTCGCTCGACATCGACCTGGGCAACAGCGTCAGCATGCCGGAAATCGCCATCGCCATCGATGCCGACAGCCTGGCCACGTGGTTCCCCGACACCTTGTCCGCCCTGCTGGCGCCGCCGCGCTGCCAGCTCGACGTGCGCCTGGCCGACAGCGACAGCGCCTTGCAGATGGTGCGCGACGGCTCCGTGTTCGGCTGCGTGGCGGCCGAGTCGGGCACAGCGATCGATGCGGCGGCCGCCACCAGCGTCACGCCGCTGGGCACCTTGCGCTATGTCTGCGTAGCCACGCCCGTGTTTGCGGGCCACTGGTTCGGTGACGGATTTATTGCCGAAGCGGTGCAACTGGCGCCGGCCGTCGTGGGCCAGCACGGCTTGCTGGCGCGTTTCCTCGCGGAACAATTGAACATGCGTGAACCGTTTCCGCACCACACCTTGCCGGTGGAAGCGGCGCGCCGCGGCTGCGTCCAGGATGGCCTGGCCTACGGCTTGATGCCGCAGCGCCTGGCCGCGCAGGCGCTGGCGACGGATCGTCTCGTGGATCTGATGCCGGGCAGCACCCTCGACGTACCGCTGAGCTGGCATGCCTGGACCCTGGACACGCCGTTTACCAAGCTGCTGTCCGAGCAGATCGTCAAGTCCGCGCGCGACTACCTGAACTAATTCAGTGACTTGATTTAAATATCCAGCGGGTCCACTTCCAGCGACCATTTCACGCGCGTCTTCATGGCGCGCAACTCCATCAGCCATTCTTTCAGGAACGCTTGCAGGGCGGGCCGCGAGGCGGACTCGAGCAGCAGTTGGGCGCGGTCCACGTTGTAGACGCGTGTCATGCTCATGGGAATCGGGTCGTTGATGGTCACCTGCGGGTGTTCCATGCATTCCTTGGCCGCCTGCAGGAACTCGATGGCCGTGGCCAGCTCGGGCGCTTCCGCGCGCAGCAGGGCCTGGAACAGGTACGGCGGCAGCGCCGCCTGCGCCCGCTCTTCCAGCAAGGTGGTGGCGAAGTGGTCGTAATCGTGGTTGACGACGGCGTCGTACAGCGGATGGCGCGCATAGCGCGTCTGGATCAGCACTTCGGACACGCTGCCCCCTTCCGTCTGCGCAGCCCGCCCTGCCCTGCCCGCCACCTGCATCAGCTGGGCGAACAGGCGCTCGCTGGCCCGGTAATCCTGGGAAAACAGGGCCGTGTCCGGATTCAGAATACCGACCAGGGTCAGCTTTTTGAAATCGTGACCCTTGGCCACCATCTGCGTGCCGATCAGGATATCCACTTCGCCCCGGTGCACGGTGTCGAACGCTTCCTGCGCGCTGCCCTTCTTGCGCGTGGAATCGGCATCGATGCGCAAGATCCGCGCCTCTGGAAACAATTGCTGCAAGCCCTCTTCCACCCGCTGCGTGCCCCGTCCCAGCGGCTGCAGGTCGACGTTGCCGCACGTGGGGCAATGGCGGGGAATGCGCAGTTCCAGGCTGCAATGGTGGCAGCGCAGCCGGTGTTCGGGCTTGTGCAGCACCATGAACGAGGTGCAGCGCGTGCAATTGCTGATCCAGCCGCACGATTCGCAGCAGATCACGGGCGAATAGCCGCGCCGGTTCAAGAACAGCAGCGACTGTTCACCGCGCTCCATGCGCAGTTTCAAGGCGGCTACCAAATGCGAAGTCAGGCCATCTTTCGGCCGGTCGCGCTCCATGTCGAGAATCTTGACGCGCGGCAACACTGCATTCTTGACGGCCCGTTCGCGCAACTCCAGCTTGCGGTAGCGCCCCGTCTGTGCATGGTGCCAGCTTTCCAGCGACGGCGTGGCCGAACCGAGCACGATGGGAATCTGCAATTGCCAGGCGCGCCACACGGCCAGGTCGCGCGCGGAATAGCGCAAGCCTTCCTGCTGCTTGTAGGAAGGATCGTGCTCCTCGTCGATGACGATCAATTTGAGTTTCGGCAAGGACGCCAGGATGGCCAATCGCGTGCCGAGCACGATGCGCGCCTGGCCCTGGTGGGCAGCCAGCCAGTGCAGCATGCGCTCGCCTTCGGACAGGCTGCTGTGCAGGGTCGCCAGCATGACGCCGGGAAAGCGCGCGCGGATGTTGCCTTCCAGCTGGGGCGTCAGGTTGATTTCCGGCACCAGGATCAGGATTTGCGCATCGTCCTCGCGCGCCAGCACCTGGGCGCAGGCTTGCAGATACACTTCCGTCTTGCCGCTGCCCGTCACGCCGTACAGCAGGGTCGGTTTAAAGCCTTGCGCGCCGCCGATGGCGTCGGCCGCTTCTTGCTGGGCAGGATTCAGGGCCGGCATGTTCAGGGGCGTGCCGTCGTGCGCGTCGGCCAGCTTGCCCAGCTTCTTGATGGCGCGGTCGAGCGCCACGGTGGTGAGCACGCGCAAATTCTTCGGTAAACCCGGCAGCGCCACTTCACCGAGCGGACGCTGGTAGTAATCGGCCGCAAAGGCGGCGAGCGCCAGCCATTGCTCCGACAGGGGCGCCAGCTGGCTGCGCACGGCCAGCACATCCTTCAGTTTCGCGGCGGGCACGTCGGTGCTGTCGGACACGCCGACGATCAGCCCCATCACTTCGCGCCGGCCGAACGGCACCAGCGCCAGCTGCCCCACTTGCGGCAGAGGCACGGCAGCATCCGGCGCCGCGTTCCAGCGGTAGTCGAACAGGGCGTTCAAGGGTGTGTCGAGCGCGATGTTCAGGATGCACGACGTCAAAATGCACTGCGACATGGGGGTAGGGCCTATCTCAATAAAAAAGCGCGCCGCAGAATCGATGGCGCGCGGGATGTCCGGCATCAAGCCAGCGGGCCATGATACTTGTTTCGCCCCTCAAACGCCTAACGGCAGGCAGGATGGTGTGGCATCGTGCCTGAAGAAAATTCTGTGGATAACTTTGTGGACAAAGCAAAATTAACTTTCAGAAAAATGTGGACAGAAAATTTCGATCGCCGTCAAGAGCGGCACGCAAGAAAAATTAAGTATTTAAAATCAACGACTTAAAAATTGACACCCGGGAGGCTGGAAAACCGCGGGGCATTTCCGCCGCTGTGCATAACTGAACCATTTGTAATTTATTTATACAGAAATCAGCCCGCTTTTGCGGCGGCCGATCCGGAAAAACGGCGGCCCCATGCTGCAAAGTTGACAATTGCCGGGCAAGAGTTCGTTTTTCCCTGCCGGGCGGCGAAACATTGTTCAATTATCATGCAGTGCAACATGCACTTCAGGTGAAACCTGAACATCGGCGCTAAGTATCGGTTAACAAAATACTTTTCAATTTTATCCACAGAATCTGTTGATAACTTTGTGGACAATGAAGGAATAAGGCAGGCGAACGAAAGAATAACCTTATCAATAGCAACAAAGTCCGCCGAACAAGGCTTTTTTTATGTCTTAATAATCAATCACTTGCAGAGCATCCCCGGGCATGGCTTTTCGACTGCCTCTTATTTCCGCAGCAAAAAAAATTGTGCATAAGTCGGTATTTCTTGCGAAGGCGCAGCAAAGAAAAAGGCAGGCTTCCGCTGGAAAGCCTGCCTTTCTGCCCCTGCGCCAGGGGAAAACGGCTACTTACTGGCCGCTGCGCATGGCGCGGCTCATGCTGTGCACGGCTTCCACCATCGCTGCCACCGATTCCGGCGGCGTGAACTGGGAAATGCCGTGGCCCAGGTTGAACACGTGGCCCGTGCCTTCCGACGGCGCGCCGAAGGCGTTGAGCACTTTCGCCACTTCGGCGCGGATCTGCTCGGGGCTGGCGAACAGGATGGCCGGGTCCAGATTGCCTTGCAAGCCCACTTTATGGCCCACCAGCTGGCGCGCGCGCGTCAGGTTGACGGTCCAGTCCAGGCCCACGGCATCGGCGCCGATGTCGGCGATCTGCTCGATCCACTGGCCGCCGCCCTTGGTAAACACGATGGCAGGGATTTTCACGCCATCCTTGTCGCGTTTCAATTGCGCCACCACTCGCTGCATGTAGGCCAGCGAGAATTCCTGGTAGGCGCCATCGGCCAGCGCACCGCCCCAGGAATCGAAAATCATCACGGCTTGCGCGCCGGCATCAATTTGCGCATTCAGGTACTGCGCCACGGAAGTGGCGTTGATGGCCAGGATGTGGTGCATCAGGTCCGGGCGGTTGTACAGCATCTTCTTGATGGTGTGGAACTCTTTCGAGCCGCCGCCTTCCACCATGTAGCACGCCAGGGTCCACGGGCTGCCGGAAAAACCGATCAGCGGCACGCGGCCGTTGAGTTCCGTGCGGATCTGCGTGACGGCCTTGAAGACGTAGTCGAGCGATTCCAGGTCCGGCACTTGCAATGCCTTCACATCCTGTTCCGTGCGCAGCGGGCGCTCGAACTTCGGGCCTTCGCCATCGGCGAAATACAGGCCCAGGCCCATGGCGTCAGGCACCGTCAGGATGTCGGAAAACAGGATGGCCGCGTCGAGCGGGAAACGCTCCAGGGGCTGCAAGGTCACTTCCGTGGCGTAATCGGGATTCTTTGCCAGGCCCAGGAAGGAACCGGCCCGCTCGCGCGTGGCGCGGTATTCGGGCAAATAGCGGCCCGCCTGGCGCATCAGCCAGACTGGGGTGTGCTCGGTCGGCTGGCGCAGCAGGGCGCGCAGGAAAGTATCGTTCTGGAGCGGAGCAAATTGTGGCATGGAAGGCAATCAATAGCTTGGAGAAGCGGTATTATCGCATCCAATCGCCGCCATTTCATTGATTCCGGTGCCGCTTTGCAGCATTTGCCACGCACAGCGATGACTTTCGTTGTGCCAGCCCTTCCATTATGATGATGCACGCCGCCGCGCGCCTTGACCCTGCCTGGCGGCCCTTGATCCCCTCACTATACGGAGCCCGCATGACCTCGACCGCATCCAGCACCCCTTATGGCATCTGGCCATCGCCGATCAGCGCGGCCATCGTCGCCGCCGGCGCCTCGCCGCTGACGCAGCTGGCCCTGGGCGGTGCGGATGGCGGCGACGTGTTCTGGCTGGCCGGGCGCGCCAGCGAGGCGGGCCGCAACACCCTGCTGCGCCAGCGCGGCGCGCGCGTCGATGAATTGACGCCGGCGCCCTTCAATGTGCGCACCCGCGTGCATGAATATGGCGGCGGCGCGTATGCCGTGGCCGGCGATACCGTCTACTTTTCGCATTTCGCCGACAATTGCCTGTACCGCGTGAGCGGCGACGCCGCGCCCGCAGCGTTCACCACGGGCGGCAACACGCGCCATGCGGATTTCGTCGTCGATGCGGCCCGTTCCCGCCTGATCGCCGTGCGCGAGCAGCATCCGCAGGAAGGCCATGCCCTGCCGGAAAACTGCCTGGCCGCCGTCGGCTTCGACGGGCGCGAAACGGTGCTGGCGCGCGGCCACGATTTCTATGCGGCGCCGCGTTTGTCGCCGGACGGCAGCCAGCTGGCCTGGATCAGCTGGGACCACCCGCGCCTGCCGTGGCAAGGCACGGAACTGTGGCTGGCCGACGTGCAGGCAGATGGCAGCCTGGGCTCGCCGCGCCTGATCGCCGGCGGCGCGCGCGAGTCGATTTGCCAGCCGGAATGGTCGCCGAACGGCTTGCTGCACTTCGTGTCCGACAGCAGCGGCTGGTGGAACCTGTACCGCCTGCACGGCGCCGACATCGAGGCGCTGTGCCCGATGGAAGCGGAATTTGCCACGCCGCACTGGACCTTCGGCGGCAGCATGTATGGTTTCCTGTCCGACGACGAGATCGTTTGCACGTATATCCAGGCTGGCATCAGCTACCTGGCGCAATTGAACGTGGCGGCGGCCAAGCTGGAACCGATACCGCACCCGTACCAGGAAATCCGCGAACTGCGCGTGGGCCCCGGCTTCGTCGCGCTGCTGGGCGGCAGCCCCACCATTGCGCTGGAACTGGCGCGCATCGATTTGGCCAACCATGAACTGGAAGTGCTGGCACAGTCGATCACGGCCCTGCCTGCGCTCGGTTACCTGTCCGTGCCGCGCAGCTTGAGCTATCCGAGCAACAATGGCCGCACGGCGCACGCCTTCTTTTATGCGCCCACGAATGGCGACGTGCAGGCGCCGGCAGGAACGTTGCCACCCGTCATCGTCATCAGCCACGGCGGCCCCACCAGCATGGCCAGCAATACCTTGAAACTGGCGACGCAGTACTGGACCAGCCGCGGCATCGGCGTGCTCGACGTCAACTATGGCGGCAGCAGCGGCTTCGGCCGCGAATACCGCGACGCGCTGCGCGGGCAGTGGGGCATCGTCGACGTGGAAGACTGCATCGCCGGCGCGCGCTACCTGGCCGCCAACGGCCTGGCCGACCCGGAACGCCTGATCATCCGCGGCGGCAGCGCGGGCGGCCTGACGACCCTGTGCGCCCTGACCTTCCACGACGTCTTCAAGGCGGGCGCCAGTTACTACGGCGTATCCGACCTGAAGGGCCTGGACAACGATTCGCACAAATTCGAATCGCGCTACACCGACTACCTGATCGCTTCGCAGCCGCAAGCCGAGGCGCTGTACCGCGAGCGCTCGCCCATCCACCACACGGATAAACTGTCGCGCCCGATGATCTTCTTCCAGGGCCTCGATGACAAGGTGGTGCCGCCGCAGCAGTCGCAGCTGATGGTCGACGCCCTGCAGGCGCGCGGCGTGCCCGTCGCGTATGTCCCGCTCGAAGGCGAGGGCCACGGCTTCCGCAAGGCGGAAAACATCGTGCGCACCCTGGACGCGGAACTGTATTTCTACCAGCGCGTGTTCGGCCTGCCCGTGGCGGCCGGCGAGCCTCCCGTGCATATCGCCAATTTGCCCGCATGACCGAGCAAAATGTCGACCAGCATCTGTTGGACGAGTTCGCCGCACTGGAGCAGCATGAGCAGATGATCCTGGCCCTGCTGGCGATCACGGGCGAACCGGTGGGCAAGCATGCCGTGTATGAACACTTGCAGCGCGCCAATGTCGTCGAACCGGACGGCACGCCGTTTTCCCTGCTGGTAGTGACGAACATGCTGCTGCGGCTGACACGCCTGGCGCTGGCGTCGGAAATCGTGGGACGGGGCTTCGCCTGCGAAGCGAGGCTGCGCTGGCCCGCCATGCGCGCGGCCATCGAACACCTGGTGTTTCGCGACCTGTGCCAGGCCATCGAGCTGATCAATCCCGTGCGCCGCAACTGGGATGGCTATGTGGAGCTGCGCAGCTACCGCCAGGGCGTGGCGCGCCTGCGCATCGCCCTGCTGCGCAATGACGAGGTGCGTCACGTGGCCGCCATCCTGGCCGCCTGCATGGCGTGCTATGAAGCGCAGCAGCTGCATCCGCTGATCGAAATCTTCGGCCGGCCGTTCGAGCCGGAGATGTTGTCTTTCGTCATGCCGCAACTGCAGGATGACATCCTCGCCGTGCTGCTGGGCAATGCGCCGCGCGAGCCGGGCACGGCGCACGCCATCCGCGCGTACGCGCGCGCCCACCACGCGCGCCAGGCGGCGGCTGACGACCATATCGGCGCCGCCCTGCCGCTGGCCCTGGCCGAAGACGCCCTGCTGTGCGGCGAACTCGACGCGGCTGCGCGCTACCTGGCAGGCCAGCAGGGTCCGCAGGTGTTGTTTCTCGACAGCAGCATCGCCCTGTTGCGCGGCGAACATACGCACGCCGTGGCGGGCTTCGAGACGGCCTTGAAAGGACTGCGCAAGGAAACAGGCAAGCGCAAGCTGTGCTTCACGGGCATCGGCGGCCACTTGTACGTGCTGGCCTTGCTGCGCAGCAACGACGCCAAGCTGCTGAAAAGCGCGGAAACTTACCTCGATATCGCCCTGCACGCGCAGCCGAACCACGACAGCATCGTCTACCAGCAACTCAATACCCTGCGCCTGGTGCGCGCCGGCGTGCAGCTGGCGGAAAGCATCCCCACGCGCAGCTGGGAAACGGCACTGCAGGCGCAACTGTTCCAAGCCTTGTTGTACTACTGGCTGGCGCTGCCGCAGTTGAGCGAACGCAAGGATCAGCTGCGATCGCTGGTGCAGCAAGCCGACGCGGCCGGCTACGATTTGATCGCCGCGCAGGCGGCCGGCTTGCTGGGCTTGATGGGCGAGCCGCAGCAGGAGCGCTATGCAACGGCCAAGCGGGCGCAACACGGCTTGACGGACATGGCGCCGTGGTTCGAGCGCCAGGAAGCGTGGCAGCGCCAGCTGAGCGCGCTGATCAACCTGCAGCAGAACGCACCCGCCGAGGCGCTGGGCGGCGTCTCGCGCCTCGTGTGGCTGGTGGCGTTCGACCCGCGCTTTGGCCTGACGGCCGTGGAAGTGCGCGAGCAGAAGCGCGATGCGCGGGGCGGCTGGAGCAAGGGCCGCGCCATGGGCCTCAAACGCCTGGCCGAGGAGGCGGGCGACATCGATTTCCTCACGCCGCAGGATGCGCGCGCGGCGGGCAGCATCGCGCCGTTCAAGCAATACTATTCGTCGGCGCCCCGCTATGAAGTCGAACTGGACAAAGCCGCCGTCTTGCTGGTGGGCCACCCGCTCGTCTTCTGGCTCGACCACCCCGACACGCGCGTGGAGCTGATCGCCGGCGCGCCCGAGCTCCTCATCAAGTCGCACGAGGGGCAACTGTGGCTGGGCATGCAGCCGCCGCTGCCCGACAACGGCAGCAATGTGGTGGTGCAGCGCGAGACGCCGACGCGTTTGCGCGTGGTGCACATCCTCGACGAGCACCGGCGCATCGGCGCCATCGTGGGCCTGGGCCTGTCCGTGCCCCTGCATGCGGAAAAACAGGTGATGCAGGCGATCGGCGCCATCTCGTCCATGGTCACCGTGCAATCGGACATCGGCGGCGGCGCGGGCGACGCGGAAGCGATCACGGCCGACCATCGCCTGCACGTGCACCTGCTGCCCTACCAGCAGGGCCTCAAGATGCAGATCTTGGTCCGCCCCCTGCTCGATAACGGCGCCTATTACGCGCCGGGCAGCGGCGCCGAAAGCGTGTTTGCCGATGTGGCGGGCCGGGCCGTGCAAGCGCGGCGCGACTTGAACGGGGAACGCGAAGCGCAGCGCCAGCTCATCGGTCGCTGCCTGGTGCTGGAAGAGGCGGAAGAAGAGCATGGCGAGTGGCTGCTGGGCCAGCCTGCCCTGGGCTTGCAATTGCTGGTGGAATTGCAGGCGCTGGACCCGGACGGCATGGTACTGGCCTGGCCGGAAGGCGAAACCATGCGCGTGTCGAAACGCATCGACAGCGGCCAGATGCGCCTGAACATCAAGAGCGAAAAAGACTGGTTTGCCGCCAGCGGCGAAGTGCAGATCGATGAAGACAAGGTGATGGATTTGCGCGCCCTGCTCGATTTGATGCAGAACAATAAAAGCCGCTTCGTGGCCCTGGGCGACAACCAGTTCCTCGCCCTCAGCG
This sequence comes from Janthinobacterium sp. SUN033, assembly GCF_030397595.1. Taxonomy (NCBI): domain Bacteria; kingdom Pseudomonadati; phylum Pseudomonadota; class Betaproteobacteria; order Burkholderiales; family Oxalobacteraceae; genus Janthinobacterium; species Janthinobacterium sp. SUN033. Next base: position 154,608 of record NZ_JAPQNV010000008.1, read on the forward strand.
ACGAATTGCACCGCCGCCTGTCCGAGCTGGCCGCGTATGGCGAGGCGCATGCCGATGGCGTGCACATCCACCCGCTGGCCGCCTTCGCGCTGGAAGAGCTGGCCAACGATGCGGGCGGCGTCAAGGCCGACAAACTGTGGCGCGAACACTTGCTGCGCCTGCGCGCGCTCGACGACTATCAGCCGCAACTGCCCAGCACCTTGCAGGCGGACTTGCGCGACTACCAGCTGGCCGGTTTTAACTGGCTGGCGCGCTTGGCGCACTGGGGCGTGGGCGCCTGCCTGGCCGACGACATGGGACTCGGCAAGACCTTGCAGGCGCTGGCGCTGATCCTGGCGCGCGCGCCGCACGGCCCCACTCTCGTCGTCGCCCCCACATCCGTATGCATGAACTGGATCAGCGAAGCGCAGCGCTTCGCGCCCACCTTGAACATCAAATTGTTCGGCAGCGGCGACCGCGCCGACATGCTCGATACCTTGCAGCCGTTCGACGTGGTGGTGGCCAGCTATGGCTTGCTGCAACAGGAAGCCACTATGTTTGCCGGCGTGCGCTGGCATACGATCGTGCTCGACGAAGCGCAAGCCATCAAGAATGGCGCCACCAAGCGCTCGCGAGCCGTGATGGCCCTGCAGGGGGACTTCCGCATGGTGGCCAGCGGCACGCCGCTGGAAAACCACCTGGGTGAATTGTGGAACCTGTTCCGCTTCATCAACCCCGGTTTGTTGGGTACCCTCGACCAGTTTAATTTGCGCTTTGCCGGGCCTATTGAGAAAGATCAAGACAAGCGGGCGGCGGCCGGCGCGCGGCTGCGGCTGCGCCGCCTGATCGCGCCATTCATCCTGCGCCGCACGAAGACGCAAGTGCTGTCGGAATTGCCGTCGCGCACGGAAATCGTGCTGGAAGTGGAATTGTCGCCGCAGGAAACGGCGCTGTACGAATCCTTGCGCCGCGAAGCGCTGGAAAAGCTGGCCATGGTGGAAGGACCGGCATCGAAAAAGGCCATCCAGATCCTGGCCGAGATCATGAAGCTGCGCCGCGCCTGCTGCAATCCGCAACTGGTGGCGCCCGAGCTGGGCCTGGCCAGCAGCAAGCTGGCGGCGTTCGCCCAGTTGTTGTCGGGCTTGCTGGAAAACCGCCACAAGGTGCTCGTCTTCAGCCAGTTCGTCGACCATTTGACCCTGATCCGCCAACACCTGGAGCAGCATGGCGTCAGTTACCAGTATCTCGATGGCAGCACGCCCATGCAGGAGCGCAAGCGCCGCGTCGACGCCTTCCAGGCGGGCGAGGGCGACGTTTTCCTCATCAGCCTGAAGGCGGGCGGCATGGGCATCAATTTGACGGCGGCCGATTACGTGATCCACATGGACCCGTGGTGGAACCCGGCCGTGGAAGACCAGGCGTCCGACCGCGCCCACCGCATGGGGCAATTGCGCCCAGTCACCATTTACCGGCTGGTGGCGAAGCACACGATCGAGGAAGGCATCGTCGAATTGCATCAGCACAAGCGCGACCTGGCCGACAGCCTGCTGGAAGGCAGCGACGCGGCCGCGCGCATGTCGGCCAATGACATGCTGGGCATGCTGCAGGAAGGGTTGAAGCAATGAGATTGAAAAAATGAGCGGCGCCACCGCGTTCCATGCGATGATCGTTTTTCCCTGTTTTAATGCCACGCCATGACCGACTATATCGCCACCAGCGCCGGCCAGCGCGCCACCTTTTTATGCGGCAAATCCTGGACCGCCTACGTCAGCACCTTCCTCATCGCCGTGCTGCTGTTCTTTGCCGCCCTGCCGCTGGCCTTCAAGTACAACGCGCGCGCCGCCTTCGTCGTGCTGATCGGCTCGGCCCTGATCGTCGGCTACCGCCTGCTGACCATCCGCAGCTATCAGCTGTACTACGACGAGGCAGGCGTCTGGCTGGCGTCCGGTATCTTGCCGTGGAAAAAGAAACTGACGGGCGTCAAATGGCGCGACATGGATGAAGCCGTCTATGAAACGAACTTCTGGAGCTGGCTGTTCCAGTCCTATACGGTAAGAGTCAGCCAGCGCTACACGCAGGAAACGGAAATCCACGCCACCGGCATGGCGCGCGGCAAGGATGCCGTGGCGGCCATCAATGCGCGCCACCAAGAATTGCTGCACGGCAGCGCCATCGTGGTCTAGCGCGGCGCGCTCCCGGCGCAAAAAACTGCGCAGCGGCGGCAATTAATGCTAATCTTTGGGCCGCCCAGGCAAGCAAGGCCAACCTTTCAATAGTTGTTTGTTACTTATATTATCAGTTTATTATTTTCTGATCAGGACAAACAGCAAAATATTCAAGAGATAAACTATGCTGATAAAAAATAAAGTTGCGCTCGCCGCATTGATGATGGCCTTTACCCTGACTCCGGCCAGCGCCGCCAAGAAGCCGCAGAAGCAAGGCAAGGCCGGCACCAGCAGCAGCAAGAAAAAAACCGTCGGCAAGAAAGCGGCCGTCGTCAGCGCCGCCACGGCAGCCACGGTAGCGGCCGTCGCCAGCGAGAACAGCAGCGACCGTTCCATGAATAACCTCAGCGGCCAGTTCCTCACGGCCCTGTGGCGCCTGGACCCGGAAAGCGCGATTTCGGTCGGCAAATACGATGGCGCCGCCAACCTGAGCATTCCCGACGCGGCCAGCCGCCAGAAGCAACTGGCCTTCATCGAAGAATGGCTGGGTAAATTCGGCAAGCTGAATGCGAGCAAAATGTCGGACAAGCAACGTACCGACCTGGCCCTGCTGACGAATAAACTGCAATCGGACCGCTGGTATCTGACCACCTTCCGCGAATTCGAATGGAATCCCGCCCAATACAACGTGGCCGGTTCCATCGACTTCATCCTGAACACGGAATACGCGGCCCAGCCGCAGCGCCTGCGCACCTTGCTCAAGCGCATCGCCACTGTGCCGCAATACTATGCGGCCGCGCGCGCCAGTATCAATCACCCCACGCGCGAACACACGCAGCTGGCCATTGCCCAGAGCGCCGGCGTGCTCAGCGTGCTTGACGACCTGAACAAGACGGCACAGGGCTCCATCCTGACGCCGGTGGAAAAACAGCTGTACACCGTCCGCATCGCCGCGGCCCGCACGGCCGTGCAAGGCTACGCGTCATGGCTGACGGAACAGGATGCCGCGCTGGCGCAGAACGGCAACGCGCGCTCCTTCCGCATCGGCAAGGAGTTGTATGAGCAGAAATTCGCCTACGATATCCAGGCCAGCGTGAGCGCCGAGCAGATGTACCAGAAAGCCCTGGCCGCGCGCGAAAAGCTGCTCGAGCACATGGATAGCCTGTCCGACGAGCTGTGGGTGAAAACCATGGGCGCCACGGCCAAGCCGGCGGACCGCACGGCGAAGATCGGCATGGTGATCGACAAGCTGTCCAGCAACCATGTGGCGCCTGCCGATTTCGTGCCGGAAATCCGCCGCCAGATTCCCGAACTGCAGGAATGGGTGACCAGCCACAACCTGCTGACGATGGACCCGAAAAAGCCCCTGGTCGTGCGCGAAACGCCTGCCTACCAGCGCGGCGTGGCTGGCGCCAGCATCGAAGCGCCCGGCCCGTATCGCCCGCAAGACCGCACCTATTACAACGTGACGCCGCTCGACGGCGAAACGCCGGAACAGGCGGAAAGCAGCTTGCGCGAATACAACCACTGGATCTTGCAGATCCTGAATATCCACGAAGCCATCCCCGGCCACTACACGCAGCTCGTGTACGCGAACAAGTCGCCGTCGCTGGTCAAGTCCATCTTCGGCAATGGCGCCATGATCGAAGGCTGGGCCGTGTATGGCGAACGCATGATGCTCGAGTCCGGCTATGGCAATAACGCGCCGGAAATGTGGCTGATGTATTCGAAGTGGAACTTGCGCAGCGTCACCAATACCATCCTCGACTACAGCGTGCACGTGCTGGGCATGACGGAAGCGCAGGCGCTCGACCTGCTGACGCGCCAGGCCTTCCAGACCCAGCGTGAAGCGACGGAAAAATGGCGCCGCGTGCAGCTGAGCTCGGTACAACTGACCAGCTATTTCAGCGGCTACAGCGAAATCATGGACTTGCGCGAACAGCGCAAACAGGCGCTGGGCAGCAAGTTCGTGCTGAAAGATTTCCACGAGCAATTCCTCAGCTACGGCAGCGCGCCCGTGAAAGTCATCAAGGAATTGATGAATTAACTGGCGCTCGCCGTCAGCTTGCAAAGGGCGCCGCGGCGCCCTTTTTGCATGCGCTTGCGCCGCCGCAAACCACTGGAGCGCCTGTCCATTAAGCTGATGGGAAGGCAGGCGCCACCGCACTCCTCACTGGCAATTGCCGATTTTCCTGCTAGGCTGGATACAGGAGCGTCCATGCATATGCCCATCCAGTTCGACACCCTCGATTACGCCAAACGCCTCGCCTCGGCCGGCGTGCCCACCCAGCAAGCGGAAGCGCATGCGACGGCGCTGGGTGAAGTACTGGGTTCGGCCGTGGTCGTGCATGGCGAACTGGCGGCGATGGAGCGCAATCTGCTGGGGGAAATCAAGCTGGTGGCGCAAAAGGTCGATACCAGAGTGGATGCGCTGGAACTGAAATTCGATACCAGAATAGATGCACTGGAGCAAAAATTCGATGCCCGCCTGGAACGCATGGACTTGCGCCATGGCGCGGACATGAAACACGTCTACTGGATGATGAGCACCCTGATCTTGCTCAACCTGGGCATCCTCAGCAAGCTGATGCTGCAGTAAGCACCCACTAACTTTCTTGGCGATAAAAAAGCCGCGGCTCCCGAGGGAGGCCAGCGGCTCGTATCGGCACGCGTTGCGGGCCGTCTAGGACGCTTCTTCCGGCGCTTGCGTGGCCCTGACGAAGATGGGCGCCACCAGCAGGCCCAGCTCGAACAGCAGGCACATCGGGATGGCCAGCGAGAACTGGCTGACCACGTCCGGCGGCGTGACGATGGCGGCGATCACGAAGGCGCCGACGATGATATAGGGACGCACTTCCTTGAGTTTCGCGATGGAAACGAGCCCCATGCGCACGAGGATCACCACCACCACCGGTACCTCGAAGGTGGCGCCAAAGGCCAGGCACATCGACATGACGAAATCGAGGTAGTTTTCGATATCGGGCGTGACGGCGATCGACGAGGGCGAAAAATCGCTGATGAAGTGGAACACGCGGCCAAACACAAAGAAATAGCAGAAGGCCACGCCGGCCATGAACAGCAGGGACGACGAGATGACCAGCGGCGCGATCAGGCGCTTTTCATGCGTGTACAGGCCGGGGGCGATAAACGCCCACATCTGGTACAGCACCCAGGGCAAGGCGACGATGAAGGCGATCACCAGGGTCACTTTCATCGGCACCAGGAAGGGCGAAATGACGCCGGTGGCGATCATTTTCGAGCCGGCCGGCAGCGAGGCGATCATCGGCGCCGCGATAAAATCGTAGATATGCGAGGGCCCGGGCCAGTAAAACAGCACGGCGCAGACGACGGCGATACCGATCGAGGCCTTGACCAGGCGGTTGCGCAGCTCGACCAGATGCGAGATAAAGGTTTCTTCCACCGGAGATTTGCTACTCATGAGTAAAAGGAGGAGGAACTGGCGCGCGGACGAAAGCGCGCCACGCGGGCGGCCGCCGACTGCACGTGCAGCTTGCCGCCATGGCGCTGCTTGTACCAGCCGGGGATGGCGGAATTGCGCACCAGCTTCTTGCGGCGGAATTCGCGCGCCTTGCGGGCCAGGTCATCGTTGGTCGCGCGCAGCATGGCTTCATGGGCATCGTGCTGCCCCTCATACGCACTGGCATCGCCGCGCCAGGCGCTTTCCACCTCGGCCAGGTTGCCGGAGATCGAGTTTTCCACGCCATGCATGGATTTCTCCACGCTTTGCTTGACGGAATGGGCCGCATCCTGCACTTCCTTCTGCAGGTTTTTCAGCTCTTCCATTTCAATTTCGCGCGAGACTTCGGATTTCACCTGGTTCAGATAGCGTTGCGCGCGGCCATACAGGGTACCGGCCATGCGCGCCACTCTCGGCAACTTTTCAGGGCCGATGACTATCAACGCAACCACGCCGATGATGGCGATTTTAGAGAGACCGAGATCGATCATAAGCGGACAAGGGCTGTTACCGGACGAGGCAAGCGCCCCGCCACGCTATCAGAACTTGCTTTTCTCTTTCGTTTCGACGTCGATGGTGCTTTTGTCGGCCACTTGCGATGGCGCAACAGGAGGGGTGTTGGCTGCCGGGGCGTCATCTTCGCCCTTGACGCCATCCTTGAAGCCTTTGACGGCCTTGCCGATATCACCGCCGATATTGCCCAGTTTCTTGGTGCCGAAGACCAGCATCACAATGACCAGAACGATCACCCAGTGCCAAATACTCAATGAACCCATCACATTCTCCTTGCGGGACGGTGCCCGAATAGCGTCGACCAATGCCGGTAGTATACACGCGAACCCGGCGCGCAGCGAAATCAGTGTTGACCGCGCCAGGGGCGGGGACCGCCGTACACATGCATGTGCAGGTGATACACCTCTTGCCCGCCGTTCGGGCCGCTGTTGATCATGGTCTTGAAGCCCCCGGCAGGCGCGCCATCGGCGTCATACGTGACGGCGCAGCCGAACTCGGCAGCGAGCTTCGGCGCCAGGCGCAGCAGCTTGCCCAGCATCTCCGTATGGCTGTCATCGCAGTCCGACAGGCTGGCCACGTGGCGCTTCGGGATCAGCAGCAGATGCACGGGGGCGGCCGGGTTGATGTCCTTGAAGGCCAGCAAGTCCTCGTCTTCATACACGATGGTCGAGGGAATTTGTTTTGCAGCAATCTTGCAAAAAATACAGTTATCCACGCACGCTCCAGTAGGTCAGTGTTTGTCTGTTTCGCCGGCGTCGCGCAGCTCATCCTTGCGTGCCGCCTTTTCTTCCAGGCCGGACAGGCCTTCGCGGCGCGCCAGCTCGTCGAGCACCTGCTGCGGCGTCAGGTCGAACTGCGCCAGCATCACCAGACTGTGAAACCACAGGTCGGCGCATTCGTACAGGACCTTCGACGGGTCGTTGTCGCGGCGCGCATCCTTGGCGGCCATCACCGTTTCCGTCGCTTCTTCGCCGATTTTTTTCAGGATGGCGTCATCGCCCTTGGCAAACAGGCGCGCGACATAGGAGGTGGCGGGGTCGCCGCCGTTGGCCAGCTTGCGCGATTCGATCACGGCGGCCAGGCGTTTTAACGTTTCACTCATTTGCTCTTGCTTTCCGCGTAAATCGTCTCGGGGTCTTTCAGGACGGGGTCGGTGACTTGCCATTCGCCCGTTTTTTCGTCGCCTTCGAATTTCTGGAAGAAGCACGAATGGCGGCCCGTATGGCAGGCGATGCCGCCGGCTTGTTCGATTTTCAGCAAGACCACGTCTTCATCGCAATCGAGGCGGATCTCCAGCACCTTTTGCGTGTGGCCGGACTCTTCGCCCTTGTGCCACAGTTTCTTGCGCGAACGGCTCCAGTACACGGCTTCGCCCAGTTCCACCGTGCGCGCCAGCGCGTCGCGGTTCATCCAGGCGAACATCAGCACGTCATTGCTGCCCGCTTCCTGCGCGATCACGGGCACCAGGCCGTGCTCGTCCCATTTGACCTTTTTCAGCCACTTGGCATTGCTTGCTACGATGGTTCCGTTTTGCATGTTCTGTATCCTGGGTACTATTTTGTTTACGCCAGGCGCATGGGAATGCCCTGCTGCGCCATGAACTGCTTGGCTTCCTGCACCGTGTGCTGGCCATAGTGGAAGATGCTGGCGGCCAGCACGGCGTCCGCGCGGCCCACCTTGATACCATCGACCAGGTCTTGCAAGCCGCCCACGCCGCCCGAGGCGATGACGGGGATGCTGACGGCGTCGGACACGCCGCGCGTCAGGCCCAGGTCGAAGCCCACCTTGGTGCCGTCGCGGTCCATGCTGGTGAGCAAGATTTCGCCGGCGCCCAGGCTTTCCATTTTACGCGCCCACTCAAAGGCGTCCAGGCCCGTGGCGGTGCGCCCGCCATGGGTAAACACTTCCCACTTACCGGGCGACACTTGCTTGGCGTCGATGGCGACGACGATACATTGCGAGCCATGCTTTTGCGACGCCTCGTACACGAGTTGGGGATTCGTCACGGCCGAGGTGTTGATGCTGACCTTGTCGGCGCCCGCGTTGAGCAGCCGGCGCACGTCTTCCACCACGCGCACGCCGCCGCCCACGGTCAGCGGAATGAACACTTGCGACGCCACGGCTTCGATGATGTCGAAGATCAGGCCGCGGTTGTCGCTCGAGGCGGTAATGTCGAGGAAAGTGATTTCATCGGCGCCCTGCTCGTCATAACGGCGGGCAATTTCCACCGGGTCGCCGGCGTCGCGCAATTCCGTGAAATTGACGCCTTTGACAACGCGGCCATTGGTCACGTCGAGGCAGGGGATGATACGTTTTGCAAGCATGATGGTATCCAGATTGTCGCCAGGCCAGGGCATGCACGCGCACACCCCGGCCAGGCTGGCTTAAACGGCGGCGTCGGTCAGTTCGTCGGCGCGTTCCTGCGCCTGCGCCAGGTCGATCGTGCCTTCATAGATGGAACGGCCGCAGATCACGCCTTCGATGCCTTCGGCCTGGACCGCGCACAGCGCTTCCACGTCGCCGATATTGTGCAGGCCGCCCGAAGCGATGACGGGGATCTTGACGGCTTGCGCCAGCTTGACGGTGGCCTCGATATTAATGCCGCCCATCATGCCGTCGCGGCCGATGTCCGTGTAGATGATCGATTCGACGCCGTAGGCTTCGAATTTTTTCGCCAGGTCGATCACTTCGTGGCCCGACATCTTGCTCCAGCCATCCGTTGCCACTTTGCCATCTTTGGCGTCGAGGCCGACGATGATGTGGCCCGGGAAGGCACCGCAGGCGTCGTGCAGGAAGCCGGGGCTTTTCACGGCCGCCGTGCCGATGATGATGTAGGTGATGCCGGCGTCGAGGTAGCGCTCGATGGTGTCGAGGTCGCGGATGCCGCCGCCCAGCTGCACGGGGATTTCCTCGATGTCATTTTCCACGGCGAAATCTTGCACGGCCTTCAGGATGGCCTTCACGGCGCCTTCGTTCTTCGGCTTGCCGGCAAAGGCGCCGTTCAGGTCGACCAGGTGCAGCCGGCGCGCGCCTTGCATCAGCCAATGGCGGGCCATCTCGGCCGGGTCTTCGGAAAATACGGTGGCAAGTTCCATATCGCCTTGTTTCAGGCGTACGCAGTGACCGTCTTTCAGGTCGATGGCGGGAATGAGCAGCATGGTCAGTGTGATTTAGAGTGGGTGAGGGGCGGAAAAAAAGCCGGATAGCTAACGTTAAGGTTGCCAGTGAACGAAGTTCTTGTACAGCTGCAAGCCAGCGGCAGCGCTTTTTTCAGGGTGAAACTGTGTCGCGAAAATATTATCACGGGCGACGGCACAAGCAAACGGCGCGCCATAGACAGTCTCGCCCACCGTGTGCGCCGCTTCTTGAGGTTGAGCAAAATAGCTGTGCACAAAGTAAAAATAGGCGTTGTCGGCGATACCATCCCACATGACATGGGACGCCGTTTGCCGTACTTGGTTCCAGCCCATTTGCGGCACCTTGAAGCGCGAGCCGTCTTCCTGCACCTGGCCGTCGAGCTGGAAGCGCACGACTTTGCCTGGCAGCAAGCCCAGACCGGCCGCATCGCCCTCTTCGCTGCCGTCGAACAACATTTGCTCGCCGATGCACACGCCCAGCACGGGCTTGCTGTCGGCAGCGCGCAGCAGCGCTTCGAGCACGCCCGATTCGCGCAGGCTGCGCATGCAGTCGGGCATGGCGCCCTGGCCCGGCAAGACGATGCGGTCGGCGCTGTCGATGTCTTGCGCCAATCCGGAAATGCGCACGTCGGCTTCCGGCGCCACGGCGCGCAGGGCCTGCGCCACCGAGCGCAGATTGCCCATGCCGTAATCCACCACCACAATTTTATTCATGTTTGATCCCGGAATCTACAATATAGCGAGAGCGGCGCTTACAGGCTGCCCTTGGTCGATGGAATGATGCCGGCCGCGCGCTCGTCGAGCTCGGCAGCCATGCGCAGCGCGCGGCCAAAGGCCTTGAACACGGTTTCGCATTGATGGTGGGCATTCGTGCCGCGCAAGTTGTCGATATGCAATGTCACGCCCGCATGGTTGACGAAGCCGCGGAAAAATTCCAGCGTCAGGTCGACGTCGAAGCCGGCGATCATGGCGCGCGTAAACGGGATGTGGTATTCGATGCCCGGGCGGCCCGAGAAATCGAGCACCACGCGCGACAGCGCCTCGTCCAGCGGCACATACGCATGACCGTAGCGGCGGATGCCCTTCTTGTCGCCGATAGCCTTGGCCACGGCCATGCCCAGGGTGATGCCCACGTCTTCCACCGTATGGTGGTTGTCGATATGCACGTCGCCCGTCGCTTCGATATCCAGGTCGATCAAGCCGTGGCGGGCGATCTGGTCCAGCATATGGTCGAGGAAGGGCACGCCGGTATTGAGCTTTTGCTGGCCCGTGCCATCGAGGTTGAGGGCGACGCGAACTTGCGTCTCATTGGTGTTGCGCGTGATTTCTGCGGTGCGGTTCATGGGAGGCTCTGGCGATAGGCTAAACGAGGGATGCCTTGAAGGCATCGTAAAAAAGGGAATTCTCTTCCGGGGTGCTGACGCTGATGCGCAGGCAATTGGCCAGCGCAGCATGCATTTTACTCATATTTTTAATTAAAACCCTGCGGGCAAGCAGTTTTGCGCAAACATCGTCGGAATCAGCCACACGAATCAGAAGAAAATTTGCCTTCGAGGGAAACACGGTCACACCCGGCAGCTCCGCCAGGCGCAGCGCCAGCGTATCGCGCGCGCTGTTGAGCAGATCCGCCTGGGCATTCAACACATCGAGGTGTTCGAGCGCGAATTCGGCCGCCGTCTGCGTCAGCACATTCACGTTATACGGCGGGCGCACTTTTTCAAATTGCGCCAGCAGGGCCGGCGCGGCCGACATGTAGCCGAGGCGGATGCCGGCCAGGCCCAGTTTCGACACGGTGCGCATCACCACCAGGTTCTCGAACTCGGGCAAGCGGCCCATGAAGCTGTGCTGCGCGAACGGCTCATACGCTTCGTCGACGACGGCGATGCCCGTGTCGCCCAGGGCGGCCAGGATGCGTTCGATGTCGGCGCTGGCAAACAGGTTGCCCGTCGGGTTGTTCGGATAGGCGAGGAACACCAGCGCCGGGCGATGCTGTTCGATCGCCGCCAGCATGGCCGGCATATCCAGGCTGAAGTCGGCCTGCAGGGGCACGCCGACGAAATCCATGCCGGCAAACTGCGCCGAGCGCGCATACATGACGAAGGCCGGCACGGGCGCCAGCAGCACGGCGCGCTTGCCCGGCTCCTGATGGGCGCACGCCATGGCCAGGATGGAAATGAGCTCATCGGAGCCGTTGCCCAGCATGACGTCGAAGCCGGCGGGCACGCCCAGCTTGGCGCAGATGGCCGCCTGCAGGCTGGCGTACGACGGCGGATAGCGGTTCAGCGCCACGCCGGCCAGGCGCGCGCCCAGCTCTTCGCGCAGCTGCGCCGGCAGCGGATACGGATTTTCCATCGCATCAAGTTTGATGTAACCGCTGGCATCGGCTACCTGATAGCTTTTGACGGCCCGCACATCGGACCGCACGGTGTTGCTGATTAACTGATCGAGGAAAGACATGCTGCAAACACTCCTGATGGAATTAAATGGAGACTAAATGACGACGTCTTCCGGCACGGCGGCGCTGCGCGCCTTGCGGGCCGGCGCTTTTTTCGCGGCGGGCGGTTTTTTCACGGCAGCCGGTTTTTTACTGGCCGCCTTGGCGGCCTTGGGCACGGCGGCGGCGGCGCGGCGCTTGGCCGGCGCCTTCTTCTTTTCCGCCTGCGGCGCGGCCGGTTCGGCCAGCTCCTGTGCCAGCGCCGCCAATCGCTGTTCGATGATGGCGCAGTAATCGGGATTCAACTCAAAGCCGACGAAATCGCGCCCGCAGCGCTTCGCTGCCAGGGCCGTGGTGCCGCTGCCCATGAACAGGTCGAGCACCACGCCGCCGGGCGGGCACGACGCCTTGAGCATGCGCTCGATGATTTCGAGCGGCTTTTGCGTCGGGTGGTCGGCCCGTTCCGGGTGTTCCTTGTGCAGGCGCGACACGCTCCACAAGTCTTTCGGGTTGTAGCCCACTTCCAGCCATTTGGCGCCGATGAAGATCGAGCGCGAACGGGCTTTCTTGGTGGCCGCGTCGTAGGCGATGCGCACCGCGTCAAGGTCGAAGTAGTAATCCTTGCGCTTGACGAAGAAGCCGATGGTGTCGTGCACCGATGAAAAGCTGCGCACGCTGCCGCCCATGGACGGCACGCGGCGGTCCCAGATGATTTCATTCATCATCGCCATGCGCTGTTTCAGCATGACGAAGATCTCCGGCGAATAGCGCCAGGTGAGGAAGATATACAGGCTGCCGTTAGCTTTCAGCTTGGGCAGCGCCGCATCGATCCACTGCTCCGTCCAGCGCAGGTAGTCGGCCACCGACTGCTGGTCCGAGGCATTGCCGTAATCCTTGCCCAGGTTGTACGGCGGATCCGTCAGGATCAGGTCCACCGAGCCATCGGGAATGCGCGCCAGCCCCGCCAGCGCATCTTCGCAATAGACCCGGTTGACCCAGTCCGGCTGCTCCGCCATATTCGTCATGGCTGCGGCTTCAGACGCAGTTCGGCGCTGCGCGCGTGCGCCTGCAAGCCTTCGCCATACGCCAGGGTAGCGGCGACACGGCCCAGGGTTTGCGCACCCGCTTCACTGACGTGAATGATGGACGAGCGCTTCTGGAAGTCGTACACGCCCAGCGGCGACGAAAAGCGCGCCGTGCGCGAGGTCGGCAGCACGTGATTGGGGCCGCAGCAATAGTCGCCCAGCGATTCGGACGAAAAGCGGCCCAGGAACATGGCGCCCGCGTGGCGGATCTGCTCAGCCCACTGCTGCGGGTTTTCCGCCGAGATTTCCAGGTGTTCCGCGGCGATGCTGTTGGCGATCTCGCACGCTTCTGCCATGCTGCGCACCTTGATCAGCGCTCCGCGGTCGGCCAGCGACGTGCTGATGGTGGCCTGGCGCGGCATCGTCGGCAGCAGCTTGGCGATGCTCTCCTCGACTTGCGCGATGTAATCGGCGTCGGGGCACAGCAGAATCGCTTGCGCCAGCTCGTCGTGCTCGGCCTGCGAAAACAGGTCCATCGCGACCCAGTCGGGGTCCGTCGTGCCGTCGCACAGCACGAGGATTTCCGACGGTCCGGCGATCATGTCGATGCCGACGATGCCGAACACGCGGCGCTTGGCGGCAGCCACGTAGGCGTTGCCGGGACCGACGATCTTGTCCACGGCGGCAATCGTCTGCGTGCCGTAGGCCAGCGCGCCGACGGCTTGTGCGCCGCCGATGGTGATCACGCGCGTCACGCCGGCAATCGCGGCGGCGGCCAGCACCATCTGGTTTTTCACGCCATCGGGCGTCGGCACGACCATGATGATTTCGCCCACGCCCGCCACGTGCGCGGGAATGGCGTTCATCAGCACGGACGACGGGTAGGCGGCCTTGCCGCCCGGGACGTAGATGCCGACCCGGTCCAGCGGCGTGATCTTCTGACCCAGCACCGTGCCATCGGGCTCGGTGTAGGTAAAGCCGCGCAATTCCTCACGCTGGCGTTCGTGGAAGGCGCGGATGCGCTGCGCGGCGATCTGCAGCGCCTCGCGCTGGGCCGACGGCAAGCCGTTCAAGGCTGCCTGCAATTCGGCTTGCGAAATATCAAACGCCGCCATTTCCGCCGCGCCGCCATGCGGGATGCGGTCGAAACGGTTGGTGTATTCCAGTACGGCGGCATCGCCGCGCGTTTTCACATCGGCCAGGATTTTTGCGACCGACGTTTCAATCGCTGCATCGGTGCCCGCCTCGAACGCCAGCAGCGTATCGAGCGATTGTTGGAAACCGTCCTGGCTTGAATCGAGCTTGCGTATCTGTATCGGCATAATCGGCTTTCTGCTACTGAAGGTATCTAGGCTTGCGAAGCGCGTTCAAACGCCTCGATGATCGGCTGCAAGCGCTCGCGCTTGAGCTTGAGCGCAGCCTGGTTGACCACCAGGCGCGACGAAATTTCCATGATGTGCTCGACCTCGACGAGGTTGTTCGCGCGCAAAGTGCTGCCCGTGCTGACCAGGTCGACGATGGCGTCCGACAGGCCGACCAGGGGCGCCAGCTCCATCGAGCCATACAGCTTGATCAGGTCGACGTGCACGCCCTTGGCGGCGAAATGCTCGCGCGCCGTGTGCACGAACTTGGTGGCCACGCGCAGGCGCGCGCCCTGGTGCACGGCCTTTTCGTAGTCAAAACCGGCCTGCACCGCCACCGACATGCGGCAAGAGGCGATATTCAGGTCGATCGGCTGGTACAGGCCTTCGCCGCCGTGCTCGAGCAGGACGTCCTTGCCCGCCACGCCGAAATCGGCCGCGCCGTACTGCACGTAGGTCGGCACATCGCTGGCGCGCACGATGATGACGCGCACGTTCGGATCGTTGGTGGCCAAAATCAGCTTGCGCGAGGTCTCCGGGTTTTCCAGTACCTTGATGCCGGCCGCTTCCAGCAGCGGCATGGTGTCCTCAAAAATGCGGCCTTTCGAGAGCGCCAGTATCAGCTGCGAATTGTCGCCCGTGTTCGATCCGTTCATGCTCGTTCCTTGTTATTTAATGCGTACGATGTTCGCGCCGACGGCCGACAATTTCACTTCCATGCGGTCGTAGCCGCGGTCGAGGTGATAGATGCGGTCGATCAGGGTTTCGCCATCGGCGGCCAGGGCCGCGATCACCAGCGACGCCGAGGCGCGCAGGTCGGTCGCCATCACGGGCGCGCCGCGCAGCTGCTTGACGCCGGCGATGATGGCCGTGTTGCCCTCGATGGTGATGTCGGCGCCCAGGCGGTTCATTTCCTGCACGTGCATGAAGCGGTTCTCGAAAATCGTCTCGGTGACGCGGCTGGCGCCATTCGCGATGGTGTTGACGGCCATGAACTGCGCCTGCATGTCGGTCGGGAAGCCCGGGTACTCCGTGGTGCGGAAGCTGACGGGGTTCGGACGGGCCGACATCTCGGCGCGGATCCAGTCGGCGCCGAAGGTCATCGTCAGGCCCATGGCGCGCAGCTTGTCGAGCGCCGCGTCGAGGATATCGGTGCGCACGTTGCGCAGGGTGATATCGCCGCCGGTGGCCGCCACGGCGCACAGGAAGGTGCCCGTTTCGATACGGTCGGCGATCACCGCGTGCGAGGCGCCGTGCAGGGCATCGACGCCCTGGATCACCAGGCGGCTGGTGCCGATGCCGTCGATCTTCGCGCCCATGGCCACCAGCAGGTGCGCCAGGTCGGTCACTTCCGGTTCGCAGGCGGCGTTTTCCAGGATGGTCTCGCCTTCGGCCAGGGTCGCGGCCATCAGCAGGTTCTCGGTGCCGGTGACGGTGATCATGTCGGTGACGATGCGCGCGCCTTTCAGCTTGGCGCACTTGGCGTAGATGTAGCCCGCTTCGATGCGGATCTCGGCGCCCAGCGCTTCCAGACCCTTGATGTGCTGATCGACGGGGCGCGAACCGATGGCGCAGCCGCCCGGCAGCGAGACCTTGGCTTCGCCGAAGCGCGCCAGCAAGGGGCCCAGCACGAGGATCGAGGCGCGCATGGTTTTCACCAGTTCATACGGCGCTTCCAGGGTGTCGATGGCGCTGCCGTTGAGAACCACGCGGTCGCCGTCCTGCTGCACTTTCAGGCCCGTCTGGCCCAGCAGCTTCAACATGGTGGCCACGTCGTGCAGGTGCGGCACGTTCGTCAGGTCCAGGTCGCCCGCGGTCAGCAGACCGGCGCACAGGATGGGCAGGGCGGCGTTTTTCGCGCCGGAGATGGCGATGTCGCCGTTCAGGCGGTTGCCGCCGTTGATGAGGAGCTTGTCCATGTGCTTATCCTTGGAATTCTTCAGGTGTCAGGGTTTTCATCGACAGCGCGTGGATTTCTTCGCGCATGCGGTCGCCCAGCGCCGCGTAGACGATCTGGTGGCGGGCGATCAGGCGTTTGCCGGCAAACGCGGGCGAAACGATCACGGCCTGGAAGTGCTGGCCATCGCCCTCCACTTCGAGGTGCGTGCATTCGAGGCCGGCCGACAGATAGCCGTGGATCAGTTCTGGAGTGGTGGTCACGATAAGTCCTTGATATTGAATAATGTAGTGATGTGATGTGCCGCAATCAACGGCGCAATGAGTGTCGTAATCAATGTCGCAAACGATAGCCGCTCTTCAGCAGGCGGATCGACGCCAGCGCCAGGATCACGAGAAAGCCGGCGACGATGGACACGCTAAGCCACGGGCTGACGTCGGACACGCCGAAGAAGCCGTAGCGGAAACCGTCGATCATGTAAAAGAAGGGGTTCAGATGCGATACCGTCTGCCAGAACGGCGGCAGCGAGTGGATCGAATAGAACACGCCCGACAAGAAGGTGGCCGGCATGATCAGGAAGTTCTGGAAGGCGGCCAGCTGGTCGAATTTCTCGGCCCAGATGCCGGCGATCAAGCCCATGGTGCCCAGCATGGCGGCGCCCAAAAAGGCGAAGACGACGATCCACAGCGGCGCGACAAACGACAGGTCGGCGAACCAGCACGTGATGGCAAACACGCCAAAGCCCACGGCCAGGCCGCGCGCGACGGAAGCGAGTACATACGCCGAGAAGATTTCCCAGTGCGACAAAGGCGTGAGCAGCACGAACACCAGGTTGCCCGTGATCTTCGACTGGATCAGCGAGGACGAGGAATTGGCGAACGCGTTTTGCAGCACGCTCATCATCACCAGGCCGGGAATCAAAAAGGCCGTGTAGCTGACGCCGGGGCTCGGCTCCACGCGGCCGTCGAGCACATGGCCGAACACCAGCAGGTACAGCATCGACGTGAGCACGGGCGCGGCCACGGTTTGCGTCGCCACTTTCCAGAAGCGCAGCGTCTCTTTGTAGACGAGGGTGCGAAATCCTGTCGAAATCATACGGTACCTTTATCCATGATCTGCAAGAAGATATCTTCCAGGTCGGCTTGTTGCAATTGCATTTCATCGATCTCGGCGCCCGCCTCGCGCAGGCGGGCGAGGATTTTTTCGACTTCGCTGTATTCGTTGACGCGCAGGCTGAACTTGTTCGGCGCCTGTTGTTCTTCCGGGTGCAGCACCAGGTGCTGCAGGTCGGCCGGCAGGCTGCCATTCTTGAGGTGGACCTGCAGCTGCGAGCCGGCGATGCGGCGGATCAGGGCCGACATGGTGTCGAGCGCCACCACCTTGCCCGTCTTCAGCATGGCCACGCGCTGGCACATGGCTTGCGCCTCTTCCAGGTAGTGCGTGGTCAGCACGACCGTGTGGCCGCCTTCGCGGTTCAGGCGCGAGATGAACTTCCACAGGGTCTGGCGCAGTTCCACGTCGACGCCGGCCGTCGGCTCATCGAGCACGATGACGGGCGGCTTGTGCACCAGCGCCTGGGCCACGAGCACGCGGCGCTTCATGCCGCCGGACAGGGCGCGCATGTTCGTATCGGCCTTGCCGGTCAGGTCGAGGTTTTCCATGACCTCGTCGATCCACTTGTCGTTGTTCGGCAAGCCGAAATAGCCGGACTGCAGGCGCAGGGTTTCACGCACCGTGAAAAACGGGTCAAATACCAGTTCCTGCGGCACCACGCCCAGGTTGCGGCGCGCATTGCGGAAGTCCGTGACCACGTCGTGGCCATGGATCTTGACGGTGCCCGCGTCGGGGCGTATCAGGCCGGCGATGATGGAAATGAGGGTGGTCTTGCCGGCGCCATTCGGGCCGAGCAGGCCGAAAAACTCGCCTTCCTCGATGGCCAGCGACACGCCGCCCAGCGCCTTGAGCGATTTATAGCTCTTTTCTACATTCGTTATTTGAATTGCGGTCATGTGCTTGTTTCAAGTGTAATGCGTCTGGTGTGATGCGCCAGTTGCCGGTGCAATGCAGGCCGGCTGGCCGGTGCAGGGCGCCCCTTCCGCAGAGGGTGGCGCAACAGTCAATTATAGTTGGAAACTTCGTGGAACACTTGGAGATCAATCCGACGGCGCTGCTGGCCTGCCGGCTTGAAACCTACTGCTGATGCGGGGAGTGGGACAGGATCAATGATGATGCAGGTCGGACGGGCTGCGTTCGGCGTGGCCGCCGGCGCTGGCGCAGTCGTCGGTCGTCAACGTGCTCGAAACGAGCGAGCAGACGCCATACAGCTTGGTGAGGTTTTTCAGGTTGTCCGGCAGGTTTTTCAGCTCCAGCACGCCGCCGGCATCCTGCGCGGCGCGCTGCCACGTCAGCATGACGGAGACGGCGGCCGAATCGACGGCTTTGACGTTGCGCAAGTCAAACTTCGTCTGACCCGAGCGGATGGCGTCCAGACCCTGCTCCAATGCCGAAGTGGCATTGTGCACGGTCAGGGAAGTCAGGGACTGCAAGGTGTCGAGAGAGTCGGGCATGGCGTCGGGCTGCGCTGGTCTGGAGCTGGGTCAGGAGCTATATGATAGCCGATTATTTGGCTTTGGCAGCGGGACGGCTGGCCAGGGCCTTGTTTTTTGCCTGCAAGGTCTTGATCAGGCCATCGATGCCGCCCTTGCTGATCTCGCTGGCGAAGCTGCTTTTGTACGTTTCCACCAGCCACGCGCCCAGCACGTTGATGTCATAGATCTTCCAGCCGGATGGGGTTTTCGCCACGCGGTAGTTCAGGGGCACGGGTTCGCCGCGCGCCACGTTCACCTGCGAGCGCACTTCCACTTCCGTGTCGGCCGGGTCGGCGCGCAGCGGCTTGAATTCCACGGTTTCGTTCTTGATCTGCGACAGGGCGCCCGAATACGTGTAGATCAGCAGGGTACGGAATTCGCTGGACAGCTGCTTTTGCTGGTCCGGCGTGGCGTCGCGCCAGAAGCGGCCGGCGGCCAGGGCCGTCATGCGCTGGAAATCCACGTACGGCAGGATCTTGCTTTCCACCAATTCGGTGACGCGCTTGATATCGCCAGCCTGGATGGCCTTGTCGTTCTTGGCCGTCTCGATCACGTCCTGGCTGATGCGTTTGACCAAGACGTCCGGCGCTTCCACGGCGGGAGCGGCCTGGGCGGCGGTGGCAAAGGCGATGGTGGCCATCGCCAGCAGTTGTTTCATCAATTTCATGGTTCTACCTTTCATGGTGTTGCTATGCACCGGCTGGCGTCGATCGCAGCCGTGGTGTTTCTTGACCGCAGTTTACTCCTGAGGCCTAGCCTGGGAAGCCACGGTATTGCTACCAGATGTTACGAGGTCCGCCGGCGCCACATCGGCCGCGGCCGTCGCAGGCGGCGTTTCCGCTGGGACAGGCTGCGGTTGCGCCTCATAGGCCGGCTCGTAATCGCTGGTGTCGTTTTTTGGCACTTTGCGGTCGCGGCGGTCCGTATCGCCATCGAAAACCTTGCTTTCGCGCGCCTGCAGGAAGCCGTCGCGGATGAATTCATAACGGTCCAGTGCGGCCGCTTCCATCAGGTTGGTCGCGTCGAGCAGCGCGGCGCGCTTGTCGACGACGCGCGTCACCGTGCCGATATTGCGCACCGAGACAGGCTCCTTGTAGCGCCATGGGTCGCCCGTGATATCGAGCGGCAGGGCCACCGTGTCGCGCACGGTCGATGGGCCCAGCAGCGGCAGCATCACGTACGGACCAGGCTGGACGCCATACCAGCCCAGGGTCTGGCCAAAGTCTTCGTTATGCTTCGGAATGCCCGCCTGCGACGCGATGTCGATCAGGCCGAAGATGCCGAAGGTCGAGTTCATGCTGACGCGCACGACGTCTTGCAAGCCCGCCTCACCCTTGCCTTGCAGCAAGTTGTTCACGGCGCTCCACACATCGGACAAGTTGCCGAAGAAATTGCCCACGCCCGTTTGCACGAACGATGGCGTGACGGTCTTGTAAGCCGTGGCGACCGGTTTCAGGGCCACCTGGTCGACGGTGTCGTTGAACTTGAACATGGCGCGGTTGTAACCCTCGAGCGGGTCGCGCGGATTGGTGCCGGTGGCGCAAGCGCTCACGCTGGCGGCGATGGCCAGGGCCAGGCCGATACGCGCCAGGCTGCCTTGGGATTGTTTGGTCGACTCGCTCATTTGCTGTCCTTTCCTTCCGCTGCCTTGCTGTAGATGAACTGATTGATCAGGTCTTCCAGCACTGTGGCCGATTGAGTACGGGCAATCTTGTCGCCCTCCGCCAGGTTCGCCAGATCGCCGCCTGCTTCCAGGCCGATATATTGCTCACCCAGCAAACCGGCCGTCAAAATCTTGGCCGAGCTGTCTTTCGGAAATTTGTAGCCATCTTCGATGTCGAGTTTCACCAGCGCCTGATACGTCTTGTCGTCAAAGCGGATCTCCGCCACGCGCCCCACCACCACGCCAGCGCCCTTGACGGGCGCCTGCGGCTTGAGGCCGCCAATATTGTCGAACTTGGCACTAATGGTATACGTCTTGCTGAAAGACAGCGAGCTCATATTGCCGGCCTTGAGCGCCAGAAACATCAATGCCGCCACACCCAGCAAGACGAACAAGCCGACCCAGACATCCAAAGATTTACGTTGCATAAACAATCCTAAATAATTTTTACTTGCTGCCGCCTGCGCAACATCTTGCCCAGGCCCGCTGTTTTGTCGCTGATTGGCAATTACTTGCTAAACATCAACGCCGTCATCATGAAATCGAGCCACCACACCATCAACGATGAAATGACCACCGTGCGCGTGGTGGCGCCGGACACGTCTTCCGGCGTCGGCTGTGCCTGGTACCCCTGGAACAGCGCGATGAAGGTCACCGCAATACCGAACACCAGGCTCTTGATGGTGCCATTGCCCACTTCTTTCCAGACATCCACGCCGCCCTGCATCTGCGACCAGAACGAGCCTTCATCGACGCCGATCAGCACCACGCCGACCAGGTAGCTGCCGATGATGCCGACGGCCGTGAAGATGGCGCCCAGGATAGGCATGGCGATCACGCCGGCCCAGAAACGGGGCGCCAGCACGCGCTGGATCGGGTTCACGGCCATCATTTCCATGGCCGACAATTGCTCGCCCGCCTTCATCAGGCCGATTTCCGCCGTCAGCGAGGTGCCGGCGCGGCCGGCAAACAGCAGCGCCGTGACGACGGGGCCCAGTTCGCGCGTCAGCGACAGCGCCACCAGCAAGCCCAGCGACTGCTCGGCGCCATACGTAGTCAGCGTGTAATAGCCTTGCAAACCCAGCACCATGCCGACAAACAGGCCGGAGACGGCGGTAATCACCAAGGAGCGGTTACCGATAAAGAACAGTTGCTCAATCACCAGGCGCGGACGGCGCCACAGGCCGCCCGACGAGGCGATGATGATGAAAAACGAGCGCACGGCAAAGCCGAGGTCTTGTACCGAATTGCGCAACCATGCTCCGATCGCCGCCAGGAAACGCGCGATCATCGGCCGCCCCCCGCCTGCAAGCCCAGGTCGTCGGCCAGCGACTTGCCCGGGTAATGGAACGGTACGGGGCCATCGGCCTCGGCATTGACGAACTGCTTGACGTACGGATGCGTCGACACGGCCATCTCGGCCGGCGTGCCGTGCGCCACAATCTTGCCCGATGACAGAAAATAGACATAATCAGCGATGGCGAAACACTCCTTCACATCGTGCGATACCAGGATAGACGTGGAGCCCAGCGCATCGTTCAGATTGCGGATCAAATTCGCCGTCACGCCCATGGAAATCGGGTCCAGGCCGGCGAACGGCTCGTCGTACATGATCAGTTCGGGGTCGAGCGCGATGGCGCGCGCCAGCGCGACGCGGCGGCCCATGCCGCCCGAGATCTCGGCCGGCTTCAGTTGCGCCGCATTGCGCAGTCCCACGGCGTGCAGCTTCATCAGCACCAGGGTGCGGATCAGCTCTTCATTCAAATCCGTGTGTTCGCGCAGGGGGAACGCCACGTTCTCGAACGCCGTCAAGTCCGTAAACAACGCGCCGTGCTGGAACAGCATGCCCATCTTGCGGCGCAGCTGATACAGCTCATCGGTCCCCAGCGTATGCACGATCTGGCCGTCGACATTCACGGAACCGGAACTGGGACGCAGCTGCCCGCCGATCAGGCGCAATACGGTCGTCTTGCCACTGCCGGAGCCACCCATGACGGCCACAACTTTTCCACGTGGGAAATCCATTTGAAGGCCCGATAAAATCGAACGTTCTCCATAGGCAAAGTGTAAATCACGGATCTCAACAAGATTTGGCACGACGAAGCTCACTATTTTAATGGCGTATTGTAGTGCAGAAACGCCAACCTCTGCTGAGACACCCCTCGGGACAGCCCCGTAAAGGGGAAGAATACAACACTAATGAATCGAAAGTCAGATATTGTAGTGGAAATTTGGTCCGCACATCGCGTCCCTGTCCGGCGATGTTCACAGCTGTTGACTTGACAAGTAAAAATAACAAGGGCCACGCCGCATTCCGCGCCGTGGCCCTGGCAAAAAAACGACCAATTGCTCGTTAATTTTAGCGCGGCAGCAGGGAAGCCCCCATCAGGAACTCATCGACGGCGCGCGCGCACTGGCGCCCTTCGCGGATGGCCCACACCACCAGCGACTGGCCACGGCGCATGTCGCCGGCGGCAAACACCTTGGCCACCGAGGTCTGGTAGCAGCCGGCGCCGTCTGTTGTCGCCTTGACATTGCCGCGCGCATCCGTGTCGACGCCGAACGCTTCCAGCACCTGTTGTACAGGGGAAACAAAACCCATGGCCAGGAAGACCAGGTCCGCCTTCATCTCGAATTCCGAGTTCGGCACTTCGCTCATCTTGCCGTCTTTCCATTCGACACGGCAGGCGATCAGCTTTTCCACCTTGCCGCCCTTGCCTTCGAAACGCTTGGTGGCCACGGCCCAGTCGCGCTCGCAGCCTTCCTCGTGCGAAGACGAGGTGCGCAGCTTGGTCGGCCAGTACGGCCAGACCAGCGGCTTGTTTTCCTGCTCCGGCGGCTGCGGCATCAGTTCGAACTGGGCCACCGAGGCGGCGCCATGGCGGTTCGAGGTGCCGACGCAGTCGGAACCCGTGTCGCCGCCGCCGATCACCACCACGTGCTTGCCCGTGGCCTTGATCTGGTCCTTGAGCTTGTCGCCCGCGTTGACCTTGTTTTGCAGCGGCAGGAAATCCATGGCGAAATGCACGCCCTTCAGCTCGCGGCCCGGCACGGGCAAGTCGCGCGGCTGCTCGGCGCCGCCGGCCATGATGACGGCGTCGAATTCTTTTTCCAGGTCTTCCGGGAAAATGGTTTCCTTGGCCCAGTTGTTCACGTGGGCAGGGAAATCCTTGCCCACCAGTACGCTGGTACGGAACACCACGCCTTCGGCTTCCATCTGTTTCACGCGCAAGTCGATGTGCGACTTTTCCATCTTGAAGTCGGGGATGCCATAGCGCAACAAACCACCGACCCGGTCGCTCTTCTCGAACACGGTGACGGCGTGACCGGCGCGCGCCAGCTGCTGCGCCGCCGCCAGGCCCGCAGGGCCGGAACCGACGATGGCCACTTTCTTGCCGGTACTGAAGCCTGCAGGCTGCGGCGTGACCCAGCCGTGCTCCCAGCCCATGTCGATGATCTTGTGCTCGATCGACTTGATGCCGACCGGATCTTCATGGATGCCCAGGGTGCAGGCCGATTCGCACGGCGCCGGGCAGATGCGGCCCGTAAATTCCGGGAAGTTGTTGGTCGAATGCAAGATGTCGAGCGCTTCGCGGTAAGCGCCGCGGTACACCAGGTCATTCCAGTCGGGAATGATGTTATTCACGGGACAACCCGTGGTGCAGAAGGGAATGCCGCAATCCATGCAGCGCGCGCCTTGCACGGTCGCTTGCGCGTCCGACAGGTGCAGCACGAATTCCTTGTAGTTCTTCAGACGCGCGGCAGGCTCCAGATAGTGTTCGTCCTGGCGCTTGAATTCCATGAAGCCGGTAATTTTACCCACGATGTTTCCTTTGTATTTGCTGGCTGGGAGCGGCCGGGCCGCTCCCTGTCATTGCTCTATGCGATTGATCTTGGCTGGCTCAGGCGGCGACGGCTTGGACTTCCATGGCGGCATCGGCAGCCATTTCAATCAGCGCACGCTTGTATTCGTTCGGGAAGACTTTCACGAACTTGCCGCGCGCCGCGGCCCAGTCGTCCAGCAAGACGCGGGCGCGGGTGCTGCCCGTGTGCTTGAAGTGACGCTCGATCAGGCGCTTGAGGATGACTTCATCCGCTTCCGGCACGCCGTCGCGGTGCTGCGTATGCCAGGCGTCGCGGTCCAGATGCTGCTCCGCCGCGGAGACGACCTTGTCCAGGCTGACCATGGCCGTGTTGCACTTGCTGGCAAAATCGCCCGCCGGGTCATACACATAGGCGATGCCGCCCGACATGCCGGCCGCGAAGTTGCGTCCCGTGTTGCCCAGGACCACCACCGTGCCGCCCGTCATGTATTCGCAGCCATGGTCGCCCAGGCCCTCGACCACCGTGGTGGCGCCCGAGTTGCGCACGGCAAAGCGTTCGCCCGCCACGCCATTGAAGAAGGCTTCGCCGGCAATGGCGCCGTACAGCACCGTATTGCCGATGATGATGTTGTCCACGGCCCAGCCACGGAATTCCGTATTCGGCCGCACGATGATGCGCCCGCCGGATAAACCTTTACCCACGTAATCGTTGCCCTCGCCCACCAGGTCGATGGTGATGCCGTGCGCCAGGAAGGCGCAGGCCGACTGGCCCGCCGTGCCTTGCAGCTGGATGTGGATGGTGTCGTCCGGCAAGCCGGCATGGCCGTATTTCTTCGCCACTTCGCCGGACAGCATGGTGCCCACCGTGCGGTTCAGGTTGCGCACGGGCGAGATGAAGGAGACGCGCTCGCCCTTTTCCAGCGCCGCGCGCGCTTGCGCGATCAGCTTGTGGTCCAGCGCCTTTTCCAGTGCATGGTCCTGGAACTCCACGTGGCGACAGGCCTGGCCATCCGGGGTTTCCGGCTTGTAGAAGATGGACGAGAAGTCCAGCCCCTGCGCCTTCCAGTGCGAAATCGCCTTGGATTTGTCCAGCAAGTCCACGCGGCCGATCAGCTCGTCATACGTGCGGATGCCCAGCTGCGCCATCAATTGACGGGCTTCCTCGGCAACGAAGAAGAAGTAATTGACGACATACTCGGGCTTGCCCGAGAACTTGGCGCGCAGCACCGGATCTTGCGTGGCCACGCCCACCGGGCACGTGTTCAAGTGGCATTTGCGCATCATGATGCAGCCTTCGACCACCAGCGGCGCCGTGGCGAAACCGATCTCGTCGGCCCCCAGCAGGGCGGCGATGACCACGTCGCGGCCCGTCTTCATCTGGCCGTCGGCTTGCACGCGGATGCGGCTGCGCAAGCCGTTCAAGACCAGCGTTTGTTGCGTTTCTGCCAGACCCAGCTCCCACGGCGTGCCCGCATGTTTCACGGACGACAGAGGCGAAGCGCCCGTGCCGCCGTCGTGGCCGGCGACGACCACGTGGTCGGCTTTCGCCTTCGTGACGCCGGCAGCCACCGTGCCGATACCCACTTCCGACACCAGCTTCACGGAGATCGAGGCGCGCGGATTGGCGTTCTTCAAGTCATGGATCAGCTGCGCCAGGTCTTCGATCGAATAGATGTCGTGGTGCGGCGGCGGCGAAATCAAGCCCACGCCCGGCACGGAAAAGCGCAGGCTGGCGATGTATTCGGACACCTTATGGCCAGGCAACTGGCCGCCTTCGCCCGGTTTCGCGCCCTGCGCCATCTTGATCTGGATCTGGTCGGCCGAGTTCAGGTAGGCCGCCGTGACGCCGAAACGTCCCGACGCCACCTGCTTGATGCGCGAACGCATGGAATCGCCTTCCTGCAGCGGAATATCGACGACGATCTGCTCGGCGCCCACGACGGACGCCATGGTGTCGCCCTGGCGGATGGGGATGCCCTTCAATTCCTGCGTGTAGCGGTTCGGATCTTCGCCGCCTTCGCCCGTGTTCGACTTGCCGCCGATGCGGTTCATGGCCACGGCCAGGGTCGCGTGCGCTTCCGTGCTGATGGAACCGAGCGACATGGCGCCCGTGGCGAAGCGCTTGACGATTTCCTTGGCCGGTTCCACTTCATCGAGCGGGATCGCCTTGGTCGGGTCGAGCTTGAATTCGAACAAGCCGCGCAGGGTCAGGTGGCGACGGCTCTGGTCGTTGATGATTTGCGCATACTCTTTATAGCTGGAGAAATTGTTGCTGCGCGTGGAATGCTGCAATTTCGCAATCGCATCCGGCGTCCACATGTGGTCTTCGCCACGCACGCGGAATGCGTATTCGCCGCCCGCGTCGAGCTTGTCCACCAGCACGGGATCGTTGCCGAAGGCCAGCGCGTGCAGGCGCAGCGCTTCTTCGGCCACTTCAAACACGCCAATGCCTTCCACGTTCGAGGCCGTGCCCTTGAAGTATTTGTCCACCAGCGACTTGTTCAAGCCGATGGCTTCGAAGATTTGCGCGCCGCAGTACGACATATACGTGGAAATGCCCATCTTCGACATGACTTTCATCAAGCCTTTGCCCACTGCCTTGGTGTAGTTGTAGATGGCTTTGTCGCCCGACAAGTCGCCCGGCAAGCCGTGCGCCATCTCGACCAGGGTTTCCATGGCCAGATACGGGTGGACGGCTTCCGCGCCGTAGCCGGCGAGCAAGGCGAAGTGGTGGGTTTCGCGGGCCGAGCCCGTTTCCACGACGAGGCCGGTGGACGCGCGCAAGCCCTTGCTCACCAGGTGCTGGTGCACGGTGGAGGTGGCCAGCAGCGCGGGGATCGCCACCTGGTCGGCGCAAATGGCGCGGTCCGAGACGATCAGGATGTTGTGGCCGGATTTCACGGCGTCGACGGCTTCCGCGCACAGCGAGGCCAGGCACGCTTCCACGCCTTCCTTGCCCCAGGCCAGCGGATAGCAAATGTCCAGTTCGTACGACTTGAACTTGCCGCCCGTGTGGGCGCTGATGTTGCGCAAGCGGGCCATGTCGTCAAAGCCCAGCACGGGCTGCGCCACTTCCAGGCGCATCGGCGGATTGACGTTGTTGGTATCGAGCAAGTTCGGTTTCGGGCCGATGAAGGACACGAGCGACATCACCATCGCTTCGCGGATCGGGTCGATCGGCGGATTCGTCACTTGCGCGAACAGTTGCTTGAAGTAGTTATACAGCGGCTTCAATTTGTTCGACATGACGGCCAGCGGCGAGTCATTGCCCATCGAGCCCGTCGCCTCTTCGCCGGCCACGGCCATGGGCGCCATGAGGAATTTCAAGTCTTCCTGCGTGTAGCCGAACGCCTGCTGACGGTCCAGCAGCGATGGCTGCTCTTTTTCGCCCTGGGCGCGGTCCTGTTTCGCCTGTCCTTCGGCCAGCTTGATCTCGTCGAGCTTGATGCGCACCGAGTTGATCCACGCTTTATACGGCTTGGCGTTGGCGTAGGTGTTTTTCAGTTCCTGGTCGTCGATGATGCGGCCCGCTTCCAGGTCGATCAGGAACATCTTGCCAGGCTGCAAGCGCCATTTCTGGATGATCTTCGACTCGGGAATCGGCAGCACGCCCGATTCCGACGCCATCACCACCAGGTCGTCGTCCGTGACGATGTAGCGGGCCGGGCGCAAGCCGTTGCGGTCCAGGGTGCCGCCGATGTGGCGGCCGTCCGTGAACGCCATGGCGGCGGGGCCGTCCCACGGTTCCATCATGGCCGCGTGGTATTCATAGAAGGCGCGGCGGTTGTCATCCATGGTCGTGTGGTTTTCCCACGCTTCCGGAATCATCATCATCATCGCCTGGGCGATCGGATAGCCGGCCATCAGCAGCAGTTCCAGCGCATTGTCGAAGCACGCCGTGTCGGACTGGCCTTCATAGATCAGCGGGAACAGTTTTTGCAGGTCGTCGCCCAGCACGGCCGACTTCATCACGCCTTCGCGCGCGCGCATCCAGTTGAAGTTGCCTTTCACCGTGTTGATCTCGCCGTTATGGGCGATCAGACGGTACGGGTGGGCCAGCGGCCATTCGGGGAAGGTATTCGTCGAGAAACGCTGGTGCACCAGGGCCAGGGCCGAGATGCAGCGCGCATCCTGCAAGTCCTTGTAGTACACGCCCACCTGGTCGGCCAGCAGCAGGCCTTTATAGACGATGGTACGGGCCGACATCGACGGCACGAAGAATTCCTTGCCGTGCAGTAGTTTCAATGCCTGGATGGCGTGGCCCGACGATTTGCGGATCACATACAGTTTGCGCTCGAGCGCGTCGGTGACCATGATGTCCGGGCCACGGCCGATGAAAATCTGGCGAATCACCGGTTCCTTGGCGCGCACGGTGGGCGACATCGGCATGTCCGTATCGATGGGCACGTTGCGCCAGCCCAGCACGACTTGTCCCTCGATGCGCACGGCCCGTTCGATTTCCTGCTCGCACGCGATGCGCGATGCGTGTTCCTTCGGCAGGAAGACCATGCCCACGCCGTATTCGCCAGGCGGCGGCAATTCCACGCCCTGCTTGGCCATTTCTTCGCGGTAGTACTGGTCGGGAATCTGGATCAGGATGCCGGCGCCATCACCCATCAGCGCATCGGCGCCCACGGCGCCCCGGTGATCGAGGTTTTTCAGAATCAGCAAACCCTGTTCGACGATCGAATGGGTCTTGTTGCCCTTGATATGGGCGACGAAACCGACGCCGCAGGCATCGTGTTCATTGGCTGGGTCGTACAGGCCTTGCGCTTTCATGGGCTTCTCCGCTGCATATGACTATCGAAAAACTAGAGTAGTGCAACGCAACAAAAAACTCAACTACAACAATTAGGGTCGGAGTCGAATTAAATTCGATTCTATCACTCTAAAAATTTAATAGGGACATAGTCAAAGCAATTTCAATAAAAGCGCGGAAAGGAACCATTTTTTGCTTTAAATGCGAATGCTTTTCAATTGGCGGCCGCGTCGGCCACGATTTTGCGGGGACGGCCCCGCTTGGCAGGCAGCACTTGCCGCTGCATTTTCTGCTCCAGCGCCTGCTTGAAAGCGTCGGAACCCAGCGGCCAGCCCTTCAATACAGCCTGTTCCACCACTTTCACCTGGCTGCTGCCCAGGCCTTGCTCGAACAGGCGCAGATACGCCGCCTCGCGGTCGAACGGCGTATTGCCCAGCGCCCAGTACAGCGCATGGTCGGTGATAACGGGATCGGGACGCACGCCCGCATGGTGGGCATAGCTGGACCAGCTGTAATCGAGCGCCTGGCCCGCCAGGCCCGTTTGCACGGGCACGCATTCCAGGTAGCGGCAGCACGTGAGGAAGAAATTGTCGGGATCGATGACGGAAGTTTTGTAGCGTCCCTGCCACAAGGCGCCTTCGCGGCCGTATTTCTGGTTGAAATACGGCACGTAATAGCGACCCAGCCACTGCATCAGCTGCCCCAGGCCCGTCGCATCGGCCGGCGTAGCCAGTAAATGTAGCTGATCAGGCAATAAAACATAGGCGTGAATGGCCACCTTGAACATTTTCGCCCCCGTTTTCAGCCAGGACAGGAATTGCGCGTAGTCCGCCGCGTCCTGGAACACGGGCTGGCGGTTGCTGCCGCGCTGAATCACGTAATGGGGCAGTGCTGGAATGATGAGGCGGGGCAAACGGGCCATGGCAGAATCGGTAAAAAGAAGGCTAAGGCCTTGATTTTACACACTTGCGAGCGCAAGGTACGACTCTGACCCTGTTTTATTTTAAATGCGGAAAAAAGCCGTTGACTCTGTCCCTTTTATTGCGCCGGCCACTTGCGGGCGGCGCAACAAGGTCATCAGGACAGGTTGAAACTGGCCGACAGGCTGTAGCCTTCGCCATACGCGCTGCGCAGCGGCAAGTCCTGGCCCAGGCCCGTCTTGGCTTTCTTACGCAAACGATACACGAGCATGTCGACCCGGCGGCCCGCATCGGGATCTTCGCCGCCCATGCCGGCCACGATGACGTCGCGCGGCACGGGACGGGTATTAATGGTGAGCAGGTGCAGGAAGTTGAATTCCTTTTCCGTCAAGGCGATGACGGCGCCCATCAACTCAAGTTGGCGAGCACTTACTTTCAACGTCCACTTGCCCGGCTCGGGTACGGGATCTTGCGGCCCCACGCGGCGGTCGAGCGCTTCGATGTGCGCCGCCAGTTCGGGGAATTTGATCGGCTTGGTCAGATAGTGGTCGGCACCCAGGCGCAAGCCCAGGATGCGGCTGTCGAAGGCGACACGCCCCGTCAGCACCAGCACGCCGATTTGCGGATATAGCTGGCGCATGCGGGGGATGACGTTGAAGCCGTCTTCATCGGGCAAACCCAGGTCCAGTACGACCACGCCGACATTGCCATGGCTCAACGCCGTCCACATACCGCCAGCAGAGCTGGTGATATGGACTTCGTGTTCGAGCTCAACGAGGAACTCCGCCATGTCTTCGGCGTAGTCGAGATTGTCTTCGACGATCAGTATTTTCGTCATTGCTACGCCATTCTTCCGTTAGTGAGCACACCGAGGGCAAACCATGCCATGCACTTCTACACCATGATGGACGGCACAATAGGTTTACGTCAAGGAATTATCACGGTTGCCTTCAGCGGAAGCAAGGCTTTTCCTTGTCTAGACAGGAAGCGGCAGCCAAATGCGGAAAAGTGCCCCGCCTTCGGGCAGATTATGCCCCTGCAAACTCCCGCCATGCACGTCCACCACGGCGCGCGCCATGTACAGGCCCAGGCCCGCGCCCGGATGCGTGGCATTAGTTCCACGGAAACCTTTTTCGAACAATTGCGCCAATTCTTCTTCCCGCAAGCCGGGCCCCGCATCGCGCACGCACAGCGCCACGCCGCCCTCGGGCACCAGCCTGGCCGACAAGGTGATGACGCTGCCCGGCGGGCTGAACTTGACGGCGTTGTCCAACAATATTTTCAGGCACAGGGCCATGCCGGGCACGTCGCAACGCAACCTGGCCGGCAAGTCTTCGTCGAGTTCCAGCTGCACGCGGTGGCTGACAGGCACGGTGGCGGCCGCCTGCTGCAGCAAGGCCAGCGGCGCGATGCCGTCGGCGGCCCGCTCGCGGCCGATGGCCGCCATGCGTTCGGGCGACAAATAGTCGTCGATCATGCCCAACAAACGGTCGACGGCCGTCTGGATTTTCACGTAGCGCTTGCGCGTGGCCTCGTCCGCCTCGGTGGACGTCGAAACGAGACGCTGGATGGCGCCGTCGATGGTGGCCAGCGGCGTGCGGAATTCGTGCGACAGCATCGAGGCGAAGCGCTTCTGCTCCTTTTCCCGCTCGGCTTCCTGCGCCTGCGCAGCGCTGACGTCGCGCAAGGTACCCGCCAGGGTCACGCCCCGCCCTGCCGCCGCGGGCACGATGGTGGAATGGATTTCCAGGGCCAGCAGGTGGCCGTCGGCGTGCGGCAATTCCACTTCGCGCAACAGGGTCAAACGGCTGGCGTCACCGTCGCGCCAGCGCTGCAGCCGGGCCGGCACGTCCGCCGCCAGCTGCGCCGCATGCGCGCGCAAGGCGGGCACGTCGTGGCCCGTCAGGCGCTGCGCGGCGGGGCTGATATAGATCAATTCGAGGGTGGCGGCATCGAGCAGGAAGGCCGCGTCGCGGCCGTGTTCGGCCAGCAGGCGGAATTGCGCTTCGCCCGCCCGCGCGCGCAGCAGGGCGCGGCGCAACTGGACGAAGCGCAGCGCCATGAGGATAGCGCCGGCCAGCAGCAATACAAGAAAGGGCAGGAAGGGCAGCATGCGTTATACTTGGCAAGAAAGAATCGCCAAGTATAAGCGTGCGGCACCGTTAATCTTCCAGCGGGGCGAAAATCTGCTGCAAGTCTTCCTGCGTGAGGGCCA
The DNA here is from genome assembly GCF_030397595.1 of Janthinobacterium sp. SUN033. Taxonomy (NCBI): domain Bacteria; kingdom Pseudomonadati; phylum Pseudomonadota; class Betaproteobacteria; order Burkholderiales; family Oxalobacteraceae; genus Janthinobacterium; species Janthinobacterium sp. SUN033. Next base: position 186,566 of record NZ_JAPQNV010000008.1, read on the forward strand.
TCTTCTGCGATTCGCCTTCGGCCAGGATCGATTGCGCCAGCTCCGATTTCTTTTGCTGCAGCAGCTGGATTTTTTCTTCCAGGGTACCCTTCGCGATCAATTTGTAGACGAATACGGGCTTGTCCTGGCCGATGCGCCAGGCGCGGTCCGTGGCCTGGTTTTCCGCCGCCGGATTCCACCACGGATCGTAGTGGATGACCGTGTCGGCCGCCGTCAGGTTCAGGCCCACGCCGCCCGCCTTCAGGCTGATCAGGAAGATCGGCACGGCGCCCTGCTGGAAGGCCGCCACTTGCGCGCCCCGGTCCTTCGTTTCGCCCGTCAGCAAGGCGTAGGGGATGTCGCGCGATTCCAGTTCTTCCTCGATCAATTCCAGCATGCTGGTAAATTGCGAGAAAACGAGAATCTTGCGCCCTTCGTCGAGCAAGTCTTCCACCATTTGCATCAAGTCGAGCAGCTTGGCCGAACCGGCCGACTGTTTCTTCGCCGGCAAAGATTTCACGAGGCGGGGGTCGCAGCACACTTGCCGCAGTTTCAGCAGCGCTTCGAGGATGACGATCTGGCTGCGCGCCACGCCCTTCTTGTCGATTTCTTCGCGTACTTTTTGATCCATCGCAAGACGCACGGTTTCATACAGGTCGCGTTGCGGCCCCGTCAATTCCACCTTGCGCACCATTTCCGTCTTCGGCGGCAGCTCTTTGGCCACATTGTCCTTCGTGCGGCGCAGCAGGAAAGGCTTGATGCGGCGATTCAAGAGCATGCGGCGCAACGGATCATCCTGGCGCTCGATCGGATGGCGGAACTGGGTGTTGAACGTCTTTTCGTCGCCAAGCAAGCCCGGCAGCAGGAAGTGGAATTGCGACCACAGCTCGCCCAGGTGATTTTCCAGCGGCGTGCCGGACAGGCACAGGCGGTGGCGCGCGCGCAGCAGGCCCGCGCTTTGCGCCGCCTTGCTGCGCGTATTCTTGATGTAGTGCGATTCGTCGAGGATGACGAGGTGGAAATCGTGCTCGCGCAAGGTTTCCTCATCGCGCGGCAACAGGGCGTAGGTGGTCAGCACCAGATCGCATTGGTCGATCTGGTCGAATTGCTGGGCGCGGTCCTTGCCTTGCAGCAGCAATACCTTCAGGCCGGGCGCAAATTTTGCCGCCTCGTCCTGCCAGTTGCCCATCAAACTCGTCGGTGCAATCACCAGCGCCGGATGCGTCAAACGGCCCGCCTCCTTTTCCACCAGGATATGCGCCAGGGTTTGCACGGTCTTGCCGAGGCCCATGTCATCGGCCAGGATGCCCGCCAGGTCGTGGTCGCGCAGGAATTGCATCCACGCCAGGCCATCGGCCTGGTAGTCGCGCAGGGTCGCCTGCAGGCCGGCTGGTGCCGCCACTTTTTGCACGGCGCCGAACTGGCTCAGCTTGCGGCCCATGGCGCGCAGCTGCTCGCCGCCCGTCCACTGCATGTCCAGGCCGCGCGCCAGCTCTTCCAGGCGCGCCGCGTCCAGGGTCGACATGCGCACGGCATGTTTGATCTTGTCGCTGAAATACAGTTCCCCCAGCGTGTTCAGGATGGGACGCACGCGGCCCCACGGCAGGGCCACGCGCGTGCCGTCCGACAAGGTCGCCAGCATCTGGTCATCGTCCGCATGGGCCTCGATGACTTTCGGGTTGAAATCGTTGGGCGCATTGCGGATCAGCTGCACCAGCACGGGCAGCAGCGGCACGCGCTCGTGGTTGACGACGATGCCCAGTTCCAGCTCGAACCAGGCGTTGCCGCTGTCCGGGTCCTGGTCGTCGATTTCCGCGTACCAGTCGCCCACGTCGCTCACGTCGTAGCGGTACTTGGCCGTCTTTTCCACGATCCAGCCCTGCGCCAGCAAGGCGTCGATGCCGGACTCGGCAAAACGCAGCCATTCCGCCTGGGAAGGCAGTTGCAAGGCGCCCTTCAAGCCGCTCAAGGGGGCCGAGCCCGGCTTCTTGAATTGCAGCTCGGCCAACGTCGCCAGCGCGCGCGCTTCATCGACCGTGTTTCTCTGGATAATTTCCGTCACGTCGCCCACTTGCCGCACCACGCGCTGCGACGGGTCGAACGAGACTCTTTCGCCATCGTAGTCGTAGGACAGCACAGCGAAGTCGCTCCAGCGCTGCGCGCCGCCATCGGCCAGCATGGCGCTATCGAGCAGCAAGACCGGCTGCGCCGGCACGTCCTTGCGCAAGCGCTGCGGCAACGGCTGCGGCAGCGGCATCAAATGCTGCAAGCCCTGCGCCAGCAGCAATTGCGACACGCGCACCTTGTCGTTCGCGTTCAGGGGCGGCGCCTGCGCCACCAGCGCCTGCAAGTCGGCCAGGGAAATGTCGGAGCCACCCTGGTTCAGTTCCAGCACGCCGCACGACAGGTTGTCGATGTACCACGGCGGATCGGTGGGCAGCATGTAGTCGATCTGGTCGGCGCCATGGTGCTTCGCGCCTTCCGGCGGGTCCACTTGCCAGCCCAGGCGCATGGTCTTGCCTTCGTCGCGCCAGAACAGGCGCGCGGGACGCACGGGACCTTCCTTCAACGGGTACACGAGGCCATTGCCGACGTCGGCCCAGGAATTGGCCCACAACAATTTATCCTGCTCGGCCAGCATTTTCAGCAGGGCCGCGCCCACCTTGCCCTTCGGCTCCGTGGCGCTGCCCGTCTGCGAATTCTGCCCGCTGCGCATGGCCACGAAGAAACGCACGAGGTCTTCGTCGGCTGGCGTCAAAAACGTGGGGGGCGCCGACAGCAGGGAAAAGATTTCGCTGATGGGGGACGCCGCCGCCACGTCGCCATTCGGCCGCAGCCGCGCCTTGTACAGGCACAGGGCCACGTGGCGGCCACCGCTGGTGGGCGCCAGCACGTAGATCAGTCGATGCTGGTTGAGTTTGGGGTCCGGTTCGGCAATGCTCAGCACGGCTTTCGGATGGGCGGCTGCCTCCACCCGCTGCAGCCAGGTGGCGACGGCATACGGCAAAGGCGCTCCCGGCGCGCTGGCCGGGGCAACTGGGGTTTCACTGGTTTCGTCGCGGGTAAAATCCATGGGGCGCATTTTTGTGTAAAGGTCGTATCCAAATCGGCAACAGGCAATATTATCCGCCATACAGCCGTTGCTGGCTTGATTCACACACGCTCTTTGAGCAGTTTTAATGCGCGATGCCTAAAAAATAAGTATTTAATACGACACTTGGGACCCGCAGACGGCAAAAAAGGCCCGTCATGGGCCTTTTTTGCCGCCGTTGGCCCGCTTGTCAGGCCGGCACAGTTTCTTCTTCTGCCACGTTGGCGGCTTCGACGAGCGGAGCGGTGCTCGTATCGGCCGGCGTAAAGTTGCGCAAAAACAAGAAGAACTGGCCCATCATCTGCGTCCACAGTTGCAGATTGATATTCAGGTACTCGCGGCTGACGCCGCCGGCGACCAGCACATCCATTTCCAGCACGACGAAATCGCCATGCTGGGCCACGCGGGCAAAACGCTTGCTGCGGTGCCATTCGGCCAGCAAGCCGGCCGGCAAGTCGCCGCCCTGCACGCGCAGCGGGCAGCTCAGGGTCAGGTCCGCATACTGGCCAGGCGATGCTTCATTGCCCCACAGCACCTGAAAGCCGATGCCATGACTGGCGCTGTGCAGGCGCACGACGCCGTCGTGTTCGATGCTGGTGACGGCGCAGCCGGCCGCCTTGATGGCCTCGGCCGTTTGTTCCGCATTCAGGGTGGTCAGCAAGCTATTCGTGTTTTCCATCGTCATTCCATTCATTTCGAAAAGTAAAATTATTGGGGGGCCGGCGCAGGGGCGGCCGGCGTTGCTGCCGCTTCGGTTTGACGCGCATCAAAGCGCCCCTGGTACAGCTGGTCGCCGTACTGCTGGGCAATCTGTTCGAGTTTCACCCGGCTTTGCGCGGCGAACGGCTGGCGTGCCTTCATGACGTCCAGCACATCGAGCCCTTCATACGCTTGCAGGATTTCCTGCCCGGCCGCATACAGCTGGGCATTCTTGCTTTCGCAGCGCGCCAGGGCGCCCCGCTGGGACGCCACTTCGCCGTCGAGGCGCACACGCTCCGCTTCCAGCTGCTTGCCCGTAGCGGCCAGCTGTTCGCTGGCCTGGCGGTACTGCGCCAGGCCGGCGCTTGCCTCTTGCGCGGCAGCGGCGCTGCGCTGTTGCTGCTCGCCCAGTTTTTCCCGTTGCGCGCGCTCCTGCGCCAGTTGCGACTGGCTGCGCGCCAGTTCCTTTTTCAAGCCATCGCTGGCAGGCGCGGCGACGGGCGCCGCCTTGGCGGCAGGCACGCCCTTGGCTTTCAGCAATTCCAGCTCGCCGCGCGTCTGCTGCAGTTGCGCCGTGACATTGCGCAACTCGGCGCGCAGGCGCTCTTCCATGCTCTGGCCCTTCTGTCCCTGCGCCTGGGCCGTGCCGGCGGCCAGCAAGCTCAGCAACAGTAAAGGCACGCGCATTTTGTTGGATATCAACATCATGGCTCCTTAAAAACGCGCGTTCAATTCGATTTGCAGGGTATCGATCGACAGTGCCGAACCGAACACTTCGCGGCTCGACGTCCAGCGGCCGTTCAACCAGGTATTCTTGTCGAGCGCATACGCGCCGCCCAGGTAGTAGCCGCGCGCATTCGTGCCGCCCAGGTGGAAGGTGGAATCGTTGTAGGCGTCAGGCAAGGCATCCGGTTCGATGCGCTTGTAGCCCAGCAAAACGTTCCAGTCGCCGCGCGCCGCCGGGTTCGCCTTGCCCAGGGTCGCCTGCAGCATGTAGGCATTGCCGCCGCTCCGGAAATCGGCTTGCGACACGCCGCCCGTGCCGCCGAAATTGTTCATGATGCCGCCCTTGGCGCGCGCCCACATTTCGCTCTTGTCGTAGGCCATGTTGCGCACATAATCGCCTTCGATGCGCAAGTCCGTGCCGCCGGCCACCTTGCTATCCCAGCGCGCATTCAGGTTGGCCAGGCGGAATTTCGACGCCAGGCCCACGAATTGCGGCTGCGGCGTGTTCGCCGGGTCCAGCGGGTTCAGGGCGATATTGCGCAACAGCATCAAACTGTTACCCTTTTGCATGCTCGACGGACGCGACCAGTCCGTGTTGCAGCCATCGGCGCCCGCGTACAGCGCGCACGGCTGCGAATATTCGCCGCTGATGTTGCGGAAGTTGTAGTAAGCCAGCGCGCCGCGCAATTGGTGGTCGCTGTTGATCTTCCACGACGCGCCCACTTGCGCGCCCAGCAGCCATTTGTTTTCGCTGGACATTTTTGCCTGGCTGCGGCTAGGCGCATTGTCGGACGAATACTCGAGCGGAATCAGGCCCAGGGTACCGAACACGGTGACGTCCTTGCTGTCGCCCACCGGTTGCTGCACCTTGGCGGCGATGCCGTCGAAATTGAGTTCGCTGGAAAACAGTTCGTCGCCGGAGACGAACGGGTTATCGAAACGGCCCGCCGTCAGTTTCAGCCAGGAAGCGGGCTGGTAAGACAGCCAGGCCTGGTCCAGCCAGATGTTTTTCTTGCCCAGGCCGCCGCCGAGGGTTTGCGTGGTGGATACCGGGCTGTCGTCATTGCCGCTGGCCAGGCGGATGCCCGCTTGCGTGCTGTCGGAAATGTCGGCCAGGATGCCCAGGCGCGCGCGGGCGCGCAGCAAGTGCTTGCGGTCTTCGCGCGTGTTCAGCAGCGCCGGCAGGGCCAGGTTGGTATTCGAATTGACGTCGTAGCCGCTGCCGCTGTTGAGCGAGCGCCAGTCGATCTCGATATTGCTGTTGGCCATGTCGTAATAGCGCGATTCGTAGCGCGCGCGCACGTCGCCTTCCAGGCGGATGCGCTTGGTCCAGGCCGGCGTTTCATTCGGCGCCGCCCAGCCGCCCGCCTTCGCTTCGGCCAGCACTTGCCCCTTGATCTCGTCGCGGATCTGCTCGCGCACGGTTTGCGAAATATACGGCACGCGCACGTCGCCCGGCTGTACCTGCGCCAGGGCCGCCGGTGCGGCGGCAGGGCGGGCTTGCGCTGCGGCCAGCGCTTCGCTCTGCGCCTGCGCCAGCAGCGCTTCGCCGGCATCCTTGTTCAGGGCGCCGCTCTGGATCAGGCCGCGGATCAGTTTGACCATGGTGCTGTCGGCCGGTGCTTGCGCTTGCACGGCGCCTGCCGCCACGCTCAGGGCCAGGGCAGCGAGCGCCAGCGGAAGGCGGCGCAGGCGCTGTGGGGAAGAAAATAAGGAATTCATTGTTTCTCTCGAAAAAAATTAATATGAATTGGGGGCGCTATGGCCGGCGGCCTTTAATGGAAACGCGGGCCGGGAAACGCAGGGACGCCGGCGGCCGCTCGTCGGCGCGGAAGTCGCGCACCATGGCCAGCACTTGCTCGTCCGTCTGCGCATTGCCCGTGCCTTGCACCAGCTGCACTTTCGTCGTCCTGCCTTCCGTATCGAGCCACAGGTCGACGCGGATGTCGGCAAACGCCAGCTGGCGCGTGCGCGGATCGCGGGCAAAGGCCAGCTGCAGCGCGTTGGCGACATAGCGGCCATACGATCCCGCGCCGAGTCCGCCGCCACCGCCGCCGCCCGTCATGCCGCCACCGCGTCCGGCCTGGATGCCGAAGGCGTCGCTGCCGGCCTGCGCCGCGCCGTCGATGGTGACGGGGTCGCCCTTGTCCGGCGACGGGCTTTCCGGCGCGTCATCCATGGGCTTGTCGGCCGGCGTCGGTTCCGGCTCCGACACTTCCGGCACCACCTTGTCGGGCGTCGGTTCCGGCAGTTTTTCCGGTTCCGGCGGCGGTGGCGGCGGAGGGGGCAGCATCAGCATCGGCGGGGCCGCCACTTCGCGCTTGGTCGCGGCCGTGTCCGACAGCAAATACCAGACCAGCGCGGCCAGCGCACCGGCCAGCAGCGCGCCGCCGGCCACACCGCCCCAGCGGCGCCACCACTGCGCCGCACCCGACGGTTCGGAGGCGGCCATCTTCATCATGTCGTCACGCTTCACCTTGCGCTCCTCATGCCGGCTTGCCGGTCACCAGGCCCACCTGGTTCAGGTCTATGCGGCGCAGCAAGTCCAGCACTTCGACCACTTTTGCGTATTGCACGGCGGCATCACCGCGCACGATCACGGGGAAGTCGGGCGTGAGGGCCTTTTCCGTGCGCAAGCGCTCTTCCAGCTCGGGCAAGGTGACGGGATAGGCGTCGAGGAAGACCTGGCCCGCGTTGTCGATGGTGATGGCCTTGGTCTTCGGTTTTTCCAGCGCCATGGCCGAACTGGCCTTGGGCAGGTCGACCTTGATGCCGGGAATGCTGGCATTGCTGGTCAGGATGAAGATCACCAGCACCACCAGCAGCACGTCGACGAAGGGCGTGATGTTGATGCCGCCGCTACGCTTGCGGGGGGTAAACTTGGCGGAGGTGGCCATGGTTATGCGCCCCTCACGCCTGTTGCAGCACGGGACGCATCTGGCGTCCATCGCCCTGCTCTTCAGCCAGACGCGTGGCGAATTCGTCGACGAAGACGGCCATATCGGCGACGATGGCGTCAGAACGCGACGACAGCCAGTTGTAGCCGAACAGGGCGGGAATCGCCACGCCCAGGCCCGCAGCCGTACACAACAGCGCCGCCGCCATGCCCGGCGCCACCGAGTTGATGTCCACGGCGCCGGCCATGGCCGCCACGACGAACACCAGCATGATGCCGATCACGGTGCCGAACAGGCCGACGTACGGCGCGCCTTCGATGGTGGTCGAGAGCCAGATCATGCGTTTCGACATGCGCTCGCTTTCGCGCACCATCACGCCATCCATGGCGGCGCGGATGGCGCCGATCGTCGCGTTCGACACGGCGTTCAGGTCGTAGCCGCGGTCGTGGCGGCGGCGCATCTCGTCGATGGCCACGTCATACAGGCGCCACAGCGAGGAATCCGTCTTCACGGAAGTGCTCAGCTTGCCGTTGCGCGCCAGGTGGTCCAGCGGCGCGCCGGCCGCTTCGTGGAACGACTGCATGAATTGCGCATTGGCGCGCGAGATGGCGCCATAGCTGCGGCCCTTGCCGATCATGATGATCCACGACAAGACCATCATCAGGCCCAGCACGCCGACGACGATCCACGCGTCGAGCGGCATGGCGGCGATGATGAAGCCGAAATGGCTCTTGCCGGCCTGCTGTTCGTCGGCGCCAAACACGGCCAGGCGCGATTCGGAACCTTGCGAGACGGCGTCGGCCAGCAGCAGGGCGTCGGGACGGGCCGTGCGCGACAGGCGCAGCTCGTCGATGGCACCCGTGAAGTTGTTCAGGGTGGCGGTGCCGGAAGCGACCGGCGCCGCATCGGCGCCCACCGACGCGGCGCTGGTGAAGGCTGGCAGCGCGGTGGCCAGCGACACGGCCGGACGGCCGCCCACGTACAGGGCCACGTTGGCTTTATCGGCTTTCACAGCCAGGTGCGACCATTGCGCGGCCTGGATCGGTTGGCCGGGCTTGCTGCGCTGGCCATTCACCTGCACGAAAGGCACGCCCTGGTCGATGCCGATCAGCAATTCGTTGGCGCCGTCGCGGCGCGCATACAGCACTTGCTGCGGGCCCAGGTTATCGGGACGCACCCAGGCGGAAAAGGTGAAGGGCGCGCCGGCGGCCAGCGCCAGCGAAGGCGAGGCAGGCAGCATCAGCGGTGCCGTACCCAGGCGGGCGCCGGCGCCGATGACGGAACCGTCCAGCGCCGGCACGGCGGTCTGGGCATGATTGCCGTAGGCGGTGCTGTCGCGCGAAGGCACGCCAGGCTCGGTGAAGTGGTACACGAGGCTGTAATCGGGGTCGAAGGTGCGCTGGCCGTTGCCGGAAGCGGGCGCCTTCGGATTGCCGTAGTACATCCACAGCTGCTGCGGCGTGCCGGCCGTCAGGGCCGGTACGTCGACCCAGATCAGGGCGATGCCCAGGAGCGGGTTGAACTGTTCGATCTGGTGGTTCAGCACCGTCTTGTCGTCGCCCGCCACGAAGCGCAGGTCGGCGCCGTTGTCGCTGACGCCTTCGAAGTTGAAGTTACCAGAATGCAAGCGCAGCAGCACGGGAATGCGGCCGGGATCGCCGCCCACGGCGCCCGCCTTCGGGCCGGCGTCGACGGTGACGGGTTTGCGGTAAGCCCAGTCGGGCTGCCACCAGGCATGCGCCAGGCCGGGAACGAGCGTGCCCAGGATCGTGAGCAGGAAAAGAAAACGTTGCATGACAGTGATTCTCCGAAGAAAAGTCTAAAAAAGTGCAGTGCTGGTGAGCTGGCCCGTCAGTAGCTGGCCGACAGGTTGAAATTGATGCGGCGCACGTGTTTGTGCGTGCGCGGGCCATCGCGCAGCGGGTAAGCGAAATCGATGCGGCCATTCAGGTAGCGCAGGAACTGGAAGCTGCTGCCCACGCCCACGGAGGCCAGGCCGAACAGGTCTTTCTGCTCGATCATCGGATCGCGCAGGCGCAGGCGCGCGCCATCGGCAAAGGCAAACAGGCGCCAGTTTTCCAGGCGGCTGAAGTACGTCAGCTGGGGCGTGCGCCATTCGACGGTGCCGGAAATGCCGTAGTCGCCCGTCGCTTCGGCCGACAGGTAGCCGCGCACGGAATTGGCGCCGCCGGCGGCCATCTGCTCGCCCGACACGAGCGCCGCGTCGGCCAGCTGGCCCGACATGCGCCCGTGCAGCTGCGCACCGCTGCCCAGGGTGTAGGTGGCATTGGCGTCGCCCTTCAGCACGAGGAAACTGGGAGACGCCTTGTAGCGCTTGTTGTCGTAGGCGGCGCTGTTGCTGCCATAGCCGAACGCGGCGCGCGTGCCGGCCACCAGCGACAGGCCCAGGCCGTACGTCGCCGCATCCGTCTGCGCAAAGCCGTTGTAGGCCACGCTGAGCGGCACGTATTTCAGCGGAATATTGCTGCCCGTGCCATTGAGCTTCAAGGCTTCCTGGTTATCCTTGAAATCGATGCCGGCAGAAAAGCTGTGCCACCAGATGCCGCTGTTGGGCACCGTGTAGTTGACTTTCATGCCCAGCGCGTGGCCCTTGCCCAGCACGCTGGTGCCGCCCGTGCTGGCCACGTTGCTGTTCGACTGGTAGCCGGTCGCTTCCACGCTCCAGCCCTGCGTGCCGATCGGCGCCACGTACGAGGCGGACCACACCTTGGTCTGGTTCAGGTCGCCCGGCGTGCCGAAAAAGCTGATGGTGGCGCTATGCCCCATCTGCCACAGGTTGTCGTGACCGACCGACATGCTGCTGCGCAACTTCTTGGTATCGGCGCTGTAATCGTTGTTCAAGCCGATGCTGGCGCGCCACGGGCTGCTGTCCTCGACTTTCAAGTCCACGTCCATGGTGCCGGGCAGGCTGCCCTGCTTGACCAGCGGCATCACCTGGCGCTTCGGACCGCGGTTCAGGGCCGTCAGCTCCACTTGCGCCTGCGTAAAGTCGGGCACCTTGCCTTCCGTCAGGGCCGGTACTTGCTGGCGCACGTCGAGCGGCGAGTTGTATTGCGCGCCGACGACGCGCAAGCGTCCCACCTTCGTTTCGCTCACCTGCAGCACCACCACGCCCTGCTCCACCTGCTGCTCCGGCAAGTCCACGTAGACGGACTGGTAGCCGCGGGCTTGATATGCCGCAACGAGGGCGTCGCGCGCCCCTTCCACATCCTTCAGGGTGCGGCCCGGCCCCAGGAAGGGCGTCACCGCCTCTTCGATGGCACGCGCATCGAGCACGGTATTGCCGCGTACCAGGTATTCCTCGATCGTCACCTGCCGTTCCGGCGCGGCCACGGGAGCGGCCGCCGGGACCGCGTCCTGCGCGCGCGCCATGCCGGGCAGCGCCAGCATGGCCAGGCACAGCATCGTCAAGGCGGTTGCAGGCGCCGCTGGCGGCACGCCCCTGCCCTTGGTTGTCATTTCACGCATCTTCCATTCACCTTAAAATCAAACGGTTGCCCTGTGTTGCGGCGCTGGGCCGGCGTATTTTTGTTGCTAATGCTGATCTACTGATGCCTAGACAGCCGCCGCGCGCGGCGACTGCCGAATGTCATCAAATGTTCATAAAACTCCGTTCAAGGCTGCAAACCGCGCCGCTCGTTCGGCGTGAGCGCCTGCAGCTGCGGCGCCGTCAACGGCCCCGCCCCCAGCACCTGCACCACGCCGGCCGGCTGGTAGCTGGACGCCTGCGGTTCGCCGCCCGTGTGCTTGCCGACACCGGCTTCGTCCGCCTGCTCGTTGCCAAAGCCCAGCACCTTCACCGTGAACAGCGACGGCTGCGCCTGGCGCGTGGCCGCCCGTTCGCGCTGCAGCACGTCCTGCGCCGCCGTCACGGCTTGCGTGGCGGCCGCGCTGGCATTGCTGAGCGCCCCCACGTTCACCGAGGCGATCACGGGCATGCCCGTGGACTGGCCCTGCACCTGAATGTTTTCCGCGTTGACCACCTGCAAGGCCGCCAGGTTGACGTTGCCCGAGACGCGGATGCCCGCCTCGCCCGCGTCGATGGTGCCCAGCGGGGCGATCAGGTCGATGTCGCCGGGCGGCACCTCCGGGATCGGGTTCAGGGTGGCGATGCCGGCGCCCGTCGTCGGCGTGCTCGGCGACAGGCTGACGAGGCCGATGCTGTCGTAGGTGCGGCGCTGCGGCGTGTAGACGACGGTGGACTTGGTGCCGCGGCCCGCATTGATGTCGCCCGTGGCCGACCAGGCCAGGATGTTGCCGCCGAATGTGGTGAAGATGCGGCTCTGGCCCAGCAGGATGCTGTCTTTCGCATACATCTGGATCTCGCCCGCCCCCTGCGTCAGCACGCCCGAGCCTTCGCCCGGCGCATAGCCGCCGTCGACGCCGATCAGCGCGCGCCCGCCCGGCACCGCGATGCCGATATCGCCGCCGAAATCCGTGTGGATGCCGGCATCGTTGACGATCACGTGCGGCACGTTGACGGTCGGACGCCCCGCCTCGGCCCACTCCTGCGGACTCAGGTAGCGCACGCCCGCGACGGGCCGCTTGGTATAGATGCCTGCGTAGTCGTTGACCGTGTACAGAGCGCTGCTGAACATCGTCAGGTCGCCCTTGTACTCGATCTTCTTGCCCGCCTTGTCCTGCGTCGGGAAGAGGGTGGCGATGGCTTCGCGGCCGCGCAGGTAGCTGCCGCGGCGCACGCCGTCCGGATCGTTGTACTCGCGCCCGGCCGCCTTCAGTTCGGCAAAGTAGACATTGCTCAGGTACACCTGCTGCTGTTCCTTCGGCAAGGCGGCAAAGAAGCTGCGCGCATCGGTGGCCGGGTCGTAACGGATACCCAGGCCGCTGTCGCCGCCAAAGCGCGTCGTCAGCCAGTTCACCAGGTGCAGCTGGCTGACCTGCGCGTATTCGCGCGCCAGGTCGCGCCGCACGCCGCCCGTTTGCGAGCCGGCCTTTTCCAGTTCCGCCTGCTTCGTGCCGAGGAAGGCGGCAGCGCCTGCCTCGTCGCCTTTGTAGCCGAACTGGCCGCGCAGCCAGTCGGCCAGGGTCAGCTTGCCGCCGTAGACGTACACGGCGCTGCCGGCCTGGTCGGCCAGCGGACGGCCCGGGTCGGCCAGCTTGGCCGGGTCCAGGTAGCGCGCCGCGAAGGCCGCGTAGTCGGGGCCGTTGCGGCCCACGCCGGCGGCCACGCTGATGCCGGCGCCATTGCCGCGCTCGCCGGGACCGGTGCTGACGATGGAACCGAGGCTGCGCAGCTCGCCCTTGTCGGCCATGTACAGGTCGCGTCCGGCGCTCACATTGAGCTGGCCCGGTCCCGCCACATAGAAGGTGCTGTAGCGGATATCGCGCCCGGCGCTGACGACGGAAACGTCATCGGCATGGCGGTGCACGAACAGGTTGCCGCGCGCCGTCGAGCTGCCGGTGACGACCGGCTTGTCCGGATAGTCCGGCCGGCCGACAAAGCCCTGGCTGGTCCATCCGGCCGCGCCGTCCGGCACGCCCTCGACGCTGCCGAGCGGCGTGCCCGAGTTGACGATATCGCGTCCGGCGCGCACGGCCACGGCGCCGCCGCCCTCGTACCACAGCCCCAGGGCGCCGCTGACGCCCTTCAGGTTGCCCCGATACACGATGCCGCCCGTGCGCAGGCCGACGATGTCGCCGCTGCTGGCATAGAAACGCGCGGGCAGCTGGCCTGCCGGCACATAGTCGGACACCGTCGGCGGCGTCATGCTGAACAGCGGATACAGTTGTTGCCCGGCATCGCTGGCACCGTTCGGGGTCGAGCCGAACCATTTCAGCGCACCGGGCGCCAGCGCATCGGCGCTGACGTTATGCAGCGGCAGCAGGCCGTACCAGACTTTATCCAGGGCGCCGACGAAGCCCGGATTGAACGGATTCGGCAGCATGCGCGGGTCGGCGCCCGATGGCGTGATCGGATAACCGGCCGCATGGATGGAATCGGCGGCCAGCATTTCCAGCTGGCCCGTGCCCGTCCTGACAAATTGCGGCGCCACCGGCGACGGCGCCAGGATCACGCCGTTTTGCGGCATGTCCACCTTGCCGCCATCACCACCCAGCCTGCCCAGGCTGGCATTGCCGTAGTACAAGCTGCCGCTGGCGGCCACGGCGCGCAGCACGGACGGCATGACGAAGCGCCCGTCCGTCGGCGCGTGGTTGTCGCCGATCGTCGAATTGATCCAGGACGAGGTGGGCGTCAAGTTGCCGCCCGCGCTGAACAGGTCGATGGCCGTGGCCGGCGTCCACAGCGAGAACCAGCTCCAGCCTTCGCCGGTGCGCGCCACGCCCTGGTAGTTGAACGGCGAACCGTTGCCCAGCTGCTTCACGCGGCCCGCATCGGCCGTGCCGCCCAGCACCAGGTCGCCGCGCGCATCGATGCGCACGCCGCTGTCGCCCGGCACCAGGATAGGCCCGCCGCTGGCGATGGACGTGCCCGCCGTGTAGGTTTCGTACGGCCGCGATTCCGTCGGATCGGCGCGGTCGAAACGCAGTTCGACGCCGCCCACGGCGCCCGCCTCCATGCGCAGCGCGCCACGCAGGTTGGTGAAGGTACTGTTGAGCGTGGGATACTGGCGCTCGAAGCGCGTATCGACATTCGCGAAGTCTCCGTTGCGGTCGAAACTGCGCACCGCGGCGACCGGATTGAGGCCGCCGCCGATGCGGATGTCGAGGTCGCCCCCGCCCGTCAGCAGCAGCTTGCCGTCCGGCGTCACCCTGCCCGTGCTGCCCACGGCCACGTTCAGGCCCTGGCTGCGCGGCGCGAATTCGCCGGCCGGGTCGGCACGCGAGGTCAGCATGCCGGCGTCGCCGCCCGCCTGCAGCAGCACATTGCCGCCGCCCAGGGTGCCGATGCCCGTAAAGCCCGACACGACCGGCAAGCCGGCAAACAGGTCGCCGCCTTCGGGGCGCGCGACGTAGGTGCCGAAATTGACCCACCACGCCGTCGGCACGCCCGCGCCCGTGCTGCCGCTGCCCTGGCGCCACAGCCAGCTGCCGATATCGCTGGTGTCCTGCTGCGCGTTGAGGAAGCCGATGGCATCTTCGCGGCGTTGCGTGGAGGTGCCCAGGGTATCGCCCTTGACGTCGCCCTGGGCGCGCAGCAGCAGATTGCCGCCGTGCTCGGGATACCAGGCGCGGTACAGGCTCTCGCTGCCGCCATCGACGAAGCGCGTCAGCTTGTCGCCCAGGGCGCCGAGCAGCTGGCCCTTGGCGTTCAGGCCGCGCGGCAAGTTGAACAGATCCTTGCCATCGACCAGCGGCGAGGCCGACTGCGTGCCCGCCGTGTAAACGCCATACAGCGAACGCATGTCGAAGTCGCCCGCGGCCAGCAAGTCGAGGTCGCCCGTGCCCGTGCGCAGCACACTGAACAGGGGCTGGCGCGCCGGTTCCACATTGGTCACATATTCGGGCGGCGTGCCGTCCGCCACCTTGATCACATAATGGGCATAGTACTCCAGCATGAACTCTTCGCTGCCAAACCACGTCTCGATATCAACCTCGCCTTCCGGCATGCCCTCGCTGATGGCTTGTTCACTGAAGATATATTTGCCCGGCAAACCCGTACCCGGCTTGACCGACGTCTTTTCCCCCATGCCGTAATGCGTATCGGCCAGCATCAGATGGGCGTCCTTCGCATGCGGCCGCAGCGCGCGCGTATCGGCCGCGGCCGTATCGGCGCCGCCCACCAGGCGCAGCGACCACGCTTGCGAACCCTGGGCCAGCATGGGCGCCAGCGCCAGGTTACGGCCCTGGCTGCCGCTGCCATCCTCGCTGCGCAGCGCCACCATGGTCGCGTCGCCAGGCAGCTTGACCAGCGTGCCGGCTGGCAGCACGCTGCCCTTGTCCAGCGCCAGCGCGGAGGCCAGCACCACGCCATTGATGGCATTGACGCTATCGCCCGTGTCGCGCGGTTGGCCTTCCGGGAAGGGCAAGGCCACATTCGCCGGCCACACCATGGCCGCCACCTTGGCCGCGCCAGGCAGGCGCAGGCCGGCATCGAGCTGCATGCCGCTCGATAAGGTCAGCGCCTTGGGCAAGACGGTGCCGGCCGCGTACAGCACGCTGCCGTCGGCATTGCGCACGGCGCCGCCCAGAACGCTGCCTGCAGGCAAGTTCAACTCCGCCGTCAAGGTGGCGCGCGCCGCCAGCAAGGTGCCGCTACGCAACTCCATGGCTTTCATCGGCACGGCAAAATTGACGCTCGTGCCCGATTTGAAATACGTGTCCTCGGCCAGGGTCACCAGGCCCGCTTGCGGCACGACGACCTCGCCGCCCCACGGCAGCCGGCCCTTCACCAGCTGCCAGCCCTTGTTATCCACCGTGACGGGCAGCTTGCTGGTATCGAAACCATCGGTGATGCTGCCAAAGACGCTGAGCTTGCCACCGGCGCGCAGCACCAGCGCACCGGCCTCGCCCGAGCCGTACACGCCGCTCAGGCGCGCCAGCGGATTGACGCCGTCGTAGCGGTGGCCGGACAGGTCGATGTCGCCATCGATATGCAGGTCGCCGCCCGGCGTGGCGCTGACGATCTCGACGCCGGGACGCAGGTGGAAGGCGTTCGCATCGCCGCGCAAGCCGCGCAATTTGTTGTTCATCAAGTTGCCGTTCGCCAGCGCATTGACCATGAAGGCCTGGCTGTCCCCGTGCTTCCCGTCCAGGTAAGCCTGGTTGATGCTCTGGTAGCTGCGGCCGTCCGCATCCTTGCCGGCGCCGGCCGGGGCATCCTTGTATTGCCAGAAGGCGTTGACGTTGACGGTGCGCGCGCCGGCGATGTTCAGCGCGCCGGCCGCGTCGATGTCGATATCGTCGCCCGTGGCGCCACCGAGGCGGCGCGCATTCAGGTCGATGCTGCCGTAGTTGCCGCCGCCTTTGCCTGCCTCGCCGCTGCGCAGGTCGAAGCGCGCGCCGTTTTCCAGGGTCAGGCGGCCGCCAGGCGACGCCAGTTCGATCACGGCGCGGTTCGGCGCCTCGATCACCTGGCCATAGCTGTCCGTGCGCAGCACCGTGCCGTGCGCGTCGAGCACGGCACCGGACTGGATGGTGACGCCGTCGCGGCCGGCCAGGCGGATGCTGCCCACCTGCTCCCCGCTGGCGTCGATGCGGCCGTTCACCGTCAGGCTGCCGCCGTCGACGGAGACGCTCACTTCGCGCGCCTTGAGCTCGTCGCCGATGGCCAAATTACCCTGCTTGAGCTGGAAGCTGCGGCTGCCGAATACCTTGCCCGTGTTCAAACGTTGGTTCAGGCCGGCGAAGTCGCCGATCCGCTGGGCGCGGATCTCCGCACCACCGGCCGCGTACAGCACCTGGGTGCCGCCCGCGTCATAGCTGCCGCTGGCGCCGCCCAGCAAGGTGCCGCGCAAATCGACGCTGCCGGCAGCGTCACCGGTGGCTGTCGCGCTCAGCTTGCCGGCGCGGTTGTTCACGGCCGACACGTCGATCACGGAGGCGGCCGCCTGGCGCACGTCGCCTTCGCGGCTGTCGAGGATCACGTCGCCGCCCCAGCTGTACTTGCTGGTGTCGTAGAAATCGATCTTGCGCCCCGCCAGGTCCAGCTTGGCCTTGTCGCCCAGCAGCACATCGCGCTCGGCCGACAGGGTCAATTTTCCGCTCGGCAAGACCACCGACGTATCCACGCTGACATTGTTGCCGCTGAGCGCCACTTCGGCGCCCAAGGCGCCGGCCAGTGCCGCATTCGTCGGCGTGGCGGCGGCCGCGCCTGCCGGTGCACTCACCTTCAGGTCGCCGCCCACCGTGATGCGGTTGACGGAGCCGGCCGCGCCCGTCAGCAGCGGCGTGTTGATCAGCAAATCGCCGCCGCTGTAGCGGTAGCCATTGGTGGCCGTATCCCACGCGCTTTGCGACTGGTAGACGGACAGGCTGCCCTTGTTGTTGGCCGTCAGCTGTTCGCTGGCGTTCAGCGCCACCTGGCCGAAGCCCAGCACCAGGCGGTCCAGCTTGTGGATGGTGTCGGGACGGCTGTCCGGCGTGAAGCCGAACTCGATGCGCTTGGCATCGACCTGCAGGCGGCCGCTGCCCGTGCCGGGGCCATTCGCAACCACGGCGCCGGGCGCGTTCGTCGCGCCCTGCCACACGAGGGTGTCCGTGTGGATGCGCGCCAGCGCGTCCGCGCCGCCATAGCCGTAGATGGCGGGCGTATTGAGCACCAGGCGCGACAGCGACGACTTGCCCGTGGCCGCATCGATGGTCGACAGCTGCGACGAATCATAGAAGTTGAAGGAGTTGCGCGCTGTCAAGCCCAGGCTTTCCAGCGCCGGTGCGCCCGTGCTGGTGTCGCCGCGCAGCAGGCGGTCGAGCACGCCCTGGTTCAGCGCCAGGCCGTCCGGCAGGGCGCCGCGGGCGCTGGCGTCCGCCAGGGACGCCTCGCTGCCGACATTGATCGCCCCCATCGCCAGCACCAGGTTGCGCGTGCCGTAGCGCACGTTGTCGCGCAGGGTAAACGCGCGCTCCGTCACGGCGGCGATGGTGCCCTCGGAATACAGCGAGGTGCCGCCGCCACAGGCGCCGTCCGCCTTCTTGCAGGCGCCGATGTCGATGATGCCGGGGCCATACGATTCGGACGACGGCGCTGCGGCCGGCAGCATGTCCAGCCAGCCGTTCGAAACGGCCAGCACGCTGCCCATGGGCAGGTACACATAGCCGTCGCGCGAGTCCCAGGCCGCCTTGCCGCGGCCCAGCGTATTGATGCCGGAACCCTGCTCGAGGATGATGCCGTCGTCTTTTCTCGCCGTCACCAGGAACACTTCGGCCGCCTTCAGCACGGCGCCGTCGCGCAGCACGATGCCGCCCGCCGATTCGTTGATGGCGGCGATATTGGCGCGCTGGTTGCTGCCCGTGCCAAATTCGCTGTAGGTCACGCGCGGCAAGCCGCCGATGCCCACGCGCTGGGCGCCGAAGGCATTGATCTGCGACGCATGCACGGAGACGCCATTGAAATCGGCCAGCGGCGCCGTGCCGTCGGCCAGCACTTCGTAGCGGGTCGAGGCATGGTTGCCCGTACCCAGCAGCAGGGAGCCGCCGAAGCCGCCCTCGGCCGGCGCGTACAGGGTGCTGCCATCCATCATCAATGGCGTATGGTTGTTCTCGACGCTGTGCAGGGATGGAGCGATCAGTTGCAGCCGCACGCCCTTGGCGTCGCGTTCGAGCATGGCGCGCGGCACGCCGTCGCGCGTGGCCTGCGCCACGGCAAAGGCGGCATAGCCCGTTTCATTGTATTGCGAATAGCTGCGCAGCACGTCGGCCGGCGTCAGGATGGCTTGCTGCGCCACCACGTCGCGGAACGCCGTGCCCGCCACGCCCGTCTGCGCCGCGGTGGCAAACGAGCCATTGCGCATGGCGATCGTGCCGCCTGTCTCGACGGCGCCGGCCAGGCCATTCAATTCCACGCGGAATGCACCGGGCAGCAGGGCAAAAGTCGATGGCAGCAAGGTGTAGGTGCCGGCCGCCAGGCCGGGCACGCCCGCGCCGATGGTGATCTGGCGTCCCACGGCGGGCTTGCCCGCGCCTTGCTCGGCCGTCAAAGGCGCCACGTCCGGCTGTACGCCGGGAATGATAGCGTACACGGGGTTGGTATTCAGGCCGGGCAGGGTGAAGCCGCCGTTCGGCTTCATCTGCACCAGCGGATTGAGGCGCGCGTCGGTGGAGCCGCCGCGTCCGGCCAGGAAGGCCGCGCCCGTCAAGGTGCCGCCGCCCGACAGGTCGAGCACGGCGCCGGCCTGCACGTCGACGGCGGCGCCCGTCAAGGCGATCTCGGAACCGTTGCCCACGCCCTTGAACACGACGTCGTTGCCGTCATACAGGTAGCTGAGGCCATCGAGCGTGCCGCCGTACGGCATCGTCAAGCCTTTCGCGCTGACGGACGTCAGGCTGCCCGGCAACAGGTTGACATGGCCCGTGTAGGCTTCATAGCCTTCGGCGCCCAGATTGATCTGGCCCAGCGGCGCGCGCAGCACGCCATGCTGGTTGATGGTGGGGGCAACCAGGCTCAGGCTGCCAAACACGGAGAACGGCTGGTTCGGCGTGGCGCTGCCGGCGCTGCGCCCGATATCGAGCGTGCGCAGCGGATCGAGCGTGACGCGGATAATGCCGTATTCGTCGATGGCGCTCTTCTGACCCACCGTGACCATGCCGCTGTCGCCCGTGGCCGGGTAGATTTGCGCGGCCACCAGGGTGGCATTGCCCGGCTGGTACAGGGCGGCGCTGTTCGACAGGCGCATGTCGCCGCGGCTGTTGAGGGTCAGCTGCTCGAAGGCATCGCGTTCGACCATCAGGTCTGCGCCGCTGCTCTGCGCGATGGTGCCGCGCGTACCCATGTTGACCTCGCCCGCGATATCGAGCATGCCCGCATCGATCTGCAGCAGGGAATCCTCGGCCACCAGCGGCACGCCCAGCATGCCCCGTCCCCTGCCCAGGTTTTTCGAGCCTTTCACGGCATTGGGCACGATGTAATCGTCCTTCTGCGCGCGCACGGCCGTGCCCAGGCGCACGTACGGTGCCGCCAGGCGCACCTGGCTGGCAAGGCTGGCCGCCTTGTCCTGGCCATCGGGCAAAGGCTGCTGCGCCAGCCCCAGCGAGGTGGCGCTCAGGCGCAGGCTCTGGCCCAGCGACAGGTTGACGTCGCCGTCAAAACCGAGCATGCCATTCACATGCAGGGCAAGGTTGTCGAAGCCGCCCGCCTGCACGCGGTCGGCGCCCAGGCGCGCGCTGCCATAGCGCAGCGCCGCATCCTGCTGGCCGGCGCGCAAGTCGACGGGCAAGGCACTTTCGCCCTGCGCCTGCGCCAGCAGCATTTCGCGCGGCACGCGCACCGCGTTGTCCACGTTGCCGCCTTGCAAGTTGTAGCGGTCGACCTTGCCATAATTGGGCGTGTCCAGCGCCAGCGCCAGGGTGCCGCCGGCCGCACCGGCGCCACCGGCCGCGGCGCGCAGGGTGCCGTCGGCAAAGATGCCGTTGTACGAACTGAGCGAAATCAAGCCGCCATTGCCAGCCACGTTGACGGCGCCCTGGCTCGGCAAGTCCAGCGCGGCTTGCGCGCCGCTGGCGTCGAGCAGGGCGCCAGGACGCACGACGACAAAGGCATCGGCCGCGTCGACGCTGGCGGCGTCAGCCTTGTAGCGGGCGCCGATTTCGATGCTGCCGCCCTGGTCCGCACGGCCATAGCGGCCGCCGCGCATGTCGGTGGCGACCGTGGCGCGGCCAGCGACATCGAGCACGGCCTTGTCGCCGATCCAGATCGACGTGGCTTGTCCCTTGCCGTTCGGCAAGTCCACATCATTGCCCGTGCCAAACGTGCCTGGCAGGATGGCGATCTTGCCGCCCCAGGCGTCGAGCCGCCCATCGACGGTGATCTGGTCATTGCCCGTCAGGCTGATCTGGCGGCCCGGATCGACCTGGATGACGGCGCCCTGGGCCACCGCCAGGGCGCCCTTCACGTGCGGACTGCCGGCCGTCAGCGACAGGTTGGCGCCGGCGCGCTGCGTCAGGCGGGCCTTGCGCGCATCTTCCTGGTACAGCTCCGGCGTCCACAGTTCCAGCGCGGCGCCAGGATCGGTGCCGCCCGCCACCGTATGGCCCGTGGCGGGATTGAAATGCAGCACGGGCATGGTGACGTCGATATGCGCATCCTTGACCACCGCGACGCCATCGCGGCCCGTGATGGCGTAGTCGGCAAAACCGCTCCGGAACAGGCTCGCGTCCAGCGCCAGCAGCGGCTTGACGGCCGCGTCGCGCCCCAGCACCATGCCGGCCGGCAGCACCAGACCAGGCGGCGCGCGCAATTCTTCGGTGGCGATGCTGCCCGCCGCGTACTTCGTCGTCACCGGTACGATAGGCAAGCCCTGCGGAAAGGCCGCCGCCGACACCACGAAGCCGGCATTCAGGCCATTGATGACCGTCAGCACGCTGCCGGCTGGCACGATGGAACCCTCCCATACATACGTCGCGTTGTTGATGACGACGTGCGCGCCAGGCGGCAACAGCAGGTCGGCCCCCAGCACCAGCGGTTTTTGCACCGACACATCCACCACCACGGGTTTGCTCAAGGCCTGGCCCGGCTTGATCACGCTGGTGGTCAAGGTGAAAGCCAGGGGAATCGTCTCGCCCTTGGCGATCAGCAATTCATCGGCCAGGCGCAGGGCCAACGGCGAACTGCTGCCGCCTGGCAACACATCGCCTTCGAGCAGCTGGCCGCCGATGCTGACGGCCGCGCCGCTGTCGATCACCAGGCGTCCGCCGCCTTTCACGCCATGGCCGCGCAATTCGCCATCGAGCTTGAGCATGGCGCCCGTCGGCGCCTTCTCCGTCGGCAGATCGACCGCCAGGGTGATGTCGCCGCCGCGCCCGCCCTGCAGGCTGCCGTTGCCCATCAGGGCCGCGCCGGACGAGACGTCGATGACGCTGCCGCCCGTCAGGTCGATGCCGCCCGAGCTTTTCAGGCTGACCTTGCCGCCATTGATATACGGCAAACCGGCGCCGGCGCCGGGATCGAGTTCCAGGTTGCTCCACAGGCCGCGCGCATCGAGGCGCACGCCGGGCGCCACGCGCACGCCGGCCGTGCCCGTGGGACGGTTGTCCGGCACGAGCTTGCCATCGGCCCATACCGCGCCCGCATTCGCCAGGTAGCGCGAGACGATGTCGCCGGCGGCGATGCTGCCGCCGCGCGCGCTCACGTTCGCTTTCAGCGCCACGTCGGTGGCGTGCAGGGCGATGTCGCCGCCATCGGCCACGCGCACGTCGGCATTGACGTCGAGCTTGTCGTAGGCATAGATATTCAGCACGCCCAATTCCAGCCCGTTGAGCCAGTCGGCGTCGAGCTGCAAGGTCTGGCTGCGCGCGGCCGGCAAGGCGGCGTCCAGCAGCTGGCCATCGGCGATGCCGGCCACCTTGCCGATTTGCACCTTGTCCAGCACGGCTTGCGGGCTGTCGCGCATCTGGCCCGTCTTGGTATCGAAGACGGGTGTCATTTTGCCGACGATCAGTTGGCCGGCGCGCGCCGCCGCCGTCTGCGCCTGCTTGTAGCCATCCACGCCGTCATCGCGCTTGCGCTGCTGGCGCTCGCCCTGGAACACGGACGTGTCGATATCGCCTTCCAGCACGGCCGCGCCCGTGGAAACGATCAGGCGGCCCGCATCGCGGCCCACCGTATAGCCGTTTTCCAGGCGTTCGCGCGGGCCGATCAGGGCATTCGCATAGGTTTCCGTCGTATTCGCGCCCCAGCGCGCATGCGTGCTTTCATAGCCGCGGTACAGACCCGTGTACAGATTGTCGCCCGGCGCCGTGCTGAGCTTGTACATCGCGCCATCGGCGCCCTTCAGCCACGTCTGCTTGACCATGCCCGTCTGCACGTCCAGCGAGCCGCCGGCGATATTGATGCGCGAACCGGCCTGCGTCACCACTTCGCCGCCGCCAAAGCCGACAGTGCCGCCCTGGGCCGCCCATTCACCGATGCCGTGGCCGCTGGTGTTCAGGTAGCCGCTCACTTCCAGCAAGCCGCCGGCCGTGTACCAGCGGTCCGTGGCATAGCCATTCGTGCCGGCCGGCACCAGCACCAGGTCGCGGCGGTCGACCCACACATCGCTGTTGTTCAGGTATTTGGCGTCGCGGCTGCCGGGCGCGTCGCGCTGCTCGTTGCCCTGCACGTTGATCAGCACATTGTTGCTGCTCATGTCGACCTTCACGCCGACGGCGCCGGAGACGTCGATGGCGGCATCGCGCGCCACGTGGCTGCGGCGGGCCGCGTCGACCAGCACCTGGCCGCCCGTGGCAAGGGTCAGCGAATCGCCTTCGAACTCCACGTTGCCGGCCGAAACGATGCGCACCAGCGACTGGTCGCGCCGGTCCAGCGGCGTGTCCGTTCCCTTGCCCGTGTCTTTCAGCAGGGTGTCGCGCTGCACATCGAGCGCCGTGGCGCCGTTATCGTCGATAACAATGGCGCTGACGCTGCCGCGGCCCATGGTGACCTTGGCGTCGTCGCCCGCCGCCGCCAGGTGGATGGCGCCGCGTCCGTTGACGGAGGTGCTCGACAGCAGCACGCCGTCCTGGCGCAGCGTGTTGCCGCTCAGCGTGATGTCGCCGCCGGCCGACTGGATCAAGCCGCTGTTGACGACGGCGCCGGCGTCGCTGCCGGCCGCGCGCAGCATCCCGACTTCATTGCCGCGCGTGCTCGAATACTGGTTCTTGTCCGTGCCCTGGCCCGGGCGCACGACGATGGCGTCGCCGGCGGCCAGCGTGGTCTGGCCGTTCGGCGTGGTGATGGCGCCCGCGTTGTCGACGCCGCGGCCGGCCAGCAGCACATAGCCGCCGCCTTCCGTCACCGTCTGCGGCTTGCGCGTGTCGATGCGCGCGCCGGCGGCGACGACGACATCGGCCTCGGCCTTGCCATGTTTGAAGGTATTCTGGTCCAGCAACAAGTCATTCGCAAAGGTCGGCACGGCGCCCGTGCCCTGCGCCTTGCCGTACAGGCCGCTCTTGAACTGGCTGTCGCTCATGCCCATGGCGGCGGCCGCCAGATTGCGCGTATCGACCTGGCTGCTGCCCGTAAACACGATGCCGTTGCGGTTGACGATCATCACCGTGCCATCGGCCTTGATCTGGCCCTGGATCTGGCTGGGGCGCGCCAGCGGATCATTGACCCGGTTCAATACGGACCAGTTCGATTTCTGGTCGAATTGCAAGGTGGTGTTCTTACCGACGTTAAAACTTTCCCAGTTCAGTATCGCCTTGTCGTCCGTCTGCACGACCTTCACGACGGTCTTGCCGTCGGCCTGGGTCTGCACCGGTCCCTGGGCATTGAGCCAGCCGGCCGTCAGGCTGTTGCTGTCGACCTGCAAGCCGCCCTTGACCAGGCCATCGGGAGCGCCGCCCGCCGCCAGCGCCGCCTGGCGCGCGGCTGCCTGCACCGCCTGCTCGGCGGCGATGCCGCGCGCGGCCAGCAACAGGTTATTCAGTGATTGCTGCAGCTTGCCTTCCGCCTTCTGCTGCTGCAGCAAAGGATTGTTCAGCGAGGTGGCTGGCTGGCCATTCGGCAAGCGTCCCGTGCTGGCCGCCGTGCCCTGCTGCGCGCCCTTGCCGGCAAACCAGGCGCCGCTGAACGGCTGCTGCGCCTGCGCGCCGCCCGCCTGCAGCAGCACGGCGATGGCCAGCGCCAGCGGTTTCAGGCGTACCGGGCGCCCGGTCCGGTTGCCCGCCATGGCGGAGGAGGATGCGTGTTTCGTGACCGACTTGCTTCGCTGCATGGCGACATTCCCTTTTCATGTTCCGTTGCTGACCGATATCGCGAGGCGGCGCGCGGCACGCACGGGGGCGGGCGGCAGGCACTGATTCGCGGCTTCCAGCAGCATTGACAGGGAACAAGGTCCGGGACTGCAAAAGGTCATGAAAATGTCATAATTGGCGGCATGCCATCGGCATGCATCGCTAGCCAAACAGCACGATGCCGCCCGGCAGCCGCGTCACGCGCGCGCCATACGCGTCCTGGATCAGGGCGATCACGTCGTCGAGACGGTCGAGCGAAAAGCTCGCTTGCACGCGCGTGAGTTTCAAGGCGTCGCCATTGAGGATCAGCTTGCCGGGACGGTAGCGGTTCACCTCGTCCACCACCTCGGCCAGGGTGCTTTGCTTGAACACCAGCAAGCGCTGGCGCCACGCGCTGACGTCGCCCCTGGCCACGGCGCGGGCGATGCCGAAATGCTCGGGCCGGTAGCGCAGCTGCTGGCCCGCGGCCAGTTCCGCATCGTTGCCGGCCTGCGCCACGCGCAGGCGGCCCGCCAGACACGTCACGCACACTTCCTGGCCAAACAGGCGGATATTGAAACGGGCGCTGCCGGCCGACACGGTGCCGTCGCCCGCCTGCACGCGCACCCGCGCCGCGCCGCGCAAGCCGGCCTGGAATTCCGCCTCGCCCGCCAGCAGCACCAGCGCCGCGGCGCCGTCCTGCACGGGCGCCGCGTCGAGGCGCGTCTGCGTATTCATCTGCACCAGCACGCCGCCGTCGAGCGCCACTTCGCGCTGTTCGCCCGTGCCCGTGGCGTAATCGGCGGCAAGCCCAGCGACGGCCGGCCACAAGTCCATGGGCGGGCGCAGCACCAGCAAGCCCAGCGAGGCGGCGACGGCGCCGCCGAGCCAGGCGCGCCGCGCCGTGTTGACGGGCGCCTGCGCCCGCTTGACGGCGCGCGCGGCCGGCGCCATGGCGCCCCACACGGCGCGCGCCTCGGCAAACGCGTTGGCATGCTTGCGGCTGCGCGCGCACCAGTGGCGAAACACTTGCGCATCGCGCTCGCTGACCTGGCCCGAGGCCAGGCGCACGACCCACGCCTGCGCTTCCTTCTGGATGACACTCATGTCGTCTTCCGCTTGTTCAGTCATGATGTTTAGACGTTTTTCCCGCGCCAGGACCGAAGCGCTGAATGAAATCGCGTCCCATGCGCTCGCAGCAATGTTCCAGGCCGGCGCGCAATTCCTTCTCTACCGTGCGGGCGGAAATGCCGAAGCGCTCGGCGATATCGCGGTGCGGCAACTGGTCGACGCGGGCGGCGATGACGATGGCGCGCCGGCGTTTCGGCAACTCCTGCAAGGCCCGTTCCAGTTCTTCCAGCTCGGCGCGCGCGCTGAAGGTGCGGGCCGGGTCGGCCAGCTCGTCGGCCATCTCGTACAGGTCGTCGATATCGGGCAAGCTGAGCAGGCGCGCATTGTCGCGGCGTTGATCTTCCGCAATGTTGATGGCGATGCGCATCAAATACGCGGACGGGTAGCTGATGGCCTCGGGCGCATTCATCCGTTCGACCCGCAGATACGTTTCATGCAGCGCGTCATTGGCCAGGTCTTCCGAGCCCAGGCGGCGCTGCAAGTGGCGGCGAAACTGTCCGTAGCGTTCCAGGAACAGCTTGCGCAAAGTGGTTTTGAGCAATTCCGGCATGGTCAGGGCGCCCCGGCCAGCAGGTAGGGCGCGCAATCGGCATCCGGATCGGGCCGCGGCGTCAATAAAATCGTCAGCGGCTGCGGCAAGCCCGCCGGTGGCGCGCCATCCATCAGCAGGCTGCGCAGGCGCTGCAGCACGGCGCGGTCGCGCTGTTCCACGCCGCTCGGTTCCAGCACGTGTACGGCGCGCACCTTGCCTCGCTCGTCAAGCCACAGCTGGAAAGCCAGGCGGTAGCGGCCGAAGGCGTCCGGATGCAAGCGGCACAGGGCGCGCGTGAGCGAGCGCTGCAGGATGGCCGCATAGCCTTGCAACGGTGATATGACAGGAGCGGCCTCTGCCGGCACGGGCGCCGGCGCCACGGGGGCGTCGGCCAGCGCCAGCAAGGTAAACGCGTTGCTGCCGCTGAAGCGCGCGCCAAGCTGCGTGCCTGCCAGCAAGCGCTGCAGCGCTTCGGCCGGCGTATAGTCACCGCGCACGGGCGCTGCCACGCGACCGGCCGCCAGCTGGCTGCTGACGAGCACGGAATACCCGGTCACTTCGCCGAACGCCACCAGGGCCGCATCGAGCGGCTGGGCGGGCAAGTCGAAGCGCAGGGTCGCGTGCGCGCTGGCGTCAGCACCGTCCGCACCCGCAGCCGGCCGCACGAATGTCATCAATGTCATGAATGTCATCAGCAAGCAGGCGGACAGGGCATTGCCCGTTGCGGCGCGGCGGTGGCTTAGTGTCATTTTCCAGGGGAATCAACGAAAAATCCTGCTCATGAAGTGTCTTGACTGCAATGTTGTCTGCAGAATGGCAAGATGGTAGCTTCATAAAATGACAACTGCATGACATGGCATCGGCCCGCATGCCGGCCTGTGTCATCGCCGCGACATATGATCTTGCTATGCTCAACGCCTGATCCACCACTGCGGGAGCCGCCATGGCACGCCTGTTATCACTATTGCTGCTGGCCTGCGCCGCCCTGTCCGCACAGGCGGACGAGCACACCGTCGTCGTGAAGGCGGCCGCGCCGGAGAAGGGTTGCGTGGAAGTGGAAGTCAATGGCAAGCGCGCGCAATCGATGTCTTGCTTGAATGAAAAATTATTGCCAGATAGCAACACCGTGAACCGGCAGCCGCCCGCCCTGTCCGGTGCGGAAGCGATCATGCAGCGCCCGTCGAACCAGCTGGGTCTGTACAACCGCGCCGCCCTCGAACACCGTATGGGCAATGCCTTTGGCAAATCCGTCACGCCGCAGCGCCCGCCGCCGCCGACGCCCGCCAGCCCGCTGCTGCCGGCCCCGCTGCTGCCACCCCGTTAGCTGTTGTCAACGCACAGTCCATTTGCGCTGTCAAGATTGCGCAATCGCACCGATTGCGTATCATTCCAGGCTTGATCGCTCTGGAAACAACCATGCTGCCCACTATCGAACAACGTCTTGCCCTTGAACTTGCCGCCAAACCGGTGCAGGTTGCCGCCGCCATCGAACTGCTCGACGAAGGCGCCACCGTGCCCTTCATCGCCCGTTACCGCAAGGAAGCGACCGGCGGCCTCGACGATATCCAGCTGCGCCTGCTCGAAGAGCGCTTGCGCTACCTGCGCGAGCTGGAAGAGCGGCGCGCCGCCATCGTGGCCTCGATCACGGAACAGAACAAGATGACGCCCGAGCTGCTGGACGCCGTCATGCACGCGGAAGACAAGACGCGCCTGGAAGACTTGTATCTGCCATACAAGCAAAAGCGCCGCACGAAGGCGCAGATCGCCATCGAAGCGGGCTTGATGCCGCTGGCCGACGGCTTGCTGGACAATCCCGAACTGACGCCGGAAATGGAAGCGGGCAAGTTCCTGCGCGAAGCGTTTACGAGTGCCGACGGCAACAACCCGGGCGTGGCGGACACCAAGGCGGCCCTCGACGGCGCGCGCCAGATCCTGATGGAGCGTTTCGCCGAAGATGCAACGCTGCTGCAAACCTTGCGCGAATACGTGCAGGAACACGGCATCGTCGAATCGAAAGTGGTGGAAGGCAAGCAGGACGAAGGCGAAAAATTCGCCGATTATTTCGATTACTCGGAAACCATTTCCACAGTGCCATCTCACCGCGCGCTGGCGCTGCTGCGCGGCCGCCGTGAAGGCATCCTCGACGTCACCCTGCGCCTGGATACGGAGGCGGAAAAACCGAAATGGGATGCGCCGCACAACCCGTGCGAAGGCCGCATCGCCGCCCGCTTCGGCATCAAGCAACAGGGCCGTCCGGCCGACAAATGGTTGCTTGACACGGCGCGCTGGACCTGGCGCGTGAAAAGCTTCATGCACCTGGAAACGGAACTGATGGGCGCGCTGCGCGAACGCTCGGAACTCGACGCCATCAACGTCTTCGCCACCAACCTGAAAGCGCTGCTGCTGGCCGCGCCGGCCGGTCAGCGCGCCACCATGGGCCTGGACCCTGGCTTGCGCACGGGCGTCAAGGTCGCCGTGGTCGATGCCACGGGTAAAGTGGTCGACACGGCCGTGATCTACCCGCACCAGCCGAAGAACGACTGGGATGGTTCCTTGCATACCTTGGGCCGTCTTGCCGCCAAGCACAATGTGTCCCTGATTTCCATCGGCAACGGCACCGCCTCGCGCGAAACGGACAAGCTGGCGCAGGATTTGATCAAGCAGCATCCGGAAGCGAAGATGACGAAGATCGTCGTCTCGGAAGCGGGCGCGTCGGTGTATTCGGCGTCCGAGTTCGCTTCGAAAGAGTTGCCGGACATGGATGTGTCCCTGCGCGGCGCCGTCTCCATCGCGCGCCGCCTGCAAGACCCGCTGGCCGAACTGGTGAAAATCGACCCGAAATCGATCGGCGTGGGCCAATACCAGCATGACGTGAGTCAAAGCCAGCTGGCCCGTTCGCTCGATGCCGTGGTGGAAGATTGCGTGAACGCCGTCGGCGTGGACGTGAACACGGCGTCGGCGCCGCTGCTGGCGCGCGTCTCCGGCCTGTCGGCCAGCGTGGCGCAAAGCATCGTCACCTACCGCGACATGAAGGGCGCGTTCACCTCGCGCGCGGCGCTGAAAGCCGTGCCGCGCCTGGGCGACAAGACCTACGAACAGGCAGCGGGCTTTTTGCGCGTGATGGGCGGCGAAAATCCGCTGGACGCGTCCGCCGTCCACCCGGAATCGTACCCGCTGGTGGAAAAAATCCTGGCCGATATCAAGAAGGATATCAAGGCCGTTATCGGCGAAACGGCCCTGCTGAAAACCCTCAGCCCCGCCAAGTATGCGGATGACACCTTCGGCGTGCCGACCATTTCCGACATCTTGAAGGAACTGGAAAAGCCGGGCCGCGACCCGCGTCCGGAATTTACGACGGCCACCTTCAAGGAAGGCGTGGAAGAAATCCGCGACTTGCGTCCGGACATGATCCTTGAGGGCGTGGTCACCAACGTGGCCGCCTTTGGCGCCTTCGTCGACATCGGCGTGCACCAGGATGGCCTCGTGCACATCTCGGCCCTGTCGAACACCTTCGTCAAGGACCCGCACACGGTGGTCAAGGCGGGACAAGTCGTGCGCGTGAAAGTGCTGGAAGTGGACGAGAAGCGCAAGCGCATCGCGCTGACCATGCGTTTGACGGATAGCGCGCCGCAGGCGGGCAGCAAGCCGGAACAGCGTGGCGACCGCAACGACCGCCGCAGCATGGCGCAGCACCAGTCGCAGTCGCGCAACGCACCGGAACCGGCCGGCAGCATGGCCGCCGCGTTCGCCAAGCTGCGCGGTTAAGTTCGTGGCCGCCGGGCAGGACCTTGTCATCCTGGCGGCGGACGCGGCCGGCCCGGATGCGCAGCGGCTGCTCGACGAATTGTCGGACGCATTGCTGCGCATCAATGGCGACAGCGGCCGTTCTTCCTTCGATGCCGAGGCGGCCACACCGCGCGGCGGCTTTTATATTGCCCGCGATGCCGCCGGTGACCTGCTGGGCTGCGCGGCCC
This sequence comes from Janthinobacterium sp. SUN033, assembly GCF_030397595.1. Classification (NCBI taxonomy): domain Bacteria; kingdom Pseudomonadati; phylum Pseudomonadota; class Betaproteobacteria; order Burkholderiales; family Oxalobacteraceae; genus Janthinobacterium; species Janthinobacterium sp. SUN033. The sequence goes on from NZ_JAPQNV010000008.1 coordinate 216,881, forward strand.
TGCGCCCGCTGGGCGGGCCGGACAGCGCCACGGCAGAACTCAAGCGCATGTATGCGCGCCCCGGCCAAGGTGGCGTGGGCGCGGCCCTGCTGGCCCATGTGGAAGCGCAGGCGCGCTGCTACGGCTATGCGCGGCTGCACCTGTCCACCCGCGTGGCGAATACCCGCGCGGTGGCGTTTTATGCCAAACACGGCTATGCACCCGTCGTTGCTTGGGGCAAATACGTGGGCGCGGCACAATCGGTGTGCTTGGGCAAACAGTTATAAGCATCAACGTGGCTGACTTGCCCGATTTATGACTTGAGCGCATACCCGTGCCGGCGTTTTCTTATAAAATGACGGCATCTATTTATTTACCCATCAGAGGCAGCTATGAGCGACGTACAAACCTGGATCAAAGAAACCGTGACGAACACGCCAGTCGTGCTGTTCATGAAGGGCACGGCCCAGTTCCCGCAGTGCGGCTTTTCCGGCCGCGCCATCCAGATCCTGAAAGCATGCGGCGTGGAAAACATCGCTACCGTCAACGTGCTGGATGACCCGGAAGTGCGCCAAGGCATCAAGGATTACTCGAACTGGCCAACCATTCCGCAGCTGTATGTCAAAGGCGAGTTCATCGGTGGTTCCGATATCATGAATGAAATGTTTGAATCGGGCGAACTGAAGTCCCTGCTCGATGCCTGATAGTCAACAGCAGCGGCCGCGCCGTATCGTCGTGGCCATCACGGGCGCCACGGGCGCCGTGTATGGCTTGCGGTTGCTGCAATTGCTCGGCGCCATCCCCGGCGTCGAGACGCATCTGGTCTTGTCCGATGCGGCCGTATTGACCCTGCACCAGGAAACGGGCGTAGGGCGCAAGGATATCGAAGCGCAGGCGCACGTGGTGCACAAGCTGCGCGACATCGGCGCAAGCATCGCCAGCGGCTCGTTTCAATCGGATGGCATGGTCGTCGCACCGTGCTCGATGAAGACCCTGGCGGCCGTGGCCCATGGCCTGTCGGATAATTTGATCACGCGGGCAGCCGATGTGGTGCTCAAGGAGCGCCGCCGCCTGATCCTGATGGTGCGCGAAACGCCGTTCAACCTGGCGCACCTGCGCAATATGACGGCCGTGACGGAAATGGGCGGCATCATCTTCCCCCCACTACCCAGCTTTTATCACCACCCGCACAGCATTGCGGAGATGGTCGACCATACGGTCGCGCGCGTCATCGACCTGCTGGGCATCGAGCACAGCCTGGCGCCGCGGTGGAATGGTTTGAAGTCCACTGGCGACACCCCTATCCTCTAGTTGGCGTCACGATTTAATTGACGTCACGATGCCTGACAAAAGCGTAGCGAGCGGAAGGAAGAGGTAGTCGAGAAGCGCAACCGTACTTTAGTACGGTAAGCATCGCAAACTACCTATGCCGACGCGCAGCAGCTTTGGTCAGGCATCCATCACCGCTTCTCAAACTGAACAGCACTGGCCTGCTTCAAATCCCTGGCTTCTTCAACCATCCTGCGGTGGGCGATCCGTTTGCGCATCACTTCCGCATGTTGCGCGGCAGTCATGGGGGGCACGGTCATCAAGTCCTTCAGCTGCGCGGTATTGCTGTAGTTACTTTTCATAAGACGGCTCAAATGCTCGGCTCCGTAGTGGATGAACTGGCTGCTTCTGATGTGATTATGCGCTGGTATTGGCCGCTGCGCCGCTGCGTGCGGGATTATTGTCAAATAATTCCGCTGCAGCGCAACATGCGAGGTCTTATTGTGCGACAAAATCATGTCTCCAGTATGACGTTGCGCAAATAAAAGGACAGGAAGAGCGCCGCCAGCGAAAGGCGGACGGCGCCGGCCGGGGATGGCCTGAATGCTTACTTTTGGTAGTTGACTCTGACCAGCATGCGAATAAATTCTCGCGCGATTTGACGATGATGTTCATCTAATCTTTGTAAATCGGCAATTAATTTCACATCGGCGGACTCAAACCGCGACAAAGCGCTGCCCGCTTCGCCATTCGGCGTGGCGCTTTCCGGGCCGCCAAAACGCAACCATTCCGCCGGAACGCCCAACCATTGGGCAATCATGCGCAATTTCTCTTGCGTCGGAATTGCTTCACCTACTAACCATTTCCTAGCTGCATGCACGGTAATCGGGCGCCCGTCGAAACGGATATTGAATTCCCGGGCCAGTCTGGTCGGGCTGTCTGGAGAATAATGGGCGTTTTTGAGAGCCAACTGAAGTCGCTGGCTGAAGCTTTCGCGTTCGTTAGAAGAATTCATAGGTGTACTATTTCATGTTGTAACATGAAAGTCAGTTTCTTGAATGACCATACAGAATGTTACATTTGAAAAGAGTATCAATTAACAATTAACACTCCGGCCGGGCTTTCCGGGTAGAAAAGTGGGCCGAATTTTCTCTTGTGATTCTGCGTGGCTTCGGGTCAAATTCGCGGCTGGCCTTGATTTTCGCACTGCAGCACGATTCAAAGCCTCGGTTTGGCATTACAACGTACGGTATCGGATAATGCCCTCCTCTACCGATGTACGCAATGCCCATGTCATACAATTTCTTGTAGACAAAGTTTTCAGAAGGGCCATTTTGTTTCCAACATGGAAACGATTCGAACAACGTGCTCAGAGCGAAACGTTGTTTTTTGATCGTGCCGGCTGGAAAGAATCTGCGCCCGAAAAATTTTACTGCCATCGCAGCGAAAAGAATGTCGCTGTTATGCCAGGAAAGCTCTTTTTGGTGTCATCTTGGCCACCAACTCTCGATCTTAAGCGCGTTTGCGCCAGAAGAATCAATTTATTTTCAGTAACTGTTGCCTTATTCGCCAAATTCCCCTGTCCAGGTCCTCTTTTTTCTTTGTTGCAGCACGGGCAGGGCACGCTACAATAGTATTGACGTTGACGTAAACGGCACTTTGCCCCCCATTACCCTGCAGCACCCATCCAGCGACCGACCACCCATGCAACCGACACCGCCCGCAGCAATGACGACCTATACCATTACCGAACTGGCGCGGGAATTCGACATCACGGCGCGCGCCATCCGCTTCTATGAAGACCAGGGCTTGCTCAGTCCGAAACGCGAAGGCGCGGGCGGGCGCAGCCGCGTCTACACGCCGCGCGACCGCACCCGATTGAAACTGACCCTGCGCGGCAAGCGCCTGGGCCTGGCGCTGTCGGAGATCAAGAGCCTGGTCGACATGTACGAGTCGCCGAAGGACACGCGCGCGCAGATGGACCGCTTCCTGGGCGTGCTGGCGCAGCACCGGCAAACCCTGGAACAGCAGCGCATCGATATCGAAATGGCACTGGCGGAAATCAGCGCGCATGAAGACGCTTGCGCGCACATGCTGGCGGACTTGAACCTGGATCAGGCGCAAACCAGCTAGGCAGCGATGCGGCGGCGCAGGCCGCACGCGCATCGCTTTACGTTTACGTAAACGTCACAACTGAGTATCATAGCTTCACTGACCCGGCATCCATGACCGCCACACTTATAACGACGAGGACGACATGCTCCATCTCCCAGGCTTGACCTTTGACCACGGCGAAGACATCGCCTCGCTGCGCGAAGCGATCCAACAATTTGCCGCCGCCGAAATCGCGCCGCGCGCGGCCGAGATCGACAGCACCGACCAGTTCCCCATGGACCTGTGGCGCAAGATGGGCGACATGGGCTTGCTCGGCATTACCGTCAGCGAAGAATACGGTGGCGCCGGCATGGGTTACCTGGCGCACATCATCGCCATGGAAGAGATCTCGCGCGCCTCGGCTTCCGTCGGCCTGTCCTACGGCGCCCATTCGAACCTGTGCGTGAACCAGATCAAGCGCAACGGCACGGCCGAACAAAAGGCCAAGTACCTGCCGAAGCTGATCACGGGCGAACACATCGGCGCGCTGGCCATGTCGGAACCGAACGCGGGCTCGGACGTCGTCAGCATGAAGCTGCGCGCCGACTTCAAGGGTGACCGCTGGGTCTTGAACGGCACCAAGATGTGGATCACCAACGGCCCCGACGCGGACGTGCTGGTGGTGTACGCGAAAAACGACCTGGAAGCGGGTCCGCGCGGCATGACGGCTTTCCTGATCGAAAAGAATTTCAAGGGCTTTTCCATCGCGCAAAAGCTCGACAAACTGGGCATGCGCGGCTCGCACACGGGCGAACTGGTGTTCCAGGATTGCGAAGTGCCGGCCGAAAACGTGCTGGGCGGCCTGGGCAAGGGCGTCAACGTGCTGATGTCGGGCCTCGACTTCGAGCGCACCGTACTGTCCGGCGGCCCGCTGGGCATCATGCAGGCTTGCATGGACCTGGTCGTGCCTTACGTGCATGACCGCAAGCAATTCGGCCAGCCCATCGGCGAATTCCAATTGATGCAGGGCAAACTGGCCGATATGTATTCGACCATGATGGCGTGCAAGGCCTACGTGTATGCCGTCGGCCAGGCGTGCGACCGCGCCACCACGCCGGAAGCCGTGCGCCAGTTGCGCAAGGATGCGGCCGGCGCCATTCTGTATAGTGCAGAGAAGGCGACGTGGATGGCGGGCGAAGCGATCCAGGCCTTGGGCGGCAACGGCTACATCAACGAATTCCCGGCCGGCCGCCTGTGGCGCGATGCCAAGCTGTACGAAATCGGCGCCGGGACCAGCGAAATCCGCCGCATGCTGATAGGCCGCGAACTGTTTGCGGAAACCAAGTAAGCACGGGCGCGCGGCGATCGACTGGGTGAAGAGCTATTTATGCGAGCACAGCTATGACGCACATTGCCTTCCCCAAATTGCTCTCTTCCCAGATTGCATTCGATATCGCGCGCACCATCCGCGACGGCTTCGACAAGCATTACCGCCTGTTCCGCGAAACCAGCCAGCAAGCCAAGCAGTATTTCGAGCAAGGCGCCTGGGCCGCGGCCCAGACGGCGGCCCGCGAGCGCATCGACTTTTATGACAAGCGCGTGCAGGAATGCGTGCAGATGCTCGAAGATGAGTACGAAGAGTCGGAGTTGAGCGATGAAGTGTGGCGCGAACTCAAGCTGCACTACATCGGCATGCTGACGGAACACAAGCAGCCGGAACTGGCGGAAACCTTCTTCAATTCCGTCTGCTGCAACATCCTGCACCGCACGTATTTCAATAACGACTATATTTTCGTGCGTCCCGTCGTGTCCACGGAATACATCGAAACGCAAGACCCGGTCCCCACCTACCGCGTGTATTACCCTGGCAAGGACGGTTTGCGCCACACCCTGACGCGCATGCTGACGCACTTCCAGCTGGACTGCGCATTTGCCAACCTGGAGCGTGACGTGGCCCAGGTGGAAGCGCGGCTGCAGCAGCTGTTCGGCGGCGACAGGATCGAACCGAACCACCAGATCCAGGTCTTGACCAGCTTGTTCTACCGCAACAAGGGCGCCTATCTGGTGGGCAAGGGCATCAACGGCAACCGCGAATACCCGTTTGTCGTGCCCATCCTGCACAACCGTCACGGCAAGCTGGTGCTCGACACGGTGCTGTTCGAGCAGCAGCAGATCGCCGTGCTGTTTTCGTTTACGCGCGCGTATTTCCTGGTCGATATGGAAGTGCCGTCGGCGTACGTGCAATTTCTCCGAAGTTTGCTCCCGCGCAAGCCGCGCAGTGAGATTTATACGATACTGGGCTTGCAAAAACAGGGCAAGACGCTGTTTTACCGCGACTACCTGCAGCATCTGAAGCACTCGTCGGACCACTTCGAAAGCGCGCCCGGCATCCGCGGCCTGGTGATGCTCGTGTTTGCCCTGCCGTCGTTTCCGTATGTCTTCAAGGTGATCAAGGATTTTTTCCCGCCGCCCAAGGAAACCACGCGCGCGCAAGTCCAGCAAAAATATTTGCTGGTGAAACACCACGACCGGGTGGGCCGCATGGCCGACACGCTCGAGTATTCCAACGTGGCCTTTCCCCGCGCCCGTTTTGCGGAGGAATTGCTGGCCGAGCTGAAACAGTTCGCCCCCTCGCTGATCGAAGAAGACCGCGAACAGATCATCATCCGCCACCTGTACATCGAGCGGCGCATGGTGCCGCTGAACATGTGGCTGAGCAATGCCGAGAAGGAAGGCCGCGACGACCTGGTCGAACACGCCATCGTCGAGTACGGCAATGCCATCAAGGAATTGGTGGCGGCGAATATCTTTCCGGGCGACATGCTGTATAAAAATTTTGGCGTCACGCGTCATCAACGTGTCGTTTTTTACGATTACGATGAAATCGAGTACATCACCGATTGCCAGTTCCGCGTCATTCCCCAGGCGCGCACGGAGGAAGAAGAAATGTCGGCCGAACCTTGGTATCCCATCGGCAAGCACGATGTGTTTCCCGAACAATTCGGCACCTTCCTGCTGGGCAATCCCCGTATCCGCACCTATTTCATGCAGCACCATGCCGACCTGCTGACGGCGCAATATTGGCAGGCGCGCAAACAGCGCATCGAAGACGGCCATATCGAGGACGTCTTCCCTTATCCGCAGCACCTGCGTTTTTGTATGCAGTCATCATCCCCACCCCTAACCGGAGATCCAACATGAATGATCCAGTCGTAATCGTCGGTGCCGCGCGCACCCCCATGGGCGCCTTCCAGGGCGACTTTGCCAACGTCACCGCCAGCGACCTGGGCGCCGTGGCCATCCGCGCCGCCGTGGAACGGGCCGGCGTGGCGCCGGATGCCGTGGAACACGTGTTTTTCGGCAATTGCCTGATGGCGGGCCAAGGCCAGGCGCCCGCGCGCCAAGCCTTGCGCAAGGCTGGCTTACCCGATTCCACTGGCGCCGTGACCCTGTCGAAAATGTGCGGCTCGGCCATGCAGACGACCATGTTCGCGCATGACACCTTGCTCGCCGGCAGCGCCGACGTGGTGGTGGCGGGCGGCATGGAATCGATGACCAACGCCCCTTACCTGGTGCCGAAGGCGCGCGGCGGCTACCGCATCGGCCACGGCATGATCTATGACCACATGATGATGGATGGCCTGGAAGACGCCTACAGCCGCGATGAAAAGGGCAATGCCCGCTCGATGGGCACGTTTGCCGAAGAGTGCGCCAGCCAATACCACTTCACGCGCGAAGCGCAGGATGCCTTCGCCATCGAATCCGTGAAACGCGCGCAAGCGGCCACCAAGGATGGCAGTTTCGAGTGGGAAATCGTGCCCGTGACCGTGTCCGGCCGCGGCGGCGACACCGTCGTCAGCATCGATGAAGGCCCGCAAAAAGCCCGCCTGGAAAAAATCCCCACCTTGAAGGCGGCGTTCAAGAAGGATGGCACCATCACGGCCGCCTCGTCTTCGTCGATCAACGATGGCGCCGCGGCCCTCGTGCTGATGCGCGAATCGACGGCGAAAAAACTCGGTTGCACCGTCATCGCGAAAATCCACGGCCACGCCACACATGCGCAAGCGCCGAACGAATTCACCACGGCCCCTATCGGCGCAGTGAAAAAACTGTACGCGAAAACGGGCTGGAGCAGCAGCAATGTGGACTTGTTCGAGATCAATGAAGCGTTCGCGGCCGTGCCCATGGCCGCCATGCACGACCTCGACATTCCACACAGCAAGATCAACATCCACGGCGGCGCGTGCGCGCTGGGCCACCCGATCGGCGCCTCGGGCGCGCGCATCATCGTCACCCTGCTGGGTGCCCTGAAAAAAACCGGCGGCAAGCGCGGCGTGGCGGCCCTGTGCATCGGCGGCGGCGAAGCGACGGCGATGGCGATCGAACTGGTATAAGCTCTTCCTGAGCACGGGCGCGCACCGCAGTTCACGGTGCGCGCCCTTTCATTTTATTTTCAGGGAGAAAACATATGCCTACCGCATTGATCATCGGCGCCTCGCGCGGCATCGGCCACGAGCTCGTCCGTCAATACCGCCACGATGGCTGGCGTGTCATCGCCACGGCCCGCACACCGGACGCTTGCGACGCCCTCGCGCAACTGGGCGTGGAAGCGCACCAGCTGGACGTGACGGACGTGGAAGGCTGCGCCGGCCTGGGCTGGAAACTCGACGATGAAAAGCTCGACGTGGCCATCCTCAACGCGGGCGTGTACGGCCCCCGCCACGACGGTTTCCCCGCGCAAGCCGATTTCGACCTCGTCATGCACACGAACGTGCTGGCGGCCATGCGGCTGCTGCCGATCCTGGCGCCGCTGGTGGCCAACGCGAAAGGCAAGCTGGCCGTGCTGTCCTCGCACATGGGTTCCCTGAGCGAACGGGGCAATCCCAGCGGTTCGCTGTACCGCGCCAGCAAGGCGGCCCTGAATTCCGTGCTGATCGACACGGCCCTCGTGCATGGCCCGCAAGGCGTCAGCTGCGTGGCGTTTCACCCCGGCTGGGTGCGCACGGACATGGGCGGCGCCGGCGCCGATATTTCCCCCGAGGAAAGCGCTGCCGGCATCCGCGCCACCCTGGCCAGCCTGCCGGCCACGGACAAGGCCGTGTTCCGCAACTACGATGGCAAGCCCATAGCCTGGTAACTCCCTGAATTCACGATAAAAACAAGCGAGACGACGTCCCATGATACTCAATGAAGAACAGACCATGATCCAGGAAGCGCTGCGCAGTTTTTCGCGCGAGCGCCTGGCGCCCAACGCGGCCCGCTGGGACAAGGAACATCATTTCCCGAAAGAAGAATTGCAGGAACTGGCCGCGCTGGGCGCCTTTGGCGTAGCCGTGCCGGAAGCGCTGGGTGGCGCCGGCCTCGACTACGTGTCCTTGGCTCTGGTGCTGGAAGAAATCGCCGCCGGCGATGGCGGCACCTCGACCATCATTTCCGTCAACAATTGCCCCGTGTGCAGCATCGCCATGATGTACGCCAACGATGCGCAAAAGGAACAATGGCTGCGCCCGCTGGCGCAAGGCACCATGCTGGGTGCGTTTTGCCTGACGGAACCACACACGGGCAGCGACGCGTCGGCCCTGCGCACGACGGCCACGCGCGATGGCAATGACTACGTGATCAACGGCACCAAGCAATTCATTACCAGCGGCAAGTATGCGGACGTGGCCATCGTCATGGCCGTGACCGACAAGGCGGCGGGCAAGCGCGGCATCAGCGCCTTCTGGGTACCGACGAACACACCCGGCTACATCGTGGCGGGACTGGAACAGAAGATGGGCCAGCATTCGTCGGACACGGCGCAAATCCTGTTCGAGAATTGCCGCATTCCGGCGGAAAATCTGATCGGCGAAGAGGGACAAGGCTACAAGATCGCCCTGTCCGGCCTGGAAGGCGGCCGCATCGGCATCGCCTCGCAAGCCGTGGGCATGGCGCGCGCCGCGTACGAAGCGGCGTTAAGTTATGCGCGCGAGCGCGAGAGTTTCGGCAAGCCCATCTATGAACACCAGGCCGTGCAATTCCGCCTGGCCGACATGGCGACGCAGATCGAAGCGGCACGCCAGCTGATCCGTCACGCGGCGGCCATGAAGGATGCGGGTCTGCCATGCCTGAAAGAAGCGGCCATGGCCAAGCTGTTCGCGTCGGAAATGGCGGAAAAAGTCTGCTCGGACGCCATCCAGGTGCACGGCGGCTACGGCTACGTATCCGACTTCCCCGTCGAGCGCATCTACCGCGACGTGCGCGTGTGCCAGATTTATGAGGGGACCAGCGATATTCAGAAGATTTTGATCGCGCGGGCTTTGTAAACCCCACGGCAAATGCTGGGGTCAGTCACTTCGTGATCGAAATACGCCCCATTGGGGCGTATTTCCCCGCCGGGTCTGACCCCGTACGACTGCCAACGATGGACGAAAAAAAAGCCTGCACATATGCAGGCTTTGTTCCAATGTATTACCAATGCTTTAATCGTGTCATGGACGCCAGTGCTATCTGCAAAGTGCCTCCTGATTTTCGGACTCCCATGCTATCTGCATGGTGACTCCAAGTGTAAATCGACCAACGTATCCGGAATTACAAAAATCCACTCTTTCGCACTGTCACGCCATCGACATTACACCTGTCGGTCGCCGCGCTGAGCCTGGATAGTGAGACTATTTGCAAGCAAATCTCAATCACTGAACGGAGTATAGCACAGCTTTTTGTGCAGTGCAATAATCTTTTTAAATCAAGTCCTTAGCGCCAGCGGCTTGTCTTCTTCGCCGCCACGGGCCACCCTTTCGTACTCGGAAATCACTTGCGCGCCCAGCAACAGCAGGGTGGCACCGATTTCCAGGCTGAACATGACGACGATGGCCGTCGTCATCGAGCCATACACGACATTGACCTGCGACAAGGTGGAAAAATACCAGACCAGCACATGGCGGGCGATTTCCCACAGCAGGGCCGCCGTCACGCCGCCGATCAGCGCATGCGTGATCGACAGCCGTCCGACGGGCATGACCAGGTAGATCGAACTGAGTACGAGGATTTCACCCGCCAGCCCCAGCAAATACAGCAACACGCCGGACACGCCTTCCAGACCCCAGTCGTGGCGCAAGAAGCGCACACTTTCCTCGCTCATCACCTGCAAGCTGCCCGCTACCAGGGTGATCAGCAAGATGCCCACGCCCAGGCACAGGATGTAGCAATACGGCAGCACGGCGGAAATGAGGAAATGGCGGCGGCGGATGGCCACGCGGTGAATGAAAATCACGCTCATGGCGTTTTCCAGCACGGTAAACGCCAGCGAACTGAAAAACAGCATGGTCAGCAGCAAGAGCCAGCCGATCACGCCCCGGTTGTCGAGGAAATGCGCGATCTCGCCCACGATGGCCTTCGATTGCCCGGGCACCAGCCATTCCAGGTAATGGCCGATTGTTTGCAGCAATTCATCCTGCGCGATCACGTGCGACAGGGCCACCACCACCAGCATCAGCAAAGGCACGATGGACAGCAGCGAGTAATACGCGACGGCGCCCGCCAGCAGCAAGCCCTGGTTGGCGCGAAAGCCCTTCAGCACCTGCAGCACGAAGGCCAGCGGGTGGCTCAAAATGTAGGCGCTGGCGCGGCGGTTGATCATGAGCAAACCGTTCAAGGATGCCGGCATGGCCCGATGCCTTGCCGCACATGCCCCTAGCATACTGACTATCCCCGTACTGTGCCGTGCGCGAACGAACAGACTAGCTCACGGCGGCTTCCAGCAAGGTCAAGGTTTGCCGGTCCGCATCCAGGGTGGCGAGGATGCCCATCGGTATCGTGAACTGGTGGCGGATGTGGCCAAACGAATAGCCGCTGACGGCCGGCACGCGCAAGGGCCGCAAATGCTGGTCCAGGGTGGCATCGAGGGTCAGCGCCGTATCGCCCTCGGCCGCCTCGCAATGCTCGAAGATGCCCAGCATCAATGCCGCCGCCTTGTTGAAGCCCACGGACAGGTCGAGCTGGCACAGCATGCGGTCGATGCGGTACGGCACTTCATTGATTTCTTCGAGGAAAAGGATGTGTTCACGGAAATCGGCCGCATACGGCGTGCCGGCCAGCGCGCTGACCATGCACAGGTTGCCGCCCGTCAAGCGCCCCGTCGCCTGGCCGCCATGCACGGTGCGGATGGCGAAGTTCGGCTGCGTCTGCGCGCGGCGGTGGTTGTCGAGCGCCATGGGGATCGTGTAACTGTCTTGCGGCGTCATCAGCACATTGCGCAGCTGCGTCACCGTGTAATCGGAAAACGTCGATGACGCCACGGGGCCGTGGAACGTTACCAGGCCCGTCTGGCTGGCGATGGCCAGGTGCAGGGCCGTGATGTCGGAATAGCCGATCAGCACTTTCGGGTTGCGCTGGATCAAGCCATAGTCGAGCAGCGCCAGCAGCGAAATGCAGCCGGAGCCGCCGCGGATGGCCCACACGGCCTTGACGTCCGGGTCGCGGAACGCGGCGTGCAAGTCGTCCAGGCGCTGCTGCACCGTGCCCGCATAGTTGCCGTGCACGGCACGGATATTGGCGCCCAGGCTGGCGCGCAGTCCCAGCGATTCGATATTGCGCACGGCCTTGGCGATGGACTCCTCATCCGTAAAGCCGCCCGGTGCGATGATGGCCACCAGGTCGCCGTCGCGCAGGCGCGCCGGTTTGATCAATGCGTGTTGCTGTTGCATGCGTTTTCCCTTCCCTTGCGCGGCCGCCGCCCATGCCGGTGTGCCTGCCGCCCCGAGGGTGGCGGCCAGCAAGCCGCCGAAGTGGCGCCGGCTGAGATTGGTCTGACTGGACATGCGGCCCTTTCCTGGAATAAAAAACGGCGACGCCAGGCGCCGCCGCACGAGGTTAGCATGCCGGCGGGATCGCCGCCGGCATGGTTGCCTTACATGAACTTGTACTTCAGCTGGAACGACAGCGAACGGCCGCGCGGGTCGGCCACGCGCGGGTCCCAGCCGGCGCCCACCACGTCATCCACGTTGTGCGCGGTGAATGGCGGATCGCGGTCGAACAAGTTCTGGATACCCACTGTGATGGTGGTATTTTTGAAGCCCGTGTACGTGCCCGACAAGCTGTACGTGGTGTAACTGGACACATCGGATTTGAAGCCCGGTGGCGGCGTACCCTTGCCGCCATTCGGCACCTGGTCCTTGTAGCCGGAAGCAAAACTCTGCACGAGCAAGCCGCTCCAGTCGCCGCGCGATACGCTGAAGCTGGCATTGTGTTTCCAGCGCAAGTACAAATCACGCGTGTAGAAGTTGCCAACCAGCTCCTTGTATTCTTGCCCCTTGTATTCGGCAAACTTGAAGCTGTCCATATACGTACCGTCCAGGGTTGCCGTCCATTTCACGTCCTGGACCTTGCCTTCGCCGCGCAAGCTCACGTCCAGGCCGCGCACGCGGCTGCCACCCGCATTGAACCAGCCCGCCTGCACGTAATCAATGGTGCCATCGGGTTTGCGGAAGATGTACTGGTTCAGCGCCTGGTAATTGGCCAACACGACTTGCGGCGTGCGTTTCAGGAGCTGGTCCTGGGTATTGATGGCCCAGTAATCGAACGAGGCGGAGTAACCCTTCACCGGTTCGATGACGATACCGACGCTGCCCTGCTTCGACGTCTCCGGCTTCAGGTTCAGGTTGCCGCCCGTCGTGTAAATGAGGCGGGGAATGGAACAGTATTCGGTCACGCCGGGATGCTTGATACAGCCTTCCGGATCTTTCACACCATTCGGCAATTCCTGCGTCAATACACCTGAATAGAGCTGGTCGAAACTCGGTGCCAGGAAGCCCTTGCTGGCCGAGGCGCGGAACAGGACGAAGTCGGCTGGCTGGTAACGCAAGGCAATCTTGGGATTCGTGGTGGCGCCCACCTGGCTGTAATCGTCACGACGCACGGCCAGCTGCATTTCCAGGTCTTTCATGACCGGCACCAGCAACTCGGCATACACGGCCTTGACGTTGCGGCTGACATCCTTCAAGGCGGCATTTCCTGGCGCCAATAGAATCAGGTTGGCATCAACATCCTGTTCAAAACTGTAGCCCTCGCGGCGCAAATCAAAGCCGGCCGCCATTGCCACGGCACCAGCCGGCAGCTGGAACAGCTCGCCGGAAACGGAACCATCGATCTGCGTCAGGGTCGTCTTGCCATGCTGGAAGGCGCCACGGAACTTGGTCGACTCGATCAATTGCTTGGCCGCTTCCGTCTGGCTTTGGCCCGCGCCCACCCAAGGATTGATGATCCCTGTCCCCAAGGCCGCATATAACTTGCCCGTGTAGGAATAGCCATCCGTCAGCTTGGTCTTGGTGGTGCTCTGTGCGTAGGACACGCCGGTCTTGTAATCCCACTTGCCGAAGTTGCCTTCAAAACCCAGCAGCACGCGCGCATTGTCGGTGGTGTTTTCCTGCGTGCGGTTACCGATCTCATTGGCGCGCCATTTGTAGGCAATCGGCTTGGTATTGTCGAACGTGGGAATATAGGCCGACAAATCCTGGTAATACGCGCCGCCCACCGGATACACGCCCTTGTTGGCGATGCTCGTCTGCACCTGCATCGGCGTCAGGATCGCCGTGGCCTTGGTGCGCGATCCGAGCACTTCGACAAACATGCGGTGGTCGGGCGCCAGCTGGACAGTTCCACGCGACAGGAAATTGACCCGCTCCACAGGGAATTGCAGCACATAGTCGGCGCCGTAGTCATACGCACAGGAATGCGTGGTGCTGAGTGGTGAGGTCACGTCTTTCCACAGTTGCGTCTGGTACTGCGACATGCCGGCGATGCTGTCGCACTTGCCCTGGAAGCTCAGGGGATTGGCTTGCAGATACACCGTCGGGTCGCCAGGCAAGGTGTAACCGCCAATAAACGTCCCTGGTTTTTTCGGATCAGGATTGGGGATTTGCAGTGCCGTGCCCGGCCCCGACATCTGGTTGGCGAATGGCGTGCCCGTGGTATCGGGCGACAGGCCACGGCCCGGCTGGAAGCCGCTGACGAAGGAACGGTCGCTGCCATTCAGGCGCTGCGCCTTGTCGACGGTCAGGCTGGCCATGATGTTGTAGCGGTCCTCTTCCAGCGAGCCCGTGCCGGCCAGCAGCGAAGCGCGGCGCGTGGCGCCGCCGCCTGCCTGCGTATCGTTGGTGGAAACGGACGCTTCCACGCCGCTGTAATTGGTTTTCAGAATGAAATTGATCACGCCGCCGATGGCGTCCGTGCCGTAGATGGCCGAGGCGCCATCCTTGAGGATTTCCACGCGTGAAATCGCCCCCAGTGGGATCGAATTCAAGTCGACGGCACGGCCACTGGCACCATGCGTGGCCACGCGGCGGCCATTCAGCAGTACCAAGGTCGCGCCCGGTCCCAGCCCGCGCAGCGAGGCGAACGAGGCGCCACCGGCAAGACGGTCGGCGTCGGCGCCGAACACGTTATTGCCCGAAGTCATGTTCTCGGCACCCGTGCCATTCGCCGACAGGGTGCGCACCAGTTGCTCGGCCGTCGTGATGCCCTGTTTTTCCATCTGCTCAAAGCTGATGACTTGCACCGGCAACGCGCCTTCCTTGGCCACCCGCTTGATGCTGCTGCCCGTCACTTCGACCCGTTGCATTGCTGGCGCCGCCGCTTCCTGTGCCATCACCGGTCCCACCACCCCCATCAATGCCACCAATTGCGCTAGCTTCTTCAATCTCACGGGTCTCTCCTTTATTTGGGCAATCGAAACTTGAGTTCTCAAGTCAGGCTGTTTTTTTCACGTCGCAACTGTCTGTCTCGCAGTACATTTTTTTATGACATTTGCGCATGACTTTATTTGTTTTCATTTTCAGAGTAGCGCGATGCATCCGGGCCCAGCCAATGAAAAATGCTTTCCTAACCATAACTTTTTGGAATGAATGCCCTTTTCAGCGACATGGTCACTTGCCTGCGGGGCTAGCCCTGGTTTTATCCACGTCCAGATAGCGCCAGGACGTGAATTCCACGGGGTGGCGCCTGTAGTTTTTTAGCCACGGTTGTTGCAGGTCGGCAGAGATGGGATGCGTCAGCAACACCCACGGCGTGTAAGCGTGGATCAGCTGAAACAGGTCGAAGTACAGACTGCGTCGGCGCGGCGTATCGGATAGCAGGCGCGCCTCCTCATAGCGTTTATTGTAATCGGGCAAGTTGAAGCGGGCATAGTTGGCGCGGCCAACGTTGCCGCCGTACAACAATTGCATAAAGTTATCGCCATCGGGGAAGTCGGCGATCCAGTTGGTCTCGAACATCTGCACCTTGCCCAAGCGCGAGGCCTTGATGATTTCCGTCTTCTTGTCGCTCTTAAACTCCACGCGCACGCCGATGGCGTTCAGGTTGCGGCGCCACAACTCATCGCGCAAGCGTCCCACCGTGCTCGGTTCCGTATGCATGGTGAGCAGCAAGGGCGTGCCGTCCGGCTGGGTGCGGAAACCGTCGGCGCCCATCTTGTAGCCGAAGCGGTCCAGCAAGGCGCGCGCCAGCGCGGGATCGTAGCCGACGGGGCTGCGGTACTGCTTGTCGTAACCGAGCACATTCGGCGGCAGCGGCGACTGCGCCGGCAAGGCCAGTCCTTTTTTCAGCAGCGCGATGTCTTCGCGGCCGTTGTAGCTGAGGGCGATGGCGCGCCGCAGGGCCAGCTTGTCCTTGCTCATGCCGCCCAGCACGGGGTCGTCCATGTTCATCCACATGTAATATGTTTGCAGCACGGGAAAGCGCGTCAGCTGCAAGCCCTTGGCGGCCAATGCCGGTTTCAGCGCGCCGTTTTCCAGCACCATGTCCGTCATCGATTCCGGCACTTGCTCCAGGTAATCGAATTCGCCCTTCAAAAAACCCAGCATGCGCGATTGATATTCCTCAACGATGCGCACCTCGATGCGCTCGACCAGCGGCAAGCGCTGGCCTTCCAGCGCGGTGGCGATGGCGCGCGCATCGACCGGCAAGGCGGCCAGCGCCCTGGCCTCCGTATGGAACACGGTGGCACGGAAAGTCGGGTTGGCCTGCAGCACGATCTTGTCGCTGCGCTTCCACTCCTTCACGAGGAACGGCCCCGTACCCACGGGGTGGTTGCCGATCTGTCCTGCCGCCGGGTACGCTTCGGCCACTTCGCGCGCCACCACGGCTGTCGCCGGCATGGCCAGGTAAAACAGGAAGTTCGGATCGACACTGTTCAGGCGGATGCGCAAGGTGTATTTGTCCAGCGCCTGCAAGCCGGCGATCGGCGTGTCGTAGCTGAATTTGGTTTTCAGGGCCGCATCGCCCACCAGCTTGTCTTCCAGCAAGAACAGCCACGGCGACTTCAGGCTGGGGTCATACAGGCGCGTCAAGCTGTAGACATAATCCTGCGCCGTCACTTCGCGCGGCTGGCCCTTGAAAGCGGGATCTTGTGTGAAGAAAATGCCGGGCTGCAAGTGAAAGGTGTACGTGCGCCCGCCATCTTCCACCGTCGGCATGGCGCGCGCCGTATTACCCTGCAGCTGCACGGGGCGCGCCAGGTAGTCATAGCGCAGCAGCGGATCGAAGATGTTTTCCATCAAGTTCAGGCTGGCCAAGTCGGACGCCACGGCCGGGTCCAGGCCCGTCTCGCTGGTGCTCAAAAACAAGTGCAGGGTCTTGTTCGCGCGGGCAGTGCTGGCGGACGCAGCATCGGCGGCGTGGGCCGGTACATTTAACAGCGTCAACAGGGCCAGGCCGGCGGCGCAGGCGGTTTTGCGTAAAAACATCATCAGTGATCCAGTGCAGACAAGGTAACGAACAGCGATTAGCGACAGGCATCCCTCACACTACGCGGGCAAGCTACGGGGCGCCAATGAAAACAGGCTGCCAGCTTATAACTTTTTGGCATGCGATTGCTGCATTCTTTCATCAACTCGTATCGGGCTGCCCCTATACTTTGTTTGCAGACATTTTTTACTCCCGACACACAGAACTGATCGCATATGGCACTTAATTACATCTGGTCCGGCTTTTTCCTCGTTGGCTTCCTGGCCGCAGTGCTGCAGTGGCTGTTTCTCGGCGATACCGATATCTTCAAGCGCATCATCGACGGCACCTTCGAGACGGCGCGCATGGGCGTGATGGATATCGCCCTGCCGCTGGCCGGCGTGATGACCTTGTGGCTCGGCATCATGAACATCGGCGAAAAAGCGGGCATTGTCGGCTGGCTGGCGAAAGTGATCGCCCCCTTCTTTTCGCGCATCTTCCCGGAAATTCCGAAAGACCATCCGGCCACGGGCCACATGGTGATGAATTTCTCGGCCAACCTGCTGGGCCTGGACAATGCGGCCACACCGTTCGGTTTAAAAGCCATGGAAAGCCTGCAAACCTTGAACCCGAACAAGGAAGAGGCGACGAATGCGCAAATCATGTTCCTGGTGCTGCATACCTCGGGCCTGACCCTGATTCCGCTGGCCATCATGGCGCAGCGCTCCATCCTCGGCGCGGCCGACCCGTCCGACATCTTTATCCCCTGCATGATCGCCACCTATGTGGCCACCATGGTCGGCATCATCACCGTGTCCATCAAGCAACGCATCAACTTGCTCAACAGGGTCGTGCTGGGCTGGATGGGCGGCATGACGAGCGCCATCGTCGCCATGATCTGGTACTTCACGCAATACCTGACGAAACAGGAAATCGAGCTGGTCTCGAAGGTGGTCAGCAACCTGGTATTGATCAGCGTCATCGCCATCTTCATCATCGGCGCCCTGCGCAAGAAGGTGAACGTGTATGACGCGTTTATCGAAGGGGCGAAGGGCGGCATCCAGACGTCGATCACCGTGATTCCCTACCTGGTCGGCATGCTGGTGGCCATCAGCGTGATCCGCAACGCGGGTGTGTTCAATTTCCTGATGAGCGGCATGAACTGGTTCTTCGCCAACCTGGGCATCAATACGGACTTCGTGCCCGCCTTGCCGACGGCCATGATGAAGCCGCTCAGCGGTTCCGGCTCGAAAGCCATGATGATCGACGCCATGAATACCTATGGCGTCGACTCCTTCGTCGGCCGCCTGGCCTGCGTCTTCCAGGGCTCGGCCGACACCACCTTCTATATCGTGGCCCTGTATTTCGGTTCCGTCGGCATCCGCAAGACGCGCTATGCGATCACGGCCGGCCTGATCGCCGATCTGGCTGGCGTGATCACGGCCGTCTTCGTTGCCTACGTCTTTTTCCACTAAGGAGCACCATGTTACGTCCTGTTCTGATGGCTGCGCTGTTGGCGGGTCTGGGCCTGTCGACCGCCCACGCGCAATTGCCCGAATCCGTCAGCCTGCTGCTGCGCAGCGCGAATATCCCCGAAGACGCCATGGGCGCCATCGTCTTGCGCGGCAACACCACCGTGCTGTCGCATGGGGCCGAGCGCAGCATGCAGCCCGCGTCCACCATGAAGCTGGTGACGACGGCCGTGGGCCTGGAGCAGCTCGGTCCCATCTTCCGCGGCCGCACGGAATTGCGCACCAGTGCCGACGTCATCAATGGCGTGCTGAAGGGCGACTTGATCCTGCGCGGCGGCGCCGACACGGATTTCAATGCGGACGTGCTCGCGCACATGCTGCAAACCCTGCGCAACCAGGGCATCGTCAAAATCAAGGGCGATTTGATTCTCGACCGCCAGTTGTTCCAGCCGGCCCGGCCCGACATCGGCGCGGCGCCCTTCGACGAGTCGGCCGAGTTCCGCTACAACGTCATCCCCGATGCCTTATTGCTGAACACCAATCTGATCGATATCAACATCAGTGCGACGGAGCGGCAATTGAGCTTCCAGATGCAGCCGCCGCTCGAAAATGTCAGCATCACGAGCGACATGAAACTGGTCAAGGGCAGTTGCGCCAAGTGGGAAGATGGCTGGCGCCCGCCCGAATACCGGCGCGATGCGAGCGGCAAGCTGCAGGTGATCCTGCACGGCACCTTCCCGCAGAATTGCAGCAAGGCCACCAGCATCAATGTGCTCGACCGCAACGATTATGCGGACCGCTTGTTCCGCGCCACCTGGAAACGCCTCGGGGGCACGATTACAGGTACGGTGCGCGAAGCACCAGGCACGGGCTTGCCGCCGACGGCCGAACCGGTCGGCACGCGCATGCTGGCCGACCACGTGGCGCGCGCCTTGCCGGAAGTCTTGCGCGATATCAACAAGACCTCCGATAACACCCTGGCCCGCACCCTGTTCCTGAGCCTGGGCAGTTTGCAGAGCGATGGCTGGCTGGGCAGCCGCCCCGTCGCCATGGCGGCACCGGAAGATACGGCCAGCCGGGCGCGGCAAGTCATCCAGGAATGGTTCCAGCGGCACCATATCGACACCCAGGGCATGCTGGTCGACAACGGTTCCGGCTTGTCCCGCACGGGACGCATTGCGCCTGCGCAAATGGCCGGCGTCTTGCAGGCGATGCAGCAAAGCCCATGGGCACCCGAGTTCCAGTCCAGCCTGCCCATCGTGGCGCTGGACGGCACCATGCGCAAGCGCCTGTTGAACAGCCCGGCCGCCGCGCGGGCCCGCATCAAGACGGGAACCTTGAAAAATGTCGTGGCCATCGCCGGCTACGTGCCCGACGCCAACAACCAGCAATGCGTGGTGGTCGCCATGATCAATAGCGACCTGGTGGGTAACGGCAATGGCCGCGCGGCCGTCGATGCGCTGATCGAGTGGGTCGCCAGGAGCGGCGCCACGCCGGCAGTCGCCGGACAATAAGGCCGCAAGGTGAACTAGTCCCGCGACGTGTCCTGTGCACTGGCAAAAGCCAGGCGCAGCAGGTACGCGGCGACGGCGCCGATCAGCAAGACGGTCACCAGCGAACCTTCCACGCCGAAGGCGCCGCCGGTCAGCACGGTATTGCCAGCCAGTTCGCCGCGCAGCAGACCATCCGTGGCCGCATGGCCCGATACGGTCGAGGAGAATACCTGGCCGACGCAATAATTCCAGCCGATATGCGTGCCGATACACACCCACAGCCGGCGCGTCTTCATATACAACGCCGCCTGCAGCACGCCGTACGCGACAAGCGCGATGATCGCCAGCAGCGAAAAGCCGGCATTGGGCAAATGGGCCAGGGCAAATACCAGGGATGAGATCACGATGGCAGCCTTGTTGCCCAGCGCACGTGCCGTCACGCCGAACAGGATGCCGCGAAACATCATCTCCTCGGCCATGCCGACCAGCACCAGTTCGGCCAGAGGGAGCAGCAACAAGACGCTCAGGGCGTTGACGCCGCTAAACTGATACACGCCCAGCGCAGCCAGCACACCGAAGGTCAGGGCGACCAGTCCGGCGCCGAGCAGCAATCCGCGTCCCAGTTCCCCCGCCATGCCCGGTATCGCCAGTTCTGCCGGCTGGCGCTTTTCGATGCGCCTCACATAGAAGCGGTAGCCAAACCACACCAGTACCGCCGCCAGCAACTGCGGCCACAGGATG
This sequence comes from Janthinobacterium sp. SUN033, assembly GCF_030397595.1. NCBI lineage: Bacteria > Pseudomonadati > Pseudomonadota > Betaproteobacteria > Burkholderiales > Oxalobacteraceae > Janthinobacterium > Janthinobacterium sp. SUN033. The sequence continues at coordinate 237,627 of NZ_JAPQNV010000008.1, forward strand.
CGGTAAGGCTTGTCCACCAGCTGGGAAGCGAGACCCATCACCAGCGGTACAGCGGCAAAGGTGAGAACCATCCCCAGCACGATCTGCACCAGGGGATAGGCCATCAGCCGCGCCAGGGGGGATTTCTTCGTTGCCATGCTCAGGGTGCTGTCCATCATCGCTTTCCTCGTGGGTTGTCAGGGAGTGGCTGCTGCTTTCTTGCTTTCTTGCTTTCTTGCTTTCTTGTTTCATGTAGCGATAGTAGCAGCATTTATATAAGCACTTATGTAAATATCGAAGGATGTTGTATTTTATGCACCCGTAGTGAGTGAGCGAAAGCGGGAGGGGGAACAGCAAGGAATCGCCAGACGAAAAAAAACCCGCTCATTGCTGAGCGGGTTTTTCTCTACTGCGAATAACAAGCCTGACGATAACCTACTTTCACACTGGTTGCAGCACTATCATCGGCGCAAAGTTGTTTCACGGTCCTGTTCGGGATGGGAAGGGGTGGGACCAACTTGCTATGGTCATCAGGC
>NZ_JAPQNV010000009.1:0-128196 GCF_030397595.1 Janthinobacterium sp. SUN033
ATCCCGAACAGGACCGTGAAACAACTTTGCGCCGATGATAGTGCTGCAACCAGTGTGAAAGTAGGTTATCGTCAGGCTTGTTATTCGAAAAAACCCCTTCCGGTGATCCGGTTGGGGTTTTTTTTACGTCTGGCGGTTTTGTCAGCAGATAGGCGTAAAAAAAGGCACCGCTACGCGGTGCCTTGTTCATTTGTCATAACCATTAAAAATGGTAAGCGACTTTGACATTCATGTAATTGACGCCGCTATTCGGTTTCTTGTAGCCGCCGTTCGAGAAATGCTGGATCTTCGCAGCGACTTCCCATTTGTTATTGAAGATATAGCCAACGCCGATATGGTCGCCGAACTGGAAGTGGGTCGACAGGCGGTTATCGTCGTTATCGTACAGCTTGGACAGCATGTGTACGCCAATGCCGCCTTCCGCATAGAAGCCCAGCTTGTTCGTGTTTTCAAAGCGGAACACGGGGGTAAAGCCCAGGTCCCACAGCTTTTGATGCTGGCCGGGGACATTGCGATAGCTCTTGCCATCCCAGCCGCCGATGCTGGCATCCCAGTAACCGCTCAGTTGTGTGCCATTCGATACGAACCAGGCCTTATCCCAGTTCGAGGTCACGCCGGCGCGTACCATTTGTACCTTCACGCCCTTGGCATATTCGCCGTAGACGGAGTCGATCAGTTTGTCGTCGGCGGCAAAGCCGGCGTTGGCTGCCATCAGCGCGGCAACGGCGGCGATGGATTTGAGGATATTCTTCTTGAAGGACATAGAGGCTTTCATCGTAAAATTGGCCGTAAGGCTCGTCTTGTTTGCGCAGACATCCAGTTTTGCACAGTGTTCCCGCCACCCGTTTGATTTCAGAGGTTCAATTGACATTCTCTACAAAAATCGCATTTCTCGGTATCGGTCTGATGGGGGATCCGATGGTCCGGTGCCTGCTGCGCGCTGGATATTCTGTCACAATTTGGAATCGCACGCACAGCAAGGCCCAAGTCCTGCGTGAGGCAGGGGCGCAGCCCGCCGTTTCCGTGGCCGGGGCGGTCAATGGCGCGGATGTGGTCATTTCGATGCTGGAAGCCGGTCCCATCGTGGCGCAGGTGCTGCAAGAGGCGCTGCCAGCCTTGCGTGCAGGGGCGCTCTGGGTCGATATGAGTTCCACCAAGCAAGCAGAAGCCCAGCAATTCCATGCCACCTTGCAGGCGGCAGGCCATGCCTTCATCGATGCGCCCGTGTCGGGTGGCGTCGGCGGGGCACAGGCGGGCACCCTGGCCATCATGGCCGGTGCCAGCACCAGCGATTACGCGCGGGTTGCAGTGATTCTGTCGGCCATGGGGCGCCCGACCCTGGTGGGGCCGGCCGGCAGCGGCCAGGTCGCCAAGCTATGCAATCAGCTGATCGTCGGCGCCACCCTGAATATCGTGGCGGAAGCGTTATTGCTGGCGCAGGCGGCCGGCGCCGATGCGAGCGCCGTACGTGCAGCGATACGTGGCGGTTTTGCCGAGAGCAAGATTCTGGACGTGCATGGCCAGCGCATGCTGGAGCGCAATTTTGTTGCCGGTGGACAGGTGAAAAGCCAGATCAAGGACATGCACAACATCCTCGCGGCAGCCGAGGCGGCCCACGTCACCTTGCCGGTGACGCAATTGGTGACGCAGCGCTATGAAACCCTTGCCGCCAGCCACCCGACGGCAGACCACGCGGCGGCCTTGCTGGCCCTGGAAGCGTTGAATCCGGGCCAGCGCCTGGGCACCGGTCCGGATAAGCTGAGCTGATTTACGTGACGGGCAGGCTCGCTTCGGCCAGCTTGACCCAGAAACTGGCGCCGATAGGCAGCAGATTGTCATTGAAGTCGTAGCTGCCATTGTGCAAGACGCACGGACCCAGGCCGTGGCCGCCATCGCGGTGTTCGCCATCGCCGTTGCCGATGAAGATATAGCAGCCAGCTTTTTCCTGCAGGAAAAACGCGAAGTCTTCCGCGCCCATGGTCGGTTCGACATTCGCGTTGACCTTGTCGGCACCGACCACGCTTTTCATCACTTCGACGGCAAACGCCGTTTCCTTCGCGTGGTTGACCAGCGGCGGGTAGTTGCGCTTGAAGTGGAAATCGACTTCCGCGCCAAAGGCGGCGGCCGTGTGCACGGCGATCTCGCGCATGCGCTCTTCGATCAGGTCCAGCACGGGCGTGGTGAAGGTGCGCACGGTGCCGACCAGGCTGGCGTCATCGGGAATCACATTGGTGGCGCTGCCCGCATGGATTTGCGTGATCGACAGCACGGCCGTGTCGAGCGGACTTTTGTTGCGCGTGATGACGGTTTGCCAGCTTTGCGCGATTTGCACGGCTACCATGACGGGGTCGATGCCCTTGTGCGGCTGGGCCGCGTGCGCGCCCTTGCCTTTGACGGTGACGTGGAATTCATTGCTGGACGCCATCATTGGCCCTTCCACCACGCTCAGGGTACCCGTTTCCGCGCCTGGCCAGTTGTGCATGCCGTAGATGGCATCCATGGGAAAGCGTGTAAACAAGCCGTCTTCGATCATTTCGCGCGCGCCGGCGCCGCCTTCTTCCGCCGGCTGGAAGACGAGGTAGACCGTGCCATCGAAGTTGCGGTGTTGCGCCAGGTAATGGGCGGCGCCGAGCAGCATGGCCGTGTGGCCGTCGTGGCCGCAGGCGTGCATCTTGCCCGGATGACGTGAAGCATGCTCGAAGGTATTCATTTCCTGCATCGGCAAGGCATCCATATCGGCACGCAAGCCGATGGCGCGCTTGGACGTGCCATGCTGGATGATGCCGACCACGCCAGTGCGGCCCAGGCCGCGTACCACGGGAATGCCCCATTCCGTCAGTTTGGCGGCGACCACGTCCGAGGTGCGCTGTTCTTCGTAGCACAGCTCGGGATGCGCGTGCAGGTCGCGGCGGATACCTTGCAGCTCGGATTGAAACGCCAAGATCGGATCAACTAGTTTCATGGGACTCTCCTGTGGATGCTGGCGCGCAGCAATGTATGGCGCGCCGGACCGCGCTTGTTTGATCAAAAACAGACACGGCTAATAGTGCATTGTAGCCCTTGTTTGCCGGGTAAATCCAGCGCACGGACGTGCTTGCCACGGCGCCAACAGCAAGCGCGCGGAATGGTTTACAGTATCGCCTTCCCCCAACGTTTTTGGATTGCCCCCATGACCACCACCCAAGTGCGCGCCGCCTGCCCGCTCGACTGCCCCGATACCTGCGCCTTGCTGGTCACCGTGACCGACGGGGTGGCAACAGCCGTCAAGGGCGATCCCGACCACCCGACCACGGCGGGCGTGCTGTGCACCAAGGTGTCGCGCTTCACGGAGCGCACCTACCATGCGGACCGGCTGCTGCATCCGCTGCGCCGCGTGGGCAAGAAGGGGGAAGGCAAGTTCGAGCGTATCAGCTGGGAAGAAGCGCTGCAGACCATCGCGGCCCGCTTGAAACCGATCGCCGCGCGCGATCCGCAGGCGATCTTGCCGTACAGCTACTGCGGCACCATGGGCCTGGTGCAGGGCGAGTCGATGTCGTCGCGTTTCTTCAACCAGCTCGGTGCTTCCTTGCTGGACCGCACCATCTGCGCCTCGGCGGGCGCCACGGGCTACCGCTACACGGTGGGCGCCAGCATCGGCACGGACCTGGAACAGTTCCAGAACGCCAAGTTGATCATCATCTGGGGCGGCAACCCGATCGCCTCGAATTTGCACTTCTGGATGCGCGCGCAGGAAGCCAAACGCAATGGCGCCACCCTGATCGCCATCGATCCCTACCGTTCGTTGACGGCGGAAAAGTGCCATCAGCACGTCGCCTTGCTGCCGGGGACCGATGCGGCCCTGGCGCTGGGTTTGATGCATGTCTTGATTGTGGAAGATTTGCTCGATCATGATTACATCGAGCGCTACACTGTAGGCTACGATGCCTTGAAACAGCGGGCCCTGGAATGGCCGCCCGAACGGGTGGCTGAAGTGTGCGGCATCACGGCCACGGAAGTGGTCGACTTGGCGCGCCTGTACGGCCAGGCGTGCCGCTCCGGCGAGGGCGCCGCCATCCGCGCCAATTACGGCGTGCAGCGCGTGCATGGCGGTGGCATGGCCGTGCGCAATATCGCCTGCCTGCCCGCGCTGACGGGCGCCTGGCGCCATCCGGCCGGCGGCATGCAGCTGTCGAGCTCGGGTTCCTTCCCCATCAACCGCAAGGCCCTGCAGCGCCCCGATTTGCTCAAAGGCACGCCGCGCACTATCAATATGAGCACCATCGGCGACGATCTGCTGAAAACGGCGTCGCCCGAGTTTGGCCCGCAAGTCGAAGCCGTGATCGTCTACAACTCGAATCCGCTGGCGGTGGCGCCCGATTCCTCGAAAGTGGCGCAGGGTTTTGCCCGCGAAGACTTGTTTACGGTCGTGCTCGAACATTTCCAGACCGATACCGTCGACTACGCGGACATCGTGTTGCCCGCCACCACGCAGCTGGAACACGTCGATACGCATGCCACCTATGGCCACCTGTACATGATGGCGAACAATGCGGCCGTGGCGCCGCTGGGTGAAGCGAAGGCGAATACGGAAATCTTCCGCCTGCTGGCCCAATACATGGGCTTTGACGACCCGTGCTTCCAGGAAAGCGACGATGCGCTGGCGGCCAAGGCATTCGATGCGACGGATGCGCGCGCCGTGCATTTCGACTGGGAATCGCTGAAACGCACGGGCTGGCAAAAGCTGGCCATGCCGGAAGCGCCATTTGCCGAGGGGCGTTTCCCCACGCCATCGGGCAAGTGCGAGTTGTATTCGGAAGCCATGGCGCTGGCGGGCCTCGATCCCTTGCCCGCGTATATCGCGCCCCACGAATCGCTGGCCAGCAATCCCGCGCTGGCGGCCCGCTATCCGCTGGCCATGATTTCCCCGCCGGCGCGCAATTTCCTCAATTCCACTTTCGTGAACGTGAAAAGCCTGCGCGCGGCCGAAGGCGAGCCCCACCTCGATATCCATCCCGACGATGGCGCCGCGCGCGGCATCGTGGCCGGCGACATGGTGCGCATCTTCAATGACCGCGGCAGCTTTGTGGCCAAGGCCAGGGTGACGGACAAGGCGCGACGGGGCCTGGTGGTGGGCTTGTCCGTGTGGTGGAAAAAACTCGCCAGCGACGGCAAGAACGCCAACGAAGTGACCAGCCAGCGCCTGACGGACATGGGCCGCGCGCCGACCTTCTACGATACGCTGGTTGAAGTGGAAAAGGCTGCCTGACCATGGCGCGCTGGCCGGCCCGCTTGCTTGTCGGCACGGTGTGCCTGCTGCTGGGCGGCTGCACGCAATTGCGCTACTACACGCAAGCGGCGCAGGGGCAATATGCCCTGTGGTCCGGCGCGCGTCCCATCGGCGACTGGCTCGATGACCCCGCCACCGAGCCGCGCCTGAAAGTGCGCCTGGCCAAGGCACAGCAGATCCGCCGCTTTGCCGTCAGCGAGCTGGACTTGCCCGACAATGGCAGCTACAAGAACTATGCGGCGTTGCGGCGCCCGTTCGTGCTGTGGAACGTGGTAGCCACGCCGGAATTGTCGCTGCAGCCGCTGCAATGGTGTTTTCCAATTGCCGGCTGCGTCAGCTATCGCGGCTATTACAGCAAGGAGGAGGCGCTCGCGTATGCCGACGAGTTGCGGGCCCAGCATTACGACGTGCAGGTGGGCGGCGTGCCCGCATATTCTACCCTGGGCTGGTTCGACGATCCCCTGCTGTCGACCTTTATCAATTACAACGATGCGGAGCTGGCGCGCCTGATCTTTCATGAACTGGCGCACCAGGTGGTGTACGTGCCTGGCGACTCGGCCTTCAACGAGTCGTTTGCCGGTGCCGTGGAAGAGGCCGGCGTGCAGCGCTGGCTGGCGCGCGAGGGCAACGACAGCATGCGCACGGCGTATGCCCAGTATGCTGCGCGGCGGCAGGATTTCCTGGCCTTGCTATTGAAATACCGGGGCGAACTGGAGTCCGTGTATGCGAGCGACGCCAGCGATGCGGACAAGCGCGCGCGCAAGGCGCAGGTATTTGCGGCATTGCAAGAAGCGTATCAGGTCCTGAAGAAAAACTGGGGTGGTTTTGCCGGTTACGACCGCTGGTTCGAGCAGCCGTTGAGCAATGCGCACCTGGCTTCCGTGTCTACCTACAATGAATTTTTGCCTGCCTTCAAAAAATTGCTGGAAGAAAAAAAGAACTTTCGTGCTTTTTATGCTGCAGTGCACACAATGGCCCAGATCAAGAAGCCTGAGCGCAGGCAGGCGCTGGAACAATTGTCCAGCCCGTGACCCGTAAAGATTGTCCCGGACGTCAAGGCGAACGATCCTGCAACAGCGTATTTATCATGTTGCAGTGCAGTACAAAATACCCCTAGAGTTGCCGCTCGAATACTGTTGAAAGCGCTTGCATGGAAGCCCGGCGCCCGATAGCATCGCATTAGTAGCATAGAGCAATTGCTCGTCAGAATGCTCAAACTGACTGCAGGACGACAGAATCCGCAGCAATGATCCGCGCCGGCAGGGTGCGTCGGCTCCCCCCACGATTATTCGAGACAAGAGGCACAGGATGGAAAAAATTTGGCTGAAGTCGTATCCTCCCGGCGTCCCCGCCGACATCGATCCTGATCAATATCGTTCGCTGGTGCATTTGCTGGAAGAAGCGTTTCAGAAATATGCGGATCGCAATGCCTATGTCTGCATGGACAAATTCCTCACCTATGCCGAACTCGACACCTATTCGCGCCAGCTGGGCGCCTGGCTGCAAAGCCGCGGCCTGAAGAAGGGGGCGCGCGTCGCCCTGATGATGCCGAACGTGCTCCAGTATCCGGTGGCGATCGCTGCCGTGCTGCGCGCCGGCTACACGGTGGTCAACGTCAACCCTTTATACACGCCGCGCGAACTCGAGCATCAGCTCAATGATTCGGGCAGCGAAGCCATCATCGTGCTGGAAAACTTTGCCCACACCCTGGAACAGGTGCTGGGCAAGACGGCCGTCAAGCACGTCGTCGTCGCCAGCATGGGCGAAATGCTCGGCGGCTTGAAGGGCATGATCGTCAATTTTGTCGTGCGCAACGTCAAGAAGATGGTGCCCGCGTATTCCTTGCCGAACGCCATGCGCTTCAAGCAGGCGCTGGCGCTGGGCAGCCGCATGAAACTCACGCCCGTCGAGCTGAGCGTCCATGACGCTGCCTTCCTGCAATATACGGGCGGCACGACGGGCGTGTCGAAAGGCGCGACCTTGAGCCACCGCAATGTGATTGCCAATGTGCTGCAGAGCGAAGCGTGGTCGGGCGCGGCGCTCGACCAGAACAGCAAGGAACAGATGATCGTCGTCTGCGCCTTGCCGCTGTACCATATCTTTGCGCTGACGGCGTGCGCGATGTGGGGCACGCGCGTGGGCGCCCTGAATATCCTGATCCCGAATCCGCGCGATATTCCGGGCTTGATCAAGGAGCTGGGCAAGTACAAATTCAACCTGCTGCCAGCGGTCAATACTTTGTATAACGCGCTGGTGAACCACCCCGATTTCGCCAAGCTCGATTTCTCGGGCTTGAAGATCGCCAATGGCGGCGGCATGGCGGTGCAGCAAGCCGTCAACGACAAGTGGCTGCAAGTGACGGGCGTGTCCATCATCGAAGGCTATGGCTTGTCGGAAACGTCGCCTGTCGCCACCTGCAACCGCGCCGACAGCACGGCGTTTTCCGGCACCATCGGCTTGCCCGTACCCTCGACCGACATCGCCATCCTCGACGATGACGGCAAGGAAGTGCCGCTGGGCCAGACGGGCGAAATCGCCATCCGCGGCCCGCAAGTGATGAGCGGCTACTGGAACCGTCCCGACGAGACGGCCAAGGTCATGACACCCGATGGCTACTTCAAGTCGGGCGACGTGGGCATCATGGACGAGCGCGGCTACGTGAAGATCGTGGACCGCAAGAAAGACATGATTCTCGTCTCCGGCTTCAATGTGTATCCGAACGAAGTCGAAGCCGTCATCGCGGCCCATCCTGGCGTGCTCGAATGCGCCTGCGTGGGCGTGCCGGACGAACACTCGGGCGAGGCCGTGAAAGTGTTTGTTGTGCGCAAGGATCCGAACCTGACCCAGGCAGTGCTGGCCGCGTACTGCAAGGAACAATTCACGGGTTACAAGCGGCCGAAATACATCGAGTTCCGCGATGAACTGCCGAAGACCAACGTCGGCAAGATTTTGCGTCGCGCCCTGCGTGACGAAACAAAGATAGCAGCATAAACAGTGTGGGATGCGCCAGGAGGCGCGTCCCTTTTACAGATAAAGATGAGGCGAGATGGACAAGATTTGGTTGAAGTCGTACCCGGACAGCGTTCCCGCAGAGATTGATTGCACGCAATACCGTTCCGTCACGCATTTGCTGGAAGAGTCGTTCCAGAAATATGCGGACCGCAACGCCTTCGTGTGCATGGATAAATTCCTCACCTACCGCGAGCTTGACCAGCTGTCGCAGCAGATGGGTGCCTGGCTGCAAAGCAAGGGCCTGCAAGCGGGTGCGCGCGTGGCGATCATGTTGCCGAACGTGTTGCAGTATCCGGTGGCCATGGCGGCGATCTTGCGCGCCGGCTACACCGTGGTGAACGTGAATCCGTTGTACACGCCGCGCGAATTGCAGCACCAGCTGATCGATTCGGGCAGCGAAGCGATCATCGTGCTGGAAAACTTCGCCACCACGGTGGAACAGGTGCTGCCGCACACCCAGGTCAAGCATGTGATCGTCGCCACCATGGGCGACTTGCTCGGTGGCTTGAAGGGCACCATCGTCAACTTCGTCGTGCGCAAGATCAAAAAAATGGTGCCCGCGTTTTCCTTGCCGGGCGCCATCAGCTTCAACAAGATGCTGGCCGAGGGCTCCCGTTTGACCCTGACGCCGGTGCAGCAGGGACATGACGATATCGTCTTCCTGCAGTACACGGGCGGCACGACGGGCGTGTCGAAAGGCGCGATGTTGTTGCACCGTAACGTGATCGCCAACGTGCTGCAAAATGAGGCGTGGATGTCGCCCGTGATGACCAAGGAAATGCGCGCCACCTCGATGGGCTTCATGTGCGCGTTGCCCCTGTATCACATCTATTCGCTGACGGTCAGCGCCCTGATGGGCATGCGCCTGGGCGGCATGAGCGTGCTGATCCCCAACCCGCGCGATATTCCCGGTTTCGTCAAGGAATTGTCCAAGCACAAGATCGTCGTCTTCCCGGCAGTTAATACTCTGTATAACGCGCTGCTGAACAATGCCGACTTCGCCAAGCTCGATTTTTCCAGCTATAAAGTGTGCAATGGCGGCGGCATGGCCTTGCAGCGCAATGTGGCCGAGCGCTGGCTCAAATTGACGGGTTGCCCGCTGATCGAAGGCTATGGCATGTCGGAAACGTCGCCTGTGGTGACGGGTAACCGTGTCGACATCACGGAATTCACGGGCACCATCGGCTTGCCTTTCCCGTCGACGGAAGTCGCGATTTTGAACGACGATGGCGTGGAAGTGCCGCTGGGCGAACCGGGCGAGATCGCCGTACGCGGCCCGCAAGTGATGGCGGGCTACTGGCAGCGTCCGGACGAGACGGCCAAGTCGATGACGGCCGACGGCTATTTCAAGACGGGCGACGTGGGCGTCATGGATGAGCGCGGCTACGTGAAGATCGTGGACCGCAAGAAAGACATGATCATCGTTTCCGGCTTCAATGTGTATCCGAATGAAGTGGAAGACGTGGTTGCGTCGTGCCCGGGCGTGCTGGAATGCGCCTGCATCGGCGTGCCGGACGCCAACTCGGGCGAAGCCGTGAAAGTGTTTGTCGTGCGCAAGGATCCGAACCTGACGGTGGAACAGATCCGCGAGCATTGCAAGCATGAGTTGACGGCGTACAAGAAGCCGAAATACATCGAGTTCCGCGATGAATTGCCGAAAACCAATGTCGGCAAGATCTTGCGCCGTCAATTGCGCGACGAAAAGAAAGCGGCTTAACTCGCTGCCAGGGCTGTGTCCGCCGCCACGGCTTGCCGTGGCCGGGCGGGCAAGCCGAAGCAGGGACGCAGCCAGCTCACCTTGCTGATCAGCAGCGAGGTGCCCAGCCAGCAGGCAGCCACCGTGCCTGCCAATATCAGCAGCGGCTCGAGCACGGGGCCCAGTTTTAACGGCACCACCCAGTAGGCCAGCAGCACGATTGCGCTCTGGTGCAAGATGTACCAGGGAAAGACGGCCTGGCGCGCCCATGGCAGCCAGGCAAACGGTTTATTCAGCAAGGTGTGCGACCAGCCCAGGATGGCGCAGATGGCCAGCCACATGTACAGGTTGCGCATGGGCCAGGAACCAAACGAGGCCCAGGTCAGCAGGTTTTCCGAAGCCACCAGGTCAAAACCCAGATACACGGCAAACGCGCAGGGCGCCAGCAGCAGCGCCTGCCAGCGCAAGCGCGCCAGTTCCTGCCACACTCCCTTGTCATTGCCCAGCCACCAGCCATACAGATACATGGTGAAATAGATGGCGTGCGCGTACCAGTCCTTGAGCAGCGCATGGGTTTCCGGATAGCGCAGCTTCAGGAAAGCCGTTGCCGCCAGCGTTGGCAGGGCGGGCAGGACCAGCAGGCGCCAGCCGCGCAGGCCCGCAAACAGCGGTCTTGCCTTGGCCAGTAGCGGCTGCAAGGCCACCAGTACGATGGTGTACAGCAACAGATACACCAGATACCACAGATGGTTCCAGGTAAAACTGGTTTTCCAGCCCGTAAATGCGCCGGCCGGCCAGGTGTGGCCGCCAAAGTAATGCAGCAGGAATGGTCCATAGCCAGGCTCGACCAGACCGTTGCTGACGCCCTCGCAATACGGTTGCACGGGGATCACCACCAGCACGCCAAACAGCAAGGGCAGCAACAGGCGCTTGATCCGGCGCCACAGGAACGCACCGCTGGACGTGTGCGTCATCATGGCGCAAGACACGCCGGAAATGAGGAACACGATTTCCATGCGCCACCGGTTGATAAAGACCATGGGAAAGTTCAATGTTTCCGTCAGGTAAGTACTTTTCATGTGGAAGGCGGCGCCATCCAGGTACAGCATGGCCGTGTGGTAGACGATCAGCAGGCTGAAGACAAGAAAGCGCAAGGCATCGATATCGTAACGGCGGGAATCTGTGGTCATGGTCGTGGGGTCCGTCGGCAAGGGAATGCCCCAGCATAGGCAGGCCGCACGGGGTGAACCAGCGAAAAGTGATCAATCGCGGGCTGTTTGTGACGAGCGGTGGCGCTGGGACGGCTTTGGGACCTTACAATCATGCAACTTATTCACTGTCCGCCGCCATGCGTCTCTCTTCCACCGATTTATTGCAACGATATCAACGCTGGCGCCAGATCGCCGAGCCAGCTTTCTGGATCGTCCTGTATCTGCTGCAAACGTCGCTCAACTGCTGGATCAGCTGGGCCGACCGCGTGCGCGCCGGGCTCGATACGCCCTTCTGGGAAGTGGCCGTGTGGGAGTGGAGCAGCAACCTGGTGCTGCTGGCGCTGGTACCGGTGGTGATCCTGGCTAACCAGTTTCGCCCCTTGCACCTGGTTTTCCAGAGGCAGAACTTGCGCTGGCACCTGGCCGCGTCGCTGGTCTACAGCCTGGTGCATGTGCTGGCCATGGTGGCCTTGCGCAAACTGGCTTACTGGAGCGCCGGCAGCGACTACGATTTCGGTAACTGGTGGCGCGAGTTGCCGTATGAATATGTCAAGGATGTGCGTACTTACTTCTCCATTTTATTGTTCACGGGCTTTTACCAGTTGCTGTTGATGCGCTGGCAAGGCGAGGCGACCCTGCTGGGCGAACCCGACGAAGGGCCTGCCGTGGAACCGGTGCAGCAGCCGGAACGCTTTCTGGTGCGCAAGCTGGGCAAGGATTTTCTGTTGCCGGCCTTTGAAATCGAGTGGATACAGGCGTGGGGCAATTATGTGAATCTGCATGTGCGCGGCCACGACTATCCGCTGCGCTCGACCATGGCGGCCATCGAGCGCCGACTCGACGGCAAGCGCTTCCTGCGCGTGCACCGCAGCTATATCGTCAACCTCGACTTCGTGCAGGCAATCACACCGCTGGAATCGGGCGATGCGCGCGCGGTGCTGTCCACGGGCGGCGAAGTGCCCGTCAGCCGGCGCTACCGCGACGCCTTGAAAAGCATAGGCTAGATGCGTTGTACGCCAGCCTTGCCGTCCTGGACGGTGAAACTGGCCAGTGTCGCGATGGCCGAAGCGCTGTCGCGCACGTTCTCCAGGCCTTGGAACAGGGCCGTGGTTTTCTCCGGCGTGATGTCCAGCAACATATACCCGCGCTTGTCGCTGCGTCCGTAGCGGATGTGCGGGTTCATCGCCACGTACTGCTCCGTGCGTGCTTGCGGGCGGGAACTCGACGTGATTGAGGTACCGCAAAACTCGGTGGCCAGCACGGGATTATCCTTGCCGGCAGGGCGCATGGCGTTGCGGCTCAGTTCGGTGGCATAAAAGGTGTGCACGTCGCCCGACAGCACCAGCGGGTTGCTGGCCTTGCTGCTGCGCAAGGCGTCGAGCAAGTGCTGGCGCGCCATCGGATAGCCATCCCAGCCATCGGTCCAGATGCGTTCGTCGCCGGGCCGCAGGATGGGTACCTGGCTCGATTGCGCCATCAGGGTTTGCTGGGCCAAAATGTTCCAGCGCGCGGGAGAATCATCGAGGCCGGCTTGCAGCCAGCGCTGCTGTTCCTCGCCCAGCATCGTGCGGTCGGGCTTGCGCAAGTCGGGACAGTTGCGCGTGGTGACGGAATTCGAGCCGCCGCGGCCCGGCTTGGCGCACGCGTGGTAGGCGCGGTATTGCCGGTCGTCCAGCACGTGGAAGCGCGCCAGGCGGCCCCAGTCATAGCGCTGGTAGATGCGCATGTCGACAAAGCCCCGTCGGCCCAGCGGCAGCAGCCGTAGCGGCATGTGTTCATAGAATGCCTGGTAGGCGGCCGCGCGGCGCTGCAAAAAGGTGGGTGTGAGCAATTCGTCACGGTCATTGCCGTAATCGTTGGCCACTTCATGGTCGTCCCAGGTGACGATCCACGGCGCGGCCAGGTGTGCACCCTGCAAGTCGCGGTCGCTCTTGTATTGCGCGTAGCGGGCGCGGTAGTCGTCCAGAGTAAAACTTTCATGCGTGCGCACGGCCCGGCTCGGGTGCTGCAGCTGGTATGGACCCCATTCGTAGATGTAGTCGCCAAGGAAGGCCACCAGGTCGGGCGCGGCGGCGGCGATGTGCCGGTGCGCCGCGTAGGCGCCGAATTCCCAGTGCTGGCACGAGGCGACGGCCAGTTTCAGCGAAGAAGGCATGGCGCCAGGCTCGGGCGCCGTGCGCGTGCGGCCCACGGGGCTGACGGCGTCGCCCAGCATGAAGCGGTACCAGTACCAGCGTCCGGGCGCCAGGCCGCCCACATCGACGTGCACGCTATGCGCGAGGGCGGGCGTGGCCGTGGCCTGGCCCTTGGCGGCGATGCGCCGGAACGCCTCGTCGTCCGCCACTTCCCAGCGCACGTTCAGGGCGATGGCGGGCGTGGCGCTGGCATGCAGCGGGTCGTAGCAGATGCGCGTCCACAGCACGACGGCGTCCGGCAAGGGCGAGCCGGAAGCGACGCCGAGCGCAAACGGGTAGCCGGCGCCATTCAGGCGCGTGGCGGCGTTCGCGCTGGAACCGGACAGCACGCTGCCGGCGGCGGCCAGCGCACCGATGCGGGCGGCGCTCTGCAGGAAGATGCGGCGCTGGCTATCCATGCCGTCTGAAAATAAAACGTGGGATTAATGTAACAGCGACAATCAAGGCGACAGCAAGGTCTCGATCGGCGGCACTTTGCGCGGTTTGCGGTCGGAGTCCGTCGCCACATAGATCAGGGTGGCTTCCGTGACTTTCACGATGCACGCCTGCAGGCGGTTGCGTTCGGCATACACCTCGACATTGACGGTGATCGAGGTATTGCCAACCTTGACGATGTCGGCGTAGAAGGAGAGCAGATCGCCGACGAAGACGGGGTTTTTGAAGACGAAGGAGTTGACGGCGATGGTGGCGACACGGCCGTTGGCGCGCCGCGTGGCCGGCAGGGAACCGGCGATATCGACCTGCGCCATGATCCAGCCGCCGAAGACGTCGCCGTACACATTGGCGTCGGACGGCGCGGGCATCATGCGCAATTCCGGCATTTTTCCGGCGGGCAGGCCGGAGGCGAGGCAGTTGTCGGGACGGTCGGGGGAGGTGCTCATCTTTTATTCTCATGAAAGGCTACAATTGCCCCGATTGAACCATAAAAAGCCGACCTTCGCCATGCGCCGTTCCCAGACTCCCCCTCCGCCCCGCTCGCCAGCCTCCGCCAGCCACAGCGATTTCGCCACCATCAAGACCTTGCTGCCGTATCTGTGGGTCTACAAATGGCGGGTGCTGCTGGCGCTGCTATGCCTGGTGGGTGCCAAGCTGGCCAACGTGGGCGTGCCCCTGATCCTGAAAAAACTCGTCGACGCGATGACGATCACGGCGGCCCATCCGCAAGCGCTGCTGGTGTTGCCGGTCGGCTTGCTGGTGGCGTATGGCCTGCTGCGCCTGTCAACCACCCTGTTTACGGAGTTGCGCGAATTCCTGTTTGCCCGCGTCACGCAGCGGGCCGTGCGCACCATCGCCCTGCAAGTGTTCCGCCACCTGCATGCCTTGTCCCTGCGCTTTCATTTGAACCGGCAAACGGGCGGCATGACGCGCGACATCGAGCGGGGCACGCGCAGCGTGGGCTCGCTCATTTCCTATACCCTGTTCAACATCCTGCCGACCCTGGTGGAAATCACCCTCGTGCTCGGCTACCTGGTCTTGCACTACGACATCTGGTTCACCGTGATCACGGCGGTGGCGCTGGTGTCCTACATCGCGTTTACCGTGCTGGTGACGAACTGGCGTACGCATTTCCGCCGCACCATGAACGACCTCGATTCCAAAGCGAATACCAAGGCCATCGATTCGCTGATCAACTATGAAACCGTCAAATATTTCGGCAACGAGGATTACGAGGCGAAGCGCTACGACGAGGGCTTGCAGCGCTATGAATCGGCCGCCGTGAAATCGCAGACTTCCTTGTCCCTGCTCAATACGGGCCAGTCGCTGATCATCGCCACGGCTGTTACCCTGATCCTGTGGCGCGCCACTGTGGGCGTCATCAACGGCACGATGACCCTGGGCGACCTGGTGCTGGTGAACGCCTTCATGATCCAGCTGTATATTCCCCTCAATTTCCTGGGCGTCATTTACCGCGAAATCAAGCAAAGCCTGGCCGACATGGAACGCCTGTTTTCGCTGCTGAACGAGAACCGCGAAATCGCCGATACGCCGGAAGCCAAGCCGCTCGTCACGCGGGGCGCGGCCGTGCGCTTTGCGCATGTGGATTTCAGCTATGAAGCCAAGCGGCAAATCCTGTTCGACGTGGATTTCCAGATTCCCGCCGGCACCACGACGGCCGTGGTGGGGCATAGCGGCTCGGGCAAGTCGACCCTGTCGCGTTTGCTGTTCCGTTTCTATGAAGTCGATGGCGGCGGCATCACCATCGATGGCCAGGACTTGCGCGCCATCACGCAGGATTCCCTGCGCGCGGCCATCGGCATCGTGCCGCAAGATACCGTGCTGTTCAACGACACCATCGAATACAACATCGCCTACGGCAAGCCGGGCGCCAGCAAGGACGCCATCGTGGCGGCGGCGAAAGCGGCGTCGATCCATGATTTTATTGAAAGCTTGCCAGATGGATACAACTCCATGGTGGGCGAGCGAGGGCTAAAACTGTCGGGCGGCGAAAAGCAGCGCGTGGCTATCGCCCGCACCTTGCTGAAAGACCCGGCTATCCTGATCTTCGACGAAGCCACCTCGGCGCTCGATTCCAAGGCCGAGCAGGCGATCCAGTCTCAGCTGAAGGACATCGCCAAAAACCGCACCACCCTGGTCATTGCGCACCGTTTGTCGACGGTGGCGGATGCCCAGCAAATCCTGGTGCTCGACCATGGCCGCATCGTCGAGCGGGGCACGCATCCGCAATTGCTGGCGCTTGATGGCTTGTACGCGCAGATGTGGCAACGCCAGCAGGCAAATATGGACGACGAGGTGCAAGAAGACGAGTTGGCGGGGCTGGTGCCGGCAAAATAAATCGGGAAGGCGAAATCAGTAGGAAAAATGCTACAGCCGCGCCGATTCAGGCGCGCGTATAGCGCCTATTTGCGGGCAATCGCAGAAAACGGCTAGTCCAGCGCTGAAAATGAAATAAAATTAATTCCATTGGTGGCGTCTGCACCACAGTTGTTTCGTTCGGAGTCCATCCGGTTTGTCCGCCCAGGAGAATTTATGAAATTGACCAAAATCATCGCCACGCTGCTCAGCGTCGGTGTCATCAGCAGCATGTCGCCAGTCCAGGCTCAGGAATTGACCGGCACCTTGGCCAAGATCAAGAAAGCCGGTTCCGTCACCCTCGGCGTGCGCGACGGCTCCGTGCCTTTCTCCTATCTCGATGACAAGCAGCAATACCAGGGTTATTCGATCGACCTGTGCATGAAAGTCGTCACGGCCCTGCAAAAGCACCTGGGCCTGAGCGAACTGAAAGTGGTGATGAGCCCCGTCACGTCGGCCAACCGCATCCCGCTGATGGCCAACGGCACCATCGACCTCGAATGCGGCTCGACGACGAACAACCTGGAACGCCAGCAGCAGGTGGCATTCGCCCCCACCATGTTCGTCATCGGCAACCGCGTGCTGTCGAAAAAAACCTCGAATATCAAGACCCTGGAAGACTTGCGCGGCAAGACCCTGGTCGCCACGGCCGGCACGTCGACCATCAAGCAGATGACCATCCTGAACAAGGAAAAAAACCTGGGCATGACGATTGCTGTCGGCAAGGACCATCCTGAATCGTTCCTGATGCTGGAAACGGGCCGTGCGGTGGCCGAAGCCAATGACGATATCCTGCTGGCGTCGCAAGTGGCCAACTCGAAAAACCCGAACGACTACGAAATCACCAAGGAAGCGCTGTCGGTCGAGCCGTACGGCATCATGCTGCGCAAGGGCGATCCAGCCTTCAAGAAAGTGGTCGATGACGCGCTGATCCGCCTGTACAAGAGCGACGATATCAACCGCATCTACGCGAAATGGTTTACCTCGCCGATCCCGCCGAAAAACATCAACCTGAAATTCCCCATGCCGCCGCAATTGAAGGCGGTCTTCACGAATCCGACCGATTCGGGCGACCCGGCTGCGTATGCGGCCGTACCGGAAGCGCAGAAGACCTCGGACAAACGGAAAAAATAACAAGAGTGCGTAACAAATCGGGGGGCGCAAGCCTCCCGTTTTATTTACGGGACGGGTGGCGGACAAGCCGCTTTCCTTGAGCTGCATGGAAGGATGATCATGAATTACAACTGGAATTGGCTCATTTTCTGGGAGATTTCTCCCGATGGCGTGGGCACGTACATGGACACCCTGTGGTCCGGCCTCGTCTGGACCCTGGCCACGGCCGGTGCGGCGTGGATCATGGCGCTGATATTGGGCCTGGTGATCGGCACCATCCGCACCCTGCCGAACAAATGGCTGGTGGGCGTGGCCAATGCCTACGTCGAATTGTTCCGCAACGTGCCGCTGCTGGTGCAGATGTTCCTCTGGTATTTCGTCATGCCGGAGCTGCTGCCGCCTGACCTGGGCGCCTGGGTCAAGTCGCTGCCGAATGCGCCGTTCGTCACGGCCGTGCTGTGCCTGGGATTCTTTACTTCGTCGCGCGTGGCCGTGCAGGTAACGACGGGCATCGAGGCGCTGCCGCGCGGGCAGAAACTGGCCGGCACGGCGCTGGGCCTGACGCTGCCGCAAACCTACCGCTTCATTTTGCTGCCGATGGCCGCGCGCGTCATCATGCCGCCGCTGACCAGCGAATTTTTGAACATCATCAAGAACAGTTCCGTGGCGCTGACCATCGGCCTGATCGAACTGACGGCCAGCGCGCGCGCCATCCAGGAGTTTTCCTTCCAGGTGTTCGAGGCGTTTTCGGCCGCCACCATCATCTACGTCGTCGTCAACCTGCTGGTGGTGGTGCTGATGCACCTGATCGAGAAAAAGGTCGCGATCCCGGGTTTCATCGTCGCCGGCGCCAAGACGGGAGGACATTGATATGTTCGGTAATTTCGACTTCGATGTCATCTCCCGCTCGTGGGTCTACCTGTTCCAGACCGGCATGGTCTTCACCCTGAAACTGACGGCGCTGGCCATGGTCGGCGGCATCGTGCTGGGCACCCTGCTGGCGCTGATGCGCCTGTCCGGTAACCGCATCGTTTCGGGGGTGGCATCGAGCTACGTCAATCTGATACGCTCGATCCCGTTGGTGCTGGTGATCTTCTGGTTCTACTTCCTGGTGCCGTATATCGCCGCCTGGGTCATCGGCGCGAACGAACCCGTGAAAGTGGGCGCGTTTCCTTCCGCGCTGATCACCTTCATCATGTTCGAGGCAGCCTACTATTGCGAGATCATGCGCAGCGGCATACAGTCGATTCCGCGTGGCCAGGTGTGGGCCGGCCAGGCGCTGGGCATGAACTACCGGCAAACCATGGGCAGCATCGTGCTGCCGCAAGCGTTCCGCAACATGATCCCCGTGCTGCTGACGCAGACCATTGTGCTGTTCCAGGACGTGTCGCTCGTGTACGTGTTGTCGATTCCCGATTTTGTCGGCGCCGCCTCGAAGATCGCCCAGCGCGACGGCCGCCTGGTGGAGATGTACGTGTTTGTCGCCGTCGTGTATTTCGTGCTGTGCTATGCCTTGTCGTTCCTGGTAAAACGCCTGCAGAAACGCGTCGCCATCATTCGCTAACCGTAAAAGAAAGAACAAGATGATTGAACTCAATAACGTCAGCAAATGGTATGGCCAGTTCCAGGTACTCACCGACTGCACCACCAATGTCGCCAAGGGCGACGTGATGGTCATTTGCGGCCCTTCCGGCTCGGGCAAGTCGACCCTGATCAAGACCGTCAACGGCCTTGAGCCGATCCAGCAGGGACAGATCATCGTCGATGGCATCAGCGTCAACGATCCGAAAACGAATTTGTCGAAACTGCGCGCGCGCATCGGCATGGTGTTCCAGAATTTCGAGCTGTTTCCGCATTTGTCGATCCGCGAAAACCTCACCATCGGCCAGATCAAGGTGCTGGGCCGCAGCGCCGACGAAGCCAATGCCAAGGGCTTGAAATACCTGGACCGCGTGGGCCTGCTGTCGCAGCAGGATAAATTCCCGGGCCAGCTGTCGGGCGGCCAGCAGCAGCGCGTGGCGATCGCCCGTGCGCTGTCGATGGATCCGATCGCCATGCTGTTCGACGAACCCACGTCGGCGCTGGACCCGGAAATGATCAACGAAGTGCTCGACGTGATGGTGGGCCTGGCGCAGGAAGGCATGACGATGATGGTCGTCACCCACGAAATGGGCTTTGCCAAGCGTGTGGCCAACCGTATCGTCTTCATGGATCAGGGCAAGATCATCGAAGATTGCAGCAAGGATGACTTCTTCAACACGACGCGCTCGGACCGCGCGCGCGATTTCCTCGCCAAGATCATCCACTAAATTTCCATCACTTTGAAGTAGAGTACCAATGCATGTCATGAAAAAAATAGCCGGCGCCATGCTGGCGCTGGGCCTGCTCGCCCATGCCCACGCGGCCGACAAGATCGCCGTTGACATCGCCCTGCGCGACGCCACCCTGATCGACGTTGCTGGCGGTCGCGCCGTCAACGGCAAGACCGTGCTGCTCAAGGGTGACAGCATCGTCGCCGTCGTCGACGACGCGCAGTTGCGCAGCTACGCGCCGAAGCAGACCATCCGCCTGCCCGGCAAATACCTGATGCCGGGCCTGTGGGACACGCATGTGCACTTTGGCGGCGGCCCCGAGCTGATCGACGAGAACAAGCAGTTGCTGCCCCTGTACCTGGCGCACGGCATCACCACGGTGCGCGACTGCTCGGGCGACTTGCCCGACACGGTGCTGGCATGGCGCCGGCAGATCAACGCAGGTCAGTTGCAAGGGCCGACCATCTTCACGTCGGGCGCCAAGCTCGAAGGCATCAAGCCGTTGTGGAAGGGCACCATCGAAGTGGGCACGCCGCAGGAAGTCACGCGCGCGCTCGACGGCCTGCAGGCGCAGCAAGTGGACTTCGTGAAGATCACGGAAAACACGCTGAAGCCTGAGCTGTACCTGGAAGCGCTGCGCCAGGCGCGCGAACGGGGCATGCGCACCTCGGGCCATATCCCTGTGCAGCTCACATTGGAGCAGATGGCCGATGCGGGCCTGGGCACGATCGAACATCAATCGTATTTGCTGCGCGCCACCACGCCGCGCGAGCAGGAACTGACGGACAAGGTGGCCGCCGGCGCGATGACGGGCAAGGAAGCCATGCACGCAAGCGTGCAAAGCTACGACGAGCCGACGGCGCGCAAGGCCTTCAGCTACCTGGCCGCGCGCGGCACGGCCATCGTGCCTACCCTGTGGGGTTCGCGCGTGACGGCTTACCTGGACCGCGAAGACCACACGCACGATCCGGCCCTGCAATACATCGGCAAGGGCTTGCGCGCCACCTACGACTGGCGCGTGCAGCGCGCCGCCAAGGATGGCCCGGAAGCCATCGCCCAGCGCCACACGCAGTTCGAGCAATCGGCAAAGCTGCTGCCGATCTTGCAGCAGCAGGGCGTGAGCATCATCGCCGGCACGGATGCGGGCTTTTTGAATTCCTTCGACTACCCGGGCCAGGCCTTGCACGATGAAATCGGCCTGTACGTGCAGTATGGCTTGACGCCGCAGCAAGCCTTGCAGGCTGCCGTCATCAACGGTCCCCGCTTCCTGGGCAAGCTGGATCGCTATGGCAGCGTGGCGGCAGGCACGGCGGCCGACCTGCTGGTTCTCGACGCGAATCCGCTGCAGGACATCGGCGCCACGCGCCAGATCCGCCTGGTGGTCAGTCGTGGCCAGGTGTACGACCGCGCCGCGCTGGACCGGATGCTGGCCGATATCCGCGCCTGGGTGGCGAAGCAGGAGGCGCCGCCTGCCAAATCCTGATGCGCGTGTACTCTTGATATTGAAAACGGCCGGCGCATACCGGCCGTTTTGCCGTCCGGGAGGCCACGCATACAGGTGATCCTGGCCGGCGGGACGACCCCGCGGCTGGTAAAATGGCGCTATTCGCAATGACCGCCTGAGAGCAGCCGCCATGTCCACACTCGATCACACCCCAGCCTCCATCACCATCACCCGTCCGGATGACTGGCATTTGCATCTGCGCGACGGCGCCGTCATGGCCAGCGTGCTGCCGCACAGCGCGCGCCAGTTCGGCCGCGCCATCGTCATGCCGAACCTGAAGCCGCCCGTCACCACCACGGCCGATGCTAGCGCCTACCGCGAGCGCATCCTGGCCGCCGTGCCGCAAGGCGTGAACTTCGATCCGCTGATGGTGCTGTACTTGACGAACAACACCTTGCCCGACGAAATCCGCCGCGCGCAGGATAGCGGCATCGTGCAGGCCGTCAAATTGTATCCGGCCGGCGCCACGACGAATTCCGACCTAGGCGTGACGGATTTGAAAAATTGCTACAAGGTGCTCGAAGTGATGCAGGAAGTGGGCATGCCCTTCCTCGTGCACGGCGAAGTGACGGATCCGGAAATCGATATTTTCGACCGCGAAGCCGTCTTCATCGAGCGCGTGATGCGCCCGCTGCGCAGCGCCTTCCCGGCCCTGTCCGTCGTGTTCGAACACATCACCACCAAGGATGCGGCGCAGTACGTGGCCGAAGCGGAAGGCCCCATCGCCGCCACCATCACTGCGCACCATCTGCTGTACAACCGCAACGAGATTTTCAAGGGCGGCATCCGCCCGCATTACTACTGCCTGCCCATCCTCAAGCGCGAAGAGCATCGCCTGGCGCTGATGACGGCGGCCGCCAGCGGCGACGAGCGCTTCTTCCTCGGCACGGATTCTGCACCGCACGCGCAAGGCGCCAAGGAAATGGCCTGCGGCTGCGCCGGCTGCTACACGGCCCTGCATGCGATGGAAATGTATGCGGAAGCGTTCGAACGGGCCGGCGCGCTCGACAAGCTGGAAGCGTTCGCCAGCTTCCACGGCCCCGCCTTCTACGGCGTGCCGCGCAACACGGACACCATCACCCTGAAGCGCGAAAGCTGGACCTTGCCGGCTTCGCTGCCACTGGGCGACAGCCATGTGATTCCGCTCAATGCGGGCGAGCAGATTAACTGGAAAATGGTGTAAATACTCCATGCTGCCATCGATAGACTGGACCCGTCCCTGGTTTGCCACGGTGCTGCCGGCGCGACGGCAGCTGGACCTACAGCGCGACACGGTGATCGCTGCATTGAACGGTCGGGCACGGGCGCTGGACTTGCGCAATCCCTCCGGTCTGCCGCTGGCTTTCGTGCCGCAAGCGGACCTGCCCGATGGCGTCGCCTACGAGGAGTTCATTGGCGCGACGGGCGGCGTACCCACGCGCGACAATCTGCACGATTTTTTCAACGCGCTCGTGTGGCTCACCTTCCCGCGCATCAAGCGGCAATTGAACGCGCTGCAGGCGGCGCAGATCGCCCTGTCTGGCGTGGGAAAATCGCGTGGTCCCGCACGCGACGGCGCGACGATTTTTGACGAAAATTCCGCCTTGCTGGTGCTGCGCGACAGCGATGCGGGGCGCGCGCTGGATGCGGCGTTGCGCGGGCATGACTGGCGCAGCGCGTTCATTGCGCAGCGCGACAAGTTTGACGCGGGCGGCGACGCCGAGGTCTGGCTGTTCGGCCACGCGCTGATGGAAAAACTGGTGGCGCCGCGCAAGGCCATCACGGCGCATACGCGCGTGATCTTCGCCGGCGACGCCTATTTCACCCTGGACGATGCGGCACGCCGCGCCTGGCTCGACGAGCGGGTGGCGCAGGATCTGGCGCAACAAGGCCTCACTACGGCGGACTTCACGCCGCTACCCGTGCTCGGTTTGCCCGGCTGGTGCGAGGGCCAGGACGACGATTTTTACAATGACGCGGCGGTGTTCCGCCCGAAGCGCAAGGTGGCTGGCGCAGAAAGAGAGCAATAGCATGGAAAATACCGTCCGCTGGGGCATCCTCGGCACCGGCAAGATCGCCCGCGCGATGGCCAATGGCTTGCGCGATGCGCCCGGTGCGCAACTGGTGGCGGTGGCTTCGCGCAGCGAGGCTGGCGCACAGGCCTTCGGCACCGAATTCGGCATCGAGCGTTGCCACGGTTCCTACCAGGCGCTGGCCATGGACCCGGATGTGGATGTGATCTATATCGCCACGCCGCACACCCTGCATGCTGAAAATGCCATGCTGTGCCTGGCCGCCGGCAAGCACGTCGTGTGCGAAAAACCGTTCACCATGAATGCGCGCGAAGCGCAGGCCGTGGTCGATATGGCACGCGACAAAAAACTGTTTTTGATGGAAGCCATGTGGAGCCGTTTCCTGCCCGCCGTGCAGGAAGCGCAGCGCATCATCGCCAGCGGCGAAATCGGTGTGCTGCAGCAGGTGCAGGCCGACATCGGCTTTGTCGCCAATTTCCCGCCCGAGCACCGCATGTTCAATCCCGAACTCGGCGGCGGCGCGCTGCTCGACGTGGGCATCTATCCGCTGTCGATGGCGGCCTTCTTCCTCGGCCCCGTATCGCAGGTACAGGCGCTGGCCGAGATGGGCGCCACAGGCGTCGATGAGCAGGTCGTGTTCTCGCTGCGGCACGCGGGCGGGGGCACCTCGTCCTGCGCCTGCAGCCTGCGCGCGCAGACGCCGACGGAAATGACCATTTCCGGCAGCCTGGGGCGGATTCGGCTGCCCAACCGTTTTTACAAACCCGACCACCTGATCGTCGAAACGATGGATGGCGAGCGCCGTGTCGTCGCCGCGCCCCATCTGGGCAATGGCTACGCGCACGAGGCGATCGAAGCGATGCGATGCATCCGCGCCGGCTTGCTGGAAAGTCCCGTCATGCCGCATGCGGACAGCGTGGCGCTGATGCACAACCTTGACACCATGCGTGGCCAGATCGGCCTCGTGTACCGAGCCGACCAGGCGTGAACAGGAACCCCATGACATTGCACCCATCCCGTCCCAGCCTGAAAACCGTCCTCATCGCCAGCGGCGTCGTGCTGACCCTGGCGATGGGCGTGCGCCATGGCCTGGGTTTCTGGATGCAGCCGATCTCGCAAGCGAATGGCTGGACGCGCGAAACGTATTCGCTGGCGCTGGCCATGCAAAACCTGATGTGGGGCGTCTTCGGCCCGTTCGCCGGCATGGCGGCCGACCGTTTCGGCACCATGCGCGTCGTCATCGTCGGCGCCATCAGCTACATGGCGGGCCTGGTGTGGATGGCGCTCGTGACGCAGCCCACGCTGTTCATCGTCGGTTCCGGCATCTTCATCGGCCTGGCGCTGGCCTGCACTGCCTTTGGCGCCATCAGCGGCATCATCGGCCGCAGCGCGCCGCCCGAGCAGCGCTCGTGGGCCTTCGGCATCTCGTCGGCGGCCGGCTCGTTCGGCCAGTTCCTGATGATGCCAGTCGAGCAGCAACTGATTTCCGCCGTGGGCTGGCAAAACGCCTTTTATGTGCTGGCCGCGCTGGTGCTGCTGGCCATGATCCCGATGGCCTTCTACTTGCGCGAGCCGCCCGTGTCGCACGCCGGCGGCCCGCAGCAAAGCGTGGGCGCCGCCTTCAGCGAAGCCATCGCCAGCCGTTCGTTCTGGCTGCTGCTGGCAGGGTATTTCGTGTGCGGCTTCCAGCTGGTGTTCATCGGCGTGCACTTGCCGGCCTACCTGAAGGACCAGGGCCTGATGAATCCGAATATCGCCGTCACGGCACTGGCGCTGATCGGCCTGTTCAACATCGTGGGCTCCTACTATGCGGGCAAACTCGGTGGCAAGATCGCCAAGCGCTACCTGCTGTCGGCCATCTACGTGACGCGCGCCGTGGTCATCACCGTGTTCCTGCTGGCGCCTTTGTCGGCGTGGTCCGTGTACCTGTTCGCCGCCGGCATGGGCGTGCTGTGGCTGTCGACCGTGCCGCTGACGAACGGCATCATCGCCGGCATCTTCGGCGTGAAGCATCTGTCGATGCTGGCGGGGATGGTGTTCTTCTCGCACCAGGTGGGCAGTTTCCTTGGCGCGTGGCTGGGCGGCTATCTGTACGAGCACCAGGGCAGTTACCACATCGTGTGGATGATCACCATCGGCCTGGGCCTGCTGGCCGCGCTGATCAACCTGCCCATCGACGAGCGCGCCGTCAAGCGCGTGGCGGTGGCCGCGTAATGGCCAGCTGGCGCACATGGCTATGGCGCCTGGCTGGCGCCGCGCTGCTGGCTCTTGTCTTCCTGGCCTATCTGCGGCCCGACTTCATGCTGGATCTGGCGAACCGCTTCTGGATGTGCATGTAGGGCGTACTTAGACTTTCAGGAATTCCTCTTTCCCGCCCAGCCAGCGGGCCAGGTGCGCTTCCACGGTGGCCGCGGCGGCCGTCGTGGTGGCGTGCAGCAGGTCGTGCGCCACGTCGCGCGCCTGATCTACTAACCATTGATCCGTTTCCAGGTCGGCGAAGCGCAGCATGGCCTGGCCGGACTGGCGCGCGCCAAGAAATTCGCCGGGGCCGCGGATTTCCAGGTCGCGGCGGGCGATTTCAAAACCGTCCGTCGTTTCGCGCATGGTCATCAAACGCTGGCGCGCCACGCCGCCCAAGGGGCCCTGATACAGCAGCAGGCAGACGCTGGCCGCCGTGCCGCGGCCCACGCGGCCGCGCAGCTGGTGCAGCTGCGACAAGCCGAAGCGCTCGGCGTGCTCGATCACCATCAGCGAGGCGTTCGGCACGTCGACGCCCACTTCGATGACGGTGGTGGCCACCAGCACGTGGATATGCCCGGCGATGAAGGCGTCCATCACTTCCTGCTTTTCCGCCGGCTTCAGGCGGCCGTGCACGAGGCCCACCTGCAGCGCGGGCAGGGCTTCGGCCAGCATCATGTAGGTGTCGGTGGCCGTCTGCAGCTGCAGCGCTTCCGATTCCTCGATCAGCGGGCAGACCCAGTACACCTGCCGGCCTTCCAGCGCGGCCGCATACACGCGGGCGATGACTTCGTCGCGGCGGTTCTGGTCGATGGCGCGCGTGACGATGGGACTGCGGCCCGGCGGCAGCTCGTCGATCACCGACACTTCCAGGTCGGCGTAATACGTCATGGCCAGGGTGCGCGGAATCGGCGTGGCCGACATCATCAGCTGGTGCGGCACGGCCGCGCTGTCGCCCTTGTTGCGCAGGGTCAGGCGCTGGCCCACGCCGAAGCGGTGCTGCTCGTCGACGATGACCAGGCCCAGTTTGGCAAACAGCACATTGTCCTGGATCAGCGCATGCGTGCCGATCACCAGTTGCGCTTCACCCGATTCGATCAGGGCCAGCGCCGCCGTCTTTTCTTTTTTCTTCAGGCTACCCGTCAGCCAGGCCACCTTCACACCCAGCGGTTCCATCCAGGCGGCGATCTTGCGGAAGTGCTGCTCGGCCAGTATCTCCGTGGGCGCCATCAGCGCGGCCTGGTAGCCGCTGTCGATGGCTTGCGTGGCCGACAGGGCGGCGACGACCGTCTTGCCGCTGCCGACGTCGCCTTGCAGCAGGCGCTGCATCGGGTAGGGCTGGCGCAGGTCGGCGCGGATTTCCTCGAGCACGCGCGCCTGCGCACCCGTCAGCTTGAAGGGCAGGGCGGTGCCGAAGGCGTTCGATAAAGTCCCGACGACGGGCAGCGAGGCGGCGCCTTTCGAGCGGCGCGCGCGCTGGGCGCGTTTGAGCGACAGCTGCTGCGCCAGCAGTTCATCGAACTTCATGCGCACCCAGGCCGGGTGCGAGCGGTCCATCAGCGCGCTTTCATCGATATCCTGCGGCGGATAGTGCAGCAGGTGCACGGCGGCGCGGAACGGCGACAGCTGCATGTCGCGCAGCAGATGATCGGGCAAGGTGTCTTGCCAGTCGATGCGGCGCATGGCGTCGGCGATTTCGCGCCGCAGCACGTGCTGCGACAGGCCTTCGCCGGACGGGTACACGGGCGTCAGGGCTGTGGGCAGCGGCGCGCCTTCGTTGACCACCTTATACGTCGGGTGCACCATCTCGGCGCCGAAGAAGCCGTGTTTGAGTTCTGCGCGCGCGCGTACCCGCGTGCCTTCGGCCAGTTGCTTGACCTGGCTGCCATAAAAATTCATGAAGCGCAGCAACAAATTGCCCGTTTCATCGGCGATCGTCACCAGCAATTGCTTGCGCGGCTTGAAATTGACTTCGCACTTGGTGACGATACCCTCGACTTGCCACGACTCGCCGCCGCGCAGGCAGGCGTCGCGTATCGTGTAGACCTTGGTTTCATCCTCGTAGCGCATCGGCAGGTGCAGCACCAGGTCCATATCCGTGCGCAAGCCCAGTTTGGCCAGCCGGCTTTCCGTGCTGACCACTTTTTTGGCGGCTTTCGGCTTCGCGGCGGGCTTGGCTGCGGGAGGAAGATCGGGCTTTGGATCGGACATATGCAAGGTTTTGGTGCCGCTAGCGTAAAATAGAGGGTTGTCCGGCACACCCTGTGCGTACCGCAGTCGTAGTTGTTGCGGCGGATTATTGTAATGCCTGTATAGGCGCACAGTATAGTGCCAGATGTTCCATTGCGCACTCCTAATCATTTTTGACGTACTTTTGAAGCAAAACGCATGTATTCGCTTTCCGATTTCGATTTTAATTTGCCGCAAGAAAACATTGCGCAAACTCCGTTGGCCGAGCGCAGCGCCTCGCGCCTGTTGCATCTGGACGGCGACGCCCTGGTTGACCGCAGCTTTGCCGATATCGTCGGGCTGTTGCAGGCGGGCGACCTGCTGGTGATGAACGATACGCGCGTGCTCAAAGCGCGCTTCTTCGGCGTCAAGGAAAGCGGCGGCAAGATTGAGGCGCTCGTCGAGCGCGTGCTGGACGACCGCACCGTGCTGGCTCAGGTGCGCGCCTCGAAGTCGCCGCCGCCCGGTTGTCGCATCCGCCTGGCCGATGCCTTCGACGTGACCGTCGGCCAGCGCGCCGGCGAATTTTTTACGCTGCACTTCGACGCCGACGTGTTCGAGCTGATCGAGGCGCATGGCCGTTTGCCGCTGCCGCCCTATATCGAGCACGATGCGGACGAATTTGACGAAACGCGCTACCAGACCGTGTTCAACAAGGTGCCCGGCGCCGTGGCGGCACCGACGGCCGGCCTGCATTTTGACCAGGCCTTGCTCGACCAGCTGAAAGCGAAGGGCGTCAACTTTGCCTATGTGACCCTGCACGTGGGCGCCGGTACCTTCCAGCCCGTGCGCACGGAAGTGCTGGCCGAACACAAGATGCATACCGAGTGGTACACCATGCCGCAGGAAACCGTCGACGCCGTGCGCGCCGCCCAACTTGCCGGGCGCGACGTGGTGGCCGTCGGCACGACCAGCCTGCGCGCGCTGGAATCGGCCTCGCAAAGCGGCCAGCTGGTGGCGGGCAGCGCCGATACGGCCCTGTTCATCACGCCCGGCTATGCATTTAAAACGGTAACGCGCCTGATCACCAACTTCCATTTGCCGAAGTCGACCCTGCTGATGCTGGTGTCGGCCTTTGCCGGCTATGAGCCGATCCGCAGCGCCTACGCGCATGCGATCGCGCAGAATTACCGTTTCTTCAGCTATGGCGACGCGATGCTGCTCACCACGCAATCGCGCGCTGCGCTGAACCTTGATACTCCCGTGAAAGACTGACATGCTGGAATTTAAACTACTCAAGACCGACACGAGCGGCCTGACCAAGGCACGCCGCGGCACCTTGAAACTCAACCATGGCATCGTGCAGACGCCGATCTTCATGCCAGTGGGCACTTACGGTTCCGTGAAGGCCATGTCGCCGCTGGAACTCAACGAGATCGACGCGCAGATCATCCTGGGTAACACGTTTCACCTGTGGTTGCGTCCAGGCAACACCGTCATGGAGAAATTCGGCGGCTTGCACGGTTTCATGGGCTGGAACAAGCCGATCCTGACGGATTCGGGCGGCTTCCAGGTGTTTTCGCTGGGCGCCATGCGCAAGATCACGGAAGAGGGCGTGCATTTCAATTCGCCCATCAATGGCGATAAATTGTTCCTCTCGCCGGAAGTGTCGATGCAGGTGCAGCGCGTCTTGAATTCCGACATCGTCATGCAGTTCGACGAATGCACGCCGTACGAAATCCAGGGCCGTCCGGCCACCATCGAGGAAGCGGCCAAGTCCATGCGCATGTCGCTGCGCTGGGCGCAGCGCTCGAAGGATGAATTCCACCGCGGCGAAAACCCGAATGCGCTGTTTGGCATCGTGCAGGGCGGCATGTTCGAAATGCTGCGCGACGAGTCGCTGGCCAAGCTGGAAGAGATCGATTTCCCCGGCATCGCCATCGGCGGCCTGTCCGTCGGCGAGCCGAAGGAAGACATGATGCGCATGCTGGCCCACGTGGGTCCGCGCTTGCCGGCCAACAAGCCGCATTATCTGATGGGCGTGGGTACGCCGGAAGACCTGGTCGCGGGCGTATCGAACGGCATCGACATGTTCGACTGCGTCATGCCGACGCGTAACGCCCGCAATGGCTGGCTGTTTACCCGTTTTGGCGACATCAAGATCAAGAACGCCAAGTACAAGGAAGACCAGGCGCCGCTGGACGAGACCTGCAGCTGCTACGCCTGCCGCAATTTCTCGCGCGCGTACCTGCACCATTTGCATCGCTCCAAGGAAATCCTCGGTGCGCGCCTGAACACCATCCACAACCTGCATTACTACCTGGACTTGATGCGTCAGATGCGCGAGGCGCTGGACGAAGACCGTTTCCACGCGTTTACCCTGCAATTCCATGCGGAACGCGCACGCGGAACTTAAGAAAAGCTTAGCTTGAGTCCTGGCTGCGGCATGGCCGGAAGTTTTGTGTATTGGTGCTTGGACTGGGGCGATAAAGCATTGCATAATGCTTTTTTAGCCCCATTTAAAGTTGCCATGCCTGCAATTCGGGTTATGACGTATAGCCAATGCTAGAATACAGCGCTATTTTTTCAAACTGATTAGAACTGGAGTCACCGTGTTTTTCATTTCCAACGCTTATGCGCAAGCCCCAACCGAAGCCCTGGGCCTCGGCGGCAACCTGACCAGCTTCCTGCCGCTGGTATTGATGTTCGTGGTCATGTATTTCCTGATGATCCGCCCACAGCAAAAACGCGCCAAAGAACAACGGGCGATGATGGACGCGCTGGCCAAGGGTGACGAAGTCGTCACCGCCGGCGGCATGCTGGGCCGTGTTTCCAAGGTAGTGGACGCTTACGTCACCATCGAAGTGGCGGCCGGCACCGAAATCACGGTGCAAAAGAGTTCCATCACCACCTTGCTGCCTAAAGGCACCCTGAAGGCGCTGTAATTCCTCGCTGTCATTGCCTTGGCAATGATAGATCCGGGGCGGCTATCGGCCGCCCCTCGCGACGCCTCCGACGCTCAACACTGAACGCTGAATCACTATGAATCGCTATCCTGCCTGGAAATACATCATCATCGTCGTCGCCTTATTGCTGGGCGCACTCTATACGGCGCCCAACTATTTCGGTGAGTCACCGGCGCTGCAAGTAACCAGCGGCAAGTCGACCGTCAAAGTGACGGGCGAGCTGATGACGCAAGTCGAGCAAATATTGACGAAAGAGAACGTCAAGTCGGAAGGTGTCACCATGGATGGCGCCGGCAATCTCGCCTCCGTGCGCGTGCGTTTTGCCGATCCCGATACCCAGTTCAAGGCAAAACTGGTGCTGGAAAAGGATCTGAACCCCGATTCCACCGATCCCGCGTTCATCGTGACGGTCAACCTGCAAGCCAATACCCCAATGTGGATGCAAAAATTGCATGCCTTGCCCATGTTCCTGGGCCTGGATTTGCGCGGTGGCGTGCACTTCCTGATGCAGGTCGATGCGAAAGCCGTACTGAACAAGAAAGTCCAGGGCGTCCAGTCCGCCGCGCGTAGCGTGTTGCGTGACAAGAATATCCGCCATGCGGGCATCGAGCGCGTGGGCGACAGCGTGCAAATCAACTTCCGTGACGCCGAGACGCGCCTGAAGGCAAAAAATGTCCTGTCCGACCAGATGACGGAACTGGCGTTCGTCGATGCGGGCGAAGGCAGCGATTTGAAACTGAACATCACCCTGAAACCGGCGGCCCTGAAGGCAACCATCGACGAAGGCGTCAAACAGAATATCTCCACCCTGTCCAAGCGCGTCAACGAGCTGGGCGTGGCCGAGCCGCTGATCCAGCAGCAAGGTCCTGACCGCATCGTGGTGCAATTGCCTGGTGTGCAGGACGTGGCCCGCGCGAAGGCCATCATCGGCCGCACGGCGACTCTGGAAGTGCGCCTGGTCGATGAAACCATCGTGCCTGGCACCGAACTGTCGAGCGCCATCCCGTTCAACTCGGAACTGTTCACCGTCGGCAAGGGCGTCCCTGTCGTGCTGGCGAAAGACGTGATCCTGACGGGCGACTATATCTCCAGCGCCACGGCCAGCTTCGACCAGAATCAGCAAGCGGCCGTGTCGATCGACCTGAATGGCGACGGCGGACGC
The DNA here is from genome assembly GCF_030397595.1 of Janthinobacterium sp. SUN033. Classification (NCBI taxonomy): domain Bacteria; kingdom Pseudomonadati; phylum Pseudomonadota; class Betaproteobacteria; order Burkholderiales; family Oxalobacteraceae; genus Janthinobacterium; species Janthinobacterium sp. SUN033. The sequence continues at coordinate 31,668 of NZ_JAPQNV010000009.1, forward strand.
AAGATGCGCGAAGCGACGCGCGAGCGCGTCGGCAAGCGCATGGCCATCGTGCTGTTTGAAAAAGGCAAGCCGGAAGTGCTGTCGGTTGCGACCATCCAGCAGGAACTCGGTTCGCGCTTCCAGATCACCGGCATGGGCGGCGCGGAAAACGCGAATGAACTGGCGCTGCTGTTGCGCTCGGGCGCTCTGTCCGCACCGATGACCGTCATCGAAGAACGCACGATCGGACCGCAGCTGGGCGCGGAAAACATCGCCAAGGGCTTCCACTCGACCCTGTACGGCTTCATTGCCATCGCCATCTTCATGATCGCCTACTACATGCTGTTCGGCGCCTTCAGCGTACTGGCCTTGGCCACCAACCTGCTGCTGCTGGTCGGCTTGCTGTCGATGATACAGGTGACGCTGACCTTGCCAGGTATCGCCGCTATCGCGCTGGCGCTGGGCATGGCGATTGACGCCAACGTGCTGATCAATGAACGTATCCGCGAAGAGCTGCGCGCCGGCAATACGCCGCAAGCGGCGATCGCCGCCGGCTTCGACCGCGCCTGGGCCACGATTCTCGATTCGAACGTGACCACCCTGATCGTCGGCCTGGCGCTGCTGGCCTTCGGCAGCGGCCCGGTGCGCGGCTTTGCCGTCGTACATTGCCTGGGGATCCTGACCTCGATGTTCTCCTCCGTTTTCGTCTCGCGCGGCGTGGTCAACCTCTGGTATGGCCGCAAGAAAAAGCTGACGACCTTGTCGATCGGCACGGTCTGGGTACCGGGCACCAGCAAATAAGCCAGGGCTCCGACTTACCGAATAGCGTCAACAGCGATAGCGTCCGGCAGCCCAGCCGCCGGACGCACAGAACAGAACTCAGAGGATTTCATGGAATTTTTCCGGATCAAAAAAGATATTCCCTTCATGCGCCATGCGTTGATTTTCAACGTCATTTCGGCCGTGACCTTCATTGCCGCCGTCTTCTTCTTGTTCCACAAGGGCTTGCACCTGTCCGTGGAATTCAAGGGCGGCACCCTGATGGAGGTCAAATACCCGAAAGCGGCCAACCTTGAAGGCATACGCGGCACCCTGATCGGCCTCGGCTATGAAGAGCCGGGCGTGACCAGCTTCGATACGGCGCGCGACGTGATGATACGCCTGCCGGTGGAAAAGGGCGTGACTGCCGCGAATACCTCGCAGCGCGTGTTTGAAACGCTGTGCAAGGCCGAGCAAGGCACGACCAAGGGTATCGATACGGTCACCGACAAGGGCGAGCACGTCATCAAGACCGCCTGCGTGGACCCTGCCGGCAACGAAGCGCTGGTGCTGCAGAAAGTCGAATTCGTCGGCCCGCAAGTGGGCGAGGAACTGACGCAGAACGGCTTGAACGCGCTGGTGATGGTTGTCGTGTTTGTGATGATCTACCTGGCCGTGCGCTTCGAATGGAAATACGCCGTGTCGGCGATTATCGCCAACTTGCATGACGTGGTCATCATCCTGGGCTTCTTTGCCTTCTTCCAGTGGGAATTCTCGCTGACGGTGCTGGCGGCCATCCTGGCGGTGCTCGGTTATTCCGTCAACGAATCGGTGGTGATCTTTGACCGTATCCGCGAAAACTTCCGCAAGCAGCGCAAGGCTTCCGTGCATGAAGTGATCGACAACGCGATCACCAGCACCATTTCGCGTACCATCATCACCCACGGTTCCACCCAGATGATGGTGCTGTCGATGCTGGTCTTCGGCGGCCAGACCCTGCACCACTTCGCGCTGGCGCTGACCATCGGTATCTGCTTCGGTATTTACTCCTCCGTGTTCGTCGCGGCCTCGATCGCCATGTGGCTGGGCGTCAAGCGCGAAGACTTGATCAAGCCGGTCAAGGAAAAAGACGAAACCGACGGCGCCGTGGTGTAAGCGCAGGGTTTTTTGCAGGTCGAATGAAGAACGATCACCGTTTGCGGTGGTCGTTTTTTTTATGGCGGATGACGATGAAGCGTTTTTTATGGGTAGGTTTGATGGCGGGCATGACGGCGCTGGCCGGCGCCGCCGATTTCAGCCGCACTGGCAGTGATAGCATCGCCATGCGCGGCCCGATCGCCGCGGGCGACGTGGCCAAGCTGCAAGGGTTGGCAGCGCCAGGCACCACGCTGTTGCGCGTCAATAGCGATGCAGGCGACCCGCAGGCGGCCATGCAACTGGGCCGCTATCTGCGCCAGCAGCAATGGCGTATCGCCATCGACACCGTCTGCGCGGGCAGCTGCGCCCTGTACGTCTTCCCGGCCGCGCGCCATATGCACATCCCCGCCGGCGCCGTGCTGGCGCTGCAGGAATCGGCGTTCCTGCGCGCGCAGGCCGGCCCGGAGCGCATGCGCCGCAGCCTGATCGAGGCGGGCGTGCCTGCCGATGCGCTTGACCGTGAAACGGCGGCGCTGGCGGCCCAATTGGCAGAGACGGCAGCGCTGGAAACGGCGTTTGCCGCGGAGCTGGGCATTGCGCCCGCCTTTTACCGCGATTTTCGGCAAGTGGCAGCGCAGGCCGAGAGCGTGCGCCAGCGCTTTCCCGACCAGGAGGCGGCCGTCTACTGGTGGCCAGCCGCCGCCCGGCTGCAGCGCTGCTACGGCATCGCCGGCGTGCAAGAGGGGACGCGCGCGGCGCGCCTGGCGTCCGACGGCTATCTGTACGTGCCGGCCCTGTCGGCCCTGGTCATGGGCGACCAGGTTTTGCAGGCCTGTCCATGAGCCGCAGCGGCCGCCTGTTCCTGCTGATGGACGCCATGCGCGCCAGGCGCGTGCCCGTCACGGCGGCCCAGCTGGCGCAGCAGCTGGGCGTTTCCGAGCGCACGATTTATCGCGATATCCAGACCCTGGCCGAATTGGGCGCCCCCCTGCAGGGCGAGGCCGGCATCGGTTATGTGCTGCGCCGTGGCGCCTTCTTGCCGCCGCTGATGTTTGGCGCCGATGAACTGGAAGCGCTGGTGCTGGGCGCGCGCTGGGTGCGCCGGCAGGGCGATGCCGGCCTGGCGCAGGCGGCCAGCAATGCCCTGGCCAAGATCGCGGCCGCCTCGCCGCGCGACTTGCGCGACAGCATGGCCGAGACCAGCTTGTGGGTGCCGCTGGGGCGCCCCGCCGATGGCACGCAGCCGGCCGACCGCTACGTGCAGCCCGTGCGCGAGGCCATCCGCTACGAACAGAAGCTCACCCTGGGCTACCAGGATGAGCATGGCAGCGCCACCTCGCGCACGGTGTGGCCGTTTGCCCTGGCGTTTTTCGAAGGCAAGCGCCTGCTGGCCGCGTGGTGCGAGCTGCGCGGCGATTACCGGCATTTCCGCATCGACCGCATCGCCAGCGTGCAGCAGCATGACGAACGCTATCCCACGCGGCGCCATGTGCTGCTGGATGCCTGGCGCAAGGCGCATGATATCGATCCTGAATCCTGATTTGCGCTCCTGACAAAAACTGTCAGTGCCTGGGCCTACGATGGTGGCTTCTTCACTCACCGGAGCCATCCATCATGCGCCTGTACCACCACCCCATGTCCTCGAATGCCCGCCGTGCCTTGATGACGGCGATCCACCTCGGCTTGCCTCTGGAACTGGCGGAAGTCGACCTGATGAATGCGGACGACCGCCGCCGCCTCGCCGAGCTGAACCCGAACGGCAAGGTGCCCGTGCTGGCCGATGGCGCTTTCCTGCTGTGGGAATCGTGCGCCATCATGCAATACCTGGCCGAGCAGATGCCGGGCCAGACGATTTATCCGCAGGCGCCGCAAGCCCGCGCCGACGTCAACCGGTGGCTGTTCTGGGCCGCGCAGCACTTCGCGCCCGCCATCAGCGTGCTGGCCTGGGAACGCGCCTGGAAGGGCATGACGGGCAATGGTCCGGCGGATCCGCTGGAGGAGGCGCGCGGCGAGCGCGATCTGCATGAATGCGCCGTGGTGCTGGACGCGCATCTGGCGGGACGCGGCTGGCTCAGCGGAGAAGATGTGACCCTGGCCGATTTCGCCGTGGCCGCGCCGCTCATGTACAGCGAGGCCGTGCGGCTGCCGCTGGCGCAGTACCAGCATATCCAGACGTGGTTTGCCCGCGTGCGGCAGCTGCGCGCCTGGCAGGAAACGGACGTGCAGCTATCGCCGGGATAATCTGCGCGCTAAGTGTGCCAGCGCACGGAGCTGGCGCGGCGCACGGCATAAGATAGGGCTGTCTCTTTCAGGACATCCCTAGCTTTGGACTTTACCCGCTTTCGAGCGGGTTTTTTTTGTCCGGTGTTTGAGGGTGGCTTGATAATTTGATACTTGCTGCACATATGGGGCCTCTCCCACTGCCAGCAGGTACGCCATGTTCATGCCACGCCATCCGAAACCCCTGTTGAGTACCAAGGCGGTTGCCACGCAAGTCGTCCAGCAAAAGCAGGGAATGAAGGCCATGGACAAGCATGTGCTGATCGTCGACACGGTCAAGCCGGCGGCACCGCCGCCAGCGGCCAGCAAGCCGGCAGGCTAGTGCACGAGCACCTTCAGCAGCGACTGCACTTCATCGTCCGATTCTTCCATGATGCTCGACAAGGTAGCATCGTCGCCGATCAGGCAATCGATGCTGCGCGCGGCGCGGGCGGCCCGTACGGCGATGGCGGCCGGGCTTTCGTTGAGGGGCGACGAGACGGGCGCCAGGTCATTCGCCAGCAGCAGGGTATCGCCCAGCGATTCGGGCGGGATGGCGCGCAAGCCTTCCCACAGCGCATCGATGGCGCCCATCACCGCTTCCGGCACCTTCAGTTTGGTCAGGACGCCATGGCCGATCGCTTGTTCGCCATGTTCGACCCAGTCCTCCGGTTCGCCGTCGAGGATGCCGGGGAATTCGGCCGCGCGCGACAGCAGATAAAAGCCGCCCACTTCATGCATGATGCCGGCAAACAGGGCCGTATCGGGGTCCACCTTGGTGACGCGGCGGGCCAGTACCTGCGACAGGGCCGCCACGTGGGCCGTATGCTCCCACAACTGGTTGGCCTTCGCTTGCAGCACGGGATCAGTGATGGTGCTGCCCAGCTGGCGCACGATCAGCGATGCCACCACCGACTGCAGGGTACGCACGCCGAGCCGTTGCACGGCGTTGCGCACGCTGGTGATTTCATTGCCGGAACGGTTGAACGCCACGGAATTGGCGATGGCCACCGTGCGCGCGGCCAGCAGCGGGTCAGCCTGCACCAGCTTGGCAGCGGCCTCGATATGGCAGTCGGGATCGGCCAGCGCCTCTTGCAGCTTGAGCGAAGCGTCCACATTGGCAGGAAAGGTCAGCTCGCCACGAGCGGCTTGTGCGGCGATGCTTTTAAAGGCGTCGAGTCTGTTCATTGAAAAAATTATACTCCCAATATTTCCGTACGGAACTTTTTAACCGTGATCTTTTCGCAAACAGCTTGGCAAAAGGCAAGCAAATGCCCCGGAAGCGAAAAAAGGCATGCCCCTGTATCGGTGGCATGCCTTTTTTCTAACGACAGCGTTCGTCACGGCGCTGGACAGGACCATCGCGAGCGGATGGGATTTGTGGCCGAGAAGCGCAACCGTACTTTAGTACGGGGGCGCCGAGCCGGTGAGCATCGCCGGCCGCAAAGCGCACCGCGCAGCAGGTCCTGTTCAGTGCTACTACAGAGCTTCGCTGAAGATGGCGTCACAGCCTTCAACCAGCTCGTCGCTGTCTTCCAGTTCATCCGTCAGGCCCAGGTCGAACAATTCCTCGACGGCGTTCATGAAGCTGTTGTGCTTGGTGGCGCCGATCAGGCGGTAGATTTCGCCGTCTTCGTTGCGCACGCCGATGATCAGTTTTTCCTGGCGCACCAGTTCCGGCGTGCTGGCGTTGAGCAGCAGGTTGCCGATGATGTGTTTATCGAAATGAGCGGGCTTTTTGCCTTCGAGCAGTGTGGTTTTCAACTTGGTTTCCTTTGTCTTGTTTGAATGTCTATGCTTGGTGTATGGTCAGCCGTGGCCGTTGGCGATGGCGTGCTTCAAGCCCGCCAGGGTGGTTTCCAACCGCATGAAATCGTCTTCGGTATAGCCGTCGAACAGGCGCTGCCCCTGTTTTGTCAGTTTGGGGAACACGTCATGGAACACGTGTTCGCCCTCGCAGCTCAGGCGCACGTAATAGGAACGCTTGTCGCGTGGACAACGTTCACGGATCACCAGCCCCTTTTGTTCCAGCCGGTCCACCACGCCCGTCAAGGTACCCTTGGTGATCAGGGTTTTCTGGCCCAGTTCCTTGTAGGACATGCCACAGGTGTTGCCGAGCGTGGCGAGGATGTCGAATTGCGCATGCGTCAAGCCGTACTGGCGCACGAAGTCGCCAGAAAACCGCTCGAAGCCTTGCATGCATTCGGCCAGCAGCCGGATACTTTTTAAATATCGTTCACCCATGGGGGGGATTATATCCTTCCGCCCCGCTTTTTTCCGCCGCGCCAGGATGTGCCCTTGCATGAGGGGCTCGATGGGGCGGAAGTCCGGTATCATGTGGGCAACTCAGCCCTTGCCCCTGGCCCGCCTCGCCGATGTCCTTCGCTAATCTTTCCCGTATCGGCCTCGACAAACCGCTGCGTTTGCTGCTGGTCCATGCCGGCGATGCCGAGTCGATTACCTGGGCAGGCCTGGTGCAGCCGCTGCGCCTGTGCGCGCGGGCGCTGGGACCGGAAGCCCTGCAGCTGGACGTGCGCACGCCGGAACAGGTGGCCGCGCAGGGCGGCAACTGGCATATCGCACTGCTGGTGGCCGATGAAACGGAGGCGCCGCTGCACGTCGAGCTGTGCCGGGCCGTGATCGAACGCTGTCGCTCGGCGCCATTCTGGGGCGGCGTGGGCGCTGCCGTGCTGTGGCTGGCCGACGCGGGCGTCATGGATGGCGTGCGCATCGCCTTGCCCTGGGCCTTGTATGCCGATGCGGAAGCGAAGGCCGAACGGGCCATCCTGACGCCGCACCTGTTCGACATCGACGGTCCGCACGTTACCTGCTGCGGCGGCGCGGCCAGCATCGACTTTTCGCTGACCCTGATCGAGACCATCTTTGGCGCCGACGTGCAGGCGCTCGTCAAGGAAGCGTTGTGCGTGGACAAGGTACGCGGCAAGGAAGAGCGCCAGCGCGTGGCCCTGCAGGCGCGCTTCGGCGTGCTGCAGCCGAAATTGTCCGAAGCGGTGACCTTGATGGAAGCCAATATCGAGGAGCCGCTGTCGACCGATGACATCGCCAGCCTGGTGGGCCTGTCGCGGCGCCAGCTCGAGCGGCTGTTCAAGCAATACCTGGGCAGCCTGCCGTCGCGCTACTACCTGGAACTGCGCCTGCAACGTTCCAGGCAACTATTGCTTGATACACATTATTCCATCGTGCAAGTGGGCCTGATGTGCGGCTTTTCCTCCGGCTCGCACTTTTCCACGGCGTTTGGCACCCTGTTTGGCAATACCCCGCGCGAAGAGCGGCAGCGCAAGCTGATGCCCCCAGCTTGATCAAGGCAAGTCCGGCTGTGATGAATTGTGAAAATCCTTGTCGCAGATTCAAAAGAGTTTTAGCATCCCGCTTTTTATAATGCAGTACACACGTAGCTGTCGTAGCTGCGGAGTACCTAACATATTGATGGGGAAATGCTATGAATGCCAAGCTTGATTCGACCGTAACGGCTCGTCCAGTCACCCGGGAAACCTTTGACCAGGTCCTCGTTCCTACCTACGCCCCTGCTGCCATGGTGCCCGTGCGCGGTTCCGGCCTGGATCTGTGGGACCAGTCAGGCAAGCATTACCTCGATTTCACCTCCGGCATCGCCGTCAACAGCCTGGGTCATTGCCATCCGGCCCTGGTCGACGTGCTGACCAAGCAAATCAATAATTTGTGGCATTTGGGCAACGGCTACACCAACGAGCCTGTCCTGCGCCTGGCGCTGGCCCTGACGGAAGCGACCTTCGCCGACCGCGCCTTCTTCTGCAACTCGGGCGCGGAAGCCAACGAAGCGGCCCTGAAACTGGCGCGTAAGTATGCGCACACCAAGTTTGGCGCGCACAAGTCGCGCATCATCTCGTGCTTCAGCTCCTTCCACGGCCGCACCCTGTTTACGGTCTCCGTCGGCGGCCAGGCCAAGTACACGGAAGGCTTCGAGCCGCTGCCGCCGTCGATCGACCACATCGCCTACAACGACATCGAAGCGGCGCGCGCCGCCATCGGCGATGACGTGTGCGCCGTGATCGTCGAGCCGGTACAAGGCGAAGGCGGCGTGGTGCCAGGCAATCCGGAATTCCTCAAGGAGCTGCGCGCCCTGTGCGACAAGACGGACGCCCTGCTGATTTTCGACGAAGTCCAGAGCGGCATGGGCCGCACTGGCGCGTTGTTCGCCTACATGGGCTACGGCGTCACGCCGGACATCCTGACGGCCGCCAAGGCGCTGGGCAACGGCTACCCGATTGGCGCCATGCTGACCACGAATGAACTGGCGCAAACCCTGGCCGTCGGCACCCACGGCACCACTTACGGCGGCAACCCGCTGGCCGCCACCGTGGCCCTGACCGTGCTGGAAACGATCAACACGCCGGCGTTCCTGGCGCGCGTGAAAGAAGCGAGCGTCAACACCATCGCCATGCTGCAAGGCTTGATCACGGATTACCCGCAAGTGTTCTCCGTCGTGCGCGGCAGCGGTTTGCTGCTGGGCCTGGTAGTTACCGATGCCTTCAAGGGCCGCGCGAAAGACATCCAGAAAGCAGCCGAAGCGCAAGGCTTGATGGTGCTGATCGCCGGCATGGACGTGGTGCGCCTGGCGCCGGCCCTGATCGTCTCGGACGAACAGATTGCCGAAGCGGGCCGCTTGCTGCGCGTGGCCATCGACGGCATGCTGAAAGCCTGAGGCTAGCCTCGCTCCCTGTTTGATCACCGGCCCGCCGCTTTGCTGCGGGCCGGCTTGGTTCTACCCTGGCATTGTCTGCACTGAAGGAGTATCCATGTATGTTGTCCGTCCGGTAGAAATTGCGGATATCGCAGCCCTCGAAGCGCTGGCCGCGGTAACCATGCCGGGTGTCCATACCCTGCCGAAGACGCGCGAAAAAATCGCCGCCTCCGTCGAGCGCTCCATCGCCTCGTTTGCCGCCCATGTCGACATCCCCAGCGAAGAGTCGTATCTCTTCGTGCTTGAATCCCTGCTCGACAAGAGCATCGCCGGCACGGCCGCCATCTTCGCCTCGGCCGGCTCGAACGGTACCTATTTTTCCTTTCGCAACGACGTCATCCAGCAAGTCTCGCGCGACCTGAACATCAGTCACAGCGTGCATGCGCTGACCCTGTGTTCGGAGCTGACGGCGTACTCGCAGCTGTCCGGCTTCTATGTGCGCAACATGGAGCAGGCGGGCCTGGAGGCGGCCTTGCTGTCGCGCGCGCGGCTGCTGTTCGCCGTGCTGGCACCGCACCGTTTCGGCGATCGTTTCTTCGTGCCGCTGGCCGGCATCACGGACGCCAACGGCCAGTCGCCGTTCTGGGATGCGCTGGGCCGCAAGTTCTTCCAGATGGATTTCCTCGATGCGGAGAAAGTCATCGGCGGCGCGCGCAACCGCACCCTGATCGTCGAACTGATGCCGCATTACCCCGTGTACGTGCCGCTCTTGCCCGGCGACGCGCAGGCGGCCATGGGCCAGATCCACCCGAGCGGCGAACTGGCGTTCAATCTGCTGACGGAAGAAGGTTTCGAAGCCGACGACTACATCGACATCTTCGATGGCGGCCCGATCCTGCAGGCGCACAAGAATTCGCTGCGCTCGTTTACGGGCTCGCTCACGCGCCGTGTCGTCGCAGGCGTCACGCCCAGCCGCACGGGCCTGAAAGTGCATTACGCGATCGCTTCGGGCGCGGAGCGCAACTTCCGCGCCGTCACCTTCACCTGCGATGCGCTCGAAGGGCAGGACACCGTCGGCTTGCCGGCCGAGCTGCTCGAGGCGCTGGCCGTGGCCGAAGGCGACAGCGTCATCTGCGTACGCATCTAACCGAGAGAACATTATGCTAGTAGTACGCGCCATCAACGCTTCTGACCTGGATGCCCTGTACGGCCTGGCCAGCCAGGTCGGCACCGGCATGACCACCCTCAAGCCGGACATGAAAATGCTGGGCGACCGCCTGGCCATCGCCTGCGCCTCGTTTGCCGAAACGATCCCGCCCGAAAAGCGCGACTACATGTTCGTCATGGAGGATACCGACACGGGCCGTCTGGCCGGCGTGTGCGCCATCAAGGGCGCCGTGGGCCTGGACGAACCGTTCTACAACTACCGTATCGGCACGCTCGTGCATTCGAGCCGCGAGCTCGATGTGTTTACGCGAATGGAAACGCTGTACCTGTCGAACGACCTGACGGGCAGCACGGAACTGTGCTCGCTGTTCCTGCACCCCGATTACCGCAGCGGCAACAACGGCAAGCTGCTGTCGAAAAGCCGTTTTCTGTTCATCGCCCAGTTCCCGCACCTGTTCACGGAAAAGCTGATCGCGGAAATGCGCGGCTACCAGGCGCCGGATGGCAGCTCGCCGTTCTACGAGGGCCTGGGCCGCCACTTCTTCAAGATGGATTTCCACCACGTCGACGACCTGACGAGCCTGGGAAAAAAATCGTTCATCGCCGAATTGATGCCGCGCCAGCCCATGTACGTGGCCTACCTGCCCGACGAGGCGCAGGAAGTCATCGGCAAGGTGCATCTGAGCACGGCGCCCGCGCGCCGCCTGCTGGAGCAGGAAGGCTTGCACTTCGAAGGCTATGTCGACATTTTCGACGCCGGTCCCGTGCTGCAGGCGCGCGTCTCCGAGCTGCGCGCCATGCGCGACAGCATGCCGGCCGTGCTCGACGCCGAGGCGGCACCGGAAGCCTGTGGCGACCTTGCCCAGGCCGAGCCTTACCTGGTGTCGAACACCGACCTGAAAGATTTCCGCATGATCGTCACCAGCGCCAATCCGCACAGCGGCAAGATCGCGCTCGATGACGATGAATTGCATTTGCTGCGTAGCCGCAATGGCGACACCGTGCGCACCTTGTCACTCAACCCGAGGAAGCATCCCCATGTCTAAATCGTCCGACCTTCATTCATCTACCGCAGCATCGAACTTCATCAACGGCGCCTGGCTGCCAGGCACGGGCCGCGAACTGGTCACCATCGACCCGTCGAACGGCAAGCAGACCTGGGCCAGCCTGGAAGCGACGGAAAACGAAGTGGAGCAGGCTTGCCAGGCCGCCCGCGCCGCCTTTGAAGCATGGGCCGATACGCCCGTCGAAGAACGCATCGCCATCTGCGTGCGCTTCCGCGAGCTGCTGAAGGAGCACGCCGAAGCGCTGGCGCTGCTGATCTCGGAAGAAGTGGGCAAACCGCTGTGGGAATCGCGCACGGAAGTGGCCACCATGGCCAACAAGATCGATATCTCGGTGCAGTCGTACAACGCGCGCACGGGCATCACGCAAAGCAAGATCGCCGACGGCGACGCCGTGCTGCGCCACCGTCCGCATGGCGTGTTCGGTGTCTTCGGCCCGTACAATTTCCCCGGCCACCTGCCGAACGGGCACATCGTGCCGGCCCTGATCGCCGGTAACACCATCGTCTTCAAGCCCAGCGAATATGCGCCGCGCACGGCCGTCAAAACCGTGCAGCTGTGGCAGCAGGCGGGCTTGCCGGATGGCGTCGTCAACCTCGTCAACGGCGGGCGCGATACGGGCGTGGCCCTGGGTGCCAATACGCACCTTGACGGCGTGCTGTTTACGGGTTCCTGCCAGACGGGCATCAGCCTGCACCGCCAGTTCGGCGGCCAGCCGGGCAAGATGCTGGCGCTGGAAATGGGCGGCAACAACGCCCTCGTCGTGTGGGACGTGAAGGACGTGGACGCGGCGGTGCATCACGCGATTTTCTCCGCCTTTGTCTCCGCCGGCCAGCGCTGCACCTGCGCGCGCCGCCTGGTGGTGCAGGACAACGCTGCCGGTGCCGCGTTTGTCACGCGCCTGGTGGAAGTGGCCGCGAAACTGGGCATCGGCGCGTCCGACGCCCAGCCGCAGCCCTTCATGGGTCCAGTGGTGTCCAGTGCCGTGGCCGCGCGCCTGGTGCAGGCGCAGGCGGATATGGTCGCCAGGGGCGGCACCACCTTGCTGCAGATGCGCCAGCTCAATCCGCAGGCGGGCTTTGTCACGGCCGGTATCGTCGACGTTACCGCTGCTACCGGCATCCCTGACGAAGAGTGGTTTGGTCCCCTGCTGCAAGTGATCCGCGTGGCCGATTTCGATGCGGCCCTGAAGGTGGCCAACGCCACCGAATTCGGCCTGGCCGCGGCGCTCTTGTCCGACGACCCGGCCCTGTGGCAAACTTTTCAAACGCGCGCTCGCGCCGGCATCATCAACTGGAACCGTCCGACGACGGGAGCGGCCAGCACAGCGCCGTTCGGCGGCATCGGCAAGTCGGGCAACCACCGTCCGAGCGCCTATTACGCGGCCGATTACTGCGCCTACCCGGTCGCTTCGATCGAGAACAGCGCGCTGGAAATGCCAGCCAAGCTGTCGCCCGGCCTGAATTTTTAAGGAAATCCCATGCACAGCACGCGCGAATACAACTTTGACGGCCTGGTCGGGCCATCGCATAACTATGCCGGATTATCGTTCGGCAACGTGGCCTCGTTCAGCAATGTGAAAAGCGCTTCGAATCCGAAGCAGGCCGCCTTGCAGGGCCTGGCCAAGATGCGCGCCCTGGCCGCGCGCGGCTTTGCGCAAGCCTTGCTGCCGCCGCAGGACCGGCCGAATTTCCGCCTGCTGCGCTCCATCGGTTTCACGGGGACGGACGCCGAAGTGCTGGCGCGCGCCTACAAGGAGTCGCCCGTCATCCTGGCTTGCGCATATTCCGCCTCGCCCATGTGGACGGCGAATGCCGCCACGGTCAGTCCGTCGGCCGACACGCAGGATGGCCGCGTGCATTTCACGGCCGCCAACCTGAATAACAAGCTGCACCGCGCCTTCGAGCACGCGCAGTCGGCGCGCAGCCTGCGCGCCATTTTCAGCGACGACAGGCACTTCGCCGTGCACGAGGCGCTGCCCTCGACGCCGGCCTTTGGCGACGAGGGTGCGGCCAACCACACGCGCCTGGGCGCAAGCCACGGCGCGCCATCGGTTGAACTGTTCGTGTATGGTCGCGTGGAGTTCGACCCTTCCGCGCCATCGCCGAAGCGCTACCCGGCGCGCCAGACCCTGGAAGCGTCGCAAGCCGTGGTGCGCCTGCATGGCCTGGATGCGAAGCGCACCGTGTACGTGCAGCAGAATCCTGACGTGATCGACCAGGGCGTGTTCCATAACGACGTCATCGCCGTCGGCAATGGCAATGTGCTGTTCTATCACGAGCAGGCGTTTGCCGATGAAGAGGCAAGCCTGTCGCAGCTGCACCGCGCCGTCGCCGCCACGGGGGCCGATTTGCAGGCGCTGCGCGTGGACACGGGTCAGGTGCCGATCGCGGACGCCGTCAGCAGCTACCTGTTCAACAGCCAGCTATTGACGAAAGAGGGCGGCAAGATGGCGCTGGTGATACCGCAGGAGTGCCAGGAAAACTGCGCCGTGTCGCGCTACCTGGACGGCCTGGTGGCCAGCGGTGGAGCCATCGATGAACTGATACATTTCGATCTGCGCCAGAGCATGCGCAACGGCGGCGGGCCCGCCTGCCTGCGTTTGCGCGTGGCCCTGACGGAAACCGAGGCGCGCGCCATGCACCAGGGCGTGATCATGACGGAAACGCTGTACCATCGGCTGGTGCAGTGGGTGGAAAAACACTACCGCGACCATCTGGAGCCGGGCGACCTGGCCGATCCGCAACTGGCGCTGGAAGTGCATGCGGCGCTTGAAGAATTGACGATCATCCTCAACTTACCGGGATTGTACGACTTGTAGGCGATAGAAAATACACAGAAAAAATCCGAGACAGACTATCCGTAGCACAGACAGAATTGGACGGGCGACCCCCGTCTCTTGACACCGCTGCCGCCCAGCCACAAGCCCGAACGACAGCGTTGGACATTCACATTACCGTAATGGAGATGCAAGATGAATCACACGCCACAAGATTTGCGTACACAAACGCTGGAGTTGATTAACGCGGCTGGCAAGGCAGGCAAGGCGGCAGCGCCTGTCGTGCAACTGGTGCAGGCATGGCTCGACTCGCTCGACGCCGAAGACCTGGCCGACATCGCGCCGGACAGTCTGGCGCCCGTGCTGGTCGACGGCTTCACGCAAGCGGCCAAACGTACCGGCAATGGCTGCCAGATCGCCACCCTGCGCTATGCGGATGGCCGTGGCGGCATGGCGAGCGCCTTGCTGATCCTGAACGAAGACATGCCCTATCTGGTCGACTCCATCGTCATGGCCATGCGTCGCCAGCACCTGGCCGTGCGCGGCGTGATGAACACCGTGCTGCCCGTGCGCCGCGCCGCCGACGGCAGCGTGGAAGCGGTGCGCCAGCCGGGCGACCCGCTCGAATCGTATGTGCTGGTGCTGCTCGACGAAGAGCTGGCGCCGGACGCCCTGGCCGCGCTGGTCGCCGCCCTGGAGACGGTCGCGCGTGACGCCGCGGTGGTGCGCCGCGATAGCGCCGCCATGAGCGAGCGCCTGGCCGCTGTCGCCACGACTGCCGCCCAGCATGGCGAAGAAGGCGCGGAAGTGGCCGCCTTCCTGGAGTGGGCCCGCAGCGGCGGCTTTGAAGTGTTCGGCTACGCCTATTACCGCGTCAAGCCGGGCGTGCGCGAACTCGAACGCGACATTCCTAGCCGCGTCGGCGTGCTGCAGGATACGGCGCACCCCGTGTACGGCACCTGCCTGGCAAATATCCCGGGCGACTTCGACACCTTGGCCAAGCGCGACTCGGCGCTGTCCATCGTCAAGGCCGACGTGGCGGGTACTTTGCACCGCGACCAGCAGCTGGACTTCATCGGCGTGCGCGACATGGATGCGCAAGGCGCGATCCTGGGCGAGCATTGCTTCGTCGGCCTGTTCACCCGCGCCGGCAATTCCACCCCGCTGGCGGCGCTGCCATTTGCGCGCGGTCGCGTGGCCAAGGTACTGAGCCTGGCCGGCGTGCGCCAGCAAGGCTTCCGTGCCGAGAAATTCCGCGAAATCCTCGAATCGCTGCCGCGCACGGAAGCGCTGGAAGCGGACCTCGATTGGCTGGCGCAAGTGTGCGGCGCCGTCGTCTCGCTGTACAAGCAGCCGCGCACCAAGGTCTTCGCGCGCCGCGACGTGTATGCGCGCCACCTGAACGTGCTGGTCTATCTGCCGCGCGAGCGCTACAGCGCCAGCGTGGCATCGAGCCTGGCAAAGGCCCTGCAAGCCAGTTCCGGCGCCACGCATGTGAGCACGCAGACCCTGGTGGCCGACGGCCCGCTGGCGCGCGTCTACCTGATCGCCCACGCCGCGCGCTACCCGCTGGATCTGGAAACGGACATCGAACAGCCGCTCCTGAGCGTGCTCGATGGCTGGCATAACGGTTTTGCCGCCGTGGCCGACGCCGTGCCCGACGTGGCCCTGCGCACCAGCCTGCGTAAACTCTGCGCTACTTTGCCGCTCGATTACGTGGCCGCCACCGCGCCGGCCATCGCCTTCCGCGACCTCGACACCATCCTGCGCAATACCGACCCGGCGCACGTGGCCGTGCGCATCGAGACCGGTGCCGTTACCACCATTCGTTTGTACTCGGCCAACAAGGTGCCGCCGCTGTCGACCATCCTGCCGGCTCTGCACAATGCGGGCGTGGCGATCGACCGCGAACAGGCGTATTCGGTTTCGCTGTCCGACGGCACGCGCTATTTCGTCACCAGCCTGACGGTCGATGCCGCCAGCGCGGCGAAACTGGCGCAGCCATCCGTCGTCGCTGTGGCGCAGGAATTGTTTGCCGCCCTGTTCAACGACACGGCCGAAGATGGCCGCCTGAACGGCCTGGTCATCGAAGGCGGCTTGTCGACGCGTGAAGTGCAACTGGTGCGCGCCTACACCAGCTACTGGCGCCAGACGGGCAGCCGCTTCTCGGTGCGCTACATTGCCGAAAGCCTGCGCAAGCAGCCGGCCCAGGTCAAAGCCCTGGTCGACGCTTTCCTGCAGCGCTTCGATCCTGCGCTGTCCGACGCGCAGCATGCGGCCGCCCTGGAGGCCATCGCTATCATCAAGGCCGGCCTGCCCTCCGTGAACCATGCGGACACCGAGGAAATCCTCGGCGCGCTGGCCGACTTGATCAGCGCCACGCTGCGCACCAGCTACTTCCAGAACAATCAAGCCGGCGACAAGATCATCTTCAAGTTCGACACCAGCAGCCTGGCGCTGGTGCCGGAACCGCGTCCTTACCGCGAGATTTTCGTCTTCTCGCGCCGTTTCGAAGGCGTGCACCTGCGCGGCGGCCCGGTCGCCCGTGGCGGCTTGCGCTGGTCCGACCGCATGGAAGACTACCGCACCGAAGTGCTGGGCCTGGTCAAGGCGCAGATGGTGAAGAATGCCGTCATCGTGCCGGCCGGCGCGAAGGGCGGTTTTGTCTGCAAGATGATGCCGAAGGACGCCGTGCGCGAAACCATCGCGGCCGAAGGCGAAGCCGTCTACCGCCTGTTCATTTCCAGCCTGCTGGAAGTGACGGACAACCGCTCGCTTGGCAATATCGTGCCGCCGGTCGATACCGTGTGCTTCGACGAAGCCGACCCGTATCTGGTGGTGGCCGCCGACAAGGGCACGGCCACGTTCTCGGACATCGCCAACGGCATCGCCGTGCAGCGCGGTTTCTGGCTCGGCGACGCGTTCGCTTCGGGCGGCTCGAACGGCTACGACCACAAGAAGCTGGGCATCACGGCCAAGGGCGCATTCGAAGCCGTGAAGCGCCACTTCTATGAAATGGACCACGACCTGAACACCACCCCGATCACCATGGTCGGCGTGGGCGACATGTCGGGCGACGTGTTTGGCAATGGCGTGCTGCTGTCGCGCCAGCTGAAACTGGTGGCCGCGTTCGACCACCGTCACATTTTCCTCGACCCGACACCGGACGTCGCCGTCTCGTTCGATGAACGCGCGCGCCTGTTCGCCTTGCCGCGCTCCTCGTGGGACGACTACAACAAGGACTTGATCTCGGCAGGCGGCGGCGTGTATCCGCGCTCCGCCCGCACGATCGAACTGTCGCCGCAAATCCGCGCCGCACTCGATATCGCCGAAACCTCGCTGCCGCCGGAAGAACTGATGCACCGCATCCTGAAGTCGCCCGTGGACCTGTTCTACAACGGCGGCATCGGTACCTACATCAAGGCTTCCACCGAGACGCACGCACAGGTGAAGGACCGCGCGAATGACCATATCCGCGTCAGCGGCAATGAGCTGCGCGTGAAAGTCGTGGCCGAAGGCGGCAACCTGGGTGCGACGCAGGCCGGCCGCATCGAATTCGCGCTGGCGGGCGGACGCATCTTTACCGATGCGATCGACAACTCGGCCGGCGTGGATTGCTCGGACCATGAAGTGAACGTGAAAATCTGGCTGGACGTGGAAGTCAATGCGGGCAAGCTGACGGAAGCCGACCGCAATCGCGAGCTGTATGCGATGACGGACGACGTCGAGCGCCTGGTCTTGCGCGACAACACGCAGCAGACGCATTTGCTGGTGCGCGAATTGCAGGCGCAAAGCGAAAGCGCCGTACAGGATGGCTATGCCGCCCTGATTGCCAGCCTGGAAGAAGAGGGCGCCCTGTCGCGCGAACTGGAGCAATTGCCGTCGGTGGCCGAACTGGCACGCCGCAAGGCCGACGGTCGTGGCTTGACCACGCCGGAACTGGCCGTGGTGATCGCCAACGTGAAGAACCGCTTCAAGCGCATCCTCTCAAGCCTGCCGTTGACCGGTGAAACCTGGGCCGAGCCGGTCCTGAAGCCTTACTTCCCGTCCTTGCTGGTGGAAACCCGTTCGGCGCTCGACCACCCGCTGGCCAACGCCATCCTGGCGACCGTGCTGGCCAATGAAGTGATCAACCGCTGCGGTCCGCTGATGATCCGCAACCTGGCGGCGGAACACGGCGTGGACGAATCGACCGTGATCCTGGCCTGGGGCCAGGCATGGGTGGCGCTGAACCTGGCGCCCGTGTTCGACGCGCTCGATGCGGACGCGCTGACGATCCCACGCGACGTGTCGATCAAGGTCGATGCGCAAACGCGCGTGCTGCAGCAGACGATGATCGCCGGCGTGCTGTCGGTGCCTGCCGAACAGTTGCGCGGCGCCGGCCTGGCCGAACTCACGCGCCTGTTTGGCGCGGAATCGAAGCGCGACCTGCTGAAAGCCGTCGGCATCAAGTCGGAAGCCGCACTGGTGCCGGGCTTGACGCCGGCCTTCGTGCAGGCGTGGGATGCGGTCGATGCGCTGGAAGTCGTCGCCGGCTTCCTGTTCCCGGCCCTGTCCGTGCCGCGTCCTGCCTCGATGGACCTGGCGGCCTTCCTGCAAGTGGGCCTGGCCCTGCGCAGCCAGGCGGGTATCGGCACGCTGGAGCGTGGCTTGAAGCTGGCCGCGCAAGGCAAGTCGCAGGAACAGTTGCGCAACTACGCGCAGCAAGCGCTGCGCCGCACGCAACAGCGTCTGCTGACGCAGGTGCTGGCGCGCGCAGAGCAAGGCAATGCAGGCCAGGCTGTCGATGCGGTGACGGGCGCGCTGGGCCTGTCGGCCTATGTGGCGGCGACGGAACTGGAGCAAGCCATGCTGGACGTGTGGACCTTGTCGGAAGCCGTGAATAAAATCACGGCGAAACCCACAGCGGAAGCGGCGGTGTAATGACGCAAGCAGTAACGCAGGTAGTAACCCAGGTAGTAGTGGGCGCTGGCGGCTTGCCGCCAGCCGTGCAGGCGCTGGCGCAGGCCGATTTCAGCGGCGTGGCGCAGCTGTTCGCCAACGCCGGTTTCACGGTGGCCTTGCCGGCGCCCGGCATGCTGCAAGTCGTCAAGCCGCAGGCCGATGCGGGACGCGCCAGCGTGGCCGTCTCGGTGGGCGTGCATGGCGACGAAACGGGGCCGATCGAAGTGCTGGCGCATCTGCTCGACGCCCTGTCGCGCGATGCGTCGGCGCTGGCCGTCGATTTGCTCGTTTGCGTGGGCAATGTCGATGCGATCCGGGCCGGCAAGCGTTTCATCGACGCCGACCTGAATCGCATGTTCCGCCCCGTGCGGGGGAGTTTGGCGCAAGCGGCGGAAAGCGCGCGCGCCGATGAAATGATCGCTGCGACAGCAGCGTTCTTTGACGCGGCGGGCCCCGTGCGCTGGCACCTGGACTTGCACACGGCCATCCGGCCTTCCGTGTACCCCACGTTTGCCATCGTGCCCGACCTGGTGGCCGACGACGCCAAGGCACAGCTGATCGACTGGCTGGGCCAGGCGGCCATCGGCGCCATCATCATGAACCCGCAGTCGGCCGGCACCTACAGTTATTACTCGGCCGAGCATTTCGGCGCGGCTGCCAGCACGGTGGAGCTGGGCCGCGTGGGTACCCTGGGGCAGAACGATTTGTCCCTGTTCGACGATGTGTCGCGGGCGCTCGATGGCTTGCTGCGCGGCTTGCCTGCGCAGCCCGTCAAGGCGCAACCGCACGTGTTCAAGGTGGCGCAGGAAATCATCAAGCACAGCGATGAATTCCGCATGGCGTTTGATCGCAGTACGCAGAATTTCACCTCCCTGCCGCAGCACGCCGTGATCGCCAGCGATGGCGACCATGTCTACACGGTGCAGCATGCGGAAGAGCTGGTGGTGTTTCCGAACCCGGACGTGCGCGTGGGCTTGCGCGCGGGCTTGATGGTGGTGCGTACTTCCTGATCTTTCAGTCATGCATAGCATCAGGCGCCAGCCGGGGAAACCCGCCTGGCGCTTTTTTGCCAAAAAGATGCCGCACAGAAATAATTATCCATTAAGCAACCAATTGGTTTAAAATATTTTCCCTTTTGCAATTTATTGGACCGTTCATGTTGAAACGCCTGCTGACAGCCCTGCTGTGCCTGACCCTCTCGGGCCTGACGGCTGCCGCCCCTGCCGATGAGAAGGCTTCTGTGCCGGAAATGACGGCCGAGCAATTCCTCGCCCAGTTGCACCTGCAGCGCGGCAAGATCACCTTGCCGGGCGGCATCGCCACCCTGGATTTGCCCGCCAACTTCCGTTATCTGTCGCCGACGGACGCCGAGCGCGTGCTGGTCGATGCCTGGGGCAATCCACCGGGCATGGTATCGCTGGGCATGATCGTGCCCGCCAAGACCAGCGTGCTCGAGCGCGACAGCTGGGGTGTCATCGTCACGTATGAAAAGGAAGGGCATATCAAGGATGACGATGCGGACAGCATCAAGTACGACGAATTGCTCAAGGATATGCAGGCGTCCGTGCTGGAAAACAATGCGGAGCGCAAGAAGCAGGGCTATCCCGGCATCCATTTGATGGGCTGGGCGGAAAAACCCAGCTATGCCAAGGATACGCACAAGCTGTACTGGGCCAAGGACTTGATGGTCGATGGCGGCGAACACTCGCTCAACTACAACGTGCGCGTGTTGGGCCGCGAAGGCGTGTTGAACCTGAACGCGATCGCCAGCATGCAGCAGATCGAGGCGATCAAGAAAGAGATGCAGCAAGTGACGGCGTTCACGGAATTTACCGAGGGTAACCGCTACACGGATTTTGACAGCAAGACGGACAAGGTGGCCGAATATGGCCTGGCGGCGCTGGTGGCGGGCGGCGTGGCCAGCAAGCTGGGCCTGTTTGGCAAACTGCTGGCGCTGTTGCTGGCCTTCAAGAAAGTGCTGATCCTGGCCGTGGTGGGCGGCGGTGCGGCCATCGTCAAATTTTTCGGCGGCAAGCGCAAGGAGAAGCCGGCGCCGCAGCCGCAGCCAGTACCGCAGCCGGAAGCGGCGGAACAGCCCGGCCATGCGTCGGATGGCAAGGTAAACCTGGACAAGTAATAGCAACTGGGCCGCTCGGTGCGCTGGCGCACAGGAGTGGCGTTGCGCGCGCTGCCGGAAGACGGCGCCTCGGGTACACTGGCTCATCGTTCATTCTCAGGAGTCCGCCATGTCCGTGTCCATGTATCAGGCAACCATTCCCGTCTTCATCCGCGGCTTGCGGGTCGTTTCGGCCTTGCTGGAAAAGGCGCAAGCCCATGTGGAGGAAGATGGCATCGTGCCCGAGATTTTACTGGGCGCGCAGCTGGCGCCCGACATGCTGGATCTGACGGCGCAGGTGCAGCGCGCCAGCGACACGTCGAAGATGTCGGTCGAGCGCCTGAGCGGCGTGCCGGCGCCGAAGTTCGAGGATAACGAAGCGTCATTCGAGCAGCTGCAGGAGCGCATCGCCAACACCATCGCCTACATCGACAGCGTGAATGCGGGCCAGATGGCGGGCAGTGCGCAGAAGGAAGTGGTGCTGAACTGGACCGACGAGGGCAGGAAATTCTCGGGCGACAATTACCTGCTCAGCTTTGCTTTGCCGAATTTTTATTTCCACGTCTCCATGGTCCACGCCATCCTGAGAAACAATGGCGTGGCCGTGGGCAAGCTCGATTATCTGGGACCGTACGATTAACGCTGTGGCTGCTGCTGAACCTGATTCTGCACCGCGTTGCCCAGCATGCCGCCGCCGATCACGCCGGCCACCGTCGCCAGCGCCTTGCCGCGGCCGCCACCGACCTGATTGCCGATCAAGCCGCCGATGACGGCTCCCGTGCCGATGCCCACGTAGTTCGGTTGTGCCGGCGCCGGTGCAGGCACTGGCTGCGGCTGGCGTACGGGTTCGCGGTAAGCCGTGTCGCGGTAGCCATCATTGTTATCGTTGTAGGCAGGACGCGCCTGCGCCACTTGCGTGTGGTGCACGATGCGCTTGTGCACGACGGGCGCCGGGGCTGGTGCCGGGGCGGCTTGCGCCACGACAGGCGCGGCGAGCGGGGCCGCCACAGGCGCTGCCAGGGCAGCGGCGCTGGCCGGCGTCATGGCGGCCACGTCGGCAGGGATGGCTGGCGTGGCAGGCACGTTCGCCCGCGAATTGGGCAGGATGCCGGCGATGGACGCCGCGCCCACCAGGCACAGGACGGTCACGGAAATGGCGGCGCCGGCCATCAAGGGGTGGATGCGGCTGGCGGTAGTCGTCGTGTTCATGTGTTCTCCTGGGGGGCAAGGTGTTGCGCTGTTGTTGATGTGTCCAGATTAACGGTCGCGCCGGCCCAAGGCTAGCCCTTGCGCTGTATCAAACGTAAGCAGGTGTAAGCCGCACTTTCCAAAGCACAGTAGAATCGGTGCATTCCCTTTTCCGGAGTCCGCCATGAGCCAGTTATTCACGCCATATGCACTGGGGCCGCTGCTCGTGGCCAACCGTATCGCCATCGCGCCCATGTGCCAGTACTCGGCCGACAACGGCAACGCCACCGACTGGCACATGATCCACCTGGGCCACCTGGCCCTGTCCGGGGCGGGCTTGCTGATGACGGAAGCGACGGCCGTCTCGCCCGAGGGACGCATCTCGGCCGAAGACCTGGGCCTGTGGTCGGACGCGAACCAGGCGGCGCTGGCCAACGTGGTGCAGGCGATCCGCCGCCACGCGCCGATTCCACTGGTGGTGCAGCTGGGCCACGCGGGACGCAAGGCGTCGAGCCGCGCGCCCTGGCAGGGCGGCGCCTGCGTGCACCTGGCCGAGGGCGGCTGGCAAACGGTGGCGCCGTCCGCCATCGCCCATGCACCCGGCGAAACCGTGCCCATCGCCCTCGATGAGATGGGTTTGTTGCAGATCAAGGGCGCGTTTGTCGCGGCCGCCCAGCGCGTGCATGCGCTCGGCATCGAAGGCATCGAACTGCATGCGGCGCACGGTTATCTGCTGCACCAGTTCCTCTCGCCCCTGTCCAATCACCGTACCGACGTGTATGGCGGCAGCCTGGAAAACCGCATGCGCTTTCCGCTGGAAGTATATGAAGCCGTGCGCGCCGCCGTGCCCGACAGCGTGGCCGTGGGCGTGCGCCTTTCCGCCACCGACTGGGTCGATGGCGGCTGGGAAATCGAACAAAGCGTGCGCTTCGCGCAGGAACTCAAGCAACTGGGCGCCGACTTCATCCACGTCTCCAGCGGTGGCATTTCGCCGCAGCAGCAAATTCCCGTGAGTCCCGGCTACCAGGTGGCGTTTGCCGAGCGCATCAAGCGCGACAGCGGCTTGCCCACCATCAGCGTGGGCTTGATCACGGAAGCGCAGCAGGCGGAAGACATCGTTGCGCAAGGTCAATCCGACATGGTGGCGCTGGCGCGCGCCATCCTGTTCGACCCGCGCTGGCCCTGGCATGCGGCGGCCCAGCTGGGCGCGCAAGTGCAGGCGCCACCGCAGTACTGGCGCTCGCAGCCGCGCGAGTACAAGCACCTGTTCGGCGACACGACCCTGGGGCAGCGCTAACAGGCTTGCTCTGCTACACTGACGCATCTTCCCCATTTCTCCAGGACACTTCGACATGCGCCATTGATACTGCCGTGCTGTGCACGGCCTCGCCCTTCCCGCCACAGCGCCTTTGCGCCGCGCGGGTTCGCCAGCCCTGTCTGCACGTACAAGGAGTATCCATGCCCGCATTACTACAACTCGACCGTCTTTCCTTTGTGCTGCCCGATGGCCGCACCCTGTTTTCCGATTTGCAATTCGCGTTTGCCCCGCAACGTATCGGCCTCGTCGGCGATAACGGCGTGGGCAAGAGCGTGCTGGCGCGCCTGCTGGCATGCCAGGCGCAGCCGTCTTCTGGCGCCGTGCGCTGTGACGGCGCCGTGCATTACGTGGCGCAGGAACTCGATCCGCAGCGCTATCCCACCGTGGCGGCCCTCGCCGGCGTGAGCAGCTTGCTGGCGGCGCTGGCGCGCATCGCCGAAGGCAGCATCGACGAGGCCGACTACACCCTGGTGGGAGACCGCTGGGATGCCCACGTGCGCTTGCGCCAGGCGCTCGACGCGCTCGATTTGCGCCATGTCGATGCCGACACGCCGACGGCTGGCCTGAGCGGTGGCGAGCGCCAGCGCATCGCCCTGCAAGGCGCCTGGCTGTCGCAGGCGGACTGGCTGGTCCTCGATGAGCCGAGCAACCACCTTGATGTCCATCAACGTGCCCGCCTGGTGGCGCAGATGGCGCGCTGGCCAGGCGGCTTGCTGCTGATCAGCCATGACCGCGGCTTGCTGCAGCACGTCGATGAAATTGTCGAGCTGTCGCCGCAGGGCTTGCGCAGCTATGGCGGCAATTACGCCATGTTTGCGCAGCAGCGCGCGCTGGAGCAGGCTGGCTACGCCGCCGCCCTGCAAGCGGAAAAGGCCGGCGCCAGGCGTGAACAGCGCGAGGCGCAGCAGCAGGCCGAACGCCAGCAGAAACGGGTGACGCGCGGTGAGCGCGAGGGCCGCGAAGGCAATCAAAGCAAGCTGCTGCTGGACGCAAAAAAGGAGAAAAGCCAGGATAGCCAGGGCAGGCTGCGCGTGCGTGCGCAAGAGGCGCAGCAGGCGCGCCAGCAAAGGGTGATGGACGCCAGCGCCCGCTGCGCGCCCGAGGCCGAACGGCTGCTGCTGGCGCCCGGGAGTGGCGTGCCGAACGGGAAACTGATCCTGGAGCTGCGCGAATTGGTCTTGCCGCATGGCCAGACGCACGCCATCAACCTGGTGCTGAGCGGCCCGCGCCGCGTGGCCGTGACGGGAGGCAATGGCAGCGGCAAGTCGACCCTGCTGCGCGTGATCGCGGGACAGCTGGCGCCCGCCAGCGGCGCGCTGCGCTGCCATGCGCAGGTGGCCTGGCTGGACCAGCATGCTGGGCTGCAAGACGGCGAGTGGAGCGCCGTGCAACGCTTGCAGGAACGCAACAGCCTTGTGCCGGAAGGCGAGTTGCGCACGCGGCTGGCGCTGCTGGGCATTGCCGGCGCGCGCGCTACCATGCCCAGCCGTTTGCTGAGCGGGGGCGAACGCATGAAGGTGGCGCTGGCGGCCGAACTGTATGCGCAGACGCCGCCGCAATTGCTGCTGTTAGATGAACCCGACAATCATCTGGACCTGGCCAGCCTGCAGGCGCTCGAGCAGATGCTGCTGCAATATCAGGGGACGTTACTTGTGGTTTCGCATGACCAGGCATTTCTGCAGGCGATAAACCTTGACCCGGAGGGCTTGACATTGCACAAGTGACAATTGAATGAAAAAATACACGCTCGATGCCTGGAGAGCATGCTTCATGAACCGATGCTGAATTTTGTTTGATTGTCGGTATAATCCACTGAATAACCGGGCCTATTTGTGAACTAAAACTGCTGGTTCACCAATATGATGACGTTTAATCTGGCACTGTTGTCGGTCACTGCCGCGCTGCCAGGGCGTCATCCTCCGTGCCCTGCCGTGCATGAATTTTGGTTTCGCTTATATTGTTTTCTTGGAGAAATAGCATGTCGTTTTACGAAAAACTCAAAGCCCTCAACATCGAATTGCCAGTCGTTGCCGCACCAGCTGCCGCTTACGTGATGCATGCCCGCACGGGCAACACCGTCTTCCTGTCCGGCCACCTGGCCAAGAAGGATGGCAAGGTCTGGGTGGGTCAACTGGGCAAGGACGTCACCACGGAAGAAGGCAAGATCGCCGCGCGCGGCATCGCCATCGAACTGATCGCCACATTGCAAGACGCGTGCGGCGGCGACTTGAGCAAGGTCAAGCGCATCGTCAAGGTCATGAGCCTGGTCAATTCCACTTCCGAATTCACGGAACAGCACCTGGTGACCAATGGCGCCTCGGAACTGTTCGTCGAAGTCTTCGGCGACAGCGGCAAGCACGCCCGCTCCGCCTTCGGCGTGGCGCAAATCCCGCTGGGCGCTTGCGTCGAGATCGAACTGATCGCCGAACTGGCCTGATCAGCTGAGCATGCCGGCGCCTGTCGCCGGCTCGCCTTTTCCTCCTTTCCAGCAAGAGCGGAACCGCCATTGGGGTGGAGGGATCGGTGTATTCAAGAAAAAAACGGAGACACGTAATGAAAACGAGTGAACAAGGCTTGCACCGCGGCCTGGGCGAGCGGCAGATCCGCCTGATGGCGCTGGGCGCCGCGATTGGCGTGGGCCTGTTTTTGGGTTCCGGCAATGCGATCAAGATGGCCGGTCCCGGCATCATGCTGTCGTACATCATCGGTGGCGCGGTCATCTTCATGATCATGCGCGCGCTGGGCGAAATGGCCGTGCACAATCCCGTGGCAGGTTCCTTCAGCCGCTATGCCCAGGATTACCTGGGTCCCCTGCAAGGCTATCTGACGGGCTGGAACTACTGGTTCCTGTGGCTGGTCACCTGCGTGGCGGAAATCACCGCCGTCGCCATCTACATGGGCATCTGGTTCCCCGACGTGCCGCGCTGGATCTGGGCCCTGGCGGCCCTCGGCTCCATGGGCGCGATCAACTTGCTGGCCGTGAAAGCCTACGGCGAGTTCGAATTCTGGTTTGCCCTGATCAAGGTGGTCACCATCATCCTGATGATCGTCGGCGGCACGGGCATGATCATCTTCGGTTTCGGCAATGGCGGCGTGGCCATCGGCATCTCCAACCTGTGGACGCATGGCGGTTTCTTCCCGAACGGCGCGCAGGGCGTGCTGATGTCGCTGCAGATGGTGATGTTTGCCTACCTGGGCGTGGAAATGATCGGTCTGACGGCCGGCGAAGCGGCGAACCCGAAGAAATCGATTCCCGACGCCATCAATTCCGTGTTCTGGCGCATCCTGATTTTCTATGTCGGCGCACTGTTCGTCATCCTGTCGATTTACCCATGGAATGAAATCGGCACCACCGGCAGCCCCTTCGTCATGACGTTCGAACGCCTGGGCATCAAGACGGCCGCCGGCATCATCAACTTCGTCGTGCTGACGGCAGCCTTGTCGTCGTGCAATGGCGGTATCTTCAGCACGGGCCGCATGCTGTACAACCTGGCGCTGCAAGGCCAGGCGCCGAAGGCGTTTGCGGAAACGACGGCCAGCGGCGTGCCGCGCCGCGCCATCCTGGTGTCCGTGTTTGCCCTGCTGCTGGGCGTGCTGCTGAACTACCTGGTGCCGGAAAAAGTGTTTATCTGGGTTACCTCGATTTCCACCTTCGGCGCCGTCTGGACCTGGGGCGTGATCCTCGTCACGCAAATCCAGTTCCGCAAGACCTTGACGCCGCTGGAAATCAAGAACCTGGCCTTCCGCATGCCGTTCGCGCCCTACGGTTCCTGGATTTCGCTGGCTTTCCTGGCGCTGGTGATCGGCCTGATGGCGTATTTCCCCGATACGCGCATCGCCCTGATGGTGGGACCGGCCTGGCTGATCCTGCTGACGGTGCTGTACTACGCGCTGGGCCTGGCGCCGAAAGACCGCCGCGACGACGTGCCGCAAGGCTACGAAGCGGGCTGGCCGCCGGCCGATGTGCCGCACGGCAAGAAGTAATCCAGCCTAGTTGAGCTGAATCAAAAGCGCGCCCCTGCACTTGCAGCGGCGCGCTTTTTCTTTCATATTGGCCATTCCATGCCGCACTAGCGCCAGTGCGCGTTTGATGGCGCACGCCTGGCGTTGTTTCCTTGCATCAAAGTTCTGTTTAGCTGAACCGATGAAAGCCCTATAATCGCTTAGTTTTGAAAATGGACGCGATCTTTCCGGTTTTTTGCCAGGTAGGGCCGGGGCGCCGTTTTTAAGTGTTTTTACCCGTCATGTTTCGAACGACACCTGACAAAACCGTAGCGTGCGGATGTAAGTTGTGGCTAAGAAGCGCAGCTGTGCGAATGCACAGTGAGCATCGCAGGCCGCAAATCACGACGCGCAGTAGGTTTTGGCAGGTGTTCAAGTGCATGCCTCATAAAGGAAGTCTAGTGAGCCAAACCCTGGTCCAGAAACTTTGCCGCACCAAGCCGATCGATACCACGGTCGAATATGGTGAAGGCCTCAGCAGCAGTGGCTTGAGCCGGTCCATCGGCCTGTTTTCCCTCACCATGATCGGCGTGGGCGCCACCATCGGCACGGGCATTTTCTTTACCATGGTCGAAGCAGTCCCCAAGGCGGGCCCATCGGTCGTCCTGTCTTTCCTGATCGCCGCCATCACGGCCGGCCTGACGGCCCTGTGCTATGCGGAGCTGTCGTTCCGCATTCCCGCCTCCGGCTCCTCGTATTCGTTTGCCTACGCTACCGTGGGCGAGTTCCTGGCCTTCATCATGGCCGCCTGTCTGCTGCTTGAATATGGCTTGGCGGGCAGTGCCGTGGCCATCGGCTGGTCGTCCTACCTGAATAATTTCCTGGAAAATGCCTTCGGCTGGCACATTCCCGAGATGCTGCGCACGCCGATGATCGTTTCCGGCCCGCATGGCATGGAGTTTCATGCCGGCCACATCAACTTGCCGCCCATCTTTTTGATCTGCATGTGCGGCTTTTTGCTGCTGCGCGGCGCCAAGGAATCGGCCCTGATGAACGCCATCATGGTGATCATCAAGCTGGCGATCCTCGTGTTTTTCATCGTCATCGCGTTTTCCGGCTTCAATGCCGACAATTTCTTCCCCTTCTTCAATGCCGACAACAGCAAGGGCTTTGCCGGCATGACGGGCGTGACGGCGGCGGCCGGCACCGTCTTTTTCTCCTTCATCGGCCTCGATACGGTGGCGACGGCCGGCGACGAAGTGAAAAATCCCACGCGCAATGTGCCGCGCGGCATTCTCGGCGCCTTGCTCATCGTCACCGTGTTTTATTTGCTGGTGGCCGTGGCTGCCCTGGGCGCGCAACAGGCGAAATTGTTCGAAGGCCAGGAAGCGGGCCTGGCGGTGATCCTGCAAAACGTCACGGGCAAGACCTGGCCCGCGCTGGTGTTGTCGGCCGGCGCCGTCATTTCCGTCTTCAGCGTGACCCTGGTGACGATCTACGGCCAGACGCGCATCCTGTTTGCCGTCAGCCGCGACGGTCTGATCCCGAAGTCGTTCCAGAAGATTCACCCGCGCACCCTGGTGCCGGTGAGCAATACCATCATCGTTTGCCTGGTGGTGGCCGTGGTGGCCGGTTCCGTCGATGCCACGTACCTGTGGGACATGGTCAGCATCGGTACCTTGACAGCCTTCATGGTGGTGTCGATTGCCGTGCCCGTGCTGCGCCACAAGCAGGGCGCGAACCGCATCGAAGGCTTCAGCGTGCCGTTCGGGCCGTACGTGATTCCTGGCCTCAGCGTGCTCGCTTGCCTGTACATCATGCGCGATTTGCCGCATACGACGTTTGTCGTGTTCAGTGTGTGGATGGCGGTGACGGTGGCCATTTATTTCCTGTACAGCATGCGGCATTCGCACCTGGGCAAGAAGGCCCGCTAATGCAGTCTGTTCCATCCGAAACCGCCGCACTTACCGGCGGTTTTTTTTATTTCTAACCGGAATTTACATGATGAAAATAACTGATCTGGCCGCTTGCGGCTTGCTGGCAAGCAGCCTTCTGGGCACCCTGGCACAGGCCGCTCCTGCCACCGAGCCGGCCTTGCGCGATTACCGTGCCGTCGCCCTGTCGGCCAATGGCCAGCGCATCGCCGCCATCGAATCGAGCAGGGCGGGCGAACAGCCGCAGCGTCCGCACGCGGTCATCGTCGTGCGCGACGCCGCCAACGGCGCCATCGTGCAGCAATTCGATCCGTGCGCCGTGTGTTCCTACGACAAGCCCAGCTGGTCGCCCGATGGCCGGCAGCTGGCTTTTGTCGGCTACGACGCCAAGGCGGGCACGGCGCAGCTGTACCTGGCCACGATGACACAGGCGCAAGCCCAGGTATTGACGAGCATCAAAGGTGTGGCCAGTACGGCGCGCTGGTCGCCGGATGGCAAGCAGCTGGCCCTGCTCGCGACGGTGGGCGCGCGCAAGCTGGCCGGCGCCGTGGAAGCGGGTGCGCGCCAGGTGGGCGAAGTGGGCAGCGAAGACGATGCCCAGCGCATCGCCGTCGTGCCGGCCAGCGGCGGCGAGCCGCGTCTGCTGTCCCCAGGCGACACCTATGTGTATGAATACAGCTGGACGCCCGATGGCCGCGGCTTTGTCGCCACCAGCGCGCAAGGCAATGGCGACAGCAACTGGTGGGTCGCCAAGCTCAGCCATATTGATGCGGCCACGGGCGCCTTGCGCGTGATCGCGTCGCCGGCCATGCAGCTGAACCTGCCATCGGTCTCGCCGGATGGCAAGACGGTGGTTTTCATCGGCGGCCTGATGAGCGATTTCGGCTCCATCGGCGGCGATATCTACACCGTACCGCTGGCCGGCGGCACGCCGCGCAATCTCACGCCAGACTATCGCGGCACCTTCAATGGCGTCGTCTGGCGCGGCGCCGGCTTGCTGGCAACGGCCCTGATCGATTCGCAGCTGGCGCTGGTGCCCGTCGATGCGCAAAGCGGCCCGGCCCGGCCTGTGCTGCTCGGTGAGCTCAGCAGCAGCGGCAGCGATGGCCGCCTGTCGTTCAGCGCCGATGGCCGTCACGCCGCTGCCGCCCAGGAAGATTTTACGCACGCCAGCTACCTAGTGGCGGGACCGGTGGGGCAGTTGAAAAAGATTACGCGCGACAATGACGGTTTTGCGCCGCAACTGACGGTGCAGAACGTGGGCTGGAACAACGAGCAATACAAGGTGCAAGGCTGGCTGCTGGGGCCGTTGAAGGCGGACGCAGGCAAGCGCTACCCGATGATCGTCAACGTGCATGGCGGCCCGGGCGCCGCCGCCTCGCCCCGTTACGTGGGAGCGAACACCCTGATCCATGAATTGACGCAAAAGGGCTATTTCGTCTTCCTGCCCAATCCGCGCGGCAGCTTTGGCCAGGGCCAGGCCTTTACGCGCGCCAACATGGCTGACTTCGGCGGCGGCGACTGGCGCGACATCCTGGCCGGCATTGATGCCGCGCAAAAAGTGGCGCCCATCGATGGGGACCGCCTGGGCCTGATCGGCCATTCGTATGGCGGCTTCATGACCATGTGGGGCGTCACGCATAGCGACCGTTTCAAGGCGGCCGTGGCGGGCGCGGGCGTGTCGAACTGGATCAGCTATTACGGCCAGAACGGCATCAACCAATGGATGATCCCGTTCTTTGGCGCCTCCGCGTATGACAATCACGCCGTCTACCGCAAGGCTTCACCCATCGAATCGATCAAGGCGGCCAAGACGCCGACCCTGATCTACGTGGGTGAGCGCGACGTGGAAACGCCGGCCGCCCAGTCGCTGGAATTCTGGCACGGCTTGCGCGCCATGGGCGTACCGTCCAGCCTGTTCATCTACGATGGCGAAGGCCATTCTTTCCGCAAGCCCGAGCATCAGCGCGACTTGCAGAAGCGCACCATCGGCTGGTTTGAGCAGTATCTGAAGTAAGTTGCGCCGGCTTAGCGCGGCGCTACAATATTCACGATCGCCGCGCTATGTATCACGATCTTGTCTGCATCTGCCTGTAACAAGCGGATGCGGCGCTGCACCAGCGGCCAGCCCGACCAGGCCACGTCGCTGACGGGCGGTGCGGCAGGCGCGGCCAGCGGGGCGCTGATGGCGGCCTTGTTATCGAGCTGTTCCAGTGCGCGCGACAGGGTCAGACACACTTGCGTATGGCTGTGGCTGAGCAGGGCGTTGACGGGCGCGACGGGCAGCTGGCTGGCATGCCGGCCCAGGATGGAGCGCAGCGCCGCCACGTGGGCGACCAATAAATAATTTTGCACGATGAACAGGTTGATGTCTTCCACGGCCCGCTGCTTGCTGGCCGGTTCATCGAGCATGCGCACCAGCGCCGAGCTGAGTGCGGCCAGGCTGTCCATCAGGCGCTTGCGCTCGATGCGGTAGGCGAAGTCATCGAAACATTTCCCCTGCAGCAGCGCGAAGCTGGCCTGCATATAGCTCACATTCACATTCAGCACCTGGCGCACCAGCCGTGGCAGGCTCTGGTATTCCCAATTGGCCAGCACGAAGCTGAACACGGTCGCCACTGCCGCGCCGATCAGGGTGTCGATCAGGCGCTCGCTGACGAGGTTCGGGTTGCTGGGCGCCACCAGGTGCATTTGCAGCAGAATCATCAGGCTCACGGCGATGGCCGTGTAGCGGTAGCGCAAATAGATGAAGGTGGGCGTGGCCACGATGGAGAGGAACAGGATGGCCATCAGTACGATATTGCTGTGCACGAAGCGGATCACGATGGCCGTGATGATGCAGCCGATGATGGTGCCGATGATGCGGTCGGCGCGGCGCTGGCGCGTCATGCTGAACGTGGGGCGCAGGATGATGACGATGGTCAATACGATCCAGTAGCTGTGCGCCGCATATGGCAGCCAGTGTCCGATCAGCAATCCCACCGAGATGGCCATCGAGACGCGCAGGGCGAAGCGGAACACGGGCGAGTCCAGGCGCAGGTTCGACAGCAGGGTTTTCAGTTCGTATTTCTGCTGCGACAGGAACGGCGCCATGTCCGCACCGCTCCAGAACGGCACGTTGTCATACACTTTCTGGCTGGCCAGGTGCAATTCCGCGATCATTTTCAGAATGGCGCGGATCTTGTTGCGCTGCGCGCGCAGGGTAGCCAGCGCTTCCTGCGCAGCATCGCCTTTTGCGTGCAGACGGGCAATTTCCTCTTCGATATCGGCCCATTCCTTGTCGTAACTGATCTGCGCATACGAGGCACGCTTGCGCGTGACGGCGTAGGCCACGGCTTCGATGTCGCGCGCCGCTTTGTAGGCCAGGTCGTGCAAGGATTTCAGCACGTCGGAGTCCGCCAGGTGCTGGCGCAGCAGCGCGTAATCCGTGTGCGTGGAGAGTATCAGTTCATACAGATCCAGCATGCACACGTGCACCTGCACGACGATAGCATCCTTGCTGTTCTTGTGGCTGCGCAAAATCAAGTCGCGCGATGCCTGCTGGCGGTCGGCCAGGATGCTTTGATGGCGCACAAGCTTGTTGAACTGTTCCGTCAGGTTAAAACGCGTGTCGTAGAAATCGGCCTTGATATCGATGTAGGCGGCCAGTTCGAACAGGGCTTCGGCCAGCACTTGCTGCTTGATGCGGTGGCGCAAGACCCAGGCGATGGCCATGGCGTACGCCAGATAGATGAGGCCGCCGAGCATGAACAGGCCCGCATGGTGGAACGATTGCTGCCATGTCATCTGGTGCTCCATCGACATGGTCATGATGAACAGGGCGGCCAGCTGCAAGGGCATGGATTTCTTGCCGTACACCACCATCATGCTGGCGAGGAAACTCACGAGCACGAGCACCGTCATCAACAGCCACTGCACGGGGCCGCACAGGCTGATTAACAAAGTGACGGCACTGCACAGCAGCACAGAAGCGAGCATTTCATTGAACTTGTGGCGCAGCGGGCTTGGCATGTCCATCAGGGTCGTGCACAGGGCGCCGATGCACACCGTCATGGCGGTGGCGCTGTCGCTGATTTCCTGGGTCAGCAAGGCCAGGCCGACGAGACCGATGGCCACGCGCAAGCCCAGGTAAAAATAATGGCTGTAAATAAAGGTGCGCAGGTTCAGTGCGTAGTGCATGGGATTACCTTGTGGGCAGGGCACAGAAAGAGGCGCCGCACCGGGGTCTCCGATGCGGCGCCAGGATGTTGCAGTCGCTACAGCCTTGATTTACATCAGGGCAATTACGGGATATCTACGCCATTCCGGCTCGGCAAAGCGCTGGCAGTGTGCAAAGATGAAATTCAGCACGGCTTCCTGATTGCTCAGCAGGGCGGGATTCGCTGCTTTCCACTCGGCAAACTTGGCGGCCAGCGCCGGCTCGTCGCGCAGCAGTTCGGAAGCCATGTCTTCGAACACGTAATCGGAAAACGCTTCTTTCTTCTCCAGCACGCTGTTGAAGAAACCCCAGCGGAAGAAGCTGTCGTGCGCCTGCGGCTCCAGGGTTTCCACGGCGTAGCGGGCGTTGTCCTGGTCCAGGCTGACGACATAATCGCCTGCCTGCACGGTGAACTGGCCCGTGCGCGCTTCCAGTTCCACATTGTCGTGGAACATGTGGCCTTCGTAGGCCGTGGCCCGCGTGCCGACGTCGGTGATGTGGTAGTAGCGCGCCGTTAGCGTCTGTTCGGTGGTGATGCGGTGCATTTCGACGCCGTTCCAGCGCAGCCGTTCGATGACTTCGCGCCACGCTTGCGGCACGATATAGGCTTTCGGCGCGGCCACGGTGACGTCCGCATCGAAGCGGTTGTAATACTTGATATCGCGTTCCCACGGCTGCGAGCGGTCGTAGGACAGGCGCTGGTAGTCGCCCAGCAGACTCGGCGTGTATTGCGCCGCATAGCCCTTGAAGGGGAAGGTCGACGGCTGTTCTTCATTCATGGTCCAGTGGATCGGCCACGCGGCTTGCGTGCGGCCGGCCGCCTTCGCTTGCGCGCGCAGCTGCTTGATCTGTTCGCCATGTTTGACCGTGAACGCCATGGTGATGTCGAGCAGGGCGCGCATGGATGCGTAGCGGTCGGCAAACGGTTTCAGCATGTGCGTTTCCGGCATGAAACCGATGACGTGATGCAAGGCCGCAAAACCCGTCGAGAAACGGGGCACTTCGAGGAATTCGGCGATGCCGTGGTCGGGACTGTCCTTGACGGGATTCACATACGGGCAGGTGGGCCAGCCGGCCTGTTCCATCTGCGCAAAGATGTGCGGCAGCATGGTGTCTTGCAGGAAGGGACCCAGACCATTGCCCAGCTTATCCGTCTGCGTGTGGATCAGGGTCATAGTGTACGGATAGTCGGCGCCGTTCGACGTGTGCGTGTCGACCATCACGTCCGGGTCCCAGCTGGCCAGCAGGCGGTTGAACACTTGCGCGTTCAGGCTGTCGCACTTGATGAAATCGCGGTTCAAGTCCAGGTGGCGGCTGTTGCCGCGGAAACCGAATTGCTCCGGGCCATCCTGGTTCACGCGCGACGTGTTGGCGCGGTTCAGGCTGCCATCGACGTTGTAGATCGGAATGAACAGCAATACCGTGCTGCCCAGCGCCGCCAGGCGCTCCGGCTGCGTGCAGAGGTCGCGCACGATGGCCATGCAGGCGTCGATGCCTTCCGGTTCGCCCGGGTGGATGCCGTTATTGTTGAAGAATACGGTGCGGCCTGCGCGCTTGATTTGCTCGCGGTCAAACACGCCGTCCGCGCTGACGACGCCAGCGTGGATGGGCACGCCCGAGTCGGACAGGCCGATCTGTTCGAAATGCAGCACCTGCGGATAGCGTGCGGCAAGATCTTGATAGAAGGTGATGCATTCCAGCCAGGTCGTGGTCTGGTTGTGGTTACCGAGTTCGTAGGTCGTGCGCAAGTCTGGTGGCATAGCGGTCTGAGTCTGGGAGGGGGAAGGCGCGCTGGGTAAGTACGCCCGCTAGGGGCCAATTGTAGCACCGGCGCTCCTGCCTTGAGGCGCCGCAGGGGCTCGTTGCCATACTTGTGTTATGAATACGTTTCACGCGCAAGGGGAGGCGGCATGGGCAAGGCGGCGATGGCAGCGATGGCGGCGCTGGTGTGGGGGATCGGCCTGGCGGCGCAGGCGGCGCCATTGCGCTTGCCTGCGGGCAAGGAACCGGTGGCGCAGGGCGGATCCGTCACGGCCGTTGCGCAGGGCGCGTTGATACGCTACCGGGGCTGGTTGCTGGCCATCGATGGCGCCGTGCCGGAAGAGCGGCCTGACATCGTGCTGACGTCGGCGGATGCGCGCCACGCGCCGCTGCTGCAGATCGGCGCCACGCAGCGCACCTTGCCCCTGTGGTCGGCCTTCGAGCTCGTCAAGGGAAGCGCGCGCCTGCGCATCACGGCATTGCCGGGGCTTGAAGCGCTTCCCGCGCTGCTGCTGGACTTTGGCGAGAGCGATTACCGCATCGTGATTCCCGCCGCCCCCATCGAACGGCAAGCCTATCCGTTGCTGGCGCAGCGCTTTCCCGGCGCCGACCTGGCCCTGCTGCTGCAGGATGGCCGGCGGGTTATGTTGCCGCTGGGAAGTAGCAGCGCGCAAGTGTTTGGCGCAGAGCAAGCCGTGCCTTACCGTTTTACCAAAGTAAAACGTTAGGCGAAAAAAAGCCACTCCCGCAGGAGTGGCTCAGGCTAAAGCGCCCGTTGCCGGGTTATTGCTTTTTGTTATTCAGCGCCCATTTCTTTCAGCAGGTTATCCGCGTGGTCGATGTGTTTCATGTTCCACAACATGTAGCGCAGGTCGACCTGGATCGAACGGGTGTTGGCCTTGTTGTAGTCCCAATCGGAAATGATCGAGTCCAAGGTGCCATCGAAGGCCAGACCGATGAATTCGCCTTTCGAGTTCAGCGCAGCCGAACCGGAATTGCCGCCGGTGATGTCCAGGGTCGCCAGGTAGTCGACCGGCACGGTTTTCAGCTTCGGATCGACGAATTTACCGAAGTCCTTGGCTTTGATCGCGGCCAGTTGATTTGCCGGTGCATTGAACTCGCCCTGGCCCGTGGCTTTGGCCACGACGCCATTGACGGTGGTGAACGCGGTCCAGGTGGTGCCGTCGGCGCCATGGTCACGGCCGGCAACGCGGCCGAAGGTGACGCGCAGGGTGCTGTTGGCGTCAGGATAGACGGCTTGGCCTTTGCTCTTCATGAAGGCAATTTTTGCTTTCATGTAGTTGGCGTAGGCTTGCTGGATCTTGCCGGCCAGTTCTTCGTCTTCCGCTTCGTTTTTCAGCGAATCCGGATACATGGCGACGGCTGCCTGGATGAAGCTGTCCTTGCTGGCCTGGAATTCGGCTGGCGTGCGTTTCAGCCATGCTGCGCGCTCGGCCTTGTCGGCCAGCTTGCTGCCCGCATACAGTTTGTCCAGGGCGGCGGACAGGTCGGCTTGCGACATGCCGTCCTTGATGCCGATGGCGGCGTCAAAGCTGGCGCGGCGCTGTGCTGCCGGTTGCGCGGCGTACTTGGTCAGGCTGTTCAGTACCAGCGCCTTGTCGACTTTTTCATCGTAGGTGCGCTCGACCGACGTGATGCCCGCTTCCAGGCGTGGCAAGTCGCGCGACTGGTAGCCGGACTTGCGTTCCGTGTCGGCCTTGGTGCTTTCGTTGGACAGACGGTACAGGCTGCGTGCCGTGTTCAGCAGGCGTGGCTGTGCGTAGCCCAGGAAGAAATCGCGCTTGGTGTCGGCATCGCGCTCGGCGATCAGCTTTTCCACTTGCTCGATGTCACCGGCAAATTCCGCCTTGCGGGCAGCATTCGCGTTGACCCAGGTTTTCAGGGCTTCATGTTCTGCCGTCTTGCGTGCCAGGAAGTCGCTGCCCGCGTACGAATCGAGCATGCCTTGGCGGTTCTTGTAGTAATTGTTCACGCCAGCCACCTGGCCCGCGTATTTCAGGGCAACATCCTTGTTGTCCTTGGTTTCGCGCGCGATGATGGCCAGGGTTTCGCCCGACGCTTTCACGAAGGCCGGGTAGTTCCAGTCAAACGTGAACGCCACTTCCGATGGCAGGCGGTGACGGTTGGTGCGGCCAGGGTAGCCCAGCGCCATCACGAAATCGCCTTCTTTCAAGCCATCCTTGGCCAGTTTCAGCACGTGTTTTGGCTGGTACGGCACGTTGTCCTTGCTGAAGTCGGCAGCTTTGCCGTCTTTGCTGACGTAGGCGCGGTAGAAACCGTAGTCGCCCGTGTGGCGTGGCCACATCCAGTTGTCGGTGTCGCCGCCGAACTTGCCCACGCCGGCCGGAGGCGCGTGCACCAGGCGCACGTCGCGGATTTCCAGTTGCTTGATCAGGTAGAACTCCAGGCCGCCGTAGTAGCTCGACACGGTGCAGCGGAAACCCGCTTCTTTTTCGCATTCGGCGACCAGTTTCTTCTGGTTTTTCTCGATCGCGTCGATGCGTGCCTTGCCTTGCAGCTTGGCCACGTCGGCGGTGATGATCTTGTCGCTGACATTGGTCACGGCGGAGGTGACGAAGATGCGGCTGCCTGGGGCGGCCGGCAATTCTTCAGCGAAGGTCTTGGCCAGGAAACCGTTGGCCAGCAAATCGCGCTCTTTGGTCGAATTGACCGCTACGCTGTTGTAGACGCAATGGTGGTTGGTGGCAACCAGGCCTTGCGGCGAGACGAACGAGGCCGAGCAACCGCCCAGGCTGACGATGGCGCCCATCGGGAACTCGGTCAGTTTGGTCAGGGTGGTCGGATCGAGTTTCAGTCCGGCCGCTTTCAGTTCCTTGGCTACTTGTGGCAGCTGTTGGGGCATCCACATGCCTTCGTCGGCGTGTGCGAAGTTGCTCAGGATAGCGAGCGCGATTAAAGATTTTTTCATTCGAGTTCTAGTCTTTTACATGAAGGGAAGTCGGAACCAACGTGTACCCAGTGTTTTTTCTCAGCGGGCGACCTAGAGTATCCGCACCGAACTCGCACTAGTCAATCACATTTTCCCGGCGGCATGTTTGTGGTTGCTTGTTTAAATGGCACTATTTTCGACATTGCAGGGGGAGAAAGCGGCTGCCAGCGGGCATTTTCCCGTACCTCGGCTGTGGTATTGTCCATACAATTGTCCTGGCAGCAATAAAAATGGCCAGGCGCCTGCGCGGCCCGGCCATTTGCGGATGTGCTGCTTTTGGTCTGCTTAGCGTATTTTGCCGCGGCGCAAAAGATTCACGATGCCCAGCAGGATCACGGCGCCCAGGAACGAGACGAGCAGCGAAGACAGGCTGAAATTGTCGCTGTTGATGGTACCCGTGCCGAACAGGGGCGCCAGCAGCCAGCCGCCCAGGAAGGCGCCGACGATACCGACGACGATATTGAGGAAGATGCCCTGTTGCGCATCCGTTTTCATGACCATGCTGGCCAGCCAGCCGATGACACCGCCAATAACGATCCAGATAATGAAATTCATGTAATCCTCCGCGCGATGGATGAGTGGTTGTGCCAGAGCGGTGCGGCCTGCACGTCATGGCAAATTGATACTGATGCCGCACGATAGAAAAGTCCAGCGGATTCGCATGGCGCATGCAAAAGCCCGCCTGGCTGCGGGCAGCGAGGCGGGCTTGTCATGCGGCAAGGCAGTGTTTAATCGGCCTTGATGGCTTCCACCTGGATGGCCAGCTTGACTTCCGGCGAGAACGCCGGCATGCCGTAGTTCAAGCCAAAGTCGCTGCGCTTGAATTCTGCCGTGGCATCGGCGCCGCACACTTCACGCTTGTAGCGCGGGTGCATGATGCACTTGAACTTGCTTACGTTCAACTTGACGGGCTTGGTCACGCCCAGCAGGGTCAGTTCGCCATCGACTTCCACCAGCTGCTCGCCGTTGAACTTGAGCGACTTGCTCTTGTAGGTGATTTCAGGGAATTTCTCGACGTTGAACATGTCCGCTTTCTTCGCGTGCGTGTTCATGGCGTCCAGGCCGAAGTCGATCGAATCGGCATCGATGACGAGGTCCAGGCTGCCTGCCTTGGCGGCGCGGTCCAGGGTGACCGTCCCCTTGGTCTTGTTGAACTTGCCACGCCACACGGACATGCCCATGTGATCGGCTTCGAAGCTGGGGAAGGTGTGCGTCGGGTCGAGGTTGTAGGTGTCGGTAGCGGCCATGGCCGAACCGGCGCCGGCGGCTGCCAGCACGGCGATCATCAAGTGCTTAAGTTTCATCAATATCCTAAAAAGAATCGGTTGGTGGTGTGATTTTAATCAGTAACGGTTGAAAAACGTTCAGGGCAAGGCGCCTTGCCGAAGGCAGTACGCACGTACGGCCAGGCAAGAGCAACGCAGCCATGGACGTTTTCTCAGGTGTTACTGCGCAGCGACGTGGAACTTGATGGTGACCTCGTCGGCAACCATGCTCGTGTCTTTCCACTCGCCTTCGCCGATGTTGTAGGTCAGGCGCTTGATCGGCAGGGCGCCGTCGAACGCATATTTACCGCCGTCGGCTTTCACCGTCAGGGGGAAGGTCACGTCGGTGGTCTTGCCTTTGATGCTCAGCTTGCCGCTGACCGTCAGCTTGCCCGCGCCGGCGGCCTTGATGCTGCTCGAGACGAAGGTGGCTTTAGGGAACTGGGCCGCGTTGAACCATTCTTTCTTGGCCACTTCCTTGTTGTATTCCGGGTCGCCGATATCGATGCTGGCCGTCTCGATTTCCACCGATGCTTTCGACGCATCCGGCGTGGCCGGGTTGTAATCGATGGCGATATTGAATTTCTTGAACTTCGCTTCCACGGGCACGTTCATTTGCTTGAACACGGCCGACACGCTGGTCTTGGCGGGATCGACTTTCAGCAGGGTGGCGGCAGTGGCGGCCACGGACAGGCCGAGCAGGGAAGCGAGGACGATGCGTTGGGTGGTTTTCATCTTATTTTTCCTGGAGTTTCAGTGAGCAAGGGTGAAGTCGGTGTTATGGCAGCATGCGTTTAAGTACGCCGTCTTTGTCGATAAATTGATGCTTCAGCGCCGCCAGCACATGGGCGGCCACGGCGGCGGCCATCGTCATGTTCAGAACATAATGAATCTCTTTTAAAAGCGGCTTAAGTTCCGGGTTCGGCGCCATGATGACGGGCAGCTGGAACAGGCCCAGGTAGACCACGGGCACGCCGGCGGCCAGGGTGTACAGGTAGCCGGAGACGGGCACGGCGAAGATCAGGATGTACAGCAGCACGTGCATGGCGTCGGCCGCCTTCTTTTGCCAGGCCACCATGCTGGCAGGGTGCGGCGGCGGCACGTTGGCCTTGCGCCACAACAGGCGGATGGCGGCGATGGCCAGCACGGTCACGCCCAGCCACTTATGCCACGAAAAATATTTGAGTTTGGTGGGCGTCAGGCCGGGAATATCGACCATGACCAGGCCCATGACGAAGGCGCTGATGATCAGCAGGGCGGTCAGCCAGTGCAGGATGATGGCGGTGGTGGTGTAGCGTTGCATCGACGGCTTTCTTGAAAGTAGTACGTGTTAGGACTAATTCGACCTAATATACCAAAGAAAAGCAAATTGCGCTGCGTGCTGCAGATTCTACAAGAAAGATTGCCGGAAAAACCGCGGGGCGGGCAGCATTTGTGTGCTGGCCGCCCCGCGGGAGTGGGATCGTGAGGATCCCCATGTGGAAACTGCTTAGATGGCTTTGGCCAATTGCGCGGCGATACCGATGTAGTTAGCCGGCGTCATGGTCAGGAGCACGTCCTTGGCATCCTGCGGAATGGCCAGGCCATTGACGAAGGTTTGCAGCGCTTCTTTCGAGATGCCCTTGCCGCGCGTCAGCTCTTTCAGCTGCTCGTACGGGTTTTCGATGCCATAGCGGCGCATCACGGTTTGCACGGGCTCGGCCAGCACTTCCCACGTCGCGTCCAGGTCTTGCGCCAGGCGCGCATGGTTCACTTCCAGCTTGTTCAGGCCGCGCAGGCAGCTGTCATAGGCCAGCAGGGTGTAGCCCAGGCCCACGCCGATGTTGCGCAGCACGGTCGAATCGGTCAGGTCGCGCTGCATGCGCGAGACGGGCAGTTTTTCCGACAGGTGTTTCAGCACGGCGTTGGCCAGGCCCAGGTTGCCTTCCGAGTTTTCGAAGTCGATCGGGTTGACTTTGTGCGGCATGGTCGAGGAACCGATTTCTCCCGCTTTCAGTTTCTGCTTGAAGTAGCCCAGCGACACGTACGTCCAGATGTCGCGGTTCAGGTCCAGCAAGATCGTGTTGGCGCGCGCGAAGGCGTCGAACAGTTCGGCCATGTAGTCGTGCGGCTCGATCTGGATGGTGTACGGATTGAACACCAGGCCCAGGCGCTGTTCGATGACGGCCTGCGAGAATGCCGGCCAGTCGAAGCCGGGGTAGGCGGACAGGTGGGCGTTGTAGTTGCCGACGGCGCCATTCATCTTGCCGAGGATTTCCACTTGCTCGATGCGTTTTACGGCGCGCTGCAGGCGGGCCACGACGTTGGCAAATTCCTTGCCCAGGGTGGTCGGGCTGGCCGTCTGGCCGTGCGTGCGCGACAGCATCGGCACGTCCGCATTGTCGTGCGCGATTTGCGTCAGCTTGGCCACCAGGCCGTTCAAGGCCGGCAGCATCACGCCATCGCGGGCCGCTTTCAGCATCATGCCGTGCGAAGTGTTGTTGATGTCTTCCGAGGTGCAGGCGAAATGGATGAATTCCGACGCCGCCACCAGTTCCGGCACGTCCGCCACTTGTTCCTTCAGCCAGTACTCGACGGCCTTGACGTCATGGTTGGTGACCGCTTCGATGGCCTTGATGCGGGCCGCGTCGGCTTCCGAGAAGTCGGCTGCCATCTTGTCGAGCAGGGCGGTCGCTTCTGCCGAAAAAGGCTTGATTTCGGCGAAACCGGCTTGCGACAGCGCTTGCAGCCAGGAGATTTCCACTTTCACGCGGTGGTGCATGAAACCGGCTTCGGACAGGATCGGGCGCAGCAGATCGGTCTTGCTGGCGTAGCGGCCATCGAGCGGAGACAGGGCCGACAGCGTGGAATACGGAGTAGTAGAAGTCATGAGAGCGGACGCAAGTTAAAGAAACGGTTGGCGTGTGGCGCGCGGGGAGGGCAGGGCTATTGCAATATAGCAACACTGACGGCGCCACAGTAAAGGGCGATTTTACCACCGCTGGCCGCTGGCCAGCCGTCCGTCGGCCGCCGGCGCAGCGCAATTTGGCCGAATCCGGCCCCGATGCGGCGTGCCTGCCACACACGAGGGGCCGCCGGGCGCGTGCTGCCAAACAGCGCTGCCGCCGATGCTATACTGCTTGCTGCTCCCTTACCTTAAAGTACCTATGAAACTGATCGGTTCCCTCGCCAGCCCGTATGTCCGCAAAGCCCGTATCGTGCTGGCGGAAAAAAAGCTCGACTATGTCTTCGAGCTGGAAAACGTGTGGGTGCCGGAAACCCGCATCGCCCAGGCCAATCCCCTGGGCAAGGTGCCCTGCCTGGTGATGGAGGATGGCAGCACCTTGATCGATTCGAAAGTCATCGTCGAATACCTCGACACGCTCACGCCCGTGTGCAAGCTGCTGCCGGCGGGCGGCAACGGCCGCGAGCGGGCCGATATCAAGAACTGGGAAGCGCTGGCCGACGGCATTCTCGACGCGGGCGTGCTGGTGCGCCTGGAGCGCACGCAGCGCCCGCCCGAGCAGCAAAGCGCGGCCTGGATCGCGCGCCAGCTGGACAAAGTCACCCTGGGCCTGGCGGCGCTGGAAGCGCGCCTGGGCGAGAGCGCATATTGCGCCGGCAAGAACTACACCCTGGCCGACGTGGCCGTGGGCTGCACCCTGGGCTGGCTCAGCTTCCGCTTCCCGGAAATCGACTGGCGCGCCGATCACCCCGCGCTGGCGCGCCTGTTCGACAAACTGTCCGAGCGGCAGTCGTTCAAGGACACCGTGCCGCAATAAGGCGCGGACGTAAAAAAACCGGCGATTGCCGGTTTTTTTATCTGCCTCGAAGAAAAATTACTCTTCAATCGCCATCTGGCTTTGCAGGTAGTTCTGGATGCCGACTTTGGCGATCAGGTCGATCTGCGTTTCCAGCCAGTCGATATGTTCTTCCGTGTCTTCCAGGATCATCAGGAACAGGTCGCGCGAGACGTAGTCGCCCGCTTTTTCGCTGATGGCGATGCCTTCCTTGACGGTGGCGTGCGCGGCGCGTTCCAGCTTCAAGTCGCATTCCAGCATTTCCGGCGTGTTCTCGCCGATCAGCAGCTTGTGCAGCGCTTGCAGGTTCGGCAGGCCGTCGAGCATCAGGATGCGGTCGATCAGCTTGTCGGCGTGTTTCATTTCGCCGATCGATTCTTCGTATTCCTTCTTGCCCAGCTTTTCCAGGCCCCAGTGCTTGTACATGCGCGCATGCAGGAAGTACTGGTTGATGGCCGACAGTTCATTGGTGAGCTGTGCGTTGAGCATGCGGATGACTTCTTTATCGCCCTTCATGGGATTTCCTTTGTTCTGTGTCGCGTTCGATGATGAAACCGGAGGCTGCTGGCGTTCACTGCCGGGTGGCGCTGGCTGCCTGGTGGCGCGCAGGTTGCCGGTTTCGCTATGCCCGCATGATAGCGCAAAATATGGGCGATTTCGGGCGGTAAACGGCATTTTTCCGTCTTTTTAACGTAAATATCGTGCGAATAAAACCCATTCTCAAATGGATTGGCACATTTTTCCGTTTTTTATTTGCTAAGGAAAATGATGGCCATTCTCATTCGCGTTCCTGGCGCTTTTTTGCTGCTGCTGGCGCGCCTGCATGGCCGCGCTGAAAAGGCGTGAAATGTTGGTCCGTTCTTGCTTTTGTGTCTTCTTGGGCGCTGCCGGCGATGCGATAATCAGGCAGCGATATTTACTGAAAAAGGATAGCAAGATGATGCTGCATATACCCGGCGTGCTGACGCCGGAACAGGTCACGCAGTTTCGCCAGCGCCTGGCGCAAACGGACTGGGTCGACGGGCGCGCCAGCGTCGGGGCGCAAGGCGCGCAAGTCAAGCGCAACCGCCAGCTGGCGGAAGGTTCGCCGCTGGCGCTGGAACTGGGCGAGATCGTCAGCCGCGCGCTGATGGCCAATCCCCTGTTCTTTTCCGCCGTGCTGCCGCTGCGCATCCTGCCGCCGTTCTTCAACAGCTATGCGGGCGGCGAGCACTATGGCCTGCATATCGACGGCGCCATCCGCACGCCGAAAAACGGCATGCAATCGATGCGCGCCGACGTCTCGTCGACCGTGTTCCTGAGCGAGCCGGACGAGTACGAAGGCGGCGAGCTGGTGGTGGTCGACGCGTATGGCACGCATGAAGTGAAATTGCCGGCCGGCGACGTGATCGTGTATCCGTCGAGCAGCGTGCATCAGGTGCTGCCCGTCACCAGCGGCGAGCGCATCTGCTCCTTCCTGTGGACGCAAAGCATGGTGCGCGAGGACTGGAAGCGCAGCATGCTGTTTGAGCTCGATCAAAACATCCAGA
Source organism: Janthinobacterium sp. SUN033 (assembly GCF_030397595.1). NCBI lineage: Bacteria > Pseudomonadati > Pseudomonadota > Betaproteobacteria > Burkholderiales > Oxalobacteraceae > Janthinobacterium > Janthinobacterium sp. SUN033. Next base: position 76,438 of record NZ_JAPQNV010000009.1, read on the forward strand.
GCGTGCGCGGAGAACACGGCGATTCGCCGGCGACGGTGGGTTTGACGGGGCATTATCACAACCTGCTCAGGATGTGGGCGGAGATGTAGCGCAAAAAAAAAAGTCTGCCTGGCCCGGGGATGTAGGCTGGCAGACTGAAACAAGCAGTTGCTTGACTGGTACAGAAAACAGGGCGCAAAAAAGCAAGCAGGGCACAGGGTGCGGTGCTTGCGGGCTGGCAGCGGCGCAAGGGCCGCCGGAAGGCTAGCTCAGTTGGAAGGTCAGCGGTACTAACACGTACACGGGCACAGGCTTGCCGTTTTCGATCATCGGCTTGAACAGCGCGCGCTGGGCGGCCTGGCGGCCCGCTTCATCGAGGTTGCCGTAGCCGGTCGATTTATGGATCAGGATTTGCTCGGGCAAACCTTTTTCATTGATCAGGATGCGCAACACCACGGTGCCGCTCTCGCCCAGGCGGCGCGACAGATTCGGGTAGATCAGCTGCGGCGCCTTGATGTATTCGACGCTGCTGACGGTGCGCGGCGTCGACGGCGCCGGTGGCGTCGGCGACGGTGTCGATGGCGCTGTCGGCGCGGCGGTGGCAACCGGTGCCGCTTCGGCGCGCGTCGGCTGCGGCGGCGTGATCGTCGGTTCGCTCGGCGCCACGGCGATCAGCGGCAGCGGCGGGATCACGGCGCGCGGCACGGGGGCGCTCAATTCCACGGTTTTCGGTACGGACGGCGCTGGCGGCTTGGGCGGCGCCGGCGGGGCGATGATGCTGATGGTGGTGATGGTCGGCATGGCCGCCGTGACCACACGGCTCAGCAGGCCGCTCTGGATGGCGTAAAAGCCGGCGATGTGCAGGACGACGATGGCCATCAGCGGCGCGAATTTGTTGCGCTTCTTGTCGAAGTCGGCAAATTGCTGCACGGCCTGCACCGTTACGGGCGGGGGCATCATCGTCATGGCGTTCATCGCTTTCTTTAGTTTGTCAGTACAGCTCGCATCAATACGGTTTCTTGCAGCGCCACGGTGGCGTTCAGGTGATCGTTCAGCACTTCCCGCGCGCAGGTGTGGCATTTGCCGCAGCAGGTGGCCACGCCCAGGTCGCGGCGCAGTTCGGCCATGCTGGACAGGCCAAGATCGACGGCTTGACGGATTTCACGATCAGATATGTTGTTGCAGACACATACAATCATTGATACACCTTCTGGCTGGAGGATGAACAGACACTAGTGCTGGAAAGCATTGTTGCTAGTGTTTTAATGAGAATCATTATCATTACGTTTCATTGTCGCGCAAAGCGGGGGACAATGCAAGTGATTTTGATCAAGTGTGCGGCAGTTGGCGGCCTGGCGCCGCAGCTTCACAGGCCATGTTTCCGAATGACGCAGCCCTTGATGGGGGCGGCTCTCCGGGCTAAATAAAAACTATTCGCATTCATGTTTATAATGCTGGTATTGTCTCGGACGGTCGCCGTCTGGACGGATTGAATGGCCGCTTGTCGGTAATGCGCAACAGTTGCGTTTTACGTCACAAACCTGGAACCGGTGCAAGGCGCCTTGCGCCGTCGCCGGTATCAGGTGTTCTTAATTTGAACGGAATTTGCTCATGACTCTAGTTCCACCCATGATGACGCTCGATGCGCTGGCAGTCGGCCAGAGCGGCACGGTGTTGCATATCACGCCCCACACGGCAGGACAGACGGAGGACGGCGTCGACCTGGCCCGCCGCCTGATGGAGCTGGGATTCGTTCCCGGCGAACGAATCCGCATGCTCAAGCGCGGCATTCCCGGCGGCGATCCGCTGGCCATCAAGGTCGGCAATGCCACGTTCGCACTGCGCCGCTTCGAAGCGGCGCTGATTACGATTCAACCGCTGCTTCAACCGGAATGACCATGGGTGCTGTCGAAACTATCGTGGATGCAGGCGTGCACAAGCCGCCGCATCAGCCACAAATTGCCTTGCTGGGCAATCCGAACTGCGGCAAGACCGCCCTGTTCAACCGTTTGACGGGCGCGCGCCAGAAAGTGGCGAACTACGCCGGCGTGACCATCGAGCGCAAGGAAGGCCATTTCACCTCGCCAGCCGGCAAGCCCGTGCGCTTGCTCGACCTGCCGGGCGCCTACAGCCTGTCGGCCACCACGCCCGATGAAGCCATCACGCGCGACGTGGTGGGCGGCTTGCGCCGCGGCGACCCGCGTCCGGACGCCATCATCTGCGTTGTCGACGCCACCAACCTGCGCCTGAATCTGCGCTTGGTGCTGGAAGTCAAGCGCCTGGGCCTGCCCATGCTGCTGGCCCTGAACATGACGGACGTGGCGCGCAAGCGCGGCATGCTGATCGACACGGTGAAACTGTCGCAGGAACTGGGCATGCCCGTGGTGGAAACCGTGGCGGTGCAGCACGATGGCGAAAAAGCCTTGCTGAACGCCATCGACGCCATGCTGCCGCTGCCGGCCGTGGAAGCGAAACCGCTGGCGGCCATCGATGCCGTCAGCGTCGAAGAAACCCAGCGCGAAGTGCGCCGCATCCTGTCCGCCGTCAGCAATGACACGAGCGACAAGGGCAACCTGACGGAAAAGATCGACGACGTGGTGCTGCACCCCGTGTTCGGCCCCATCATCCTGGCCGTGCTGATGTTCCTGATCTTCCAGGCCGTGTTTGCCTGGGCCGCCACGCCGATGGAAATGATCACCGATGGCGTGGGCCACCTGGGCGCCGTACTGACGGCGAACATGCCAGACGGTCACCTGAAAAGCCTGCTGGTGGAAGGCATCATCGGCGGCGTCGGCAGCGTGCTGGTGTTCCTGCCGCAGATCCTGATTCTGTTCTTCTTTATCCTGAGCCTGGAAGACTGCGGCTACCTGCCGCGCGCCGCCTTCCTGCTGGACCGCCTGATGGGCGGCGTGGGCTTGTCCGGCCGCGCCTTCATCCCGCTGCTGTCGAGCTTTGCCTGCGCCATTCCCGGCGTGATGGCGGCGCGTACCATCCAGAATCCGCGCGACCGCCTGGTCACCATCATGATCGCGCCGCTGATGACGTGTTCGGCGCGCCTGCCCGTGTATGCGCTGATCATCGCCGCCTTCATCCCGGAACGCCAGGTATGGGGCTATCTGAGCCTGCAAGGCCTGGTGCTGTTCGTGCTGTACTTCGCCGGCATCATCTCGGCCATGGCCGTGGCCTGGGTCATGAAACGCGGCATGGGCGTGCGCGGCAACCAGCCGCTGATGCTGGAATTGCCCGCCTATCACTGGCCGCACCTGCGCAACCTGGCCGTCAGCCTGTGGGAGCGCGCGAAGATCTTCCTCACGCGCGTCGGTACCATCATCCTGAGCCTGATGATCATCCTGTGGTTCCTCAGCACCTTCCCCGGCGCGCCGGATAACGCCATCCACCCGCCGATCTACTACAGCCTGGCCGGCATCCTGGGCCGCGGCCTGGAAGTGATCTTCGCGCCCATCGGCTTCAACTGGCAGATCTGCATCGCGCTGGTGCCGGGCATGGCGGCGCGCGAAGTGGCCGTCGGCGCCCTGGGTACCGTGTATGCGCTGTCGCAAACGGGCGATGCGCTGGCCACCACCCTGGAGCCGCTGATCGCCCATTCGTGGTCGCTGGCGACCGCGCTGTCCTTGCTGGCCTGGTATGTGTTTGCGCCGCAGTGCCTGTCGACCCTCTCCGTGGTCAAGCGTGAGACGGGCGGCTGGCGCTATCCGCTGCTGATGGCCGGCTACATGTTCGCGCTGGCGTATGCCGCCTCGTTCATCACGTACCGTGTCGCCCTGATGCTGGGCGCTTAGGAGAAAACCATGTGGCAAACCCTCATCGTTGCCCTGATCGTCGCAGCCGCGCTGTTGCATTTTTCAACCAAGTACCTGCCGGCGGGCGTGCGCCGCGCCATCGTGCGGGGCCTCGTGCGCTGCGGCCTCGATGAAGCGAAGATGTCGACCTTCTTCAAGGTGGCGCCGGGCTGCGGCAGCGGTTGCGGTTCCTGCGGCTCGTGCGACAGCCCGCCGCCGCCGTCAAGCACGCCGCCAGCCGATGGCAGCAGCAAGCGCGTGATCCTGATGCAGGTGCAGCGCCAGGACTGATGTACGTCTAGCCACGGGCGCGCCCGTGGGCTACACTGGGCTTTCCGTATGGCAAGGAGTGGCAATGGCGATACTGTTGATCTTCATGTTTTTGTTTGCGGTCGCCACCTGGCTGCTGGCCAGCCGGCGCGGCCGCCACGGGGGACTGTGGTTCGGTATCGGCCTGTTTCTCGGACCGTTTGCCTTGCTGGCGGTAGCGGCCTTGCCGCCCGTGCCGGCGCGCTGACCTTGTATGATTAAAACCCGCAAGCGCGGGTTTTTTTACGCCTGCGCGTTCGCGTGGCGCAGCCGGTACTGGCGCGGCGAGCAAGCCATGACGCGCTTGAAGGCGTGGCTGAAGGCGCTGTCGGAATCGTAGCCCAGCGCCTGTGCGATCAAGGTGACGGGTGCGCTGCCGTCCTTCAGGCGCCGCGTGGCCAGGCGCATGCGCCAGCGCAGCAGATAGTCGAGCGGCGTTACGCCCACCCGCTTCTTGAAGTGCAAGGCAAAGGCGGAGCGCGACTGCCCCGCGACGGCGGCCAGCTGCTGCAAGGTCCAGCGCCGCGCCGGTTGCGCGTGCATGGCCTCGATGGCGGCGCGCAGCCGTGGATCGGCCAGCGCGAACAGCCAGCCCACCGGGTGCGAGGCCTGCGCTTCAAGATACTGGCGCAGCATTTGCAGCAGCATCATGTGGCCCAGGTGGCGCGTCATCAGCGCCGCGCCGGGCGCCGTCGCCTGCAGTTCCTGCGCCAGCCGTTGCAAGGCCCAGTGCAGCACGCTGGCCTGGTCCGTATCGCCGCGCACGTGCAGCAGCGGCGGCAGGCAGTCGAGCAGGATGGCCGCTTCGTCGCCAAAGAGGAAGCGTCCGCCGATGAGGAAGAAATCGTGCTGCGGCGCGCCGTGGCGGGCCACGCCCTGCTGCGTGTGCCGGTACACTTCCAGCGCTGGCGCGGCCGGCAAGCCGGGCGTGCTGGCCAGGGTGAACGCGCGTCCCGGCGCCAGCAGGAAGCAGTCGCCCGTCTGCAGCTGCACGGGAGCGTCGATGCCCGCGACCGTCAGCCAGCAAACGCCTTCGATTACGGCGTTGAACTTGATGCCGTCCGGCGGCGGAAAATCGATGGCCCACGCACCGCCCGCCTTCAGGCCGGCAAAGTAGGAGCTGCGCGTATCAAACAGCGAGAGTACATCGGAGAGCAAATCCATGGTGGCGGCAATTCTGGACGATGGCGATAGTATTGAGGATTTTACGCCATTCACCGTCCAGAACTGCTCGCGCAAAATACGCATGTCGCCAGCCATCCCGCGCTGGCCACCCACATGCAGAGGCAGACATGACATACGGCGATCACAGGCAAATTCCCCTTCATTCCGGCTTCGGCGCGGCCACGACCGCCAGCGAGGTGCTGGCCGGCCGCGACCTGTCCGGCGTGCAGGCCATCGTCACGGGCGGCGCGTCGGGCCTGGGGCTGGAAACGGTGCGCGTGCTGGCTGGCGCTGGCGCCAGGGTGCTGGTGCCGGCGCGCGACCAGCATCAGGCGCAAGCGGCACTGGCCGGCATGACTGGTGTGGAGGTCGCGGCGCTCGACCTGCTCGATCCGCAATCGATCGACGCATTCGCGGCCGCCTTCCTTGCCACCGGCCGCCCCCTGCACCTGCTGGTGAACGGCGCCGGCATCATGGCCACGCCCTTGCTGCGCGATGCACGTGGCTACGAGGCGCAGTTCGCGACGAATCACCTGGGGCATTTCCAGTTGACGGCGCGCCTGTGGCCCGCCTTGCGGCAGGCGCAGGGCGCGCGCGTCGTGTGCGTGTCGTCGCTGGGACACCGGCAGGCGGGCGTCGACCTGGATGACCCGCATTTCCTGCGCCAGCCGTACGACAAATGGCGCGCGTATGCGCAGTCGAAAAGCGCCAATGCGCTGTTTGCCGTGGAACTGGACCGACGTGGTGCGGAACACGGCGTGCGCGCCTACTCGCTGCATCCGGGCGCCATCCTGACGCCGCTGGTGCGCCACCTGGACCAGGATGATTTGCGCAGGGTGGGAGCGCTTGACGATGCGGGCCAGGTGAATCCGCCGCCGCAGTCGGGTTTCAAGAATGTGGCGCAGGGAGCGGCCACCACCGTCTGGTGTGCCACCAGCGCGCAGCTTGAGGGCATTGGCGGCGTGTATTGCGAGGATGGCGATATCGCCCCCTTGGTGGAGGACGACAGCATGGGGCCGGGCGTGCGGCGCTGGGCCATCGACCCCGGGCAGGCGCGCCGGCTATGGATGCTGAGCGAACAGATGACGGGCGTGCGCTTCGATTGCGACGCGGCATAAAAAATGCCGGGCAAGGCCCGGCATGTGCAGGAGAGGGGCGTGGCTTTACGCCTTGCCCGCCAGTTTTTCCACCACGGGCACCAGCGCGGCCGGGCGGCAGCCGAAGGCGGCCAGGCGGCCTTGCGCATTCGGCGCCAGATCCAGGTCATACGGCAGGCGGCCCGCCACCAGCCACAGTTTATCCTGCGGCAGGGCGTCGACGAGGCGGCGCTGGCCGTCGACGAACATGGCGTTATACGTTTGCAGCACGATCTGCTGCGCGCCTTGCGCAAAGGCGATGGCTGCATTGACTTCGTCGTCCAGCGCCTCGGCCGACAAGGCGTACTCGCGCACGTCCAGGCCCGCTTCGAGCAGCGCCGGCAGCATCGAGCTGCGCGCTTCCTTGTTGCGGCCCAGCGCCACTTCGTCGATTTCGCTGCGCGAGCGCACTTCCACCGTCAGCAGGGTCACGGGCAGGCTGGCGTCGAGCGGGCGGTAGTCGCCCTGCACGCGCAAGGCGGCTTTTTGCAGCAGCTGCGACAGGGCCATGGCGGCCGGCTGCATCAGCGCCGGTGGCGTGACGGGGCGGGTACGCCAGTCGCGCACGGCGCGGTTGCGCTTGAGTTCAGCCACGCGGGCACAAGCCGCGTCGATGCGGGAGATCGCGATGTCACCGCGCTCCACGGCGGCGATGACGGCGTCGATGGCGGCCGTCTGCTGCGCTTCGCGGTGCGAGATGAGGACGATGTCGGCGCCTGCCTGCAGGGTGGCGATGGCGCCCTGGGCGATGCCGATGCCGTCGGCGATGGCCGCCATTTCCAGGCAGTCGGTGATGACGACGCCCTTGTAGCCCATTTCACCGCGCAGCAGGTCCGTCAGCACGCCTTTCGACAGGGTCGCTGGTACGCTGGTGTCGGCCTCGAAGGCGGGGAAGACCACGTGCGCCGTCATGATGGCGTCGACGCCGCCGGCAATCGCGGCGCGGAAGGGCGCCAGCTCCACGGCGCGCAGGCGTTCCTTGTCGTGCGGGACCAGGGCCATGGCGTAGTGCGTATCGATGGCCGTGTCGCCGTGGCCGGGGAAGTGCTTGGCGGTAACGGCCACGCCGCTGGCGCGCTGGCCGCGCATGGCCGCCATGCCGTAGTCGATGACGGTGGCGGCATCCTCGCCATACGCGCGCACGCCGATGACGGGGTTGTTGCGGTTGTTGTTTACGTCCAGCACGGGGGCGAGCAGCATGTTGATGCCCACCTGGCGCATTTCATCGCCGCTGATCTGGTTCATGCGTTCGCAGTCGTCGATGGAGCCGGCCGCCTGGAAGGCCATCGCCGCGGGAATCGGCGTGACGCCCTGCTCGATGCGCATGACCATGCCGCCTTCCTGGTCGATGGAGATCAGCAGCGGAATGTCGGACACTTCCGCATTGATCTCCTGCAGCTCGCGGCACAGGGCGGACACTTGCGCGGGCGTGTGCACGTTGCGGCGGAACAGGATCACGCCGCCCACCTTCTTTTGGCGTATCAAGGTCTTGATATGCTCGTCCGCCTGCAGGGCGTCGAAACCCACCATGAACAACTGTCCTACTTTCTCGCGCAAACCCTGCTCCATGCTGCAACTCCTCCGGTATGTATTGTGACGACGGCATACGTATTCTGGCACCGTGGTGGCGCATCGTGGCGGTCACCGGACAAGCTGCCTTGGTTTTGTACTTGTTTTGGTATTGTATTGGATTTGGGTTTTTGCGCAAGTGGTTATTAAGTGGTATTACTCCACTTGCGCAATGCCGGCTTTAATCCAGGCGCTGGAACGATGCCGATTGCGCCATGGGCCAGTACAGGCCGAATACGGGCGGCAGTTGCGGCAGCTGGCTCGGGTCGAGCAGCTGGCCCGCTTCCAGGAAGGGCAGCAGGGCCGACGCCAGTTTCACCTGGTTCGGCGAGATGCGGCGCACCAGGTGGTGCGGGCGCAGTTCCTGCGGATGCGCGAGGCCGGCGGCGGCGATCAGTTCGGCCAGCGCCTTCATGGTGTTCTGGTGGAAGTGCGCCACGCGGGCGATCTTGTCGGATACCACCAGCGCGCGCTGGCGCTGCGGGTCTTGCGTGGCCACGCCCGTCGGGCAGCGGTCCGTGTGGCAGCTTTGCGACTGGATGCAGCCCAGCGCGAACATGAAGCCGCGCGCCGAATTGCACCAGTCGGCGCCCAGCGCCAGCAGGCGGGCGATGTCGAAGGCCGTGATGATCTTGCCCGAGCAGCCGATCTTGATCCGCTCGCGCAGGTTGGCGCCCACCAGGGTGTTATGCACGAGCACCAGCGCTTCCTGCAGCGGCGTGCCCACGTGGTCCGTGAATTCCAGGGGCGCCGCGCCCGTGCCGCCTTCGCTGCCGTCGACGACGATGAAGTCGGGCGTGATGCCTGTTTCCAGCATGGCTTTGACGATGGCGAAAAATTCCCACGGGTGGCCGATGGCCAGCTTGAAGCCCGTCGGCTTGCCGCCGGAGAGCGTGCGCAGGCGGTCGATAAAGTGCAGCATTTCCAGCGGCGTGGAAAAGGCGCTGTGCGCGGCCGGCGAGACGCAATCCTCGCCCACCATCACGCCGCGCGTGGTGGCGATCTCGATGGTCACTTTCGGCCCGGGCAGCACGCCGCCGTGGCCCGGCTTGGCGCCCTGCGACATTTTCAGCTCGATCATTTTCACCTGCTCCGAGCTGGCGTTGGCGATGAAGCGCTCTTCCGAAAACGTGCCGTCCTGGTTGCGGCAGCCGAAGTAGCCGGAGCCGATTTCCCACACCAGGTCGCCGCCGTTTTCGCGGTGATAGGGGCTGATGCTGCCTTCGCCCGTATCGTGCATGAAGCCGCCGCTGCGCGCGCCGCCGTTCAGGGCCAGGATGGCGTTGGCCGACAGGGCGCCAAAGCTCATCGCCGAGATGTTGAAGACGCTGGCCGAATACGGTTTGGCGCGCGGGCAGTCCGGATGGTTGCCGATGTCGATGCGGAAGTCGTGGCCCGTCACCTTGGCGGGGGCGATGGAATGGTTGATCCATTCATAGCCCGCTTCGTACACGTCGAGCTGGGTGCCGAACGGGCGCTTGTCCGTCTGCTCCTTGGCGCGCTGGTAGACGATGCTGCGCTGGCTGCGCGAGAACGGCGTCGCCTCGCTGTCGCTTTCCAGGAAATACTGGCGGATTTCGGGGCGGATGCTCTCAAAGAAAAAACGGAAATGCGCGAGGATGGGGTAATTGCGGCGCAGGGCGCGCTTCGTTTGCAGCAGGTCGCTGATGCCGACCAGGGTCAGCGCGCCGGCCAGCACGGGCAGCCAGTAGTGATCGTAGTAAAACAGGGACAGGACAAAGATGGCTGCCGTCGCAATGAAGGTCAGGTAGCGAAATGGTACTAGGTGCATGGGCACTCCGGGGAAGTCAGGCTGATATTGCTGAGTGTACCGGTGATTTGTAGATCTTGCTGACTGGCAAAGTGTACTGTCAGAGTGACGCTATCCATACGTGCGACGCCTGACAAAACCGTAGCGAGCGGCAGCGATTTGTGGCCGAGAAGCGCAACCGTACTTTAGTACGGTGAGCATCGCCGGCCGCAAAGCGCGACGCGCAGTAGGTTTGGTCAGGTGTTCACCGCTGTGCGGCGCGGATGCGCTCGACCCGTTCGGCGCTGGCCGGATGGCTCGACAGGTACGGCGTGCCGTGGTCCAGCTTGCCCAGGGCGACAAACACTTGCGCCAGGTGTTCCAGCGGGATGCCGTTCTGGCGCAGCATGGCGATTGCGTAGTCGTCCGCATCGCGTTCGACATCGCGCGAGTACTTCAAGTCCAGCAGCAGCGGCGGCAGGGTCGCCACCACCGTCGACACGTCGCCGAACAGCAGCGCGGCGCCGGCACCCACGGCCGAGGTCTGGATGATGCGCCGCGTCAGGTGGCGCTGCTGCAGGTGCCCCAGCTCGTGCGCCAGCACGCCCATGATGGCCTGGTCGTCCGGCAGCAGTTCGATCATTTCGTCCGTCAGCACGATGTCGCCGGACGGCAGGGCAAACGCGTTCGGGCCGATCTTGCTCTTGCGAAACACGATGCGGTGCGCGGGCGTGCTGTCGCCGGGCGTGGCCAGGCGCGCAAACTGGGCGCGCAACGCTTGCTGGCGCGCGCCATCGAGCTGGCTGGGCGCGAATACATGGCGGTCCAGCATGTCGAGCACGCCCAGGCCCAGCTGCCGTTCGACCGACTGCGGCAGGGCATACGCGATGCCCTTGGCCGCCAGCGGCAGCAGGTATTGATAGCTGAGCCACAGGGCCACGATGGTCGCCACGGTGGCCAGCAGGGCGCCGCGCCAGCTTTGCTGCAGCCGCACCACCCAGCCGTCGCGGTGGCCCGTGTCGTGCAGCAGGCTGTTGAAGGCCGCCTGGTCGGCGATTTCCAGGTAGGCGCCATCGGCAAAACTGACCTTGCGCACGGCATGGCTGCTGCGTTCCGACACGTGCAGCTCGTCCAGCGGGCAGCTGCGCTCGATGTCGCCGGCCAGCACGGCCTGGCCATCACGCACGCTGAGCGTGACGTGGTACAGGCGCGAGGTCTGGCCGTCGAAATAGCGCGCGGGCACGGGGGCCGCGCCCGGCGCGTCGTGATCGAGCGTCATGCTACAGCGACAGGTCGAAGTCCAGCAGGTCGACCATGCCTTCGCCCGTGGCCGACACTTGCTGGCCCGTGGCGGCGACAAACTCGTCCAGGCTGCCGTGCACCAGCATGGAGGTCGCTTCCAGGCGGTATTTCAGCCAGCGCACATGGGCGAATGGCGTAAACAGGCCCAGGGTGACGACGATGCCCAGCAGGTTGCTCAGCATGACGAAGGTGGTGCGGCCCCATGTCAGCTGCGACTGGAACTGGTGCTGCTGCAAGCGCGTATGGTTCCAGATCAGGTTCTGGATCATGGTCAGGAACAGCGGCAGCACGGTGAATGCCCACAGGTACAAGGCGCCGATGGCAAACAGCAGGCTGCCAACCTTGGTCTTGTCATTCGCATTGGCCGCAAACGAGGCGAACACGCTGCCGAAGACGACGAAAATCAGCACCAGCAAGCCGCCCAGCAGCAGCGCGAAGAACAGCAAATAGGTTTTGTAGAAGCTGCCGACCGTGGCGTCAAAGCTGAAATGGGTGGCGCCGAAACGGCTTTGCGTGTGCTGGAAGCGCTTCAGGCGCTGGTGCAGGAAAGGCGTCATCAGGCCGCCCGTGAAGGTGTTCAGGATGGGCAGCCACAGGAAGTACTTGTAGGCTTCCCTGGCGCTGCCGCCAAAGCCGAAGCGGATGCCGCGGTAGCTGGTGTTGTACAGCTTGAATTGCAGGCTTTTCCAGACCAGCCAGGGCAGGATGGCGGCCAGCAGCACGAACATCAGCAGGCCGACGACGGGCGAGACCTGGAAGGCGATGTTGTAGCCGGCGATCAGCACCACGGCGGCGATGCGGCCTTTCAGGATGGCGACGGCGTTGCCGTGGTATTCGAAGCTGCCGCCCGCCAGGTGGGTGCTCGAATAAAAGTAGCGGTTGCGGCGCACCTTGGCCCAGGCGGAATAAATGCCCAGGGTGACGATGCTCAGCAGCAGGTTGACGATCCAGATACGGAAGTATTCGCTGCCGGTGGCACTGAAGGTGATGGCTTCTTGTCGGGGAGTAGTGTTGTTTGCGTCGAAATCCACAGGGGTTTCCTTACTTATTGGAAACAAAACAAGATAAGGGATTATTGAAAAGTTATCAATTGAAAATACTGTTTTTCGCAATTTTTTCGTCGATTCGCTTGCGCTGACCCGATCCGGCCGTCCCCGGCTATACTGGAACTCAACCATTGTTACCGGGAAAACCATGATCGTCGTCCACCATCTGAACAACTCGCGCTCGCAGCGCGTGCTCTGGCTGCTCGAGGAGCTGGGCCTCGACTACGAGGTCAAGCGTTACCAGCGCGACCCGAAGACCATGCTGGCACCCGCTTCGCTGAAGGCCGTGCATCCGCTGGGCAAGTCGCCCGTGATCACGGATGGCGCCAACACCATCGCCGAATCGGGCGCCATCATCGACTACCTGGTCGAGCGCTACGGCAATGGCCGATTGATCCCGGCGGCGGGCACGCCGGACAAGCTGCGCTGGACCTACTGGCTGCATTTCGCGGAAGGCTCGGCCATGCCGCCGTTGCTGCTGAAGCTGGTGTTCGACAAGGTCGAGTCGTCGCCGATGCCGTTTTTCGTCAAACCCATCGCGCGCGGCATCGCCAGCAAGGTCAAGAGCAGCTTCATCATGCCCAATATCAACAGCCAGCTGGCCTATATGGAAGCGGAGCTGGAAAAAACCAAATGGTTTGCCGGCAATGAGTTCACGGCGGCCGACATCCAGATGAGCTTTCCGCTGGAAGCGGCGGCCATGCGCGGCGGACTCGACGAGCGCCTGCCGAAGCTGACGGCCTTCCTGCAGCGCATCCATGCACGCCCGGCCTACCAGCGCGCGCTGGAAAAAGGCGGGCCCTACGATTTCGTCAAATAAGGGGCATGCAAGCCCGATGTGCGGGGAACCATACGGTAAAATGCCCGATTCAACCAGTATCCACTTACCGCATGGCCAGACTCCTCGCTATCGACGGCTTGAATATCGTACGCCGCGTCTACGAAGCCAGTCCTGAACCCGATTCCGACCTGAAGGCGGAGATCGCGCTGCGCCATGCGCTGTCGTCGTTCCGCACCCTCATCAACGACCACGAGCCGACGCACATCCTGCCGGCCTTCGACTTTGGCGGCCCCACCTGGCGCCACGCCCTGTATGCCGGTTACCGCGAGGGGCGCCAGCCCATGCCGCAGGTGCTGCGCGACGCCTTGCCCGGCTTTTACGCCACGCTGGCCAGCTTCGGCATGCATGTGGTCAGCATTCCCGAAGTGGAAGCCGACGACGTGATCGGCACGGCCGTCATGCGCTGGCTGCACGAGGGGCGCGGCGCGGCCGTCATCGCCACCACCGACAAGGATTTGCACGGCTTGATCGCCCACGGCGCACTCGTGTGGGACCATTTCAAGGGCGTCTGGCACGACCACGCCTGGGTCGAGAAAAAGTTCGGCGTGCCGCCGGAACTGCTGCCCGACCTGCTGGCGCTGATGGGCGACGTCACCGACAGTATCCCCGGCGTGTCGAAGATCGGCCTGAAGACGGGCGCGAAACTGTTGCGCGCCTACGGCAATATCGATGCCGTGATGGCTGGCGCGGGCATTTTGCCGGGCGCGCTGGGCGAAAGCCTGCGAAAAGAGCGGGAAATACTGTATCTTTCAAGAAAGTTAGTGGCGCTGAAAACGGATGTCACGTTAGGCGTGACCTGGAACAAGCTCGTGTGGGAAAAATAGAGCTCTTTTGGCCAGAACACGGAATAAATCAAGCAAGGAAAGTAATCATGATGTTAAAGACAGTCCTGATCGATAGCAGCGCCGTGGCGCGCGGCCTGCTGAACACGGTCCTGACCGATGGCGGCTACGATGTCTGCGGGCAGACGCATACCAGTGCGCTGGGGCTGGCGCTGCTGGTCAAGCACCACCCGCATTTCGTGTGCATCGCGCGCGAGCAGGTGGAAGACGGGAGCAATGTGGTGCAGACCATCCGCGCCCAGTATCCGAAGACGCTCATTTTCATGGTTTCGGGCGGCATCGACGCCGCCTCGCTGCAGGCGGCCCACGCCATGGGCGTGTCGGGCTTCATCGTGAAACCGTTCATGGCCGACACGGTCCTGAAAACCGTGCGCAATACGGTCATTGCCATGGTGCGCAAGCAGCAGGCACTCGCTGCCGCCGCGCAAGGCAATTCCTAGCTGCCAGCCAAACCCGTGGCGCTGGCGATGATGCCGCCGCCGAGGCAGACGTCGCCGTCATACAGCACGGCCGACTGGCCTGGCGTGACGGCCCATTGCGCCTGGTCAAACGCCAGGCTGAAGTGTTCATTCCCGTCCGGCAGCAGCTGGCAAGCCACGTCGGCCTGGCGGTAGCGCGTCTTGGCGCTCAAGGCGCCCGCCTGCGGCGCGCTGCCTGCCACCCAGCTGGCCTGGTCGGCCGTCAGGGATGGCGACAGCAGCCACGGGTGGTCATGGCCCTGCACCACCCACAGCGTGTTGTTGGCGATATCCTTGCGCGCCACATACCAGGCGTCGCTGCTGCCGTCGGCGTTCTGGTACGACTTCACGCCGCCGATGCCGATGCCCTTGCGCTGGCCCAGCGTATAAAAACTCAGTCCCACGTGTTCGCCCACGGTCTTGCCGTCGGCCGTCTTCATGGGGCCCGGCTTGTACGACAGATAGCGGTTCAAAAATTCGCGGAACGGGCGTTCACCGATGAAGCAGATGCCCGTCGAATCCTTCTTTTGCGCGTTCGGCAGGGCCAGTTTCTCGGCGATCTGGCGCACTTGCGTCTTCGGGATTTCACCGAGCGGGAACAAGGTCTTGGACAGCTGCGCTTGATTTAACCGGTGCAGGAAGTAGCTTTGATCCTTGCTGGCGTCGACGGCTTTCAGCAGCTCGTAGCGGCCCGCATCGGTGGGCGCCTGGCGCACGCGCGCATAGTGGCCGGTGGCGATCAGGTCGGCGCCCAGGGTCATGGCGTGGTCGAGGAAGGCCTTGAACTTGATTTCGGCGTTGCACAGCACGTCCGGGTTCGGCGTGCGGCCGGCTTGGTATTCGCGCAAAAAATCGGCGAACACGCGGTCCTTGTATTCGGAGGCAAAGTTGACGGCTTCGATATCGACGCCGATGACGTCGGCCACGCTGGCCGCGTCGATCCAGTCCTGGCGCGTGGAGCAGTATTCCGAATCGTCGTCATCTTCCCAGTTTTTCATGAACAGGCCGATGACTTCATAACCTTGTTCCTTCAGCATCCATGCCGCGACCGAGGAATCGACCCCGCCCGACATGCCGATAACGACTTTCTTCTTGCTCATCTTGCTTTCCAGTTACTTTAATAATATGGCAATGCGTGTTGCTATGCGCTATTGAAAACGGACGCATGCGTGTGCAGCAGGGCCAGCGGCGCGCGCCGGCCAGCCAGGTATTCGTCCACGCACTGCAGCACCAGCGGGCTACGGTGGCGTTCCTGGCACGCCGCCAGCTCGTCGCGCGTCATCCACAGGGTGCGGATGATGCCTTCGTCCAGCGGGCGGTCATGCTCGGCGCCGGCCGTGCCGCAAAAGGTGAAGCGCAAATAGGTCACGTCCTCGCCCGTGCGCAGTGACTGATAGCGCGACATGTACATGCCGACCAGTGCCGTGGGGATGAAATCGTAGGCCGCTTCTTCCAGCGTTTCGCGGATCACCGCCTGTTCCAGCGACTCGAACGGGTCGAGGTGACCGGCCGGCTGGTTGAGCTTGATGCCTTCGCTGGTCTCTTCTTCAATCAGTAAAAACAGGCCGTCGCGCTCGACGATGGCGGCAACGGTGACAGAGGGTTTCCAGATTCTCGGCATGATTCCATCCTTGAAAGAGCCGACATTTTATCTTGTTCTGCGCGCGCGGTTTGAACCCGGCCTTCTGTTGCGCGGACATATTGATAAATGACAACGTTTTAGCAAATAGCGGTGGGAGGTACTTACGTCTTTCCCGGGGAGCGCACTAGCATGGGGGCTTAGTCGCCAAGATGGCAGGAAACGCCCGCTAATATAGGCTTTCCCTGTGGCCAAAACAAGCGCGCACGCACGCTCGACTGTGGTGAGATTGACACACCTTTCCCACAATATGGGCGCTGCGCCGCATGGTGAAACGAATCGTGGGATGCTGGTGAAATTAGTGTCGTACGACTAAAAGTTGCTGGTTCACAAATGTTTAACGCGCTGCTTTCCGTGTTAGATTCTAGTCAGTTTATCAATTAGCGGAGGCATCATGAGGATAGGCATACCGGCCGAAACACGGCCTGGTGAAACACGGGTGGCAGCAACGCCCGAGACAGTCAAGAAGCTGGCAGCCAAACATCAGATCGTCGTGCAATCGGGAGCGGGCCTGCAGGCATCGATTCCCGACGACGCGTATGCCGCCGCCGGCGCGCAGATCGGCACCGCCCAGGAAGCCTATGGCTGCGCCATCGTGCTCAAGGTGCGCGCGCCCGATGCCGATGAACGGGCCCTGATGGCCAGCGGCACGGTACTGATCGGCATGTTGAACCCGTTTGACGCGGACAATATCGCCGCCATGGCCGCGGCGGGCCTGTCCGCCTTTGCGCTGGAAGCCGTGCCGCGCATCACGCGCGCGCAGTCGATGGACGTGCTGTCCTCGCAGGCGAACATCGCCGGCTACAAGGCCGTGCTGGTGGCGGCCAACACTTACCAGCGCTTCATGCCGATGCTGATGACGGCGGCCGGCACCGTCAAGGCGGCCCGCGTGCTGATCATGGGCGTGGGCGTGGCAGGGCTGCAGGCGATCGCCACGGCCAAGCGCCTGGGCGCCGTCATCGAGGCGTCCGACGTGCGCCCGCCCGTCAAGGAACAAGTGGAGTCGCTGGGCGCCAAGTTCCTCGACGTGCCTTTCCTCACGGATGAAGAAAAAGAGATCGCCAAGGGTTCGGGCGGCTATGCGCGCGCCATGCCGGCCGACTGGATGCGGCGCCAGGCCGAACTGGTGCATGAACGGGCGAAACTGGCCGACATCGTCATCACCACGGCGCTGATTCCCGGCCGCGCCGCGCCCGTGCTCATTTCCGAAGAAACGGTGAAGGCCATGAAACCCGGTTCCGTCATCGTCGACCTGGCCGTGGAGCAGGGCGGCAACTGCCCGCTCTCGGAACTGGGCAAGACGGTGCTCAAGCACGGCGTCTACATCGTGGGCGAACCGAATCTGGCGACCCTGGTGGCGGCCGACGCTTCGGCCCTGTATGCGCGCAACGTGCTGGACTTCTTGAAGCTCATCATCGACAAGGACGACCAGTTGCTGATCGACCGCGAGGATGAAATCATCAAGGCCAGCCTGGTGTGCGCGGGCAGCGAAATCTTACGTAAATAAGTTACAAAAACAACGCGGCACCGGGAGAGAACCACATCATGGAAATCAGTCACACCATCATTAACCTGATCATCTTCGTGCTGGCCATTTATGTCGGCTACCACGTCGTCTGGACCGTCACGCCGGCGCTGCATACGCCGCTGATGGCCGTCACCAATGCCATTTCCGCCATCATCATCGTCGGCGCCATGCTGGCGGCCGGCCTGACGCAAGGCCCGCTGGCGCAGGCGGCAGGCACCCTGGCCGTGGCCCTGGCCGCCGTCAACGTGTTTGGCGGCTTCCTCGTCACGCAGCGCATGCTCGAGATGTTCCGTAAAAAAGAACCGAAAGCCAAGCAAGGAGCAAAAGAATGAGTCACGCCATGAGCTTCGTCACCCTGAACCTTGTGACGATGATGTACCTGATCGCCTCGGTGTGCTTCATCCAGGCCCTGAAAGGCCTGTCGTCGCCCTCGACGGCGCGCCGCGGCAATGCCTTCGGCATGAGCGGCATGGCCATTGCCGCCGTCACCACCGTGGCGCTGATCCTGAAACTGAAGGAGCAGCAAGCGGGCGGCATGGGCCTGACCCTCGTCATCATCGGCATCTTCACGGGCGGCGCCATCGGCGCCTACCTGGCGAAAACCGTGGAAATGACGAAGATGCCGGAACTGGTGGCGGCCATGCATTCGCTGATCGGCCTGGCGGCCGTGTGCATCGCCGTGGCGGCCGTCTCCGAGCCATGGGCTTTCAATATCGCCAAACAGGGCGAGGCGCTGCCCATCGGTAACCGCTTCGAGCTGTTCATCGGCACCTTTGTCGGCGCCATCACCTTCTCCGGTTCGGTGATCGCCTTCGGCAAGCTGTCGGGCAAATACAAGTTTCGCCTGTTCCAGGGCGCGCCCGTCAGCTTCAAGGGCCAGCACATGCTCAACCTGGTGCTGGCGCTGGTGATGATCGCGCTGGGCCTGGTGTTCTGCTTTGCCGACGGCGCCGAGCCGGCCTGGACCCCGTTCATCGTCATGGCCGTCATCGCCTTTGCGCTGGGCGTGCTGATCATCATCCCCATCGGCGGCGCCGACATGCCGGTGGTGGTGTCCATGCTCAACAGCTACTCGGGTTGGGCCGCGGCCGGCATCGGTTTTTCGCTGAATAACTCGATGCTGATCATCGCCGGTTCGCTCGTCGGCTCGTCCGGCGCCATCCTGTCGTACATCATGTGCAAGGCCATGAACCGCTCGTTCTTCAACGTCATCCTCGGCGGCTTCGGCGGCGATGCGCCGGCCGCCGGCGTGGCGGGCGCGCAGGAACAGCGTCCCGTGAAATCGGGTTCGGCCGACGACGCCGCCTTCATCATGGGCAATGCGGAAACCGTCATCATCGTGCCCGGCTACGGCCTGGCCGTGGCGCGCGCGCAGCACTCGCTGAAAGAGCTGGTGGAAAAGCTCACGCACAAGGGCGTGACCGTCAAGTATGCGATCCACCCCGTGGCGGGGCGCATGCCGGGCCACATGAACGTGCTGCTGGCCGAGGCGGAAGTGCCGTACGACCAGGTCTTCGAGATGGAAGACATCAACGGCGAATTCGGCCAGACGGACGTGGTGCTGGTGCTGGGCGCGAACGACGTGGTCAACCCGGCGGCGAAAGACCCGAAATCGCCGATCGCCGGCATGCCGATCCTGGAAGCCTACAAGGCCAAGAGCATCATCGTCAACAAGCGTTCGATGGCGTCCGGCTATGCGGGCCTGGACAACGATTTGTTCTATCAGGCGAACACGATGATGGTGTTTGGCGACGCCAAGAAGGTGATCGAGGATATGGTGAAGGCAATCGAGTAAGGCAATGCCTTGGTCAACTGAAGATGGCCCGCCTTGCGCGGGCCGTTTTTATTGGCCGGCCGCTGCCGCGACGACCTGGTTGCGTCCCTGGTGCTTGGCGACATACAGGGCCTTGTCGGCATCCGACATGGCCGCGTCCAGGCTGGCGCCCTGCACCAGCGGCGCCACGCCGATGCTGATGGTGACGTGCAGCGGGGAACCGTCGGGCAGCACGGTGACCGCCGCCGCCACGGCCGCGCGGATGCGTTCGGCCACCTGGTGTGCCTGCTGCAGGCTGGCGTCGGGGAAGAGCAGGCCGAATTCCTCGCCGCCGAGGCGCGCCGCCACGTCGGTGATGCGTCCCGTGTCGCGCAGCGCCTGCGCCACCGTGCGCAGCACGGCGTCGCCCACGGCATGGCCATAGCGGTCGTTGATCTTCTTGAAGTGGTCGAGGTCGGCCACGCCCACGCTCAGGGTGGCGCCGCTGCGCGCCGCGCGCGCCATCGCCTGCTCGGCTTGCGCTTCATAGGCGCGCCGGTTGGGCAGCGACGTCAGCGCATCGTGCAGCGCCTGCTGTTCCAGCTGCGCCAGCAGGCTGGCGTTTTTCGCCGCCAGTTCGCGCCGTTCGCGCACGTCGAGCAAGAAGGCGCCGAAATAGCGCATCCCGTCGACCACGCCCAGGTCCATCGCCTTCATTTCGATGGGAATCATTTGCGTGTCGCGGTGGCGGATGGCGAATTCGCGTATCTTGCCCAGCACGCTGGAGGTGCGCGAGCTGCGGATGTAGTTGAGCACGTGGTTGTCGTGCTGCGCGCCGACGGCGTCGGGCAGCAGGCCGTTCAGGGTCTGGCCCAGCAATTCTCCGCTGGCATAGCCCGACAGCGTTTGCATGGCGCCATTGATATAGCGGATGCGGCACTGCTCGTCGATGATGATGACGGCGTCGAGGGCGTCTTCCAGCAGGCGGGAAAAGAGGACTTCGGGAAGAGCGGCAGGCGGTGCTGCGGGCAATGCATCTGTCATGGAACGGTCGCCAAAAGCCAGGTGACAGCCATTGTCGCATCCGCGGGCCGTTTACTCCATGCCGGATCGCCCGCCTGTTTCTTTTTCGCCCGTGCCCTTTCCTTATTGCTAAGACTCAGCGGCGGCCGTACATCATCAGCTCGGCCAGCGTCTTGCGCGCAGGGGGACATGCGTCCAGCAGGCCCAGCGACAGGCCCAGCAAGCCTTGCGTGGGCGCGTTGCCCGTGAAGATGCGCGCCATGGTGTCGGTGACGCGCACGGTCAGCCCCCGGTCTGCCTGGCGCAGGCTGGCGTAGCGTTCCAGCCCGGCCGGGCTGCTGTCCTGCGCCAGCACGCGGGCCAGCACGGCGGCGTCGCGCAAGCCCAGGTTCAGCCCCTGTCCCGCCACCGGATGCAGGGTTTGCGCCGCATTGCCGATGGCGACCGTGCGCGCCGTGCCGCCCGCCTGCGCGTTCAGGCCCAGCGGATAGGCCAGGCGCGGCGTCGTGTGGGTAAACCGCCCCAGGCGGCTGCCGAAGGCGGCGCCCAGGCGCGCCAGGAAGGCTGCCTCGTCGAGCGCCAGCAACTGTTCCGCGCGCGTGGGCGGCACGCACCAGACCAGCGCGTAGCCGTCGTCCTGCGGCAGCAGGGCCAGCGGCCCTTCGTCGGTGAAGCGCTCGTACGCGCGGTGGGCGACGGGATCGCTGGTACGCACGTGGGCAATGATGGCGCTTTGACCATAATCGCGGCTGACGGCGCGTTCCGGCTGCTGGCCGAACAGACCGCCCTCGGCCTGCACCAGCAGGCTGGCGCGCAAGCTCGAGGCGGCGCCCTCCTGTTCCAGCTGCACGCTGACGCCATCGGCGTCTTCCACGCTGCCAGTGACCAGGGCAGGGCGCAAACTGGCCACGCCCAGGCGTTCGCACACGTCGGCCAGCGCGCTGACGACGGCGCCGTAACGGGCCACATAGCCGAGCGCCTCGACGCCATGCTCGCCGCGGTCCATCAGGCTGCGCCCGAACTTGCCGCGGCGCG
The DNA here is from genome assembly GCF_030397595.1 of Janthinobacterium sp. SUN033. Lineage (NCBI taxonomy): Bacteria > Pseudomonadati > Pseudomonadota > Betaproteobacteria > Burkholderiales > Oxalobacteraceae > Janthinobacterium > Janthinobacterium sp. SUN033. Next base: position 97,612 of record NZ_JAPQNV010000009.1, read on the forward strand.
AAACGTGGATCTGGTGAATCGGGGTCGCCGCCACGGGCCAGGCGCCCGCTTCCTCGAGAATCTGGCGGCTGCCGTGCGACAGGGCGATGGTGCGCGGATCGCGCCTGGCTTGGTCGAGGGATTTGGCGTCGAGCAGGGCGATGCCGGCGGCGCGGCAGCCCCGCTGCACCAGCAGGGCGGCCAGCGCCATGCCGACGGGGCCGGCGCCGCAGATGGCGAGATCGAAAGTGGACGGTGTATGCATGCGGCGGCGTTAATCCTGTGACATCAGTTGTTCGATTTCAGCGACACCCTTGGGCGCCGTGCTGAAGACTTCGTGGCCTTGCGGCGTGACCAGCACATCGTCTTCGATGCGGATGCCGGTATGCCAGAACTGCTCCGGCACGCCCGCGCCGGGGCGCACATAGATGCCCGGTTCCACCGTCAGCACCATGCCCGGTGCCAAAGCGCGCCATGGCTTGCCGGGCGCGTCCGTGTCACGGTAGGCGCCCACGTCATGCACGTCCATGCCCAGCCAGTGGCTGGTGCCGTGCATGTAGAAGGGCATATACGCCTTGTCGGCGATGACGTCCTGCGCGCTGCCGCTTTTTTGCCGGTCCAGCAATTTCAAATCCAGCATGCCTTGCGCCAGTACCTGCACGGCCGCCTCGTGGATGGCGCTGTGCGGCAAGCCGGGGCGCACCATGTCCAGCGACGCCTGTTGCGCGGCCAGCACCAGTTCATACAGGGCCCGCTGCGGGCCGCTGAAACGGCCGTTGACGGGCCAGGTGCGCGTGATGTCGGAGGCGTAGCCATCGAGTTCGCAGCCGGCGTCGATCAGTACCAGCTCGCCGTCCTGTAATACCGCGTTGTTGGCGCTGTAATGCAGGATGCAGGCGTTGTCGCCGCCGGCCACGATGGAGGAATACGCGGGGAATTGCGCGCCGCTGCGCCGGAATTCGTACAGCAGCTCCGCTTCCAGCGCGTATTCGTGCATGCCGGGCCGCGTGGCGCGCATGGCGCGCGCGTGGGCCGCGCTGGAAATGGCGGCCGCGCGGCGCATCAACTGCTGTTCCTGCGTGTCTTTCAGCAGGCGCATGGCGTCGAGCATGCCATGGATGTCATGCGCGATGGCGGGCGCCGTGACGCCGCTGCGGGCCTTTTGCCGCACATTGTGCCGCCAGACCTTGACCTGCGCATCGAGGCTGCCGCCCAGCGCATAGTAGATGGCGGGGACGTCGGCCAGCAGGCGCGTCATTTCCACGTCGAGTTCCTCGATGGGGAAGGCGGCGTCGAAGCCGAAGCTGGCGCGCGCCGCCTCGGGGCCGTGGCGGAAACCGTCCCAGATTTCACGCTCCGTATTCTTGGCGCGGCAAAACAGGATGGCGCGCGCCGGCGCCGTGGCGCTGGCGGCCACGAGGGCCACGGCGCTATCGGGCTCCGTAAAGCCGCTCAGGTAATAGAAATAGCTGTCGTGGCGGTATGGATAATCGCAATCGCTGTTGCGCGGCACTTCGGGCGCCGTGGCGAGGATGGCCACGCTGCCCGGCAGCATCTGCGCCAGCAGCGCCGCGCGCCGTGCCGCGTAGTTGGCCATCATGTTGCGCTGGCCTTGGCCGTGACGCCGTTGAGGGCGTCGAGCTGTGCCGGCGTGCCCACATTCGTCCATTCGCCCGGATAGACTTCGCCCCCCACGCGGCCCTGGTCCGCGTACTGGCGCAGCAAATCGCCCAGTTTGGCGTGGCTGCCGGGCGCGATGCCGTCGAACATCTCGGGACGGTACACGCCGATGTTGGCGAAGGTCCACTTGGTGTCGTCCGTATTGTTAATCGCGAACAAGGTCAGGCCGAAGTCGCCTGTGGGATGGAAGTCGGGATTGGGCACCAGGTACGTCCAGGCGATGTCGCGCTGGTCGGCCGGATACGGCGTGCCCAGCACGTCCTTGTCGGCCAGCACATCGAGTACTTGCTTGAAATCAAAGTAGGGGCAATAGATGTCGCCGGAAATGGCGAGGAATGGTTCCTCGCCCAGCAGGTGGCGCGCCTGGGCGATGCCGCCCGCCGTTTCCAGCGGCGTGCTCTCGGGCGAATACGCGATGCGCGCGCCATACGCGCTGCCATCGCCCAGGGTTTCCTCGATCTGGTGGCCCAGGTGGGAATGGTTGATGACGATGTCCGTGATGCCGGCGCGCACCAGGTTCAGCACATGCCAGACGATCAGTGGACGGCCGCGCACTTTCAGCAGCGGTTTGGGACAGGTATCGGTAAGCGGACGCATCCGTTCACCGCGGCCTGCGGCAAAGATCATGGCTTTCATGGGTAGGACTCGTTTTCTGTTTTGTTCGGTAATTGTTGCGTGGCGTGAGCCGCACAATAAGTTAATTCTGCAGTAGCGACACCTGACAAAACCGGAGCGAGCGGCAGTGCTTTGTGGCCGAGAAGCGCAACCGTACTGTAGTACGGTGAGCATCGCCGGCCGCAAAGCGCGACGCGCAGTAGGTTTTGGCGGGTGTCATCAGAATGTATAGCCGACTTGTGGCGTTTTGTTCTCCAGGGCATCGAGCAGACGCACCAGCGGCTTGAGTTCCGTATAGCGGTTGGCCGTCTTGCGCACGTAGTCGAGCACGGTTGGCAGGTCGCCCATGTACAAATCCTTGCCGTCGCGGTAATTCAGGCGCGCGAACAGGCCGAGGATTTTCAAATGGCGCTGCAGGGCCGTGAATTCGAAATCGCGGTAGAAGGCGTCGATGTCGGGATTGACTGGCAAGCCCAGCTGCTTGGCGCGCTGCCAGTAGCGGATCACCCAGTCGAGCACCAGTTCTTCATCCCACTGGAGATACGCATCGCGCAGCAGCGAGGCGATGTCGTAGGTGACGGGGCCGAAGACGGCGTCCTGGAAATCGAGGATGCCGGGATTGGGAATCGAACCATCGTTGATGTGCATCAAATTGCGCGAATGGTAGTCGCGGTGCATGAACACTTGCTGCTGCGACAAGATATTCGCCGTGATGGCTTCGAAGACCTTGTCCAGCTGGGTTTGTTGCACATCCGTCAAGGTGGCGCCCAGGTGCTTGCCAATAAACCATTCCGGGAACAAATTCATTTCGCGCAGGATGAAGGCGCGGTCGAATTCGGGCAAGACGTCCGGCTGGCTGGCCAGCTGGATTTTCATCAGCGACTCGAGCGCTTCCGCGTACAGCACGCTGGCATTGTCGTGGTTCAGGGCGTCGAGGTAGGTGGTCGTGCCCAGGTCGGAGAGCAGCAGGAAGCCATTGTCCAGGTCCTGCGCGATGATTTCGGGCACGGATACGCCGGCGCCTTTCAGCAAGCCGGCCACCTTGACGAAGGCGGGCACGTTTTCGCGCTCGGGCGGCGCATCCATGGCAATCAATGTACTTCCTGGCAAGGTTGTATTGCCTGGCAGCACGTCGAGACGGTAGTAGCGGCGGAAGCTCGCATCGCTGGAAGCGGGGCGGGCGGAATCGGGCGCAACGAGGTTCAGCGGGGCCAACCAGGCTTTCAACAGGGTCAGGCGAGCGTCGGCGGAGGCCGGCGCGGCAGGGGAATTGGGGGAGAATGACATTAAGCGGCCTGTGGAATCGGGTTGATGGTGCAGATTCCCATATAATAAGGGATTCAAATCAAAAAATCGCCTGTCAATGGTGCTTGCCCCTTCCAATTCATGAGCTGGTTTTCGGCCTCCCCCCCTTCGCAGCGCTGGGCTTTCGCCATCAGCGCGCTCGTCGCCGCCACGACGGTGCCTGTCCACGCCCAGAAAGCGCCGCGTCCGGTTCATGTGGAAGATCCCGACGCGCCCACCGTCATGACGGCAAACAGCATGAAGGGACGCCCCGAAAGGGAGCTCAATCTCGATCAGAATGTCGTGATTGAGCGCGGAAAAACCACAAAAATGACGGCCGATACAGCTTGTTACAAACAAGTTGAAGATGAGTTCGACGCCGAGGGCCATATCAAGATGTGGCGTTTCGGCGATTACTACACGGGCGACGTCCTGAAGCTGAACATGGAGACCGGCAAGGGTTTCCTGCTCAACCCGACATACCGCTTCGAAGTGGGCGGCGGCCAGGGCAAGGCCGAGCGCGTCGACTTCATCAACCCCGATGAAGCCAATGTCATCGACGGTACCTACAGTACCTGCGAAGGGCCGAATCCGGACTGGTACCTGAAATCGAGCACCTTGAACCTCGATACGGGCCGCGACGTGGGTACCGGCAGCAAAACCATCATCTATTTCAAGGACGTGCCGATCCTGGGCACGCCGGGCATCTCGTTTTCGCTGTCGGGCGCGCGCCGCTCGGGCTGGCTGGCGCCCACGCCGGGCTTTGCCTCGAAGAACGGTTTCGAGCTGCTGATGCCGTATTACCTGAATATCGCGCCGAACCGCGACCTGACCCTGTACCCGCGCTACATCCAGCGGCGCGGCATCCAGCTCGGTGCGACGGGTCGCTACATGGGCGAAACGGATGCCGGCCTGTACCAGGGCGAAACGTCGTTTGAATTCTTGCCTAACGACAAGCAAACCAAGACCAACCGCTACATGATCAAGTCCAAGCATGAGCAGGCGCTGGCCAAGGGCTGGAGTTACAGCTGGGATTTGCGCGAGGCGTCCGACAATAATTACCCGAACGATTTTTCGAAAACCGTCGCCACCGCCACCGAGCGCCAGTTGCTGCGCGAATTGCGCACCGATTACCGCACCGAGGACTGGAGTCTGACGGCGCGCGTGCAGAATTACCAGGTGCTGCAGGATCCCGATCCCACGGCGACCGTGCCGCGCCCGTATGACCGCTTGCCGGCGGTGAACTTCCACGCTGGAAAATATGACGTCTGGGGCGGCTTCGACTGGACCTTCGACGCGGAAGCGACGCGTTTCGCCCATCCGACCCAGGTGCAAGGGTCGCGCCTCGTGGCCGTGCCGCAGGTGAGTTTCCCCATCGTGCGCCCTGGCTACTTCGTCACGCCCAAGCTGATGCTCAATGCCAGCGCATATCAGCTTGATAACGATGCCAGGACCAAGGCGCTGCTGTTCAATACGACCTCGTTTACGCGCGCCGTGCCCACTTTCTCGGTCGACAGCGGCCTGGTGTTCGAACGCGACACGAATCTGTTTGGCGCCAAGGGCGGCACGCAAACTCTGGAACCACGCCTGTTCTATGTCTATACGCCGTACCGCGACCAGTCGCAGTTCCCGAAATTCGATACGGCCGACGGCACCTTCAACCTGACGCAAATCTTCACGGAAAACCGGTTTGTCGGCAGCGACCGCATCGGCGACGCCAACCAGGTCACGGCCGCCCTGGTATCGCGTTTCCTGCAGGCGGACGGCACGGAACGCATGCGCCTGACCTTCGGCCAGCGTTTCTATTTTGCCGACCAGCGCGTGCAACTCAATTCGACCACGCCCGTCAACCAGTCGCGTTCGGACATCCTGCTGGCCGCGACGGGCCGCGTGTCCGAGACTTGGACCGCCGACAGCCTGGTGCAGTACAATCCCAGCGATCGCCAGTTGATGAATTACAACTACACCTTGCAATATCAGCCTGGTGCCAAGAAAGTATTGAATTTCAGCAATCGTTTCCAGCGTGGAGATGTTGGTGGTTGGCGCAATGCGGAAGTATCGACGCAATGGCCGTTGACGGACCGCCTGTATGGCGTGGGCCGCATCAGTTACTCCTTGAAGAACCGCAGCATGCTGGAAAGCCTGGTCGGCCTGGAATACAAGGGCGATTGCTGGGTGTTCCGCATGGGCGCGCAGCGTTTCGTGACGACGTCCAATACCGTTTCGACGCCGATCTTCTTCCAGTTGGAATTGACGGGCTTGTCGAATGGCCTGGGCCTGGGCGCGAATGGCCTGGAAACTTTTACAAAAACCATCCCTGGTTACCAGACACTGAGCCAGCCACTCCGTTAAGATAGGCACCGTTGCCGCCGCCGGTGTTCCCGGCGCTGGCACAAACCGGTTTTTTTATTCACCTGAACTCATGAGCGCTCTACACATTATGCGTAATGCCAGTATGCACCAACTCAAAATTGCAACGGTTTTGTTGTGCGCCATTTCCGGCGCCACGACCAGTAGTGTCTGGGCGCAACAGGCTGCGTCAGCGCCTGTCGCCAAGCCCGCCGCCGCGGCACCGGCCAAGGGGTTCACACCACCGGCCTCGAGCAGTGGCCAGACCATCGACTCCATCGCCGTCGTCGTCAATGACGAGGTGATTACGCGTAATGAAGTGGCGGCCCGCATCACGAGCGTGGAGCAGCGCATGAAGGCGCAGAACGTGCCCTTGCCCGATCCTGCCGACCTGCGTCGTCAATTGCTGGAGCGCATGATTGTCGAGCGCGCCCAAATGCAGCTGGCCAAGGAAATGGGCGTGCGCGTGGATGACCTGACCCTGGACCGCGCGATTAGCCGTATTGCTGAACAGCAAAAAATGACGGTGCAGGAACTGCGCAACCAGATGGAAAAGGAAGGCACGCCGTTTGCGACTTTCCGCGAACAAATCCGCGATGAAATCATCATGCAGCGCCTGCGCGAGCATGAAGTCGATGCCAAGATCCAGATTTCCGATTCCGAAGTGGATAACTTCCTGGAAGCGGAAAAAGCGGCCGCCAGCGAACAGGTGGAACTGAACCTGGCGCAGATTCTCGTGCGCATTCCGGAAAATTCCAGCCCCGAACAGATCGCCGCGCGCCGCGCGCGCGCCGAAGAAGTCAGCCGCCAGCTGCGCACGGGCGCCGATTTCGCCAAGATGGCCGCCACCTATTCCGATGCCAGCGATGCGCTGAGCGGCGGCGATATCGGCTGGCGCCATAGCGACCGCGTGCCGCCCCTGTTCACGGAACAGTTGCTGAAACTGAAGCCGGGCCAGATCACGCCTATCATCAAGAGCAACACCGGTTTCCACATCCTCAAGCTGGTGGACCGCCGCAGCGCGGCCGAAGCGCAAGCCGTCGCTGCCGTGCAGCAGACGCATGCCCGCCATATCTTGCTGAAAGTAACCCCGACCTTGTCGGCTGCCGAAGCCAAGCGCAAATTGCTGGAATTGAAAGAGCGTCTCGATAACAAGGCCGCCAAGTTCGAAGACCTGGCCCGCTTGTTCTCGAACGACGGTTCCGCGGCCAAGGGCGGCGACCTGGGCTGGCTGTATCCAGGCGACACCGTGCCGGAATTTGAAACGGCGATGAATGCGCTGAAACCGGGCGAAGTGAGCCAGCCGATCGAGTCGAGCTTTGGCTTCCACCTGATCGAAGTGCTGGAACGCAAGAGCGATGACGTCTCGAAAGAGAAACAGCGCGCCGCCGCACGCAATGCCTTGCGCGAACGCAAGCTGGAAGAAGCGACGGAAAACTGGGCGCGCGAAGTGCGCGACCGTGCCTACGTCGAATTCCGCGCGGACGACCAGTAATGCTGCTGATTCATTGCGCATGAGTAACTTGCCCCTTGCACGCCGCCCGGCCATCGCCATCACTTGTGGCGAACCGGCCGGTGTCGGCCCGGAAATCTCCATACGCGCGGCCTGGGCCATGCGCAATGAAGTCAACTGCATCCTGCTGGGCGACGCCGCCTTCCTGGCGCTGACGGCCAGCCTGATCGACCCGGACATCCGCCTGGCGGCGCTGTCGCTGCAAGCCGTGCGCAACAGCGGCCTGCCCCAGTTCGGACCGGGCCGCCTGGCCGTGATCGATATTCCCACCGTCAACAATGTCATCCCCGGCGTGCTGGACAAGGAAAACGGGCGCTCCGTGCTCGCCACCCTGGACGCAGCCGTGGAAGGTATCCAGGCCGGCTGGTTTGGCGCCATGGTCACGGCACCCTTGCAAAAGAGCACGATCAACGACGCCGGCGTGGCCTTTTCCGGCCATACGGAATACCTGGCAGAAAAAACCGATACGCCGCAGGTGGTGATGATGCTGGCCGGCGAACCCGGCCATGGCGAACCGGCCCTGCGCGTGGCGCTGGCCACCACGCATCTGCCCTTGAAGGACGTGTCCGCCGCCATCACCCTGGACAGCCTGGCCGTCACCCTGGACATTATCCAGCGCGACCTGCAACAGAAATTCGGCATCGCCGCGCCACGCATCCTGGTGACCGGCCTGAACCCGCACGCGGGCGAGGGCGGCTACCTGGGACGCGAGGAAATCGATGTCATCGCTCCGGCGATTGCCGCGGCGCAAGCGCGCGGCATCGATGCGCGCGGACCGTATCCGGCCGACACCTTGTTCCAGCACAAATACCTGGCCGATGCCGATTGCGTGCTGGCCATGTACCACGACCAGGGCTTGCCCGTGCTGAAATACGCGACCTTCGGGCGGGGCATCAATGTCACGCTGGGCTTGCCGCTGATCCGCACCTCGGTCGACCATGGCACGGCGCTGGACCTGGCCGCGCAAGGGCTGGGGCTGGCCGATTGCCACAGCATGGAGCAAGCCCTGCAAACGGCGCTCGCCATGCTGCGCGCCAGCACCCGCGCCTGACCGCCCACCGGTTTTACCCCGCTACACCGCCTCTAGAATAGAAAAACAGAATATGAAACACGTTGCCCGCAAACGCTTTGGCCAGAACTTCCTGCATGACCGCTTCGTCCTCGACGACATCACGGCCGCCATCGCGCCGCAGGCGGACGATGCCATGGTCGAGATCGGCCCCGGCCTGGGCGCCATGACGGAGCAGCTGCTGCGCCATTTGAAACAGATGCATGTGGTCGAGCTGGACCGCGACCTGATCGTGCGCCTGGAAAAGACCTTCAATCCGGCCAAGCTGACGATCCACTCGGGCGATGCGCTGAAGTTTGATTTCGCGCAAATTCCCGTGCCGGCCGGCCAGAAGCTGCGTATCGTGGGCAACTTGCCGTACAACATCTCCAGCCCGCTGCTGTTCCACCTGGCGGACTTCGCGCCGCTGGTGCAGGACCAGCATTTCATGCTGCAAAAGGAAGTCGTCGAGCGCATGGTGGCCGAACCGGGCAGCAAGGCGTATGGTCGTTTGTCCGTGATGCTGCAATGGCGCTATGACATGTCGCTGCTGTTCATCGTGCCGCCGACGGCGTTCGACCCGCCGCCGAAAGTGGAATCGGCCATCGTGCGCATGATTCCCGTGGCCGAGCGCCTGGTGTGCGACCAGGCCACTCTGGAAGCGGTGGTCATGAAGGCCTTCTCGCAGCGCCGCAAGGTGATCCGCAACTGCCTGGCCGGGATGTTTACGGAAGAACAGATCAAGGCGGCCGGCATCGACCCGACCCTGCGTCCGGAAACCGTGGGCCTGGAGCAATATGTTGCTTTGGCGAACTTGCTGAAGGCGCCAGCCTAAGCCCCCGGTTTAACTTAAAACCACTGGTCGACCTGTTGCAGATCTTGCCGCAACGCTGAAAAGCAGTCGTCGACATGGTGGTTGCGGCTGATTTCATTGCGCCGCATCAAGGCGATCTTGCGCTTGCAGGTGGGCTGGCGCAGCGGCGCCACGTGCAAGTCCTCGTCATTGAGGAAAGTCGTGTACAGGCTGGGCATGATGCCCACGGCGATGCCGGCGCGCACCACGCCATACAGCGACTCGCTGTGGATCATCTGGTACAGGCTCGACGGACTCAAGCCATGCTGGCGCAGGGCGCTCGAGGCGAACTCCCAGATGCTGCCCTTGGTAAACACGACGATTTCCTGGCCCGCCAACTGTTCCCAGCGCACTTCCTTGAGCGGCGCCAGCGCATGGCGTCCCGCCGTCACCAGCACCAGCTCGTCCTCGAACAGGCCCACGCTTTCCAGCGACACGGAGCCGGGCACCTCGATGCCCACGCAAAAGTCCAGCTGGCCCGAATGCAGCGCGTGCAGCAAGCCATCGTTGGGCATGTCCGACAGGACGATTTCCACTTCATCGCCATGCTGCTCGCAGTAGCGCGCCACCACCACGGCCGTCATCGCCATGGCCGAGGGAATGGCGCCGATGCGGATGCGGTGGCGGCCGCTGCCGATGGCGCGCTGGATGTCGGCAAAGGTATTGCTCGCCGTATTCAATAAATGCGTGGCGTAATCGAGCGCCAGCTTGCCTTCGCGCGTCAGTTCCAGCTGGTGGGTTGTGCGGTTAAACAACTTTTTTCCCAGTTGATTTTCCAGCAGCTTGATCGAGGCGCTGAGGGCCGGCTGGGTCACGCACAATTCCTGTGCAGCCTTGCTGAAGCTGTTTACCCGGGCTAAGGTGGCAAACGCTTGCAAATGTCGTAAGGAAATCTTCTTGCTCAACTCATGCATGGTTTTGCTTATTAGAAAAAGTAATGGATTTATAAAAATAAACAAATTTTCTTATCCCGCAATTTACCATATTCTGGACTGGTCTTTACTTGTCTTGAATGCAACAATATTCGGGAGAAGAGCCTGGAATGCGGCGCCGGCACTTGCGGCGGTGCGCCAGGCAAGGGACGCATCAATAAAATAATTCCAAAAAAACTCAGGGTTTATTCTTTTTAGGGCGGCGGCGATGAACAAATGGATGACTGGAACGATGGTAGTTGGGGGCTTGCTGGCGGCGCAGGGCGCGGCGCAGGCGCAAAGCAGCGTGCAAGTGTATGGCTTGCTGTCGGCCGGTATCGGCTATGTATCGGATGAGGGTAACGGCAGCCGCACGCATGCGCTGAGCGGCACGAATCAGAATCCCCGCATCGGTTTCCGCGGCCAGGAAGACCTGGGCAACGGCACCAAGGCCATCTTCGCGCTGGAAAACGGTTTTAACGTCATGACGGGCACGGCTTCGCAAAGCGGCCGTCTGTTCGGTCGCCAGTCGTATGTGGGCCTGTCGAGCAACGACAAGGGCACCCTGACCCTGGGCCGCCAGTACGAAGCCGTCAAGGACTTGCTGGGTCCTGTGGTCATCGCCAGTAACGGCGTGCACATCGGCGACAACGACAATGGCTACAACAACCTGCGCGTGCAAAATGCCGTCAAGTACGTCAGCCCGAACATCAGCAACCTGTCGTTTACGGGTTTGTACGGTTTCAGCGAAAATCCGGCAGATTCCAACCGCAACCGCGTCTACAGCATGGGCGCCGGCTACAAAGTCGATGCCTTCAGCTGGGCCGTCGCCTACACCAAGATGGATCGCCCGAACAGCCCGGACGCGCCGAATGGCGCCATCGGCAATGACTATGGCAGCTCCCTGTTGATCTTCAACAAAAGCGCCGTCAAGGGCGCGGGCGTGGACAGCCAGGCCATCGCCGGCACAGGAGGCTTTTATAATGTGGGCAGGACCAAGTTCGGCGCGTTGTACACCAACGTGCGCTACCACTACCTGGACCAAAGCAATCTGACCCTGCAAAACGTGGACTTGAACGTGAACCACAAGCTGACGGAAGCGTTGAACCTGGGCGCGTCGTATTTCTTTACCACCGGAAAATATGATGTGATCAACAAGACGCCGAAATGGCATCAGGTCAACTTCCAGGCCGATTACTTCCTGTCCAAGCGCACCGATGTCGCCATCACCTGGAGCTACCAGAAAGCGGCCGGCGATGCGACGTTCGCGCGCGTGTTCGGCTTCGGCGCCTCGGGCGGCAAGACGCAAAGCGTGCTGATCGTCGGCATGCGACATTATTTCTGAGTCTGATTCATCTTTACAGGCGCTGTCCCGCAGCGCCGTCCCCTGAAAGGAAGCATCTTGAAAAAGCACCTCATGTTGGCGTTGAGCCTAGGCTTGCTGGCCAACGCCGCCCACGCGGAAAAACGCGAGCTGGTCATTTCGGCCTACCCGATTGCCCAGCCCTTGTTCATGAAGTATGTGTACGAGCCGTTCAAGGCCAAATGCGGTTGCGATATCAAGGTGGAAACGGGGAATAATGCGGACCGCATCGCCAAGCTGGTGGTGCACGCCAAGAATCCGGTGATCGACCTGGTGCTGCTGTCCGATTCCGGCATGCTGGAAGCGGCGCAAAAGGGCGTCATCCAGCCCATGGATTACTCCAAGCTGAGCAATTACAAAGCCCTGTACGACGTGGCGAAAAACCCCGTCGGCGGCAATTTCGCCGTCGGCTACACCCTGTATTCGGTCGGCCTGGTGTACCGCAGCGACAAGATCGCCCCGCTGACGTCCTGGAAGGACCTGTGGCGCCCTGAACTGAAGGGCCGCGTGGCCTTCCCTGACGTGAGCACCACGCAGGGCCCGTTGATGCTGCGCATGGCCGATGCGGCCTGGGGCGGCAAGACGGACGATTATGCCACCGGCTTTGCGAAGATCGTCGGCATGAAGGGCAACGTCGTCACCTTCTCGAAAAACAGCGCGCAGCTGGCCGCCCTGTTCGCCCAGGATGAAATCTGGGCCGCGCCCGTGGCGCGCTTCACGTGGTCGCAAATGCTCAAGACGGGCCTGCCCCTGAAATGGAGCATCCCGGCCGAAGGTCAGGCGGCGGGCATGAACGTGATGGGTATCGTGGCCGGCTCGAAGAATGCGGACCTGGCGTACCAGCTGATGGATTTCTGGCTGTCTAAGGAAGTGCAGACGCAGCTGGCGACCAACCTGGTCGACTCGCCCGTCAACAAGGACGTGCGCCTGTCCGTGGCCGCCGCGCAATTCAACACCTATGGCGCCGACCAGATCAATTCGCTGAAATTCGTCAAGCCGGAAACCATCATCAAGCAGCGCAGCAACTGGATGACGCAGTGGAACAAGGCCATGAGCAAATAGTGGTGACGAGGAGAAAACACCATGTTTGCTGATCCAAAAAAGCGCCTGGGACTGCTGCTGGTCCTGCCGGCGCTGATCTTTATCGTTGTCTGCTTCCTGCTTCCCGTGCTGGCCTTGCTGGTCGACGCCTTCCGCGTCGGCGACGGCATGCAGTGGGGCGTGGACCGCTTCGTCGAATTCTTTTCGCAAGAGTTCAACCGCACCATCTTCTGGCGCACGCTGCGCATCGCCGCGCTGGTGACGCTCGCTTCCATCATCCTCGGCTACCCGGCCGCGCAAGCCGTGGCGCGCGTGTCGCCGAAGTGGCGCGGCCTGGTGGTGGGCATGATGATCTTGCCGCTGATGGTCTCGCCGATTGCGCGTACCTACGCCTGGATCGTGCTGCTGGGCCGCAATGGCGCCGTCAACGCGGCGCTCGTCAACATGGGCTTGACGGAAGAGCCCCTGCGCCTGCTGTTCAGCGAGTTCGCCGTGTTTGTCGGCCTGCTGCAACTGCTGTTGCCGCTGATGCTGATGTCGCTGGCGGGCGCGCTGGAAAACCTGCCGCGCGACGTGGAACCGGCCGCCGCCACCCTGGGCGCCAATCCATGGCAAGTGTTTTGCAAGGTCACCCTGCCGCTGACGCAGGAAGGCCTGGTCGTCGGCGGCACCCTGGTGTTTACGGGCTGCGTGACGGCCTATGTGACGCCGGCCCTGCTGGGCGGCACCAAGGTGCTGATGCTGGAAACCCTGCTGTACCAAAAGGTCAGCGTGGAGAGCGATTTCGGTGCGGCGAATGTCATCGCCGTCATCCTCGTCTGCATGACCTTGCTGGTGAATGCCGGCCTTAAACGTATTTCCTCGAGCCGGAGTTCCGTATGAAAGAAAGCCTGTTTTCACGTGCCGTTTTATGGCTGGTATTCCTGTTCCTGCTGGGGCCTTTCGCCATCGTCGTGCTGGCCGGTTTTTCCGGCGGCGAAACCCTGGCGTTCCCGCCCGAGTCGTATTCGCTGCGCTGGATTCTGGAAGTGTGGTCGGCGCCCGAGTTCCGCCGCGCCTTCCAGACCAGCCTGGAAATCGGCCTGATCGCCACCGTCATCGCGCTGTTGCTGGGCATTCCCGTCGCGTATGCGTTTTCGCGCATGCCGCCGCCGGGCATCGGCGCCATCCGGCAGATATTGACGTCGCCGCTGATCATTCCCGCCATCCTCGTGGGCCTGGGCTTGCTGCACCACCTGGTGCTGACCATCAATGCGCCCGTCTACGTGGGCCTCTTGATCGGCCATATCGCGCTGCTGATTCCGTACTCGGTGCGCGTCGTGTACGCCAGCCTGGTGAACCTGCGCGTCGATATCGAGGATGCCGCCATCACGCTGGGCGCGTCGCGTTTGCGCGCATTTTTCATGATCGTGCTGCCGAATATCCGCAACGCCGTGATCGCCGCCTTCTTCCTCGCCTTCGTCACCTCGTTCAACCAGGTGCCCGTCTCGCTGTTCTTGACGGGCCCGGGCATCAGCACCTTGCCGATTGAGATGCTGGGACATATGGAAAACAGTTTCGATCCCTCGATCGCTGCCCTGTCGACCTTGCTGGTCTTGTTCACCATGGCCTTCGTGATGGTGACCGAGAAGGTGCTGGGCATTTCTAAATACATGTAAGAGGCAACACACCATGAGTTATCTGGAACTGCACAAGCTGAACCTCGGCTACGCCAAGAACACGACGTCCGTGAAAGACCTGGACCTGCACGTCGAGCAGGGCGAACTGATTTCCCTGCTGGGCCCCAGCGGCTGCGGCAAGACCACCACCATGCGCGCCATCGCCGGCCTGATGCCGCTGCAGTCGGGCCGCATCGTGCTCGACGGCCGCGAAATCGGCAAGCTGGCGCCGAACAAGCGCAATATCGGCATGGTCTTCCAGTCGTACGCGCTGTTCCCGCACTTGAATGTATACGACAACATCGCTTTCGGTTTGCGCTTGCGCAAGGTCACGCCAGCTTTGCTGAAAACGAAGGTGGAAGCGGTGATCGCCGCCGTCGGATTGACGGGTTTTGAAACGCGCCTGCCGGCGCAGATGTCCGGTGGCCAGCAGCAGCGCGTGGCGCTGGCGCGCGCCATCGTCGTCGAACCGGCCCTGCTGCTGCTCGACGAACCGCTGTCGAACTTGGACGCCAAGCTGCGCGTGCAGATGCGCGCCGAACTGCGCCGCATTCAGCGCGAGCTGGGCATCACCATGCTGTATGTCACGCATGACCAGGAAGAAGCGCTGGCGCTGTCCGACCGCATCGTTGTCATGAATGGCGGGCGCATCGAGCAATTGGCCGCGCCGGAAGCCGTCTTCAATACGCCGTCGACGCGCTTCGTTGCCAACTTCATGGGCTTCGAGAACCTGTTCGACTACCGCGACGGCGCGCTGCACCACGCGGGCGCCAGCCTGCCGTACGCATCGCCCGTCGCGGCCGGCACCACGGTGCTGGGCTGGCGTCCGGACAAGGTGCGCGTCTGCGCGCCCGACGACGCGGCCGGTCAATACCCGGGTACCGTGCTGGCGCGGGGCTTCCTCGGCGACACCGTCGAATACCTGCTGCAAACGCCGCTGGGCCAGGTCAAGGGCATTTGCGCGGCCGGCGGCGCCGCCTGGCGCGAAGGCACGGCCGTCTCCTTCGTGCTGCCGTCCGACAGCGCCCTGTGGCTGGGCGCGTAATTTCTTACTGGAAAGCATCATGACCCAATCCTTGAAAAAGATATGGCTCGATACCGATCCCGGTTTCGACGACTGGCTGACGATGTTGCTCTTGGGCAGCAATCCCGATATCGAGTGGCTGGGCGTGAGCGTGGTGGCGGGCAATGCGCCCGTCGACATCACCTACGACAACGCCTTGCGCATCAAGGCCCATGATGGCTTGACGGTGCCGATCTACCGCGGCTGCGAAGAGCCGCTGGCCGGCGTCATCGAAACGGCGCAGCGCATCCTCGGCGACAGCGGCATGCCGACGACGGGCGAGATCCTGCCGCCCGGCGCCGCCACGGATGCTGCCGGCCACGCCGTCGACGCGCTGATCGCCGCCGTGCGCAAGTATCCTGGCCAGATCACCATCATGGCGATTGCGCCGATGACCAACCTGGCCACGGCCTTGAGCCGCGCGCCGGACATCGCGGAAAAAATCGTCGAAATCATCCTGATGGGCGGCTCGACCGACCAGGGCAACCACACGGCGGCGGCGGAATTCAATATCTTTGCCGACCCGGAAGCGGCCGCCCAGGTGTTCCAGGCGCGCATCCCGCTGCGCATGTTCGGCTTGAACCTGTGCCGCCAGCTGCTGGTGACAAACGTGGAAGTGGAGCAGCTGCGCGCCATCGGCACGCCGCGCGCGCAGCGTCTGGCCGGTTACCTGGAAGCGTATGTGCGCATCCGCAGTGCCGACGGTTCCGTGCCCATGCCCATGTACGACCCCGTGGTGGCCCTGTACCTGGAAGCGCCGCAGCTGTTCCAGTTCCAGAGCGCCCACGTGGCCATCGAATTGACGGGCGAACTGACGCGCGGCATGACGGTGTGCGAATTCCGCGTGCCGCGCCGCGCACCCATCAACACGCAAGTGGCGATGCTGGCCGACGGCCCGGCCGCCATCGAGCGCCTGATGCGCCGCCTGGCCGCCATTCTCGTCTGACCCACTTCACTACGAAACGAGCTTCATGTCTAATTCACCCCTGAGCATCGAACAGTTTTTACGCGCCATGCCGAAAGTGGAGCTGCATTGCCACCTGTTCGGCACGGTGCGGCAAGCCACTTTCCGTGCGCTGGCCGCCAAGACGGGCAATGTCGTCACTTCCGAGGAAATCGACGCGTTTTACACGCGCGGCGACAAGCCTGTCGGCGTGCTGCGCGTGCTGCGCGCGCTCGACGCGCACCTGATCGTCTCGCCGACGGACCTGTATTGCCTCGCCTACGAATACCTGGAAGACGTGCATGGCCACGGCGTGCGCTACGCGGAATTCTTTTGGAACCCCACCGGCACCGTGCGCGTGTCGGGCATCCGCTATGACGCGGCGCAAGACGCCATCGTGGCCGCCATCCGCGACGCGCAGCGCGATTTCGGCGTGATCGGCCGTCTGATCCCCAGCATCGACCGCGAAGCGAGTCCCGCCGAAGCCGTGCAGATGGTGGAATGGATGAAGGCTTACCGCGCGCCGGAAGTCATCGGCATCGGCATCGATTACCGCGAAAACGACCGCCCGCCAGAACTCTTCATCGAAGCCTACCGCGCCGCGCGCGAGGCCGGCTTCAAGTGCACGGCGCACGCGGGCGAATTCGGCATGCCATGGATGAACGTGGAGACGGCCATCGAGCAGTTGCAGGTGGACCGGGTCGACCATGGCTACACGATTGTTGATAATCCTCAATTGGCGCAGCGCTGCGTGGAGCGCGGTCTCGTATTTACGGTCGTGCCGACCAATTCCTACTATCTGCGCACCCTGGCGCCCGAGCGCTGGGCATTGGACCACCCGATCCGCGCCATGGCCAAGCTGGGCCTGAAACTGCATCCGAATACGGACGACCCGACCCTGCACCACGTGACGCCGACGGGCGCCTGGATGATGATGCGCGAATTCGGTTTCGGCCTGGACGACATGCGCGGCTTCATGCTCAATGGCCTGGACGCGGCCTGGATAGCCGAATCCACGCGGCGCGACTGGCGCGCGCAATTTGCGCGTGAATTCGACGCGCTGCGCGCCCGGGTCGTCGAGTAAGTCAGGCGGACGCTGGCGGCGGTGCCAGCAGCGACGGAAACGCCCGCTGCGGGCAGCTTTGGCGCTCGCACACCTTGCAGCCCGTGCCGATGGGCGTGGCGCTGGTGGGGTCGTGCAGATCGAGTCCCTTCGAATAGATCAGCCGGTGCGCCTGCGAGATGTCGCAGCCCAGTGCCACGGCAAAGGTTTTGCCGGGCGCGCGGAAGCCCGGCGACGCCGTGCTGACCTGGCGCGCGATCCACAGATAGGTGCAGCCGTCGGGCATGCTGGCCACCTGCGTCAGTACCTGGCCCGGATGGCTGAAGGCGTCGTAGACGATCCACAGCGGACACGTGCCGCCCACTCTGGAAAAATGGAAGTCCGTGGCCGACTGGCGCTTCGAGACATTGCCGGCCCGGTCGACGCGCACAAAGAAGAATGGCAGTCCCGCCGCCTCGGGGCGCTGCATGGTGCTCAGGCGGTGGCATACGGCTTCGAAACCCACGCCGAACTGGTGTGCCAGGCGCTCGATATCGTAGGCGCGCGTTTCCGCCGCCTGCAGGAAGCGCTGGTACGGCATCAGCAGGGCGCCGGCGAAATAATTGGAAAAGGCCAGGCGCGCGCTCGTTTGCGCGGCCGCGCCGGAGAATCCCGCCGTCAGCACGAGGGCGTCGATCAGCTCGCTGTGCTCGAGCAGGCTGATCTGCGCCGCCATCTGGAAGGCGCGCTGGCCGCCCGTCAGGGTGTCGGGCAGCCACAAGATGTGTTGCTGGGCGTCATAGCGGTGCTTGCGCACCATGCCCGCGTCGCCATCGGATAGTTGGACCCGGATGCCGTGGCGATCCAGCAGACGCCCTTGCAGCGCATCGAGCGTGCGCAGGGATGGATCGAGTTCACCCGCCACGCTTTCCGCCGCCCGGTCCAGCTCATCGATGTAATTTTGCCGCCGGTTCAGGTATTCGCGCACTTCCTCGTCCGTGGACGGCGCCGCCGAACTTGCGCCGCGGCTGCCATCGTCTAGGCGTGCGGCCAGCGTGTCGGCCCGCTCCGCCATCACCCGGTAGCGCCGCTGCAAGAGCAAAATCGAGCGGGCCAGTTCCGGCATGTTTTCCACCAGCATTTTGAGTTCCGCCATCGAGGTGGGCGGCGCGTCGGGCAATTCGCCGAACACGTCGCGCACGTCGGCCACCAGGCTGGCGCTGTCGTGTTCGGAAAAGATTTGCGGATCGACCCCCAGCACGCTGCCGATGCGCAGCAAAATGGGCACCGTCAGCGGGCGCTGGTTGCGCTCCATCTGGTTCAGGTAGCTGGGCGAAATGCCCAGGGACTTGGCCAGCGCCACCTGCGTCATGCGCCGTTCCTCGCGCAGGCGCTGCAGGCGCACGCCCATGAAAACCTTTGCCATCGCGTTTCCTCTTCCCCGGTTTGTGGAGTCTGCAAATTTACAATCTTTGCAGATTAACAGATTCAGCTTTGCATTATCTCGCATTTTCACGCCTTGTTTGCGGCCCGTATTGTGCGAATAATGCAAACAGACCTATACCCCCAATGAGGAGACACCGAGTGACCACGCAAACTTCCATCCCTACCGTTCCACTGCTGATCAACGGCGAGTGGGTTGAATCGACCACCACCGTCTGGCGCGACGTCGTCAACCCTGCCACGCAGGAAGTCCTGGCCAAGGTACCGTTCGCCACGCCGGAGGAAGTCAATGCGGCCATCGCCTCGGCCCAGCGCGCCTTCAAGACCTGGCGCAAGACGCCGATCGGCGCGCGCGCCCGCATTTTCCTCAAATTGCAGCAGCTGATCCGTGAAAACATGGCCGACCTGGCCGCCACCCTGACGATGGAACAGGGCAAGACCCTGCTCGACGCGGAAGGCGACGTCTTCCGCGGCCTGGAAGTGGTGGAACATGCGGCCAATATCGGCACCCTGCAAATGGGCGAGTACGCGCAAAACGTGGCCGGCGGCGTCGATACCTACAGCGTGATGCAGCCGCTGGGCGTGTGCGCGGGCATTACCCCGTTCAATTTCCCCGCCATGATCCCCCTGTGGATGTTCCCGATGGCAATTGCCTGCGGCAATACTTTCGTGCTGAAACCATCGGAGCAAGATCCGCTGGTGACGGAAAAACTCGTGCGCCTGGCCTTGCAGGCGGGCATCCCTGCCGGCGTGCTGAACGTGATTCACGGCGGCGAAGACGTGGTCAATGCCCTGTGCGACCATCCGGACATCAAGGCCATCTCGTTCGTAGGTTCGAGCAAGGTGGGCACGCATGTGTACCAGCGCGCCAGCCTGAACGGCAAGCGCGCGCAATGCATGATGGGCGCCAAGAACCACGCCGTCGTCTTGCCTGACGCCAACAAGGAACAAACCCTGAATCAGTTGTTGGGCGCAGGCTTCGGCGCCGCCGGCCAGCGCTGCATGGCCGCGTCCGTCGCCGTGCTGGTGGGCGAAGCGCGCGACTGGCTGCCGGAACTGGCGGCCAAGGCACAAACCCTGACCGTGGGCGCGGGCAAGGACAATCCGGACCTGGGCCCTGTCATTTCCTGCGCAGCCAAGGATCGCGTGCACAGCCTGGTCGCCAAGGGCATCGAGCAGGGCGCCGTGCTGACTCTCGATGGCCGCGACGTGAAGGTCGATGGCTATCCAAACGGCAACTTCGTCGGACCGACGATTCTGTCCGGCGTGAAACCCGGCATGGTCGTATATGACCAGGAAATCTTTGGCCCCGTCCTGATCGTCGTCGAAGTCGATACCCTGGATGAAGCGATTGCCCTGGTGAATGCGAATCCGAACGGCAATGGCACTGCCCTGTTCACGCAAAGCGGCGCGGCCGCCCGTTATTTCCAGGAAGAAATCGACGTGGGCCAGGTCGGCATCAACGTGCCCATCCCCGTGCCCGTTCCCCTGTTCAGCTTTACGGGTTCGCGTGGCTCGAAACTGGGCGACCTGGGCCCGTTCGGCAAGCAAGTCGTGCTGTTCTACACGCAGACGCAGACGATCACCCAGCGCTGGTTCACGGACGCGGCCTCGGTGGGCAAGGTCAACACCACCATCAGCCTGAAATAAGGAGCTGGCATGGACTTTGAACTGAGCGACGAGCAGCGCGAGTTCCAGCAGGCGGCGCGCGCGTTTGCCGAAGGTGAACTGGCGCCGCACGCGGCCCATTGGGACGCGGAATCGATTTTTCCCGTGGAAACCATCGCCAAGGCGGGCGAGATGGGCTTTTGCGGCCTGTACACGCCGCAGCGCTGGGGCGGCCTGGGCCTGTCCCGCCAGGATGCGGCCATCGTCTTCGAGGAGCTGGCCGGCGGCTGCACCTCGACCACGGCCTACATCACCATCCACAACATGGCCACCTGGATGCTGTCGCGCTGGGGGCAGGAAGCCCTGTGCGACGAGTGGGTGCCTGCTCTGGCGGCCGGCCAGAAGCTGGCCAGCTATTGCCTGACGGAACCGCAGTCCGGTTCCGACGCGGCCTCCTTGCGCACCAAGGCAGTGAAGGAGGGCGATTTTTATGTGCTCGACGGCACGAAAGCCTTCATTTCCGGCGCGGGCCAGACGGATATGCTGATCGTCATGGCGCGCACGGGCGGCGAGGGCGCGGCCGGCATTTCCGCGTTTGCCGTGCCGGCGAATTTGCCCGGCATCGTGTATGGCAAGAAAGAAGAAAAGATGGGCTGGAACAGCCAGCCCACGCGCATCATCAGCTTCGACCAGGTGAAAGTGCCTGTTGGCAACTTGCTGGGCGCGGAAGGCGAAGGCTTTGCCATCGCCATGAAGGGCATCGATGGCGGTCGCATCAATATCGCCGTGTGCTCGGTGGGCACGGCGCAGGCGGCCCTCACACGGGCGCAGGCCTACATGAAGGAGCGCACGCAGTTCGGCCGCGAGCTGGCCCAGTTCCAGGCCCTGCAATTTAAGCTGGCCGACATGCTGACGGAGCTGGTGGCGGCGCGCCAGATGGTGCGCCTGGCTGCTTGGAAACTGGACCAGGAAAGCCCTGACGCCACGGCATATTGCGCTATGGCAAAACGTTTCGCCACGGATGTGGGTTTCAATGTGGCCAACGATGCGCTGCAATTGCATGGCGGCTACGGCTATATCCGCGAGTATCCGCTCGAGCGCCACGTGCGCGACACGCGGGTGCACCAGATCCTGGAAGGGACGAATGAAATCATGCGCCTGATCGTCGCGCGAGCGATCTTGAAAGACGGCGCCACGGAGACCTTACGATGACCAAAGTGTATACCAATCTGCTGCTGGAACGCCGTGGCCATACGGCCCTGGTGACCCTCGACAACCCGCCCGCCCACACGTGGACCCTGGACAGCCTGCGCGCCCTGAAGGAGCTGGTGGCCGACCTGAATGGGGACCCGGACGTGTATGCGCTCGTGATCACGGGCGGCGGCGCCAAGTTCTTTTCGGCCGGCGCCGATTTGAAAGTGTTTGCCGACGGCAACAAGGATATGGCGTTCGCCATGGCCGCCGCGTTTGGCGAGGCGTTCGAGGCGCTGTCCGCGTTTCGCGGCGTCAGCATCGCCGCCATCAATGGCTACGCCATGGGCGGCGGCCTGGAATGCGCGCTGGCGTGCGATATCCGCATTGCCGAGGAACATGCGCAGATGGCCCTGCCTGAAGCGTCCGTCGGCTTGCTGCCGTGCGCGGGCGGCACGCAGCATTTGCCGTGGCTGGTGGGCGAAGGCTGGGCCAAGCGCATGATTCTGTGCGGCGAGCGGGTCGATGCGGCCAAGGCCCTGGCCATCGGCCTCGTCGAGGAAGTCGTGCCAACCGGCAAGGCTGCCGCCACGGCGCTGGCGCTGGCCGCCAAGGTGGCCCGCCAAAGCCCCAGCAGCGTGACGGCGTGCAAGACCCTGATCCAGGGCGCGCGCAGCCATCCGCTGGTCGCGTCCCTGCCCGATGAACGCACCCTGTTCCTCGGCCTGTTCGATACGCAAGACCAGAAAGAAGGCGTGCAAGCGTTCCTGGAAAAACGTCCGGCGGAGTGGAAGAATGGCTGAAAATACTGTGGCTGAAACCTTGGTTGAGACCGTCAAGATAGAAGAGCGGGAATGTCCCGGCGGCATGAAGCTGGGCGTCATCACCCTCGATGCGCCAAAGTCCTTGCACGCGCTGACCCTGGACATGATACGCGCCATCGATGGCGCCCTCGTGCGCTGGGCCGGTGACGAGGCCATCGCCTGCGTGGTGCTGCAATCGTCGACCGACAAGGCCTTCTGCGCGGGCGGCGACGTGCGCAGCCTGCGTTCGGCCGTCGTCGAGCAAGCGGGTGTCGTGCCGAACCCGCAGGCGCTGGCCTTCTTTGCCGAGGAATACCGGCTCGACCACCGCATCCACACGTATGCGAAACCGCTGCTGGTGTGGGGCGGCGGCATCGTCATGGGCGGCGGCCTGGGGCTGATGGCGGGCGCCAGCCACCGCGTCGTGACGGAAAGCACGCGCATCGCCATGCCGGAAATCACGATTGGCTTGTTCCCGGACGTGGGCGGCAGCTGGTTCCTGGGCCGCATGCCGGGTCGCAGCGGCCTGTTCCTGGGGCTGACGGGGGCACCGATGAACGCGGCTGACGCCCTGTTTGCGGGGCTGGGCGACTATTTCCTGCGCCAGGAAGAGCGGAACATGGTGCTCGACGCGCTGGCGCTGGCGCAATGGCAAGCCAGCCCGCAGGCGAACAGCGAGCAGCTGGACCGCCTGCTGCGCGGCTTCTCGGCTCCCGCGTCCTTGCTGCCCGTATCCGAAGTGCGCGCCAACTTCGACGCCATCGCCGCGCTGACGCAAGCGCCCACCTTGCCCGAAGTGGTGGCCGCCATCGCCGCGTATGACGGCGATTCGGCCTGGCTGCAAAAGGCGGCCCACTCGCTGCACAAGGGCGCGCCCAGTTCCGCTGCCCTGGTCTGGGCCATGCGCGAACGCACGCGCCATATGAGTTTGGCGCAAGTGTTCCAGCTGGAATTGATCGTTGCCGTGCAGTGCTGCGCCCATGCGGACTTCAGCGAAGGCGTGCGCGCCTTGCTGATCGACAAGGACAACGCGCCGCAGTGGCAGCCGGCCAGCCTGGCCGGCGTCGGCGACGCGTATCTCAATGGATATTTCACGGCGCCGTGGGATAGCCATCCTTTGCGCGACCTACATTAAAAGAACAACAGGAGACTTTAAAAATGCAACATATCGCTTTCATCGGCTTGGGCAACATGGGCGCGCCGATGGCCCGCAACCTGGTGGCCGCCGGCTTCCACGTATCCGTATTCGACCTGACGCCGGCGGCCGTGGCGTCGCTGGTCGAGGCGGGCGCCACGGCGGCCGCGTCCGCCAGCGCGGCCGTGCAGACGGCTGACGCCGTCATCACCATGTTGCCAGCCAACAAGCACGTGCAGGAGCTGTACCTGGCGGCGGGCGGCGTGCTGGACTCGGCCAAGCCCGGCGCCCTGTTCATCGATTGCAGCACCATCGCCGCCGATGTGGCGCGGCAAGTGGCGCAGGCGGCCAGCGAGCGGGGCTTTACCATGATCGATGCGCCCGTTTCGGGCGGCACGGCGGGCGCGGCGGCCGGCACCCTGACCTTTATCGTCGGCGGCAGCGAAGCAGGCTTGCAGCAGGCGCGTCCCTTGCTGGAAAAGATGGGCAAGAACATCTTCCATGCGGGCGAGGCGGGCGCGGGCCAGGTGGCGAAGATTTGCAACAACATGCTGCTGGGCATCTTGATGGCGGGGACGGCCGAAGCGCTGAATCTGGGCGTGGCGCATGGCCTGGATCCGAAAGTGTTGTCCGACATCATGGCCAAGAGTTCGGGCCGCAACTGGACCCTGGAAGTGTATAACCCGTGGCCCGGCGTCATGGATGGCACGCCCGCGTCGCGCAATTACACGGGCGGCTTTGGCACGGCGCTGATGCTGAAAGACCTGGGCCTGGCGCAGCAGTCGGCCCTGTCGGCGAACGCGCCCACGCCCTTGGGCGGCCTGGTGCGGCAGATGTACCAGATGCATGCGCAAGCCGGTTATGCGCAGCAGGATTTTTCCAGCATCGTGCAGATGTTGCAGCCGGGCTTGAATAAGCCCGCGTGAGAAATTCTGGGCAAAAAAAAGCCCGCTGGTAAAAGCGGGCTAAATCCAATTCTTGGAAGAGTTGGAGGAGACAGATGCATTATGCTGCATCGCCACATATAACTCCAATTTATCTTTGGAATATCAATTATAGATTTCCATGATATCTCTTCCCGGTAGCCGCCTGGCGGCTACCGTTGCTGCAACTCAGACGGGTTTGCAGGCGATCTTCACCGTCGTTACATTCCCTTCGCCCATGGTGCCTTTTTCGGTACCTGGGGCCAGGTCGCACTGCAGACCCTTCGGCTGAACGGAGACGCTGACGGCATAGGTGTCGCCATAGTCGACTGGGCCGGCCATGGTAAACGTCGTGGTGTCCTTGGCCACCGTTGTTATTGTACTACCGTTAATCAGCACCAGGCCATCCACGGTCAGGCCGGAAATCGTGCCGCCCACGGTATATTTGTTTTGCAAGCAAGTAACAGCGGCGCTGATATTGATGTAATGACCAGCCGAGCCGGAACCGCCGCTGATGCTGCAAGTCATGTGGGCCGGTTGTTTGTTGAAGGTGATGTTGTAGTCGGTGCCATAGTCGATGCGCTTGATAAAAGTGAACGACGTTTTGCCCGCAGGAACCGGGAGGGTGTCGCTGCCATTTGCCAGGATCAGCCCTTCATTGGTCAAGCCAAAGATCGTTCCGCCGACCTCATACGAGGCCTTGCCGCCGCAAGCGGCCAGTCCCAGGGTCAGCAGCAGCGCGGCGAGTGGGCGCAAGCAGGATAACTTCATGTATTTCTCCAAAAAATAGGTGACGGATCGCAAGGATTACTGCGGCGTGCAGTCAAGTGTGGCCGCGGTCGTGGCGGCAGAGCCCATCGTGCCGACCGTATCGCTGGCGTCGGTACTCTTTGAACCCTGGAAGCGGCACGTCAGGCCCGTTGGCTGAGCCAGTATGGAAATACCGTACGGGGCGCCGTCAGCTACCGAAGTGAATGTGTAGGCGGTGGCGCCAGCCGACAGGGTGATGCCTTTGGGGCCCATCACCAGGCGCAAGCCATCGGCGGTCAGGCCTGTGATCGTGCCATTCAGCGGGTAGCTGTTGGTTGTGCAGCTCACCAAGGCCGTGTTCACGGAATAGCTCGATGCCTTGCCGGCGCCATTGGCGATGGTGCAAACGGCGCCCTTGGGCTGTTCCGCGATGGTAATATTGTAGCGGTCATCGTTCTTGACCAGCTTGGTGAAGACGACGGTGCCCTGGCCCACAGGAACCGGCAAGCGTTCCCCGTCATTCTGGAGAATCAGGCCATCCTTGGCCAGGCCGCTGACTGAGACTTGCAGATACAGGTTGCCGCCGCTGCCGCCGCAGGCTGCCAGGGTGACGGCGCAAGCCGCCGCCAGCATCGAGCGCAGGTACAAATTTTTCATACATTCTCCAAAACGAATTAAGTTGGGTAGCGCAACGCGGACGCTGGCGCCGCATTGGAATGGCGCCTATTTTAGTCTATCTGGCAAGCTGGATGACCTTGCCTTGTATCACCCTGTAACAATTTTTCGCCGGGAAGCGCTGGCCCGGCCCCATTTCACGGGGGCGCAGCCATGCCGGCGGCGTCGATCGGTGCGACAATAGACGCACCCTGCGCAACGTGACGCAGCATCCCATTGTGAGTCCCATGTCCCTTGCCCCCGTAAAACCCGCCGTGCCGCCCAAGGCCATCCTGTTTGACCTCGACGATACCTTGTGGCCCATCGCGCCCGTGATCGCCGCCGCGGAAACCCTGCTGCACGACTGGCTGGCCACGCATGCGCCCAAGGTGGCGCGGCAGTTTTCCATCGAGGTGCTGCGCCAGCACCGCCTGGCCATGCTCAAGGAACAACCGCATTTCCATGGCAACCTGATCGAGTTGCGCCGCGCGGGCCTGCTGGCCGCCTTCGAGGCTGCCGGCGAGGATCCCGCCCTGGTCGACGGCGCTATCCTGCAATTCCTGGCCGCGCGCAACCGCGTCCAGCCGTATGACGACGTCTTGCCGGGCCTGGCCTGGATGCGCCAGCGCATGCTGGTCGGTTCGATCTCGAATGGCAATGCGGACCTTGACATTATCGGCCTGGCGCAGCATTTCAAGGTATCGATCGCCGCCAGCGATTTTGGCGTGGCCAAGCCCGACGCCAGCATCTTCCTGGCAGCTTGCGCCGCGCTGGACGTCGCGCCCCATGAAGCCGTGTATGTGGGCGACGACCTGTATTTCGACGTGACGGGAGCGCAGGGGGCGGGCATGCGCGCCGTCTGGATGAACCGCAAGGGCAGCGATGCGCACCTGGCCGCCGGCGTGCAGCCCGACGCCATCTGCGCCAACTTTGATGAATTGTTGCTGTGGTTGCAAGGGCAACTGGAAGATTGATCGCCGCAGGCCGGGCGAACGTGCATAATAGGCGCTGTTGACGCACGTTCGGCCGCTTTCGTTGCCGCTTGCTTAACAAAATACTTGCCTAAATAAAACACCATGCAACTCGATACACGTGCCCAAACACTGCTGAAAGCCCTGGTCGAGCGATATATCGCCGACGGCCTGCCGGTCGGTTCGCGCGCCTTGTCGAAAATTTCCGGCCTCGACCTGTCGCCGGCCACGATCCGCAACATCATGGCCGACCTGGAAGAGCTCGGTTATGTGTCCAGTCCGCACACCTCGGCGGGACGCATCCCCACGCCGCGCGGCTACCGCATCTTTGTCGACACCTTGCTGACCGTGCGGCACCTGGACGAGCACCTGGTGGAATCGCGCATGCGCCTGCAGACGCCGCAACCGCAAAAAACCATCGCCAACGCGGCGCAGATGCTGTCGTCGCTGTCGCAGTTTGCCGGCGTCGTGCTCAGTCCGCGCCGCGAATCCGTGTTCCAGCAAATCGAATTCCTGCGCCTGTCGGAAAAACGCATCCTGCTCGTCATCGTCGCGCCCGGCGGCGACGTGCAGAACCGTTTATTGCTGACGGAGGCCGACTATACGCCGGCGCAACTGGTGCAATCGGCCAATTACATCAATCAGAATTATGGCGGCCTGTCCTTCGATGCCGTGCGCGTGCGCCTGCAGGGCGAATTGCGCCAGTTACGCGACGATATGGGCAGTTTGATGCAGGCGGCCGTGGAAGCGGGCAGCGAAGCGATGGCCGACCATAGCGATGACATGGTGATTTCCGGCGAGCGCAACTTGCTCAGCGTGAGCGATCTGTCGTCGAACATGCATTCGCTGCGCCAGATGTTCGACATGTTCGAGCAAAAAACGGGCTTGATGCAGCTGCTCGACGTGTCGAGCAAGGCGACGGGCGTGCAGATTTTTATCGGCGGCGAATCGAACCTGGTGCCGATGGATGAGATGAGCGTGGTGACGGCGCCGTATGAAGTCAACGGCAAGATCGTGGGAACGTTGGGAGTGATCGGGCCGACGCGCATGGCTTACGAGCGCGTCATTCCGATCGTCGATATCACGGCCAAGCTGCTGTCAAGCGCGCTGAGCCATCATTGATCGTACTGCCTGGCGCGCCGGCCGTTCCCTTGCGGAAACGGCCGGCTTGGGTCAGGCTGTTTTGTGCGGGCAAGCCGTCTTGATGCAGTTGCCGTAGATGGCCAAAGCGTGTTCGGCGATCTTGAAGCCGCGTTCTTCGGCCACTTTTTGCTGGCGCACTTCGATGTCTTCGTCGAAGAATTCTTCGACCCGGCCACAGTCGAGGCACACCAGATGGTCGTGGTGGGAGCCTTCGTTGAGCTCGAAAATCGCCTTGCCGGTTTCAAAATGGTTGCGATTGAGCAAGCCGGCCTGTTCGAATTGCGTCAGGACGCGATAGACAGTTGCCAAACCGACATCCATATTGTCGGCCAGCAGAATCTTGTAGACGTCTTCCGCGGTCAGGTGGCGTACCGGGCTACTCTGGAAGATATCGAGTATCTTCAGCCGTGGCAGGGTGGCTTTCAGGCCGCTTGCCTTGAGATCACTAGGATTGTTACTCATGTTTGTTGCTCGTATGTGGGTCAGGTGCTTTATCATATAGCGTTTTGTCGGGGAGTGCCAAAATATGCTTTTTTTTGGCGGGCCGGTCACTCCTGGCGTTTTGTTCATCCAATTGAGGTCATTTATGCGCGTAACACCGGCTGTATTGCCATCTCTCTGGCACCGTATTCCATTTCGAGCACCAGTCTTGGCAGGCATGGTCTGTGTCGCGCTGGCCATGTCCGGCTGCGCCAACCGTGGCATCCTGGGCGAAAAGCCGGCAGCTGCTCAAAAAGAAGGCAAGGAACTGGTTCCCGAACAGGGCGCACAAACGACCACCATTACGCCGCTGCAAAAATTCATGTGGTTTTTCTCGCCCTACCGTCCTGATATTCAACAAGGCAACTTTGTCTCCGAAGAGATGCTGGCCCAGTTGAAAGTGGGCATGACGCGCGACCAGGTGCGTTTCGTCCTCGGCACCTCGCTGCTGACTGATATCTTCCATGCCGACCGCTGGGATTATCCATTCCGCCTGGCACGGGGCAGTGGCGAAACCACCAGCAGCCGCGTGGTCGTGTACTTCGGCAAGGATGGCAAGGTTGAACGTTTCGAAGGCGGTAACTTGCCGACGGAGAAAGAATACATCGACCGCATCGCCGGTCCGTCGCCGTTCGCCAAGGTCGCCAAGGCCGACGCGCCAGCCGCCGCCGTGCCGTCGCCCGTGGCGCCGAGCGCCGTGCCCGTGCCGGCCGATGCCGCTCCTGCCATTCCTGTGAGCAAGCCGGAAGTGACGCCTGCGCCTGCCGCCGAGCCTGCACCTGCTGCCGAACCCACCAAATAAGTTGCTGTAAGAGAATAAAATGACTGAACTGAAAATTGCCATCGCTGGCGCCAGCGGCCGCATGGGCCATATCCTGATCGAAGCGGTCAGCAATGCGCCCGACGCCGTGCTGGCCGGCGCGCTCGACCGTGCCGGTTCGCCGTCGATCGGACAGGATGCGGCCGCCTTCCTCGGCAAGCCGGCCGGCGTGCTGACGCAGTCCGACCTGGCGAAGGGACTGGCGAACGCCGACTTCCTGATCGATTTCACGCGTCCGGAAGGCACTTTGCAGCACCTGGCGTATTGCGCCGAGCACGGTATCAAGATGATCATCGGCACCACCGGTTTCGATGACGCTGGCAAGGCTGCCATTGCCGCCGCCGCCGAAAAGACGGCCATCATGTTCGCGCCGAACATGAGCGTGGGCGTGAATGTCACCATGAAATTGCTGGAACTGGCCGCGAAAAGCTTGTCCGAAGGCTACGACATTGAAATTATCGAAGCCCATCACCGCTTCAAGGTCGATGCGCCGTCGGGCACGGCCCTGCAAATGGGTGAAGTGGTGGCCGGCGCCCTGGGACGCGACTTGAAGGAATGCGCCGTGTACGGCCGCGAAGGCGTGACGGGCGAACGCGACCCGTCGACCATCGGCTTTGCCACCATCCGCGGCGGCGATATCGTGGGCGACCATACGGTGTTGTTTGCCGGCATCGGCGAGCGCATCGAGATCAGCCACAAGTCGAGCAGCCGCGTCACCTACGCCCACGGCGCCCTGCGCGCCGCGCGTTTCCTGGCCGACAAGCCCACCGGCCTGTTCGACATGCAGGATGTGCTGTCGCTGAAGAACTGAGGAAGACCATGGCCACTGCCATCCTGAATGGAAAAGACATCACCGACGCAGCGAGCTTCCACGGGCAATGCGTGCAAGCCTTCGGTTTCCCCGAGTTTTACGGCAACAGCATGGATGCCTGGGTCGATTGCCTCAGCTACCTGCGCGACGACGAAAACATGACGCAGTTCCGTTTGAAGCCGAACGAAGTGCTCGACATCGTCGTACAGGACGCCGAAAGCATGAAGGCGCAAGTGCCTGATTTACTGGAAGAAATCACGTTCTGTATCGCCGGCATCAACGAGCGCTATGAAGATTACGGTGAAAAACCGGCGTTGAAACTGGTGCTGAAATAAGGCTGAATCGATAAAAAAACGCCGGACAGTGTTGCCACTGGCCGGCGTTTTTCTTGGCTATGTCACCGTCAAATGTGGGAATGCTCCCAGCGTTGCTTTCAATAACGTTTCTGGTGAGCGGATACGCCTGGCGTCGAGTATCCAGCGCCAGCCCAGGTAATTCGGCAGGTAGCGCG